>NZ_FOKP01000011.1 GCF_900112185.1 Allobosea sp. CRIB-10 | reverse complement strand
GGGCTTGGTGTCCCTCAGGGCTGTCGGTCTTCCACCTGCCACCGCAACCGCTGGTATAGCAGATGAGGCAAAATGAGAGTTACAAGGTGTTCGGACTGTAAACGTTGGCCTGAACCCGACCGCGCGGTGAGCGCTCGCCGAACTGGTAGACGGCCTACACCTCACCCTGCCCTCTCCTGCAGGAGAGGGTTCCCCGCGCCTTTCTCGCTTAGGTCGCGTTGCTACGGTACGACGTGCCTTCACGCAGAAATCCCGCTTGCAGCGCACTCCGATTTATCCTTATTCTCATTCGTATACGAACGATCTCGGTGGCCGTGACGATCAGGACGATCAGGCGCGCCTCGCCCCGCTTGGGCGAGCCATGAGGACGGCGACGCGTTTTTCGCTTCGCGTCAACGGCGCGAGCCATGAGGTCGCGGGCGAAGCCCAGACGCCGCTGCTGTTCTTCCTGCGCAACGACCTCGCGCTCAACAGCCCGAAATTCGGCTGCGGCCTCGGCGAATGCGGCGCCTGCACCGTGCTGGTCGACGGGCAGGCGGCGCGGGCCTGCGCCTTGCCGGTCAGGTTGGCTGAGGGCCGCGAGATCGTCACGCTCGAAGGCCTCGGCAGCGTCGATGCCCCGCATCCGCTCCAGCAGGCCTTCATCGACGCGCAGGCGGCACAATGCGGCTACTGCATCTCCGGCATGGTGATGACCGCGAAAGCCTTCCTCGACGCGCAGCCCGGTCCGAGCGAGGCGGAGGTGCGCGAGGCGCTGCGGCATAATCTCTGTCGCTGCGGCACCCATGTCGAGATCGTCAAGGCGGTCCTGCTTGCCGCCGAGCGCGGCCGGCAGGACGCGGCGGCGTCATGAGCGAGCCCCTGTCCCGCAAGGCACTGTTGAAGCGCGCCGGGGTGATCGGCGTGGTCGCGCCGCGCAAGGGGGCAACTGCCGACGCCGCGCCCGAGGACGGGCTCGACCTGCATGTCTGCCTCACGGCGGAGGGCCGCGTCCTCGCCTTCAACGGCCATGTTGATCTCGGCACCGGCATCCGCACCGCGCTGGCGCAGATGGTGGCGGAGGAGCTCGATTTCCCCTTCGAATCGGTCGAGATGGTGCTCGGCGACACCGCCGATACGCCCGATCAGGGCGCGACCATCGCCAGCGAGACGATCCAGGTCACCTCGCTCGCGATCAGGATCGCGGCGACGCAAATCCGCGCCAGACTGATAAGTCTTGCAGCTGCGGCGCTGAGCTGCGGCGAGGACGTGATCGCGCTCAGCGACGGCGTGATCTCGCGCAAGGGCGAGACGGCCCAAGCGATCGCGCTCGATACGCTGCTCGCCAATGAGCGCATCCTGCTGCCGCTGGCCGGGAGCGCTGAGTTCAAACAGGTCGACCATCACAAGCTCGTCGGCCGTTCGGTCGCCCGCGTCGACATCCCCGCCAAGGTCACCGGCAGCTTCGCTTACGTCCACGATGTCCGCGTGCCCGGCATGCTGCATGGCCGGGTAGTGCGCCCGCCCTATGCCGGCATGGATGCCGGCGATTTCGTCGGCAGGAGCCTGATCGGCGTCGATCGCGCCTCGATCGCCGATGTGCCCGGTATCTGCGCTCTTGTGGTAGAGGGCGACTTCATCGGCATCGTCGCCGAGCGCGAGGAATGGGCAGCGGAAGCCGCGCTCAAGCTGAAGGCGCAATGGCGCGAGTTCACCCCGCCTGACCTCTCCGATCTCGGCCAGGCGCTGCGCACCCATCCCTCGACGCCGAGGCTTCTCGCGGAGGAGGGCGACGTCGACGCGGCGCTTGAGAACCTGGAGACGCGCCTCGACCGGACCTATGTCTGGCCCTACCACATGCATGGCTCGATCGGCCCGTCCTGCGCCGTCGCCGATGTGCGCGCGGACCGCATCACCGTCTGGACCGGCAGCCAGAACCCCTATCCGCTGCAGAACGACCTCGCCGTGCTCACCGGCCTGCCGAAGGAGCGGATCGACGTCATCCGCTTCGAGGCCGCCGGCTGCTATGGCCGCAATTGCGCCGACGACGTCGTCGCCGACGCGGTGCTGCTGTCGCGCGCGGTCGGCGCGCCGGTTCGGGTCCAGCTCACCCGCGAGCAGGAGCATCTCTGGGAGCCGAAAGGCGCGGCCCAGCTGATCGACATCAAGGGCGGGCTCGGGCCGGGCGGCTCGCTGAAGGCCTACGACTTCCACACCTGGTACCCGTCCAACGCTGCCCCGACGCTGGCGCTGCTGCTGACCGGCCGCATCCCGAACCAGCCGGCGACGCTCAGGATGGGCGACCGCACCGCGCTGCCGTCCTACACTTACGAAAACATGCGGCTGACGGCCTACGACATGCCGCCGATCGTGCGCGCGTCCTGGCTGCGCGGCGTCTCGGCCATGCCGAACGTCTTCGCCCATGAGAGCTATATCGACGAGCTCGCGCATGCGGCCGGGGTCGATCCGGTCGAATTCCGCCTGCGCCATATCAATGATGAGCGCGCCGCCGAGCTGACCCGCGCCACCGCCGAGCGGGCGAACTGGCAGCCGCATGTCGGGCCGCGCATGGAGCAGGACGGCGACATCATGCGTGGTCGCGGCTTCGCCCAGGCGCGCTATGTCCATGGCAGCTGGCCGGGCGTCGGCGCGGCCTGGGCCGCCTGGGTCGCCGATGTCGCGGTCAATCGCACGACCGGCGAGGTCACGGTCAATCGCGTCACCGTCGGCCAGGACACCGGCATGATGGTCAACCCCGCCGGGGTGACCCATCAGATCCACGGCAATGTCCTGCAATCGACCAGCCGGGTGCTGCGCGAGGAGGTGACGTTCTCGCAGACGACAGCCGTCGCCAGCCGCGACTGGGGCTCCTATCCGGTGCTGACCTTCCCTGAATTGCCGGCGATCGACATCATGCTGATGGATCGCCAGCATCTGCCGCCGATGGGAGCGGGCGAGTCGGCCTCGGTCCCGAGCGCCGCGGCGATCGTCAACGCCGTCTATGACGCGACCGGTGTCCGCTTCCGCGAATTGCCGCTGACGCCCGAGCGCGTGCTCGCCGGCCTCAACGGCACGCCATTATTGAAACCGCCGCCGCGCGTGCCGGCCAGGCGCCTGCCCTGGTGGAGCAAGCTCCGCGCGGCCGTGGCCGGCGCCGCGACCTTCGCCGCGGTCTCGCTCGCCTTCGCACCGTCGATCGCCCCGATCGCCCGGCCGGACCCGTCGACCTGGTCGGCGGCGACGATCGAGCGTGGCCGCCAGCTCGCGGCGCTGGGCGCCTGCGCCACCTGCCATACGGCCAAGGACGGCGTGCCCTATGCCGGCGGGCTTAGGTTGCCGACGCCGTTCGGCACGGTGATGACCACCAACATTACGCCCGATGTCGAAACCGGCATCGGCAGCTGGTCCTATGCCGCTTTCGAGCGGGCGATGCGCGCCGGCCTGCACCGCGACGGCCGCCAGCTCTACCCCGCCTTCCCCTATCCGAGCTTCGCCAAGGCGAGCGAAGCCGATCTGCAGGCGCTCTATGCCTTCCTCATGTCGCAGCCGGCGGTACGGCAGGAGAACGAGCCGAGCAAGCTCACCTTCCCGTTCAATCTGCGCCCGCTGCTGGCCGGCTGGAACCTGCTGTTCAACCGTGGCGGTGAGCTGAAGCCCGATACCGCCCGCTCGGCCGAGTGGAATCGCGGACGCTATCTCGTCGACGGGCTCGGCCATTGCGGCGCCTGCCACACGCCGCGCAACGCACTCGGCGCCGAGAAGGGCGGCAGCGCCTATCTCGCCGGCGGCGAGGCGGAAGGCTGGGAGGCGCCGGCGTTGACCAAGCTCTCGGCCGGACCGATCCCGTGGAGCGAGGCCGAGCTTTATGCCTATCTCAAGACCGGTACCTCCCGGCATCACGGGGCAGCTGCGGGACCGATGGCGCCAGTGATCGCCGAGCTCAGGGAGCTGCCCGACACCGATATCCGGGCGATGGCGACCTATCTGGCTTCCCTCAGCGAGCCTCTTCCCGCAGCCGAGGCCGAAGCGGTGGCGGCGCGTATCGAACAGCAGACGGCGCGGGCCACCAATCCCGCGACCTCGCCGGTCGCGCGGCTCTATGAGGGCGCCTGCGCCGCCTGCCACGAGACCGGCCGCGCCGCGCCGCTGCTCAATGCAGGCCCGATGCTAGGCCTCTCGTCCAAGCTCCATGCCGCGACCCCGGCCAACCTCGTCAACATGCTGCTCGAAGGCGGCCAGCACGGCATCGGCTCGATGCCGTCCTTCGCGACCGCGTTCGACGATCGCCAGCTCGCCGAGCTCGCCGCCTATCTGCGTGGCCGCTTCGCACCGGATAAACCGGCCTGGGGCGGCATCGAGAATGCGATCGCGCGGGCACGCAAGGCGGGCCACTGAGCGCCGAACCGTCATGAAAAACCCCTCTCCTGCGAGGAGAGGGGTCGGGATTGTCGGCGCAATTCGGCCCAGGCTCGCCGCTCACTTGGCCGCGAGCAGTTCCTTGACCGAGAGCAGCACCAGCTCGTTGTCATCCGCCTTCTTCGGATCGCGCGACGATGAGAACGGCAGGTTGTTGTCGTTGCCGACGACGATGATGCCGCCCGCGAGATCGACCACATCGACGTTCTCGATGGTGAAGAACGGGAAGGGCAGCACGCCGTCGATCGCGCCCTGCTTGGCCTTCTTGTCGGGATCGGCAATCTTCATCAGGTCGATATAGCCGACCTTGTGCACGCTCTTGCCGACATTGGCGTCGGTCATCTCGATCTTGACGATGCGCTTGAACTTGGCGAGGTCGTGGAAGCAGTCTGGGCCCTTCTGGCCGGCGGCGCAGGCCTTGTCGGCGGTGCCTTCGCCGTTGTCCCGCTCGATGATCAGCGCGGTCGTGGCGTCGATCATGTTGAAGTCGCCGATGGCGAGGCCCTTCTGCTCCAGCGGGAAGAACCAGGAGCGGCCGGTCCACTTTTCGGCCTGGACGTCGAATTCGAGGATACGCAGCACTTCCTTGCCGTCGACCTCTTCATTGCCCTTGGTCTCGGCGTTCCAGAGCGGGCCTTCCAGCAGCGGGTAGAGGAAGCGGCCGTCCGGCGACTGCGCCATGCCCTCATAGCCCTTGGAGCGGCGGACATTGAACTCGACCGGCAGGTTCGGCGCGCCCGGCGTGGTCACGGCGTAATGGTCGGGCGAGCGGGCCGGCTTGCCGTCGACGGTGGTCTCGAACACGGCCTCGACCTTGCCGGTGGCGTCGACGCGGATCAGATAGGGGCCGAACTCGTCGCCGATCCAGAACTTGCCGCCGATCGGCTGGATCGATTCCGGGTCGAAGTCGGCGCCGGTCAGGTAGCGCTTCTCGGTGCCCTCGTTGGCGATGCGGAACGGCACCTTCTTGTCGGGATCGTGCAGGAAGGTGGTCGCGGTGCGCTCGATCTTGCCGCCCTCGAAATCAGCCTTGAGGCGGTGGAAGAACAGCATCGCGTCCGGCGAGTTCGCCTTGGCGCCGAAGCCATTGTCGGTCAGCACCAGGAACTCGCCATTGCCGAGCGAACGGATGCCGGAGAAGCCCTGCACCGGCTGGCCGGCGAAGGGGGTGGACAGCCCGGTCGGGCGGCCGCCCGAGGTGCCCATCACCGAGCCGGCCTGCTCGACGCGCTTGCCCGGCGTGGTGAACTTGCCGGAGACCTTGAGGTCGGCCGGCGCATCGGCCGGGGCCGGGATGATGGTGTTGGCCGGCAGCAGGGCATGGCCGAGCAGCTTGGCCGGGAACTCTTTCGGAGCTCCTTGCGGCGCATCCTGCGCGCCGGCGAGCATGGTGGACGACAGAAGCAGGGCGGCGGCGAGGCGCAGACGCATGGGACACTCCGGTTGGGAAGAGCGGGACGGCCCCGCTTCGCGTCCGCAGTTTGCAGTCGCGCGACAGCGCCGTGACGCTTGCGTGACGGCGCTATTTGCCTTCCGCCCTGCGGATCGCCTCGTCGAGATCCTGCCACTCGTGGCAACGGCCGCAGAGCTTGGCGAGTTTTTCCAGATTGGCCTTGGCCGAGGCCATGTCGCCGGTCTCGATGAACCATTCGCCCTATTCCAGCGCCGGCAGATAGGTCGGGTCGCGCAGCAGCGCTGCGTCGTAGAACTGCTTGGAGGCCGGATAGTTCTTCAGCTTGCGCTGCGAGAAGGCGATCCAGTTGAGCAGCACCGGCGAATCCGGCTGGCTCTTCAGCAGGGCCATCAGCTTCTCGATCGCCGGTTCGTAGTTCTTCTCCTCGATCCAGCGCCGTGCCTGGCGATAATCGGGATCCTCGTCGAGATAGGTCCAGTCGGGGCCGACGGCCTGCGCCGCACCGAGCGAGAGAAGCAGCGCGAGCGCGCCGCCGACAAAACCGCTCCGTCGCATCTTGACCTCCCTGCTTCTGGTCGAAACCAAATCATGGCCGCGGCGTTTTCACCAACGGAGCACGGAGCGACGACGTGACGACGACATTGAAGCCCGGCACGAATGTGAGTTGGCGCTGGGGCGCCCATACCGCCAAAGGCCGCGTCGAGCAGGTCTTCACCGAACCGGTCACCCGCACGATCAAGGGCACGGAAGTCCGGCGCAACGCCTCGCCGGACAACCCGGCCTATCTGGTGACGCAGCCGCGCGGCGGCTACGCGCTGAAATCGCACAGCGAGCTCGAGAAGGACGACTGAGCATCTGCCGGCACGGTGGTCGCATCGCTTCGTGGCCTCCACGATGCGAGCGAGAGCGTCAGCCTGTCGCGAGGAAGCGTCGTACGAAGCTTCCACCGCCATCTCTCGTCGAGGCTTCCCCGACGCGGGCGAGCGATATCAGGATCGCACGCACCGCCGACCGCACCTTGAGACCCTGACGGAAGCGCAACGCGACCGCATCGGCGTCGAGCGGCGCATGCGAAGCCGCCAGGATCGCGAGGACGGCTGCCACCCGCTCGACAGGCTGGGCCGGGAAGGCAGGCCTCGTCCTGCCCGCAGCCGGCAGCGACACCAGCTCGGCCGCCTCGATCTGCTCGCCGACCGCAGCGCCCCGCCCGAAGCGTGGGCGCTGATAGTCCGGCCGCAGCCAGCGCATTGTCCCGCGCTCTTCCTCTCGGGCCCGCTCCCGGTTGAGCGCAACCAGCGTCGCCAGGATCGTCTCGTCCTCCGCATCGGCCGGCAGCCCGTAGGCGGCCGCGACGGCCGCGTCGATCGCCTCATGATGCTCGCTCAGGATCAGCACCAGTCCGCGATCGCGGATGTCGGCCTCGGCACCGGACAGCGGCCTGCCGGCGAGGATCGCCTCGCGGACATTGTAGAGCTTGGTCAGCGTCAGGTCCGGATGTCGCTCAAGCACGTCCTTGCGCAGCGCATCGAGCGCTTCGGCCGCTGCGCGGATCGCCTGCTTCTGCGCTTCCTCGATCTCAGGGAAGGGGAAGGGATCGAAGCAGCGCGACTTGGAATAGCGTGGATCGTTTCCGATGCCGAGCCAGCCGCCGGCCTGCAACGCCCAGACGCAATGGACGCGGGAAGACAGTACCCCGAGATGGAAGGCGTCCGACAAGGCGACGGCGACCAGCGTGTTGTCCGGCAGGATGCCGGCGTCGAGAAACTGGAAGACGCGGTGCTTGGCCGTTTCGACGGTCGCGATGTAGCGCTGCAGGCCTGCGAGGGCAGGGCGCAGTTCCTGTCGCGGCTTTCCGAACAGCCACCAATTGGCGAGATAGGAGCGGGCATCGCTTGTCGGTGAGCGTTCGAACTGGGCTTGGCGATCTTTTTCGACGGTCAGGCGCAGGTGCTGGTATACCTCCGGGAAGCGCTCGCGCACTTCGGCGGCGGAGAACCCGAACAGGTCGATCGCCATGACGTCGCGCGAATGCGCCGTCAGGTCGCGGCCATTGCGATAGCGGCGGATATGCTCGTCGAGCCCCGGCCGCTTGCCGAGTCCGAGCGCTTCGGCCTCGGGGGGCGTGACGACGAAGCCGGCGCCGTGCAGCGAGACACCACGAGAGCTCAAGCCTCCGTTCGCACGTAAAGCGATCGTTCGCGTCATGTCAGGGCCGATCGAGAGATCGGGAGCTATCATCCCCTGCCGTTCGCCCACCTCCACACGCGGCTGGTCGGTATCGAGCCCGGATTCCGCGATCACCTCAAGCAGGCGTCCCTGCTGCCGGCCGGCCTCTGCGACCGTCATCGCGATCCGCACGGCTGCCGTATCCTTGCCCGCCTTGGTCCAGGGATGATCGGCGATCGCGAGCAGCAGCGAGATAGGCTTCTTCGCGTTCAGATGCCGCTCGACCACGCGGCGCTGGAACAGTTGCGTGATCGAGTTGGTGGTGACGAAACCGAAGCGCCGGAGCTTCGATCCCGGGCGTGTCAGCAGGCCCGCCGCCCGGTCCCACCAATACATCACATAGTCGGCGCTCTCGTTCATGTGGGGATGCGCGACCCATAGCGACCCGGCATAAAGACCGCCGAGCCGGGCGCGGATGTCCTTGCCGCCGATGAAGGGCGGGTTGCCGACGATGAACTCGGCCTCGGGCCAGGCCGGGCGGCGCGGATTGGGCAGTATCTCTTTGCTGTCACGCCACTGAGGCACCGGCCAGCCATCCCATTCGAGCACGGCGTCGCGTCGATAGATGTGGTCGAGCCGCTGCAGGATCGGCTCGCGTGGGGCATAACCACGTGTACGGAAATGCCATTGCAGATGGCCGATCCAGAGCACGAGATCGGCAATCGCGACGGCGCGCCGGTTCATATCCATGCCGAGGAACTGATGCGGGCCGACATGGCGATCGGCGATACCGCCGAGACGTTCGTGGCTGCCGAGCTCACTGGCCGCATCGAGCACCTCGCCTTCGAGCTTCTTCATCAGCTCCTGCGCGACATGCAGGAAATTGCCGGTGCCGCAGCCCGGGTCGAGCACGCGGGTCTCGCATAGCGTGCGGTGGAAGTCCTCGATCAGCGCCAGCGCCTTGCGCGGACCGCTGGTGTCGCGTGCCTGCTGGGCGGCGGCGAGCACATGGCGCCAGTCCTCGCGCAGGGGCGCGATCACGGTCTCGACCACCAGTCGCTCGACATAGGCGCGCGGCGTGTAGTGCGCACCCAGCCTGGCCCGCTCCACGGGGTCGAGCGCCTGCTCCAGCATGGTGCCGAAGATCGAGGGCTCGACTCCCTTCCAGTCATGCTCGGCGGCGGCCAGCAATTCGCCGATCTCGGCCTTCTCCAGTGCGAAGACGCGGGCATCCTCGAAAAGCTTGCCGTTGAAGCGCCGCATCGTGGTGCGCAGCGTGATCGAGTAGCCGCCCTTGTCCATCACGCGCCACAATTCCTCGACCAGCGGCCGGAAGGCGGGCGGGTTGTCGCGACAATCGCGCAGCAGTGCTTTGAACGAATCTTTCGGGATCAGCTCGGCATCTTCGGCGAACATGGTGAAAACGCAGCGCATCAGGAACAGCGCGACTTCCTCCGGGTCGTGCTCGCGTTCCAGCGCCTTGGAGACGGCTGCGAGACGCTCTGCGATCTCGCGCGTCACCCTGGCCGCATGGCGGGTCGGGTCGAGCGCGAGCGGCTGTTGCCAGATCGCCGCCATGCGCCGGCGCACCTCCGGCTCGCGCAGGTCGTCGAGATAGACCCGGTAGCGCTGTCGGTCCGGGAACTGGACGTAGTTCTTCCCCTGGCCGGTGAAGTCGGCATAGAGCTCGAAGCAGTGCCCGACATCGCAAATGATCAGGAAGGGTGGCCAGCCATGCGCCGCGGGCAGCGCCTTGGCGTAGTCCTCCGCCTGGCGGCGGGCGTTCAGCATCAGCACGTCCCAGCTGCGGTCGGCGCCGCGCCGCCCGCGCGGGCCGGCGGGCTCGATCAGGGCGAGAGAGCCCTGCGCCGGCAGGATCTCCTTGGTCTGGCCCTTCAGCCGGCTCTGCTTGGCCTCGAGCACGAAGCAGGATTTCTTGTAGAGGTCGATCCGGCCAGTGCTGGTCGCTCCTGACGGGTCTCGGAACTTCACCGGATATTCGAAGCGGTAGGTCACCGCCTCGGCGTCGCTGGTCGGCGGCAGCGGCGTCTCGACACCGATCAGCCGGCAGAATTCGGTCAGGAACTGCGCATAAGCGGCGCGTTCCGCCCCTTCCGAAGCGCGCCAGCGCGCAATGAATCCCTCGACCTCGCCGTCCCCCGGCTCGGCCCCGCCCCCCGACATGGCCGCCCCTTCTATGGTTGATTGTTGTTTATGAATGCAACTAGGGCGAGTAGTTTGGTTCCTGTCAACTCCTGTCACCAACGCGGTGCCACCTGCGCCGCGCCCTCTCGCATCCCAGGCAAATCGCGCCCATATTGCGGCCATGCCAAAGAGCACCGATACGACCGCCGCCAAGCCCAAAGCTGCGAAGAAGTCCGCCGCGACCCGCACGCCGAACTCGAAGGCGAGCAAGCCCGAGCTCAAGCCGCTCGACGGCTATCTCGCCGACCTGCTCAACCCGGCGATCAATCGCGGCAAGGCGGTGCCGGGCGGCGCGGCCGGCTTCAGCGATGCGCCGCAGGCCGGCTATGAGCCGCGGCCGGGCGATACCCGCGAGGCGAAGCCGCGCAAGCTTTCGAAGAAGGCCGACTCCGCCTTCGACCCCGACAGCGACAGCGCTGCATCGCTGACGGCGAAGTCGCTGCAGGCGCTGCTGGAGACCGGCAGCCCGTTCATCTCGCCCGGCAAGCCCTGGACGCCGCACCGGCCGGAGCGCCCCGAGAAGTCGGAAGGCGGCATCCGCTTCAAGATGAAGAGCGATTTCTCCCCATCGGGCGACCAGCCGACCGCGATCGCCGATCTCGTCGACGGCGTCCGGCGGCAGGAGCGCGACCAGGTGCTGCTCGGCGTCACCGGCTCCGGAAAAACCTTCACCATGGCCAAGGTGATCGAGGAAACGCAGCGCCCGGCGCTGATCCTCGCGCCGAACAAGACGCTGGCGGCCCAGCTCTACGGCGAGTTCAAGAGCTTCTTCCCCGACAACGCGGTCGAGTACTTCGTCTCCTATTACGACTATTACCAGCCGGAGGCCTACGTCCCGCGCTCGGACACCTATATCGAGAAGGAATCCTCGATCAACGAGCAGATCGACCGCATGCGCCATTCGGCGACGCGCTCGCTGCTGGAGCGCGACGACGTCATCATCGTCGCCTCCGTCTCCTGCATTTACGGTATCGGCTCGGTCGAGACCTATACGGCGATGACCTTCTCGCTGAAGCTCGGCGAGCGCATCGAGCAGCGCCAGCTCATCGCCGATCTCGTCGCGCTGCAATACAAGCGCACCCAGCACGATTTTTCGCGCGGTTCGTTCCGGGTCCGCGGCGACACGGTCGAGCTTTTCCCGGCGCACTATGAGGACCGCGCCTGGCGCATAGGGCTGTTCGGCGACGAAGTTGAAAGTATCAGCGAGTTCGATCCGCTCACCGGCCAGAAGACCGGCGAGCTCGAATTCATCAAGGTCTACGGCAATTCGCACTACACCACGCCGCGGCCGACGCTGAACCAAGCGGTCAAGTCGATCAAGGAAGAGCTGAAAGCCCGCCTCGACGAGCTCAACCGCATGGGCCGCTATTTGGAAGCGCAGCGGCTCGACCAGCGCTGCACCTTCGACATCGAGATGATCGAGGCGACCGGTTCCTGCAACGGCATCGAGAACTATTCGCGCTATCTCACCGGCCGCAAGCCGGGCGAGCCGCCGCCGACCCTGTTCGAGTACCTGCCGGACAACGCCCTCGTCTTCACCGATGAGAGCCATGTCACCGTGCCGCAGATCGGCGCCATGTACAAAGGCGACTTCCGCCGCAAGGCGACCTTGGCCGAATACGGCTTCCGCCTGCCCTCCTGCATGGACAACCGGCCGCTGCGCTTCGAGGAATGGGACGCGATGCGCCCGTCCTCGATCCATGTCTCGGCCACGCCCGGCGGCTGGGAGATGGAGCAGACCGGCGGCGTCTTCACCGAGCAGGTCATCCGCCCGACCGGGCTGATCGACCCGCCGGTCGAGATCCGGCCGGCCAAGCACCAGGTCGCTGACCTCCTGGACGAGGTCAAGGAGGTCACGGAGAAGGGCTACCGCACCCTCGTCACCGTGCTGACCAAGCGCATGGCCGAAGACCTGACCGAATACCTGCACGAGAACGGCGTGCGCGTGCGCTACATGCACTCCGACATCGACACGATCGAGCGCATCGAGATTCTGCGCGATCTCAGGCTGGGCGCCTTCGACGTGCTGGTCGGCATCAACCTGCTGCGCGAGGGCCTCGACATCCCCGAATGCGGCTTCGTCGCGATCCTCGACGCCGACAAGGAGGGCTTCCTGCGCTCCGAGACCTCGCTGATCCAGACCATCGGCCGCGCCGCCCGCAATGTCGACGGCAAGGTCGTGCTCTATGCCGACCACGTCACCGGCTCGATGGAGCGGGCGATGGCCGAGACCAATCGCCGCCGCGAGAAGCAGCTCGCCTATAACGAGGAACACGGCATCACGCCGCAGACGATCAAGCGCGCCATCGGCGACATTTTGGGCTCGGTCTATGAGCGCGACCATGTCACCGTCGACAAGGGCCTGGTCGAGGGGCCGGTCGCCGGCCACAACCTCAAGGCCGCGATCGCCGATCTCGAGAAGCGCATGCGCGAGGCCGCCGCCGACCTCGAATTCGAGACCGCCGCCCGCCTGCGCGACGAGATCAAGCGCCTGCAGGCGACCGAGCTCGCCATCGCCGACGACCCGCTTGCCCGCCAGAGTGATGTCGAGTCCTCCGCCGGCAAATACCGGGGCGAGCGTTCTTATGGAGCCAGCGCCAACCTGCCGACCCGCGCCCGCAAACCGACCGACGCCGACATGGGCCCGCACAACTGGGGCGGCGGCGAGGGGCGGCCGAAGGCGAGCGTGGCGCGGCCACGGAAGCCGACGCTGGACGAGATGGGCCCGGTGCCGGAAGCGCGGCCGAAGGGGGCGCGGGAGAGACGGGGGCGGCGGAGGTAGAATCTTTTGACGACGGATTTGGCTGGCTTCATATTCGCCCAACGTCAATTTTTTGGGCAGCGGCAGCGTATCTGGAGCTTGAGGGTTGATCATCTCGAAAGCAAAAATTGATAAATCGGGCAAGGCTTTAGCGTATTCTTCCGAGTTAACGGAAGAGATTTTGGAACTAGAAGAAATATTTGATTTATATAGAGCAGACCACCTTGAGCCGCTATCCAATACAACTCTCGAATTACAGCAGTGGCTTCATGGCTATGGAAGTACGTATTACATTGCTCAGCGCCTGAAAAGGAAACCGCAGATAATACGAAAGCTCAAAAGATTGAGCGTTCGTCTAACGCAGTTGCAGGATATTGGTGGGTGTAGAATTATAGTTAATTCGAATAGGGATGTTAATGATTTAATCGGCTTTATAAAACAGAAAGTTTCTACCGGCTCTTCCTTTAAATTGCTAAAAATTACGGACTACAGAGAGAGGGGTAGGGACATTACTGGATACCGCTCTGTCCATATGATACTGAGCATGGCGGGCAAGAGCCTTGAGTTGCAGATTCGTAGCCGAATTCAACATTACTGGGCAGAATCGATTGAGAGAACGTCTGTTATTTATGGCCACCATCTTAAAGAGCAAGAAGGAGATAAAGCTGTAATTGAGTATTTTAAAGAACTTTCTGACGTTTTCTACGAAATCGAAAGCGGCAGAGAGCCAAGCATTCAATCTAAGATATCGTTAGATAAACTTCGCATTCAAGCACAAAAACTTATAGAAACGTCTGATAAGAATCGCGTGTTTGATAGCTTTGTTAACGACGACATCGTGAAAACGTTGACTTCTACTCAAGGCGTTTCGGAATCCCTAAATAATTGGATTATTGTATTCAACTGGAATACTGGAATATTTACAACTTGGGAAGAAGTCGGTCGAGAGCCGTCGGAAGCTGTTAGAAAGTATATTTATTATGAAAACCAATTTACTTCGGCAGAAAACTACGAAGTTGTAATGATCGGGTCGTCAGACATCGCGACGGTGAGGCAAACGCACAGTCATTATTTCGGAATTGAAAAATTTGACAATATACTGGAAAATCTTGATAGTACAATAGTTGGATTTCAGACGAGAATGGACATAGATGTTGGAGCTAGACAGATATTAGGAGTATTACAGAGAAGAAAATATTGGGGAAAGAAAGGTATATCTATTGATACGCTTCGAAATCACTTTCTCAAGGATTTGATTACAATCGAATCATCACTGCGATCACTGCGTGACAAAGGCCTTATTAACATGGCCGATTCCCAATCCCCTGTGTCGTTAAACATCAAGAAAAAATCGGAAATCGAATCCTATTTGTGACTCCTGACCCCGCGAAAAGTCCCCATCATGCTCCGCCTTGTGCAAAGCATCCACGTCTGGCGGCACTGACGGCATGCTGCCCGGCGCGGTGCCGGTCGCTCGGGTGCAAAGGCGTGGATGGTCGGGACAAGCCCGACCAAGACGGGGAGGTGAACGCGGGGACAGACCGCCAACTTATCCCCGCTCTCCGAACCTCCCGTATAATGCGGCGCATCCCATCCCCGAGGGGCGGCCGACCGGAGGCATGTCGATTGGCGGGATGGGTGCGGCGCCTGCGGGCGAGGGTTGCGCCTCGCTCCCGGGAGGCTTCGGGAACCGACCTGGGGACACTACGATCCCTGCGCGAGGAGCTCGCTAGACCGCGCCGGCTCAGGCCGGCGCGACAGAAGCGCGGCCCGGAGCTTTCAAATCGCCGCTGGCGGAGCGCCACGGGGCGTGCGGATGGTGGCTCAACCCATCCGCGCCGCTTCCTGGCTCAATGGAAGCGGATCACAATCCAGCGCCTCGCGGCGCTCCGCTGCCCCTCACATCCGACAACGCCCGCAGGATCAGCCTGCGGGCGGGGAAAAGCTTGGCTTTCTGCCTTCTCCCCTCGGGGGAGAAGGTGGCAGCGCGAAGCGCTGACGGATGAGGGAAGTCCAGCACGACGCTGGGCGTCTCACCCAGTCGTCCCGCCCTCATCCCCTGCCGGACCTTCTCCCCCGAGGGGAGAAGGGGGCTGGCTGGAAAGGACAGCAACCCGACGGATGTCGACCGCCTCAGCCCTTCCCGAGCCGGACACCGCTTTCCGCGTCGAAGACATGGACCTTGTCGGGGTCGACGCTGATCCACAGCCTGCCCGCCTGGGCCGCGACCTCGCCGGTCGCCGCCTGCATGACGAAGGGTTTTCCGGCGAGCTGGCCGTGGAAAAGCTGGGTCGCCCCGAGTTCCTCGATGAACTCGACGTCGAAGGGCAGCGATCCCGCCGCGCCTTCCGAGGCGACCTCGATGTCCTCGGGCCGCAGGCCGACCTCGACGGCGGTGCCGGCGGGCAGGTCATCGCGCAAATCGCGCGCCTGCAGCAGGGCGTCGCCGAGCGCGATGATGCCGTGGCCGTCGAGCTTGGCCGGCAGGAGGTTCATCGGCGGCGAGCCGATGAAGGTGGCGACGAAACGGCTCGCCGGCTTGCGATAGACCTCGGCCGGCACGCCGATCTGCTCGACCTGGCCGCCATTCATCACCACCAGCTTGTCGGAGAGCGTCATCGCCTCGACCTGGTCGTGGGTGACGTAGATCGCGGTGACGCCGAGAGCGCGCTGCAATTTCTTGATCTCGACGCGCATCTGCACGCGCAGCTTGGCATCGAGATTGGAGAGCGGCTCGTCGAACAGGAAGACCTGCGGCTTGCGCACGATGGCGCGACCCATGGCGACGCGCTGGCGCTGGCCGCCGGAGAGCTGGCGCGGGCGGCGCTGCAGGAAGGGCTCGATGGCGAGGATGCGCGCGGCCTCGGCGACGCGCTTCTCGATCTCGTCCTTGGGCGTGCCGCGATTGCGCAGGCCATAGGCCATGTTGTCGTAGACGCTCATATGCGGATAGAGCGCGTAGTTCTGGAAGACCATGGCGATGTCGCGGTCGGCCGGCTCGACCTGGTTGACGACGCGGCTGCCGATCGCGACCTCGCCGGCCGAGATCGTCTCGAGCCCGGCGACCATGCGCAGGAGGGTCGACTTGCCGCAGCCGGAGGGGCCGACGAGGACGCAGAAGCCGCCATCGGGGATGTCGAAGGAGACGCCCTTCACCGCCTCGACGCCGCCGGCATAGATCTTCTTGACGTTGTTGAGCGTGACCTGAGCCATTGGCGGGCTACTTCTCTGTCTCGACAAGGCCCTTCACGAAGAGCCTCTGCATGGCGATGACGACGAAGACCGGGGGCAGCATGGCGAGCATGGCGGTGGCCATGGCGAGCTGCCATTCGGTCAGGGCGTCGGAGGTGGTGATCATCTTGCGGATGCCGATCACGATGGTCTGCATCGAGTCCTTGGTCGTGATCAGGAGCGGCCAGAGATACTGGTTCCAGCCATAGATGAACTGGATGACGAACAGCGCCGCGATCGTCGTCAGCGAGAGCGGCAGCACCGTGTCCTTGAAGAACTTGAACGGGCCGGCGCCGTCGATCTTCGAGGCTTCCAGCAGCTCGTCCGGAATGGTCATGAAGAACTGCCGAAACAGCAAAGTGCCGGTGGCCGAGGCGATCAAGGGCACGGCGAGGCCCTGATAGCTGTCGAGCATGCCGAGATCGGAAACGATCTTGAAGGTCGGGAAGATGCGGACCTCGACCGGCAGCATCAGCGTGACGAAGATGATCCAGAACGCCGCCATCCGGAACGGGAAGCGGTAGTAGACGATGGCATAGGCCGAGAGCACCGAGATGAAGATCTTGCCGATCGCGATGGTCATCGCCATCACGAAGGAGTTCAGCATCATGCTCGCCACCGGCTCGCGGGTGGAGCCCGACGTGCCGACGAAGAGGATGCGGTAGTAATTGTCCAGGAAGTGCGGCCCGGGATAGAGCGGCAATTGCCCGTTGATGATGGTGGCATTGTCCCAGGTCGAGGCGACGAAGGTCAGCCAGACCGGAAAGGCGCAGATGAGCACCCCGATCGTCAGGATGATATAGGCGATCGCATCGCCCAGGCGGCGGTCCTCGACCATCAGCCCTGCCCTCCGCGGTCACTCAGGAGCTTCGCCAGCGCATCCGCCGCCGCATCGAGGAAGGCCTGGCCCTTCTCCGCCGTCGCATTGCGAGCGTCGCCGATCACGCCGGTCTGCGTCATCTCGCGGAAGGGCTTGTACTGGCCGACGGTCGGGCGGGTCAGCGCGGTGAGGTCCGCACCCAGCATGCCGAACGCTTCCGGCAAGCGGTCCTGCCTGATTGTCTCCGGCGCCAGCACCATCATCATAGAGGTCTCGACCTCGCAGGCATGCAGCACACTGACCTGGTCGTCCATGAAGGGCGCCATCGCCTCCTGCGCCAGCAGGAAATAGGTGGTGGCGCGGACCTGGAGCGAGGTCTCCCTGGCGAAATCCGGCAGGAAGGCGGCGAGCGCGGCGATGTTGCCGCCATGGCCGTTGACGATGACGACGCGATGGAAGCCGTGGCGCTCCAGGCTCTTCAGCAGCGCCAGCAGCACGGCGCGATAGGTCGGGATGTCGAAGGTGAAGGTGCCGCCGAAGGCCATGTGATGCTCGGCCATGCCGCACCACAGCGTCGGTGCGACGACGACTTCGACACCTTCGGCACGCTCGGCCGCGAGCTTGCAGACGCCGCCGCACAAGATGGTGTCGACCCCGACGGGCAGATGCGGGCCATGTTGCTCCATCGAGGCGACCGGCAGCACGACGACGGCATCGCGGGCCGCCTTCTCGCGCAACTCCTCGGCGGTGAGGTCCTGCCAGAGCACCGAGGTCATTGCCGCGCCTTCAGCATCGGGAGAAAGAAGAGTTCGGCAAGCGTCTGCGCCACCCAAGGCGCCCGCGCGGCGGCCTCGCCTTCGTTGATCGAGATCATCGGCGTATAGCTCAGCACCTTGTAGGGCCCGTCCTTGCGCATCTCGAACAGCGAGCCGGCGTTCAGGGAGCGCAGAACGAGGGTCAGGTCGCGGTTCTTCAGGCTGCCCGTCGGCTGCGAGATGCCGAAGCGGACATGGATGATGCTGAAGATGTCGAGCCCCTCCTCGGAGGCCCGGCGGTCGAGCGTCACATCGTCGGCTGGGGTCGGCACAGCGACGAAGGCGATCTTCGCGGCCTCGGCCTGCTTGCGCATCTCGCCGATCAACAGCTTGCAGATGCGGTCGGCCCAGGCCAGCTCCGTACCCGGGCCGCAATTCAGCAACACGCCCTTCCATGCATCGATCACCCGGCCCTGCGCCGACGCCAGGGTTGGCACGAGGCAGAAGCCCGCGAGCGCCGCGAAGCCAAGGCGACGGCCCCACCGCATCAGTAGTTCACCTTCCGCTCGATGAAGCGGAACTGGAAAGCGGTCATGGCGATGACCATGGCGAGCAGGATCACCGACTGCGCCGCCGAGCCGCCGAGATTGGTGCCGCCCTTGCCGTCCGAATAGACCTTGTAGACCAGCGTCTCGGTCGCGCCCGAGGGGCCGCCGCCGCTGACCGTGTCGATGATGCCGAAGGTGTCGAAGAAGACGTAGACGAGGTTGACGACGAGCAGGAAGAAGGTGGTCGGCGAGAGCAGCGGGAAGACGATGGTCCAGAAGCGCCGCATCGGCCGGGCGCCGTCGATCACCGCCGCCTCGATCACGCTCCTGGGGATCGACTGCAGGCCGGCGAGGAAGAACAGGAAGTTGTAGGAGATCTGCTTCCATGTCGCCGCCAGGATGACGAGGGTCATCGCGTCATTGCCGTTGAGGCGCGGATTCCAGGCGACGCCCAGCGATTGCAGACCGCGGGCGAGCATGCCGAGGGAAGGATCGAACATGAAGATCCAGAGCACGCCGGCAATGGCGGGCGCGACGGCATAGGGCCAGATCAGCAGGGTCTTGTAGATCTCGGCGCCGCGGATGGCCCGATCCGCCATGACCGCGAAGAGCAGCGCCAGCGAGAGCGATAGCAGCGCGACGAAGACCGAGAAGATGCCGGTGTTGATCAGCGCCTTGTAATATTCGGGCTTGGCGAACAGGTCGCGATAATTCTCGAACCAGACGAACTCGGTGGAGATGCCGAAAGCGTCCTGCAGCAGGAAGCTCTGCCAGACCGCCTGGCTCGCCGGCCAGTAGAAGAACACGACCGTGATCGTGAGCTGCGGCAGGAGCAGCAGCAGCGGGATCGTCAGCCCCTTGAAGTGAGCGTATTTCTGCATCGGCCAGCCCGGCGGCAAGGAAGGCCGGGACAAACGCCCCGGCCTTCGATCAGTCTTGTCTTACTTGGCGGTGCGCTCGAACTGGCGCAGCGCCTGGTTGCCGCGCTCATTGGCCGCGTCGAGTGCCGCCTTCGGCGTCTTCTGGCCGTTCAGGGCCGCCTCGATCTCCTCCGACCAGATGTCGCGGATCTGGACCAGGCCGCCGAAGCGGACGCCGCGGGAGTTCTCGGTCGGCTCCTTGTTGTTGAGCTCGAGCAGCGGGGTCTCGAGATAGGGGTTCTGCTTGTAGAAGCCCGACGCCTTGACCTTCTCATAGGCCGCCTTGGTGATCGGCAGATAGCCCGACTCGGTGTGCAGCTTCACCTGCCGGTCGACGTCGGAGAGGAACGTGAAGAACTTGGCGACGCCCTTGTACTCTTCGGCCTTCTTGCCGCCCATGACCCAGAGCGAGGCGCCGCCGATGATCGAGTTCTGCGGCGCGCCGGCGACGTCCGGGTAATACGGCATCGGCGCGTTCGACCAGTCGAACTTGGCATTCGCCTTGACGTTGCCGAAGAAGGCCGAGGAGGTCAGGAACAGCGGGCATTCGCCCGAGGTGAAGCGGCCCTCGCCGGTGTTGGTGCGGCCGGAATAGGAGAACACGCCTTCCTTCTGCAGGTTGGCGAGATTGGTCAGGTGCTTGACGAAGAGATCGCTGTTGATGCGGAACTCGGTGTCGAAGCCGTCGAAGCCGTTGGCCTTGGTGCCGACCGGCACGTTGTGCCAGGCGCCGAGCTGCTCGATATTGGCCCAGGTCGTCCAGGCGGTCGAGAAACCGCACTTGTCGAAGCCGGCGGCCTTCAGTTTCTTGGCGGCTTCGAACACTTCGGGCCAGGTCTTCGGCGGGGTTTCCGGCAGGCCGGCCTTCTTCAGCGCGTCCTTGTTGTACCACATCACCATCGAGGACGAGTTGAACGGGAAGGAGAGCATCTCGCCCTTCGTCGTCGAATAGTAGCCGGTGATCGCCGGCAGATAGCTCTTCGGATCGAACTTCTCGCCCGCGTCCTTCATCACGTCGGCGACCGGTTTGATCGCTCCCTTGGCCGACATCATGGTCGCGGTGCCGACCTCGAAGACCTGCATGATGTGCGGGGCGTTGCCAGCGCGGAAGGCGGCGATGCCAGCGTTCAGCGTGTCGGGATAGGACCCCTTATAGGCGACGACGACCTTGTAGTCCTTCTGCGAGGCGTTGAACTCCTCGGCCAGCTTGACAACGACGTCGTTGTTGGCGCCGGTCATGGCGTGCCACCACTGGATTTCGGTCTGCGCCAGAGCCGGCGAAGCAACGGCGAGTGCGAGCACGCCGGCCGCGGTCAGTGTCTTGAATTTGAAGGTCATGATCAGCTCCCTCTCAGCCCCCGATGCACGCGGGCGTTCTTGTCGTTGGTGCGCAAGCTAGCATGAAGCCGGGGCGACAGTTCAATGACAAAACGATGACATTTCCGCCCCGCTGTGGACGCGCATCCGCGCACTTGCGATTTCCCGCGGAAGCGGCTGTTCTTCGTGACCCTTCCTGTACACTGCACACAAGCTGGATCAGCCATGGCCTCGCTCTCGCTCACGCCCGCCAACACCCTGCCGGCCGATGCCGACCGCGCCGCGCTGGCCGGCCGCGTCTGGCGCCCGGACCTAGCCGGGCCGTCGGTGGTCAAGCTTGCCGGAAACGAGGTGATCGACGTCACCGCAACCTTCCCGACCATGCGCGACCTCTGCGAGACCGCCGATCCGGCGACGGCACTACGTGCCGCTGACGGTGAGAATCTGGACTCGCTTGCCGATCTCCTCGCCAACAGCTCGGCCGCCACGCGCAATGACGGCAAGCCCTGGCTGCTCGCCCCGGTCGACCTGCAGGCGGTCAAGGCTGCCGGCGTCACCTTCGCCGTCTCGATGCTGGAGCGCGTCATCGAGGAGAAGGCGCGGGGCAATCCGGCAGCCGCCGCCGAAATCCGCACCGAGATCGGCAAGCTCATCGGCGACGACCTCTCCAAGCTCAAGCCCGGCTCGCCCGAGGCGATGAAGCTGAAGGAGGTGCTGATCGCCCAGAACAGCTGGAGCCAGTATCTCGAGGTCGGCATCGGGCCGGACGCCGAGATCTTCACCAAGGCACCGCCGATGTCAGCGGTCGGCACCGGCGCCGATGCCGGCCTGCATCCGGGCTCGAGCTGGAACAATCCCGAGCCGGAGATCGTGATCATCGTCGCCTCGGATGGCCGGATCGTCGGCGCCAGCCTCGGCAACGACGTCAACCTGCGCGACTTCGAGGGCCGCTCGGCCCTGCTGCTCGGCAAGGCCAAGGACAACAATGCGGCGGCGGCGATCGGCCCGTTCATCCGCTTCTTCGACGGCGACTTCTCGCTCGACCATGTCCGCAAGACGACGGTGAGCCTGACCGTCGTGGGCGAGGACGGCTTCACGCTGGAAGGCTCGTCCTCGATCGCCATGATCAGCCGCGACCCGGCCGATCTCGCCGCGCAGATGCTGGGCCCGAACCATCAGTATCCGGACGGGGCGGCGCTCTATCTCGGCACCATGTTCGCGCCGATCAAGGATCGCGACGCGCCGGGCGGCGGCTTCACCCATAAATACGGCGACGTCGTCACCATCTCGGCGCCCGAGCTCGGCGCGCTGGTCAATCGCATGCGCCGCACCGACGAATGCGAGCCCTGGCGCTTCGGCGCCTCGCATCTGATGCGCAACCTGGCCAAGCGCGGCCTGTTGTGACGGGCAAGGGCGTCCTCGTCTATGGCGAGGCGTTGGTCGATTGCGTGCCCGGCGCTGCCGGGCACGAGCGCCAGGTCGTGCTCGGCGGTTCCGGCTTCAACACGGCACTGGCGCTGGCTCGCTGCGGCGCGCCGGTGACCTATAATGTCAGCCTCTCGCGAGACACACTCGGCCGGTCTTTCCTGCAGCGCCTGGCAGAGGAGGGCATCGACCAACGCTTCGTCGGAGTCGGCGATGCACCGACGCCCTCCGCCACGGCCTCGCTCGACGCAGACGGTGTCGCGACCTATCGTTTCTCATTGAACGGCACGGCGTTCGATACCACGCCACCCGCGCCGGAACATCTCGACGACTTCGCGCATCTGCACGTCACCTCCTTCGGCGCGACGCTCGGCACGTCCGGCGAAGCGGCTCTGGCGCTGATGGGACGTGCGCGCGAGGCCGGGCTCAGCGTCAGCTATGATCTCAATGTCAGGCCGGCCGTGCTGCCGGCGCTCGATGAGGCGCGTCGCGCCATCGACGAGCGGGCAACGCTGTGCGATCTGCTGAAATGCAGCACGGATGATGCGCGAACACTTCACGGCGCCGAGTACGGCTATCCCCTGGCGCGCTGGCTTGCCCATGGGGACCGGCTGCTGCTGGTTACCGATGGCGACAAGGGCGGTTATCTCCTGCCGTTCCGCCGCGAGCCCATGGTGTTCCCTGCCCTCGCGCGGGAGGTCGTCGATACGATCGGTGCAGGGGACAGCTTCATGGGCGCCTTCCTCGCTTCGCTCTGGCGAAATGGCGGCCTCGGCCCGGTGCTGAAGGACCTGCCGAACGAACTTTGTGCAGCGGCTCTCGGCTTCGCCGTCGTGGTGGCGGCCGAAACCTGCGCCCAACAGGGCTGCAATCCGCCGCGGCTCGACCCGCCTTCCGCCGATGACTAATGGACGAGGACCCATGCGCCTGAGCTATATCGACTATCACACCTGCGGCGAGCCGGTGCGCATCGTCACGTCAGGCTATCCGCAGCTCACCGGCGCCGGCATCCTCGACAAGCGCCGGCAGGCCCGCGAGAGCTACGACCATCTGCGCCGCGCGATGATGCTGGAGCCGCGCGGGCATGACGGCATGTACGGCGTCATCCCGGTCGCGGCGAGCCATCCCGAGGCCGCCTTCGGCGTGCTGTTCACGCATAACGAGGGTTATTCGACCATGTGCGGCCACGCGACGATCGCGCTCGGCCGCTATGCTGTCGAGCAGGGGCTGGTCGAGGCGACCGCGCCGGTCACGCGCTTTTCCATCGAGGCGCCCTGCGGGCTGGTGCGGCTCGCCTGCGAGGTCGAAGGCGGCCAAGGCAACTGGAAAGTCGGCGATGTCAGCTTCGCGAGCGTGCCGGCCTTCGTCGAGGCGCGCGATCTCGTGGTTTCCGTGCCCGGCCATGGCGATATCGTCACCGACATCGCCTATGGCGGCGCCTATTACTGCATCCTGCCGGCCTCGCGCTTCGGTCTCGACCTGATGCAGACGCCGGTCGAGGAGGTCGTCGCGGCGGCGGGCGCGCTGACCGACCAGGTCCGGGCGAGCCACAGCATCACCCATCCGACCGAGCCCGATCTCGGCTTCCTCTATGGCACGATCGTCACCGACGAGGCTGAAGCGAGCGAGGACAGCTTCAATCTCTGCGTCTTCGCCGAGCGCCAGATCGATCGCTCGCCGACCGGCTCGGGCGTCACCGCCCGGATGGCGCTCGACCATGCCAAGGGACTGATCCCGCTCGGCCGGAGCCGGAAGATCCGCAGCATCACCGGCGGCACCTTCACCGGAAAGGTGGTCGGCCCGGTCGATTTTCCGGCAGCGGGTGCCGTCACGGTCGAAGTCGGCGGGCGCGGGCATCTCGCCGGCGAGGGCAGCTTCGTCATCGAGGCGGACGACCCGCTCGGGCACGGCTTTGCCCTGCCGAAGCGCTTCGCCGAGATCGCCGGCTAGAGCAATTCCGCAATTCTTCGAATCGCGAAAATGTTCTAGGTCCTTGTTTTATCGCATTTTCTTCACGCGAACCGGTGTCCACTTCGCTCGAAAACGCTCTAGATCAGGCGCTCGCGGCGACCCGCTCGGACAGGGCAGTCTCGATCGCGAGCCGCAGGTCGCGCGCCGCCTCGCTTATATCGTCGCCGCCGAAGAGCGCACCGATCACCGCGACGCCATCAGCGCCGGCAGCGATCACCGAGCCGGCATTGGCGGCGGTGATACCGGCAATGGCGCCGACCGGGAGGGCACCGAGCACGCGCGCTGCCGCCTGACGCAAGCAGGCGAGCCCGTCAACGCCGAGCGCGATACCGGCATTGTCCTTGTGCGTGGTCGGGAAGACGCCGCCGATGCAGGCATAGTCGATCTTCGCGGAGGCCAGCTCGGGCAATTCGCTTTCATGCTTCAGCGTCGCCCCGATGATGGCGCGCGGGCCGAGCAGGCGGCGGGCATCGACGAGTTTCATGTCGTCGGCGCCGAGATGGACACCATCGGCGCCGGCGGCGAGCGCGACGTCGACGCGGTCATTGATCAGAAGGGGCACATTGGTGCCATGCAGGGCCGAGCGGATGGCGCGGGCCTCGCGTATCATCTCGCGCGTCGTCTCGGTCTTGGCGCGGAGCTGGATCAGCGTCGCACCGCCCTCGACCGCGGCGCGCGCCATGTCGGCCATGGAGCGGCCATTGGCGATCTGCGGATCGACGATGCCGTAAAGGGTGATGTCGACGGTCACGGGCGCGCTTCCATTCTGGCGGCGAGCGTCGCCGCATCCATCACCGCGACCGCGTCGATCAATTCGACCTCGAAGCTGCCGGGGCCGCGGCATCGCTCGGCCGCGATTTCGCCGGCAATGCCATAGGCGGTCAAGGCCGCCGCCGCCCCGACCGCCTTGTCGGCCTCGACGGCGCAGCAGGCCGCGATCAGCGCACCGGCAGCGCAGCCGATGCCGGTGACCTTCGTCATCAGCGGATGGCCATGCGCGACCGAGAAGCTCGCCGAGCCGCTCTCGATCCGGTCGACCTTGCCGGTGGTGACGCGCGTGACGCCTTGCGCGGCGGCGAGATCGAAGGAGAGCGCCGCCATCTCGGTGGCGTTGCCGCGCACCAGGATATCGGGCAGCCGCAGCACCTGCCCGGCGATGTGCCGGCGCAGGGGCGACAGTTCGACGAAAACCGGGTCGAAGACAACCGGCTTGCCGCGATCACGCGCCACCTCCAGCAGCTTGGGGATGGCGAGCTCGCTCTCGGCGTTGATCGTGCCGATATTGATCAGGATCGCGCCGGCGCCCTCCGCCATCGCCGCGACCTCGTCGACATGGATCGCCATGGACGGGATCGCGCCGAAGGCGAGGAGCATGTTGGCGGTGATGTTCTGCGCCACAGTGTTGGTCAGGCACTGCACGCGCGGGCGGACCTCCGCCACACGCGCGAGGACGGCGGCGACCTCCTGCGGCTGCAGGGTCCGCGCCAGCGTGATCTCGGTGGTGTCGCTCGTCATCTTGTCTCCATCGGACTCGCCAAGGGATATGGGGAAGATTTTAGCCCAGCGCCATCAGGGCCAGATCGCCGGCGCCCCGCGTCGCAAGCCTGCCGGCGGCGCGCGCCGCCCGGATGCCGGTTCGGCAGCAAAGCACCACACGCCGACCCTCAGCGTCATCCAGCGACAGCCGGTCGATCTCCTCGACCGCGAGCCTGATCGCGTCCGGAGCGGCCGCAACCGGTGCCTCTTCGACCCCGCGTAGCTCGACCACGATATCGCTGACCAACAGCTGTGAGGGCGCGATGAAGGGAAAAGAACCCGAAAGCGGCTCCGGCGCCCCGGCGAAGGAGAAACCGCCGAAGCCGAGGCGGCGGGCATCGAAGCTGATCACCCGGCCGAGCGGCGATGGCGCGAGGCCTAGCGCCAGCAGCAGCGCCATATGTGCCTGCAGCAGGCCGAGAGTGGCGACGGCCGGGCCGAGCACGCCGGCCGTGGCGCAATCGGCGGCGCGCGCCGGCATTTCCGGGAAGACGGCGCGACAGCTCGGCCCACCGCCGCAGAAGGCGCCGACATAGCCGGAAAGGCCGACGATCGAAGCGCTGACCAGCGGCTTGCCGGTCTCGTAGCAGGCATCACTCAGAACATAGGTCGCGGCGAAACTGTCGGCGGCATCGACGACGACGTCGGCCCGCGCCACCAGCCCCGCCACATTGTCGGGGGCGAGCCTGAACGCCAGCGCCTCGATCTCGACGCCGGGGTTATAGGCGGCGAGCGCGTCCGCCGCCGCCTCGACCTTCAACCGCCCTAGATCCCTCATCCGGTAGAGCGGCTGACGGTGCAGATTGCTCTCCTCGACCCGGTCGGGATCGACCAGCAGCAAGCGGCCGATGCCGGCGCCGACGAGATAGGAGGATACGGGGCAGCCGAGCCCGCCGGCGCCGACGACGAGGATACGCGTCCGAGCAAGCTGCGCCTGCCCTTCGGGGCCGATCTCCGGCATCACGATCTGGCGGGCGTAACGATCGGTCATGGCTGCCTCCCGCATCATCCCAGCAGGGCCCGGCCGAGCACCGGGGTCGAGGGCGCGGCCATGTCGCGCGGCTCCATCGGCCCCGCTTCGAAGGCGAGGCGCCCGGCCTCGATCGCGCGGGCGAAGGCTGCCGCCATCGCAGCGGGATCGTCGGCCTTGGCCACGGCGGTGTTGAGCAGCACCGCGTCATAGCCGAGCTCCATTGCCGCGGCCGCATGCGAGGGCAGGCCGATGCCGGCGTCCACGACGAGCGGGATGTCGGGGAAATGCGCCCGCAGCGCCCGCAGGCCGTAAGGGTTGTTCAGGCCCTTGCCGGTGCCGATCGGCGCGCCCCAGGGCATCAGCACCCGGCAGCCGGCTTCGACCAGCCGCTCGGCCACGACGAGGTCCTCGGTCATGTAGGGAAAGACCTCGAAGCCCTCGGCGCAGAGGATGCGTGCCGCCTCGACCAGCCCGAAGACATCCGGCTGCAGCGTGTCGGCTTCCCCGATCACCTCCAGCTTGATCCAGGGCGTGCCGAAGACCTCGCGCGCCATCTGCGCCGTCGTTACCGCTTCCTTGACCGAGTGGCAGCCGGCCGTGTTCGGCAGAACCCTGACGCCGAGGCCGCGGATCAGCGCCCAGAAATCCTGGCCGCCGCCGAGGCGGCCGGCCTCGCGCCGCAACGAGACCGTGACGACATCGACGCCGGCCGCCTCGACCGACTTCTGCAGCACGGCCGGCGAGGGATATTGCGCCGTGCCCAAGAAGAGGCGGGAGCGTGGGGTGAAACCATAGAAATCCATCGCTCAGCCTCCCTGCATCGGCGCGAGGACCTCGAGCCGATCGCCATCCGCGAGGACCGTCTGCGCCCGCGCGCCGGCGGGCACGAAGGCTTCGTTCACGGCGGTGGCGACGACTGCGCCGGCATAGCCCAGCTCGGCCAATGCCTCGGCCAGAATGGGGGCGGCGACCTCACGTGTGTCGCCGTTGACGATGATGCGCATCGGACAACTCCCTTGGTGCGAGGAGACGATCGGCCACCTGCCGGGCCAAGGCCGGCGAGAGCAGGAAGCCGTGGCGGAACAGGCCGTTGAAACGTAAGGTCCGGCCATCCTCGACGATATCAGGCAGGTTGTCGGGAAAGGCCGGGCGGACATCGGCGCGCAATTCGACGATCTCTGCCTCACTGAGCGCCGGATGCAGCGCATAGGCGGCGCTGAGCAGTTCGATCGCCGAGCGGGCGCTGACCTGACGGCGATCATCGCTCTCGATCATCGTCGCGCCGATCACGAGATGCCCGTCGGAGCGCGGCACGACATAGAGCGGGATGCGCGGATGCAGCAGCCGGACCGGGCGGCTCAGCCTGATCTCGTCCGTGCGCAGCACCAGCATCTCGCCGCGGACCCCACGCAATGCGCTCAGACGGTCGCGCGCCGTGAGGCCACGGCAATCGATGATGCGGTCGGCATCGAGCGCCGTCTCGTCTGCCTCGACGCCGTAGTGGATCGGCACGCCGGCCGCCTGCAGCGCCTCGACTAGAGCCGCCATGGCGCGGCGCGGATCGAGATGAGCCTCCTGCGCGAAGAACAGGCCCTGTCGGAACCGGCCGGCGAGATCGGGCTCCAGCGCGGCGACCGCATCGGCATCGAGCCGCTCGAAACCGCTCGTCCGCGCGGAAAAACGCGTCAGCTCGCCGGCATCGCGCGCCGAAGCGAGCACGAGCGTACCATGGGCCAGCGTGCCGGGATAATGGCGCGGCCACCAGTCGAGCGCCTGCCGACCCAAGGTGACGACCGCCTCCTCGGCGCTCTCGCGCTCGCACCAGGGCGCCAACATGCCGCCGGCCGCCCAGGAGCAGGCCCGCTCGCCGAGCGCGGCACTGCGTTCGAACACGTCGACCGCGATACCCCGCCCGGCCAGCTCGAGCGCCGTCACGAGGCCGGCCACGCCGGCCCCGATCACAGCGACGCGCATGGTTTCTACTCCGCCGCCGGCAGATAGAGATTGCCGCCCTGCTTCAGGAACTCCTGCGACTTTTCCGCCATGCCCTGGGAAGCCATCGCTTCGAGCGCCGCGCGCTCATTGTCGCCCATGGCCTGCACCTCGGCGCGCAGATCCTGAGTGATCTTCATCGAGCAGAATTTCGGCCCGCACATCGAGCAGAAGTGCGCGACCTTATGGGCGTCCTTCGGCAGCGTCTCGTCATGGAAGGCGCGGGCCGTGTCGGGATCGAGCGCCAGGTTGAACTGGTCCTCCCAGCGGAAGTCGAAGCGGGCGCGGGAGAGCGCGTCGTCACGCAGCTTGGCTGCCGGATGGCCCTTGGCGAGGTCGGCGGCATGGGCAGCGATCCGGTAAGTGATGACGCCGGTCTTGACGTCGTCGCGATCCGGCAGGCCGAGATGCTCCTTCGGCGTGACATAGCAGAGCATGGCGCAACCGAACCAGCCGATCATCGCCGCGCCGATGCCCGAGGTGATGTGGTCGTAGCCCGGCGCGATGTCGGTGGTCAGCGGTCCCAATGTGTAGAACGGGGCTTCGCCGCATTCGCGCAGCTGCTTGTCCATGTTCTCCTTGATCTTGTGCATCGGCACATGGCCGGGGCCCTCGATCATGACCTGGCAGCCCTTGTCCCAGGCGACCTTGGTGAGCTCGCCCAGCGTCTCCAGCTCGGCGAACTGGGCGCGGTCATTGGCATCGGCGATCGAGCCCGGACGCAGGCCGTCGCCGAGCGAGAAGGAGACGTCATAGCGCCGCATGATCTCGCAGATCTCGTCGAAGCGCTCGTAGAGGAAGCTTTCCTTGTGATGCGCCAGGCACCAGCGCGCCATGATCGAGCCACCGCGCGAGACGATGCCGGTGACGCGATTGGCGGTCAGCGGGACATAGGGCAGCCTGACGCCAGCATGGATGGTGAAATAGTCGACGCCCTGCTCGGCCTGCTCGATCAGCGTATCCTTGAACACCTCCCAATCGAGCTTGATCGGGTCGCCGCCGACCTTCTCCAGCGCCTGGTAGATCGGCACCGTGCCGATCGGCACCGGCGAGTTTCTGAGTATCCAGGAGCGGATGTTGTGGATGTTGCGGCCGGTCGAGAGGTCCATGACCGTGTCAGCACCCCAGCGGATCGCCCAGACCAGCTTCTCGACCTCCTCGGCAGCGCCGGAGGTCACGGCCGAATTGCCGATATTGGCGTTGATCTTGACCAGGAAGTTGCGGCCGATCGCCATCGGCTCGAGCTCGGGGTGGTTGATGTTGGCGGGGATGATGGCGCGCCCGCGCGCGATCTCGTCGCGGACGAATTCCGGCGTGACGAACTCGGGCACAGCCGCGCCGAAGCTCTCGCCATCGGCATGGCGCTCCCTTGCCCCCTCCAGCATTGCGGCGCGGCCGAGATTCTCGCGATGGGCAACGTAGGTCATCTCGGGCGTGACGATGCCGGCTCTGGCGAACTCGTACTGGGTCGTCATCTGGCCGGGCTTCGCCTGCAGGATCGGGCGCTCGGCAGGGCAGGCCGGCACCAGTTGCTCGGCCGAGATGTTGCCGTTGTCGGCGGCGGTGACGGCGCGGCCCGCAACCACCTCGAAGCCGCGCGCGTCGAGCCAGGCGCGGCGCGGCTGCACCAGGCCGGCATTGAGGTCGATCTTCGCGTCGGTCTCGGTATAGGGGCCGGACGGGTCATAGATGCGCACCGGCGGCTCGGCCTCGGTGGTCAGCGCGACCTCGCGGAAAGGCACGCGCATGTCGGGATGCTCGGGCGCCGCGACATAGATCTTGCGCGAGCCGATGATCGGGCCGGTCGTCACCGTCTGCGGCGCGGCCTTGACGCTGTTCTTCTGGGGCTTGGTATGGGCGTTCATGTCAGGATCTCCTCCCTCTCAGGTTCAGGAGATCCGGGGCGTCTGACGGTCCAGTCGCTGTCTGCGGATGCATGTGTGGCGCAGCCGCGTTCCAGTCCCTCCGCCGGTATGACCCGGATCAGGTTCGATGGGTTCGGCCGTCAGGCCATCTCAGCTCTTGTCGAGCACCCCTCGGAACGAGGCGGAGGTTAGAACCGTCGTGATCTCAGCGCAACCGGCAAAGGACCACGATCTGGCGCGGCGCTGGCATGCGCCGGCAGCATTTCACACGCAGAAGGTGAAATCAGGCGGTTATATCGAGATTGCCGCCCTGGCCGGCGGGGAGCGTGGCCTGCTGCTGCTCGGTCGCCTGCTGGAGCATGGCGACCAGTGCCTGGTCGGAATCGGCGTTCTGCTTGACCATCTCGAGCTGAAGCGCCTGCTGCGTCGCAGCCGACTTCATGCTGATCAGGCTTTGGGCGATCGCGACCGACATCTCACTCATGGGCGTAGCTCCTCGCCGCCACCATAGGTGGCGAGCCTTACCTGACTCTAAACTGGAAGCGGTGGCCTCTAACGAGTCGGCGCGATGATCGATGGCACCGGCTTCGGCATCGGGATCTCGCGATTGGGCTCGGGCGGTGCCGATCGGTTGCGCGCCAGTTGCTCCCGCTCACGCCAGTCCTCGACGCGATCGGAGCGCGGCTCGAGCTTCTGCACTTCACCCGCATTCGGCGCCATTGGCACGCCAGGCGCGCGTTGCTGGCGTTGCATCTGCGGTTGAGAAGACTGCGCAGCGGCAGCTTCCGCAACGATCAGCGCAGCGACAATCACTCCGAGAAGGACCCAAGGGTTCTTGCGCATGACACCCTCCAGAGGCCGGCGGAACGGATTCCGGCCTTAGTGGGCAACTGCAATGTCCGGCAATGGTTCCAATCGCCGTCAACGAAAAGTGCGGGGCAGCCCGGACGCTGCCCCGCATGGCATCACTGCTGGTTCTGGCCGGTGAGCAGCGGCGTGATCCGGCGCAGGGTCACCCGCCGGTTCTCGCGCGAATCGCCCTGCGTCTGGACCTTGGGATACTGCTCGCCATAGCCCTGCGTCGTCAGGTTCTCGGCCGGGATGCCGAAATCGCGGGTCAGTATCTCGGCGACCGATTGCGCTCGCCGGTCCGACAGCGAGAGATTGTCGACATCGGAGCCGACCGCGTCGGTATGGCCCTCGACCATGAAGACCTCGTTCGGTGCCCGCTCGACCGCCTGGCGCACCGCGTCAGCGATGACCCGCAGGCGACCGGCCTGATCTGATGTGACCGTCCAGGAGCCGGAATCGAAGTTGATCGTGTCGATGTCGACGCTGCGCATATGGGCGCGCAGGTCGGGCGAGTAGCGGACCTCGTCGAGCGTGTAGCGGCGCGGCACCGGCGCGACCGGCGGCGCGGTGATCGTCTCGTAGATCAAGCGCTCGTCGGCACGCTCGGCATCGACGATGTAGCGCTCGCGCGGAATGCGCAGCTGCGGCGGCGGCAGGACCACCACCTCCTCTGCGAAGCGCGCCTGCGGCCCGTCACGGCGGACATTGTCGATGATGACGAATTCGCCGCCGTCGCGCTCGCGCCGCGAGCGGCGGATCAGGCGACCTTCGGCGTCGGTCACCGTGACGATCTGCGTGCCGTCGGGACGGTCATAGACTGTCACCGTCTCCTCGCCACGGCGCTCGCTGCGGGTGTCGAGGCCGAGATCGCGGAAGCGCTGGGTCTCGTCCCGGCGGATGATGACGCGATCGTCGTCGCCGCGGATGATGGTGCGCCCGGGCTCGCGGATGATGGTGACGTCGCCCTCGCGGCGCTCCTCGCGCCGGCTGCGGATGTCGTCGAGCCGGCTCGCGCCCTGCGTCGCCATGATGCCACCGATCGCGGCGGCGCCGAGACCGATCGCAGCCGCGCCGCCGAGGCCGATGCCGCCGCGGCGTCCCTGGCGATCAGGCGCGGGCTGGCCGGCCGGCGGCAGGGTTTGCGGCTGCTGTGCCTGTCCGGGAGCAACGCCAGGTCGCAACGCGCCGGGCTGCTGACCGGCTCCGGGCACGGGTTGCGCGGGCGCGGCTCCCGGCTGGGCCGGAGCTCCCGGTGGTCGACCGGCATTCGGGGCCACCGGCGGCTGGCCAGGAGCCGCCTGGCCAGGCGTGGGCTGAGGCGGAGCCGCCGGCACGGGTGCGGCAGTACCGGGTTGCGCAGGCGCGATGCCAGGCTGCGCTGGAGCTGCCGGCGCGCGGCCGGCCGGCGGAACGGCCGAAGGCTGTTCCGGCTGCGGCTGTCCGGCCCTCGGAGCGGGAGCCGTCTGTCCGGGCGCGGGTGGAGTGGGCGCCGCCTGACCAGGCTGGCGGTTCAAGCCTGGGGGCGGTCTCGACGGAGCCGACTGCGACGGCGCTGTGCCGGGTTGCAACGGGGCACCCGGCGTACGGCCGGCCGGCGGGACAGCCGAGGGCTGGCCGCGACCGCTCGGGGCAACTTGGCCCGGTGCAGGTGCCGAGGGTGCAGCTGCGGGCGGCCGGGCCGGGGCCGCCTGCGGGGGGGCTGGACGGCGCGGAGCGCTGTCGCCGGACGGAGCGCCTGAGGCATTGGGCTGGGCCGGCGGCGTTACTGGCCGGGCGGGCGAAGGCTGCGGCGCAATCTGCCCCGGAGCCGCCGAGGGAGCTCGCGGCGCCCCCTGTGGAACAGGCGGAGCAATCTGGCCGGGCGCCGTGCCTGCGGGCGGGACCGGGCGGCGCGGCTGTTGAGGCTCGGCCGGGCCCCCGGGAGGCGCGACCTGCGGCGCAGGGGGACGAGCGATCGGCGCGGGAACCGGCGGCGCTGACCGGGGGCCGGGACGTTCCTGCCCGCCCTGGGTCGGACGCTCCTGTCCACCTTGAGGCCGCTGGCGGCGCGGGTCCTGCCGGTCGTCATCGCCGGGCTGCGCCTGGGCGAGCTGGAGCGATGGAGCGGCGAAACTGCCCTGCGACAACAGGATGGCGGGGATGAGGGTGCCGAGCAGGAGCAGGTTTTTCGTGCGCGTCATGACATCCGTTTCCAGTTGTTCTTCCGGAGATGAACGCCCCCGCGCCCTGAATTCCGAATGAACCGAAAACGGCCGAAATCGGGCACGGTTCCGCTGCCCCAGCGGCAACCGGCCCGAAATCACGCCCGCGTCAGAGCCCCGCCTGCGCCTTCACATAGGCCGCGATCTCGGCATGCGTCGCGAACCAGACATCGCCCTTGGCCTTGGCATGGCGCACCAGCTCCTCGAGGATCCAGAAGCGCGAGCGATAGGTGATGACATGCGGGTGCATGGTCAAAAGGAAGAGCCCGCCTTCGGCATAGGCGCCGTCGAATTCGCGCTTGAAGATGTCGAACACCGCCTCGGGCGCCGTATAGGGCCGCAGCGCCTGGAAGCGGTTCATGTTGAAATAGACCGCGTCGTCACGGATCCACTCGACCGGCAATTCGACCAGGCCGGTCGGCTCGCCCTTCTCGACCAGCTCGTAAGGATCGTCATCGGCGAAGAGCGATGAATCGTAGATCAGGCCGAGCTCGCGCTCGACGGCGAGCGTCACCTCGGAAAAATCCCAGGACGGGGTACGCATGCCGACCGGCCTGACGCCGGTGATTGTCTCCAGCGTATCGGCCGAGCGCAGGTGCAGTTCACGCTCCTGGTCGGGCGGAACCGCCGTATTGACCTCATGGATCCAGCCATGAAGGCCGACCTCATGGCCTTCCGCAACCACGCGGCGCTGCTCGTCGGGATAGAGCAGCGCGGTCACCGCCGGCACGAAGAAGCTCGCCTTGATCTCCTCGCGCGCCAGCATGGAGAGGATGCGCGGCATGCCGGCGCGGTTGCCGTACTGGCCCCAGGACAGCCGGCCGACCGATTTGCCGCCATCGCGCAGTTCGTTGGTCTCGTGGTCGACGTCGAAGGAGAGCGCCACGGCGCAGCGCGCCCCACCCGGCCAGCTCTTCGGCTTGAGATTGCGGCCGGCTCTCACCTGCTCGACCTTGCCGCGCCAGGTCTCCTCCGGCCATTGCCAGGGGTTCAGTTCGGTCATGGCGTTCCTCCTGTTCAGGCCGCCGCTTCGGGCAGCACCGGCACGGCCGCGAGCAGCCGCTTGGTGTAGTCGTGCTGCGGGTTGTCGTAGACGTCGCCCGCCGCCCCCTCCTCGACGATGCGGCCGCGATACATCACCGCGACCCGGTCGCAGAGATGCCGGACGACCGAGAGATCGTGCGAGATGAAGATCAGGGTCAGGCCGAGCTCGGCCCGCAGGCGCATCAAGAGGTTGATGATCTGCGCCTGGATCGAGACGTCGAGCGAGGCGACCGGCTCGTCGCAGACGACGAGATCGGGCTGCATGGCGAGCGCGCGGGCGATGGCGACGCGCTGGCGCTGGCCGCCGGAGAACTGGTGCGGATAGCGGTCGGCGAAACCAGGGTCGAGCCCGACCGCGGCGAGCCAGTCGCGGACATAAGCCGCGCTGTCGGCCTTGCTGACCAGCCCGTGGGCGAGCGGCCCTTCGGCGATGCCGGCGCCGATGCGCATGCGCGGATTGAGCGAGGCGAACGGGTCCTGGAAGATCGTCTGGATACGGGTCGTGAGCTTCTTCGGCTCGGCGCCCTCGCTCATCACCGGCCGGCCCTCGAGGCGAACGGTGCCCGAGGTGGGCGCATAGATGCCCGCCGCCATGCGCCCGAGCGTCGACTTGCCCGAGCCGGATTCGCCGACCAGCCCGAGCGCCTCGCCGCGCGGCACGATCAGGCTGACCTCGTCGACCGCCATCACCGCAGGCGGCGGCTGCATGAAGCCGAGCCTCTGGCCGAGTGCGCGCAGGGCACCGGGCCGCGACTCGAAGCGCTTGCTGACGCGATCGGCGACGAAATACGGAGCGCCAGATACCGGCGCGGCAGCGGCTGCCGCCGGCTTGCGAGGAGGTGGGGCAGCATCGGGCACGCCGCCGCCACGCAGCAGCAACTCGCCGGGCTTGGCGCGCGAGGGCAGCGCGTCGAGCAAGGCACGGGTGTAGGCGTGCTGCGGGCGCGTCAGCACGTCGAGCGTCGGGCCGGACTCGACGATCTTGCCGAGCCGCATCACCGCGACATGCTGGGCGATCGAGGCGACGGTGGCGAGGTCGTGGCTGATCCAGATCAGCGCGGTGCCGAGCTCGGCGACGAGCTCCTTCATCTCGGCCAGGATCTCGGCCTGGATCGACACGTCGAGCGCGGTCGTCGGCTCGTCGCAGATGATCAGCTTCGGCCGGTGCAGCAGCGCGATCGCGATGGCGACGCGCTGGCGCATGCCGCCGGAGAGCTGATGCGGGTAGAAATCGACCGTCGCCTCGGGGCGCGGAATGCGGACCTGGGCGAGACCGGCGATGGCGCGCTGGCGCGCCTCGGCTGCGGAAATGGATTGGTGCGCCTCGATCGCCAGCCTGATCTGCTCGCCGATGGTCAGCACCGGGTTCAGCGTCATCAGCGGGTCCTGGAAGACCATCGAGACGACACGGCCGCGCAGCTTGCGCAACTCGTCCGGCTGCAGGCCGACGAGTTCATGGCCTTCGAGCTTCACCGAGCCGCCGGCGACGCGGCCGGGCGGATCAATCAGGCCGATGATCGAGAAGCCGGTGACGCTCTTGCCGGAGCCGGATTCACCGACGAGCCCCATCACCTCGCCGCGGCGCAACGAGAAGGAGACGCCGTCGACCGCCTTGACCACGCCGGCGCGGGTGAAGAACTGCGTGGTTAGGTCGGTGACCGCGAGGAGAGGGACGTCGGTCATGGGCGCGCCTCCCCTGTCATGCTCGGCCTTGTGCCGAGCATCCACGTCTTGAACACGGTCCTCGATCGACGAAGACGTGGATGGTCGGGACAAGCCCGACCATGACGAAGTGGGTTCACACCCGCCCTCATCGCTTCAGCCTCGGATTGACCTGGTCGCGGATCTGGTCGCCGACCAGGTTGATCGCGACGATCAGCAGGATCAAAGCGAGCCCCGGATAGATCGAGATCCAGTAGCGGCCCGACAGCATGTACTGGAAGCCGTTGGCGATCAGCGAACCCAGCGAAGGCTCGGTCACCGGCAGGCCGACGCCCAGGAAGGAGAGCGTCGCCTCCAGCGCGATGGCGTTGGCCACCTGCACCGTCGCGACCACGATCAGCGGCGGCAGGCAGTTGGGCAGGATGTGCCGCCAGATCACCTGCCGCGCCGGAAGCGGCGTCGACAGCGCCGCCTCGACATAGTCCTTGCCGCGCTCGGCCGAGGCCGCGCCATGGGCGGTGCGGGCGAAATAGGCGTATTGCGCCGCGACCAGCGCGGCGATGAGCTGCGCCTTGCCCTGACCGAGCAGGGCGGAGATCACCAGCGCCAGCAGAATCGCGGGAAAGGCGAGCTGCAGGTCGATGACGCGCATGATGAAGGCCTCGCGCCGCCCGCCGAGATAGGCGGCGGCGATGCCGAGCGCGACGCCGATGGCGAAGGCGAAGGTGCCGGCGACCAGCCCCATCTGCAGGGAGATGCGCAGGCCGTAGAGGATGGCCGACAACAGGTCGCGCCCCTGCGCGTCGGTGCCGAGCCAGTGGGTATAGCCGCTGGACCCGACATAGCCGGGCGGGCGGCGGGCGTCGGAGAGGACGAGATTGGCGAGATCGTAGGGGTTCTGCGGCGCGATCAGCGGTGCCAGCAGGGCGACGCCGATCATTAGCACGACGACGACGAGCGCCGCGACGGCGACGCGGCTCTCCCTGAACTCGCTCCAGAAGCGGGCGATCGGCGCTTCCGTCCGCATCATGCCCGCCCCTTCCGCAAGCGCGGGTCGAGCGCGAAATAAGTGAGGTCGACCAGGAAGTTGATCATGATGAAGACGAAGGCGACCAGCATCAGATAGGCGACCATCACCGGCCGGTCGAGCGACTGGATGGAGTCGATGATCAGCTTGCCGATGCCGGGCCAGGAGAAGATCGTCTCGGTCACCACCGCAAAGGCGAGCGTCGAGGCGAATTCGAGGCCGAAGACGGTGACGAGCGGGATCGAGATCAGGCGCAGGACATGCCGGCGCAGGATGACGCTCTCCGGAATGCCGGCGGCGCGGGCGAATTTCACGGTGTCGGTCAGCATGACTTCGCGCGTGCCGGCCCGCGCCAGCCGGGTCATCAGCGCGAGCTTGAAGAAGGCGAGGTTCAGCGCCGGCAGCAAAAGATGCGACAGGCCATTCGGCGTCAGGAAGCTCCATTCGACGCCGAAGAGCGCGGCGGTCTCGCCGCGCCCGCCGGCCGGCAGCCATTGCAGCTCGACGGCGAAGGTCATGATCAGGACGAGGCCGATCCAGAAGGTCGGCACCGAGAAGCCGAGGATCGAGAGCGCCATGATCAGCTTGGACAGCGGGCTGCCCGGCCGGTAGCCGGCATAGATGCCGGCGGGGATGCCGATCAGCGCCGCCCCTAGAACGGCCGCCAGCGTCAGTTCCAGCGTCGCCGGCAGGCGCGACAGGATCAGTTCCAGCACCGGCATGCCGAAGACGAAGGAGCGGCCGAAATCGCCGTGCAGGACGCGATCGAGAAAAGTGAAATACTGTTCCCAGAGCGGCTTATCCAGGCCGTAGCGGGCGATGGTGTCGAGCCTGATGTCCTGGCTGACATCGGGGCCAATCAACACGTCGATCGGGTTGCCGATCGCGTAGACGCCGACGAAGACAAGCGCCGACATGACCAGCATGACGGCCAGCGCCTGCAGGATACGCTCGATGACATGGGTCAGCATCGGAGGGACATTCGTCGCCGTTGCTTCGCAACCTCCATGCCAAGGAGAGGGGATTCGTTGCCGCTCTCCTGGATAGAGACAGCGGCAGGATAGGTCATCACGGCCAGCTCTCGACCATCACCGCGCGGGTTTCCTCGACGCCCACGGCCCAGAGCGCCAGCATCTCCTCGTCCGGCCGCTGGTAACGGCCATGGAAATTGCCGTCGCCGAGGATCTCGCGCTTCCGCTGCGGACTGGCGGCCTGGTAGAGCGCGGCATCGAAGGGCGGCTTCACCCCATCGGGCAGGGTCACGCCTTCGAGGCGCGTCCAGGGGAAATTCTCCATCCAGGAGGCATGCGAGGCTGCAGGGTCGGTCGCCTTCACCGCCTTCTGGAAGCGCGGCCCGGCCCACCAGTTGTGCATCTTGACGCTGGCGTCGGGCCGCCGGCCCATCCATTCGGTCACCGCCGTCATCACCGGCGCATTGCCGCCATGGCCGTTGACCAGCACAATGCGGCGGAAGCCGGAGCGGTAGACGCCTTCGAGCAGATCCTCGATCAGCGCGATGTAAGTGGTCATGCGCAGCGAGATCGTGCCGGGATAGGCGGTGAAACCCGGCGTCATGCCATAGGCCAGCACCGGGAAGACCGGGATGCCAAGCGGCTCGGCCGCTTCGGCTGCGATGCGTTCGGACAGGATCGCATCGGTGGCGAGGCTCAAATAGGCATGCTGCTCGACGCAGCCGAGCGGCAGCACGCAGCGATCGTCGCGCTTCGCCTGGTCCTCGATCTGCATCCAGTTCATCCGGGCGACGAGCACGGCCTGATCCTTGCGTTTCGGCGAAACCGCGTCATCCTTGACAGTCGCATCAGCGACCGTCAAGTTCCATATGGAACTAAATGGGATGTCCGAGATGGCACGCGCCCCGACCTCCTTGTCCAAACTCGACCGCGACCGCGAGGCTGCGCTGCGCGAGCTCGATCCGCTGACCGTCACCAAGCTCTGGGACAATCCCTGCTGGCTGTCGTTCCGGCTTAACTTCATCGCCTTCCGCTTCAACGACCCGGTCTATCGCTGGATCGAGACGCGCTACGGGCTGGTGCGACCGGAATTCGTCGCGCTTTACGCCGTCGGACTCAAGGGCGGCGTCGCGGCCAAGAATATCGTCTCCTCCTCCGGCCTGCCCAAGAACACGCTCTCGCGCGCGATCCAGAAGCTGCTGCAGCGGCGCCTGCTCAAGCGCGAGACCGATCCGGACGATCTGCGCAGCTATGTGCTGGCGCTGACGCCGGCCGGGCGCGCCATCTTCGACGAAACCATGCCGATGATGGTGGGCCAGCAGACCGCGATGCTCTCGGTGCTGACCGAAGCCGAGCAGAAGCAGCTCTGCGAGCTGATGGACAAGATGGTGATCGCCTCCCCGACCTGGCCTGCCGATCTCGAACCCGAAGGGACCTCCAAATGACCAAGCCCTTGTCGCACCGGTCCCCGCTCTGGCGGACCGCCGCTCTTGCCGCCCTGATCGGATTGCCGCTCTCCGGCGCCGCCATGGCCCAGACGCTGACCATCGGCGTGCGCGCGGGACCTGAATCAATCGATCCGCATTTCACCGCGACTGGCACGCATGCCGAAGCGCTGAAGCATGTCTTCGACACCCTGACCTGGTCGGGCGACAAGCTGCAGATCGAACCGCGCCTCGCCACGAGCTGGAAGGCGATCGAGCCCTCCGTCTGGGAGTTTAAGCTGCGGCCGGGCGTCAAGTTCCATGACGGCTCGGACTTCACCGCAGAGGACGTCAAGTTCTCGATCGAGCGCATCCCGGTGGTCGCTGGCCCGAACCCGACGACGATCTATGTCCGGCGCGTCAAGGAGGTGAAGATCGTCGATCCGCTCACCGTCCACATCGTCACCGATGGTCCGGCGCCGAACCTGCCGAACGATTTCATCCGCCTGTTCATCGTCTCGCACAAGGCGGCGGCCGGGCTGACCAAGGACAATGCCAACGACGCCTTCAATACCGGCAAGGCGGCGATCGGCACCGGCCCCTACAAGTTCGTGTCCTGGACGCCGAAGGACCAGCTCGTGCTCGAGCGCTTCGACGGCTATTGGGGCGAGAAGGAGCCGTGGCAGCGGGTGCTGCGCAAGGAATTGCCGAACGATGCCGCCCGCGTCGCCCAGCTCAAGGCCGGCCAGGTCGACATCATCGTGCGCGCCCCGGCTTCCGACGTGCCGACGCTGAAACGCGATGCCAAGCTCTCGGTCGCCACCATCGACACCGTCTATGTCTTCAACATGGAGCTCGACATGCGGGACAAGGCCCCGCAGGTCAGCGCCAAGGACGGCTCGGCCCTGCCCAAGAACCCGATGCAGGACGCCAAGGTGCGCGAGGCGATCGACCTCGCCATCGACCGTCCGGCACTGGCTGAGATCGCGATGGAAGGGCTCGGCGCTCCGGTCAACCAGCTGGTGACGCCCGACATCGCCGGCTACAACAAGAGCCTGCCGCCGCTGAAGCCGGACCTCGCCAAGGCGAAGAAGCTGATGGAGGAAGCCGGCTACCCCAACGGCTTCAAGGTCTCGTTCTCCTTCACCAATGACCGCCTGCCGGGCGATCGCCAGGTCGGCACCTCGATCGCCCAGATGCTGGCACGGATCGGCATCGAGGTGAACGCCAATGCCCAGCCCGGCGCGGTCTTCTTCCCGGCCCGGACCCGCGGCGAGTTCTCGCTGTCGATGTCGGGCTGGGGCACGCTGACGGGCGAGGCGAACTACACGCTCTCCTCGGTGGTGCACTCGAACGACCCGGCCAAGAAGCTCGGCGCCTTCAACGTGCTTGGCTACAAGAACGCCGAGCTCGACAAGCTGATCGAGGACGCGGCGGTCGAGATGGACGAGGCCAAGCGCAACGACCTGCTCTCGCAGGCCAACGCCATCGTCGCCAAGGACCGGCCGCGCCTGCCGATCGTCGCGGTCGGCTCGGCCTGGGCGATGCAGAAGGCCAAGGTGACGATCCGCCCGCGCGTCGACGAGGACACGCTGGCGATGGACATCAAGCCGGTGAAGTAAGCCGAGCTAAGGCCGTCATGCTCGCCCTTGTGGCGAGCATCCACGTCTTGAACACGGCACTCGAAGAACGAAGACGTGGATGGTCGGGACAAGCCCGACCATGACGGTGCACCGCACGTTCGCGACAGCCTAGTTGAAGTCAGGATAACTCAGCATGACCATCGCCCTCGCCATCCATGGCGGCTGCGGCACCTTGCCCAAGGCCGAGATGACGGACGCCGAATGGGCCGAGGCCAAGGCCCATCTCGCCAAGTCGCTGCGCGCCGGCTGGGCGGTCCTCGCCAAGGGCGGCAGCGCGGTCGACGCGGTCGAGGCCGCCGTGCTGGTGATGGAGGATTCCGTCCATTTCAACGCCGGTTATGGTGCCGCCCTCAATGCCGATGGCGAGCATGAGCTCGACGCCTCGATCATGGACGGCGCGACCCTGGCCGCCGGGGCGCTCTGCGCGGTCAAGCGCATCCGCAATCCGATCAGCGCCGCCAAGGCGCTGATGCATCGCGGCGACCCGCTCTTGCTGACCGGTCCGGCCGGCGACGCCTTTGCCCAGACCGAAGGGCTCGACATCGTCGAGAACGAGTATTTCTCGACCGAAAGGCGGCGCAAGAACCTGGCCTCGATGAAGATCCGCGAGCTCGTCGGCACCGCCGACGAGGCGAGCGAGGCTGAGAAGCACGGCACGGTCGGCGCGGTGGCGCTCGACGCCGACGGTCATCTCGCCGCCGCGACCTCGACCGGCGGCTACACCAACAAGCCCCCGGGCCGCGTCGGCGATTCCCCGATCATCGGCGCCGGCACCTATGCCCGCGACGGGCGCTGCGCGGTGTCGGGCACCGGCAAGGGCGAGTTCTTCATCCGCCATTGCGTCGGCCATGAGATCGCGTCGCTGATTGGCTATGCCGGCCTCTCGCTGAAGGAGGCGGCCGACCGCGCCATCGCAGAACTCACCGCGCACAAGATCGGGGCCGGGCTCGTCGCCGTCGGGGCCGATGGCGCGATCGTCGCGCCCTATAACTCCGAAGGCATGTATCGGGGATGGGTGACGCCGGACGGGCTCGTTCATGTCGGAACCCATGCGGAGGTCGAGGTGATGGGGCAGGCATGAGCGGCGAGCCCATCCTGATCTGGGGCGCCGGCGCGATCGGCGGCACGCTCGGCGCCTATTGGGCGCGGGCCGGCGTGCCGGTGTTGCTGGTCGACATCGTGCCTGAGCATGTCGAGGCCTGTCGGACGTCGGGGCTCTCGATCACCGGGCCGGTCGAGGAGTTCCGGCAGGCGGTACCGGCGGTGACGCCGCAGGAGCTGACCGGCAGCTATTCGCGCATCGTGCTGGCGGTGAAGGCCGGTGCGACGGAGGCTGCGCTCGCCGCTCTGAAGCCGCATCTCGCCGCTGACGGCTTCGTGCTCTCGGCCCAGAACGGGCTCAACGAGATCACCATCGCCAAGACGGTCGGCGAACAGCGGACCATGGGCTGCTTCGTCAATTTCGGCGCCGACTGGCATGGGCCGGGCGAGGTCCTCTACGGCAATCGCGGCGCTGTCGTCGTCGGCGAGCTCGACGGGGCGATGAGCGAGCGCGTGCGCGAGATGCACCGGCTGCTCAAGTTGTTCGAGCCGGACGCGATCCTGACCGACAACATCTACGGCTATCTCTGGGGCAAGCTCGCCTATGGCGCGATGCTGTTCGGCACGGCCCTGACCAACGATTCCATGTCGGCGAACTTCGCCGATCCGGAGCGGCTGCCGGTCTGGCTTGCGCTCGGCCGCGAGGTCGGCGCGGTCGCGGCGGCGCGCGGAGTCGCTTCGCTCGGCTTCGGCGCGTTCGATCCCAGCGTGTTCGCGCCGGATACGCCGGAAGGGCCGCAAATCGAGACGATCGCCTGGCTCGCCGACTACACCTCGAAGACCGCCAAGACCCATTCCGGCATCTGGCGCGATCTCGCCGTGCGCAAGCGCAAGACGGAAGGCCAGCCGCAGATCGGCATCATCTCTGCGCTCGGCCGCGAGGTCGGCGTCGCCACGCCGGCATTGGAACTCCTGGTATCGCTAATCCAGGACATCGAGGATGGCCGCCGCCCGATGTCGTTCGAGACGCTGAAGGTGTTGATCGAGCAATGCAAATCCGCTTCGACAATCGCGTAGCCCTCGTCACCGGCGCCGCGCAAGGCATCGGCCGCGCCATCGCCGCCGCGCTTGTCGACGCCGGAGCGAAGATTCATCTCGCCGATCTCGATGCGGACGGCGTCGCCGCCAGCGCAGAAGCGCTCGGCGCCAATGCCCATGTCGCCGATCTCGGGAGCCCGGAAGCCGCCAAGGCGCTGGTCGATGCGATCCTCGCCGCCGAAGGCCGGCTCGATCTCCTGGTCAATGCCGCAGGCGGCGTGCGCGGCCAGGTCGGCCGGCCGATCGAGGAGATCTCGGAGAGCGACTGGCGCGCCGTCTTCGCCGCCAATGTCGACGCCGCCTTCTTCCTGTCGCAGGCGGCCGCGCCGACGATGAAACAGGCCGGCTACGGCCGTATCGTCAACATCTCTTCGGGCGCAGGGCTTCGCCCGAGCCTGACCGGCATCCAGGCCTATGCCAGCGCCAAGCATGCGCTGGTGGGCCTGACCAGGCAGCTCGCCTGGGAATTCGGCCCGCATGGAATCACCGTGAATTCGGTCGCGCCCGGCTTCGTCCGCTCCAACCCGGCGACCGAGCGGCAATGGGAATCCTATGGTCCGGACGGCCAGAAGCGATTGATCGAGGGCATCCATACCCGCCGGCTCGGCACACCTCAGGATATCGCCCATGCCAGCCTGTTCTTCCTCTCCGAGCAGGCGGGCTGGGTGACCGGCCAGGTGCTCTCGGTCGACGGCGGTCGTTCCTGATCATGCACCATTGCACGCATGGCGTGCGATGAGCCGGCTGCGAACCCCGCTTCGTCACAGTTCTGCATTGCAAGGGCCTTAAGCGGCCCCGATTGGCATGGGCGCGAATCGCAAGAGCGCCGGGAGGACAGTTCGTGGAGCGCAGTTTCGATCTCGCCATCGTCGGCGCCGGCATCGTCGGCCTCGCCCATGCGCTCGCAGCGGCGCGGCGCGGGCTGAAAGTGGTGCTGATCGACCGCGATGCGCAGGCGAACGGCGCCTCCATCCGCAATTTCGGCTTCATCACCGTGACCGGCCAGCAAGCCGGCGAGACCTGGCGGCGGGCACAGCGCTCGCGCGATGTCTGGGCGCAGATCGCGCCCAAGGCCGGCATCGCCATCGCCCATGCCGGGCTCTGCACAACCTCGCGCCGGCCTGAGGCGACCGCGGTACTCGAAGCCTTCCTCAGGACCGAGATGGGCGAGGGCTGCGAGCTGGTGAGCGGCAATGCGCTCGGCGAGCGCTTCCCCTTCCTCGCCGGCCAGCAGGCGGCGCTGTGGAGCCCGCATGATCTGCGCGTCGAATCGCGTGAGGCGATCCCGCTGCTCGCCGCCCATCTCGAACGCGATTGGGGGGTCACCATCCTGCGCAAGACAACAGTGCGCGGCGTGGCCTTGCCGGTGATCGAGACCTCGAACGGGGTCCTGCGAGCGGACGCCGCGATCATCTGCCCGGGCGATGATTTCACCGGTCTTTATGCCGACGCGCTCAAAGCCGCCTATCCCGCGCTGACGCGCTGCAAGCTGCAGATGCTGCGGGTGCGGACCGCTTCCTCCGGTCCCGATCTGCCTTGCGCGGTGATGTCCGACCTCTCGCTGGTGCGCTATCTCGGCTATGCCGAATTGCCGGAGGCCGCCGCCTTGCGCGCCCGGCTCGAGCGCGAGCAGCCCAAGCAGCTCGCCAATGGCATCCATCTGATCACCGTCGCCTCGGCCGACGGCACCCGCGTCGTCGGCGATTCCCATCACTATGCCGCGACGCCCGATCCGTTCGGTGACACCGATGTCGATGAGCTGATCCTCGACGAATACGAGGCGGTGTTCGGCGCCCGGCCGTCCGTCGAGGCGCGCTGGCTCGGCACCTATGCCAGCCTGCCCGACCGGCCGATGCTGCGCGAATGGGTCGCCGAGCGCACCAGCCTGGTCATCGTCACATCGGGGACGGGAGCGTCCACCTCCTTCGCCATCGGCGAAGAGACCATTGCGGAGATGTTCGGATGAGCGTGCTGTCCCTGCTTCCCTTCCAGACCGTCAAGGCGGTGGTGCTCGACTGGGCCGGCACGGTCGTCGATTTCGGCTCGCGCGCGCCGATGGGCGCCTTCGTCGAGGTCTTCGCCCGCTTCGGCGTCGCGATCACGATCGCGCAGGCGCGCGGCCCGATGGGCCTGCCCAAGCGCGCCCATATCGCGGCGCTGATGGCGGAGCCGGCGATCGCTGAGGCCTGGCGTGCCGCCCATGGCGAGATACCGGGCGAGGCGGCGATCGATGCGGTCTACGCTGAGTTCGTGCCGCTCAACGCCGCCGTCGTCACCGACTATGCCGACCTCATCCCCGGCGCAGCCGACAGCATCGCCAATCTGCGCCGGCGCGGGCTCAAGATCGGCTCGACCACCGGCTATACCCGCGAGATCATGGAGCGCTTGCTGCCGGTCGCGGCGGCGCAGGGCTACGAGCCTGACAACCTCGTCTGCGCCGGCGATCTCGTCGAGGGCCGCCCGAGCCCGCTGATGATGTATCGCTGCTTCGCCGATCTCGGCGTCTATCCGCCTTCCGCCGTGATCAAGGTCGACGATACCGAGCCCGGCATCGCCGAAGGCGTCGCCGCCGGCACCTGGACGGTCGGGCTCGCCATCTCCGGCAATTGCGTCGGCCTGTCGCTGGCCGAATGGAACGACTTGCCGCTGCTCGAACAGCAGAAGCTGCGCGGCGAGGCGGCGGCGAAGCTACGCGCGGCCGGGGCCGACTATGTCATCGACAGCATCGCCGAGCTTGTCGGCGTGGTCGAAGCGATCGAGGCGACGCTCACGGCCCGGCAGAGCGCGAAGCAGTCCGCCTGAGGTCCGCTCGGCTGGCCCTGACATGGCGCTGCCCAAGCCGGCGGCAAAGGAACCTGTATTTCGACGATTGACAAACTGCGAAACGCAGTCGAAATTTCATACGCATACAAACGAATTTCCGCCCTGGCTTGTTGCAGCGCACTGCAGTGGCCTAGGGTAGGAAATCGCGCAGCGAGGGGCTGTGGATGCGTAAGACCAGCGATCAACGGGAGAGCCACCAGATGGACCGTCGCCAATTCGTCAGCGGAGCTGCGCTCGGCGCGGTCGCGCTGACCACGCCGTCGCTGCTGCGCGCCCAGAGCGCGCCGATCAAGATCGGCGAGATCAACAGCTACACCTCGCAGCCGGCCTTCCTGAAGCCCTATCGCCAGGGCTGGGAGCTGGCGCTGGAGCAGGTCAACGCCAAGGGCGGCGTGCTCGGCCGCAAGATCGAGACCCTGTTCCGCGACGATGCCGGCAAGCCCGAGGATTCGGTGCGCCTCGCCGGCGAGCTGATCAATGCCGAGAAGGTCGATCTGCTCTCGGGCGGCTTCCTCTCCAATGTCGGCCTCGCCATCGCCGACTACGCCCTGCAGAACAAGCGGCTCTATGTCGCCTCAGAGCCGCTTTCGGACGCGATCGTCTGGGCCAAGGGCAACCGCTACACCTTCCGCCTGCGGCCCTCGACCTACATGCAGGCGGCGATGCTGGTCGAGGAAGCCGCCAAGCTCCCGGCGAAGAAATGGGCGACCGTGGCGCCGAACTACGAATACGGCCAGTCGGCGGTGAAGTGGTTCAAGGAGCTCTTGAAGAAGGCCAAGCCCGACGTCGAGTTCGTCGCCGAGCAGTTCCCGGCGCTCGGCCGCATCGATGCCGGCGCCACCGTGCAGGCGCTCGAGGCGGCCAAGCCCGATGCGATCTTCAATGTCACCTTCGCCGCCGACCTCTCGAACTTCGTGCGCCAGGGCAATACCCGCGGGCTCTTCGAAGGTCGGACGGTGGTCTCGATGCTGACCGGCGAGCCCGAATATCTCGATCCGCTCGGCGCCGAGACGCCGGTCGGCTGGATCGTCACCGGCTATCCGCATGCCGACATCCAGACTCCGGATCACGTCAAGTTCCGCGATGCCTACAAGGCCAAGTACAACGACTACCCCCGGCTCGGCTCGGTGGTCGGCTTCGACACCATGAACGCCATCGCTGCCGGCCTCGCCAAGGCGGGCACGACCGACAACGAGAAGCTTATCGACGCCATGAAGGGGCTGAAGTTCACCTCGGCCTTCGGCCCGGTGGAGTTCCGCGCTTCCGACCACCAGGCGACGCTCGGCGCCTATGTCGGCAAGACCGCGGTCAAGGACGGCAAGGGCGTTATGGTCGACTGGCGCTATGCCGACGGCGCCAAATACCTGCCTTCGGATGCAGAGGTGAAGACGCTTCGTCCGGCGGGCTGAAGCGCCAGGCTTCGACCTGATCTAGACTATGGCTGACCCGGCCGCAGCTCAGCGCTGCGGCCGCAGGAAGACTGCGCCCTTTTTCGGTTGTTTCGACGGGACCTCGCATGATCGATCTGATCTTCGCGCAGACGCTCAACGGCCTGGCCTCGGCCTCGTCGCTCTTCCTCGTCGCCTGCGGGCTGTCGATCATCTTCGGCGTGACGCGGATCGTGAACTTCGCGCATGGCTCCTTCTACATGCTGGGCGCCTATCTCGCCTTCACGCTGGTCACCCGCTTCGGGCCGGCCAATGCGCTCGGCTTCTGGGGCGGAGTGCTGCTGGCGGCTGTCATCGTCGCGGCGCTCGGCGCCCTCGTCGAGATCGTCATCCTGCGCCGGATCTACCAGGCGCCCGAGCTGTTCCAGCTGCTCGCCACCTTCGGCCTCGTGCTGATGGTGCAGGACATCGCGCTCGGCATCTGGGGGCCGGAGGACAAGCTCGGACCGCGCGCGCCCGGCTTCAAGAGCTTCGTCGTGCTGATGGGCAGCCGCTTCCCGAGCTACGAGCTCTTCCTGATCGTGGTCGGGCCGATCATGCTCGGCCTGCTCTGGTTCCTGTTCCAGAAGACGCGCTGGGGCACGCTGGTGCGCGCCGCGACGCAGGACCGCGAGATGGTCGGCGCGCTTGGCGTCAACCAGCGCCTGCTCTTCACCTCGGTTTTCGCCTTCGGCGCCGGCCTTGCGGCGCTGGGAGGAGCCTTACAGCTCCCGCGCGAGGCGGTGAACCTGCACATGGACCTCTCGATGATCTCGGAGGCCTTCGTCGTCGTGGTCGTCGGCGGGCTTGGCAGCGTTACTGGCGCCTATCTCGCCGCGGTGCTGATCGGCATCATCCACGCCTTCGGCATCCTGATCTTTCCGAAGATCACGCTGGTGCTGGTCTTCCTGGTGATGGCCGTCGTGCTCGTGATCAAGCCCTACGGCCTGATGGGCAAGCGCCCGGTCGGAACCGCCCATGCCCATGGCCCGGTCGAGCCGCTGCTGCTGCCGGCCAGCGCCAACGTCAAGCTGATCGGCCTCGCGGCACTGGCCGTGCTGCTGCTCGCCCCCTTCATCGTCGCCGATCACTGGCTGCTGACGCTGACTGAGCTCTCGATCTTCGCGCTGTTCGCGGCGTCGCTGCACTTCATGATGGGCCCCGGCGGCATGGCCTCCTTCGGCCACGCCGCCTATTTCGGGCTCGGCGCCTATGGTGCGGCGCTGGCGGTGAAGTGGCTGGGCATGCCGATGGTTCCGGCGCTCGCCTTCGCGCCTTTCCTCGCCGGCATCGCCGGCGTCGTCTTCGGCTGGTTCTGTGTGCGGCTCTCGGGCGTTTACCTCGCCATGCTGACGCTCGCCTTCGCCCAGATCGCCTGGGCGACCGCCTTCCAGTGGGTCGACGTCACCGGCGGCGACAACGGCATTCTCGGCGTCTGGCCGGCGGCCTGGGCGGCGCCCAAGCTGGTCTACTACTATCTCGCGCTGGCGGTCTGCGTCGCCGCGATCCTTGCCCTGCGCGTCGTCGTCTTCGCGCCCTTCGGCTATGCCTTGCGGGCCGGGCGCGACAACCCGCTCCGGGCCGAGGCGATCGGCCTGCCGGTGATGCGGATCCAGTGGATCGCCTTCATTATCGCTGCCTTCGCGGCCGGCATCGCCGGCGCCCTCTTCGCCTTCTTCAAGGGCTCGGTCTTCCCGACCTATATGGCGATCCCGCGCTCGGTCGATGGGCTCCTGATGGTACTGCTCGGCGGCGTCCAGACCGTGTCCGGCCCGATCGTCGGCGCCTTCGCCTTCATGGGCCTGCAGGAGCAGTTGATGAAGGCGACGATGTACTGGCGCTTCGTCATGGGCGCCTCGATCGTCCTGCTCGTCATCCTGTTCCCGCGCGGCCTCGTCGGCACGGCGCTGGCCTTCGCCGAGCGGCGCCGCGAGGTCGAGCCCGCTCCTCCCGTCGCCGCCACGCCGGAGCCCGCCCGATGAGCCCGGTCCTCGAAGTCCGTAATCTCGGAAAATCCTTCGGCGGCGTGCGCGCCGTCGACGATGTCAGCTTCTCGGTTGAGGCCGGCAAGCTCTTGGCGCTGATCGGCCCGAACGGCGCCGGCAAGACCACCTGCTTCAACATGCTGAACGGCCAGCTCCCCTCCGACCGCGGCGAGGTGATCTTCGACGGCAAGAAGATCACCGGCCTGAAGCCGCGCGAGGTCTGGCGGCTCGGGGTCGGCCGCACCTTCCAGATCACCGCGACCTTCGCTTCGATGAGCGTGCGCGAGAACGTGCAGATGGCGCTGATCTCACATGCCGGCGAAACCTGGACCCTGTTCGGCCGCGCCAAGGACCGCCATGTCGCCGAGGCCGACGCGCTGCTGAAACAGGTCGGCATGCTCGACCAGGCCGAGCGCGCCTGCGGCGTGCTCGCCTATGGCGACCTGAAGCGGGTCGAGCTCGCGGTCGCGATCGCCAACAAGCCAAAACTCCTGCTGATGGACGAGCCGACCGCCGGCATGGCCCCGCGCGAGCGCATCGCGCTGATGGCGCTGACCGCCGAGATCGCTCGGGAACGCGGCATCGCCGTGCTCTTCACCGAGCACGACATGGACGTGGTCTTCGCCCATTCCGATGCGATCCTGGTGCTCGACCGCGGCAAGCTGATCGCCAAGGGCCGGGCCGAGGAGGTCCGCAACGATCCGGCCGTGCGCGCCGTCTATCTCGGCTCCGGCGCGACCTCGGGAGGCCACTGATGCTCGAGATCGAAGGCCTCAACGCCTATTACGGCCGCGCCCATATCCTGCACGGCGTCGGCTTCTCGATGGGGCGCGGCGAGGTGCTGGCCTTGATGGGCCGCAACGGTGCCGGCAAGTCGACGACGATGAAGGCGGTGATGGGGCTGGTGCCGCCGCAGGCCGGCCGCATCACCTTCGAGGGACACACCATCGTCGGGCGCGAGCCCTTCGAGATCGCCCGCCTCGGCATCGGCTATGTGCCGGAGGAGCGCCGCGTCTTCTCCGAGCTCAGCGTGATGGAGAACCTCTCCGTGGCGCAGCGACCGAAGCGCGAGGGCGCGCCGCACTGGACGCCGGAGCGGCTGTTCCAGCTCTTCCCCAATCTCGGGCGCATGCGCGACCGGCCGGGCGGTGCGATGTCCGGCGGCGAGCAGCAGATGCTGACCATCGCCCGCACCCTGATGGGCAATCCCAAGCTCGTCCTGCTCGACGAGCCCTCGGAAGGCCTCGCCCCGGTCATCGTCGAGGAGATGGCCAAGACCATCCTGGCGCTGAAGAGCGAAGGGCTCTCGGTGCTGATCTCCGAGCAGAATCTGCACTTCGCCGGCTCGGTCGCCGACCGCGCCACCATCATCGAGAAGGGGCTGATCCGCTTCACCGGCACGATGGACGAGCTCAAGGCGGATGAGGCCGTGCGGGCGCAGTACCTGTCGGTTTAAGCAACCGCATCGTCATTCCGGGGCGCCGCGTAGCGGCGAACCCGGAACCCATGAACACGACGCTGCTCCAGTCCGTCATGCTCGCCCTTGTGGCGAGCATCCACGTCTTGAACACGGCCTTCGCCCAACGAAGACGTGGATGGTCGGGACAAGCCCGACCATGACGGAAAGCGGGTGTTCATGGGTTCCGGGCTCAGGCCTTCGGCCTGCCCCGGAAAGACGACGGGTTGAAACGAAAAACCCCGGAAGCTTGCGCTTCCGGGGCAGGTGCCCGGCCGTGACCACAGCCCGGGGGGAGGAGCCTTACCAGCCGGCGAGGACCGAGCCCTTGAAACGCTCGGCGACGAAGGCCTTGATCTCGGGGGTGTGATAGGAGGCGAGCAGCGCCTTGACCCAGGGCTTGTCCTTGTCGGCCTCGCGCACGGCGATCAGGTTGACATAGGGGCCCTTCGGGTCTTCGCGCAGGATCGCCGAGGTCGGCTCGATCTTGGCGTCGACGGCGTAGTTGGTGTTGATCGCGGCGGCAGCGACATCGGCGAGCGAGCGCGGCGTCTGGGCGGCCTCGATCTCGATGATTTTCAGCTTCTTCGGGTTGCTGACGATGTCGGCGACGCTCGGCTTGAAGCCGACGCCGTCCTTGAGCTTGATCGCGCCCTTGTCCTGCAAGAGGAGCAGCGAGCGGCCGCCATTGGTCGGGTCATTCTGGATCGCGACGGTGGCGCCATCCGGCACCTCGGCCCAGCTCTTGTACTTCGAGGAGTAGATGCCGAGCGGGAAGTTCACGGTCAGGCCGACGCTGACCAGCTTGAAGCCGCGATCCTTCACCTGGTTGTCGAGATAGGGCTGGTTCTGGAAGGAGTTCGCCTCGAGTTCGCCGGCGGCCAGCGCCTGGTTGGGCACGACATAGTCGGAGAACTCGATGATCTTGAGGTCGAGCCCGTTCTTGGCGGCGATCGGCTTCACCTTCTCCAGGATTTCGGCATGCGGACCGGGCGAGGCGCCGATGCGGACGACCTGGTTCTGCTGGGCAAGCGCCGGGGCGGCGAGGACGAACGAGGCGGCAAGGCCGAGCGCGAGGCGACGGCTGAAGAGAACAGACATGATGGCTCCTTGGTGAACTGAACGGGTTGGAAGCGGAAAGGGATCAGGCGTGGCGCAGGCGCTTGTTGAGGCGGCGCGACAGGCGGTCGCCGACGCTCTGCACCGTCTGGACGAGGACGATCAGCACGGCGACGACGATCGCCATCACATCCGGCATGAAGCGCTGATAGCCGTAGCGGATGCCGAGATCGCCCAAGCCGCCACCGCCGACGGCGCCGACCATGGCCGAGAAGCCGAGGAGGCTGACCAGAGCCAAGGTCAGGCCGAGCACGATCGCCGGCAGCGCCTCGGGCACCAGCACCTTGCGGACGATCTGCAGCGGGGTCGCGCCCATCGAGCGGGCCGCCTCGACGAGGCCCTGGTCGACCTCGCGGATGGCACCTTCGATCAGGCGGGCGATAAAGGGCGTCGCCGCCACGGTCAGCGGCACGGTCGCGGCGAAGGTGCCGATCGAGGTGCCGGCGATCAGCCGGGTGAAGGGGATGATCGCAACGACCAGAATGATGAAGGGCGTCGAGCGCGTCGCGTTGACCAGCGCGCCGAGCACCGCGTTGACCGCAGGCGCGGCGAAGAGCTCGCCCTTCTTGCTGGTGGCGAGGAAGACGCCGAGCGGCAGGCCGAGCGCCGTGCCGAGCCCGGCGGCGATCGCGACCATCAGCAAGGTATCGCCGGTCGCCTCGACGATCAGACGGATGAGTTCAGGAGACATGGCCGACCAGCTCCGCCTTGAGATCGAGGGATTTCAGCGCGCCGAAGACGGCGGAGAGCGCGGGCTCGCTCGCCGGCACCGAGACCAGCAGGCTGCCGAAGGGCTTGTCGCCGATCGCATCGATGCGGCCGGCGAGGATGTTGACGTCGACGCCGATCACGGCGCTGAGGCGGCTGATCACCGGCGTCGTCGCGTTCTCGCCGGTGAAGGCGATGCGCAGCACGGCGCTGTCGCCGGCGAGTGCCTGCTTATGGATGCGGCCGGCGAGGTATTCTGGGACCTCGACGCCGGTCACCGACTCGACGAAGCTCGCCGTGGTCGGGTGGCGCGGCCTTGTCATCACCTCGAAGGTCTCGCCCTCCTCGACGATATGGCCGCCCTCGATCACCGCGACGCGGTCGCAGATCTCCTTGATCACCGGGATCTCGTGGGTGATCAGCAGGATGGTGATGCCGAGCTCGCGATTGACCTGCTTGAGCAGGGCCAGGATCGAGCGGGTGGTCTCGGGATCGAGCGCCGAGGTCGCCTCGTCGCAGAGCAGCACCTTGGGCTCGGTCGCCAGCGCCCGGGCGATGCCGACGCGCTGCTTCTGGCCGCCGGAGAGCTCGGCCGGGTAGCGCTCGCGCTTGTCGGAAAGCCCGACCAGAGCGAGCAGGCGGCTGACCTGCGCCTCGATCTTCGCCCTAGGCACGCCGGCGATCTCCAGCGGCAGCGCGACATTGTCGAAGACCGTGCGCGACGACAGCAGGTTGAAATGCTGGAAGACCATGCCGGTGGCGCGCCGGCGCTCGCGCCAGCCGGCCTCGGTCAGGTTGGTGACGTCCTCGCCCTCGATCAGGATGCGGCCGGAAGTGGCGCGCTCCAGCCCGTTGACCAGGCGGATCAGGGTCGACTTGCCGGCGCCGGAGCGGCCGATCACGCCGACGATGCTGCCGCGCGGCACGGCAAGGTCGATACCGGCGAGCGCCGTCACCGGCTCCTGGCCGTCGCGGCTCGCAAAGGTCTTGCCGACGGCCTCGAAGCGAATGATCGCGTCGGCCGGAGGCGTCGGAAGGAGCGCCTCGACGCGAAAGGCGCCGGGCTTCACGGGGGCGTTCATCATGACCTCAGAAATGCGTGTGGCACGACCAGTGCGCATTGCCCAATTGCTCGAGCGTGACCTCGCGGATCGAGCGGCGGCGCTCCTCGGCGCCGAGTTCGGTGAGAGAGCGCTCCAGCCAGCGCGGCTCGCTCAGTTCGGCGGGCACGGCCCGCTCGAACCAGGCGGCGAAGGCTGCGCGCAAGGCGTCGAGGAGCATCATCGGTCGCTCCTCAGGCGGCCAGCCGCAGGCCGGGACGCGAGCGGACCAGCTGACGCGCTGCCAGTTCGGCCGCGACCGGCGTCGCGAAGCGCTGGCCTTCGAGCCGGTCGAACGCCGCCGAGGCGGAGATGAAGGTGTAGAAGCGCTCATCGGCGCTGCGGGCGACGAGGCCCGCCTGGGTCTCGCCGACCTCGATGACATAAGCCTGGCGGGCCGGCGGACTGGAAACGACCTGGGACTGGAACGACATGACGATCTTCGCCGCGTTGCGGCGCCCTCTATGTGGTGATGTCGGAATTGATGCCGATAAACGGCGTCAGCGCTGGATCAGCGGCGACAACAGCACATCATCGAACGGGCGAGCGGTTCGACAGGGCGGAGAGCGGAGCCGGTCATGTTCATCTCCTCAAGCTGGGGAGCCCACGACCACGTCGTGGCGCTTTAGCGTTTGGTGACGCGGCGCAAGCTGCTCGCTCAAATCTCCGCGGCCATCGGTTACCCGACGACACCCGCAATCTAGGAACCCCCGTTCTGCATGTCAATCCAAACGTTCTTTTAAAGGTACGCGCCGATCGGGAAGAGCCTTTCGCCGAAGGCGCGTAGAAGGAAATTTTCTTTTCCGGCGCAGCCCATTCCTCCCCGGCGTAGAACAACATGCCATTCTGGTTTCGCGAGGCCGACCTGCTATCGTCCGAACCGACTCACGGCGGGGATGGGATGAGCGACAGCGCCAGCATTGTGGACGGGCGGATGACGACGGCGGGCAGCACGTTCGTCCAGGACGCCGGCAAGTCGCTCGCCCTCATCGCCGATGGGCTCGTTGTCGTCGCCGGTCGCGAATGGCGTGACGGCGCGCAGCACGATGCCACCAGGATCGAAGGTCATGCCCGGCCGGATGGCATGAGTCTCGCCCGGATCGGCCAGCCCGAGCCGGCGCAGGATCTGTCCCTGACGATCCGCTCCTTTCCCGGCGAGAGCGCGCCGCTGCTGCGGCTCAGCCTGCCCGCCGGGGCTCAGGGCGATCTCGATGATCGCCTCGCCGCCGAGTTGTTCCTGCCGCAACCGCTATTCGCCGGGCTCCGGCAGGACATCGCCGAAGGTCGCGCCGGCAGCCTCTCATTTGCCACGACCACCAATCTTTGGCTGCGCGAGGGCGCCGGCGACGAGGAGCCGCCGGTGTTCCATCTCGCGCCGGAGGCCGATGGCCGCCCGCGCCAGGCGCATGGACGCGTACAGAGCATCAGTTGGCGCCCACCGGAACCGGCTGCCGACCCGCATTACGGTGCGGCCGGACAGCCGGATCAGGAGGCCGAAGAGCCGGAAGACCCTGTCGCCGAGCAGCTCCGGCGGATCAACTGGAGCCTGAAGCAGGTCCTGATCATCCTGGTCTTCCTGATGCTGATCATCGCATTGAAATAGGCCTCAGTCGCCCGGTGAACGCCGGTTCGCCTGCGTCTCGTAGACCTGCTCGTTCCCGATCCATTTGCCGTCGAGGCCGCGGCCGCGGTTGAGTTGTGTCTTGTCGCGATTGGAGAGCACCTTGTGATCGGGCAGCGAGACCGGTCGCGAGCTCGTCGCGCCGGTGCCGTCTCCCTTGCCGTTGATGCTCGGACCGAGCTTCCCGCCAGCATTGGCCATCATCGTCTCCTTTGCGTGCGTTGAGCCCCCATGCATTGCCAACGCCTCCGCCCGGCGATGGTTCGCCTGCGAACTTCGCCCGCAGGCCTGCGTTGTCTCCGGTGCAGACCAGGAGGCGCCCATGCTCGACATCCTTCCCGCCGCCGACCATGTCGCGGCCTTCCGCATCACCGGCACGCTCGACGAGCCGGATTTCGACAGGCTGATCGCCGAGATCGAGGCCAAGCTCGAACGCCATGAGAAGCTCGGCATCCTCGCCGACCTCAGCGGCTTCGAGGACATGACCTTCCGCGCCGGCCTCAAGGACGCGCGCTACGGCTTCGGTAAGATCCTGCAATGGCACCGCTTTCCGCGCGAGGCTGTCGTCACCGACAAGGGCTGGATCGAGACGCTGGTGGCGATCGCCAGCCCGCTCGTGCCCTTCGTCGAGGTCAGAAGCTTCAAGCCGGATGCCTTCGACGCGGCGCTCGCCTGGGCCAGCGAGATCGAGGGCGGACCGAACGCCTGACCTTCAGGTTTCAGCAGGCAAAGCCCAGAACGCCCGCGCTGCCGGCGGCAAGGTGTCGAGCATGCGCGCGAAGGCGCGGCGATCCACATGCCGCCAGAGCGCGGCGGCGACATCCTCGATCGCGCTCTCCGGCAGAAAGCTGTGCTCGATGCGAAATCCCATCGCCTCGCGCGCCAATTCCGCCCGCGGTGCGAAGGCCAGCGGCTCCTGCGCCGGGTCCCATTCGTAGAGGAACATCGCGCCGAGGAGCGGCGGCAGCGCCTGTGCGAAGGCGACCGCCTGCGGCACCGACAGGCGCGCCCGGAAGGTGACGAAGACGCCGAGCACCGAGTACCAGGTCTGATGGGTGGTCGCGTGGCTCAGGGTCTCGCGGGCATCGAGCAGGAAGCGTTCCAGATCACGCGAGGCGTGGACGAAGTCGGGCGGCAGGGGCATCCCGGCATCATAACCTCGCAGGCCCGCGGCGGAAACCGGGCGAAGATGAACGCCAGCGAACTACACCGTTCACGCGGAGTTCTGGACAGACACGCATTTATCGCGGCAACCAAAAGGAGATGCCCTATGCGACAGCTTCTCATCGCCGCGGCGATCGCGCTCGGCGCCGCCATGACCCCGGCCGCCGCCAGCGAAGCCTTCAGCGGCGCTGCCACGCTCGACAAGGTCGAGGCCAGCTATGCCCGCCACGGCCGCGAGTACCGGATGTGGGAGATTCGGCGCCAGCACCGCTGGGAGCGCCGCCATCGCTATCGCGACGACTACGGCTATCGCCATCACCGCGGCGGCCCGCCGCCCTGGGCCCCGGCCCATGGCGGCCGCCATCACGACCGTTACGACCGCTGGTAGAAGCGGCCGCCGCGCCCTTCGCCTCCCTGTCCCCCAAAGGGCGAAGGGCGCGGGAGTTTTCAAGGCACAAGCCGTGCTCGGCAGGATGAGGCACTGACCGGCGCCTTATCCCGGAATTGCCGGGTCCGCGCTTGAGCATTTCCGTGTTTCTCCGAATCACGGAAATGCTCAAGGCCTTTGTTTTATCGCATTTTCTTCACGCGAACCGGTATCCACTTCGCTCGAAAATGCTCTCGGTTTCGCCGCGAATGACGCGCTCTCAGCCCTCGCGCCGCGCCAGTTCCAGGATCGTCTCGATCAGCACGCGGATGGCGATACCGGCGTCGAGCTCGGTCATGTTCTCCAGCGGCGAATGGCTGATGCCCTTCTCGCAGCGCACGAACAGCATGGCGGACGGGCAAAGTCGCGCCATCGCCATGGCGTCATGGCCAGCCCCGGAGGGCAGACGGCGCGCCGAGAGATTGGATCCGGTCCGGGCGATGCCGGCGGCGAGCGCCTCCTGCAACTCCGCCGCCATCGGCGTCGCATCCTCGCGCGAATAGGGCGTGATCGTCAGCCCGACGCCACGCCGTTTGGCGATCTCGCCGAAGCGCTGCTGGATCTCGCGTTCCATGGCGGCGACGGTGTCGCCCGACGGGGCCCGATAATCGATGGTGAAATCGGCCGCGCCGGGCACGACATTGGTGGCGCCGGGATCGGGCCGGAAGACGCCGACCGTGCCGACCGCCTGGTCATGGCTGCCGGCGATCGCCTCCAGCGCCAGCGCCATCTCGGCGGCGGCGGTCAGCGCATCCTTGCGCAATTTCATCGGGACGGTGCCGGCGTGACCGGCCTCGCCGGTGACGTGCACGGCAGCGCGGCTCTGGGCGTTGATCGCGGTGACGATGCCGACCGCCTCGCCCTCGACCTCGAGCACCGGGCCCTGCTCGATATGGACTTCGAGATAGGCCTTGACCGAGCCCGGCTTGCGGGCGAGGCCCGCGATCCCCGCCGGATCGCCGCCGAAGGCGACGAGCGCATCGCGCAGCACGACGCCGTCGGCGTCGCGCGAGTTGAGCCAGGCCGGGTCGTAATGGCCGATCAGGGCCGAGGAGGTCGAGAGCGAGGTCGGGAAGCGCACCGTCTCCTCGTCGCCGAAAGCGATGACCTCGAGCGCGAAGGGCAAGGCGATGCCGGCATCGCGGATCGCCTGCGTCGCCAGGATGCCGGCGACGACGCCGAGATTGCCGTCGAAGCGACCGCCATCGCGGACAGTGTCGATATGCGAGCCGATCAGCACCGCCGGCAGACCGGGCGACACACCCTCGCGTCGTCCCTGCACCGAGCCGGCGGCGTCGATGAAGGCTGTCAGCCCCGCGACCTCCATCGCACCCTTGACGTATTCGGCGCCCTGCCGGTGCGATGGCGAGAGATAGAGCCGCGTCAGCTTGCCCGGCTCGTCCGTGAACCGGTTGAGGCCGGCGAGAGCGGCGAAAGCGCGGGCGCCGAGGACGGCGGGCGAAGGCAGGGTCGTTGTCATGAAGTCAATCTAGCGGGCCGGCCACAGCCGTGACCAGCCCGCTTTAGCGTGGCACGGGCGATTTGGCTGTCAGTAGGTCGCCCGCCCGCCCGAGAGGTCGAACACCGCGCCGGTGGTGAAGCTGTTCTCGGCCGAGGCCAGGAAGGCGACCATCGCGGCGACCTCCTCCGGCAGCAGGAAGCGCCCGCGCGGAATCTTGGCCAGCATGTAGCCGATATGCTCTTCGCTCATCTGATCGAAGATGCGGGTGCGGGCGGCGGCCGGGGTGATGCAGTTCACCGCGATGTCCTGCTGCGCCAGTTCCTTGCCGAGCGATTTGGTCAGCGCGATCACCGCCGCCTTCGAGGCCGAATAGGCGGAGGCGTTGGGGTTGCCCTCCTTGCCGGCGATCGAGGCGACAAGCACGAGCCGCCCGTAATTGCGCTTGATCATGCCGGGGATCACCGCCTGGCAGCAATGCAGGGTGCCGTCGACATTGAGGCGCATGATCTTGCCCCATTCGTCGAGCGGGTATTCCCAGGTCTTCAGGTTCGGCCCGGCGATGCCGGCGCTGGTGACGAGGATGTCGACGCTGCCATGGCGCTGCTCCAGCTCGGCGGCGGCAGCGTTCACGGCCTTGGCGTCGGTGACGTCGATCGAAAGTCCGCTCGCGGCCGGGCCGATCGCGGCCGCCGCCTCATTGGCGAGCCTGCCGTCGAGGTCCCAGATCGCGACCTTGGCGCCGCTGGCAGCGAGACGCTCGGCGACGGCCCGGCCGATCCCCTGGGCGCCGCCGGTGACGATCGCGACCCTGCCGTTCAAATCGATTTGATTCATTGAAAGACGCCCCTCCCTGAAGCTGGCCGGCGAACTCTAGCTGAAAGCCATCAACCGGAAAGGCGCGATAGCTTCAAGGGAGGGTTGCGTCAGGTTTCCGCTCAGCGGGCGTTCCTGAACGCCCGAGGGCTGAACGCGGTGCGCAGCAAGATGCCGATATCGAGCCAGAACGACCAGTTGTCGATATACCAGTGGTCATAGGCGATACGGCGGGCCATCTTGTCGTCGGTGTCGGTCTCGCCGCGCAGGCCATTGACCTGGGCCCAGCCGGTGATGCCGGGCTTGACGTTGTGGCGCCTGGCATAGAGCGCGATCTTGCGCTGGAACTCGCGGTCATGGGCGAGCGCATGCGGGCGGGGTCCGACCAGCGACATCTGCCCGGCGATGACGTTGAGCAGCTGCGGCAATTCGTCGAGATTATAGCGCCGCAGGAAGCTGCCGATCCTGGTGATGCGCGGATCGTTGCGCGTCGCCTGCTTGACCACCTCGCCATCGTCGGTCGTCGTCATGGTGCGGAACTTGAAGATGCGGAACGGCTCCTGGTTGAAGCCGTAGCGGCGCTGCAGGAACAGCACCGGCCCGTTAGAATCGAGCTTGATCGCGAGGGCGATCAGCAGGAGCACCGGCAGGCTGGCGATGAGGATCGCGCTGGCGGCGACGATGTCGAAGAGACGCTTGAACAGGATCTGGCCGAAGGACAGCGCGGGGCGCGTCAGCCTGAGCGAGGCGAGCGAACCGATCCGCACGATATGAGGGTTGTCGAAGCGGTCCATGATCCGCTCCGGCGTCAGATGGATCGCGACCGGCAGGTTCATGAAGGCGTCGATGCAGGCATCGATCGTCTCCTGGTCAGACCAGGGCAAAGCGATGAAGACGGCATCCGGCTTGAGATCGCGGGCGCGGGCCGAGGCGGTGGCGAGGTCCGCGGCGAGCGCGGCCTGCGGATCATTGATCCGGCGTGGGTCGTTGCTGCGCAGGAAGGCGACGTCGACGATCGAGAAGCCGATGTTCCAGGGCTGGTGGCGGGCGACGAAGGACATCACCTCGCTCTCGCGCCCGATCAGGAAGACCCGCTCGGAGGTGATCCGGCCGGTCTTCGAGGCCATTGAGATCGTCCGCACGATCGCCGAGCGGGCGAGCGCGATCAGCGGGGCGCCGGCGACATAGGTGGCGAGCACGACCGCGCGCGAATACTGGTCGTTGATCTTGACCATGAAGACGATGGCGACGAAGGCGATCATCGTCAGGTTCCAGACCGTGAAGGCCGAGGCGATCTGGCCCTTGGTCGAGAGATAATTCTCCAGCCGATAGCGGCCGCGCATCAGATTGGTAAAGACGAAGATCGCGGCGATCATCGAGGCGAGCTCGACAGTGATCTTGTCATTGCCGAGATGGCGATAGGCGACGAAGTGATAGGCGATCGAGGTGCCGGCGACCACGGTAGCGACGGTCACCGCATCGACCAGTGCGGTGATCAGTCCGATCCAGTGCCGCAGCGCATTGGCGCGCTGGTCGGCTGCCGTAACGACTTCATAGTTCAGGTCGTTGACGCTCATCATACCGCGCTCGCTTCCAAGACCGTCGGGGGCCGGTCACAGGCGGTTCGGATCGGCACAAGGAGATGCGCCGGCGGCCGCCTCGTCGGTCGAGGTGGCAAGGGCGGTGCCGTGATTGCGGACGGATAAATCTCAAGGAAATGCGCTGGAATCGGCATGATCCGGCAAGATCAGGGCCGAGCATGTCCGAGACATGTCCCATTCCGGAACACATCGCGAAACAAGACGCAGACTGCCGCGACCAGGCCAGCTATCGGATCAGGGAAAGGCGATGTTCATCCTATCAGGGGGTTCAGCTTGACCCTCGCGAGAAACCCAACGAAGACGATGATCTACGCCGTCAGCATGGCGATGCGTGCGCCAGCAGCGATCGAGATGAACGTCGTTCTCTTCAAACCCTCGCAGCGACCGGCGGCCCTGGCCGCCCCTCCCGAACCGCCGCGCCGCGACATCGCCGGCGTGCCGGTCGCGGCAGTGACGCGCGACGAGGCGCTCGCGCTGATCGACCATGCTTTCGACGGTGGCGGGCATCTGCATCTGGCCTATTGCAATGCCAACCTGGTCAACATCGCCGCTGGTGATGCCGGCCTGCGCGAGCGCCTCGCCGGGTTCCTGGTCCTGCCGGACGGAATCGGCGTCGACATCGGCTCGCGCCTGCTCTACGGCGCGCCCTTCCCGGCCAATCTCAACGGCACCGACCTCACGCCGGCCATGCTCGCCACCCGCAAGCGGCCGCTGCGCGTGATGCTGCTCGGCGGCCGGCCGGGCGTCGCCGAGCGCGCGGCGGCACGGCTGCGGGCCGACCATCCGCAGCATAGCTTCTCGGTGCTGAGCCACGGCTATTTCGGATCGCACGAGGAGGCGGCCCTGCTCGCCCGGCTTGCGCATGAGCGGCCCGACCTGCTGCTGGTCGCCTTCGGTAATCCGCGGCAGGAGCAGTGGATCGCCGATCATATCGACGCCCGCCATTGCGCGGTCGCGGCCGGCATCGGCGCACTGTTCGATTTCCTCGCCGGCGAGGTGGCGCGGGCGCCGGAAGCCTTCCGTAGCTTGCGTGTCGAATGGGTCTACCGCCTCTGGCTCGAGCCGCGCCGGCTTTGGCGGCGCTATGTCGTCGGCAACCCGGCCTTCCTCATGCGGGTGCTGCGTCAAAAGCTGGCCAGGCAGAGCGCCTGAGGGCGCTTACGGCTTCTTTCTGCCAACGAAGCCGAAGAGCGGGCCGGCGCCGATCATCACCAGGAAGACCCGGATGATGTGATGGGCCGCGACGAAGGCGACCTCGGTGTGCAGCGCCAGCGCAATCAGGCTCATCTCGGCGAGGCCGCCCGGCGAATAGGCCAGGATCAGCGGCACCGGCTTGTAGCTCGAGACATGCGCCACGGCGAAGGCGAAGACCAGCGTCAGCGCCACCAGGATCACGGTCGAGCCGACGGAGATCAGCAGGATGCGCAGGATCGCCTGCGGCGGCGTGCCGACGAAGCGGCAGCCGATGGTGACGCCGAGGATGAGCTGGGCGACGTTGACGATCTCGTAGGGCGGCACGGAATCGCTGAAGCCGACGAGGTGCACGATCGCCGAGACCAGCATCGGCCCGAGCAATTGCTTCGCCGGCATGCGCAGCGCATGGGCGAGCATCACGCCGGCGATCGCGCTGGCGACCAGCCAGAACCAACCCAAGGCCGGCGTCTGGAACATCGACGGGCCCGGATTGCGGTTGACGCCGAGCGAGACGCCTTCGAGCCATTGCACGATGAAGGGCAGCGTCATCACCACCAGCAGGATGCGAGCTGAGTGGATCAGCGCGATGGTGCGGGCATCGCCGCCCTTCTCCTCGCCGGTGATCACCATCTCGACGAGGCCGCCCGGCATCCCTGAAAAGAAGGCGGTGATACGGTCATAGCCGGCGACGCGGCGGAAATAGGTGACGCAGCACAGGCCGCAGGCGACCATGAACAGCACCAGCCCGCCGATCGTCGGCAGCCAGTTCGGCATCTGGGCGATGATCTCCGGTTTGAAGCCGGAGCCGAGCATCACGCCGATTACCGCCGACATGGGCGGGCGAATCACCGGCGGCGCCGCAACGGGGGAGCGGGCGATTGCGGCCACGGTGCAGAACACCATCGAGCCGAGCATCCAGGGCAATGGCAAGCGGTAATAGGCAAAGAGCCAGCCGCCTACGGTGCCGAGCGCGAGGGCGAACAGAAAACGGCGCCAGGGAAAGCGTCGCGGCGACAATTCGCTGATGCCGTCGATCGCATCCCTCAGCAGATCCCGCATTGCCCCGATCACCTCCCCCGGACGCATGCCTATGGCAGAGCCACGGCGCTGCTATACGCCATTCGCATGGCGATGACAGGGCTTTGTCGGCATGCCGCCCTTGCCATCGCGGCAGAGCGCAGAGACGTGGCGGCAACCGTGACGAGCAACCCTGCCATGTCCGTAAGCCGCTGACGAACGGAAGAAAAATCGGCGACAGTCCAATCCTGCAGGATATCTGATAGGCCGTCGGCATCGTCCGCCCGGCTCGGGGCAGCCATGAGCGAAGACCGCCTTTCGGAAGCGACTGGTCGCGGCAGCGAAAGCCTCGGCCTCGCTGAAGCGCTGCCTGCGCCCGCGAACGAAGACGGCAGTCCAGCAGACCCTCTCGAATCGCTCTCCCCGGAGCGACCGCTGCCGCCGGTCCTGTCCGCTCCGTCTCGGGAGGGTTGGCTCACCGCGCGCCGCAATCGCGCGCGCCTGTGGTGGCGCCGCGCGAGCCCGAATCTGCGCGGCACCGTCTACATGATCACGGCGCTGCTGGTTTATGCGGTGATGGTCGGCGCCTTCAAACATCTGGGCAAGGCGATCCCGTTGGTCGAGACGCTGATGATCCGCCAGATCATCATGAGCGCGGTGGTCTGCATAATCGCTGGCCGCAGCCTGCCATTGGCCTTCAAGACCGACCGGCCCGGCCTGCAGATCTTCCGCGGCCTGACCACGCTGGCCTCGATGCTCTGCGGCTTCAGCGCCCTGCTCTACATCCCGCTCGCCCAGGCGACGGCGATCAGCTTCAGCCAAGTGCTGTTCGTCACCGTCGCAGCGGTGCTGATCCTGAAGGAGCGCGTCGATGCGGCGCGCTGGATCGCGACGATCCTCGGCTTCGCCGGCGTGCTGATCATGCTCAACCCCTCGAGCGAGGGCTTGAACGTCTGGGCGCTGATGGCGGTCGGCGGGGCGCTGTTCGGCGCCGGCATCACCGTTAGCGTGCGTATCCTCGGCACCAGCGAGCGCACCGAGACGATCCTGATCTACCAGGGCCTCGTCCTGATGGTCGTGCTCGCCTGGCCGGCCTTTGCCTTCTGGGTCTGGCCTACGCCTGAGCAATGGTTCTGGCTGGTGCTGCTCAGCCTGTTCGGCACGGCCGGGCAATGGCTGATCACCAAGGCTTATCAGGTCGGCGAGGCCGCCGCCCTGGCGCCGCTCGATTTCAGCCGCCTGATCCTTGCGGCCTTCACCGGCTTCGTTTTCTTCTCGGAGGTGCCGACGCTGACGACGCTGGCCGGCGCCGCCATCGTCATCGGCGCGACGCTCTACACCATGCGCCGCAATGCCCGCGGCCACCCCGGCTCCGACCTCTCCTCTCCACCCTGACGACCAACGGACAGACCATGGCGCATCACCAGCTCGACGCTTCGCTCGCCACCTGCCACTGGGGCTATTTCGACGCCAGTCTGAAGCCGGTGCTGGAGATCGAGAGTGGCGACAGCGTCACCATCCGCACCGTCACCGGTGGCGCCACCCATCAGCCCGAGGGCAACGCGACGATCCCGCCGGAGATCCACGAGATCCATGACAAGGCCGAGCGCATGTTGCCCGGCCACATCCTCACTGGCCCGATCGCGGTGAGGGGGGCCAAACCCGGCCAGGTGCTCGAGGTGCAGATCAGGAGCGTCAGCCCGCGCACCGATTACGGCTACACCATGTTCCGCCCGCTCGGCGGCACGCTGCCGGACGAGTTCGACTATCACGCCTTCCGCTACATCCATCTCGACCGCGAGCGGAACATCGCCAAGCTGCCCTGGGGCATGGAATTGCCGCTCGCGCCGTTCTTCGGGGTAATGGGCACGGCGCCGCCGGCGCATTGGGGCCGGGTGACCTCGCTGATCCCGCGCGCCTTCGGCGGCAATCTCGACAACAAGGAACTCGGCGCCGGCGCGACGCTCTATCTGCCGGTCTTCGTCGAGGGCGCGCTGTTCTCCTGCGGCGACGGCCATGGCGCGCAGGGCGACGGCGAGGTCTGCATCACCGCGATCGAGACGGCATTGGAAGGCACGTTCGAGTTCCATCTGCGCGAGGATCTGTCCCATGCGATGCCGCGGGCGGAGACGAAAGGCCACCACATCACAATGGGCATCGATCCCGATCTCGACATCTGCGCGAAAGATGCGCTGCGGGAGATGATCGACCTGATCACCTCGCGGACGAAACTGACGCGCGACGAGGCCTATATGCTCTGCAGCGTAGCCGCCGATCTGCGCGTCACCCAGACCGTCAACGGCTCCAAGGGCATCCATTGCATGCTGCCGAAGAGCCTGGTGGCGTAGTCCTGGTCAGCCGTGATGCCTCAAGGCATCCGCGAGAAGCGGATGCAGCGGGTCGGCGAAGGGATTGGCGACCGTCACGCCGCGATGGACGAACCCGTCCTGCATGTCTTCGGACAGAAGCAGCGCGCAGCCGGCCTCCGCGGCCGTGACGAGGATGAGCGCATCCCAGAATTGTAGGTTATGGGTGGCCGAAAGGGACAGGGCTTCGGTGAAATCCCTCTCGGTCGCCGCCCGCACATGGGCGCTGAGGCGCAGCCATTCGCAGGCACGAGCCGCCTCCCGCCGGTCGATCCGGAACTTGCCGACAATCGCATGGTAGAATTCGCCGATAACTTGCGTGGGAATGACCGACTGCTCCGGCGGCAAAGCGTCGCGGATTGCATTCGCCTTGGCCGCCCGCTCCTCATCGTTGAAGCGGCCCGCATAGATCAGGACATTCGTGTCGAAGGCGACGAGCATCAGTCGTAGAAGTCGTCGCGCGTCAGCTTCGGAAAATTCTGGACCGGCCGGCTGTTCAGCCAGGTCGTCAGCCTGTCGAACGCCTCGCGCCGCCGCGCCTTTTCGGCGTCGGGCTCCTCAACGCGGGTGATCTGCACCTTCGGCTGGCCGCGCGAGGTCACGACGACGCGCTCGCCGCTCTCGGCGAGCTTCATCAGCTTGGAGAATTCGCGATTGGCCTGCGCAGCCGAAACCGTCTTCACCATGACGGCCCCCCGATGTAGTGATGTCACTACATTTATGGATAGCGCGCGGCGGGAATGCAAGCGCGATCGAGCTGAAGGACAGAGCCATGAGCGTCCGCGTCGTCCGTCTCGGCAGTGCGCGCGAAGCCGACGAGGGCACGCGCATCGGTACGGTCCGGCGCGTGCCACGCGGCGTGCCCAAGGAGCGCTATGCCAGCGAGAACTGGTTCGACGTCTGGTTTCCGGTGCTGTCGCCGACGCCCGAATTGATGGCGCAAGCCAAGGCCGCCGAAACGGAGAAGGACTGGGCCGGCTTCACCCGCGCCTTCAAGGCTGAGATGGCCGAGCCGGCGCCGCGCCATGCGCTCGACCTGCTCGCGACCCTCTCGCATGGCAGCGATTTCTCGGTCGGCTGCTATTGCGAGGACGAGGCGCGTTGCCATCGCTCGGTGTTGCGCGTGTTGCTGGCGGACCGCGGCGCCAGCTTCGCCTGATCCTGCGAGAACCGACGCCCTCTCGCCAGCCGGGCGCGGCCATGCTAACCGCTCCGGCATGACCGAGACTGGACAAGCCCGCATCGAAGCCCGCTTTGCCGCCTGTGCCGCCGCTGGCCGTGCCGCGCTGGTGACCTATGTCACCGCCGGCGATCCCGACTTCGACACCGGCAGCGCGATCCTGAACGCCTTGCCGGCGGCCGGGGCCGACATCATCGAGCTCGGCGTGCCCTTCACCGATCCGATGGCGGACGGCGTGCCGGTCCAGCTCGCCGGCCAGCGCGCGCTCAAGGCCGGGCAGACGCTCAAGAAGACGCTCGCGATGGTCGCCGCCTTCCGCAAGGCCGGCCACGACACGCCGATCGTGCTGATGGGCTATTACAACCCGATCTGGGCCTATGGCGTCGCCGCCTTCCTCAAGGACGCCCGCGCCGCCGGGATCGACGGGCTGATCGTCGTCGACCTGCCGCCGGAGGAGGACGAGGAGCTCTGCCTGCCGGCACTGGCCGCGGGCGTCAGCTTCATCCGCCTGGCGACGCCGACCACCGACGACAAGCGCCTGCCGCGCGTGCTGCAGAACACCTCCGGCTTCGTCTATTACGTCTCGATGACCGGCGTGACCGGCGGCGCGATCGCCGATTACGACACGGTCGGCGCGGCGGTCGCCCGGATCAAGCAGCATACGACGCTGCCCGTCGCGGTCGGCTTCGGCGTCAAGACGCCGGAGGATGCGATCGCGATCGCCAAGGGCGCCGACGGCGTCGTCGTCGGCTCGGCCCTGGTCGATCGCGTCCGGCTCTCGCTCGATGGCGAGGGCAAGGCCACGGAAAAGACGGTTTCGGCTGTCACCTCGCTGGTCGCAGAGCTCGCCGCCGGCGTCCACTCGGTCGCAAAAGCTACCGCCTGAGCCGGCTGCGCTAGCGTCATTCAAGGATGATCCGATGAACTGGATTTCCGAAGTCGTCCGTCCGCGCATCAAGACGCTGTTCAAGCGCGAGACCCCGGAGAATCTCTGGATCAAGTGCCCGGATTCCGGGCAGATGGTCTTCCACAAGGATGTCGAGGCCAATGGCTGGGTCATCCCCGGCTCGGACCACCATATGCGCGTCACCGCGCAGGACCGCCTGCGGCTGACCTTCGACGAGGGCAAGTGGATCGACGTCGCCCTGCCGGAGGCGGTGGCCGATCCGCTGAAGTTCCGCGACGAGAAGCGCTACACGGACCGGATCAAGGACGCCCGCACCAAGACCGGAGCAAGCGACGCCTTCAAGGTCGGCTTCGGCCGAGTCCAGGGCCTGCCGATGACGGTCGCGGTGCAGGACTTTCACTTCATGGGCGGCTCGCTCGGCATGGCCGCCGGCGAGGCCTTCATCAAGGCCGCCGAGACGGCGCTGGAGAAGAAGACCCCGCTGGTGGTGTTCGCCTGCGGCGGCGGGATGCGCATGCAAGAGGGTATGCTGTCGCTGATGCAGATGCCGCGCACGACCGTCGCGGTGCGGCGTTTGAAGGCGGCGAAACTGCCGTATCTGGTGGTGCTGACCGATCCGACGACCGGCGGCATCACGGCCTCCTATGCCATGCTGGGTGACGTCCACATCGCCGAACCCGGCGCCCTCATCGGCTTCGCCGGGCCGCGGGTTATCGAGCAGACGATCCGCGAAAAGCTGCCTGATGGCTTCCAGCGCGCCGAGTATCTTAAGGAGCACGGCATGGTCGACATGGTCGTGCATCGTCACCAAATCCCGGCGACTTTGGCACGACTCGGCCGGCTTTTGACCAAGCAGCCGCTCCCGGCTGTCAACGTCCCTGAACCCGAGCCGCAGCCGGCCGCCGCTTGATCGCTTCCACCCCGGCCGGGAGGCCGGTGTCCGCATGAGCACATCCGACCTCCTGCTGGCGCGCTTTCTCGCGCTGCATCCCAAGCTGATCGACCTCTCGCTCGGGCGCATCCTGCGTCTGCTGGAGCGGCTGGGCGACCCGCAGAAGACGCTGCCGCCGGTGATCCATGTCGCCGGCACCAACGGCAAGGGCTCGACCATCGCCTTCATGCGGGCGATCCTCGAAGCGGCCGGCCTTTCGGTCCATGTCTACACCTCGCCGCATCTGGTGCGTTTCCATGAGCGCATCCGGCTCGGCCGGCCGGGCGGCGGGCGCTTCGTCGACGAAGCGCTGCTGGTCGACGCGCTGGAGCGCTGCGAGAAGGCCAATGCCGGCGATCCCATCACCTTCTTCGAGATCACCAACGCTGCCGCCTTCCTGCTCTTCTCCGAGCACAAGGCCGATGTCGTGCTGCTCGAGGTCGGCCTCGGCGGGCGCTTCGATGCGACCAACGTCATCGACCACCCCGCCTGCACGGTGGTGACGCCGGTCTCGCTCGACCATTCCGAATATCTCGGCGACACCGTCACCAAGATCGCCGGCGAGAAGGCCGGCATCTTCAAGCGCGGCGCCCCGGCGGTGATCGCGCCGCAGGAGCCGGAGCCGACCGCCGTGCTGGAAGCTGCAGCCGAGCGGGTCGGCGCCGCGAAGATCCTGGTCGGGATGCAGGACTTCAGCGTCCATGAGAATGGCGGCCGACTGGTCTATGAAGACGCCGACGGCCTGCTCGACTTAGCCCTGCCGCGCCTCGCCGGGCGCCATCAGCACATCAATGCCGGCACCGCGATCGCGGCCCTGCGCGCCGCCGGCTATGGCGGCCTGCCGGCTTCGGCTTTCGAGCGCGGCATGACCGAGGCGGAGTGGCCGGCCCGCCTGCAGAGGCTGGCGCGCGGCAAGCTCGCCGAACTCGCTCCCGCCGGCGCCGAGCTCTGGCTCGACGGCGGCCACAATCCCGATGGCGGCCGCGTGCTCGCCCAGGCGATGGCCGATCTCGAGGAGAAGAATCCCGCCCCGCTGGTGATGATCGCCGGCCTGCTCGCGACCAAGGATGCGCGCGCCACGCTCGGTCATTTCAAGGGACTGGCGCAGGGCCTGTTCGCGGTCTCGATCCAGAACCAGCTCGCGGCGCGCACGGCCGAGGAGGTCGCGACGCTGGCGCGCGAAGCGGGTCTGAAGGCCGAAGTCGCCGGCTCCGTCGAGCAGGCGCTGATGGAGATCGCCCGGCGCGACTGGAAGGGCCCGCCTCGCATCCTGATCTGCGGCTCGCTCTACCTCGCCGGCGAGGTGTTGGCCGCCAACGGCACGCTGCCGGTGTGATCAATCAGGTTTGAGCCAAGGGTTGAGCGTGGGGACGCCGGATCGGACAAAATCGGCGACGTTTCGCGTCACAACCGTCAACGCATGAGCTTGGGCGGTAGCCGCAATCATCGCATCGCGTTCGGGGCGTGGATCGGGGATGTGCAATGCGGCGCAACGGAGAGCAGCCTCCGTATCGAAGGCCAAAATGCGCCCCTCGAACCGCGGCAGGATGCGCTTCCGCAGCCAGTCGCTGAAGAGGCGACCCTGCTGCGGATCGCGACGCTCGACAAGCAGAACTCCCTGCTCGATCTCAAGTACGCTCACAGCGGAGATGTAAAGCAGATCTGCGGGCGTGACCTGCGACCAGGCCCAAACGGTCGGATTCGCTCGGTGAACCTTCCGGATTTCAGATAAAACATTCGTATCAAGGAGATACATTACTCGAAATCGACCAGCTTGAAGCCCATCTTGTCGCCAAGCTTGGGCGGGTCGAAATCAAAATCAGCGCTCTCCGGGTCGCCGATCGCCTCAGCCAAGCTCACCCCCCTGCCGGTGAGCCGGCGGTATTCGGCAACGCTCAGCAGGACGTGTGAGGGCTGGCCCCGATCGGTGATGAAGACCGGGCCCTGTTGGGCCGCCTTCTTGGCGCGGCCAACATCCTGATTGAATTCGCGGCTGGACAAGGTTGTCGGCATCGGCACACTCCCGTCATCCACTGAATGTAGATATGTTGCTACATTACGCAAGAATCACAAGCCACCTGCCAGGAGCGCCATGCCAATCCCCGGACTGACGACGCTCGGCCTGATCCTGCTCTGCGGCGCGCTGGGCGGCTGTGTGACTTCTGGCGGCAGCGATACCGCCGCTGAAGGCATCGACCGCGCCATCGCCGGCGAGCCGACCTTCATGCAGCAGACCTACATGACCATGGACACGCGTTGCCGGCAGGTGAAGCGGCCGACCGCGGTGCTGACCCAGAAGCCGCAGCACGGCAGCGTCCGGATGCTGACGCGCAAGGCCAAGGCGGTCTACGGCCTCGGCCCCTATGAACATTGCGACGGCAAGGTCGGCAATGCGCTCGCCTTCGAATACACCTCGGATCCCGCCTATCGTGGCCGCGACAGCTTCAAGGTGCGGGTGCGCTATTCCGATGGCGAGATCCGCCATGGCCGCTACGAGGTCGAGGTCCGCTAGAGCTGGAGCAGAGCCGTGAACAGAGCTTTCGGCAAGGGCGGTCCGGCGGTCTCGCGGATCGGCCAGGGCACCTGGAACATCGAGCGCGTCCCGCGAAGCGAGGCGATCGCGGCGCTGCGGCGCGGGCTCGATCTCGGCCTCTCCCATATCGACACGGCCGAGATGTATGGCGACGGCCGCGCCGAGGAGATCACCGGCGAAGCGCTCGCCGGCCGGCGCGACGAGGTCTTCCTGGTCTCGAAGGTGCTGCCCCACAACGCCTCGAAGGCCGGCACGCGCAGGACCTGCGAGCAATCATTGCACCGGCTCGGGACCGACCGGCTCGACTGCTACCTGCTCCACTGGCGCGGCTCATATCCCTTGGCGGAGACTTTCGCGGCGTTCGAAGAGCTCAAGGCCGAGGGCAAGATCCTGTCCTGGGGCGTCAGCAATTTCGACGTCGCCGATCTCGACGAGGCACTGCGCGTCGCCGGCCCCGGCCGGATCGCCTGCAACCAGGTGCTCTATCACCTGCGTGAACGGGCGATCGAGCATGCCGTGGTCCCCTGGTGCGAGCGCCACGGCGTCGCGGTCACCGCCTATAGCCCATTCGGTCAGGATGATTTTCCGGCAGAGGGCTCGGCACAGGGCAAGGTCTTGGCCGAGATCGCCGCCGCCCATGGAGCGAGCCCGCGCCAGGTCGCGCTCGCCTTCCTGACGCGAAACCCCGCTGTCTTCGCGATCCCGAAGGCCGCGAAAGCAGGCCATGCCGAGGACAATGCCGGCGCACTGAAGCTTGAACTGGGCAATGCGGACATCGCCAAGCTCGACGCGGCCTTCCCGCGCGGTCCGAAACCGCGCGGGCTGCCGATGTTGTAGCTTACATCAGACTTACTTCTCGATCCGCCAGACCGTGCGCAGCGCGGCGCTGACGGTGACCTCGCCCGGCTCGACCTGGATCGGCGCGGCGCCTGCCGCCATGCGATAGGCCCTGACATCGCCCATCGGCCGTGCCGGCGGCTCGGCCTCCGCCTCGACAATCGAGACGAGCTCGCCGACCTTGACGCCGAGGCGTTTGGCATAGATTTCGGCCCGAGCACGCGCCGCTTCCGCCGCCTTGTCGCGGGCCTGGTCCTTGGCCTTGTCCTCGTCGGCGAGGCCGAAGCTGATGCCGGACATGTCATTGGCGCCGGCGGCGACCAGCGCGTCGATCAGCGGGCCGGCCTTGGCGAGATCGCGCACGATCACGGTGATGCCGGTGCGCGCCTCGTAGCCGTCGATCTTCGGCGCGCGCGCCTGCGGCGAGGAGGAGGCGGAGGGTTGCGTCATCCGCGGCGTCAGCGCGATCTGCGAGGTCGAAAGATCGCCCTGGGCCACGCCGGCGGCCTTGACCGCCTCGATCAGCTTGGCCAGCGCCGGGGTGTTCTTCGCCAGCGCTTCCGCCGCGGTCTTGCCCTCGCTGACCACGCCGGCATGGACGGTGGCGAGATCGGGCTTCACCCGGACTTCGCCGGTGGTCTGGATCACGATCCCTTCCGCCGGCGCCAGCGGCCCAGCGGTCTGGGCGTGCACGGGAGCGGAAAACGCCGCAAGCGCGGCGATGAGCAGGGCCTTCTTGGTCTTCGACATGATCGTCCTTCGCTGAGGAATAGTCCGCAGGAGCAAGCACCGCTTCTGCGGCGCGCACCATGCGCAACCTATTGGGGCAGCATCAGGACAACACGCTCACCGCCCCGCCAGAATCTCCGCGACCTGCGGGATATCCTTGTCGCCGCGGCCGGAGAGATTGACGACCATCAGATGGTCCTTCGGCTTCTTCGGGGCGAGCTCGGCAACGCGCGCCAGCGCATGCGCCGATTCCAGCGCCGGGATGATGCCTTCGAGCTTGGAGATCAGCTGGAAGGCTTCGAGCGCCTCCTCGTCCGTCGCCGAGAGATAGGTGGCGCGGCCGATATCGTGCAGCCAGGAATGCTCCGGGCCGATGCCAGGATAATCGAGCCCGGCCGAAATCGAATGGGCGTCGTTGATCTGCCCGTCCTCGTTCATCAGCAGATAGGTGCGGTTGCCGTGCAGCACGCCGGGGCGCCCGCCGGTCAGCGAGGCCGCATGCAGGCCGGACGGGATGCCGTGACCGGCGGCCTCGACGCCGTAGATCTCGACGCTCTTGTCGTCGAGGAAAGGATGGAACAGCCCCATCGCGTTCGAGCCGCCGCCGATGCAGGCGACGAGCGAATCCGGCAGCCGGCCTTCCATCTCCTGCATCTGCTCGCGCGTCTCCTTGCCGATGATCGACTGGAAATCGCGCACCATCGCCGGATAGGGGTGCGGGCCGGCGACCGTGCCGATGCAGTAGAAGGTCGTGCCGACATTGGTCACCCAGTCGCGCAGCGCCTCATTCATCGCGTCCTTCAGCGTCTTGGTGCCGGATTCGACCGGCACGACGGTCGCGCCCAGCATCTGCATGCGGAAGACGTTCGGTGCCTGCCGGGCGACGTCGACCGCGCCCATGTAGACGATGCATTCGAGGCCGTAGCGGGCGCAGAGCGTGGCGGTTGCGACGCCATGCTGGCCGGCGCCGGTCTCGGCGATGATCCTTTTCTTGCCCATGCGGCGGGCGAGCAGGATCTGGCCGAGCACATTGTTCACCTTGTGCGAGCCGGTGTGGTTCAGTTCCTCGCGCTTGAGGTAGACCTTGGCGCCGCCGAAATGCTCGGTCAGACGCTCGGCGAGATAGAGCGGCGAGGGCCGGCCGACATAGTGCTTCAGGCCCGATGTCATCTCGGCGTGATAGGCCGGATCGGCCTTGGCGGCGTTGTAGGCCTGTTCCAGCTCGAGGATCAGCGGCATCAGCGTCTCGGCGACGAAGCGGCCGCCGAACTGGCCGAAGCGGCCGTTCTCGTCCGGGCCGTTCCGGAAGCTGTTGCGTGCGTGCGGCGCGTTCATGCCTGGCCTGCCTTCTTCAACTGTGCCGCCGCCGAACGGGCGGCCCTGACGAATTCCGCGATCTTACCGGCATCCTTGACGCCGGGCGCGCTTTCGACCCCGGAAGAGACGTCGACGCCGTCCGGCCTCGCGATACGGATGGCCTCCGCGACATTCGCCGGATCGAGCCCGCCCGATAGCATGAAGCGGAAAGCCGGGTCGAGGCTGCTCAACAAGCTCCAGTCGAACGGCCTGCCGTGCCCGCCGGGATAGGCTGCGTCCTTGGGCGGCTTGGCGTCGAGCAGGATACGGTCGGCGATGCCGTGATAGAGCGCGACCTGATCGAGATCGGCGGCATTGGCGACACCGAGCGCCTTCATCACCGGCAGGCCGGTCGCGGCCCTGATCGCGGCGACCTGCTCCGGCGTCTCCTTGCCATGCAATTGCATCCAGTCGGGCTGCACGATCCGGGCAAGCTCGGCTGCCTGCTCCGGCGCATAGTCGACGACCAGTGCGACGATCCCGGTCCGGCCGCGCGCTTGCGCAGCCAGTTCTACAGCGCGCTGCGGCGTGACGTAGCGCGGACTCTTCGGATGGAAGTTGAGGCCGATCATACCGGCACCGGCGACGAGGGCCGCTTCCAGCGTCTCCAGAGTCGACAGGCCGCAGATCTTGATCGGGAAGGCGTCGCCATATGTCATGCCGTTCCTGTAGAGCAATGAGCCTTCTACGAAAACTCCCGGTCGTCCGGGACGCCCGGCGGAAGAATCGCGCGCTGTGTCCGAGCCCTTGGCGGATACGCTGCGGCACGGATCCCGGATCTGCGCTTTGCCTTGTCCGGCACATGCGCATGTCTCCATTCTGAGCCATTGGCATGACCAATAACCCTTCCCGCCGCACTTGTGACATGATGCGCAGGAAGAGGCTGACATAGCGGGGCAAAAGCGGGCGGGGCATGGGGCGGCGTTTCTTTGCAGGTCTGGCGGCGCTCCTGCTGATGGCCGGCCTCGTCGCGCTCGCCGTCTACATGTGGACCCAGCCCCGGACGCTGAAGCTTGCGGTCGGCCCGCTCGGCTCGGACGACGCCAGACTCGCCGCAGCCCTCGTCCAGGGGCTGAGCCGCGAGAAAAAGCCGGTGCGCCTGCGGCTCGTCCTGACCGAGGGCTCGGCCGAGAGCGCGAAGCGGATCGATGAGGGCAAGGTCGACCTCGCGATCGTCCGGCCCGACATCGCCCTGCCGGCCAAGGCCGACACGGCGCTGATCACCCGCCGTTCCTTCCCCTTCTTCATCGGCTCCAAGGATCTGGGCACCGACCGCATCTCCGGCCTGCGCGGCAAGCGCATCGGCGTGGTACGCGCGCCATCGGGCAATCTCGACCTGCTGAAGCTCGTGCTGTCGCAATACGACGTTTCGCCGGAGGCCGTGACGATCGTCCCGCTCGGTCCGGAGGATGTCGCAGCGGCGATCACGGATGGTCACATCGACGCGCTCTTTGCCGTCAATGTGCTGAACGCCCGCGTCGTCACCGAGACCAGCACACGCCTGCACCGGGCCTTCGGGGACGAGCCGACCATCATCCCGATTCGTGAAGCCGATGCGCTCGCCGCCAGAAATCGCGCCATCGAGAGCGGCGAGATCGTCCGCGGCGCGCTCGGCGGCGACCCGCCGCTGCCGGCCGAGAACCTGCCGAGCATCTCGATCACCTCACGCCTGATGGCGGCGCAATCGCTCGACGATGCCAGGGTCGGCGAGCTCGTCGGCGCGATCCTGTCCCTGCGCGTCACGCTCGCTACCGATCTGCCGGCGATCCAGGGGCTGGAGACGCCCGAGACCGACAAGGACGCCCCGCTTGCGGTGCATAGCGGCGCCGCGGCCTTCATCGACGGCGAGCAAGAAACCTTCTTCGAGCGCTATGGCGACTGGTTCTATCTCGGCGTGATGGCGCTTTCTCTGCTCGGCTCCGGCGCGGCCGGCCTGCTCGGCTATGACAGCTCGGCACGCCGCAAGCGGGCGATGGCGGACCTCAGCCGTCTCGTCGTCCTGCTCGGCGCGATGCGGACCGCGGCGGACGAGCCGGAGCTTTCGGCGATGGAGCGCGAAGCCGATGCCATCCTCGCGGGCGTGCTGGCGAGTTATGCGCGCGGCGACATCGATTCCGGCGGGATCGGCGCTTATCGCTTCGCCATGGACCAGCTCGGCCGCGCCGCAACCGAACGGCGCATCGCACTGCTGGAAGGCGCGGCCGAGTGATCAGCTTTATTCCCGCCGCAAAGCCGGGCCATCCGTGAGCGCGTTCTTTGTCCCGGTGACCTCCCGAATGGCTACGACCCCCGCAAGCACCGCCCTCATCCTCGGGGCGCTCGTCCTTCTTCCCGTCTCGCCGGCATCGGCCCAGACCGAGCCGGCGCCGCCCTCACAGATCACGGGAGCCTGGCCAGAGGTGAAATGCCAGCGCTGGCGCAGCGCCTATGATGAGGCGCTCAAGCGTTTCGGCCGGAAGGGGCTCGGGCAGGAGTTCATCACCGGCAACGAAGCCTTCATCGCCTCCGGCTGCCAGAGCCGGTCAGATGTCTGCCCGCGCAGCGCCGAGGAGCTCAACTTCGCCAATGTCATGGTGATGGCGGGCATGAATGCCGGGCTCGCCTCGACCTTCATGCCCTATGCCTGCCGGAAATCGTAAGCAGACGACAGATGCTGGCCGCCTGACACTGCGGTGTGTCCGGGCCCGATTCCACTGCGCGGCCTTGATTCGACGGCGATATCTGCTTACCCGCTGCTGCTGGATGAGCGTGGGCGGCACGTCACCGGGCTGCCTGAAGTGGATACTTGCTCGGGCGCAGCGACTGGAATTCGACCGGAGACCGGAATGGCCCGACATCACACCTTTCTCGATCGGCTCCTCGACCTCAAACCGCTGGCCTTCTCGCTCTGTGACGCGACGCTCGGCCGAAGCCGGTTCTCGCGGCTCGCGACCGGATTTTTCCCCGATTTCGAATGGCCGGGCGATGCAAGGGTCATCCACGATCTGCAATGGAAGCATCGGCTCTTCGAGCCGCGCCATGACGAAGCCCGGGCCATCGTGACGCAATTCAACGTCGACGTGCCGAACCCGATGGAGACGGCCGGCGCGCCCGACATGTCGCGCACCATGGTCGCCGAGATCGCCGACGTCGTGATTCCCGGCCACACGCTGACGCCGGCCAGCGCCTCCTCAGGCAAGCAGATCTCACTCGGCCAGCGCGGCAAGGCGCGCTGGGCCTTCGCCTATCCGGCTCCGGTGGCGCTCAAGCGCATCAGGATCAGCGAGCCCTGCCTCGCGATTCCGCCCCTGTGGCACTACACCCATCTCCTCACCGACGTGCTGATGCCGATCTGCGAAGCCGTCCGCGTCGGCGCGATCAACGAGCGCGAGGGCATCGTGATCGTCTCGCGCACGAACCCTCCGATGCTGGACGCCTTCATCGAGGGGATCAGGCTGCTGGGCATCCCCGTCAGGCATCTCAAGCTCGAGCCGACGCAGCATGTGCTGGCAGAGCGCTATCTCTACGCCCGCAGCCACTGCCCCAATATCGAGCGCATCTTCGGCGTGCCGGAGGCGCTGCCGACGGCGCATGCGATCTTCGGCGCCGCCTATCGCGACGTCCCGCCGCCCCCGCCGGCGGCGCGGCTCTATCTGCGCCGGCGCAACCACCGGCTGCGCGCCGTCGCCGGGGAAGAGGAGATGATCGGCCATCTCGAGAAGGCCGGCTTCCGCGTCATGGAGCCGAATTGGGGCAACCATGCCGAGCAGATCGCGGCCTGCGCCGGCGCCGACGTGATCGCGGCGATGCATGGCGCAGCGCTGGCGAACTCCCTATTCTGCAAGCCGGGCGCCACCGTCGTCGAGATCATGGCCGAAAACGCACGCAAGACCACAGTGCTGCACTGGGCCGGCGAGGCCGGCGCAAAGGTCGTCCCGCTCCTCGGCGGGCCGGAAGGCGCCAAGCAGAGCTTCGCGATCGAGCCGCGGCAGATGGCGGATTCGATCATCCGCGTCGCCGACGCCGCGGCCGTGTGACAGGCTGGACGCGCGATGACCTCCCTGCCGAAGCCGATCGAGAGCTGGCGTGGCCGGCGACTGCTCGAACCGGACATGCTGTGCATCGTCGGCTTCCATGCCTTCCTGCTCTCGGCCTATTTCATTCCCAAGAACCTCTCGGCGAAGCTGATGATCGCCTCGCTGGCGCTCATCGTGCTCTCGGACCGCAACCTGCTGCGTGCGCCGCTGCGGCGCCCGCTGGCCTGGGCGCTCGCCAGCATCGGAGGCTTCGCCGCATGGACGGCCGCGAGCCTCGTCGTCAACGGCGTCGCTGCGGGGCCGGCCGCCGAAAGCCTTTCGAGCTTCGTGCTCATCGGTCTGGTGCTGCTGGCAGGCAGGCGACTGATCGCCAGCTGCGACCTCGCCTTCATCTGCCGCAGCCTGCTCGTCGTGGCTTGCGTGAGCGCGACGGCATCGCTCGTCCTGCACACGGCCTCCGGCCTGCCCTGGAGCGAGCGGCTGGTGCCGCTCGGCCGGCCCGGCAACGCCATCCTCGGCGCCGGCGGCCTGTCCATCGCGCTGATCGCGGCAATGACCCTGTGGCGCAGCGGACGCCCCCTCGCCATGCTTGCCCTCGCGGCGGCACCGATCGCGCTAGCGCTCGTGCTGACCCAGAGCCGGGGGCCCCTGATCGCGCTCCTGATCGCGCTCGCGGCGGCGCAGACCCCGCTGCGGAGGCGGCCGGGGAGCCTGTTCGCCACGGCGCTCCTGGCCTGGGTGCTGACCACGAGCCTGATCCTCGTCGAGCCCTATCTGCGGGCGCAGTTCTGCGCCGACGGCCAGAGCTTCTGCCGCCCCTCCGCCCGGCTGGAGATCTGGTCCTGGGCCATCGCCAATCTCGCCGAGCACCCGCTCTTCGGCCTCGGCCCGACATTCCGCTTCGACAGCATCGTGCTGAACCACCCGCATAACAGCTTCCTCGGGATGGCGATGTTCTTCGGCCTGCCGGCGCTCGCGGCCTTCATCGCCCTCACCTATGCATATTGCGTGCGCCTGACGGAGGCGGGCGGCAAGCTCGGCTATTTCTGCTCGGCGGCGCTGGTCTTCAGCTTCGCCTATATGGGCACGGACCTGCCGAACATCTTCGCCTTCGCGAACATGCACTACCTGTTCCTGTGGCTGCCGGTCGCCTTCGGCCTCTCCTTCGAGGCCGAGGCGCCCGCGCCCGCAGCACGCGGCTGAGCAGCCAGGCAGACGGCCGCGCGACCATGTCCGGCGGCCCAAATGAACGCCGCGGTGTCCTCGACCTTCATGCCCTGTGCCTGCCGGGAGTCGTGAGCCGATCCTAGAGCATTTTTCGAGCGAAGCGGACACCGGTTCGCGTGAAGAAAATTCGATAAAACAAGGGCCTAGAGCAATTTCGCGATTCGAAGAATTGCGGAAATGCTCTAGAGCAGGGACATGTGCAGGCCGGTCCCGGCGACGACGCCGTCGGCGACGGCGAGCGCGACGCTGTGCCGGGCCGTCGCAGCATCGCCCGCCGCATAGACTCCGGAAACGCTGGTCTGCTTCATGCCGTCGACGCGCAGCAGCGGGCCGAAGGGTCCGTCGTCGAAGGCGCAGCCAAGCTCCTCCGCCAGCGGACTCGCCGGGCAGATGCCGGCGGCGACGAACAGCGCCTTGACCTGCGCCAGCCGGCCGTCAACGAGGCGCAGGCCCGTCATCGCCGTCCCTTGGCCCTCGGCTGCCACGATCGCGGTGCGCTCGACCGTGACGCCGCGCCGCTCCAGCAAGGCCGTCGCCTCGGCATCGGGCTCGGCCTCGCCATTCAGGAACAGCGTGACCGCTCCCCAATCGGCGACGAGCGCCGCCTTCAGCGCCGAGAAAGAACCGCTCGCCAGCACGCCGAGCTTGCCGCCGCCGAGCTCGTAGCCGTCGCAATAGGGGCAATGCAGCACGCTCTTGCCCCAACGCTCCTTCAGGCCGGGGATCGCGGGCAGCTCGTCGCGCACGCCGGTCGCCAGCAGCAGGCGTTTTGCCTGGTGTTCTTCGCCATTGGCATCGACGACGCTGAATCCATCCTCTTCGGCTCTCGCCTCGGCCGCCCTGGCATCGTGCCAGGCGACAGTCGGATAGGCGAGCAACTGCGCCTTCGCCTCGGCGACGATCGCCGCCGGCTCTCGCCCGTCCTGGCCGAGGAAGCCATGCGAATGGCTGGAGAAGCGGTTGCGCCTTTGGCCTTCGTCGATCACCAGGATGCTGCGGCGCGCCCGCGCCAGCTGCAATCCGGCCGAGAGCCCGGCGAAACTGCCGCCGACGATGATGGCGTCATAGGGCTTTGTCGTGCTTGGCATGGGCCTGTCTCCGATCGTCGAAGCGGCGGCTGAAATCCGCCGCGAGATCGGACAGCCGCACCCGGTCGAAATGTCCCGCGAGCAATGCCTCGGCCTCGGCGAACGCCTCGTCGAGGGCCGCATTCACCGCCTGCTCGACCAGGCATTGCGGGTTCTCGCTGCGATGGCCGAGTGCGATCAGCGCGGGCTCGCCGAGCGCGCGGTGGACGTCGCCGAGCGTGATCGCGTCGAGCGCGCGCGCCAGCGTCCAGCCGCCGCCATGGCCTTTCTCGGAGCGAACCAGCCCGGTTTCCCTGAGGCCCGCCATGGTGCGGCGGATCACGACCGGATTGGTGCCGAGGCAGGCGGCGAGCTCCTCCGAGGTCATCGGCGTGCCGCGATCAGCCATGTGCAGCAGCACGTGCAGGGTGGCTGAGAGGCGGCTGTCCTGTTTCATGTAACTTTTTATGTTACATGACAGAGAGCCTGTCAAGCGCTGCGCGAAGGACGGGCATCGCCCGGTTTCGGTTGCCCAAACGCCATCAAGCGTCTATGTGCAGCGCAACGAATTCCAGATTCACTCAAGGCACAGGCTGAGCCGGCCGGGGTTTCCCTGCCGGCTTCCGGTCATGACACAAGGCCCTTTCCGCATGTCCATGCGCAACATCGCCATCATCGCCCACGTCGACCACGGCAAGACCACGCTGGTCGACAAGCTGCTGCAGCAGTCCGGCGCCTTCCGCGAGAACCAGCGCGTCGCCGAGCGAGTGATGGATTCCAACGACCTCGAAAAGGAGCGCGGCATCACCATCCTGGCCAAGGCGACCTCGGTGGTCTGGAAGGATACGCGCATCAACATCGTCGACACCCCCGGCCACGCAGATTTCGGCGGCGAGGTCGAGCGCATCCTCAACATGGTCGACTCGGCGATCGTGCTGGTCGACGCTGCCGAGGGCCCGATGCCGCAGACCAAGTTCGTGGTCTCCAAGGCGCTCAAGCTCGGCCTTCGCCCGATCGTCGCGATCAACAAGGTCGACAAGCCCGACGCCCGCGTCACCGAGGTGATCAACGAGGTCTTCGACCTCTTCGCCGCGCTCGACGCCACCGATGAGCAGCTCGACTTCCCGATCCTCTACGGTTCGGGCAAGCAGGGCTGGATGGCCCCGTCGCCGGAAGGCCCGCAGGACCAGGGCCTGGCGCCGATGTACGACCTTATTCTGAAGCACGTGCCCGAGCCCAAGGTCGAGGACGGCCCGTTCCGCATGATCGGCACGCTGCTGGAAGCCAACCCCTATCTCGGCCGCATCATCACGGGCCGCGTCACCTCCGGCTCGGCCAAGCCGAACCAGACGATCAAGGTGCTGTCCGGCGACGGCTCCACCGTCGAGACCGGCCGCATCACCAAGATCCTCGCCTTCCGCGGCCTCGAGCGCCAGCCGATCGAGGAAGCGGTCGCCGGTGACATCGTCTCGATCGCGGGCCTGGTGAAGGGCACCGTCGCCGATACCTTTTGCGATCCGTCGGTCGAGACCCCGATCACGGCTCAGCCGATCGACCCGCCGACGGTGTCGATGACCTTCATGGTCAACGATTCCCCGCTCGCCGGCACCGAGGGCGACAAGGTGACCAGCCGCGTCATCCGCGACCGCCTGCTCAAGGAGGCCGAGGGCAATGTCGCCTTGAAGATCGAGGAATCCTCCGACAAGGACTCGTTCGTCGTCGCCGGCCGCGGCGAATTGCAGCTCGCGATCCTGATCGAGACGATGCGCCGCGAGGGCTTCGAGCTCGGTGTCTCGCGTCCGCGGGTCGTCTTCACCCGTGACGAGGCCGGCCAGCTGCTGGAGCCGGTCGAGGAGGTCGTCATCGACGTCGACGAGGAGCATTCCGGCGTCGTCGTGCAGAAGATGTCCGAGCGCAAGGCCGACATGCTGGAGATGCGCCCGTCGGGCGGCAATCGCCTGCGTCTCGTCTTCCACGCCCCGACCCGCGGCCTGATCGGCTATCAGGGCGAGCTGCTGACCGATACGCGCGGCACCGCGATCATGAACCGGCTGTTCCACGCCTATCTGCCCTATAAGGGCGAGATCGCCGGCCGCCGCAACGGCGTGCTGATCGCGATGGAGACCGGCGAGGCCGTGGCCTACGCGCTGTGGAACCTGGAAGATCGCGGACCGATGATGATCGAGCCGGGCTGGAAGGTCTATCAGGGCATGATCGTCGGCGAGCACACCCGCGAGAACGATCTCGAGGTGAACGTGCTCAAGGGCAAGAAGCTCACCAATATCCGCACGACCTCGAAGGACGAGGCGGTCCGCCTGACGCCGCCGATCCGGATGACGCTGGAGCGCTCGCTCGCCTGGATCGACGATGACGAGCTCGTCGAGGTCACGCCGAAGTCGATCCGCCTGCGCAAGGCGATCCTCGACCCGAACGACCGCAAGCGCTCCCAGAAGCAGAAGGCTGAAGTGGCCTGAGATTGGCCGCTGCCGGCACCCCGGTCGAGATCCTGCTGATCACCGGCCCCGCCGGGGTCGGCAAGTCGACCCTGTGCTGGGAAATGGGCGCGATGCTGGCCGAGGCCGGCATCGCCCATGTCGCGATCGAGAGCGACGAGCTCGACCGCGTCTTCCCCAAGCCCGGCGCAGAGGAATTGGCACCGCTTGCGCCCGGCGCCCGCGACGTCAGCCAGCTCAACCTCGCGGCGCTCTGGGGCACCTATCGCGCCCTTGGCCATAGCCGCCTGATCATGTCGGGCGTGATGCTGCATGTCGGTTTCGACAAGCAGTGGATTCTCGCCGCGATCCCGCAAGCCTGCATCACCGTGGTGCGCCTGCGCGCCGGCGAGGAGAGCTTGATTGAACGCCTCGACCGTCGTGAGACGGGAGCCGGCCGCGACGCCCAGATCGAGCGTTCCCTGCGTCAGGCGCGCCGGCTGGCGGGTGAGGCGGCGGGTGATTTCATCGTGGTCGAGACCGACGGTCGCTCCCCCGCTGAGCTGGCCGGCGAAGTGCTCGGCAAGGCGGGCTGGCTCCCGGTTTCCTGACCGGCGCGCTCAGGCCGTTCGATCATCGCGGACCCGCCCTGCAGCGAGCGCCATTGTCTCTCCCTCTCCGCTCTGCTCCCTTGCGCTCCGAATAAAGGGGAAGGATGTCATCATGCAGTTCCGCAATCTCGGCCGCTCCGGCCTGCGCGTTTCGCTCGTCGGCCTCGGCTGCAATAATTTCGGCGGCCGGATCGACCTCGAGGCGGCGCGCAAGGTCGTCGACGCCGCGATCGAGCACGGCATCACCCTGTTCGACACCGCCGACATCTACGGCAATCGCGGCGGCTCGGAGCTGGCGCTCGGCGAACTGCTCGGCGCCCGCCGCAAGGACATCGTCCTCGCAAGCAAGTTCGGCATGAACATGGACGATGCCGGCGTGAAGAAGGGCGGCTCGCGGCGCTACATCATCGAGGCGGTCGAGGCCTCGCTGAAGCGGATGAAGACCGACTGGATCGACCTCTACCAGCTGCACCGGCCCGATCCGCTGACCCCGATCGAGGAGACGCTGCGCGCGCTCGAAGACCTGATCCGCCAGGGCAAGATTCGCTATCTCGGCTGCTCGAACCTGCCGTCCTGGCAGGTCGCCGATGCGCATTGGACGGCCAGGACGCTCGGCATCGAGGGCTTCGCCTCGGCGCAGGACGAGTACAGCCTGCTGGTGCGTGGCGCCGAGAAGGAGCTGATCCCGGCCATCAGCCATTTCGGCATGGGGCTCCTGCCCTATTTCCCGCTCGCCAACGGCCTGCTCACCGGCAAGTACCAGCGCGGCGCCCCGATGCCGGAGGGCGCGCGCATGACCCGCGAGGCCCAGCGCGCCGGCGAAGTGCTGACCGAGGCGAATTGGGAAAGGACCGAGAAGCTCGCCGCCTTCTGCGCGGCGCGCGGCAAGACGCTGCTGGAGCTCGCCTTCTCCTGGCTTGCCGCCCAGCCGGTCGTCTCAAGCGTCATCGCCGGAGCGACGAAGCCGGAACAGGTCGCCGCCAACGTCAAGGCGGCGGACTGGACGCTGACGCCGGAGGAGCTCGCCGAGATCGACGCGATCACGCGCTGAAATCGGCCGCGAGAGCGCCTCAAAGACGCCCAACGGCACAGCGAAAGCATTAACCTTGCCTCCCTGCCCTTGCGACGGGCCGAGGAGTCTGTTGTCAAATCCCTGCGCCTGGGGTTCCCTTGCGCAACCGCAGCGGAGCTCGCTGATTTGGTGATGCATATCGTTCCTCTCCTGGCCTTGGCTTTTTCGCTCTTTGTCTTGCCCGCGATGGCGCAGGACAAGCCGGCGGCCGCGCCACAGCCGGAGCCGATGCGCATCGTGCTGACGCGCAGCGCCGAGCCCTGCGAGCCCGATTGCCGCGAATGGCTCGCCGCCCAGGGCGCCATCACCAAGGACACGCCGGCCGAATTGCGTCGCGCGCTCGCCGAATTGAACGGGCGCAAGCTACCGCTGCTGGTCTATTCGACCGGCGGCACAGTGGAGGCCGCGATCGCCATGGGCGAGCTCGCCCGCAGGAGCGGCCTCGACATCGCCGTCGCCCGCACCGTCTTCAGCCAGCGCGAGCCGGCGCTCGGCACCATCGACGAGCGCAGCCCGCTCTGCGCCTCGGCCTGCACGCTCTTCCTCGCCGGGGGGCAACGCCGGATCATCCCGCCGCAATCGCGCATCGGCGTGCACCAGCAGACCATCGTCGAGACCGAGACGACGACGGTGCGCGACTACAAGATCGTGCGCGGGCGCAAGGAGCTGGTCGACGAGAGAACCGAGACGCGAACGGTCAAGCAGGAGCAGGCGACCGGCGAGATCGACGCCAAGATGCGGCGCTATCTCGATGCCATGGGGCTCGACCGCTCCTTCATCGAGGTGACGGTGTCGACACCAGCCGACACGATGCGCTACCTCAAGCCCGACGAGATGCTGGCGACGACGATCGCGACGGAGATCGGCTCGGCGACGCTCGCCTTCTCGGGGCTGCGGTCCTCCCAGGGGCCGGGGCGGCCGGCGAACCTCAACGCAGCCCCGGTGCTTCCTGCGACGCTGGTCGCGCCGGCGACGCCGATCGGCTCGGTCGAGCTCGGCCCGCATCGCGGCAGCACCTTGCGGCTGGCGCTGTCCGTCGGAGAAGGCCGCTACCAGCAGACCGCGGCGCTGCAGTTCCAGCTCTTTATCGGCCAGGCGCCGCTTCCGACGCGGTTGCGCACCGTCACGATCACTCTGCCCGGAAGCCCGCTGATCGTCGCCTCGAACGAGGACGGCTCCGCGCCGGATGGTCCGATGACCGTCGAGATCCAGCGTGAATTCTTGTGCCGGCTGACGGATCGCAGCTCGATCTTCCTGCGCGTCGACCCACCGGCCGAGGACAGCAGCCCCGCCAGCTGGCAGCGCACCGGGACGGCAGCCGAAGTGCTGCGTCTCCCAGCCCTGCGTGCCGCGCTCTGCCGCTAGCTGCCGTTCAGCGGCCTTGGCGCCCGATTGTGACAGCCGCCGCAAAATTCCATCCGGAACCAATCGCTTCCCGGCAGGCGCAATCGATTACATGCACGTAGCGCGTGCAATCGGCGCTGCCTTCAATGTGAGCTTGACGGGCCGGAGCCGATACGCTCACCTTCCCTCCAATCCGACGCGCCGCACGAAAGTGCGCGGCCGCAGATGAGGGAGAAACGCCGTGTTGAGACGCCATATTCTCGTCGCGGGCCTCGCGCTCGCGGCCTTTGGCAGCGCATTCCCCGCTTTCGCCCAGAGCAAGGGCCCGGTGATCGGGGTCAGCTGGTCGAACTTCCAGGAGGAACGCTGGAAGACCGACGAGGCAGCGATCAAGGCCGCGATCGAGAAGGTTGGCGGCACCTATCTCTCTGCCGATGCGCAATCCTCGCCGGCCAAGCAGCTCACCGATGTCGAGAGCCTGATCGCGCGCGGCGCCAAGGCGATCATCGTGCTGGCTCAGGACGCGCAGGCGATCCGCCCGGCCGTGCAGAAGGCGGTCGACGAGGGTATCGCCATCGTCGGCTATGACCGGCTGATCGAGATCCCGCAGGCCTTCTACCTGACATTCGACAATGTCGAGGTCGGCCGGATGATGGCGCGCGAGATCCAAAAGGCGAAGCCCGAGGGCAACTACGTCTTCATCAAGGGCTCGAGCTCGGACCCGAACGCCAACTTCCTGTTTCAGGGCTCGATCGAGGTGCTGAAACCGGCGATCGACGCCGGCAAGATCAAGAATGTCGGCGAGGCCTATACCGATGGCTGGCTGCCGGCCAACGCCCAGCGCAATATGGAGCAGTTCCTGACGCGCAACGCCAACAAGGTCGATGCCGTGATCGCTGCCAATGACGGCACCGGCGGCGGCGCCATCGCCGCGCTCGCCGCGCAGGGCCTCGCCGGCTCGGTGCCGGTCTCCGGCCAGGACGCCGACCGCGCCGCGCTCAACCGTATCGCCCTCGGCACCCAGACGGTGACGATCTGGAAGGATGCGCGTGAGCTCGGGCGCAATGCCGCCGAGATCGCGATCAAGCTCGCCGGCGGCGCCAAGCTGACCGAGGTCGCAGGCGCCACCGCCTGGGACCAGGGCCCGAGCAAAGCCAAGATGACCGCCCTCTTCCTGAAGCCGGTGCCGGTGACCAAGGACAATCTCGGCGTGGTGATCGAGGCCGGCTGGGCGCCGAAGGCCGCCGTCTGCCAGGGCGTCGCCGCCGGCAAGGTAAAGGCCTGTGACTGAAAGTGTACCAGCACCGGCAACGCCGTCGCAGGATGCGAAGAGCTTCGCCGATCATCTGCGCGCCATCGAGTTCGATGCGCGGATGATCGGCATGATCGCCGCCCTGGCGGCGATCTGGCTCGGCTTCAACTGGCTCTCGGGCGGCGCCTTCCTGACGCCGCGCAATCTCTGGAACCTCTCGGTCCAGACCGCCTCGATCGCGGTGATGGCCTGCGGCATGGTGCTGGTCATCGTCACCCGCAACATCGACCTCTCGGTCGGCTCCATGCTCGGCTTCGTCGGCATGGTCACCGGCCTCGTCCAGGCGCGGCTGCTGCCGGAGCTGCTCGGCTTCGAGCATCCGGCGACCTGGCTGCTCTCGATCCTCGCAGCGATCGCGCTCGGTGGGCTGATCGGGCTGTTCCAGGGCGCGCTGATCGCCTATCTCGCCATCCCCTCCTTCATCGTTACGCTCGGCGGCCTGCTGGTCTGGCGCGGCGCAGCGTGGTGGGTGACGCAAGGCCAGACAATCGCGCCGATGGATTCGCGTTTCCGCCCGCTCGGCGGCGGCATCGAGGGCGCGATCGGCACCACCGCCTCCTGGGCGATCGGCCTCGTCATCTGCGCCCTGATCCTCGCGGGAATCGCCTTCGCGCGACGCCGGCGCAAGCGCTACGGTTTCGCCCTGCGCCCGCTCTGGGCCGAGATCGTGCTCGCCGCGCTCGCCTGCGGCACCGTGCTCGGCGCGGTGATGATCGCCAACGCCTATGCCTTGCCGGCCGGGGTCGCACGCCGCCTGACCGAGGCGAGAGGCGGCACCTGGCCCGAGGGCGGGCTCGTCATCGGCCATGGCCTCGCCGTGCCGGTGCTGCTTGCGCTCGCGGTCGGCGTCGCCATGAGCTTCCTGGCGCGGCGCCTGCGCTTCGGGCGCTATGTCTTCTCGATCGGCGGCAATCCCGAGGCGGCCCAGCTCTCCGGCGTCAATACCCGCAAAGTGCTGATGCTGGTCTACGGGCTGATGGGCATGCTGGTCGGCATCGCCGCCTGCATCTCGACGGCCCGGCTCAATGCCGCGACCAATTCGGCCGGTCAGCTCGACGAGCTCTATGTCATCGCCGCGGCGGTGATCGGCGGCACCTCGCTCGCCGGTGGCGTCGGCACCATCGCCGGCGCGATGCTGGGCGCGCTGGTGATGCAGTCGCTGCAGTCGGGCATGGTGCTGATCGGCGTCGACACGCCCTTGCAGAACATCGTCGTCGGCCTCGTGCTCGTCCTCGCCGTCTGGCTCGACGGGCTCTATCGCAAGCGGCTGGGGTAGCGGGATGAGCGCGGTAAGCTCCCTTGTCATTCCGGGGCGCCGCGCAGCGGTGAACCCGGAACCCACGACCGGGCGAGCGCGATCGACGGGGTCGTATTTGAGAGTTCACCCAGTCGTAGGTTCCGGGCTCTCGCTTCGCGAGCCCCGGAATGACGGGGGAGGAGGCTAGCCATGGACATGACCACGCCCCTCGTCGAGATGCGCGAGATTTCGATCGCCTTCGGCGGCATCAAGGCCGTCGACCGCGCGAGCGTCGATCTCCATGCCGGCGAGGTCGTCGGCCTGCTCGGCCATAACGGCGCCGGCAAGTCGACGCTGATCAAGATCCTGTCGGGGGCCTATCGCGCCGATGCCGGCGAGATCAGGATCGCCGGCGAGCCGGTGTCGATCTCCTCGCCGCGCGACGCCAAGCGCCACGGCATCGAGACGATCTACCAGACGCTGGCACTGGCCGACAATGTCGACGCCGCCGCCAACATCTTCCTCGGCCGCGAGCTTTTGACCAACTGGGGCACGCTCGACGACAGCGCGATGGAAGCCGAGACCCGCCAGGTGATGGGCCGGCTCAACCCGCATTTCCGCCGCTTCAAGGAGCCGGTGAAGGCGCTTTCCGGCGGCCAGCGCCAGTCGGTCGCGATCGCCCGCGCGATCTATTTCAATGCCCGGGTGCTGATCATGGACGAGCCGACGGCGGCGCTCGGCCCGGCCGAGACCAAGCAGGTCGCCGACCTTATCCTGGAGCTGAAGAAGCAGGGCATCGGCATCTTCCTCATCAGCCATGACCTGCACGATGTCTTCGACCTCGCCGACCGCGTCAGCGTGATGAAGAACGGCAAGGTGGTCGGCAGTGCTCATGTCCGCGATGTCACGCAGGACGAGGTGCTGGGTATGATCATCTCCGGCAAATGCCCGCCCGGCGCGGTAGCCGGGCCGGGCGCTCTGCGGAGCTAGCAGCGCTGGCGAACCGACGGGACGCGCCTCAGCGCAAGCCGTCCTCGCCCTTCGCCTCGGCATGGGTGAGCCCGCCGACGCGCGGCAAGGGCCGGCCGCCGCTGGTCAGGGCGACCGCGACGACGATCTCGCCGGCGCGAGGGGCGTCGGGGATGCGGACCTCCATGCCGTCGAAATGGCTGCGGACATAGGCCGCCGCCTTGTGGCCGAGCGGCACGTCGAGGACGACGCCGAGCGAGCCGCGCTTCTTCGAGGACGGGATCAGCGCCGGCGCCTTGCCGAGCAGCTTGCGCAAGGGCGCCCCTAACTTGGGATGCAGAAGCGCGGCGGCGTGCTCCAGCTCGCCATCCTCGCCGACGGCAGCGGCCTTGCCATAGCCTTGGACCGCCTCGCCCGCGATGCCGAGCGCGGCGAGCGCATGGCGTCCGAGCAGGTCGCCGAGCTCCTCGCCGATGTCGATCAGTTCGGAGAGGTCGTCCTGATATTTGCCGGCGAAAGGATTGGCGATCACGGCAACGGCGGCGGCGCGCTTGACCGGCGGCGAGACGAGCCGGCCGAGCTCGCTATGGGTCTCGTCGAGGACGGTGACGATCTTGCGGATGCTGGCTTTCATCTCAGACCGTCCTCGCCCTTGATCTCGCTCGCCTTGAGGCCGCCGACGCGGGCATGGATGCGCGAGCCGGTGGTCATCACCAGCGCGAACAGCAATTCATCGGCCTTGGGAGCGTCGGTGATGCCGATCTCGAAGGCGTCGAAATGGCTGCGGACATAGGAGGCATTGATGTGGGTGACGGGAATGTCGAGGCGCGTGCCGGGGCCGCCGACCTTCTTGGTCGAGGGCACGATCGCCTTGGCATCGCCGAGCAGTTCGCGCATGGCGTAGCCGCCCGGCACATGCCAGAGCGCGCCATGCTCCAGTTCGCCGGCGGCGCCGACGATGGCGCCCTTGCCATAGCCCTGGATCGTCTTGGCATCGCCGCCCATCGCCGCGAGCAGGCGCTGCGCCATGGCGAGGCCGAAGGGCTTCAGATCATCCATGAAGCCCTGGATGTCCTCGACATAGCGGCCGGCATAGGGGTTGGCGATCACCGCCAGCGCCGCGCCGCGCTTCAGCGGCACCGCGGCGGCCGGACCGCCCTCGTGAAAAATCTCCTCGACGATCACAGCGTATTTGCGGACGGCGATCTCAGGCACGGGCCAGTCTCCTCTCAGGCTTTTCTTGAACGATCATAGGCGTGGCGAGCATGCGGCTCACGCCCTGAAGACGCATGGCGGCCGAGACGATCAAGCCTGCCGAACGCAGGCGCTCCCCCTCGGCGAGGCCGGCGGCGAGCGCGGTTTCGATCTCGTCCGTGGCCAGCTGGCCGACGTCACGGGTCACCAGCCGCTCGCCGAGATCGCTGTCGCTCTGGATGGCGTTGGCCGGCAGGCGCTCGATCGCGGGATGGCCGGGCAGGTCGATCGCATTGGCGATCACGGTCGCGGCGGCGTCGGCCATGGCGGCGGTCGGGGCCAGCACCGTCACTGCCTCGGCGATCCCCAGCGAGAAGCTGCGGCCGGGATAGCCTGATGTCGCGACGCCGGCAACGCCGTCCTCAGGCCGAATCGTCGCGGTCGCGAAGAACTCCGGCCGGTCGGGGCGCTTCACCAGGCCGATGCGGAACTGCTCACCGGGAGCGAGATGCAGGGCGATGTCGCCGCCATTGTTGACATAGGCGCGGGTGAGCGGCGCGGCCTGGCAGATCACGCCGAGGATTTCCTGAGCGACCGAGCCGGCAACGGCCGCCATCGGCGTGATGAAGCTCCGCTCAGCGAAGGGGCTGACGGCCGCATGCATGCGCCGCGCGACCGGCCCGAGCGGCAGCGGACTCGTCCGGCTCACGGCCGTGCGCAGCAGCTGCAGCTCGTCACAGAGTTCGGCAAGCAGACCGTCGAAGCGGAGAATCGCCGCCTCGTGCGCGGCCCTAACCGCGGCTTGCTCGCCGACGGCCTCGATGACGAGATCGATCGGGCCCTGCTGCAGCAGCAGGCGCCGGCCATCCGGGAGAGTGCGCGCGGAAGGCTTCTCCCACATCGCCCTAGCCGAGCGAGCGGCGCGGCTGCTCCGGCGCCAGCGGCCAGGGGTTGTCCGGGCGCTGCGGCAGGCGCAGGCGGCTGCCGCCCTTCAGCGAAGCCAGCGGCTGGATCGCGTCCATATGGCCGCCGAGCGCCTCGTAGTCGGTCAGGCTCATGGTGAACTCCAGCGGCGCGACCAAGGCCGGGGTGGGCACATAGCCGAAGGCGTTCTCGGGCAGGCGGGTGACGTCGACCATGAAGGTGATGCCGCCGCCCGGCCAGATATAGACCGGAGCGCCACCGCAAGTGACATAGGTCAGCGCATCCTTGACCGAGCGCGTCAGGCGCACCGGGTTCTCGGTGACGCCGGCGCGCAGCGAGCCGCCGGCGCCGCCGATGAACAGCACGGTGGAGAGCGCCGGTTCGCAATTCTCGGCGATGCGCTCGACCGGCTCGACCAGCGGCTGCGGCATCTGCATCTCGACCGGCACGAGGTTCTCGTCGAGCTCGTAATAGGCGGCGTGCTCGCCGGTGGTCGAGACCATCAAAAGGCGCAGGCCGGGATAGGCGACCTTGGGATCGAACGGCCCGAGAATGGTCAGAGGGTCGCTGATATTGGTGCCGCCCCAGCCGGTGCCGGGCTGCGCCACCTGGAAATAGCGGCCGGGCGTCGAGCGCCGGCCCTTCAGCTTGATGCCGGTGCCGGCCATGCCGAGCAATTTGCCAGCCTGGTGCTCGGAGAGCACGCCGGTGATGTGATCGTCGACGACGACGACCTCGTCGACCTTGCCATGCCATTGCTTAGCGAAGATGCCGATCGTCGCCGAGCCGCAGCCGACGCGCATCCGGCTTTCCTGGATGCCGTTGACGATCGGCGGCTTGCCGGCCTGGACGATCACCGTCTCGCCCTCATCGATGGTCAGCTCGACCGCCTTGCCGTTGCTGAGCTGGAGCAGGGCGTCGCAGGTGACGCGGCCCTCCTTCTTCGAGCCGCCGGTAAGGTGGTGGACGCCGCCGAGCGAGAGCATCTGCGAGCCGTACTCGCCGGTGGTGACGTGGCCGATCGCCTCGCCCTCAACCCGCACCGTCGCCTGCTCCGGCCCGAGGAAGCGGTCGGTGTCGATCTTCACCTTGACGCCGCAATAGCTGAAAATGCCCTCGGTCACGACGGTGACCATGTCGACGCCGTCGACCTCGGAGGAGACGATGAACGGGGCGGGCTTGTAGTCGGGATAGGTAGTGCCGGCGCCGATCGCGGTGATGAAGGTGCCCTGCTGGTGGACGATCTCGCCGTCCCATTCGCGCGATCCGGCGAAGGGAACGACCTCGCCGCCATGCTCCAGCGTGCGCTCGAGCACGATATGCGGCTCCATCCGCACCAGCTCACCGTCGACATTGCCATAACGGTCGCAGGCGCCGACGGCGCCCGGCTTGATGAAGCACATCACCGGGCAGGCATCGCAGCGGATCTTGTCGTCCGCGACCGGGCTCGCTTCGTCCAGCGCCATGCTTGATCCTCCCGCAGAGCGGGCTTTGAGGATTTTGTTTGTGTACAAACGATACTGGCGCGCCTCTTGAGCCAAGTCAAGACAGCGGCCAGGTGCGGGACCGCCCCCACTCTACGCCTGTTCCCAGGGCTGGCCCACAGCTTCGGCCGCGACGGCCGAGCGCGTGCCGATTCGTCGATGAGAGGACAGTGCGCCCACGCAATCTTGCATACAAGATCATTCGAAGCGCTTCTGTGCGGCGCTCCTACCCGGCCGAGGTGACTTCCATATGACGCGTTTGACGGTTGCAAGCACGGCTTCAATGGCGCATTGACAGCCAAATTTTCCCGCTGCTATTGTTTGCATACAAACATGTTTGGAGCGGCATCGCCGCGGGAGAGAGGGCCCTTCCATGTATGACGTCTTCGCCACGGACCGCCTGATCGACCACTGGCTCGTCGAGGATATCGGCGCCTGCGACCTCACCGTCCAGGTGATGATCGAGCCGGGCGAGACCGGCAAGTTCCACATGAACGCCCGCGAGCCGATGATCGTCGCCGGCGTCGAGGTCGCCGCCCGCGTGTTCAAGCGCTACGACCCCGAACTCAAGGTGACCCTGCGCGTCAAGGACGGCGACAAGGTCGAGAAGGGTGCGATCTTGGTCGAGATCGAGGGCTCGGCCCGCAGCGTGCTCACCGCCGAGCGCACCGCGCTCAACATCGCCCAGCGCCTCTCCGGCATCGCCAACGAGACCGCCCGCTACGCCGCCGCCATGGCCGGCAGCAAGGCGCGCCTGATCGACACCCGCAAGACCACACCCGGCCTGCGCATGATGGAGAAGCACGCCGTGACCTGCGGCGGCGGCCTCAACCACCGCCTCGGCCTCGATAACGGCGTGATGATCAAGGACAACCACATCGCCGTCTGCGGCAGCATTACCGCCGCCGTCGAGCGCGCCCGCAAGAAGCTGCCGGTGCTGACCAAGCTCGAGGTCGAATGCGACCGGCTCGAGCAGGTCGAGGAAGCCGCCAAGTGCGGCGCCGACGTGATCATGCTCGACAACATGTCGGTCGCCGACATGACCAAGGCGGTCGCGCTGATCGCCGGCCGCGCCAAGGTCGAGGCCTCGGGCGGTATCAACATCGACACGATCGGACCGATCTCCCGGACAGGCGTCGACTATATCTCGACCAGCAAGATCACCCAGTCGGCGCCGGCGGTGGATATCGGCCTCGACGAAGCCTGAGCAGGGACTGCGGCCAGGGAATGCGGCAAGGCACCTTCTTCCTCGTCGTCGGCCCGAGCGGGGCCGGCAAGGACTCGCTGATCGACGGCGCCCGCGCCCTGTTGGAGCCGACGGGCCGCTATGTCTTCGCGCGGCGCGTCGTCACCCGTCCGGCGGGATCGCCGGGCGAGGACCATGAGGCGGCGACGGACGAGGCCTTCGACGCACGCGAGGCGAAGGGCGACTTCCTGATCACCTGGGGCGCCCATGGCCTGCGCTACGGCCTGCCGGCCGAGTTGAAGCGCCTGGTCGAGGCAGGCCGCAACGTCATCGCCAATGGCTCGCGCGCCACGATCGCGGCGCTCGCCGCTCGCCTGCCGCGCTTCGTCGTGGTCGAGGTCACGGCGCCGCCCGAAGTGCTCGCCGCCCGCATCGCCGGGCGTGGGCGCGAGAGCGGCGAAGCGATCGAGAAGCGCCTGTCGCGCACGGTCGAGCCGCGCCCGGCGGGGATTCGGGCGACAACGATCTGCAACGATCAGAGCGTCGAGATCGGCGTCGAGCGCTTCGTCGCCGCGGTCGAGGCCGCCGCCAATACGATGCGCCTGCGCCGCCTGCCGCTCTTCGCGGGACGGGCGCATTGCGCCTATCTCCCGGCCAGGGGCGAAATCGTCAACGGCTTCGACTATCTCGGGCCGGGAAGGGTCGAGATTTCCGGTGTCGGCGCGAGCATCCGCTCGAACGTACAGGTGGTCGACTCGCCCGCGCTGCTCGCCGGCGACGAGATCGGTCTCTCGGCCGAGGCCTTCGACGAGCTTGGCCTGCCCGAGGGCAGCGAGGTCACGATCCGCCGCACGCCCTCGCCCGAGAGCCGGGCCGCGCTGACCCGCAAGATCCAGGGCGGCGAGCTCACGGAAGAGCAGTACCACACGCTGATCCGCGACATCGTCGAAGCCCGCTATCCCGATGGCGAGGTCGCGGCCTTCCTGGTCGCGGCGACGCAGAAGCTCTCGGATGACGAGGTCGTCGCGCTGGCGCGGGTGCGTACCCGCTTCGCGCAAAAGATCACCTGGCCGGACACAATCGTCGTCGACAAGCACTCGATGGGCGGCATCCCCGGCAGCCGCATCACGCTGATCGTCGTGCCGATCGTCGCCGCGCATGGCGCCTTCCTCATGCCGAAGACCTCGTCGCGTGCCATCACCTCGGCGGCAGGCACGGCCGATGCGATGGAGGCCCTCGCCCGCGTCGAACTGAACCCCGCCGAACTGCGCGCCTGCGTGGAAAAGGCGCGCGGCTCGATCGCCTGGAACGGGCGGCTCAACCATTCCGTCGTCGATGACGTGATGAACGCGATCACCCGGCCACTCGGCATCGATTCCAATCGCTGGTCGGTCGCCTCGATCCTGTCGAAGAAGCTCACGGCGGGTTCGACCCATGTCATCGTCGACCTGCCCTATGGCCCGCGCGCCAAGCTGAAGAGCGAGGCGGAAGCCGCCGAGCTGGCTGATTTGTTCGAGACGGTCGGAGCCAGGCTCGGCCTCGTCGTCAAGGCCTTCCCGACCGATGGCAGCCGCCCGATCGGGCGCGGCATCGGCCCGGCGCTGGAATGCCGCGATGTCGGCTGGGTGCTGGGCAACGATCCGCGGGCGCCGGCCGACCTGGTCGAGAAGGCGCTGTTCTTCGCCAGCCGCATCCTGGCCTGGGACCCGGCGCTCGGCTCGGTCGCGGCCGGGCGAGAGCGGGCGGAAGGATTGCTGCGCTCCGGCGCGGCGCGGGCCGCCTTCGAGCGGATCATCGATGCGCAGGGGCGGCGCGAGCCGCCGGTGGCGCCGGGGTTGCTGGTCCATACGGTCCGCTCGCCGAAGGCTGGGGTCATCACCGAGATCGACGGCTGGGCGGTCGCGGGAATCGCAAGGCGCGCCGGCGCACCCTTCGACAAGGCGGCGGGCATCGACCTGCGTCGCCATGTCGGCGACAGCGTCGCCGTGGGCGATCCGCTCTTCGCCATCCACGCCAGCGCCTCGAGCGATCTCGACGAGGCCAAGGCGATGGCGGAGAGCTGCGACTGCTACGTGATCAGCTAGCGTCTGCGCCTCAGCGCAGCTGCTTCAGCAGCGCGATCAGCGTCGCCCGCTGGTTAGTCGCGAGCGGGGCCAGCGTCACCTTGGTCACCGTCTCCGCCTTGGGCAGCAGCTCGCGGGTGTAGTCGACGCCGGCCGGGCTGAGCTCGACGATGAGCCGGCGGCCATCCTCCGGATCGGGCTTGGTCTGGACCAGCTTGCGCTTGAGCAGGCGATCGACCACGCCCTTGATCGTGGCGGCGTCCATGGCGGTCTGGCGGCCCAGCAGGTTCTGCGAGGAGCCCCCGTCCTGGTAGAGCCGCGCCAGCACCGCCCATTGCGTCGGGGTCAGGTCGCTGCCCATGATCTCGTTGAAGATCGAGACATGGCGCTGCGCCGCCTGGCGCATGATGAAGCCGACCTGCTCGGCGAGATCGTAGTTCTCGTCGGCAAGCTCGGGCGTCTCGGCCGCAGTGCTCGGTCGCGCCATCGCTGGTCCTCGTTCGTATACGAACGATATCCCTAGCGCGATTTCCTGGCGACCGGAACCGGCTGGATCGCCGAGAATCACGCTTCGTCCACGACATCAGCGAAGCAGGTCCTCAGATCGTCGTCCAGCACCCCTCGCGGAAACTGCGGGCGGCGGCCTCGACCGTGCGCTCGATGCGCATGCCGGCTTCGAAATCAAGGAGATGCGCCGGCTCGCCGGCAATCGCGCGGAGCAGCTCGCGACACTCGATGATCTTGAGCTCGTTGAAGCCGAGGCCGTGGCCGGGCGCCGGGATGAATCGGCCATAGGGCTCGTGCGCAGGGGCGGTCAGGATGCGGCGGAAGCCCTGGACGTCGCTGGCGCCCTCGGCGGTGTAGAGCTCGATCTCGTTCATCCGCTCCTGATCATAGGCGATCGTGCCCCTGGCGCCGAAGACCTGCAGCGCGATCCGGCCTTTGCGGCCCCAGGCCGAGCGGTTGAGGGCGACGAGCCCGGAGGCGCCGGACGACAGGCGCAGCAGCAGCGTGGCGATGTCGTGCGTCTCGACCGCGCGGGTGCCACCGGCCGCGAGCGGGCGTTCGGCATAGGGCCTGGCTATATCCGCCATAACGGCTTCGACCTCACCGATCAGCGCCTTGATCAGCGAGAAGGCATGCACGCCGAAATCGTCGAGCGCGCCATGGCCTGAGGCGGCCTCGCTCTTCCAGGAGAACAGCGCGCCGGCATCGGCCATGAAGTCCTCGTCCATCTCGACGCGGACATGGTTGACCGGCCCGATCGTGCCATCGGCGATGAGCCGCTGTGCCAGCCGGATCGCCGGGTTCTGGATGTAGTTGTAGCCGAGCGCAGCGACCGTCCCGGCCACCTTGGCCGCCGCCAGCATCGCTTGCGCATCGCCAAGGCTGGTCGCCATCGGCTTCTCGCACCAGACATGCTTGCCGGCCTTCAGCGCCGCGATCGCCATCTCGGCATGGAAGGCGTTCGGCGTGGTGATCGAGACGACGTCGACATCGGGATGGGCAATGAGCGCCTGCCAGTCGGCGGTCGACTCGGCGAAACCGAATTCGCCGGCCCGTTTTGCCGCCAAAGCTTCATCGACCTCACAGAGCACGGCGAGCTTCGGCCGCGGCACGTCGCCGAATACAGGAGCGACGGCGTTCCAGGCCAGGGCATGGCACTTGCCCATATAGCCGGTGCCGATCAGGCCGACGCCGAGCGCGCGCATGAGCAATCTCCGTAGCGACGAGGAAGGAAGGACCGGATGTTCGCCAGGCGTCAGACCGTGCCGCCGAGCTCCTCGGAGACCGCCTGCAACTCCTTGCCGCCGGCCATCAGGTTCTGCAACTCGTCCATGGCGATCCCGGACTTGGCGTAGGTGCCGAGCGTCTTGCCGCGGTTGAGCACGGTGAAGCGGTCGCCGACGGCATAGGCGTGGCGGACATTATGGGTGATGAAGATCACGCCCAGCCCCTTGGCGCGGACGAGGTTGATGTATTTCAGGACCATCGAGGTCTGGGCGACGCCGAGTGCGGAAGTGGGCTCGTCCAGGATCAGCACCTTGGCGCCGAAATAGACGGCGCGGGCGATGGCGACGCATTGGCGCTCGCCGCCCGAGAGCGTGCCGACCGCCTGGTGCGGGTCGCGGATGTCGATGCCGATCCTGTGCATCTCGTCGCGCGTCACCGCATGGGCGAGGTCGAAATCGATCCATTTCAGCGGGCCGAAGCCGCGAATCGGCTCGCGGCCCATGAAGAAGTTCCGCGTGATCGACATCAGCGGGATCATCGCCAGGTCCTGGTAGACGGTGGCGATGCCGGCATCGAGCGCGTCACGCGGGCTGGAGAAGGCGACCGGCCTGCCCTCGACCAAGAATTCGCCCGAGCTCGGCTTGTGGCAGCCCGAGAGCGTTTTGATCAGCGTCGACTTGCCGGCGCCGTTGTCGCCGAGCAGGCAGAGCACCTCGCCGGCGGAGACCTTGAGCGAGACGCCTGAGAGCGCGATCACCGAGCCGAAATGCTTGACGATGTCGCGGACCTCGATGAGCGGGGCCTGTTCCGGAGCTGCGGTCGTCATCTCAGCGCTCCCCTGTCGCCTTGCGGCGGATGAAATTGTTGAAGAGAACGGCGAGCAGCAGCATGCCGCCGAGGAAAACCTGGAACCAGTCGCTGTCGAAGCTGGTGTAGGTCAGGCCGATCGAGACCATGCCGAAGATGATCGCGCCGAAGAAGGCGCCGATCGCCGAGCCATAGCCGCCGGTGAGGAGGCAGCCGCCGATCACCGCCGCGATGATCGCCTCGAACTCCTTCTGGAAGCCGCGGCGGGCATCGGTCGAGCCGGCGTCGAGCACGGTCAGGATGGCGACGAGGGTGGCGGCGCAGGCGGTCAGCACGAACAGGGTCGTCTTGACCATATTGACCGGCACGCCGGAATTGCGGGCCGCATTGGGGTCGCCGCCGGCGGCGAAGATCCAGTTGCCGAAGCGGGTGCGCAAGAGGACATAGGTCCCGAGCGCAGCGATGGCGAGGAACCAGAGCACCCCGACAGGCACGCCGGTCACGGTCGGCGTGCCGTTCGGGAATTTGGCGATCAGGTTGGCCTGGGCCAGCCAGGCGAACAGCCCCTCCAGCGCCTGGCCGGAGAAGAGCTCGCGCACCACGCCCTGCCCCGCATTCTCGCCGATGCCGCGCAACTGCGTCGAGCCGCCGGTCGCCCATTTCAGCCCGACCAGCGAGAGCCCGCGGAGGATGAAGAGGAAGGCGAGGGTGACGATGAAGGAGGGCAGGCGCGTCCTGATGACGATCTGGCCGTTCACCGCGCCCATCAAGCCGGCGAAGACGAAGGTCGCGACGATCGCCGCCAGCAGCGGCAGGTCGCCGACCACGATCAGCGCACCGAAGACGAGGCCGGAAAAGGCGATCATCGAGCCGATCGAGAGGTCGAACTCGCCGCCGATCATCAGCAGCGCCGCCGCGATGGCGAGGATGCCGAGCTGCGCCGCCGGCGAGAGCACGGTCATCAGGCCGGCGAGGGTGAACATCGCCGGATTGGCGGTGAGCCCGAAGAAGACGGTGACCAGGACGAGTCCGGCGACCGCGCCAAGCTCGGGCCGGCGCATCAGCCGGGCGATCAGCGAGACGCGGCGCAAGCGCTCGTCGCGGGCCTCTGCGACCGGGTCGGTGGGACGGGACGCACCCGCGGCGAGATCGGCGGTCGACGTCGTCATGGCGCGCCTCCTGAGCTTGTGAACGTCCGCAGAGGGGGCGGCGGTGCTGGGCGCACCGCCGCCGATCGCTCAGCGGATGCCCTTGGCCGAGAGGTCGACGACCTGGGCCGCCTTCTCCTTGGTGACGAGGTTCGGGCCGGACGGGACATTGCCGCCGGGCACGAGCCCGTATTCGGCGTTGAGCGCCAGGAAAGCGACCGGCAGATAGCCCTGCAGGAACTGCTGCTGGTCGATGCCGAAGGCCGCTTCGCCCGCGACGATCGCCTTGAGGAAATTGGCAGAGAGATCGAAGGTGGCGACGCGGACGCTGGCGATCTTGCCAGCCTCCTTGACGCCCGCCAGGGTCGGCTCGCCGCCGAGCGAGGCGCTCAGCGCCATCACCGTATCGACGCTGGCATCGGAGAGCGCCGCCTTGACCTTGGAGCGGATCTCGGATGGATCGTTCGAGACCGGCAGGGTCGTGACCTTGCCCTTGAAGCCCTCGGCAAAACCCTTGCAGCGCAAATCGAGCGCGACATTGCCGACCTCGTGGTTGACGCAGACGCCGACCTTGCCGCCCATGCTGGCGAGCTTCTCGCCGGCAGCCTTGCCGGCATCGAACTCGTCCTGGCCGACATGAAGAAGGGCGCCGAGTTTCTTCGAGACGTCGGAGCCGGAGTTCATCGAGATCACCGGGATGCCGGCGGCGACCGCCTTCTGGATCGAGGGGCCGAGCGCCGAGGCGTCGGGAATCGAGACGACGAGGCCGGCCGGCTTCTGGTTCACCGCGGCATCGATCAATTGGCTCATCGCGACCATGTCGAAGGTCTCGGGCGCGCGATAATCGACGGCGACCTTGAGATCGGCCGCCGCCTTGGCGACGCCGTTCTTGACCACCGACCAGAACGGGTCGGCGGCCTGGCCATGGCTGACCACGATGATCCTGGTCTGCTGCGCGACGCTCGGCGTCGCTCCTGCGACCGCGATGGCGGCGGCAGCAATCATCCCTGCGAGAAAACGCTTCATCTCATCCTCCCTTGCGGGGATGTCCCCCGCTGTTGTTATCGGTCCGATCGGGCACGATCGGCCGGCTTTCGGGCGATTTGGCGGGCCGCGAAGCGTCGCGGACTGCCTGGGATGGCGAAGGAGGGAGGACGCGCCAGGCGCGGCCGCCAACTCTGCGCTTCAGTCAAAACGAAACAAAAAAACCGTTTTCAATACTCAATGGAACAATCATTCCATCGCGCATGCGCAGCTGTCAAGCGCCTTCTGCGCGGCTGACATACCTGGGCGTGTGGCGACCCGTGCCACGAAGACCGACGAAACCCATCACCAATATCGATTTGCCAGCAGCGGGCCGAGGCCTCGATTGTCGTTGCTCGAGGCGGCGCGCTCAGCGTCCGGAAACAGGGGGAATCCATGGGCCTGCCAGCGACCGCGCGCATCGATATCGGGCGCTTCTGGACGACGATCGAGCGTTCCGGCGAGATCGGGGTCGGCCGGCCGGGCGGGCTGTCACGGCTGGCGCTCGGTGATGCCGACCGGGAGGTCCGCGACGTCTTCATCGCCTGGTGCCGGGAGGCGGGGTTGAGCGTCCGGATCGACGGCATCGGCAACATCTTCGCGCGCCGGGCCGGGCAGGACGACAGCCTGCCGCCAGTGGTGATGGGCAGCCATCTCGACACGCAGGTGAATGGCGGGCGCTTCGACGGCATCGCCGGCGTGCTCGGCGGGCTCGAGGTCTGCCGCACGCTCGACCAGCTCGGCCACCGGACGAAACGGCCGATCGAGGTGGTCAACTGGACCAATGAGGAGGGCGGGCGCTTCTCGCCGCCAATGGTCGGCTCGGGCTGCTTCACCGGCGCCTATACGCTTGACTGGGCGCTCGGCCGGCGCGACGACGACGGCAGGACGATCGGCGAGGAGCTCGACCGCATCGGCTATCGCGGTGAGATGGAGGCGACGCCCCACCCCTTCGACGCCTATGTCGAGTTCCATATCGAGCAGGGCCCGATCCTCGACCGCGAGGGCATGCAGGTCGGCGTCGTCACCGGCGGCTATGCCAGCACCGGCATGCTGGTCGAATTCCGCGGCGAGACCGCCCATACCGGCCCTTGGCCGATGGAACGGCGCAGGAACGCGCTGATCGCCGGGGCGCGCCTGCTGGTCGCGGTCGACGACCTCGGCTGGGAGCATGCCGGCAGCGGCGGCAAGGCGACGGCCTCACGGCTGGTCGCTTGGCCGAACAAGCCCGGCATCCTCTCCGACTGGGCGCAGGCGACCTGCGATGTCCGCCATGCCGACCCTGAGACAGCAAAGGTGATGGCCGAGCGCGTGCGCCGCGCCGTGCATGAAGCGGCGGCGCGGGCCGATTGCACGGCCGAGATCCTCGATGTCTGGAACTGGGGCGGCAAGGTCTTCGCCGACGAGTTGATCGAGGAGGTCCGGGCCACCTCGCTCGGCCTCGGCTACCGCACCCGCAACATCCTGAGCCAGGCCGGGCACGACGCCTATTTCGTCGCCCGTCACGGGCCCACGACGATGATCTTTTCGCCGTGCAAGGGCGGCATCACCCATAACAATCAGGAACTCTGCACGCCGGACGATCTCGAGCCCGGCCTCAACGTGCTGCTGCACACGGTGGTGGCGCGGGCGGATCGCTAACAGTCACTCGATCGCGGCGACGCATTCGATCTCGATGTCGAAGGGCAAGGGCCAGGGTCGGATCGCGGCGCTGGTCCGGGCCGGGAAACCGTCGCTGAAGAAGGTGCGGTAGACCGCGTTGACCCCGGCCATCAGCGCTGGATCGGTGACGAAAATCGTCGCCTTGACGACCGCGTCGAGCGACGCGCCGCCATGGCGCAGAGTCACGGCGAGCGCCTCCATCGCTGCGCGGGTCTGCGTCTCGATATCGCCACTGACGATCTCGCCGGTGGTAACATCGATCGGCGGCATGCCGCAGGTGAAGAGCAGGTCGCCGACGCGCGCCAGCGCCGAAGTCGGCGCACCGAGCCGGCGGATCGCCTCGGAGATGACGGGGACTTCGATGATTTCACGGCGCATGGTGTGATCCACTTTCCCTTGTCCGACTGAATAGGCCGGCTCAGCGGCTCCGCAGCAGGCCGTCGATGCCGGCGGCGCAGAAGCTGGTCAGGCGCTGCAGGAGCTGCTCGGCGTTCTCGACCACCGGTACCGCCCCGCGCTCCTGGTCGAGCCGCATGGCGCGGTCGCCGGCGGCCATGGTCGTGACGAGAGCCCCGACCATGAAGAGATAGGCGTCGACGAGTGCTCCCTCGGGCGCCTGCGGGTAGAGCTTGCCCAGTGCCGCGACGAACTGCCTTGCGGTCGGATCGAAATGCTCGGCGACGACGCCGCGCGCCGCCTCGCGCGGGTCGACTGCCTCGCGGGCGGTCATCATGGCGAAGGCCGCGCCCTGCACGCCTTCGCTGAAACGCTGGCGCACGGATGGGCCGATCAGGGCGGCGACGATCTCGCCGACGTCGAGCACCGGCCGGGCCATAGCCTCGCCGAGCGCCTGGGCGCGAGCCAACGCCAGGGCATGGGCGCGGCGGGCGAAGACGGCGCGGTAGAGCGCCTCCTTCGAGCCGAAATGATAGCTGAGCTGCGAGAGTCGCACGCCGGCCGCGGCCGCAAGGTCGCGCATCGAGGCTCCGTCGGCGCCGCCGCGCTCGGCAAAGAGCCGCTCGGCGGCGTCGAGAATGCGGTCGCGCGTCGGCATCGCGGACATCGTGCCCCTCCAGAATCCAGCGATTCCGCTCTTACCAGAAACATGGCGCCCTGCTATAGGTCGGACGTTCGTCCAAATTCGAACCACAGAGAACACATCCTCAAGGGAGGACATACCGGCATGCTGCCAGGCCGCCTCGTCGATCTGTCGATTCCGCTCGAGAACGACGTTCCTGCCGACCCGCCCTTCCAGAAGGTCAGAATCGACTATCGCACGCATGAGGCGACGGCGAAGGACATCGCGGCGGCCTTTCCGGGCCTCAAGCCCGAGCAGCTCCCGGACGGCATGGGCTGGGCGGTCGAGCTCGCGACGATCTCGACCCATAACGGCACCCATGTCGATGCGCCCTGGCACTACCATCCGACGCAGGATGGCGGCGCGCCGGCGCTCAGGATCGACGAATGCCCGCTCGACTGGTTCCTGCAACCCGGCGTGAAGCTCGACTTCCGCCATCTGCCCGATGGCCACGTCGTCACCCCCGCCGAGATCGACGCCGAGCTCAAGCGGATCGGCCATACGCTAAGCCCGCTGGAGATCGTCGTCGCCAACACAAGGGCGGGCGCACGTTACGGGCAGGCCGACTATATCGATTCCGGCTGTGGCTTCGGCCGCGAGGCGACGCTGCATCTGGTGCGGCAGGGCATCAAGGTGGTCGGCACCGATGGCTGGAGCTGGGATGCGCCGTTCAGCCACACAGCCCGCCGCTTCGCCGAAACCGGAGACGCCTCGCTGATCTGGGAGGGGCACAAGGCCGGGCGCGAGGCCGGCTACTGCCAGATCGAGAAGCTGCACAACCTCGAAGCGCTGCCGGCGAGCGGCTTCACGCTCAGCTGCCTGCCGGTGAAGGTCCGCAACGGCTCGGCCGGCTGGACGCGGGCAGTCGCCATTCTACCGGTCTGAACGCAGGGACGAAGGAAAGCCTCATGAGCAAGGTCATCATCACCTGCGCCGTCACCGGCGGCATCCATACGCCGACCATGTCGGACCATCTCCCGATCACGCCGGACGAGATCGCCAGCCAAGCGATCGCGGCGGCGGAGGCGGGCGCGGCGATCCTGCATCTGCACGCTCGCGACCCCCGGGACGGCCGCCCGACGCCGGACCCGGCCGTGTTCATGGAGTTCCTGCCGCGGATCAAGCAGGCGACCGATGCCGTCGTGAACATTACCACTGGTGGTGGCCTGACCATGACCGTCGAGGAGCGCCTCGCCGCACCGCTGAAGGCCGCGCCGGAGATGTGCTCGCTCAACATGGGCTCGATGAATTTTGCGCTGCATCCGCTGGCGGAGAAGTACAGCGACTGGAAGCATCCCTGGGAACAGCCTTACCTCGCCAACACCAAGGACTTCATCTTCCGCAACACCTTCGGCGATATCGAGCGCATCTACAAGCTGCTCGGCGAGGGGCACGGCACCAAGTTCGAGCACGAGTGCTACGATGTCGGCCACCTCTACAATCTCGCCCATTGCCTGGATCGCGGCTGGTTCCGCCCGCCGGTCTTCCTGCAGCTGATCTTCGGGATTTTGGGCGGCATCGGCGCCGATCTCGACAATCTGATGTTCATGAAGCGCACCGCCGACAAGCTCTTCGGCAAGGACTACCACTGGTCGGTCCTCGCCGCCGGGCGTCATCAGATGGCCTTCTGCACGCAAGCCGCGATGCTGGGCGGCAATGTCCGCGTCGGTCTCGAGGACAGCCTGTTCATCGGTAGGGGCAAGCTCGCCACCTCCAATGCCGAACAGGTCGCCAAGATCCGCCGCATCGTCGAGGAGCTCGGCTATGAGATCGCGACGCCCGATGAGGCCCGCGCCACGCTCGGCCTCAAGGGCGGCGACCGCGTGAATTTCTGATGTCGCCTCGCCCCAACCCGCTCGACGGCTTCGTCATCGATCCCGCCGCCATCACCTATGTCGGCGAGGGCCTGCAGCGGCCGGAATGTATCCTGGCCGAGCGTGACGGTTCGCTCTGGAGCGCCGATGCGCGCGGCGGCGTCGTCCATATCCGGCCGGACGGTTCGCAGCAGCTGATCACGCAGACGGCGAGCCGCGGCTTCGCCGAGGCGGCGGACGAGGAGGCGCGCTTCGTCTCCGGCACCTTGCCGAACGGCCTCGCCTTCGCCCGCAATGGCGACGTGCTGATCTCGAATTTCGGCACCGACCGGCTGGAGGTGATGACGCGCTCGGGCGAGACACGCGTGCTGGTCGATCGCGTCGACGGGCAGGCGATCGGCAAGGTCAATTTCGTGCTGCGCGACAGCAAGGACCGGATCTGGCTGACGATCTCGACCCGGACCAGGAACTGGATGCGGGCGATGAGCCCCAATGTCCGCGACGGCTATGTCGCGCTCTATGATGGCGGACGCCTGCGCATCGTCGCCGATGGCTTCGCCTTCACCAACGAGATCCGTCTCGATGCCAACGAGGAATGGCTCTACGTCGCCGAGACCTGCGCCTGCCGGGTGACGCGATTGCTGGTTGGGGCCGATGGCAGCCTGACCGATCGCGAGATCTTCGGCCCGAGCGACCATGGCGCCTTCATCGACGGCATCGCCTTCGACGCCCATGGCAATCTCTGGGGTACGCATGTGATGCTCGACCGGGTCTTCGCGATCACGCCGGAGGGCGAATTGCGCATCCTGCTCGACGACGATCGTGGCAGCTCGACCGGCAAGGCGCTGATGGCGGCCTTCGCCCGCGACGAGGCGACACCAGAGCTGATGCTCGCCTGCGGCGGCACGATCGCGCCCTGGTTCGCCAGCATCACCTTCGGCGGGCCCGATCTCGGTACCGTCCATATCGGCAGCCTGCGCGGCAGCCGCATCCCCTCATTCAGATCACCGGTCGCCGGCCTGCCGATGGCGCACTGGCACGACCGCTAGCAACGACAAACGACAATCACGGGAGGAATTCACATGAAGGGTCTGGCCTCGGCGCTCGCCATCATCACCGCATTGCTCGGCGCCTTGCCCGCCGCAGCCGAAATCTCGGACGGCGCGGTCAAGATCGGCGTGCTGACGGATATGTCCGGCGTCTATTCCGACATCACCGGCAAGGGCTCGATCACCGCTGCCCGCATGGCGGTCGAGGACTGCCTGAAGGCCGAATGCCAGGGCATGAAGATCGAGATCGTGTCGGCCGATCACCAGAACAAGGCCGATGTCGGCTCGGCGATCGCGCGCGAATGGATCGACAGGCAGGGCGTCGATGCCCTCGCCGACATGTCGAACGCCTCGCTACAGCTCGCCATTCCGCCGCTGCTGAAGGACAAGAATCGCGTCGGACTGTTCCCCGGTGGTACGGCGCGCCTGACCGGCGATGCCTGCCAGCCCGACCATGTCGTCCAGTGGATGTGGGACACCTATGTCCAGGTCGCCGGGATCGCCAACCACCTGACCAAGCCCGGCACCAAATGGTATCTGGTCACGGCCGATTATGCGCTCGGCCACCAGCTTGAGGCCGATGCCAAGACGCTGGTCACCGCCAAGGGCGGCACTTATGTCGGCTCGGTCCGGCACGCCTTCCCGGCGGTCGACCTGTCCTCGCAGCTCCTGACTGCGCAGGGCTCGGGCGCCGATCTGATCGCGCTCGCCAATGCCGGCGGCGACACCGTCGCCGGGATCAAGACGGCCCGCGATTTCGGCATCGGCCAGGGCAAGCAGAAGCTGGTCGCCTTCTTCCTGACCGCGATGGACGTGAAGAGCGTCGGCCTCGCCTCGGCCCAGGGCACGATCCTGACCGAGGGCTTCTACTGGAACATCGATGAGCGCACCCGCGCCTTCTCGGAGCGCTTCAAGGCGGCGCATGGCGCGGTGCCCTCGGCGATCCAGGCCGGCGTCTATTCCTCGGTCCGGCACTATCTCAAGGCGGTCGTCGCGGCGAAGTCGGACGAGGCCAAGACCGTGATCGCCAAGATGCGGGAGGTCCCGATCGAGGACGAGGTCGTGCGCAACGCCAGGCTGCGCGAAGACGGGCGCATGGTGCACGACTTCTACGTCTTCCAGGTCAAGAAGCCGGCGGAATCGAAGGGCGAATGGGACCTCTACGACCTCGTCGCCACCATCCCCGGCGACCAGGCCTTCCGCCCGCTCGCCCAGAGCGCCTGCCCGGCGATCAAGCGCTAGAGCATTTCCCCGTGCCGTTTATATGCGCTTGGCTTGGCGGCAAAACCAACACAACTATACCAAGTTCGTCACCACCCAGAATGTGTCTAGTGTGGGTTGGCTAGGTGTGAGCTGATGCAGCGCCTACCGTTCGACCGGAGGGAGCGGCGGGGGTACTGGATGTGGTGGCTGGGCTGATTGCACGGGTACTGGGGGCGGAGGCGGCGGGGGTACTGGATGTGGCGGCTGGGCTGATTGCACCAGTACTGGCGGCGGTGGGGGCGGAGGCGGTGCGTCGTAGTTGCGTGCCTCTAGTTCCCGTTCATTGGTCGAGCCGTGCGGCATGCTGGGCCTACTGTGATGATCAATCCATGCCGCAGCAGTTAGAGTCCAGCCTGTGCGGCCGTGCGACTGAAATATCGGCGAGTTCGAGAGCATGGCGCTCAGGTTGTTACGTGCGTCACTGCCGCCAATCTCAATTCCCAAGCTGACTATGTGGTCATAAATCGCCGCGGTCGGCGTCGGTTCGGCTATCCGATTCGCCAAAAACAGCCGCGCTGCGTCCAGCGCTCTAGCACGCTCAGGGTTTCCACGCCGCGGTGGCGGATCAGCCAATCTGGGGGGAGCGGTGAGTGGCGTGAGTGAAGCAGGCGGTACAAGCGGTGGCCGGAGCGCAGTTGCCTGCGGTTCGTAGAGCGCCACCATTTGCTTGGCCACAAGCAGGCGCTGGTAGGTTACGTTCTCTAAAAGTTCCCTTTCTAAGGCGGCGATCTCAGCCTTGAGCGCTGCGACAATCGTCATGGCGGACTCCTTCCTTGGAGCCAACATACGCCATCCCCCCATCGAACAAAAGAGCATTCCGTGGGAAATCCCCACTTCCTCCCACAAAATCCGCTTGGCGGCTTGGGAGGCATATCGTATGAACTATGGCAGTGGGCCGGCCCGTGAAACGAGTCCGACCCGGAACATGGTGTTACAGCACCATGCCGGGTCGGGTTTCGCGGGTTCCGCTTCGAGCAACAGGAAAGGAGCCTAGCGGAGGGCGGGGTCCGCCCAAAGTCGCGTTTTCTGTATATAGGACCCTGAGTCCCGGTTCAAGGCTCCGCTAAGGAGCCAGCAATGATCTACGTTACCAACTACACGCGCGTTCGTTTCGGCAAGCTGGAATACGTTCGCGCTCACTATCGGTCTTACCCCCGCTGATTCGGGGCTTCTTTAGCCGCTGGGGACTCGTCTCCAGCGGTTTTTTGTTTTGACCGTTCAACTCAAGCTTCCCGCGCCCTGCGCGCGCCGGAGCGCTCAGGCGACGCGGCGCAGTTCCTCCGGGGTCACGCCGAGGCTGCTCAGCAACTCGCTGCGCACCTCGGCGAAGCGTCGCTGCCGCGGCCCGGCCTCGGACGGCAGGTCGACCTTGAGGTCGACCACGAAGCGGCCCTGATCGAGCACCAGCACGCGCTGGGCGAGATGGATCGCTTCGTCGACGTCATGGGTGACGAGCAGCACCGCCGGGCGATGGCGGGCACAGAGATCGAGCAAGAGCGCCTGCATGCGCAGCCGGGTCAGCGCATCGAGCGCGCCGAAGGGCTCGTCGAGCAAGAGCAACTCCGGCTCGCGCACCAGCGAGCGGGCCAGCGCGGCGCGCTGCTGCTCGCCGCCGGAGAGCTGCATCGGCCAGGCCTTTGCCCGAGCCGTGAGCTCGACCTCGGCGAGGGCGTGCAGAGCGCGCTCGCGCGGCGTTTGCCCCTTCAGCCCGAGCGAGACATTGTCGACGACGGTCTTCCACGGCAGCAGCCGCGCATCCTGGAAGACGACGGAGACCGCGTCGGGCATGCCGAGCCGGCCGGAGCCGGGCACGCCATGGTCGAGCCCGGCCAGCGCCCGCAGGAAGGTGCTCTTGCCGGAGCCGGAGCGGCCGAGCAAGGCGACGAACTCGCCGCGGCCGATGTCGAGATCGACATTGTCGATGATGGTGCGCTCGCCATAGCGGCGGGTCAGGCCGCGGACGGCGACGACGGGCGGCTGGGTCAGTCGGCCAGAATCTTGCGCCATGGCAGAGCCTTTCGCGTGATGAAGCGGACGAGCCAGTCCGAGCTCAGGCCGAGCGCGGCATAGACGGCAAGGCAAAGGATGATCACCTCGGTCTGGCCATAGGTGCGGGCGAGGTTGATCATGTAGCCGAGGCCGGAGGTGGCGTTGACCTGCTCGACCACGACCAGCGCCAGCCAGGAATAGGTGACGCCGAAGCGCAGGCCGAGCAGGAAGCCGGGCAGCGCCGCCGGCAGCACGACATGGCGCAGGAACTGGCCGTTGGAGAGGTCGAGTGTCTCTGCCAGCTCGATGAAGCGGGCATCGGTCGAGCGCAGGCCGTCATGGGTCTGGATATAGATCGGCGCGAAGGTGATCAGCGCGATCGTCAGGACCTTCATGCCCTCGCCGATGCCGAACCAGAGCATCAGCAGCGGGATCAAAGCGAGCGCGGGAATCGCCCGCTTGATCTGGATCGGGCCGTCGACGAGATACTCGCCGATGCGGCTGAGGCCGGCGATGACGCCGAGCGAGGCGCCGGCGACGATGCCCCAGAACAGTCCCCAGAATGAGCGCTGGAACGAGGTCCAGAGGTTCTCCTGCAGGCGCCCGTCCTGGATCAGCTCCCAGCCGGTGGTCGCCACCGTCCAGGGCGCCGAGAGGATGCGGTCGTCGATGAAACCGGTCGCGGAGCCGATGCTCCAGAGGATCAGCAGCAGGGCCGGGCCGAGCGCGGCACCATAGGGGATCGGCCGGCCGGGACCGAGCTTGCGCCGGCGGCGCGGCGTCTCGGCGGTGGCAGCAGGCTGGCTGCGGGCGAGCTTGAGCCAGGCGGGATCGAGAGCGCCCTGCCCGCCGGTGAGCGAGAGATCAGCCATGCTCATTCTCCCTGATAGGCCGCGCCGGCGACCTGCTCGAAGCGCCGGTCGAACAGCGTCGCCGCCTTGAGCACCGGCTTCTTCAGCTCGGCGGCGAGGAGATCGATCGTCTCCTGCTGGCGCTCGATCGCTCCGTTCCAGTCGAGCGGCACATCCGGGTCGCCGTTCGATTCGACCAGGAAGCGGCCGGAATCGGCTTTCAGCCCCTGGTCCTTGACGTAGTAGCCCTTGATCCACTCCTCGGGATGGGTCTCGACCCATTTCGTGGCGCGGCCCCAGGCCTGGACATAGGCGCGGATCGCCGCCGCCTTGCCGGGGTCCTCCAGCGAGGTCTTGACCACATAGAGATAAGCCGGATCGTCGCGCAGCCCGTGCGGCAAGGCCCTGGCGCCGTCGCGCTCGTAGTTCTGGACGAAGCGCTGCTTGTTCGCCTCCGCGATCGGCGCGGCGTCGACCAGCTTGCTGGCCAGCGCGTTGACATAGGCGTCGCCGACGCTCGGCAGTTCGACGAGCTGGACTTCGTCATGCCGGAGGTTCAGCTTCTTCAGCACGCGCAGCACCAGCGCGCCCTGGGCCTGGCCGGGACTGAAGGCGATCTTGCGGCCCTTGATGTCCTCGAGCTTCGCAATGCCGGAGCCGGGCGCCGTCGCAATCACATAGATCGGATGGCCGATGGGATCGCGCCGGAACTTGGCGGCGACGATCCGGACGTCGAGGCCGGTCCATTGCGCGTGGACCGGCGGGATGTCGGCGACCGCGCCGATGTCGAGCGCCTTGGCCCGAAACGCCTCGATCGTCTGCGGACCGCCGGAAATATTGGCCCATTCGACCTTGAAGGGCAGCTTGGCGAGCTCGCCCGACAAGGTGAGCGCCACCCGTGTCTGCGGATCGCCGATCACCAGGGTCGTGCCCGGCGGAACGCGCTCGGGAAGCGGCGCGCTCTCCGGCAGGGGCTGGGCGGCGGCGGGTCCGGCCAGCAATGCAGCGGCGAGTGGCAGAAGATAGGTCAGCTTCATCTGGTGTCCTCGATGGGCATGCGTCCTCGTCCACGGGCTAAGCCCGCGTCGCATCACGCATGGGGAAGGTCGGTGCGAAGCCCGGCGCTTCAGGCGCTCCTGCGCTGCTCCGCGGCGAAGAGGCTGTCCGGGCGCGGCAGGCCGTAATGGTCGCGCAGCGTCGTGCCGGAATAATCCTGCCTGAACAGGCCGCGCTTGCGCAGGATCGGCACGACTTCGGCGACGAAGCTGTCGAAGCCGCCGGTCAGCCAGGGCGGCATGACGTTGAAGCCGTCGGCCGCGCCCTGCTCGAACCAGCTCTGGATCTCGTTCGCGACATGCTCGGGCGTGCCGACGACGACGCGATGGCCGCGCGCTCCGGCGAGGCGCCGGATCAGCTGGCGGATCGTCGGGTTCTCGCGGTCGACGATGTCGACGACGAGCTGGAAGCGGCTCGCCAATCCCTTGGGCCCGTTGATGTCGATGATCTGGCGCGGCACGGGCCCGTCGAGATCATAGCCGCCGAGATCGACGCCGATCATGCGCTTGAGCTGGTCGAGCGATGCTGCCGGCTGGATCAGCTCGTCGATCTCCTCTTCCAACCGTTTCGCCTCGGCCTGCGTCGAGCCGAGGAAGGGGCTGATCCCCGGGAGGATGCGCAGGTGGTCCGGCCGGCGGCCGAGGGCGACCGCACGGGTCTTGATGTCGGCATAGAACTCCTGCGCGCTTCCAAGCGTCTGGTGCGCGGTGAAGATCGCCTCGGCGAACTGCGCCGCGAAGGAGCGGCCATCCTCGGAGGAGCCGGCCTGGACATAGACTGGCCTCCCCTGCGGCGAGCGCGAGACGTTGAGGGGTCCGCGCACCCGGTAGTGCTTGCCGACATGGTCGATGCGATGGACTTTGCCGGCATCGGCGAAGACGCCGCTCCGGGGGTCGGCGACGAGCGCGTCGTCCTCCCAGCTGTCCCAGAGCCTGGTGACGACATCGAGGAATTCGCGGGCCTTCTCATAGCGTTCGCCATGCGGCGGATGCTCGGGCAGGCCGAAATTATGGGCGGCCCCGGCATCGCCTGTGGTGACGATGTTCCAGCCGGCGCGGCCGCCGCTGATATGATCGAGCGAGGCGAAGAGCCGGGCCAGGTTGTAGGGCTCGTTATAGGTGGTCGAGGCCGTGCCGATCAGGCCGATGGTCTCGGTGGCCGCCGCGATGGCGGTCAGCCAGGTCACCGGCTCCAGGCGAACCCGGGAGGAATACCGGACATTCTCCGCCAAAGACGGCCCGTCGGCGAGGAAGACCGCATCGAACTTCGCGGCCTCCGCCTTCCGCGCCAGCTCCTGATAATAGCGGATGTCGAGTACCCGCTCCGGTTCCGACTCCCTATAGCGCCAGGCGGCCTCGTGATGGCCGCCGGGATAGATGAACAGGTTGAGCGTGAGCTGGCGGCCGGCATTGGACATCGCGCACCTCGCATGAAGCGAATGAATGATCTGAGGGCGTACGCAAGTAGCGTCCCCGTTCATTTACGATGGCGTTGGGTGACACATATGGTCAAGAGAAGTGTTTTTTAAAAAGAACGGTTTGCTCGGGAGATTATTATTCAGCCGTTATCCCACTATCTGGGCGGAGCACCTGGGCCCGGATTGAAACAAACAGATTGAGTGCCATTGCTTTTATGGGATTATCATCCCTCATTGTGTCGGAAATTCAAAAGGACCTTCCCATTGTGGACGCGTACGCGCCAGAGAGGGCAGGGTGCACGCGGCAAGGCATCGACCAAAGACTGCGCCTTGGGAATGGGGCAGATCAAAATCTCCGGATGGGACGGGCTGCAGGTGACTTCGCTCAGGCATCCCGGCAGGATCACGCCGGTTGGGAGTTCTTTATGACAAAATTCTTCGTGGCTGTGTGCTGCATGTTGTTGGCCGGTTGTGCCGCCACCGGCATGTCGGCGGGCGTCGATCCAATGCAAAGCGATGGATCGACCTATGTGCCGTCGAATGGCGCGGCGACCTACGCACCGTCAGCCGATGAGCGCCTTACCTCGACCTGCACCATGCGCGGACAGAGCGCCGTATGTCGTTGAGCGCTCGGTCGCGACCGCCTCAGTGAAAGATGTTGCTGGCCGACTGGCAACGAAGCCCGGCGCGGAACAGCGCAAGACAAAACAGAAAACCGGCTTCAAGCAGAGCCGGCTCTGGTCGTCAGTGAATGTCTGGGAAAGGACGTTTGGTGGTTATGCAAGGCCCTTCTAATCGGGCCGGCGGCGGGCGTACGCCATGCTCCGTTACAGCATTGCTCGTAGGTCGGGGCACGGGGGGAAAAGTGCGCGTTCATGCTGCGTCGAGGCGCCACGAATTTTTTCGCGAAATCGCCGCGACCCCGCTTGCGCCTTCCTTCCTGCAACTCAGGTAAATCCTCGAGTTAGTCGAGTTACCACTCTAGACGATAAAGTGCCACTCGAGGGCTTGTACCCAGGTCGAGGGGTGCTACGAACGAAAACACCCGCCCTCGAGGTCGAGAGCGGGTGCGACGCAAGGACTAGCCTCACGAGTTCTGTGATCTGGGGATGGCAAGTGCGGGGCCAGGTTGTCCAGCCGACGCCCCGAGGGTGCAAGTCCCTCCATCTCCACCACCCTTCCCCAGCTCAGCAAAGCCGGGGTCGGTAGGTCTAAGCTAGTTCTTCCGGCGTCGCGGTTCAAGCCGTGCCAAAGGAGCACCCGTATGCAAGTCACTCTGCCTGACCCCCCTCTCCACGAGGGCTTCCCCATTTTCGGCAACGTCGTCAGCCCAACGGAATTTCAGGGCGTCCTTACCCACGGCCTCTTCAAGGCGCTGGTGCCTGATCCACGTCGGCTCGAAGGGCAACTCGCGAAGTACAATCCCGAGCTGGCAGGGACAGCCCACCTCCGCGCCCAGGTCCAGCGACTCGTCACAGGCGCGAAGCGGAAGAACGTCGAGCAGTACGCGCGCTACATGATCGAGATGGTCAAGACCCGCGAGGGGTTCACGCCCCAGATTGTCTTATACACCGCGAAGGAGCTGCGGGTCGAAGTCGATGCGAACAGCGGCTTCGCGTGGGCACTAGTGCCGCATGAACTCAAGTTCGTCGCTATCGATGGCGACACGCAGACAACCGCTCGCAACCTCGCGGATGGCTTGGAGCCGGGTCTCTTCGACAAGGAGAAGATCAAGGTGGTGATCAAGCATGCGACGCCGCTGGCCGCCGCAGAGCAGATTTTCGCCGACTGCAACCGCCTCGGTGTCAAGGTGACCACCAGCCTCGCCATCGGCATGGACAACCGCGATGACGCGACCCAACTGGCCAAGTATGTCGAACGTCAGGTGTCCCAGTTGACGGGCAAGGTGAACCGGCAGAAGCGGCAGCTCAGCGCCCATGATCAGGAGGTGGTGACCATCTCCGCGCTCCGCGCCAGCGTCGTGTGCTTCATGGAGGGGATCAACGGCATCCAGAACCAGACGAAGCCGGTCGCAATCGACGATGGTCTCGTTGAACCCATGCGGACCGCGTCGGTGATTTGGTTCAAGGCGGCGGTAGACGCTTTGAACGGAGCTATTCTGCCAGAGGAGCGGGCGCAGACCTTCGCCTCCTCCCCCTCGGTGTGGTGCGCTATCGGCGCGCTCGGTCACGACGCGTACACTGGCTTGGCAGGCGATAAGTTCGAGAACGACGTACAGCCCGCCGACCTCGAGACCGCGTTTGCGCGTGTTGCGGCGGCGAAGCTCGCAACTGTCGATTGGACGCGCGGCGAGCACTGGCTGACAGTGGGCGCCAAACGGAGCCAGTCCGGTACCATCACCCTGGGCGGTCCAAAAGAGACCGGCTCGCTGGTGTATCGAGCCCTACGGGAGGGCACCCTGAAGGCGAAAGCGGACATCTTCGCCTAGATCTTCTCGAGAGCCGACAAGGGGGGCGCTTCAGGCGCCCCTTTTTTGCAGTTGTTGAGGAGACGCCGCCGGGTACGCGAATGGGTTCGCAAGCGGGTACGCACTTCAGCGCCCACTCCGGCTACCCTATTCAGATTAATGAGGCTTCCCACTCGGGGAGGATTTGGTGGAGCCAGGCGGAATCGAACCGCCGACCTCTTGAATGCCATTCAAGCGCTCTCCCAACTGAGCTATGGCCCCACTTGACCGGCCTTCTTGGGGAAAGGCCGGGAAATCGTCGCTGACCGAAGGCTCTTTCGAGGCGGTCTGCGCTCGTCGCCGCAGCGACGAAGCGCTCTATAGGCAAGCTTGCGCCAAGACACAAGCACTGATGTCACGTTATCGTCGCGCTTTTTTCAGGAGCGCGATCCGACCCGACTTTGGCGCCGCTCAGACGTCCTCGTCGCCCTCGATGTCGCCATCGATCAGGTCGGAGACGTCGTCGTCGCCTTCCTCGTCCTCTTCCAGGAAGGTGTCGTCGTCATCGCCGGCGACGCCGTCATCCTCGATCTCGATGTCGTCGTCGCTGGTGACCACCGGCTCCTTCTCGGCAGCCTCGGCATCGGCGTCGTCGAGCGAGACGAGCTCGACCGCGCCGTCGGCGGCCTCAGTCTCGTCCTCGTCATCCGCCGGCTTCGGCGCCGGAGCGGCAGCCTTGGCCTGCGGCTCGAACAGCGAGCGCGGATAGGACTGACCGGTATAGGGCGAGACGATCGGATCCTTGTCGAGATCGTAGAATTTGCGGCCCGTGACCGGGCAAACGCGCTTGGTACCAAGTTCCGGTTTCGCCACGGCGTCGGACCTTCAAGTTCGGACAGAGTTCATAAAAAGCAGGGGCGTCCGTTAGTCGGGCAAAGCGTCCCTGTCAAATATTGATTTGGTCGCGGCGCGAGCCTGCGGCATCGGCTGTAAAACCGCTTCGCATCGGCGCACCCCGTGCTTTAGAACTCTGCCTTCTCGATAGCACTGAAGAAAGACGGGAATCGTGCCAGCAAGCCAGCCGACAGCCGCTCCGATCCAGCAGGCCGCCCGGCTGGTCATCGCCGTCGACGGGCCGGCCGCCTCCGGCAAGGGCACGCTGGCGCGCCGGCTCGCCGCGCATTACGGCCTGCCCTATCTCGACACCGGCCTGCTCTACCGCATGGTCGCCCGCACCATGCTCGATGCCGGCGAGCCGCTCGACGATGTCGGGGCCGCCGCCGCGAGCGCGGCCGGCTTCGACGATACGGCAATCGACGAATCGCGCTTGCGTGGCCGCGAGATCGGCGAGGCCGCCTCGGTGGTGGCGGCGATCCCCGCGGTCCGGCGCGCTTTGATCGATCGACAGCGCCGCTTTGCCGCGGCCGATGGCGGCGCCGTACTCGACGGGCGCGACATCGGCACGGTGATCTGCCCGGACGCGACCGTGAAGCTCTTCGTCACCGCGACGCCGGAAGTCCGCGCCGCGCGCCGGCACAAGGAGCTGGCGGGGCGGGGCGAGACCGCCACCTTCGACGGCATCCTGGCCGATATCCGCCGCCGCGACGCCAGGGATTCGGGCCGCGGCGACGCGCCGCTTAAGGCGGCGGAGGATGCGGTGCAGCTCGACACCTCAGCGCTCGGCGTCGAGGAAGCCTTCCAGGCCGCGCTCGCCATCGTCGAGGATCGCCGGCGCGACTAATCCCTGCGAGCTAACGGCTCGCGCAGACCGATGCCCATTTTTGCGACTGATACTCGCGTTTTCGTGCTTTGCGCGAATCGAAACCGGGCGCAGACTTCAATGACATTCGTTTGAAGCCTGCCTTCGCCCGAAACCCGTCTTCTTTCGGCGTCACGCTTCGACGACAGATGACGGAGGTTTCGATGCGGCGCTGGCTGTTCGGTCTCTTTTGTCTTGCTGCCGCTGGCGCTTGGCCCGCCTCGGCGCCCGATGCCCAGCAAGCGGCGACGCCACCCGAGGAGGTCGACGTCGCGCTCGTGCTGGCGGTCGATGTCTCCTATTCGATGGATCTCGACGAGCTCGCTCTGCAGCGCAACGGCTATATCGAGGCCTTCCGCTCGAAGCAGCTGCACGAAGCCATCGCAAAAGGCGCGATCGGCAAGATCGCCGTCACCTATTTCGAATGGGCGGGCGGCGACTTCCAGCACATCGTCCGCCCCTGGACGATCATCGAGACCCCGCAATCGGCGATCGCCTTCGCCGAGGAACTCGGCGAAGCGCCGACGCGACGGGGGCGGCGCACCTCGATCTCCGGCGCGATCGACCTCGCCGTCTCGCTGCTCGAAGCCAGCAATGTCACGCCGATGCGCCGCGTCATCGACATCTCCGGCGACGGCGCCAACAATGACGGGCGCCCGGTGACGGCCGCCCGCGACGCTGCCCGCGACAAAGGCATCGCCATCAACGGGCTGCCGGTGATGCTGAAGCAGGCGAGCTATTTCGACATCGACAATCTCGACGTCTACTACGAGGACTGCGTCGTGACCGGCGTCGGCGCCTTCGTCATTCCGATCCGCGAGCGCCATCAGTTCGTCGACGCGACCAGGACCAAGCTGGTGCGCGAGATCGCCGAGATGCCTGCGGGGCCTGAGACCCTGATCCAGAACGCGCAGGCCAAGGGACAGCGCGTCTCCTGCATGCAGGGCGAGCGGCAATGGCGCGACCGGATGGGAAACTGACGCTCAGACCTTGCCGGCGCGAATCGCTGCGCTGGCATGGAAGAGGATCAGCGTCGTTACGCCGATCAGCGACATCACGATCGGAAGCGGCAGCGCGCTGCCCTTGAGCAGATGGCCGACCAGCAGGCCGACGCAGGCCGCGAGCAGCATCTGGCACAGGCCGGTCAGGGACGAGGCCGCGCCGGCCCGGTCCGGGAAAGGCATCATCGCCGAGGCCTGCGCCTGCGGCATGGTCAGGCCGACGCCGCAGGCATAGAGCGCCATCGGCCCGACCACGCCGGCCGCTCCGCCAAAACCGGTGGCGATGCCGGCCAGCATGGCGAGGCCGCCAGCGGCAAGGCAGATCACGCCGAGCCCGATCACACCGTCGAGGCCGCGGCGACCGACAAGGCGCTGCGCGATGATCGTGCCGAGGATGAAGCCGAGCACGGCGCAGCCGAAGGACAGGCCATAGGCCGGCGCCGACAGGCCGTAGACCCCCATCAGCACATAGGACGAGCCGGAGATGAAGGCGAAGAGGCCGGCATAGGCCAGCGAGGTCAGGGCGACATAGACCCGATAGGCGCGGTTCCGAAGCAGCAACCGGTAGCCGCGCAGGATCGCGGGAAGCGACAGGCCGTCCGGCGAGCGCTGGCGCAGCGTCTCCGGCATGATCGTCACGATGATGGCGAGCATGGCGAGCGCGAAGACCAGCGACGCCAGGAAGGTCGAGCGCCAGCCGAAGGCATTTTGCAGCAGGCCGCCGAGCACCGGCGCGATCGCCGGCACCAGCCCCATGATCATGCCCATGCGGGCGAGCTCGCGGCCGGCGCGCGGCCCCTCATAGAGATCGCGCACCATGGCGCGGCCGAGCACGATCGGCCCGGAGGCGCCGAGCGCCTGGGCGAAACGGGCACCGATCAGCGCCTCGATCGAGGGCGCGAAGGCGCAGGCGAGCGTCGTCAGAATGAACAGGCCGAGCCCGATCATCAGCACCGGCTTGCGGCCGAGCCGGTCCGAGAGCGGGCCCCAGATGATCTGGCCGGCGGCATAGCCGAACAGGAAGGCCGAGAGCGTCGCCTGCGCGCCGGCGAAGTCGGTGCCCATCACCCGTGCGATCTCGGGCAGCGAGGGCAGATAGAAATCGGTAGACAGCGGGCCGAGCGCCGTCAGCATGGCGAGGACGGCGGTCATCGCCAGCGTATCGGGGCGCAGGGGCATCGGGGCTTCCTTCGGACGCCGCCCGTTTAGGCGCGCATCCGACCAGTGTCCATGCCGTTGGCCGCGCGCCTCAGCGAAAGAAGATCAGCGTTTGCAGCAGGAAGAGCGGGACCAGGATCGCACCCGACCAGAGCATGTAGCCGAAAAAGCTCGGCATCGCGACCTTCCGGTCCTTGGCGATGGCGTAGACCATGAAGTTCGGCGCGTTGCCGATATAGGTGTTGGCGCCCATGAACACGGCGCCGGCCGAGATCGCGGTCAGCGTCAGGGCACCGGTCGTCATCAAAGCCTGCGCATTGCCACCGGCGAGCTCGAAGAAGACCAGATAGGTCGGCGCATTGTCGAGGAAGGACGACAGGCCGCCGGTCAGCCAGAAATAGGCGACGTTGTTGGCACTGCCGTCAGGATTGCTGACGAGGGCGACCAGCGGCGCGAAGGCGCCGTTCCGGCCGGCCTGCAGCATCGCCAGCACCGGAATGATGCAGGCGAAGATGCCGGCGAAGAGCTTGGCGACCTCCTTGATCGGCCCCCAGCTGAACTCGTTGCCGGCGCGCACCGGCTTCGGCGTCAGCACGAGCGACAGTCCTGCCAGCCCAAGCAGCACAAGGTCGCGCACGACGTTCTGCAGTTCGACATGGACGCCATGGATGTCGAAGACGACGCCCGGCTTCCAGTTCGCCGACATCAGGATGGCGAGGATGACGCCGCCGAGCAGCAGGATGTTGACCTTGCCGAACAGCTTGATCGCCCGGTCCGGCGTCGGGTCGCGCAGCGGCGGGAAATTCTCCTCCTTGCGGAAGAACCAGCTGTCGAGCGCGTAGAACAGAGCGAGCAGGACGGCGACCGCGAACAGCGTCTCCGGCAGCAGATGCGTCGTGGTCCAGAAGAAGGAGACGCCGCGCAGGAAACCGAGGAAGAGCGGCGGGTCGCCGAGCGGCGTCAGCGATCCGCCGATGTTCGAGACCAGGAAAATGAAGAAGACGACGACATGGACGTTGAAGCGCCGGTCGTCATTCGCCCGCAGGACCGGGCGGATCATGATGATCGAGGCGCCGGTGGTGCCGACGAAGCTCGCCATCAGCGTCCCGATCGCAAGGAGCACGGTGTTCGTCAGCGGCGTGCCATGCAGATTGCCGGTGATCAGAATGCCGCCGGCAATGGTGAACAGCGCGAAGAGCAGGATGATGAAAGGGACGTATTCGAGCAGCCCGGTGTGGAGCAAGGCGCCGAGTGCCGGATCGAAGCCACGGAACAGGACGAGCGGGACCACCACCAGCACGGCCCAGAACGCCGCGAACTTGCCGTAGTTCAGCTCCCAGAAATGCGGGAATAGGATCGGCCCGAGCGCGATCGAGAGCAGCATTCCGGCGAAGGGCAGGGCCCAGGCGACGCCCATGGTCGCGCCGCCGATATCGCCGGCGGCGAAGGCGGCCTGGGGCACAAGAGCGAACAGGACCGCCACGCCGGCAAGCTTCATCAGCATCAAATCAGCCCCTTTGCCTGCCCGCTTGCCGCGGGACGTCGTCCTAACCCCATTCCAGCGACGGTTATAGCAAGGCCATGGGAGCGACAACCGGGCTATCGCCACCATTATGCCGGCATTCATTCTCATGGAATAATCTTCTCCTGCGGCATCTCGCCCGCGGCTGATTCGGGACCACCATGTGCCGTTTCCTCGCCTATGCCGGCGCTCCGGTCTTCCTCGAGGACTTCATCGCCTCGCCCTGCCATTCGCTGATCCACCAGTCGCTGCACGCTGAGGAGGCCAAGACCGGCACCAATGGCGACGGCTTCGGCGTCGGCTGGTATGGCGAGCGGGCCGAGCCCGGCCAGTACCGCGAGATCAGGCCGGCCTGGTCGGACGAGAACCTGCTCTCGATCGCCCGCCTTGTGCGCTCGCATCTGTTCTTCGCGCATGTGCGCGCCGCCACCGGCACGGCCTCGACGCGGGCGAACTGCCACCCCTTCGTCCATGGCCGGCATCTCTTCATGCATAACGGCCAGATCGGCGGCTATGCCGTGATCAAGCGTAGGCTCGAAAGCCTGATCCCCGATGCGCTCTATGACGCCCGCGTCGGCACCACCGATTCCGAAGCCCTGTTCCTGCTGGCGCTGGCGCGCATCGCCGAGGGCGCCGCGCCGGGCGACGCGTTGGCGGGTGCGCTCGGCGACGCGCTCGCGCTGATGCAGGAGACCGGCGTCAGGGAACCCCTGCGCTGCGCCGCCGCCCTCGCCGATGGCGAGACGATCCATGCTGTGCGCTGGTCATCCGATCCGAAGCCGCCGACGCTCTATGTCTGCGATCGCGGCGATGCGGTGGTGATCGCCTCCGAGCCGGTCGACGCCGCCCGTGACTGCTGGCAGGCCCTGCCCTGCAACACGCTGGTTTCGGTCAAGGCCGGCGCGGTCAGCATGACGCCGTTCGAGGTCGGATTGCGGCAGGCGGCCTGAGCCGACTTGCACCGCGCCGCCGCCTGCGCCACATCGCAGGCGCATGCGCGCCTTCGACACAGCCCTCCCGATCGACGCGGTTCTCGACGCTCTCGCCGCTTCCCTGCGCGAGAAGCCGAACGCCGTGCTGGTCGCCCCGCCCGGCGCCGGCAAGACGACGCGCGTGCCGCTCGCGCTGCTCGACGAGCCCTGGGCGCAAAATGGTGGCAAGGGCGGCAAGCTGATCGTGCTGGAGCCGCGGCGGCTGGCGGCGCGCGGCGCGGCCAATCGCATGGCGCAGACGCTAGGCGAGCGCGTCGGCGAGACGGTCGGCCTGCGCGTCCGGCTCGGCTCGAAGATCGGGCCGAAGACGCGAATCGAGGTCGTCACCGAAGGCGTCTTCGCAAGGATGATCCTCGACGATCCTGCGCTCGACGGCATCGCCGCCGTGCTGTTCGACGAGTTCCACGAGCGCTCGCTCGATGCCGATCTCGGGCTGGCGCTGGCGCTCGACGCACAGGCCGGCCTGCGCGAGGACCTGCGCATCCTGGTGATGTCGGCGACGCTCGACGGCGCGCGCGTCGCCAGGCTCCTCGGCGATGCCGAGGTGATCGAGAGCGAGGGCCGCGCTTATCCCGTGGAGACGCGCTATCTCGGCCGCGACCCGCTGAAGCGGATCGAGGACCAGATCAGCGAGGCCGTGCTGCAGGCGCTGAACGAGCAGGCCGGTTCCCTGCTGGTCTTCCTGCCCGGCCAGGGTGAGATCCGGCGCGTCGAGGAGCGGCTGCGTGAGAAAATCCGCGATCCCGCCATCGAGATCGCGCCGCTCTATGGCGCGCTCGACCAGGCCGAGCAGGACCGCGCCGTGCTGCCGGCGCCGAAGGGCAGGCGCAAGGTCGTGCTGGCGACCTCGATCGCCGAGACCTCGCTGACGATCGAGGGCGTGCGGGTCGTGATCGATTCCGGGCTTGCCCGCGTGCCGCTCTACGAGCCCGATATCGGCGTCACCCGCCTCGTCACCCAGCGCGCCAGCCGGGCGGCCTGCGACCAACGCCGCGGCCGCGCGGGGCGTACCGAGCCCGGCATCTGCTACCGGCTCTGGGAGGAAGCGGCGAACGGCGCGCTCGACGCCTTCGCCCGGCCCGAAATCCTCTCGGCCGACCTTGCTCCGCTCCTGCTCGACTGCGCTGCCTGGGGCGTCTCCGATCCGACCACGCTCGCCTTCCTCGATCCGCCGCCGGCACCGGCGCTGAAGGAGGCGCGGGCGCTGCTGGGCGACCTCGATGCGCTGGGTCCGGACGGGCGGATCACCGAAGACGGCAAGGCGCTGCAGGGCCTGCCGCTGCCGCCGCGGCTGGCGCATATGGTCGTCGGCGCAGCGCATCACCGCCAGGCCGAGCCGGCGGCCTTGCTGGCGGCATTGCTCGTCGAGCGCGGGCTTGGCGGCGATGCGATCGATCTTTCCGAGCGGCTGGAGCGCTTCGGGCGCGAGCGCGGCGGCCGCGCCGGCGACATGCGCCGCCTCGCCGAAGGCTGGGCGAGGCAAGCGGCGAGCAAGGTGAAGGCTGGCGCGGAGCAGCTGCTCTCGCTCGGCTTCCTGCTCGGTCTCGCCTTCCCCGACCGCGTCGCCAAGGCACGCCAGCCCGGCTCCGGGCAGTATCTGCTCGCCAATGGCCGTGGCGCGGCACTCGAACCCGGCCAGAGGCTGGGGCGCGAGCCCTATCTCGTCATCGGCGAGATGACCGGAAGCGCCCAGCAGGCCCGCATCCTCAGCGCCGTCGCAATCAGCGAGGCCGAAATCGCGGCGCTCGCCGCTTCCGGGCTGATCCGGATCGGCCTGTCCGAGCGCAACGAGACCGTGTTCGACCGGCAGGCAAGGGCATTGCGGGCTCGCGCCGCCCGGAAATACGGCTCGCTGGTGCTGGCCGAGCGGCCTTTGCCGGTCGGGTCGTCCCAGGAGAATGCGGAGGTTCTGGCGAGGGGCATTGCCACCATCGGCATCGAGACGCTGCCCTGGAGCAAAGCACAGGCGCAATTGCGCGAGCGCGTCGCTTTTCTGCGTGCGGCGGAGGGTGCGGATGCCGGCTGGCCCGATCTCTCCGATACCGGCCTCACCGAGACGGCCGCGGACTGGCTCGCGCCGCATATTGTCGGGCGCAGTTCGATCGCGGCAATCACGCCGGGCGATCTCGACGCGGCGCTGTCGACCCTGCTGCCCTGGGAGCTGAAGCGGCGGCTCGACGTGGAGGCACCGACGCATTTTACGGCGCCGACCGGCTCGCAACTCGCCGTCGACTATGGCGCCGAGGCGGGACCGACGATCTCGGTCCGCGTGCAGGAGCTCTACGGGCTGGCGCAACACCCTTCGCTCGCCGGCGGGCGGGTGCCGCTGGTGCTGGAGTTGCTCTCGCCGGCGCAGCGGCCGATCCAGGTGACCCGCGATCTGCCCGGCTTCTGGCAGGGCTCCTGGGCTGCGGTGAAAAGCGAGATGAAAGGGCGCTATCCGCGCCATCCCTGGCCCGACGATCCCGCCGCGGCGGCGCCGACGACCCGCGCCAAGCCGCGCGGGACGTAAGGCGTCAGCCGCCGAACAAGCGCTCGAAGAAGTTCTTCTCCTGCGGCGCCGGGGGCGTCCAGGCGCGGTCGCCCGAGGCGGCCTGCTGGTTGCGCGGCGAGGGCGCGACGCCCGCGACCGGCTCGCCGCCATCGAAGATCGACTTCGGCGCCGATTGCCAGAGCCCGCCCGGCAATTGCACCGGCTGCTGGCCCGCATGGGCCGCCTTCATGTATTTGCCCCAGATCTCGGCCGGCAGGCCGGCGCCGGTGACGCGCTTCATCGTCGAATTGTCGTCATTGCCGACCCAGACCGCCGTGACGAGGCGCCCGGTGAAGCCGACGAACCAGGCGTCACGGTAGTCCTGCGTCGTGCCCGACTTGCCGCCGACCTCCCAGCCGGGAATGTTGACCTTGCTGCCGGTGCCGCCGGTCATCACCGCGTGGAACATGGAATTCATCATCGAGAGCGTCTGCGGCTGGATCACCGGGCCGAAATTGTTGGCCTTGCGGGCGTAGACGAGCTTGCCGTTGGTCGATTTGACCTCGCGGATGACATAGGGGAGCACCGACTGGCCGCCATTGGCGAAGGTCGCATAGGCGGCGGTCATTTCCAGCGGCGTCACCTCGGATGTGCCGAGCGACAGCGACGGATTAGCCTGCAGCGACGAGTTGATGCCGAGGCGCTGGGCCGTGCGCACGACCTCGCGCGGCGTCACCTCCTGGATCAGGCGCGCCACGACCGTGTTGAGCGAATGGGCGAAGGCGGTCTGCAGCGTGACCGGGCCGCGGAAGGTCCGCGAATAGTTCTCCGGCTCCCAGCCCTTGATCGAGACCGGCGAATCGTCGCGGATCGTATCCGGCGTCAGGCCCTTCTCGAGCGCGGTGAGATAGACGAAAGGCTTGAAGGACGAGCCCGGCTGGCGATGCGCGGCCGTGGCGCGGTTGAACTGGCTCTTGGTGTAGTCGCGCCCGCCGATCAAAGCGCGGATCGCCCCGTCCGGCGCCAGCGAGACCACCGCACCCTGCGAGGCGTTGAGCTTGGCGCCCTGCGCCGCGAGCCCCTCGACCAGGATCGTCTCGGCCGAGCTCTGCAGCCTGGTGTCGATCGTGGTCAGCACGGTGACGTCGCCCTCGATCGCGCCGATGAAGTCGTCGAGCACGTCCATGACATAGTCGGCGGCGTAGTTGACCGAGCCGGCCCCGACGCGCTCCGGCACCTCGGCCGGCGCGCCGAGCGCGGTCTTGGCCGCCGATTGCGAGATCAGCCCCTGCTCGGCCATCGCCGAGATCACCAGCTGGGCGCGCTTCTCGGCCGCCTCGGGATTGCGATTGGGCGCAAGGCGCGAGGGCGCCTGGACGAGGCCGGCCAGCATCGCCGCCTCGGCGATCGTGACCGAACGCGCCGACTTGTTGAAATAGCGCTGCGCCGCCGCCTCGACGCCATAAGCGCCCGAGCCGAAATAGACGCGGTTGAGATAGAGCTCGAGGATCTGGTCCTTGCTGTAGGTCCGCTCCAGCCAGAGCGAGAGGATCGCCTCCTGGATCTTGCGCGCGGCCGTGCGCTCCTGGGTCAGGAACAGGTTCTTGGCGAGCTGCTGGGTCAGGGTCGAGCCGCCCTGCACGCCGCCGCGCTTGGTCACATTGTTGACGACGGCGCGGGTCAGGCCGATCGGATCGATGCCGAAATGGTCGTAGAAGCGCCGGTCCTCGATCGCGACGAAGGCCTTCGGCAGATAGGGCGGCACCTCGCCGATCGTGATGGTGCGCCCGCCGGTCTCGCCGCGATTGGCGAGCAGCGAGCCGTCGGCCGCGAGGATCGCGATGTTCGGCGGCCGCTTCGGCACGGTGAGCTGGTCGATCGGCGGCAATTGCGCGGCGTGATAGGCGACGACGCCGCCGACGGCGAGCACCGCCCACAGCCCCATGACGACGCCCCAGTAGAAGATGCGGCCGAGGAAGGAGCCGCGCTTGCGGCGCGGCTTGCGGCCACCCTTGTTGCTGCGCTCGTTCTGCTGGCGGCGCGGTTGCTGGCGCGGTGCCACCCGGTTTGCTCCTCCGCGATAGGGGCGGTCCTCGGCCGACAGGCGCAGATCGCCGTCGTCGCGCTCGTAATCGTCGCGCGCACGCTCGAAGGACGGCTCGCGCCGCTCACCGCCTCGTTTCGACCGGTCGTTCATCCCGCCCCGTTCAGGCCCCGCCGCCGCCCTGCGATCCGCAGCCCGGCGATTTCCCAGACAGGATTCAAACATGGCGCTTTTAAGGGGTGGTTAAGCCCGATTCCGGCGAATTGTCCGCGATGGTGAACGAAGCCCGTCGCTGTTGCGGATTTGCCGCGCGGCGGTTTTGCTGCACTGCAAACGAAAACGTGACTTGATCGAGCTTCCTTGCACAGGGACAAGCGCGGAGTGATGAAGCAGACTTCTTCGCCAGCAAAGCCAATCACTTAGCAAATTTTTCCAATTCGAAACCGGACGGAAGGCAACCCGCCCATGCAGGCTCTCAACTCCCTGAATCGCTATGCGCCGCAGGCGCTCGCGCTGCTGCGCGTCGTCACCGCGCTGACGTTCCTGACGCACGGCACCCAGAAGCTGTTCGGCTTTCCGCAGCCTCCGTCCTGGGGCATGCCGGCCGCCTTTGCTCTCACCTGGTACGCCGCTGTCCTCGAAGTCGTCGGTGGCGCGCTGATCGCCATCGGCTTCCTCACCCGGCCTGTCGCCTTCATCCTCTCGGGCTTGATGGCGTTCGCCTACTGGATCGCCCACGGCCCGAAGAGCTTCTATCCGCTCCTGAACGGCGGCGAGCCTGCGCTGCTGTTCTGCTTCGTCTTCTTCTACCTGGTCTTCGCCGGCCCCGGCGCCTGGGCGCTCGACAACCGCTCGAAGTGACCCGCGCATAGTCTGAAACGAAGAAGGCCCGCCCTCGACGAGGGCGGGCCTTCTTGATTCTGCGACCGTCGGATCAGACCGCGGCCGAAATCCAGCGCGACAGGTCGCTCTTGGGGGCGGCGCCGACCTTCTGCGACGCCAGCTTGCCGTCCTTGAACAGCATCAGCGTCGGGATCGAGCGGATGCCGAACTGAGCCGGGATCTGCTGGTTCTCGTCGACGTTCATCTTGACGATCTTGACCTTGCCGTCGAGCTCGCCGGCGATCTCCTCGAGGGCCGGGCCGATCATCCGGCAGGGGCCGCACCACTCGGCCCAGAAGTCCACCACCACCGGCTCAGCGGACTTCAGCACGTCGGCTTCGAAGCTCGCATCGGTCACTTTGGTCGTCGCCATGGCTTTTTCGCCTTTCGATTCTCAGTGCGGCAACAACGCCGCCATTCGTCGCTGAAGCTATGAACGGGCAGCCGCAGGGTCAAGGCTGGCTCACCCTCCGGTGAAGCGGGGCAGCCGTGCTTCCACTGATGATAGGTCGCGGCCCTTGTCGTCATTGCGAGGAGCGTCGCGACGACGCAATCCAGCGGACGTGGCGCAAACCTCCTGGATTGCTTCGCTACGCTCGCAATGACGGAGTGGCCATTTTCGCCAGAGCTGCGTCGAGCAGTTCCGGCGACGGCTCGAGCGGCTTCAGGCTCGCCGTGTAGATCGCGACCGCGCGGACGCGCCGGCCGGGATAGATCTCGCCGATCAGCCGGCGATAGACCGCGAGCTGCGCCAAGGTCGAAGTCGGCAATGCAGCGGCGTCCTGTGGCGGGCGGGCTGCCGTCTTGAAATCGGCGATCAGCACTTCGCGATCGCCGACGGCGAGCCGGTCGATCCGGCCCTGCACCGGGCGCCGGCCGCCATCCGCCAACGTGATCTCGCCGGCCAGCGGCACCTCGGCCAGGCTGCCCGGGCCGAACAACCCGCCGAACTCCGGCGCTGCGATCAGCGCGAGCGCGTCGTCGACGATCCTGGTGCGACGCTCCTCCGGCAGCGAGCCGCCACGCGCCTCCGCCAGCGCCCGCGCAGTACTGGCGCGTCGTTCCGGCGGCACCTCGGGAAGGACCTGCAGCAACAGATGCGCAAGCCGGCCGGCCGCGGCGGCATTGGCGAGGAATGGCCCGTCATGCGGACGCTCCTGCGCATCGGCAGCCGACAACGCGCTCGACGGGCGCAAGGGCGGCGCCGGCTCGGACTCCTCCGGTGCGGGGCGGGCAAGCCAGTCCGGCAGCACCGCCGCAGCCCGTATTGCGATGGTTTCCTCGGCGGCCGCCTCTCCTGGCTGCGAGACCATGAAGCGGCGGACCTCGCCGTCGCCATCCGGCGCCGGAACATCGCGCAGCCAGGGCTCGGAACCGGCGAGGCCGAGCTCTGCCATGGCGTACCAGGAGCCCTCCGGCGCCTCGCCCTTGGCCTGCACGCCGCAGAGGATCAGGCGCTCCTCGGCGCGGGTCAGCGCGACATAGAGCAGGCGGTGATGCTCCTCGACCATCTGCGCGACGATAGCGTCCTTGGCGCGCCGCATCGCCGCGGGGTCGTCGGCCCGCTTGCTCGGCCAGACCGGCACCTGCGCGCCGCGCGGCGGCGCGACCGCCATCAGCTTCGGCAAACGCCGCTCGCCAGGGGCGAGGCCGAGATCGGCGAGGATGACGACCGGCGCCTCCAGCCCCTTCGAGCCGTGCACCGTCATCACCCGGACCTCGCCGGCGCTGGCCGAGAGATCGCGCTTAACCTGCGTCGCGACCGCGCCGATATGGTGCAGGAAACCGGCGAGCGAGGGGCCATAGCGCCGCTCATGGTCGAGCGCGGCGCTCAGGAAGGCATCGAGCGCATCGCCCGCTTCCGGGCCGAGCCGGGCGAGAGCGAGATTGCGGCCGCCACTGGGGCCTAGCAAGTTTGCGAAGAAGCGGAACGGGCCGCAGCGGCCGGCCTCCTCGGCGAGTTCGGTCAGGCGCGCCTCGATCGCGGCATAGCGCGGCTCGGTCTGGGCGGCCTGCCGGAACGCCTCGCGCAGCGAGCCCTTCCGCTCCGGCGCGAGCCGCATCAGGTCTTCGTCGTCGAGGCCGAAGAGCGGCGTCTTCAGCGTGATCGCCAGCGAGAGATCGTTCTGCGGCAGCAGGATGGCGCGCCCGAGCGCGACGAGGTCCTCGACCGCCGGATGGTCGGCGAGCGTCAGGCGGTCGCGGCCGGCAACCGGCACTTCGCGATCCTTCAGCGCCTTGACGATCGCCTCGAACAGCGCGCCGCGCTGGCGCAGCAGGATCATCACGTCGCCCGGCTTGAAAGGGCGGCCGATATCGTCGCGGCCAGCCTCGCTCCAGCGCTTCAGCACATCGGCGATGCGGGCGGCGAGCTTGACCAGGCCGGAGCGCCGCTCGGGCGCATCGACCGGCGCGGTCCAGGCATCGGGCTTGTCGCCGGCATCGTCGGCCGAGACCGGCCAGAGATCGACCGCGCCGATCGAGGCGCGCCTGACCGTGTCGTGGCGCTCGGGCCCGGCGCCGCCGTCGAAGACGAGGCCGCGCCAGTGCTCCTGCGGCGCGAACACCGCATCGACGGCACGCATGATGTCGGGCGCCGAGCGGAAGGAGGTCGTGAGGCTGATCGGCTCGAAGCGCTGCCCGGCGTCCTGGAGGCGCCGACCGAGCAACCGTCTTTCCTCGCTGAAATGGGCGGGAGCCGCGCCCTGGAAGCCGTAGATCGACTGCTTCTCGTCGCCAACGACGAAGACGGTGCGCGGCCGCACCTGCTCGCGCGCGCCCTCTCCGGCCGAGAACTCCTCGGAAAGGCGACGCAGGATCGCCCATTGCGCCTCGCTGGTGTCCTGGGCTTCGTCGAGCAGGATGTGGTCGATGCCGGCATCGAGCTTGTAGAGCGCCCAGGCCGGATCGACCCGGTCGAGCAAGGAGCGGGTCTTCGCGATCAGGTCGTCATAATCGAGCAGCGAGCGCTGCGCCTTCAGGCGGCGATAGGCGGAAAGGATATGCGTGACCAGCACGGCCAGCGCCGCGCTGCGCTCGCGCACGGTGATGGCGTTGAGCTGGTCGATGGCGGCGGTCAGACAGGCGGCGAGCGCATCGAGCGCCGCGTCGAGATCGGCCGGCAGGGCGCTGTTGCCCTTGCCGCGGACATGCTGGGCGACGTTGCCTTCGGCCGTGAGCAGGCCGGCGCGGCAGGCGGCGACGGGATCGATGCCGGGGGCGTCCGAGAGCGCGAGCCGGATCGCGGCGGCTGCCTTGACGCGCGTCGCGCTGCCGGCCTCGAAGGCGGCGATGAGCCGATCGAGGTCGGGGACAACAGTCAGGTCGCGCTGGAAGTGCTCGCGCACCGTTTCCGCCGTCAGTTCCGCTGCGATGCCGAGGAAGGCGCTGAGCCCGGCGACGATCTCTTCCGGCCGCCGCGCTCGGCCTTCGGCATCGCTGAACACGGCGCGCTGGTGCAGCGCCTCGCGCATGATCTGGTCAAAAGTGTCCTGCGCGGCATGCTCGGCCATGAAACGCAGCGCCCGCGCCTGCGGCCCTTCCGGATAAGCCACGGCGGCAGCGAGCAGATCGCGCCTGGCATCGCGCATCAGCTCGTCCTGGGCGAGGTCGTCGGCAACCTCGAAGCGCGGCGGGACATTGGCCTCGAAGGGCGCGCTCTGCAGCACGCGGGTGCAGAAGGCGTGGATCGTCTCGATCTTGAGGCCGCCCGGTGTCTCCAGCGCCTGCGCGAACAGGCGCCGCGCCCTGCTGATGTCGCTCGCCGCCGGCAATTGGCCGGTCAGCGCCGACAAAGCCGCCCAGAGCACCGAGTCGGAGGCCACCGCCCAGACCGAGAGCGCCCGGAAGACCCGGTTCGACATGTTGGCGGCGGCGGCCTTGGTATAGGTGATGCAGAGCATCCGGCCGGGCGCGACGCCGTCGAGCAGCAGGCGCAGCACGCGATTGACCAGCACATGGGTCTTGCCCGAGCCGGCATTGGCCGAGACCCAGGCGCTGAGCTCAGGCTCGGCCGCCAGCGCCTGGTTGCGCCGCGTCTGCTCGGGAATGGTCCAGCCGGCCGGGGTCATGGCTTGCCTCGACGCAGCTCCGGAACCGCAACAGGCCCTCTCTCCCGGAACGGGGGAGAGATGGAGAGGGGGCCGGCGCCATGATCAATCAGCGTCGGCTCTGCCCCCTCCCAACCCTCCCCCGTTCCGGGAGAGGGCTCCCGAGCCCTTTCGGCAAGGTCGAGATATTGAGATCGGTTCACGCCCCTCGCCCTCATGCCTCGTCTCCGGCATCGCCGCCAAGATCGGGCGCGGCCGACCATTCCTTGACCCGGGCGAGCTGGTCATAGGGGCTGGCGTATTTGATGTAGGCCGGCGCCCGGCGCGAGAGCCAGGGCTCGCGGCCGGCGCGCAGCACCGAAAGATGGTCGAGCAACTGGACGAGATGGCGGGCGGTGACGTCGGCCTGCGCCTCGTCCTTGAACGACAGCTTCTTGTCCTTCTCCCAGCTCTTCTGATCATGGTTGAGCCGCAGATACATCAGCGCCTCGACCGGGCCGGGCAGGATGTCCGGCGAAAAACCGTGGCGCAAAGCGAGCTCGGCCTCCAGCGTCAATTGCGGGGCGAAACCGAGGCGGACCTGCTCGTCGCTCGGCGGCGCGCCGGTCTTGAAATCGATGATGCGCAGCGTGCCATCGCGCGTAATCTCGACGCGATCGGCCCGGCCGGTCAGCAGGATCGAGGAGCCATCGATCAGCGGAAATTCGCCTTGCGTATCGCGCTCGACCGCGACGCGGGCGAGCCCCGGCCGGCGCCTCTCCTCCCAGCCGAGGAAGTTCTGTGCGATCAGCAGGAAGCGCGGCCACCAGAAGGCGCGCACCTCCGGCGTCTCCTCATAGGCGCGGAAGAAGCGCTCGCCGATCTCGATCAGGCTGCCGAGGGCGCCGGCCGGCACCTGCTCGGGATAGGTCTCGGCAAAGCTGCCGACGATGTCGTGCAGCAGCGAGCCGCGATCGGTCGCGCCGGGATCCTCGACCAGCTCCGGCAGGGCGTCGAGCCTAAGGATCTTGCGGGCATAGACCGCATAGGGATCGCGATAGAGCGTCTCGACCTCGGTGACGCTGAGCCGTTTCGGCTGGAGATGCGCCGCCGGATAAGGCTTTGGCCGCGGAACCGGCAGGAGATTGGCCGGTTTGCCGAGCAGCCCGGCCCAGGCGGTGAGCTCGCGCCCGCGCGCCTCGGCCGCGTGCCAGGCTTCGGGCGGCGCCACCGCCTTGAGCCGCTGCCAGAAGCGCGAGGGGATCGTCTCGGCCTCGCCGGCCTTGCGGGCGCGGGTCAGCGTCACCTTGCCGGCGAGCGCCGCCGCGACGAAGTCATGCGCCGTCTGGCCGATGCGCCGTTCCGGCGGCGAGAGGCCGAGCTCGGCCCGCATCGGCCGGTTGATGAAGGAATCGGTCTCGGTGGCCGGCGGCCAGACGCTCTCGATCAGCCCGCCGAGCACGACATGCTCGGCTTCGAGCAGGCGGGCTTCGAGCAGGCCCCAGATCTTGACCCGTGGATGGCCGGGATCGCGGCGCTGCACGACCCGCTCGCCGATCAAGCCTTCGAGAATGGCAATCCAGTCGCGGGCGCGACCCTCGCCGGGTGCCTCCGGCAGGGCGGCATCGAGATCGTCGAAGAGCTTGGCAAGCGCCTCGCCATCCGGCCCGCGCCAGGCGAGGATCGCACCGGCCTCGTCGCCGCTCAGCGTCTCGACCGCGCGACGGGCCTGCGCCGCGATCTCGCGCAGTTCCGGTGCTGGGCCGGCCAAGGCCGCGACGAGCGGCGCGAGCGCATCTTCCAGCGCCGCCAGCACCTCTTCGGCCGCGCCGACATCCTCGTCCGTGAGCTTGCGGCGCGGGCGCGGCGCATAGGTCGCCTTGCGCAGCTCCGGCAGCGCCTCGAAGGCGCGGCGCAGGCCGGGGAAACCGGGGCTGACCGGCTCGCCGCGCCAGCAGCCGATCTCCAGCGTCGCCGCGCCTTGCCGCAGGCGGGGCTCGGCCAGGCCCAGGCGGCAGAGCGGATGCGCCAGCAGTGCGACGAGGCTCGCCGGCGAGAGGTCGCCCTCGACCGCATTGAGCGCCAGCCGCAGCAGGGCGCCGGCCGGCCAGCGGCCGAGCGGCATGCCGGCGGAATCATCGGCCTGGATGCCCCAGCGCCGGAGCTCGACAGCGACGCGCTCGGCAAGGCCGCGATCGGGGGTAATCAGGGCGGCACGGGCATTTGGCTCTTCCAGTGCCTCACGCAGGGCGAGCGCCGCGACCAGCGCCTCCTCGCGTTCATCTGCCGCCTCGACGATACGCAGCCCGTCGAGCGCCCCGGCAGCTAGGGGCGCAGCGCCGGCCCAGTCATCCGTGATCGAGGCCGGCAGCAGGGCACGGCGCAGCAGGTCGCGGCGTGTTTCCAGCCCGGGTGAGGGCTCGGCAAGGGTGATGACCTCGTCCCGGTTCGCACCGATCTCGTCGAGCAGTCGATGCAGCGCCGCCTGCGGGTGGGACGGCGCCGGTTCCTGGACGATGGCGCGCCAGCCCTGCTCCGAGAGCGCCTCGTCGAGATCGGGCAGCACGACGGCGCCGTTCGGGGCGCGGGCGAGCGCGGCGAGCAGGCGCGCCGTCGCCGGCACCGTGCCGGTCGATCCGGCCGCGATCACCGGCCCGTGGAAATCGCCGGCGAGCAGGCGCTCGCGCTCGGCCGCGAGCATGCGGTTGCGGAACTCGGCCGGATCGCATTCGGCCCGCTGTTCGAGAATCGCAGGCCAGGCTTGCGCGATGATGTCGAGGAAACGCGCGTTGAACTGCCAGATCTCGTCGAAGCGGGCGGCATCCAACCCCTTCAATCGTGCCGGCGAGATGCCTTCGGTCTGCAGCTGGTCGAGCAGATGAGCGAGGTCGCCGGCAAGCCCCCAGGCCTCGGCCAAGGTCGCCGGCATCAGCGAGGGCTCGGCCGGATCGAGCTTCAGATGTTGCCGGTTGGCGGTGCGGCCCCAGGCCGAGATCAGCGTCGTCAGGATGAAGCGACGGCGTAAGGGGTCGATCGGCGCGAGGCGCTGCAGCGCCAGCGCATCGCCGGCGCCGGCGATCAGCGCGGTCTCGGCCTCGTCGACATCGCCGAGCGGGACGATGCGCGGCAGGAGCAGCGGCCGCCCGCCGAGCTTTTCCGACATGATGGTGCCGAAGGCCCGCGCTGCGCGCTGCGTCGGCAGATAGAGCGTGGTGCGCGAGAGCGCGGCGGGATCGCCTGGATCATAGGCCCGGCCGAAGCGGCCGGCGATAAGCGCCTGCGCCAGCACCGAAAGGAAGGGCGCGCCGGCCGGGATGCTGAACAGGTTGAGCCCGGCCATCGCCGCTCACCCGCCCTGATGGGCGGCGTAGGCCTGCTCCGCCAGCGGGATCGCCTCGGGCGTGCCGACATGCAGCCAGCGCCCATCGAGCAGATGGCCGAACAGGGTTCCGCTGGCGATGCAGCGGTCGAACAGCAGGTTCAGCGAGAACGGTCCCTCCGGCGTGTCGGCGAAGAGCTCCGGCTTGATGATGGCGACGCCGGCATAGACGTAAGGCGCGCTCGCAGCCTGCCCACGCCGCGCAAGCCGGCCGGCCTCGTCGCGGAAGAAATCGCCGGCGCCGTCGAAGCCGACGCTGCTCTCTCGCTCGGCGAGCAGGAGCAGCATGTCCATGCGCGCGGCATCCCAGGCCGCGGCCATGGCGGAAAGGTTCGACGCTCCGCGCTCGCTCCAGAGCGAATCCGAGTTGATATGGAAGAAGGGCTCGGCGCCGAGCAGCGGCAGCGCCTTCTTCACGCCGCCGCCGGTTTCGAGCAGGACGTCGCGCTCATCCGAGACGGTGATGCGCGGGCTGGTGCGGCCGGCGACACGCGCCTCGATCTGCTCGGCGAGGTAGTGGACATTGACCACGGCGTCCGCAACGCCAGCTCCGGCCAGCCGGTCGAGTGCATGGTCGAGCATGGTCTTGCCGGCGATCGCAACCAGCGGCTTCGGCATGGTGTCGGTGATCGGGCGCATGCGCTTGCCGAGCCCGGCGGCGAGCACCATGGCCCGGCGGATCGGCGGCGAACTGGTCTGCATGACGTGAACGAATCTCCCGCCGGCCAAGACTGCTACATCAGCCATGGCCGGCGCGATTGCTCAAGTGCGGCAACAGCTCAGAGGAAGCTGGCGATCTCGTCCAGCGGCTTCTTGCCGATCGCCGGGACGACGCAGCCCTCGGCGGGATAGCCGACGACGAGCAGGATCAGCGCCTTTTCATTGTCGGGTCGGCCGCAAAGCTCGTTGAGGAAGTTCATCGGCGCCGGCGTATGCGTCAGCGTGGCGAGGCCCGCCTGATGCAGCGAGGCGATCAGGAAGCCGGCGGCGATGCCGACCGACTCCGGCACGTAATAGTGCTTCACCTTGCGGCCATCCGCGTCATAGCCCCAGCGCTGGGCGAAGATCGCGATCAGCCAGGGCGCGGTGTCGAGGAAGGGCTTGTGCTCGTCGGTGCCGAGATGGGCGAGTGCACCGAGCCATTCCTCGCCGGCGCGGCCTGCATAGAAGGCGCGCTCTTCTTCCTCGGCGCCTTCGCGAATCTTCTTCTTGAGCTCGGGATCGGAGATGCAGACGAAGGTCCAGGGCTGCTGGTTGGCGCCGGACGGCGCCGTGCCGGCCGTCGCGACCGCCGCCTCGACCACCTCGCGCGGCACCGGCCTGTCGGAATAATCGCGCACCGTGCGGCGCTTGCGCATCGTCTCCAAAAATTTGAGCGCCTGCGCCTTCATCTCCTCCTCGGGCAGGCCCTGGAAGGCGAGCGGCATGGTGACATAGGCGTTCATCGATTTCCTCCTGACAGCTTCTTGCGGGCACTGCTGCTTGCACAATAGACCATCCCGGTCCTCCGCCCTATGGTCCCGCCCATGACGAACCCGGCCTCACAGCTCAAGCCCGGCGACCACCTCTTCCTGGTCGATGGCTCGAACTTCATCTTCCGCGCCTATTTCCAGTCGATCAACCAGGACCGGAAATACAATGCCCGCTCGGACGGGCTGCCCTCCGGCGCGGTCCGATTGTTCGCGACGAAGCTGTTCCAGTTCGTGCGCGAGGGCGTGCTCGGGGTGAAGCCGACCCATCTCGCCATCGTCTTCGACAAGAGCGAGAACTCGTTCCGCAAGGAAATCTACCCGGCCTATAAGGGCAACCGCTCAGACCCGCCGCCGGACCTGATCCCGCAATTCCCGCTGATGCGCGACGCGGTGCGCGCCTTCGGGCTGATCCCGGTCGAGCAGGACATCTACGAGGCCGACGACCTGATCGCGACCTATGCCAGGCAGGCACGCGAGGCCGGCGCCGACGTGCTGATCGTCTCGGCCGACAAGGACCTGATGCAGCTGGTGCGGCCGGGCGTCGCCATGTACGACCCGGCCTCCGGCGACGCCAAGAAGGGCGCGGGCTTCCGGCCGGAGCGCCGCATCGGCGAGCCCGAAGTGGTCGAGTATTTCGGCGTCACGCCCGACAAGGTCACCGACGTCCAGGCGCTCGCCGGCGACGCGACCGACAATGTTCCGGGCGCGCCCGGCATCGGCATCAAGACGGCGGCGCAGCTGATCGGCGAATACGGCGACCTCGACACGCTGCTGAAGCGCGCCGGCGAGATCAAGCAGCCCAAGCGCCGGGAGACGCTGACCAATCCCGAAGTGGTCGAGAAGGTCCGCATCTCGCACAAGCTGGTCACGCTGGTCGAGGATGTCCCCGTCGAGACGCCCGTCGGCGAACTGACGCTGAACCAGCCCGATCCGGCCAAACTCATCGCCTTCCTCAAGGCGATGGAGTTCACCACCATCACCAAGCGCGCGGCCGAGGCCTATGAGGCCGATGTCGGCGCGATCGATGCCGATCCCGATCTCGCCCCGGGCGGCGCCCGGGCCGCCGAGCTCAAGGCGCTCTATGCCGAGACCGATGCTCCGGTTGCCGGTGCCAGCGAGACCGCCACGGCTGCCCCCGCCGCGAACGGCGCCGCGCCGGCGACATCTCCTGCCGCCGATGGCTGGCTTCGGCCGGCCGATCTCGCTGCCTCCCGCAAGGACGCAGCGCTCGCGGTCAAGATCGATCATGCGGCTTACGAATGCGTCCGCACTGTCGCCGACCTCTCACGCTGGATCGGCTGGGCTTATGAGGCCGGCCAGGTCGCGCTCGACACCGAGACCAATTCGCTCGACGTGATGCAGGCCGACCTGATCGGCATCTCGCTCGCGGTCGCGCCGGGCAAGGCCTGCTATATCCCGCTGCAGCACCGGGCCGGCGACGGGCTGTTCGATTCCGGCCTGCTCGAAGGCCAGATCCCGCTCGACCAGGCGCTGGCCGAGCTGAAGCCGCTGCTCGCCGACCCCGGCGTGCTCAAGATCGGGCAGAACCTCAAATACGACATCGCCGTGTTCAACCGGCACGGCGTCGAAGTCGGCCCGATCGACGACACCATGCTGATCTCCTATGCCCTCGACGCCGGCAATGGCGGACAGGGCATGGACCGGCTCTCGGAACTTCATCTCGGCCACAAGCCGATCGCCTATTCGGAGGTCGCCGGCACCGGCAAGAGCCAGGTCACCTTCGACAAGGTGCCGCTCGACAAGGCGACCGCCTATGCCGCCGAGGATGCCGACGTCACACTCAGGCTCTGGCTGGCCCTAAAGCCGCGGCTGGTGCCGGAGCGCAAGACCACGGTCTACGAGACGTTGGAGCGCCCGCTCGTGCCGGTGCTGGTCAGGATGGAGCGCAGGGGCATCTCAATCGACCGGCAGATCCTGTCGCGACTGTCAGGCGAATTCGCCCAGTCGCTGGCGCGGCTCGAGGACGAGATCCACACGCTCGCCGGCGAGAAGTTCACCATCGGCAGCCCCAAGCAGCTCGGCGACATCCTGTTCGGCAAGATGGGCCTGCCCGGCGCCAAGAAGACCGCGACCGGGCAATGGGCGACCGGCGCCGGCGTGCTCGAAGACCTCGCCGAGCAGGGCAATGAGCTGCCCGCCCGCATCCTCGACTGGCGCCAGCTCGCCAAGCTGAAATCGACCTATACCGACTCGCTGCCTACTTACGTGAATCCGCAGACGCACCGGGTCCACACCTCCTACGCCCTGGCTGCGACCACCACCGGCCGGCTCTCCTCCTCCGAACCGAATCTGCAGAACATCCCGATCCGCACCGAGGCCGGCCGCAAGATCAGGACCGCCTTCGTCGCCGAGAAGGGCAACAAGCTGGTCTCGGCCGACTACAGCCAGATCGAGTTGCGCATTCTCGCGCACATGGCCGACATCCCGCAGCTCCGGCAGGCCTTCGCCGACGGCGTCGACATCCATGCGATGACGGCGTCCGAGATGTTCGGCGTGCCGGTCGCGGGCATGCCGAGCGAGGTGCGCCGGCGCGCCAAGGCGATCAATTTCGGCATCATCTACGGCATCTCGGCCTTCGGCCTCGCCAACCAGCTCGGCATCTCGCGCGAGGAGGCCAGCGCCTATATCCGAAAGTATTTCGAGCGCTTCCCCGGCATCCGCGACTATATGGACCAGGCCCGCACCACGGTGCGTGCCAAGGGCGCGGTCGAGACGATCTTCGGCCGCGTCTGCCATTTCCCGGCGGTCGCCTCGAAGAACCCATCGGAGCGGGCCTTCGTCGAGCGCCAGGCGATCAACGCGCCGATCCAGGGCTCGGCCTCCGACATTATCCGCCGCGCCATGATCCGGATGGAGGATGCGCTCGCCGCCGCGAAGCTCGACGCGCGCATGCTGCTGCAGGTGCATGACGAGCTGGTCTTCGAGGTGCCGGAGGCGCAGGTCGAGGCGGCATTGCCGGTGATCCGCAAGGTCATGGTCGAGGCGCCGCAGCCGGCGGTGCAGCTCAAGGTGCCGCTGGTGGTCGACGCGCGCGCCGCCGACAACTGGGACGAGGCACACTAACCTTACGGCCGGGAACCGTCCGATTGCTGAGGCGTTGAGCTTTGCGCCATGCGCTCCGCATGGCATCGTTCATTGCCGGCACCAAGGAGGCGTTTTATGGCCGCAACCAGTTCCACCGCAAAGCGACAGGCCGCGGCCTCGGTCAAACGCGCCAAGGACGAAGTCGCCGATGCCGCCTCCGACACCGCAGAGCGCGCCCGCCGCGCCGGCCGCCGCGTCAAGGACGAGGCCGACGAGATCGAGGCCAGCCTCACCCGCGGCGCCGAGGACCTCGCCGCGACCGTCAGCGAAAAGCTCAGATCGGTCGGCGTCGACACCGACCGTATGGCCGCGATCGCGCGCGAGCAGGCGAGCGACCTCGAAGAGCTGATTATCCGCGAAATCCGCGAGCGGCCCCTGCGGGCGCTCGGCCTGGCAGCCGCGGTCGGGCTGTTCGTCGGCTTCCTGTCGGCGCGCTGAACCATGCTCGGGGGGCTGACCGGTCTGGTCACGCGCGAGGTCGGCGGCGTCGTGCGCCGCAACCTCACGGTCGTCGTGCTCTATCTGCTGGCGGGCGTGCTGGCGGCCGGCGCCGTCGGCTACGGGCTCGACGCGCTGCATACGCTGCTGACGCTGCATTACGGAGCGATCGCCGCCAGCCTGTCGATCGCCGGCGGGCTGCTCGCCGCCGCGCTACTCATGCTCGGCATCGCGCTCTATGTGAAGAGCCGGCCGCGGCCGGACCGGCGCCTGGCCGCCGCGGTCGCCGCCGCGCCGATCGCGGCCACGCTGGTCGGCAATCGCAAATTCGGCTGGCGCACCGGGCTGGTCGGCGGCGTCGTGCTGCTTGGGCTCATTCTGGGACGACAATTCTCGCAAGGCGACGACGACGCTGAAACATAAGTCCAATATCGCCTAATCCGGCTTCATTTTCCGGGGCCGGTTCGCGCCGATGTGTCTTTTTACCTTGGGCGATCGGTTTTCACCGTCTATTCAAGGCGGCGATGAATGCCCAGCTGAAGCTCCGTCCACGCTGGCTGTTGCCGGGACTGCCCTTGCTCGGGACGCGCCTTTACACCGCCTCCTCGGCGGCGATCGCGATCGCCGTGGTGATGGTCGCGGTGCTGATCGCCACCTGGATCAACATGCAGGCCGACGAAGCCTCGCGGCTGGTCTCGCGCTCGATCGACATCCGCGAACGCAGCGAACGCTTTCTCGGCAATCTCCTCGACGCGGAAACCGGGCAGCGCGGCTTCCTCCTGACCGGCGACGAGCACTATCTCGAACCTTACAACGAACGGCGCACTGAACTCGTGCCGAGCCTCGATCTGATCGAACGTCTCGTCGCAGCCAGCCCGACGCAAGCCGAGCGCGTGCAGCGCGCCCGTGCCATTACGGTGCGCAAGCTCGGCGAAATGGCCGAGACCATTGCGCTGATGCGCGCCGGCCAGCGCAACGAAGCGATCAAGCTCGTGGCGCAGGGGCCTGGCAACCGCCTCACCCAAGAACTGCGCGATGTCGTCGGCGCGATCCAGCTGGAGGAGAATCATCGCGTCACCACCAGCAGCCGCCGGGAAGCGCGCCGCCGCATCTTCGCCAGCATCGGTATCCTGATCGCGCTCGCCGGCCTGTGCTTCGTGGCCTGGCTGCAATTGCGGGTCCGCTATCGGCGCGCGATCTCGCTGTCGAGCTCCAATGCCGAGCTGGAACGGAAGGTCGCCGAGCGCACGCTCCAGCTCGAAAACGAGCGTTTGCGCATCGAGGCGCTGCTCCGCGACGTCAACCACCGCGTCGGCAACAATCTGGCGATGGTCTCGGCCCTGCTCAACGTCCAGAGCCGGCAGACGCGCGAGCCGGCGGTCAAGCAGGCGCTGGCCCAGGCGCAGTCGCGCATCCAGGCGATCGCCGCGGGGCAGCGCCGCCTGCGGCTCGATATCGAGGCCGACGAGATCGAGGCCCGGCCCTATCTGGAGGATCTGCTGGCCGAGATTTGCAAGGCGGCGGAAGGCCGGCCGATCGAGATCGCGCTGGCGATGGACGCGATCCGCCTGCCTGGGCGTGACGCGGTCTCCTTCGTCGTGGTGATCAACGAGCTGGTGACCAATGCCATCAAGCACGCCTTTCCCGATGGCGCCGCCGGCAAGATCACCATCCGTCTGGCGCGCACGCCCGACGAGAATCTCGTCCTGTCCATCGAGGATGACGGCATCGGCATGCCGGAAGACCAGCAGACGGCGGGGCTGGGCAAGTCCGTGATCAACGCCCTGCTGCGCAGCATGCGGGCAACGATGGAGGTTACGCCGCTGTCGCCCGATTCGGTGCGGCCTGGCACCCGCGTCGCCGTCACCTTCCCGAAACGGGAACAGCCCCCGGAAGAGGACGCAGCGGAATAGCCCGCGCGTCAGTCCTTGTTGACGACCTTGGAGACGAAGCGGCCGAGCTCGTCGGCCGAGAACGGCTTGCGCACGAAGCGCACGTCGCGCAATTCGGGGGGTACCTCGCTCGGCGCGGATCCTGAGACGAACACCAGCGGCGTGCCTTTGGCACGCAGGCTTGCGGCGACGCCGAAAGTCTTGCCGCCGACGACATCGATATCGAGCAAGGCGCAGTCGAGCGGCTGATCGGCGGCGCGACGCGCCTGCGACACCGATTCGACCACGATCAACTCAGCATCGTCGCCGAGCTCCTCGCTCACGGCGCTCTCGATATCCATCGCAATGAAGGGGTCGTCCTCGACGATGAGGATCCGAATACCGGACATGAGCCCCAGATCACCTTCCAACTTCACGACACGCCCCAAGTCAGTTACCTGCTCGTGAGCCTGTTCAACGCCCGCTTGGTCGGCCTTGTTCCGTTCTGAGCCGGATTGTCCGCCTCAAACCTTTCGAATTCAATTCAAATTGGCTGGATATGGTTAGGAAAGCGTAAGCTAGCGCCGATCAACGCCGGCGTGGGGAGCGAATAAGGCTTAACTCGAAAGCGGTGACGCCGAGCGCGACATTGGCGCCGCGCTGCAAGGGCAGGGCCCGGGGCGCCAGCCGGACATCGCCATCATGGCTGCCGGTCAATGCGACCTCGCCCTGCTTGCGGGCATAAGCCCCGGCGAGCACCCCGAGCGGAGCACGCGCATAGGGGCCGTAGACGCGCCAGGCGAGCAGGCTGCGGCCGACCGTCTTGGCGTCGAGGGCAAAGCCGCGAATCACGCCGGAATAGGTCTGCAGCGGCCCGCGCCGCGGCCGGAAGCGGCATTCGAGCGGCTTCTGGGTCGCGACGGCCTGGGCGAGGCCGGCGCCGATCGTGCAGGTCAGGCGTCCGGCCGGCGCGCCGCTCTGCGCCAGGACGGGCGCAGCGTGGAGGCTGGGTCCAGCCGCCAGGACGATCATTGCGATCAAACGTCTCATCACCTTCTCCTGCCCCTGTTTCGACCGCCCGCCCGCCGAAGGCTCGGTACCGCTTCCGCGGAACAGCCCTCGCCCCGCCTCGAAACCGCACCAAAGCGCCGCAATCGCTCCATAGTTCCCAAATAATCCGGAACCTCAATCCGGTGCTTGCGTTGACGGGAACGGAACAGTGGACGCGCAAATGCCTAAGCAAGGACGGACCGACCCGGTGCGCATCTTCCCAACCCCTACGCTGGCGCGCGATCTTCCGCCATTCTGGGAGCTCGAACAACTTCTGCGCGAGGGTTTCGACCACGATTCGGCATTGGCCGAGCTTGCCCGCCGGCGCGAGAGCTGGTCGAGCGGGAGGCGTCCGCCTCCGGTCGTGGCGCAGTCGGATTCGCCGGACAGCGCCTTCACGATCGCGTCATAGGGCACCGCCGGCGTCATTGACAGAAGCGGCTCGATGCCGCGCGGCGCTGCTGGATATCGACATGGAGATGATTGGCGTGGGCCGCGTCCGAGCCGGGACCGAGCACCGTCATGAACGCGCCGCAGGCTGATTGGCGCACCGCCTCCAGAAACCGCGTATGCTCCAGGCCATTGGGCCGCTCCACGGACACCTCCAACCCACCCTGTTTTTCCTCGCCGAGCTGGAAGGCGAAGATATCGAGAGCTTGCCCCGTCGCGTGCTCGCTCATCGACCCTTGCGTCTGACGATTGCGCCGGCGGCACTCGTGCCCGCCTCCGACGCGCAGCGCCGTCAGCTCGCGCTCGAACACGCCGCGCGCCAGGGGTTGCAGGCTCGTGTCCAGCCAGAGCGAGACCGCGCGCGCCATTTCGCAGCTCACCGTTGGTGGCGGGAGCAACCTGACCTGCCCCGGACCTGCAGGGGTGCGGACCGCCAACGCCGCGACGACCACAGGATCGACCACCTGGCAGCCTTCCGGCTCCGGCTTCGCCAAAGGCGCGACCGGGCGAATCTCGTTCCCGGCCACAGCCGCCAGACGCCGGAGGCAGGCGCTGCCTTCCATCACGGGCGCAGGCCTGTCCGCGGCCGACGGAGCCGCCGGCGGCAGAGTGGGAGCCTGCAAGGAGGCCGGCCGGGGCGGGGGCAAGGGCGTCACCACCGACCCTGAGTCACGGCCCCAGGCTTCGCCGGCGCCGGCAAGCCCGATGGCAGCGATGACCGCTGCCCAGCAGCCTCGCCGAAGAGACTGGCATTGCCGCATGCCGTCAGCCGACAGCCGTGAACAGGACCGTCAGCGAGGCCGCGACGATCAGCGCCGCCAGCAGAGCCATGGACATGACCGATCTCCTTCGCATCGCCCGGGCCGGGGCAACGCGAGGGATGGCCGATTTGTTCCCGGTCACCGCGACGCGGCGTCAGGCGGCCTTGCGCCCGGCGCGCCGGTCGAAGAACAGCGCCTGGCTGATCGCCGCCTTCACCGCTTCCGGCTGGAACGGCTTGGTGATCAGGAAGGCCGGCTCCGGCCGATCGCCGGTGAGCAGGCGCTCGGGGTAGGCGGTGATGAAGATCACCGGGACCTCGATCGCCTCGAGGATCTCGTTGACCGCCTCGAGGCCGGAGCTGCCGTCGGCCAGCTGGATGTCGGCGAGGACCAGTCCGGGGCGCTTCTTGGCGACCAGCGCGATCGCCTCGCGATGCGTCCTGGCGACACCAGTGACCTTGTGGCCGAGCTCCTCGACCATGGTCTCGATGTCGAGGGCGATGATCGGCTCGTCCTCGATGATCAGCACGTCGGTGGCGACCTGCTCGGCGATCTCCTGGCCGGCGGTCTGCACGAGGGCGGCTGCATCGCTGCTGGAGATGTTCATGATCTGCGCGACCTCCTCGATGGAGAAACCTTCGACCGTCCGCAGCAGGAAGGCCTGGCGCGAGCGCGGCGTCAGCGCATCGAGATTGCGCTCGGCGGCGGAGCGTTCGGCCTCCGGCGCCGAGGCCTGGGTGTTGAGCCCGACGGACGACCACATCTGCAGGAACAGGCGGTAGAGGCCGACCCGCGGGCCGAGCTCACGCGGGAAGGTGCCGGGATCGGCGATCAGCGCCTCCAGCGTCGCGACGACATAGGCGTCGCCGCCAGCCTGGGTGCCACTCAATGCTCGGGCGAAACGGCGCAGATACGGCAAATGCGGCGCGATTTCGGTGGCGATCGACATGGTGCTATCCCCCACGAGTCAGGCCCGATCGGCTTTCGGTGTAAGCTGATCGGGTCGGGCCCTATCCAGAATTGAGAGGCGGATCGACAGGATCCGACTCTGACCAAAGTTGTCGGAGAAAAGCACTCAAGTCCCTGTTATGACAAGAAAATTATTTTTTATCCCCGACGGAACCTTTTGCCTTCGGTCTCGTTATTGGGCCGAATGAAGGTGCGTTTCGGGCAGTCGCGCGTGAGCGTCTCGAGGAGCGTGCGACATGTGGTTTGGCGTGACCGGCAAAATGGCGGCGCGCCGATGGAGCGAGGGATCATGAATCTGATGAATGCCGATCCGCCCGAAGCGGCACGAGCCGAACCGGACGACGAGATGGTGCTCGACCCGCGCGTGCAGGAGTCGATCGGCAGGTCCCTAAAGGCGCATTACGACGACCTCGTCAACGCGCCGGTCCCCGATCGCTTCCTGGTGCTGCTGGCCCAGCTCGAAGATACCGAACGGCGGCTGAAGGCCGAGGGCGGTGCCGATGAGCGCGGTTGACTTCAAGGACGGGCTCATCGCCGAGATCCCGAACCTGCGCGCTTTCGCGGCGTCGCTGTCGGGCTCGATGCAGCTCGCCGACGATCTGGTCCAGGACACGCTGCTCAAGGCCTGGGGCAATGCCGACAAGTTCCAGCCCGGCACCAGCCTGCGGGCCTGGCTCTTCACCATCCTGCGCAACACCTATTACTCGCTCTACCGCAAGCGCGGGCGCGAGGTGCAGGACAGCGAAGGCACCTATGCCGACCGGCTCGCCACCCATGGCAACCAGGAGAGCCATCTCGACCTCGCCGATTTCCGCAAGGCCCTGGCGAAACTCCCGGAGGAGCAGCGCGAGGTGCTGATCATGGTCGGCGCCACCGGGCTCTCCTATGAGGAGACGGCCGAAATCTGCGGCGTCGCGATCGGCACGATCAAGAGCCGCGTCAACCGGGCGCGTTCAAAACTGGCGGAGCTTCTGTCCATTGGCGGCGTCGACGATCTCGGCCCCGATCGCCGGATCACCGCGGCCGTGCAGCGCGCCGGACCCGAAACCGTCGGCAGCTGATGGCTCTCTCGCTGTTCAGGACGGTCCGCGGACGCCTCCTGGCATTGATGATCGCGATCGTCCTGCCGATCGCCTGCCTCACGGCGGCGGCGGCGGTCGCGACCTATCGCACCGTCTTCGAGGCGATCGAGACCGCGCAGATGCGCGCGGCCGACGACTTCGCCGTGCGCACCCGCGTCTGGTATCGCGGCGCGTTGCGCTCGCTGGTCGTCGGCGCCGCGACCATACGGGCGGTGTCCCCGTCGCCCGATGCCTGCGGCCGGATCGCCGAGAAGGCGCTCGCTGCAGTCTCGAGCTATGAGGCGTTTCAGCTGCGGGTTTCCGGGCGGCCAGACTGTATCGGCGGCATCGACGCCAGCATTCCGCCCGGCGAACTCGCCGCGGTGGCTAGCCGGCTCGCGGGGCGCGCTCCGATCAAGCTCTGGGTCGGTACGGAATTCACCAACGCCCGCTACGATCAGGTGACGATCGCCCGCCGCTCTTATCTTGCCATCTACAGCGAGTTCGACGAGGGCGACGCGCTTCTGCTCACCAAGCCGGACCCGCTCGACGATACCTTCGATCTCGGCAGCAGCGACAAGGGCATGATGGCGGCGCTGCTCCGAAGGGGCGGCGATGTGGTCGTTGCGCGCGGCGGCGCGCAGTCAGACCAGTCTTGGCTCCCGAAGGCCGAGATCGTGCCCGAGCAGACGGCGCACTGGAGTGCCCAGAGCCGCGCCGGGCCGAGCCGGACCTATGCCGCCCGCATGGTGGCGGAACCCGATCTCTATGTCGTGGTCAGCTTCGACGGAACCGCGGAACAGGCCGCAAAGACCCAGTTCTATGCGCTCTTGCTCGCACCGCTGCTGACACTGACCCTGCTCGGTCTCGTCTATATGAAGGCGATCGATCAGCACTGCGTGCGTTGGCTGCGCAGCATCGAGAAAACCGCGCGGGCACGGTCGAGCTCGGCCAGCGCTCATGTCCCCCTCACCGAGGAGATGCCACGCGACATCCGCAGCGTCGCCGAAGCCTTCAACGCGATGGTCGACGAGCAGGAGGTGCGCCAGAGCAAGCTCAGGCACGCGCTCGACGACAACCGTTTCCTGGTCCGCGAGCTGCACCACAGGGTCAAGAACAGCCTGCAGGTCGTGCAGAGCTATATCGGCCTCGCCAAGCGCGACCGCCAGGGCGAGGCGCGTATGGCGCTGTCCGACGCCGAATGCCGCGTGCACGTCCTCTCCGCCGCCTATCGCTTCACCCTCGCCGACGGCGAAATGCAGCCAGTGCGGATCGACCTGTTCCTCGACGATGTCGTGGCGATGGTCTCGAGCCTGATCCTGGCCCGGACGCAGCGCCTGGAGAGCCGCATCGAGACACAAGCCGCCCTGCCGATCGACCGGATCATCCCGCTCGGCTTCCTGATCGTCGACGTCGTCAGCCGGGCGTTGCGCGCAGCTCCTGGCATCGGCCTCGAGCTCGCGGTCACGAATGCCGGCGAGGGCATCATCGACGTCGCGATCACGGCGGATCGCGCCACCACCCAGCTCGCACCGCCGCGACTGTTCGCAGGATTGCTGATGCAGATCGAAGCGGTCGAAGTCAGCTCCCCGCAGGGCCACAGCCTCGGCGTCTGGCGCCTCAGCCATGGCGTTCCGCGCAAGGGGGCCGAGGCTCAGCCCAGTCCTTCGGCCGGCGTGATCTCGACGCCGACACCGAGCCCGACGAAAGCGCCGGCGGGGCCGATGTAAGAGCCCGAGACCGGCGAGGCGTCCTCCGGCACCCGCGCGACCGCGACGCGCAGCAATTGCCGGTCGGCGACGAGATTGTTGGTCGGATCGAACTCGACCCAACCGTCATTGGGAATGAAGACCTCAGCCCAGGCATGGGTCAGTCCAACGACGGATGTGATGCCCCCGGCCTCCAGGGAGCGGTCGTGGATGTAGCCGGTGACGAAACGCGCAGCGAAGCCGAGCCGGCGCGCCAGCTCGATGAACAGCCAGGCATAGTCGCGGCAGGAGCCCGTCCCCATCTGCAAGGTGTCGAGCGGGTGCTGGGTGCCCTCATCATAGCGGACGGCATAGGTCAGGCCGGTGCTGATCTCGCGTGCCAGAGCCCGCAGGAGATGGCCGCCGTTCAGCCGCGCCCTGAACTCCTGCAGCCAGGCGTCGAGGGCCCCGCCGTTATCGGCCGCGGCGAGATCGAGATAGGGCTGCAGCACGGCGCGCTCCGCCGGCGTGTAGCTGATCTCGAAACTCTCGATGTCGGGCTCGACCCTCGTGCGCGGCAGTGCCGAGCCGAAGCGCTGGACAGTGAGCTCGCTGACGATGTCGAGCGTGTCCGACGTGCCGGCGAAGGTCGCCATGGCGACCGGATTGCCATAGGCATCGTGCATCCAGCGCAGATTGGCCTGCGGTGAGATCGTGATCGCCGTGTCGATCACGCGCAGATCGAAGGAATCGCGCGGGCGCAGCATCAGCCGGTGCGGACCGAACTGCACCGGCAGGGCGTAGCGATAGGTCGTCGCGTGTCGGATGCGCAAATACATCGTCGTCCCCAGCCTCGTCAGGTCGTCACGGCAAAAAGCCGCCTCGCGGCGGCCTTGCTGATCGGACAGATCTAATACGCGCGAAAGACGGTCGGGTTCCGGCCGTTGCCCGGCTCAGCGCAGGACCGTGTTGCCCCTCAGGCTGGCCTCGCGCTGTGAGGTCGGCACCACGCGGTGAGCAAGGTCGCGGCGCATCTCGGCCGGGTTGACCGCCGCGAACTGGACATCGACCGGCGCGCCGCGCTGGAGCTTGGCCTGCGCGACGGCTTCCGAGCTCTCGCCGACGCCGTTCTGGAAGGAAGCGCCCATGGTCAGCGCGGTCACGACCAGCGCCATGCCGCCGAAGAAGGTGGCAGCGCGCTTGAAGGGGGCAAGGCTGGCGGTCGTCATCTTCGCTCTCCCGGTTCGTGTGATCGCTCTTGAAAGGCGGAACGGCTTCTCAACCCGTCTGGCCAGGGATTGTTCCGGTTTGCGCGGAAATCGCTGCGATCCCGATTCTTTTTCAGGCGGCCGAGCGATCATTGGCGGCCTCCCGGCGGCGGAACAGTCGCCAGAGCGACCGCGTCAGGCGCTTTGAGGTCAGATGCGCGCCGGCCTCGCGCTTCTCGAAGGTGATCTTGCGCTCGTGGAAATCCTCGAGGCCCGGTCGATGACCGACACTGATGATCGTCGCATAGGAGAGCTCGCTCTCGATCAGCCCGAGCAGAGAGTCCTGGCTGGCCTCGTCGAGCGCCGAGGTCGCCTCGTCCATGATGATGATGTCCGGCTTCTGGATCAGCAGCCGCGCAAAGGCGACGCGCTGACGCTCGCCGCCGGAGAGGGTCTGGTCCCACCGCTCCTCCTCGTCGAGCCGTTGGCCGAGCGAAGCGAGGCCGCAGCGCTTCAGCGCGTCCCTGACGGCCTCGTCGTCGACGCGGCTCTCGGCTTCCGGGTAGAGCAGCACGTCGCGCAGCGTGCCGATCGGCAGATAGGGCTTCTGCGGCACGAAGGCGATGCGCTTGCCCGGCGGCAGCTTGATCGAGCCCGCGCCCCAGGGCCAGAGGCCTGCGATGGCCCGGATCAGGGTGCTCTTGCCCGAACCGCTCTCGCCGGCGATCAGCACCTTTTCGCCGGCCGAGATCACGATCGACGCGTCGGCGATGACGATTCGCCCATTGAGGTGGGCGATCGAGAGATCGGCGATATGGATGCTGTCGTCCTCGCTCTCCCCCAGCTCGATCCGCGTCTCTCCTTCCATGATGGTACCGACATCGAGCGCCTCCAGCGCTTCCGCCAGCTCGTCGACGCGCCGCACCGAGGCGAACCACTCGGCCAACCGGACGAAGTTGTCGACGAACCAGATCAGCGCCGCCTGCACCGCGCTGAAGGCCGCGACGACCTGCATCACCGCGCCCAAGGTGATCTCGCCGGAGAGATATTTGGGCGCGATCAGCAGCAGCGGCACAATCGGGAACAGCGCGCCATTGGTGTTGAGGACGATGGCAATGACGCCCTGCTGCCGGATCACCTTCAGCCAGGCGCCGACGACGCGGCCATAATTCTCGCCGACCGAATCGCGCTCGTCGGCATCGCCCTTGATCAGGGCAATGCTCTCGGCATTCTCCCGCAACCGCGTCATCTCGGCGCGGAACTGCGCCTCGGCCTCGTTCTTGGCGGCGATGCGCGGCACCAGCGGCCGGCCGGCGAAATAGGCTGCGAGCGAGGCGACGACCGCATAGACGATCGCGGCGAGCGCCATGTAGCTGGGGATCACGATCTCGGTCCCGCCGAGGGTGAAACGCGCCGCCCCTGCGACCTGCCAGAGGATCGCGGCGAAGGTCACCGCCGTGACGAAGGCGCTGAGCAGCCCGATCGCGAACTCGACCAATGGCTCGATCGCGAGGCGCACATCCTCGGCGATGCGGTACTCGGGCGCGCTCTGCTCGCGCGCGACGAACTGCATCCGGTAATAGCGCTGGTCGGCGATCCACCAGCCGGCGAGACGATGCGTCAGCCATTCCCGCCAGCGCATCTGCAGCAGCATCCGGCTGATCACCAGGCAGGACAACGACGCCGCCGATGCCGCGACGATCAGCGGCAGCCAGCCGACCACCGCCCAGATCTTGTCGAGATCGCGCTTCTCCAGCGCGTCAAAGAAGAGGCGGTTCCAGCTATTGACACCGACGGCGGCGCCAAGCTGAGCCGCGACGAAGAGCAGGACCGCGACAGTAAGCCCCCAGGCGCGCAGCCGGCTCTCGCCCCGCCAGAAACGCAGGGCCACGCGAAAGAACTGGCGCAGGCGCGAACGCCGCAACCCGGAGGCGTGTGATTTCATGCGGCGGCCTCCAAAGCCGATCTGCTATGCCGGGGCGAAGCGCGATTGCTAAGCGGCAGATTTCGCGCCACACACAAAACGCAAGCATTCGCCGCGAGTTCCGGCGGGTGAAGGAGCCATGCGTGATCGTTTCATCGAGCAATCATCGCAACCACCGCAGCCCGTCCTGCCTTGCCTGCCCCTTGCGCCTGATGCCGGCGTTCAAGGACAAATCCGACGAGGAGATCCGCTTCATCCAGGCGATGAAACTCGATCACCGGCAGCTGCCGGCGGGCAGCGACATCATCCATCCCGGCCAGGAGGATGCCGAGCTCTACACGCTCTTCTCGGGCTGGGCCTTCCGCTACAAATCGCTGCCGGACGGGCGACGCCAAATCCTCAACTTCCTGCTGCCGGGCGATCTCGTCGGCCTGCAGGCCTCGCTGCTCAGCGCATCGCAGCACGGCATCGAGGCGTTGACCGAGGTCGAGCTCTGCGTCTTCCCGCGTCGGCGCACCTATGAACTCTTCGGGCGAATGCCGGCGCTCGCCTATGAGCTCGCCTGGCTCGGCTCGCGCGAGGAATGCCTAATCGACGAGAATCTGACCTCAGTCGGCCAGCGCAATGCGCAGGAGCGGATCGCGGCGCTGGTGATCTCGCTCTATCGAAGGGCCGAGGCGCTCGGCCTCGTCGCCGAGAACAGCTTCGCCTTTCCGTTGACGCAACAGCAGCTCGCCGACGCGCTCGGCCTGTCGCTGGTCCACACCAGCAAGACCTGGGCTCGCCTGCGAAAAGCCGGGATGTTCTCGCTGACGCGCGGCCGGCTGACCATCCATAACCCGCGCCTGACCGAACGCATGGCCCTGCTCTTCGACAGCGAATTGCATCCGCGCCCGCTGATCTGAACGACAACGCAGCCGCGCTCGCAAGAAATTGCTGGATTCGGCCCGCTCTTGACCCCATATGACAGCGGCGTAACGTCACAGCATTGTCATGTCGCTCCGGTGCGGGCTTTTCGCCTGGCCGCTTCGAGGTTCTGGATGGCCCATTCCGCTTCCGGTCAGCGCTTGCGCACCACTCGCTTCGGGCGCTCCTCCGTCGCGGCGCGGCTGGAGCATGAGGTGCGCCTGACGGCTGCGGACTTCGCCGACAGCGTGGCGGAAGCGCGGCTTCGCGTCGCGGCGGCGCGCTACAAGGTCGAGGACGAGGTCCGCAACACTGCCGGCAAGCTGAAATCGCATGTGCGCAAGGCGGCCGACGAAGCCAAGGCCCGCTTCGGCGACGACGCCCGCTTCCTCAAGTCCTGGATCGATTCGCCCGGGCGCACCGGTGCGGTCGCGCCGTCGAGCCCGTTCCTGGCGAAGCGCATGGCATCCTATGTCGACCCGCAGGCCGAAGGGCCGGTGGTCGAGATCGGCCCCGGCACCGGGCCGGTCACCGAGGCGCTGATCGAGCGCGGCATCGACGAAGGCCGCCTCATCCTGGTCGAATACAGCCCGGAATTCTGCGAGCTGCTGCGCCGCCGCTTTCCGCGCGCGACGGTCATCGAGGGCGATGCCTATGCGCTCTCGACCACGCTCTCCGGGCACCTCACCGAGAAGGCGAGCGCGGTCGTATCCTCGCTGCCGCTGTTCAACAAGCCTCCGGCCGAGCGGACCGAACTGGTGCAGGACGCCTTCGCCAAGGTGCTCAAGCCCGGCGCGCCCTTCATCCAGTTCACCTATGCGGTGATCTCGCCGGTGCCACGCAAGGGCTCCGGCCTCAAGGCGCAGGTCTCCGACTGGGTGCTGCGCAACATCCCGCCGGCGCGCGTCTGGGTCTATCGCCGCGCCAAGCCGTGACGCAGGCTTGACGGCAAGCCTGCATCTCTCCGACATCGCGCTATGAGAAGGCCGGGCTGCTCGCCGGCCGCGCTGTCGGAGTGACCATGCCAAAAATCCTCGTCTTCGCCGGCTCCTGGCGCCCGGGCTCGATGAACACAAGGCTCGCGACCCTGATCGCCGGGAATCTCCAGGCGGCGGGGGCCGAGGTGACGCAGATATCGCTCGGCGACTACCCGCTGCCGCTGATCGACGCGCGTGCCTATGACAACGAGCCCCCCGCCGAGGCCAAGGCGCTGGCGGCGCTGGTCGACGCGCATGACGGGCTGTTCATCGCCAGTCCCGAATACAATTCCGGCTATCCGCCCGCACTGAAGAACGCGCTCGACTGGATCAGCATCGTCCGCTCCGGCGGCCCCGGCCTGCGCGAGAAGACCGTCGCCATCGGCGGCGCCTCGGCCGGCAATCTCGGCACCTATCGCTGCCTGACCCAATTGCGGAGCGTGCTCGAGCTCGGCTTCGGCGCGCTGCTGGTGCCGGAGATGCTGGCCGTTTCCGGCGCCGACAAGGCCTATGGCGAAGATGGCGACTTCACCGACAAGCGCCTCAAGGGCCTGCGCGACAAGATGGTGGCGCGGCTGGTGAAGGTCGCGGCGCTCCATCCCTAGCGGCTATTCCATTCCGCACGGGCCGCTCGCCGGAGACAGGCGCCAGAGCCCGTCATCCGGCTTCGCCGGAATGCGAACGGCACCGTCCGCGATCTCCTCGGCATCGTAAGGGTTGGGATTGGCGATGATGCCGCCATTGCGGATGTCGAGCGCCCCGTTCGGGCCGCGCTCGATCCGCCAGCTGCCGGCCTCCCATTCCGGCACGCAGCGCAAGCCCTGCCCGGCCGCCTTGCAGATACCGCCGAGCTGATAGTCGAAGCTCTGACCGGCCTTCACCCGCTGGCGCAGGTTGAGATAGAGCGCGACATAGAAACCGCCCTGGCCGGTTTCGGACCAGTTCTGCGGCAGATGCACCAGCCGGATCCGTGCGACCTTCTGTCGGGGATGGCTGGCGAGGTGTTCGGCGTCATAGGTCCGCTCCCAGCAGGCGGCCCGCGCCGGCGGCAATTCGCGCTCGAGCGGCCGGGCTTGCGCAAGGGCGGCAAGGCAGCAGATGGCGGCAGTCAGGGGCAGGCGCATCATGGCTCTCCTTGCCGGGCCGTCGCAGCGTGGGGCACGGCCCGCGGCCGATCAAGCCGGCTTGCGCGAACCGGGGATGGAATCGCGCGATGGCTGGCCATCGCTTGCCGAATCCGGCACATCCGCCTGATGTCGTCGCCCCGTGAATCAGAAGCCCGCGCGATCCTGAAGTCGGTCTTCGGCTATGACGATTTCCGCCCCGGGCAATGGGAGGTGATCGAGGCCGCTCTGGCCGGCCGCGACGTCTTCGCGGTGATGCCGACCGGCTCGGGCAAGTCGATGTGCTACCAGCTGCCGGCGCTGGTCGCGGGCGGGCTGACGCTGGTGGTTTCGCCCTTGATCGCGCTGATGCGCGACCAGGTCGGGCAATTGGTGCGGGCCGGCGTCTCCGCCGCCTCGCTCAACTCGATGAACAGCGAGGCCGAGGCGGCGCAGGCCTGGGACAAGCTCAATTCCGGGGAGCTGCGCCTGCTCTTCGTCTCGCCCGAGCGGCTGGCGGGCGAAGGACTGGTCGCCCGTCTGCGCCGGCTCGGCGTCACCCGGCTCGCCATCGACGAAGCGCATTGCGTCTCGCAATGGGGTCATGACTTCCGGCCGGAGTACCGGTTGCTCTCGAAGGTGCGCGAGGCGCTCGGCGACGTGCCGGTGACGGCGCTGACCGCGACCGCCGACCGCCAAACCCAGGCCGACATCGCCCAGCAGCTTTTCCCGCAGCCGCCGAAGCTGGTGATCCATTCCTTCGACCGGCCGAACCTGAAGCTTTCCTTCGCGCCGAAGGAGCAGCCGCGCCGGCAGATCGACGACTTCCTGAAGGTCCATCGCGGCGGCTCGGGGATCGTCTACTGCTCCTCGCGCGGTCGCACCGAGCGGCTGGCGCAGGGCCTGAGCGAGAAGGGCTGGAAGGCCTATCCCTACCATGCCGGGCTGGAGCAGGCCGAGCGCAACCGCAACCAGGATATCTTCCTGCAGGAGGACGGCGTCGTCGTCTGCGCCACCATCGCCTTCGGCATGGGCATCAACAAGCCGGATGTCCGCTTCGTCGTCCATGCCGACATGCCCGGCTCGATCGAGGCCTACTACCAGGAGATCGGCCGTGCCGGGCGCGACGGGCTGCCGGCGGACACGCTGACGCTCTACGGCGTCGACGACATGGCGTTGCGCCGGCGCCAGATTGACGAGAAACAGATCGACGACGAGCGCCGCAGGATCGAGCACACGCGCCTCAATGCGATGATCGATCTCTGCGAATCGGCTTTGTGCCGGCGTTCGGCGCTGCTGTCCTATTTCGGCGAGCAGGTGCCACCCTGCCGGCATGGAGAGGCGCAGTTCCGCTGCGATCTCTGCGGCCCCGCCGCACCCGAGCTCTCGGACGCCACCCTCGATGCGCGCAAACTGCTCTCGGCGGTGATCCGCTCCGGCCAGCGCTACGGCGCCGGCCATCTCGCGGATATCCTCACCGGCACGGCGACCGAGGCGATCCGGCGCCAGAACCATGATGGGCTGAAGACCTTCGGCGTCGGCGTCGACAAGCCGAAAGGCGCCTGGATGGCGCTGACCCGCAAGCTCTTCGCCGCCGGTGCGCTGGCCGAGGCCAGCGTCGAGCATGGCGGCTTCCGCCTGACGGAGAAGGGCGAGGACATCCTGTTCGGCCGCGAGCCGATCGCCTTGCGGGTCGATCCGCTCGCCGAGCGGCGCTCGCGCCGTGGTCAGCGGGATGCGGCGCGCGCCGACGGGCTCGACGGCGACACAGCGGCACTGTTCGAACATCTGCGCCAGCTGCGCCTGACCATCGCTCGCGAGGAAGGCGTCGCGGCCTATATCATCTTCACCGACCGGACGCTGATCGCCATGGCGCGCGAGCGCCCGCTCGGCCTCGATCAGATGCGCGCGATCGAAGGCGTCGGCGAGCGCAAGCTCGCCCAGTACGGCGAGATTTTCCTCGATGCGATCGCGACATTCCCTGGCTAAATCCGCCGCTCTCGCGTACGCGTGCGTGCGCACGTGAAAAAGCCATCCTCAGCGCTTATATTCGTAAGCCGAATCAAGTTGATCAGCGGGCCTCCCGCTCGCCCGCCGAAGGACCATCTTCATGACAGACGTCACCAACGGCGCCGAAGACTACGGCGCCGACTCGATCAAGGTGCTCAAGGGCCTCGACGCGGTCCGCAAGCGCCCTGGCATGTATATCGGCGATACCGATGACGGCTCGGGCCTGCACCACATGGTCTACGAGGTGGTCGACAACGCCATCGACGAGGCGCTCGCCGGCCATGCCGACCTCGTCACGGTGACGCTCAACGCCGATGGCTCGGTGACGGTCTCGGACAATGGCCGCGGCATCCCGACCGACATCCATAGCGAGGAAGGCATCTCGGCTGCCGAGGTCATCATGACCCAGCTCCATGCCGGCGGTAAGTTCGACCAGAACTCCTACAAGGTCTCGGGCGGCCTGCACGGCGTCGGCGTCTCCGTCGTCAACGCGCTCTCGGTCTCGCTGAAGCTGCGGATCTGGCGCGGTGGCAACGAGCATTTCATGGAGTTCCGCCATGGCGACGCGGTCGCCCCGCTCGCCGTGGTCGGCCCGGCCGGCGACAAGCGCGGCACCGAGGTGACCTTCCTGCCCTCGCAGGAAACCTTCACCATGGTCGAGTTCGACTACAAGACGCTGGAACATCGCCTGCGCGAGCTCGCCTTCCTGAACTCGGGCGTGCGCATCGTGCTGACCGATGCGCGCCATGCCGAGATCGTGCGCGAGGAACTGATGTACGAGGGCGGCGTCGAGGCCTTCGTGCGCTATCTCGACCGCGCCAAGACGCCGATCATCTCCCAGCCGGTGATGCTCTCGAGCGAGAAGGACGGCATCACCGTCGACGTCGCCTTGTGGTGGAACGACAGCTACCACGAGAACGTGCTCTGCTTCACCAACAACATCCCGCAGCGCGACGGCGGCACCCATCTCGCCGGCTTCCGCGCCGCGCTGACGCGGCAGGTCACCGGCTATGCCGAAACCTCCGGAATCTCGAAGAAGGAGAAAGTCTCGCTCACCGGCGACGATTGCCGCGAGGGCCTGACTGCGATCGTCTCGGTCAAGGTGCCCGATCCGAAATTCTCCTCGCAGACCAAGGACAAGCTGGTCTCCTCGGAGGTCCGCCCGGTCGTCGAGAACGTCGTCAACCAGGCGCTCTCGACCTGGCTCGAGGAACATCCGAACGAGGCCAAGACCATCGTCGGCAAGGTGGCGGAAGCCGCCGCTGCCCGTGAGGCGGCGCGCAAGGCGCGTGACCTCACCCGGCGCAAGGGCGCGCTCGATATCGCATCTCTTCCAGGCAAATTGGCTGACTGCCAAGAGAGGGACCCGGCCAAATCCGAGCTCTTCATCGTCGAGGGTGACTCGGCCGGCGGCTCAGCCAAGCAGGGCCGCGCCCGCGAATACCAGGCCGTGCTGCCGCTGCGCGGCAAGATCCTCAATGTCGAGCGGGCGCGCTTCGACAAGATGCTGTCCTCCGACCAGGTCGGCACGCTGATCACCGCGCTCGGCACCGGCATCGGCCGCGACGAGAAGGATTCCGGCGCCTTCAACGTCGAGAAGCTGCGCTATCACAAGATCATCATCATGACCGACGCGGATGTCGACGGCGCCCATATCCGCACCCTGCTCTTGACCTTCTTCTACCGGCAGATGCCGGAGCTAATCGACCGCGGCCATCTCTTCATCGCCCAGCCGCCGCTCTACAAGGCGGCGCGCGGCAAGTCGCAGACCTATCTCAAGGACGAGCGGGCGCTGGAGGACTATCTGGTCGACTCCGCCCTCGACGGCGCGGTCTTCCGCACCGGCGACGGAGTCGAGCGCGGCGGCACCGATCTGCGCGCCCTGATCGAGGAAGCCCGCAGCATCCGCCATACGCTGTCTCAGCTGCATTCGCGCTATGACCGGCGGGTGGTCGAGCAGACCGCGATCGCCGGTGCGCTACGCCCGCAGGGCGATCGCAGCGAGGCCGAGCTCGCTGAAGCGGCAGCCTATGTCGCGCGCCGGCTCGACGCGATCTCCGACGAGATCGAGCGCGGCTGGGAAGGCAAGGCCGCCGATGGCGGCTTCACCTTCTCGCGGCTGGTGCGTGGCGTGAAGCAGGTGGTGGCGCTGGATGCCGGCCTGCTCGCCAGCGCCGAGGCCCGCAAACTCGATGCCGCCGCCTCGTCGTTGCAGGAGGCCTATGCCAAGCCGGGCGTGCTCAGCCGCAAGGGCGACGACCACATCGTCAACGGCCCGAGCGACCTGTTCGACGCGGTCAACACCATCGGCAAGAAAGGCGTCTCGCTGCAGCGCTATAAGGGCCTTGGCGAGATGAATCCGGACCAGCTCTGGGAGACCACGCTCGACCGCGACGTGCGCTCGCTGCTGCGCGTCAAGAACGACCAGAACGACGAGGCCGACGACCTTTTCGTCAAGCTGATGGGCGACGTGGTCGAGCCACGCCGCGAATTCATCCAGAGCAACGCGCTGAACGCGAACGTCGATACCTGAGCGGATCGGAGAGCGTATTACTCCCGCTCCGTCATGCTCGTCCTCGTGGCGAGCATCCACGGCTTGAACACCGCATTCGATCGACGGCGTGACGACGCGAATGGTCGGCCAAGCCCGACCATGACGAGGAGAATGCTGGTGATCCGCTGGCGCGAGGCTTCAGAAGCCCTGCGGCAGCGTGCCGCCGCCATAAAGCTCGCCTTGCCGAGGCGCGCTGCTGACGCCGGAGCGGACATAGGCCGGCCCGCCCTCGCGCGCCGGCGGCAGCCCGAGGTCGAGATCGCCGCGATCCGGCGGCGGCGCATTCCGCACCACACGGGTCCGCATCACCGGAGCAGGCTCGGAGGTCACGATCGGCTCCTCCCGCGAGACGCAGCCGCCCAGCAGGGCGACGAAGACGGCGGCGACGCCGAAACGGTAGAGGTTCATGGTTTTTCCAATGCAGGGCGCAACCCGCGGCGAGCGGAGCAAGTCGGCTGCAACCTGCATGAGCGGCGCAGTCCGCGCAAGCACTCGAACGAGCTTCAGCGGTGCGTCAGGCGCCGGTCAAAGCGCATCATCAATGCGTTGCAGGTGACGGCGAAGACGGTGAGCAGCAAGGCGATCGCCATGATCGTGTCGATCTGGCCGAGATTGATCGCGCTGGTCAGCAGAAAGCCGAGACCGCGCTGCGAGGCGAACATCTCGCCGATCAACACGCCGAGCAGCGTCAGCGAGAAACCGAGCCGAACGCCGGAGATGATTTCGGGCAGGATCGCCGGCATGATCACGGTGAAGGCGTTCTGCGCGGGCGAGAGCCGCATCACCTGCGAGATGCGGCGATAGACCGGCTTCATCTGGCGGATCGCGTTCATCGAGAACAGCGTGATCGGGATCAGCCCATGCATCACGCCGAAGGCGATCTTGGCGGAGATGCCGAGGCCGAAGCAGAGCAGCACCAAGGGATAGAGCACGACTTTGGGGATCGAATAGAGCGTCGTCAGGATCGGCTCGGCGACGTTGCCGGCGAGCTTGCGCACGCCGAGCACGATGCCGAGCGCGATACCGCCGCAAAGCGAGATCGCGAAGGCCGCGACGAAGGCCCGCATCGTCTCGGAGATGTTGAGCCAGAACTCGCCGGTGGCGAGCAGCGAGGCGAGCTTGCCGACCGTCTGCACGGGCGAAGCCAGCGAGGAGGCGCCGACCAGCAGATGCAAGCCCTGCCAGAGCACGAGCAAAGCGAGGAGGACGAGGAGCGTGCCGGCGGAGCGTGGCATGAGAGCTGTCATGGCCTCACCGCTGCCGGCGCGCCTGGAGGCGCCGGTCGATCATGTTGAGGAAGGTGTTGACGACGGTGACGACGATCAGGACGAGCAGCATCAGCGCGTACATGTGCCCGTTCTCGAACAGGTTGTAGGCATAGGCGATGGCATAGCCGATGCCGGCACCCGACAGGATGAACTCAGAGGCGATCACGCCGATGAAGGAATAGGCGACCGAGAGCTTCACACCGGTGAAGAGATAGGGCGTCGCCGCCGGCAATTCGATCAGGAGCGCGGTCCTGGCCCGGGACATTCGGTAGATCTGGCCGGTCTTGCGCAGCACGCGGGGGATGCGGTCGAGCCCGTTCAGCGTCGCGGTGACCATCGAGACGATGGCGAGCAGCACGGCGATGGCGATGATCGAGGCCGAGCCGACTCCGAACAGGGTGATGAAGATCGGATAGAAGACGAAGGTCGGGACGGCGTAATAGCTCGCCAGCAGCGGCTCGATCGCGTCGCGCAGGCTCGGCAGCGAGTAGATGACCACGCCGGCGGCGAAGCCGAGCAGCACCGAGAGCACCGTCGAGATCGCGATATTGGTGAAGGTGATCCGGATGTCGGCCGAGAACTGGCCGGAGGCGAGGATCTTGCCGAGCTCGACAACCATGTCGGACGGGGCGATCATCACCACCCGCGGGATGACGCCGATGCGGCAGAGCAGTTCCACCAGCAGGATCATCGCGACGACGACGATGACCCGCAGCAGCTTCTCGGACATGGCTCAGCCCTTCCCGGCCGACATGATCTTCAGCGCCTCGATCCGGAGTTTTTCCCAGAGACGAGCGGTGATGTCGCCGAAATGCGGGGTCGAGACGACGCGGCTGTCGCGATCCTTCTCCCAGCCGGTCTCGACGAAATCGATGAAGGTGCCGGGCCTGGTCGACATCACGCCGACCCGGTCCGAGAGCATGGCGGCCTCATCCAGGGCGTGGGTGATCAGCAGGATCGTCGCCGAGGTCTCGCGCCAGAGCCGCAGCAATTCGTCGCCCATCAGCAGGCGCGTCTGCTGGTCGAGCGCGCCGAAGGGCTCGTCGAGCAGGATCAGGCGCGGCTGCATCACCAGAGTGCGGGCGATGCAGACGCGCTGGCGCATGCCGCCGGAGAGCTGGGCCGGATAGGACGCCGCAAAGTCTTTCAGCCCCATGAAGCCGACGGCGTAGTCGACGCGGCGGTTGATCTCGGCCGGGTCGACTCCGGCGCGGCGCAGGCCGAAGGCGACATTGTCGCGGACATTGAGCCAGGGGAAGGAGGCGTCCTCCTGGAAGACGACGCCGACGCCATCAGGCACGCCCTGGATCGGCTTGCCCTCGAACTCGGCCGTGCCGGATTGCGGGGCGCTGAGGCCGGCGAGAATGTCGAGCAGGGTCGACTTGCCGCAGCCGGACGGGCCGACCACCGAGAAGAACTCGCCCTTCGCCAGATCGAGATCGACCGGGCCGAGCGCATGCAGGGTCGATTTCGGCAGCTCGAAGACCCGGGTGACGCCGCGCAGCCTGGCATGGGCCGGGGCCATTGCGGACTGGGGCGCGAGCGGCACGACCTTGGCCCCCGACGCCGCGCTCATTGCTTCGCCTGGAGGTCGGCGGGCAGATAGGTCTTGTCGAGCACGGTCGACCAGTCGACATCGGCCTTGATCTCGCCGATCAGCTTGAGGCCCTCGACCATGCGGTTGAGCTCGGCGACGTTGAACTCGCCCTCGCTCCACATCTTCGGCGGGATCATGTTGTCGACCGCTTCCTTGGCGATCGGCGCGTCGAGCTTGTAGAGCTTCTCGATGATCTTGGCCGTCTCGGCCGGATCCTTGTAGATCGCCTGCACGCCGGCACGGCGGCCGGCGATGATCGCCTTGAGCTTCTCCGGGTTCTCCTGCGCGAACTTGCGCGTGGTGATGCCGACCGAGGTCGTCATCGGCTTCAGGATGTCGCCGGCCTTGTAGAGCGTGCGGTACTTGTCCTTGCGGATGATCGAGAGCGGCTCGATCAGCACCGAGCCGACGACGGCGTTCTGCTCGAGCATGGTCAGCGCCGGGACATAGCCGCCGGCCGCGACGCGCTGGACCTTGCCTTGGTCGACGCCCTTCTCGCGCAGCACCATCAGCAGCAGCATCTCGGAGACCGATTTCGGCGAGGTGATCGCCACCTTCTTGCCGGCGAGGTCCTCGACGCTCTTCACATCGGAGTTCGGCATCACGACCATCGAGGCTTCGGCGACGCTGCGCGTGCCGGTGTTGACGATGATCAGGTCGAGGCCCTGCGCCTTGGCTGCGAGCGCGGCCGAGACCGCGACCTCGCCATAGGGCGTCGTGCTGGCGAGGATGTTGCGCACCGTGGTGCCGCCGCCGCCCGAGCCGATGATACCGGTGATGTCGATGCCGGCCTGCTTGAACAGGCCCTTCTCCATCGCCACGGCGTAAGGCGCGCCATACATGCTGGCGCCCCATTGCGTGACGGAGATCTCCTCGGCGCGTGCCGGCGCCTGCACGGTGAGGACGGCCGCAGCGGCGAGGGCCGCGAGACGGTTGAACGAAGTCAGGCCAAGCCAAGCGGTCATGTCACTCTCCCAATGTGCCACGCCGCCGATCTTTATCGTTGCAGCAGGCCAGACGTTCGCGTTCAAATTTCATTTGTATGCAAACAACGATCTCAACGGATTTCAAGCTTGTCAAGCGATTTGAGATCGACGCGCTGCAAGCTGCGGACCGCAGCAGGGAAGCGAGACTATCGCGCCGGAACCCGTTCGCAACCGCGAAATGAAATGGCACTCGGACTCTGCCGCTCCACGCAGATTCGTCGGGAAATGAAGGATTTGGATAGACCACAGGTTCTATCGCCGCTTGGCATCGAGCACGGGCCAGGCCGCTCCGGACTCGCGATATCGTCGGCAGTTCGAGCACTGCTGTGGGAAACGGCAGGTTCGCCTCATTTGTATGCAAATGATCTGGAGTGGCTATTTCGCCCCTCCCCGAAGCTGACGGCGCCGCCTTGTCGAAGCGACAATACGCCGATCTCTCTTGCACGACTCGACTCTGACGTGCCGTTAAGCAACCATAAGTTGCTGCCGGCTGCGGGAGCGCTCAGCTGCGACCCCTGGGGGATGGGGATGGAAGCCTTAGCTTGGCCGCGCGCCGACGCCACCGCGGTGCGCATGCTCGGCCTGCCCGCCGAGATCGCCTTCCTCGCCGATCATGGTGTGCCGCCCGCAGAATTGCGGGAGGCCGCCCGGCTCGCTGAGCGGATCAGCGTGTCGCCGAGCCGTCAGGTCATCGCCTCCGGCCTTGTCACTGAAGAGCAATTCTACCGGGCGCTGGCTGCCGAGCTCGACCTGCGCTTCCAGCCGCGCGCGCCATCGTTGCAGCCGGGCGGCGACATCGCGGCGATCCTGCGGGAGGGCGTGGCCGCCACGCATATGCGGCCCGGAAATCCTCTACGCTTCGCCGTGGCTCCGCCGCCCGGATCCGCATTGCGACGTTTTCTGGCGGCGAAGCCTTTTGGCCGAAGCGATATCGTCATGCTGACGCCTTCGGCGCTGGCAACCGAGCTGCGACGCAGCAATGCAGCCGTGCTGGCTCACAGAGCGGCTTGGACCGACGAGGCAGGACTGCGGCGGTTCAGCGCTCGAACCGGAAGCAACTGGCTGCAGAAATGCCTCGCCGGCCTGCTGGTCGGGGTGCTGTCCTGGTTCGGCACGTTGTCGCCGCTCGCGACCTTGACCGCCCTTGGCCTCGCGCTCGGTCCCCTATTCTTCGGCGTCGTGATCCTGCGCTTCGCGGCTCTGGCCGAGAAGCCAGTGGCCGACTTGTGGCAAGACCACCGCTGGCAGATCGATGACAGTCGCCTGCCGGTCTATACCGTCGCCGTGCCGATCTTCGGGGAGGAAGCAGTCCTCGACCAGCTGATCAAGGCGCTCGCGGCGCTCGACTATCCCGCCGCCAAGCTCGACATCCGCATCCTCGTCGAAGAGATCGACTGGAACCTGCGGCGCACCCTTGCTGCCCGCACACTTCCGCCCTTCATGAATGTCGTGATCGTGCCGCGCGGCGCCCCGCAGACCAAGCCGCGCGCGCTCAACGTCGCGCTGGCCGAAGCGCGCGGCGAGCTGTTCACCATCTTCGACGCCGAGGATGTTCCCGATCCGCGCCAGCTACGCCTGGCGGCGGCGCGCTTCCTGCGCTCGGACGCCGAGCTCGTCTGCCTGCAGGCGCATCTCGTCATCGACAACCCCGGCGATAGCTGGATCAGCGGCTGCTTCGCCCTGGAATATGCCGGGCTGTTCGACGTGCTTAATCCCGGTCTGCTGGCCTGCGGCCTGCCGATCATGCTCGGCGGCACCTCCAACCATTTCCGCGGCATTAGGTAGCAAAGACATGTGATGGTCCATTTATCGTCCTGATAGCCTGGGCCATACTTCCGTGATGAGCGAAGAGACGGGAAAGCCCTACGACCACACGATTTCCGGATTGATCCGGAAGCGTGCCGACATGTTCCATGAAGCCGAGCGCATCCGTGACCGTCTGGCAGAGATCAAAAATGATCTCCTAGCCCTGGATCGGACACTGTGTGTTCTAGGACATAAGGGCGACCTGGACGCGGCCATGCCACGTCAAAAGAGGGAAGTGATCTTCGGGCAGGGGGAGCTCGCGAGAAGCCTAATCCGGGAGCTGAGAGATGCCGATGGACCAATGACCTCACGCGAGTTGGCTCAGGCCATCATCGCGCTGCGCGGAGATGACGTCCGTGACCGGCGGATGATCTCCGAGATTACCAGACGGGTATCGAAGGCTCTTCGAGTGCATCGCGATGCAGGTCGCGTGCGCTCCTCGGTCGACAAATTCGGAAATCTCGCCTGGTCACGGCGGACGGGTAGATCCGATGCCGCGGAGCCGGATCAGAACGGCGTCGCCGACTGACGTGCTCCAGGGCCGTTCTGCCAATATCCCTTCCACCGAGGCGAGGGAGGATGCGTCAAGGCAGCCAAGCCGATCAAGAGGAACTGCGTCGCGGCATCGATCCTTCGCGCGTCCTCGCGCCATGCCATCTCGTTCGCGTAATCCGCGAGGTAAGGTCCGGCGATGTGGTGATGCATACCGATCTCAGCGCGGCGCAACCGCGAGAAGAACGACTCGGCGCCGTTCGTGCAGGCTTCTCCGTCCGAGTACGCTGTCGTGTGATCGATCCGCAGAACATCTAGGCCTGCATAGTAGAGAGGATCCCAGGACCGAGCCTCGTCCGCATGGACCACGCTGCCAGGTCGGATGCGATCGGCCAGGATCGGCACGGACTCAGCTTCATGCTTGACCACGAACGGGAGCGTTCGGCCGCCCCGCTCGCGCATGATGACGACCACGCGCCGCTTGCCGTTCTGGTTCTTGGCGAGGCGTCGGTCCTTCCGGTTCTCGGCCCAATTCGTGGGCTTGATGTAACCGCCGAAATAGGCGCCGTCGACTTCGACCACGCCGCTAGCGGTTCTGGTAGTCGTCTCGTAGCCCAACGCTTCGCGCAGCTTATGGGCCAAGACGAAGGCCGTCTTATATTGGACGTTGAGGTCCCGAGATAGGTGAAGGGCCGAGTGACCCTTCACGCTGTTCGTGAAGATCGCGATCGCCATAAGCAGGTCGCGTACGGCCATCTTGCGTGAATGGAAGATCGTGCCCGATGTGACACTGAACTGCTTGTCGCAAGCCTTGCAAGTGAAGATCCTGCGGCTTTCGTGCCGATAGATGGCCAAGCAACCGCAGTGCGGGCAAACCGGCTCGCCTTCGGTGTCGCACCAGCGGATGCCGCAGAATAGAGCATAAGCGTCATCGTCGTCTAAACGAGCGATCTGGGCGAGCGATAACCGACGTGCGGCAGCCGAGAGCAGGAAATGCTGCCCCTTAGGTTCACTACTTTCGCTTCCCCTCGATCCCATTTGACCAACGCCCATCGTTGGCCTTAGCTATGAGTGTTGGCATTCGAATCGTCAACGATAGGCGTTGACGTTGGTTAAGGAAGTTGTCCTCAGTGGCCATAGTGATCATATCTCCGGAACAGTGCCGAGCTGCGAGGGCCTGGCTCGACTGGAAGCAAGAAGACCTCGCAACCGCAGCAGGCGTATCGTTGTCCACGGTGCGGGATTTCGAAAAACAACGGCGTAGTCCGATAGCCAACAATGCACGTGCGCTCGCTTCGGCCTTGGAAAATGCCGGTCTTCGGCTGATTTTCGCCTCGAACGGCTCTCCCAAGGGTATCGAGCGGACCGACTCTTGACAGGCATCGGAGGCTGTGAATCTATGCGATCAAGGGATCGAGGATTGGGAGCGGACGACGGGACTCGAACCCGCACTGGGTAGTTGGGAATCTACTTGCTCTAAACCTTAAGCTACGTCCGCATGAAGAACGGCGTCGATCCCAATCGGCGCCGTTCTTTCTTTTCAGGGCTCTGATCGCGTCCCTGAAACCTTCGATTGCCCCTCGGGGGTCAATGTCCAGATCCTCTTCTCATTGATGATCCAGCCGTTCTTCTTCTGAACGACCTTGGCCTTCTCGGCAGCGAATTTCGACCACCCCTCGGCCATTACTGCCTTATCGAGGGCGTTGGATGAAAGCGGACCCTGCTTCGCCAACTCCTCCAAGATGGTCTCGCCAGCGGTTCGCCGGGGGGAAGGCGCGGCGCCCAGGGAAGCATCGGCCTCGATGGTCTTGGGCCGTTCGACCGGGCTTGATCCTCCAGCCGCGGCGATCAGGTGCGCGAGCTTGACGCGCAAACCAGTCTTCTCATCATCGCTATCCCGCATGGCCTGAACGATCGCGGTCGTGGCGTCGTCCTGAATTTTCCTGACACGCGTCTGGATAGCCTGGTCGATGGCTTCCAGGCGGCGCTGCACGTCCGCGATCTCGTCCGTCAGGTAGCTCATCACTTTCCTCCGAATTTCGGAGATAGCGCGATCCAATTCGGATGTACAGGAAAATTTTGGACGAAATCTGGAGATGGAGCAAGCCGTCAAGGTCGCGTCCTATTTCGTGATTGGAGCGCTTTTTTACGCCTTCATGTTTTTGCTACCTAATGCCGCATTTCCGCACGGATGCGCTGCGGCGCGTCGGAGGCTGGGATCCATGGAACGTCACGGAGGATGCGGATATCGGCTTCCGCCTCATCCGCGCCGGCGGGTACATGGCCGATCTACCCAGCCACACGCTGGAAGAGGCGCCGCCCGATCTGCGGGCATGGCTGAAACAGCGCAGGCGCTGGTTGAAGGGCTACCTGCAAACGCTGATCAGCCATATGCAGCGCCCGGACCGGCTGGCTCGCGAAGCCGGGCTCGCGGCGACCCTGGCGTTCCTGGTTCTGACGCTGGGCTCTCTGTTGGGGACGCTGCTCTTGCCGCTCCTTGTCGTTACGACAGGGGCAGCAATGTTCGCAGGCTCGCTGTTGTCGCCCACCACGCCATGGGAAACCTGCTTCTCGGCGATATCGCTCGGCCTCGCCGGCTGCGGCCTTCTGACAATGTTCCTGCTCCCGGCGCTCGGTGCCTCGCGACGCCGCGCGCCGGACCTGCGACGCCGGCTGTGGCTGCTCCCGCTCTACTATCTCGCCACCTCGCTCGCCGGATGGCTGGCGCTCTACGACTATCTCGACAACCGCTTCGGCTGGCACAAGACGGCGCACGGGCTGGCGCGCTCCTCCCGCTATCGCGATCTTGCACCAAGAGCCGCCGAGTAGCCGGGCATGACGCTCACAGATGCCGCAGCCACTCCTGCGCCGCTTCCGCCGGCGGGCGCTCGATGTTGAAGGCGCCGACGAAGCCGCCGTTCTTGTCCATCAGATAGACCAGGGCGGTGTGATCCATGGTGTAGTCGCCATCCTTGAGCGGCACCTTGCGGGCATAGGCGCGGTAGGCCTTGACCGCGGCGTCGATCGCGGCGCGATCGCCGGTCAGCCCGACGATGCGCGGATCGAAGGAGCCGAGATAGCTCTTCATCGTCTCGGCGGTGTCGCGCTCCGGGTCGACCGTGACGAACAGCGCCTTGAGCTTGTCGCCCTTGGCACCGGCAGCGCGCAGCACCTCCGAGATCTCGAACAGCTTGGTCGGGCAGATGTCCGGACAATGGGTGAAGCCGAAGAAGACCAGGAACGGCGCGCCGCGCAGATCCTTGTCGGTCAAGGTCTTGCCTTCGGCTGTCGTGAGTGCGAACGGACCGCCGACGCTGGAAGCGAGGCTCTGCCCGCCCGAGCGCGAGGCCGGCGCGAAGGTGAGGAAGGCGGCGGCGGCGAGCGCAACGGCGCCGAGCAGGAAGACGGCAAGAGGCAGGAGCAGGCGGCGGTTCACGGAAAAATCCTCGATCGCGGACGACACACCGCTCAGAAACAGGCGAGGAGCGCAGCGATCAGCCCGTCGGCGAACAGCCGGTCCCCCTCGCGCCACCAGAGCAGCAGGCCGGCGAGAAGCAGCAAGCCGAAGCCGCCAGCGAGCAGCCAGACACCGAGACGGGACGGCTGGGCCGCTACATCCTGCGTGTCGATCTGCGAGGGTGCGCTCATGGAGCCAATCTAGCGCCGCGCGCCACTGGCTGGAAGCGGCGTTCATGCCGCAGGGCCCCGCGAAAGAAGCCGGGCGCCTGGAACGAGGTCATTTCGGATGACGGCGTCGCGCGTCGCCATCCCTGCCGCGCGAGCAGCTTAGCCCCCACCGCGCGGGCGATGCATCAGCGGCGCGCCCGTAATTTCGGGCGGTTCAGTCGAGCGGTATGCTGCCGCGGAGACCGCGGGCAGGGGGCATAAGCGCAGCGAGACGAGCATCGTTCTTCGGCGGCGCGACGAAGGTCTTCGCGAGCTTCTTGGGCATGTCGAGGTCGAAGGGACGGCTGGGCGGCAGCGTCACCTTGCCGATGAGATGCGTGGCCGGGCCGGCGGGCGTGGCAGCAGCGGGCGTCTCCGGCGCGAAAGCCAGCGGCGCGTTGGCGAAGGAGGTCGATCCGGTGGAGGCGGAGCTGGCCAGCGGAGCCGGCGTGGAGACCGCGGCGAGCTGATAGCTCGGCTCCTCGATGCGGCGGCGCTCGGGGCGCTCGCCCTTGACATAGAACGCGTTGCCCCCGGCCACCGTCACATAATGCATGTTGGCATAGGAGAAGCGCAGGCCGGCCATGTGAAAATGCTTGGCGTTGCCGACTGCCTCGTTGCGCCGGCCGGCGAGGATCGCTTCGGCGGCGGCCTCGGCCTTCGGCAGGTCACGCGCCACCATCTGGCGGGTCAGCACGCCAGGAGCGAACTGGCGCGGCGCGCCGACGACGCCGCAGATCGTCTCGGGATAGCGCGGGGCCCCGACCCGGTTCATCACGACCGTGCCGACACCGAGCAATCCCTGCTCGCTCGACCGGTTCGATTCGAAATACATCGCGCGGACGAGGCATTCCTTTTCGCGCGGGTCAGCCTTGGCCAGTTCGATGGCGCGCTTGCGAATCTCGTGGGTCTGCTTCGTCGTTGTCGCGGGACCGGCAGTCGTCGTCGAAGCGGTCTGGACCGGAGCCGTGCTGCACGCGGCCAGCGCCGGCGCGGCCAGGCAGATCAGAAGCGGGATCGCCTTGCGGCCGTGGCGGCTCCTATCGAGAGAACGAACGGCATCGGCAGCGATCACGGCCCGCTTCATGCGGCGACCTCCTGATTACGGGATGTCGGTTGCCGCGGGCGGCAGCCATCGTCTCCGGCAAGGAACCCTGAACCTCTTACCAGAAAGTTAATTTCAGAAGGAAGAGGCAAAGCAATGCGACGGGCCGGCCACCCGAGCAGAGCGACTGCCGGTCGAAACCGAGAGCGAGTGGGAGCCGCAGGATGCAGAATCGATCACAAATGATCGCCGGCCTCGGAGGCGACCCCGCAACGGGACAGGATCTAGGGAGCGGAATTCGCTTAGCGGGCTAGGTGGTGGACTCATCAGCGCGCATCGAGACTCGGCTGATTCGAGGGCGACGACTATGAGGAGATTCCTTGCGAGCTTGTCGTGGTGAGTTGCGATGCTTCGGAAGTGTTGGAGCTTGCAGAAGAAGCGCTCAACGAGATTACGTGGCGATAGAAGTTTGAATCGATTGAACTGAACCGCCCCGGCTTCGCCGGAAGCCGTTTCGTTTGGCCTGCTGCCGGTTCTGTGGACGCTCAGTTAAGCTAATTGGACTGCCCCCGGTCCGTTAGACATCGCCGACCTATCCTTTGAGCATAGGAGGTTGGTCATGAGTTCGCAGAGATTTGCACCGGAATTCAAGGA
>NZ_FOKP01000014.1 GCF_900112185.1 Allobosea sp. CRIB-10 | reverse complement strand
CCGACATGCCGATCATCCCGCTCCGATCAGGCCAACTGAATCAGCAATCAAACCTCAAAGCCAGAACCCTTTCGCAGAGAAATCCCTCGGGGGAGAAGGTGGCAGCGCGAAGCGCTGACGGATGAGGGAAGGGCTGCGCAAACGGCTCTTTTCGTTCACCCAGTCGTACCGCCCTCATCCGCCTGCCGGCACCTTCTCCCCCGAGGGGAGAAGGAAGCCTAACTCCCTTGCCCGGCCGCCCAGAGGCCGAAGAACAGCGCCGCGCCCAGCACCGCGACGAAGGCCGCCGCCAGCACTTCGAGCCCGGCGATAATCCGAGTTCCCTTCAACGAGCCGCCGCCGGCGAAGCGTAGGGCCGCGAACTTGAAGAACACCGCCAGCGCCGCCAGCGCCCCGGTGGTCAGCGCCGTGCCGAGCGCCATGGCGAAGGTGGCGGCGATGCCGGCCCAGAGCAGGCCCTGCGCATTGGCGAAGACGAGGATGATCAGCGCGCCCGCACAGGGGCGCAGGCCCGCCGCCAGCACGACGCCGGCCATCTCGCGGACGGAGCGCAGGCGCGAGACCTCATCCGCTCCCGGCATATGGACATGGTCGCAGGTTGCGGGGTCATGCACCGCGCTGCCGCCGAGCGCGACGAGGCTGCCGGCCTTGCGCCAGAGCACATAGAGCCCGACCAGCGCCACCAGCGCAAAGCTTCCCTGTTCGATCACGAAGGTGGTCGAAGCCATGGTCTTGGCGGTCGCGTTGAGCGACAGCGTCAGTGTGCCGACCAGCGCGATCGCCACCAGCGCCTGTACGATTGCCGCCGCGAAGCTAAGCCCAAGCCCGCGCTTCAGGTTGCGGTTGTCGGCGACGATATAGCCGGAGATCACCGCCTTACCGTGGCCGGGCCCGGCAGCGTGGAAGACGCCATAGGCGAAGGCGAGCCCGAGCAGGCCGGGCAGCGCCGCCGGCGATTGCGCGATCGCCTTCAGCGTCGCGGTCAGCTCGCGATAGAAGCTCGACTGCCAGGCGAGGATGATCGCACCGATGCCCGTCGTCGCCGGTAACGCCTCGCGCGGCAGCGCCGTGCCGAACGGATTACGCGGTGGCGGAGGCGGCGGCGGGAAATAGAGGCTGGCAACCCAGGCGATCAGCCCGAGCGCGCCGGCGACCAAAGCCAGCGCCAGCAGCGCGACCAGCAGCCGACGCGGCCAGAGCGGCAGGCCCGGCGCGGCGGGAGCGCTCAGGGACATGCCACCAGCGCCCGGGTGGTGACCTGATAGGCGCTCATGTCAGGCGTCGCGGTGATGTCCTCCTGCGCCAGACGCTGCTGCGTCGCAGAGTCGAGCTTGGGCGGGCGCATGATCCGGACGATGCAGCCCTTGGGCGCATCGCGCGCTGCGACGGCATCAGCCTCCTCGCCGATCTCGAAGGCGACGAAATAGGTTGGATCGCCGATCTCGATGCCGAAGGATCGATTGGCCGTGGCCGGCGTCTTCAGCGGCAGCGTATAGGTCAGCGTCAGAATCTTGTTCTCATAGGAGAGCGACTCTCCGCTCGGCGTGCCGAATTCCTGCGCCTTGCCGTTCGCCTTGGCGATGGTGAAGAAGCCGACATCCGGCAGCGATTCCATGTTGACCTTGGCGAGCTCGGCCAATTCGTCCGAGGTCAGCTTGCCGTCGCCGTTCTTGTCGAGGCCCTGGACCATATAGGCCGAATAGGCCTCGTCGAAGCTCCAGCGATGGCGCAATGCCTTCACGGCGCCGCTAGCGTCATAGAGAATCTCGGTGCGCGAGGTCACGAAGACGTGCGGGTGCGCCAGCGCCGGCAAAGCGAGGCCGAGCAAGCTGGCAACGGCGGCGAACAGCGTCGGGAGCGTCGAGTATCGCGGCACGCGGCAATTTCCTCGAATCTGCGGCGAATCCGGCCGAGCCTTCATACAAAAGCGCGCTCGCCGCGCCTACCCTCGCAATCTCGTGCCGGAGGCCCTGCCGGCATCGCCCGCAAAGGCGGCCAAATCGCGGCACATCCGTCTCCGCCACTCTGGAATCACCCCAGGGTGATTTGACGATATCACGCCGGGTATGACAGCCTTGCTGACGTAATAACGAATTGGAGACCGGCGCTACCGGTCCCTATAGTCGATTTGAGTGCGATCGTCGGGAGGTCGGCCATGGCCGGTACGCAGCAGACTTCGCAAGGCGCCGCAGCCGGCGAGCCCGAACTGAGGGCCGTCGCCCTCGACGACAAATACGACCTCTCCAAGCAGCAGATCTTCCTGACCGGCACGCAGGCCATCGCCCGCATGCTGCTGGTCCAGCACGAACGCGACCGGCGCGCCGGGCTGAATACAGCCGGCTTCGTCTCCGGCTATCGCGGCTCGCCGCTCGGCGGGCTCGACCAGCAGCTCGCCCGTGCCGCCAAGCAGCTGAAGCCCGCCAACATCGTGTTCCAGCCCGGCCTCAACGAGGACCTCGCCGCCACCGCGATCTGGGGCACGCAGCAGGCCGAGCTCTCCGGCGAGGGCAAGTATGACGGCGTTTTCGCGCTCTGGTACGGCAAGGGCCCGGGCGTCGACCGCACCGGCGACGTCTTCCGCCATGGCAACATGGCCGGCACCTCGCGCCATGGCGGCGTGCTCTGCCTGATGGGCGACGACCACACCGCCGAATCCTCGACCAACGCCCACCAGACCGAGTTCGTGCTGGTCGACCGGATGATGCCGATCCTCAATCCGGCCGGCGTCCAGGAGATCATGGACTATTCCCTGCACGGCTTCGCGCTCTCGCGCTTCGCCGGCGTCTGGGTCGGCCTCAAATGCGTCAAGGACAACATCGAATCGACGGCCTCGGTCGACGGTTCGGTCGAGCGGGTCAGCATCGCCACCCCCGACGACTTCGTCATGCCGCCGGGCGGCCTCAGCATCCGCCGCGAGCTCGACTTCCTCGACCAGGAAAAGCGGCTGCACCTGCACAAGCGCGCCGCGATCCTCGCCTATCTGCGCGCCAACAAGCTCAACCAGACCATGCTCTCGGGCGGGCAGGCGCCGCGCATCGGCATCATCACAGTCGGCAAATCCTATCTCGACGTGCGCCAGGCGCTGGAGGAGCTCGGCCTCGACGAGGTCCGCGCCAATGATCTCGGCATCCGGCTGTTCAAGATCGCCTGCCCCTGGCCGCTCGATCCGCAGGAGCTGAAGGATTTCGCTAGAGGTCTCGACCTCGTCATGGTCGTCGAGGAGAAGCGCTCGCTGATCGAGGTGCAGCTGCGCGAGGAGCTTTACGGCACCGCCCACCAGCCGATGGTGATCGGCAAGAAGGACGAGCAGGGCGAATGGCTCTTCCCGGTCCATGGCGCGCTCGATCCCAACGACATCGCCATCGCGCTCGGCGCCCGCCTGCTGCAGTACCGCGACGATCCCGCCTTGCGCGGTCGGCTGGAAGAGATCGCCGCGGCTCAGGGCCGTCTCGCCGAGGCGATCGAAGTCGCCAAGCGGACGCCCTATTTCTGCTCGGGCTGCCCGCACAATTCCTCGACCGTCGTGCCCGAGGGCTCGCGCGCCTATGCCGGCATCGGCTGTCACTACATGGTGCAGTGGATGGACCGCGACACTACCGGCTTCACCCAGATGGGCGGCGAAGGCGCCAACTGGGTCGGCGAGGCGCCGTTCTCGAAACGCGGCCACGTCTTCCAGAATCTCGGCGACGGCACCTATACCCATTCCGGCTCGCTCGCGATCCGCTGGGCCGTCGCGTCGGGCGTCAACATCACCTACAAGCTGCTCTACAACGACGCCGTCGCGATGACCGGCGGCCAGCAGGCGGAAGGGCACCTGTCGCCCGACCAGATGGCGCGCCAGGTCGCGGCCGAGGGTGTCGCCCGCATCGCGGTGGTCTCGGACGATCCCGACAAGTACCCGGCCGGCACGCTCTGGCCGCCGGGCACCACCCTGCACCATCGCGACGCTCTCGACGCCGTCCAGCGCGAGCTCGCGACCGCGTCAGGCGTTTCGCTGCTGCTCTACGACCAGACCTGCGCCACCGAGAAGCGCCGCCGGCGCAAGCGCGGCGCCTATCCCGACCCGGACAAGCGCGTCATCGTCAACGAGCTGGTCTGCGAGGGCTGCGGCGATTGCGGGGTGAAGTCGAACTGCGTCTCGGTGCAGCCGCTCGAGACCGAATTCGGCCGCAAGCGCCAGATCGACCAGTCGAACTGCAACAAGGACTTCTCCTGCGTGAAGGGCTTTTGCCCCTCCTTCGTCACCGTGCATGGCGCGCGGCCGAAGAAGGCGGAGCCGCGCACGACGGATGCCTCGGCGCTCGGCGCCGGTGACCTGCCCGAGCCCAAGGTCCCGGCGCTCGACCGCAACTTCGCTGTTGTCGTCACCGGGGTCGGCGGCACCGGCGTCGTCACCATCGGCGCGATCCTCGGCATGGCCGCCCATCTCGAAGGCAAGGGCTGCGGCATGATCGACATGGCCGGCCTCGCCCAGAAGGGCGGCGCGGTCTTCAGCCATGTCCGCCTCGCGCCGACGCCGGAGGAGATCCACGCCATCCGCGTCGCCGCCGGCCAGGCCGATCTCGTGCTCGGCTGCGACCTCACCGTCACCGGCTCGAAGAAGGTGCTGGGCGCGATCCGCCAGGGCCGCTCGGCCGTGGTCGTCAACACTGCCGAGGCGATGCCCGGCGATTTCACCCGCAACGCCGATTTCTCGCTGCCGACCGAGCGGCTGAAGCGATCGATCGTCTCGGCCGCGGGGCGCGAGCAGACCCATCTCGTCGATGCCACGGCAGCCGCCACCACCTTCCTCGGCAATGCCATCGCCGCCAACATGTTCATGCTCGGCTACGCCTGGCAGTTCGGCGCGGTGCCGCTGTCGCGAGCCTCGCTGCTGCGGGCGATCGAGCTCAACGGCGAGGCCGTGGCTATGAACAAGCAGGCCTTCGAGCTCGGCCGCCGCGCCGCGCATGACCCGGCGGCCCTGCTCGCGGCGCTCGCCGAGGCCAAAGCGCCGACCGAGGCGCGCCAGATCTCGCAGAGCCTCGACGAGATCATCGCCCGCCGCGTAGACTTCCTCACCGGCTACCAGAACGCCGCCTATGCGGCGCGCTATCGTGACCTCGTCGAGAAGGTCCGCGCCAAGGAAGCGAGCCACGTCCCCGGCCAGAGCGCGCTGGCCGAGAGCGTCGCGCGCTATCTCTTCAAGCTGATGGCCTATAAGGACGAGTACGAGGTCGCCCGGCTCTACAGCGACGGAGCCTTCCGCAGGCAGCTCGCCGCGACCTTCGAGAAGGACAGCACCTCCGGCGAGCCCTTGCGCCTCGAATTCCACCTCGCCCCGCCATTGCTGCACAAGCGCGATCCCAATACCGGCTTAGCCCGCAAGATGAGTTTCGGGCCGTGGATGCTGGGCGCCTTCGGCATGCTGGCGAAGCTGAAGGGCCTGCGCGGCACAGCTTTCGACGTCTTCGGCTACACCCAGGAGCGCAGGACCGAGCGCAAGCTGATCGCCGATTACGAGGCGCTGGTCGCCGAGATCCTCGGCAAGCTCTCGCCGCAGAACCATGCGCTCTGCGTCGCCCTCGCCGCGATCCCGGAAAAGATCCGCGGCTTCGGCCACGTCAAGGAGCGCCATCTCACCGCCGCCAAGGCCGAGGAGGCGGAATTGCTCAAGCGCTTGCGCGACGGCTCGGCCGAGGCATTGGCGATGCCACGGGCGGCGGAGTAGCCGCACGAACGTTCAAGACCGGTGGCGTCTCTGCTGCTTCCCTCTGCATTCTTTCAAGAACTGCGGAGGAGATCATGGACGGGTTGGCTGGCTTCCTTCTCGCCGGCGTCGCTCTCACCGGAAGTCCCGGCCCGGCGACGCTGAGCCTGACCGCGACCGGCGCCGCCTTCGGAACCCGGCGCGGCCTCGCCTATGGCGCCGGCATCACGCTCGGCATGGTGGCGGTGATGGCGCTGACCGCCAGCGGCTTCGTCGCGATCATCCTGGCGCTGCCCGGCCTCGCGCCGGTCGTCACCATTCTGGTGGCGCTGTATTTCCTCTACCTCGCCTTCCGCATCGCGACGGCCCCGCCGCTCGCCGAGACGAACAGCGATATCGCCGCGCCGTCCTTCGCCGCCGGCTTCGCGCTCTCGCTGGTCAATCCCAAGGGCTATGCGGCGATGGCGGCTTTGTTCTCCGGCTTCGCATTGCTGCCGCAGCAGCCGGCGATCGATGCGATCCTCAAGATCGGCTTGCTGTTGCTCGTGATCGCCGCGGTCAACATCGCCTGGCTGCTCGCCGGCTCGGGCCTGACCGGGTTGTTCCGCGATTCCCGGAGCAACCGGATCGTCAACCTGGTTTTCGCCGTGCTGCTGCTCGCCTCGCTCGCCGCCGCGATCAGGTTCTGAATCCCGGGCCGACTCCCCTCGCGGAAGCGGCGCACGGCGCATCTGGGGATCGGTGCAGGCGGTGCGACCGCCAGCCTGACTTGAGTTTGCGATGAACCGGGCCGCATAGTGCGCGACGAGCGCATGCGAGGGGCCGGCGAATCTTGATTTCCGAGGACGAGCTGCGCCGGATCGCCACCTGGTCGAACGACCTCACGCCGGAGGAGTTCGAGGAAGCCAGACGCGGCACCAGCATCAAGGCCTATGGCAAGGGCGCCTATGTCTGCCATGTCGGCGACCGGCTGGAATCCTGGACCGGCGTCGCCGATGGCCTGCTCAAGATGAGCACCACCTCGCGCAGCGGCAAATCGGCGACGCTTGCGGGTCTCCGCGGCGGCGCCTGGTTCGGCGAGGGCACGATCATCAAGAACGAGGCGCGGCGCTACGATCTCGTCGCGCTGCGCGAGAGCAAGGTCGCGCTGATGCGGCGCCAGACCTTCCTCTGGCTGTTCGAGCATTCGGCCGCCTTCAACCGTTTCCTGGTGCACCAGTTCAACGAGCGCCTCGCCCAGTTCATCGGGCTTGCCGAATACGACCGCATGCTCGGGGCCACCGGGCGCCTCGCCCGCAACCTCGCCTGGCTGTTCAACCCGATCCTCTATCCGAACAACGACCGGACGCTGACCATCAGCCAAGAGGAGCTCGGCCTGCTCGCCGGCATCTCGCGGCAGATGGCCAATCAGAGCCTCGCCAAGCTCGCCGAGCTCGGCTTCATCAAGATCGGCCACAACGAGGTGACGATCCTCGATCTGGAGCGGCTGGCGCGTTACGAAGGCTAGAGCGATTCCGCGATTCTCCGAATCGCGGAATCGCTCTAGGTCTTTGTTTTATTGCATTTTCTTCATGCGGACCGATGTCCACTGCGTCGCAAAGGCTCTAGGATAAACAGGTAGAGTGAAACACTAGCCCTTATTCGTCTTCGAGGGGCCTATTGTGGCGCCGTGGAAGTTGGCCTTTATTCTTGAATCCGCGAAGTCATCAATTCGCAATTTTCTCGATTTGTAGACCGAAACCCGGAAGCCGGCAGTCGATTTCAGGCCGGACAGCATTCGATGGGGAGACGTCCAATGTTGAAGAAGATCAGCGTGATCGCCGCAGTTTCATTCGCTCTTGCGGGTTGCGCGACCACTCCGGTAGTCACCAGCCAGACGGTCGTCGTCGCCGGGGTCGGGCCGGTGGAAGTCGAGCGGCTCGATGTCGAGATCGCCGCGGTCAATCCCGCCCAGCGCACCGTGGTCGTCAGGCAGGGCCGCCAGACCTGGCCCGTCGCCGTGCCGCCGGTATTCGGAGACTTGCAGAACCTGCGCCCGGGCGACAGGGTCGAGGTTCGCCGCGTCGAAGGCGTGATCCTCGACGTCAAGCGGGCCCGGAAAGGCGCCAAGCCGGCGATCATCTACACCGAGGCTTCGGCCGACTCCTCCTTCCAGAATCTGCCGGAGCGCTTCGTCGCGCGGTCGCTGACGGTGACGGCGCGATTCGAGAGTTTCGATCCGGCGACCAACGTCGTCAGCTATGTCGGCCCGGCCGGGCCTCGGACCCATGTCGTCGCGGATCCCGACATCCAGAACGAGCTGGGTCGCCTGAAGCGCGGCGACATGGTCGAGCTGAGCTTCGCCGAAGCCTTCCTGCTCCAGAAGACCTGACTGCGTTCGCACGCAGCCCTTGCGGGTGAGACCGCGAGGCGCAGCCTCCTCCTCGACAGGGAGATGGGGGTTGCGCCTGCCGCGGCAGTGGATGGTGCAAAAAGCGCGGCTCGAACCTAGCCGGCTCCATGGTCGCCGAATTGTCGCATAAATCGCCCAATGCTGCCGGTTCACGCTGAGCGGAGCCGGCATGGACTATTTCAGGCGCTTCACCTTCCTGTTCGCGACGCCGAACTTCGATGCCGAGGATCTCGAAGGCATCCGCTTCAACCAGATCATCGAGGAGATTGAGCGCTCGGGCTTCGAGGTGGTCAAGGCGCGCAAGCTCGAGGATGCCGAGATCGCGGTCCAGACCGATGCCGCCATCGGCTGCATGGTGGTCGACTGGGGCAAGAAGGGCCTGGAAGGCAAGACCGCCGCGCTGATCAACCTGATGCGCCGGCGCGGCCTCGATTTCCCGATCATCCTGCTGATCCGCCGCAAGCGCTTCGAGGACGTGCCGGTCGAGGTGCTCGATTTCATCGACGGCTATATCTTCCTCTCGGAGGAGACGCCGCCCTTCATCGCCAAGAGCCTGATCAGCCGTCTCAAGCAATATGCCGAGACGCTGAAGACGCCGTTCTTCGGCGCGCTCGTCGACTACGCCGAGGAAGGCAACCATCTCTGGACCTGCCCGGGCCATAATGGCGGCGTGTTCTACAGCCGCAGCCCGATCGGCCGGGTGTTCATGGAGCATCTCGGCGAGGCTGTCTTCCGCGACGATCTCGACAATTCCGTGCTCGATCTCGGCGACCTGCTGACCCATGAGGGCCCGGCGCTGAAGGCGCAGAAGGAAGCGGCGCAGATCTTCGGGGCGGAGAAGACCTATTTCGTCCTGAACGGCACCTCGACCTCGAACAAGGTCGCGCTCGCAGCCCTGGTGACCGATGGCGACCTTGTCCTGTTCGACCGCAACAACCACAAGGCCGCCCATCACGGCGCGCTGCTGATCGCCGGCGGCATCCCCGTCTATATCCCGACCGCCCGCAATGCCTGGGGCCTGATCGGCCCGATGCGCTGGGAGAGCTTCGACGAGGAAGCGCTGCGCGAGCGCATCCGCTTGAACCCGCTGGTCAAGGATCCCGAGGCCTGGACAAAGCCGCGCCCGTTCCGCGTCGCCGTGGTCGAGCAATGCACCTATGACGGCACGATCCACTCGGCCCAGATGATCCTCGATAAGATCGGCCATCTCTGCGAGTACATCCTCTTCGACGAGGCCTGGGCCGGCTTCATGAAATTCCACCCCCTCTATGCCGGGCGCTTCGCCATGGGGCTGACGGGCTTGGGGCCGGACTCGCCCGGCATCATCGCGACGCAATCGACCCACAAGCAGCTCGCCAGCTTCAGCCAGGCCTCGCAGATCCACATCAAGGACCGACACATCAAGGGCCAGAAGCGGCGGGTCGAGCACCGGCGCTTCAACGAGAGCTTCATGCAATACGCCTCGACCTCGCCGTTCTATCCGCTGTTCGCCTCGCTCGACGTCGGCGCGCAGATGATGAAGGGCCGGTCCGGCGAGGTGCTCTGGGACGACACGATCCGGCTCGGCATCGAATTGCGCAAGAAGATCCGGGCCGTGCGCCGCGAATTCGAGGAGAAAGAGACCAGGCCCGATCGGCGCTGGTTCTTCGAGCCATTCGTGCCGGACCGGGTCAGCATCGCCGACGCCTCGCGCGAAGGCGCCGTCCATGACGTCGCCTAGGAAATGGTCGCGACCGATCAGCTCGCCAGCAATCCCAACTATTGGCAGCTGGCGCCGGATGCGGGCTGGCAAGGTTTTTCCGGGATGGAGCCGGGCTTTGCCATAACCGACCCCAACAAGCTGACCCTGCTGACGCCCGGCTTCGACCGCGAGACCGGCGCCTATGCCGAGCATGGCATCCCGGCGCCGGTCGTCGCCCAGTTCCTGCGCGAGAACCGGATCGTCGCCGAGAAGAACGACCTCAACTCGCTGCTCTTCCTGCTCACGCCGGGCGTCGAGGCGAGCAAGGCCGGCACGCTGATCAGCGGGCTCGTCGCCTTCAAGAAGCTGCACGACGACAACGCTCTGCTGGAAGAGGCGATCCCCGAATTCTACCGGCGCCGGCCGGGCCGCTATGCCGGCGTCAGGCTGCGCGACCTTTGCGGGGAGATGCACCGCTTCTTCCGCGATCACGATGTCAGCGGACTGCAGAACCGGCAGTTCTCGCCGGAGCATCTGCCGGAGATGGCGATGTCGCCGCATGATGCGGCGCGCTGCCTGACGCGCAACGACGTCGACTATCTGCCGATCGACGCCATCGCCGGGCGGATCGCGACGACGCCCTTCGTCGTCTACCCGCCGGGCATCGCCACCATCGTCCCGGGCGAGCGGCTGACCGAACGGGCCAAGCCGATGATCGACTATCTCAAGATGTTCGAGGCCTGCTTCAACGCCTTCCCCGGCTTCGAGGTCGAGATCCAGGGCGTCTATCGCGAGTTCGATGCCGAAGGGCGGGTGCGGCTCCATACTTATGTCGTCAGCGAGCAGGCGCAGGGCTAAGGGTCGCTACGGCATATGGAGAGCGACCTACCGATCATCATTCGTCCCTCCCGCGACGACGATGTCGAGCCGATGCTGGCGATCTATCGCCGGCATATCCGCCATGGCATCGAGGCCGGCGTCGAGGACACCGGCACGCCGCAGCCGGACGATCTCAAGGACCGGCGCAAGAACCTGCGCAGCCGCAAGCTGCCGCATCTGGTCGCGACCCGCAGCGGCGAGGTCGTCGGCTATGCCTATGTCGTGCTGTTCCGCAAGCGGCCGGCCTATCGCTTCACGGTGAAGCACTCAATCTACGTCCATCACCAGCATCTCGGCCGCGGCATCGGACGGCTCTTGATGCAGGCGCTGATCGACGCCTGCGCCGCTGCCGGCTTTCGCCAGATGATTGGCTATATCGACGCCGAGAACGGCGCCTCGCTCGCCCTGCATGAGCGCTTCGGCTTCGCCCGCGTGGGGCTGTTGCCGGGTGTCGCCTATCGCCACGGCAAATGGTCCGACAGCGTCATGGTGCAGAGATCGCTGGGGCCGGGTGCGACGCAGCCGATTGGGTAGGCTGGGCCGGGCGATTCAATCGGACCCTCTATCGGAATAGCGACCGGAACTCGTGCCCGACCTGCCCTATTGGGCGCGACGGGCGAATTCTCGTGGCACTTGTCTTGCTTCCTAAAACTCAACCAATGGTTTTCCGGGGGAATGGCATGACCTCAGTATCCACCGGCGGCGGCCTGACGCAGCAGCTCCATATGCGGCTGTTCGACCGCCTCGACGCCGACAAGTACGATGTGCTCAGCGCCAAGGAAATTGAAGCGTCCGGCTCAGGCAGCGGAAATTCCGTAAACCTCGTGAAGAAGTTAGACGCCGATGGCGACGGGAAGGTCAGCCGCGCCGAGATGTTGCCGACCCGCACCTTCGGGATCGAGACCATGGGCTCGCTCATAGCGGCTCAGTCCGAAGCCGACAGGGCGAAAATCAGCACGGAAATTATTGCCGACCTGTTCAAACGTGCCGACCTTGATGGAGACGGCGCACTCAGTGTCGATGAGATGAACGCCGAAAAAGACCTGCGGCGCGCGGCCAATATCGATGCAGGATTTGCCTCGGACACAATATTGGTGCCCCGGGACGAGAACGGAGACGGCCTGCTGACAAAAGACGAGATCGGAGTAGGCCAACGACTCAGGATTCCGTTGAAAATAACCTTCTTCGATGAAATGCCTGCAGATGTGCAGAAGGAGATACTGGCTCGCCGCGAGCGCATGGGCCTCCCTCCGCCTCAGCCGCTGAGCGAGGCGGACAAGGCGGCAAGACGCGCACAAGTGGAGGCGGATTGGGCGGAGCGCAACTCCGGCCCTGCCGGCACCATGAAGTTCCTCAGCCGCGAGATCGAGAGCTTGAGGGAGAAAGCGGCAGCCGCCTATGGCACCGGCGCGCAGCTGTCGGACAGCCTGAGCCAACGCCTGATCCAGCAGATCATGAGCGAGAGGTGGAGCACCGACGCCAAAATCTAGAGCATTTTCGAGCGAAGTGGACACCGGTTCGCGTGACGAAAATGCGATGAAACAAGGAGCTAGAGCATTTTCGCGATTCGGAGAAACGCAGAAATGCTCTCGTCGCGCTCTGCCCCTGTGTCGGCATCGAGGCCACCCGCGGATGTCGGCTCTCGCCCCTCTCCCGACATTAGCACTATGATCCCCCACCCGGCGAGAAGAAGCAGAGCAACTCGCCCGCATCGTTCATGCAGAGATGGAAGAACCCGTCCGGCGAGAGGCGGGCCTTCTGATAGGGGATGTCGAGCACGGCCGGCTGGCGGCGCTCGCTGACCCACATCGGATGCCGGCCCGGCATGATCGTCACGACGAAGCCGGACGGGGTCTCCCGCACCTCGCTGGCGTCGATCCGGGCGCAATCGGCCTCGGAGCAGCACTCGAACGGGTAGTCCCAGCCGCCGGGCGCCCGATGCGCGCGCGTTTCGCTCGCTCCCACAGCGAGCAGCATCGCGATCGTGATCAGGGCAATAGCACGCATCGGCCGGTCCTCGCGCCGAGCCAGCGACCATGCGCACAGCCGGAAACACTGCGCCAGCCCAGTGAAAACCAGGCGCCTGCGAGCCTTGCGATGTCGGGAAGCGGTGCCCGGCCGATCGCGGGGCTGAAGACCAAGTCAAACCTCGGCGGGACAATAGCGCCTCAAATGCGTCTTGTCTGTCAAGTGGCTTCTTGCACAGCGCCGAGCCACCTGCAAAGCTTGCATGATCGCACAAGGGCCTTGAGGTCCGGCAAACCCGCGACAGACGGGGCGACAGGGTGGAGACGACGATCGTGGCAAGCGCAGCCGCCGGCCAGGCGGATACCTTTCCCAAGCTCATGCTGCGCAATGCTCGGGAGCGCGGCGCACGCGTCGCGTTCCGTCACAAGGACCTCGGTATCTGGCAGTCCTGGACCTGGGCCGAAGTCGCCGAGCAGGTCCGCGCCTATGCCAAGGGTCTTGAGCAGCTCGGCCTGAAGCGAGGCGAGAAGGTCGCGATCATCGGCTACAACCGGCCGCGCCTGTACTGGTCGATGGCCGCGGCGCAATGGCTCGGCGCGATCCCGGTGCCGGTCTATGCCGACAGCGTCGCCGACGAGATGGCCTATGTGCTCGACCATGCCGGGGCGGTCTTCGCCTGCGTGCAGGACCAGGAGCAGGTCGACAAGGTGCTCTCCGTCACCGAGCGCCTGCCGAACCTGCGCCACATGCTCTATGACGAGCCGCGCGGCCTGCGCGACTACGACCACGCCAAGCTGCACGATATCGGCGATGTGATCGAGGCCGGGCGCGCCGCACTCAAGGACACCGCCGTCTCAGCCGCGCATGACCGCGAGATGGAGCAGGGCAAGAGCGACGATCTCGCCATCATCCTCTACACCTCCGGCACGACCGGCCGGCCCAAGGGGGTGATGCTCACCCATTTCAACGTGATCACCGCCGCCGAGATCGGCTGCAGCTTCGACGGGTTGAACGAGAACGACGAGATCATCGCCTATCTGCCGATCGCCTGGGTCGGCGATCACGTCTTCTCCTATGCGCAGGCGATCATCGCCGGCTTCTGCGTCAACTGCCCGGAAGGCCCCGAGACCGTCGTCGACGACCGCCGCGAGATCGGCACGACCTACGCCTTCGCGCCGCCGCGCGTCTTCGAGACCATGCTGACGCTGACCATGGTGCGCATGGAGGATGCCGGCCCGCTGATGCGGAAGGTCTTCCACTACTTCCTCGGCGTCGCCAAGCAGCACGGCGAGAAGATCCTGAACGGCGAACCCGTGCCGCTCGGCGCCCGCCTGCTCTACAAGCTCGGCGACATCATCATCTACGCGCCTTTGCGCAACCGCTTCGGCCTGACCAACATCAAGGTCGGCTACACCGCCGGCGAGGCGATCGGCCCCGAGCTCTTCCGCTTCTACCGCTCGATCGGCGTCAACCTGAAGCAGCTCTACGGGCAGACCGAGGCCGGCGTCTACATCACCATGCAGCCGGACGGCGAGATCAAGGCCGACACGGTCGGCAAGCCGGCGCCGCAGGTCGAGATCAAGATCGCCGACAATGGCGAGGTGCTCTACCGCTCGCCCTCGATCTTCCGCGGCTACTACAAGGACGAGGAGAAGACAGCGGAGACGATGACGCCGGACGGATATGTCCGTTCGGGCGATGCCGGCTTCTTCGACGAGAGCGGCCACCTCAAGATCATCGACCGCGCCAAGGATGTCGGCAAGCTCAACTCGGGCGACCTCTTCCCGCCGAAATACATCGAGAACAAGCTGAAGTTCTACCCGAACATCAAGGAGGTCGTCGCCTTCGGCCAGGGCCGCGACTACGCTACCGTGGCGCTCAATATCGACCTCACCGCCGTCGGCAACTGGGCCGAGCGCAACAACGTCGTCTACGCCTCCTATCAGGAGCTCGCCGGCCATCCGCAGGTCTACGAGATGATGGCCAAGCATGTCGACGAGGTGAACCGCTCGCTCGCGGCCGAGCCGATGATGGGCGGGGCCCAGATCAAGCGCTTTCTGATCCTGCACAAGGAGCTCGACGCCGACGATGGCGAGCTCACCCGCACCCAGAAGGTCCGGCGTGGCTTCATCGCCGAGCGCTACGCCCCGCTGGTCGAGGCTTTGTACAATGGCTCGACCCAAGCGGACATATCGACGGAAGTGACCTTCGAGGACGGTCGCAAGGGGGTGATCTCGGCGACGGTCAAGGTCGCCGACGCGAAGATCTACCCGGTCACGGCCCCGGCGACGAAGGAGGCGGCATGAACGCGCATTCCACGGCCGTCACCGGCACGCCGGTCACGCAGAAGGGCGAGGTGCTGCTCTCGGTCGAGAACGTCTCGCTGCGCTTCGGCGGGGTGAAGGCGATCACCGACGTCTCCTTCGACATCCGCAAGGGCGAGATCCGCGCCATCATCGGCCCCAACGGCGCCGGCAAGACCTCGATGCTCAATTGCATCAACGGCTTCTACCACCCGCAGGAAGGCCGCATCACCTATAAGGGCGTGCGCCGCGCCAAGGTCAGGCCGCATCAGGCCGCCGCCGCCGGCATCGCCCGCACCTTTCAGAACGTCGCCTTGTTCAAGGGCATGTCGACGCTCGACAACATCATGACCGGGCGCACCCTCAAGATGCGCAAGGGCTTCTTCTGGCAGGCGCTGCGCCATGGCCCGGCGATGGACGAGGAGATCGAGCACCGCAAGGTCGTCGAGGACATCATCGACTTCCTCCAGATCCAGCACATCCGCAAGTTGCCGGTCGGCAAATTGCCCTATGGCCTGCAGAAGCGGGTCGAGCTCGGCCGGGCGCTCGCCATGGAGCCGGAGCTGCTGCTGCTCGACGAGCCGATGGCCGGCATGAACCTCGAGGAGAAGGAGGACATGTGCCGCTTCATCCTCGACGTGAACAACCAGTTCGGCACCACCATCGCCTTGATCGAGCACGATATGGGCGTGGTCATGGACCTCTCCGACCGCGTCGTCGTGCTCGAATACGGCCGCAAGATCGCCGACGGCACGCCGGCCGAGGTCAAGGCCGACCAGCGCGTGATCGATGCCTATCTCGGAGTGGCGCACTGATGGCCGCCGCAAGCAAGGACATGAGCGCATGAGCGACATCGCCGCGCAGCCCGCGCCCAATCTCCTCGCCAATGGCTGGGTCAAGGCCGGCCTGATCGTCGTCGGCCTCGTCGCCGCCGCGCTGATCGGCGCCCGCCTCGACCCGACCGGCACGATCCACGCCATCTTCGTCGACCCGTTCAACCAGATGGCGCAGGCGCCCGACCTGCTCGCCCAGACGATCTGGGAGGGCCTGGTCTCCGGCGTGCTCTACGCGCTGATCGCGCTCGGCTTCGTGCTGATCTTCAAAGCCTCGGGCGTGTTCAACTTCGCCCAGGGCATCATGGTGGTGTTCGCGGCGCTGACGCTGGTCGGCCTCTACGAGAAGGGCGTGCCGGCCTTTCTCGCCGTGATCCTGACGCTCGGCGTGATGTTCGCGCTGGCCGTGACGATCGAGCGCGTGGTGCTGCGCCCGCTGGTCAACCAGCCCGACATCATCCTGTTCATGGCGACCTTCGGGATCACCTATTTCCTGATCGGCTTCGGCGAATCCATCTTCGGCGGCAATCCCAAGCAGATGATCGCCGACCAGCTCTATCTGCCCAAGGGGGCGATCGACCTGAAGATCCTCGGCGGCCTGGTCTCGCTGCAGAAGATCGACATCGCCGCCGCGATCATCGCCTCGCTGATGATCGCCGTGCTGGCCCTGTTCTTCCAGTATACCCGCATCGGCCGCGCTCTGCGGGCCGTCGCCGACAGCCACAAGGCGGCGCTCTCGGTCGGCATCTCGCTCAACCAGATCTGGGTGATCGTCTGGTTCACCGCCGGCATCGTCGCGCTGATCACCGGCATCATGTGGGGCGCGCGCTCGGACGTCTCCTTCGCGCTCGAGATCGTGGCGCTGAAGGCGCTCCCCGTGCTGATCCTCGGCGGCTTCACCTCGATCCCGGGCGCCATCGTCGGCGGGCTGATCATCGGCATCGGCGAGAAGCTCGGCGAGTTCTACTGGGGCCCGCTGATCGGCGGCGGCATCGAGAGCTGGCTCGCCTATTTCATCGCGCTGGGCTTCCTGCTGTTCCGGCCGCAGGGCCTGTTCGGCGACAAGATCATCGAACGCATCTGAGAGGCTGACCCGTGTTCTACCGCGAAGCCGGCCAATACAAATCGACCTACGCCGCCGACATGGCCGTGTTCCCGCTCCGGCAGGACCGGATCGGCATCGCCGTCATCCTCGCGATCGCCTTCATCGGCATCCCGCTGACCGGAAACGACTTCTTCATCGCCTCGGTGATGATCCCGTTCCTGGTGCTCTCGCTGGCGGCGATCGGGCTCAACATCCTCACCGGCTATACCGGGCTGATCTCGCTCGGCACCGCCGCCTTCATGGGTGTCGGCGCCTATTCCTGCTACAAGCTGACGACCTTCTTCCCGGGCGTGAACATCATCGTCCTGATCCTAGTGTCCGGGCTGTTCTCGGCGGCGATCGGCGTGCTGTTCGGCCTGCCCTCGCTGCGGATCAAGGGCTTCTATCTCGCCGTCGCCACGCTCGCCGCGCAGTTCTTCCTGCAATGGGCCTTCGTGCGCGTGCCCTGGCTGTTCAACTACAACGCCTCGGGTGCGATCGAGGTGCCGCAGCGCACCCTGTTCGGCCTGCCGATCACCGGCGCGTCCGCGACGCCGGAGACGCGCTATTTCGTCTGCCTCGGCCTCGTCGTGGTGCTGACCTGGTTCGCCTCGAACCTGGTTCATGGAAAGCTGGGGCGATCCTGGATGGCCGTGCGCGACATGGACATCGCCGCCGAGCTGATGGGCATCAAGCTGCTCAACGCCAAGCTCACCGCCTTCGCCGTCTCCTCCTATTTCGCCGGGGTCGCCGGGGCGATGATGATCTTCCTCTGGTATGGCGGCGGCGAGGCCAACGACGTCTTCACCATCCGCCTCTCCTTCACCATCCTGTTCATGGTGATCATCGGCGGCCTGGGCTCGCTGATCGGCTCCTTCTTCGGCGCCGCCTTCCTCTCGGCCCTGCCGACGGCTCTGAAATTCGGCCTGCCGGCGCTGGGCGTGCCGATCGGCGGCGCCACCGCCGAGCACGTCACCTTCATGCTGGTCGGCGCGCTGATCATCATCTTCCTGATCGTCGAGCCGCACGGCCTCGCCCGGCTCTGGCAGATCGGAAAGCAGAAATTGCGGACGTGGCCCTTCCCCTATTGAGGCGGGGGAGCAGGACCCAAGGACAACGACCCGCCGCGGTCTTCAAGCGGCGGGCAAGCGAAGACGGGACGGCTCGGCCGGACCCGGCAACCACGGAGGAAGGCCTATGAAAACGAGCAGCATCATCAGGAGCGTCGCCGTCGGCGCGCTTCTCGCCGCCGGTGCGATCGCCGCCCCGGCCTATGCGCAGGAGACGATCTACTTCTCCAACAACGCCTATCGCACCGGCCCTTTCTCGGGCTCGGGCATTCCGATCGGCGACGGCATGCGCGACTACATCTCGATGATCAACGAGCGCGACGGCGGCGTGAACGGCGTCAAGATCGTCTATGAGGAGTGCGAGACCGGCTACGACACCAAGAAGTCGATCGAGTGCTACGAGCAGGTCAAGTCGAAGACCATCGTCTACAGCCCGTGGTCGACCGGCGCGACGCTGGCCGCGATCCCGCGCGCCCATGTCGACAAGCTGCCGATCCTGTCGATGGCCTACGGCCTCTCGGCCTCGGCCGACGGCACCAACTTCCCCTGGGTCTTCATCCCGCCGCTGACCTATTGGGACGGCGCCTCGGTGATGGTGAAGCACATGGCCAACGAGCTCGGCGGCATGGACAAGCTCAAGGGCAAGAAGCTCGGCCTGATCCATCTCGACGCACCCTTCGGCAAGGAGCCGATCCCGGTGCTCGAGAGCCTCGCCAAGAAATACGGCTTCGAGCTCAAGCTCTATCCGGTCGCCGCGGCCGACATGCAGAATCAGGGCTCGCTCTGGCTCTCGATCCGGCGCGACCGGCCGGACTTCCTCTACAACCAGGGCTGGGGCGCGATGAACCCGACCGCGGTCAAGGAAGCCATCAAGAACAACTTCCCGATCAACAAGCTGGTCGGCGTCTGGTGGGCCGGCGGTGACGACGACGCGCGCGCCGGCGGCGCCGAGGCCAAGGGCTACCGTTCGCTGAACTTCAACGCGGCCGGCCAGAACTTCCCGGTGATCCAGGACATCCTCAAGCATGTCGTGGATAAGGGCAAGAGCACGACGCCGAAGGAGAAGGTCGGCGAGAACCTCTATAATCGCGGCGTCTACAACTCGATGCTCGTGGTCGAGGCGATCCGCACCGCCCAGAAGCTGACAGGCAAGAAGGTGATCACCCCGGAGGACATGCGCCGCGGGCTCGAGAACCTGAACATCGACGAGGCCCGCCTCAAGGAGATCGGCATGGCCGGCTTCGCCTCGCCGGTGAAGGTCAGCTGCACCGACCATTCCGGTCACCACAAGGCCTATGTCGCCGAATGGGACGGCACCAAGTGGACCCAGAAGGGCGACTGGATCGAGCCGATGAAGGACGAGGTCCGGCCGCTGATCGAGGCCAACGCCAAGGACTATGTCGAGAAGGCCGGCAATTGGCCCAAGCGCACCGAGCCTTGCGAGAAGTCGTCCTGACCTGACGAGTGCCAATCCTTCTCCCCTCGGGGGAGAAGGTATCTGCGAAGCAGACGGATGAGGGAAGTCTTGCACCACCTCATCCGTCCGTCCCTCATCCGACCCGGCTGACGCCGGGCCACCTTCTCCCTCGAGGGGAGAAGGATTGGAGGTTCAATGTCGACCGCCATCCTCGAGAAGCCCGCCACCGCCGCGGCGACGGACACGATCCTGTCGCTGAACAATATCGAGGTGATCTATGATCACGTCATCCTGGTGCTGAAGGGCGTCTCGCTACAGGTCCCGCGCAAGGGCATCGTCGCGATCCTCGGTGCCAACGGCGCCGGCAAGACCACGACGCTGAAGGCGATCTCGAACCTGCTCAAGGCCGAGCGCGGCGAAGTCACCAAGGGCTCGATCGTCTTCGACGGCGAGCGGGTCGACAAGATGTCGCCGAACGAACTGGTGCGCCGCGGCTGCATCCAGGTGATGGAAGGCCGGCACTGCTTCGGCCATCTCTCGATCGAGGAGAACCTGCTGACCGGCGCCTTCACTCGCCGCGACGGCAACGCCGCGATCAAGCGCGACCTCGAGAAGATCTACGAGCTCTTCCCGCGACTGAAGCAGCGCCGCGGCTCGCAGGCCGGCTACACCTCCGGCGGCGAGCAGCAGATGTGCGCCATCGGCCGCGCCATGATGAGCAAACCCAAGATGATCCTGCTCGACGAGCCGTCCATGGGCCTCGCGCCGCAGATCGTCGAGGAAATCTTCGAGATCGTTCGTCAGCTCAACGACAAGGAGGACGTCTCCTTCCTCGTCGCCGAGCAGAACACCAACATGGCGCTGCGCTACGCCACCTATGGCTACATCATGGAAACCGGCCGCGTCGTCATGGACGGCGAAGCCAAGATGCTGCGCGAGAACGAGGACGTGAAGGAATTCTATCTGGGCGTCGCCGAGGGCAACAAGAAGTCCTTCCGCGAGGTCAAGAGCTACAAGCGCCGCAAGCGCTGGCTGTCATAGTCCGGCCGGGATCGGCGGGCAGGAGCCGGTCATGCTCTATGTCGTCCTCGCCCTCCTTCTCGTCGCCGTCATCTACGGTCCGCAATTCTGGGTCCGCTACGAAATGGACAGGCACGCCGCAGACAGGCCAGACCTTCCCGGCACCGGCGGCGAACTTGCCCGCCATCTGCTCGATCGTTTCGGCCTGCAGACAATCCCCGTCGAGATCACCGCCGCCGGCGATCACTACGATCCCGACGCCCGTGCCGTGCGGCTTTCGCCCGGCAATCATGACGGCCGCTCGATCACCGCCGTCGCCGTTGCCACCCACGAGGTCGCCCATGCGCTGCAGCATGCGCAGGGCAGCCGCCTCTTCGATATCCGAACCAGCCTCGCCCGGCTGCTGGGCAAGGTCGACAAGGTCGCGATGGTGGTGCTCGTCACCGCACCGCTGGTGATGATCCTGGTGCGGGCGCCGGGTGTGCTTTTCGCGCAGTTCGCCGCGGTGCTGGCGCTGCTCGGCATCGGCCTTGTCGTCCATCTCGTGACGCTGCCGGTGGAGTTCGACGCCAGCTTCGGCAAGGCGCTCCCGATCCTCCAGCAGGACGGCTACCTGCACCCGGACGACATGCCCGCCGCACGCGGGGTGCTGAGGGCCGCAGCGATGACCTATGTCGCGGCCTCCCTGATGGGACTGCTCAATTTCCTTCGCATCCTGCGCCGATAGGCCGGGCACCATTTCCAAGGGCAAGAGCGATGAGCGAGCATTTCGACGATCTCGAGACCCGGCCGCCCGAGCGGCGCGAGGCCGACCTCTTCGCCCGGCTACCGGCCGTGCTCGCCGCCGCGCTGGCGACGCCGGGCTATGCCACGTATCTGAAGGGTATCGACCCGGCTGCCATCACCGATCGCGCCGCCCTCGCCAAGCTGCCGGTGCTGCGCAAGGCCGACCTGCCGGCGCTGCACAAGGATACTCCTCCCTTCGGCGGCTTGGTCGGCTCCCCGCTCGGTTCCTTCGGCCGGCTCTTCACCTCGCCCGGCCCGATCTTCGAGCCCGAGGGCACCGGCAGCGATCCCTGGGGTACCGCCCGCGGTCTCTACGCTGCCGGCTTCCGTAAGGGAGACATCGTCCTCAACACCTTCGGCTACCATCTGACGCCCGGCGGCTTCATCATGGATTCGGCGGCGCGCGCCATCGGCTGCGCCGTCATCCCGGCTGGGCCCGGCAATACCGAGCAGCAGATGGAGGTGATCGGCGCCTACCAGCCGAGCGCCTATACCGGCACGCCGGATTTCCTGAAGCTGCTGATCGAGGCGGCCGACAGCCGCGGCGTCGACAGCTCCTGCCTGAAGCGCGCGATCGTCTCGGGCGCCGCCTTCCCACCCTCGCTGCAGGCCTGGGTGCGTGAACGCGGCATCGACGCCTACCAGCTCTACGCCACCGCCGATATCGGGCTGATCGCCTATGAGACCAGCGCCCGCGATGGCATGGTTCTGAACGAGAACCTGATCGTCGAGATCGTCCGCCCCGGCACCGGCGATCCCGTCGCCGAGGGCGAGGTCGGCGAGATCGTCGTCACCAATCTCGACCCGCACCACCCGCAAATCCGCCTTGCCGTCGGCGACCTCACCGCGGTCCTGCCGGGGGTGAGCGCAAGCGGGCGCACCAATGCGAGGATCAAGGGCTGGCTCGGCCGCGCCGACCAGACGGCGAAGGTCAAGGGCATGTTCGTGCGGCCCGAGCAGGTCGCCGAGATCGCCCGCCGCCATGCCGAGATCGCCAAGCTCCGGCTCGTGATCGGCCGCGCCAACGAGCTCGACACGATGACGCTCAAGGCTGAGATCTATGCCGAGCCGAAGGGCTTCATCGACGCGGTCTCCTCGACCCTGCAGCAGGTCACCAAGCTCAAGGGCTCGGTCGAGGTGCTGCCGCTTGGCGCCCTGCCGAACGACGGCAAGGTCATCGCCGACGAGCGGCCGGTCGGGTAGCCCTCACCACGCGATCGGCGCCTCCCCTTTCGCCTTCAGCCAGTCATTCGCCTGGCTGAACGGCTTCGAGCCGAAAAAGCCGCGCCGCGCCGACAGCGGCGAGGGATGGGCGCTGGCGATGACGAGATGCCTGCTCTCGTCGATCAGGGCACGCTTGGCCTGCGCCGGGCCGCCCCACAGGATGAACACGACATGCGGCCGCCGCTGCGAGACGGCCGCGAGGATCTCGTCGGTCACCGCCCGCCAGCCGAGCTTGAGATGCGTGCCGGCCTGGGTCGCGCCCTCGCGCACCGTCAGCGCGGTATTGAGCAGCAGAACGCCCTGCTTCGCCCAAGGCGACAGGTCGCCGTCGGCAGGTGCAGCAAGGTGAAGGTCCTCGGCCCGCTCCTTGTAGATGTTGACCAGCGAGCGCGGCAGCGGCGGCGGCCCGGCATAGGAGAAGGCGAGCCCGTTGGCATGGCCGGGCGTCGGATAGGGATCCTGGCCGAGGATGACGACGCGAACCTGATCGAGCGGCGTCAGTGCCAGCGCGGCCAGGAAGCGCTCCGGCGCAGGCGCCACGACATGGCCAACGTCGCGCTCGGCATCGACGGCGGCGCAAGCGCGCTCCACCGTCCCATTGCTGAAGACGGAGAGATCGCGCCAGGAGGCCGAGGCAGGCGAAGCCAGAAAGGCGTCGAGCGCCGCGCGAAAGCCGCTCACTTCAGGACTGCCCGCCCCTCGACCTTGGCCTCGACCGTGCCGAGGCGGCGGATATAGACCATCACCTCGTTCGCCATCAGCTTGCCGTCGGTCAGGCCGATCAGCGTCTTGCCGCGGCCGAGCGCGGTGTAGCCGTCGCCGCCAGTCAGCATGAAGTTGTTGGTGGCGACCGTATATTTACCGGCCGGGTCGATCTCCTTGCCGTCGACCTTGACGGAGGTGACGCGCGAGCCCTGCGGCTGCTTGAGGTCGGCCTCGAAGGTGAAGCCCGACACCACCGGGAAGCGGCCGGAGCCCTGCGGCGCATCGCGCAAGCCGTTCTCGATCGCGTCCTTCACATCCTTGCCGGTAATCTCGACCATGGACGTCGCATTGCCGAAGGGCAGTTCGCTCAACACGTCGCGCCGCGTCAGCTTGTGGCCGGCGGGATATTGCTTGTTGGCGCGGATGCCGCCGGCATTGGTGATGGCGAGCTGCGCGCCGGTCGCGGCCCGGATCGCATCGGCGATCAGGTTGCCGATCGCGGTCTCCTGCGTGCGAATCACGCTAGTGCGGGAATCGAGCGGGGCGCCCAGCGTCCCGATCTCGATGTCGAGCTCCTTCGACAGCTCGCTCTCATAGCCCTTGACGATGGCCGCGACCTCGGGATCGGGCGTCGCGGCGCGGCTGTCGTTGACGCGGAAGGTCGGTGTCCACTCGACCTTGCGATTGGCGCCCTCGCCCGTCGCCTTGGCGGCGATGTCGATCGCGGTGACGTAATTGCCCTCCTCGTTCGACTCGACCATCACCACCTTGCCGTCATAGGCGATGGCGAGGTCGTGATCGTGGCCGGTGAGCAGGATGTCGACGACGCGCGAGCGCACGATCTCGTAATCCGTCTTCCGGTCGGCATGGACCACGCCGACGAGGATGTCGGCACCCTCCGATTTCAGCTTGCGGGCCTCGCGCCGCAGCGCCTCCATGGTCGAGGAGAATTTGAGGTCGCCGGGATTGGAGAGCTGCGGCGTCGGATCGTAGGTCGTGCCGATCACGCCGACCTTGATGCCGCCGAGCTCGAAGATCTGCGAATCCTTGTGACCGGGCAGGGGATTGCCGGCTGCATCGCGCAGATTGGCCGCGAAGGTCGGATAGGTCTGGGCGGCTGCGAGCTTGAGATAGTTCTCCTTGCCGAAGTCGAATTCGTGATTGCCGGGCACGAAGACGTCGATGCCCATCTTGTTCTGCATCGCGACGATATGGGCGCCCTGGTCGAAGCCCGACATCAGCGAGGGCGAATAACAGTCGCCGGCATGGCAGAACAGGACGGGCACGCCACGCGCGCGCTCGGCCTTGGCGATGCCGGCCGCCCGGGCGAAGCCGCCTTTGCCCTTGTCGTCGCTCATCTTGTAGATGTCGTTGACGAGCAGCAGCGTGAAGCTGGCAGGCGGCGTCTGCGCCTTCGCGACCGGGGCGGTGGCGGCAAGGGCTGCTGGAGCGCCGAGGACGCGGAACGCGTGGCGGCGGGTCATCTTGGTCATCGGCGCGAACCCCTGCGGTTTTGATTTCGACAAAGACTAGCAAGAGCCTAGCCGGCTTGCGAGACCCCTGCTCACGCAGTGTCGCACCCCGTACGCCCCGACTGGACGAAAACCGTAACTCGTCTAAATCACAGCCGAACGAAAGCGGATGTGATGAGCCTCAAGCCGAGTTTGCCGCCCGACCACGCCACCATCAGAAGCGGCCGCATCGGCGTGCTCCTGATGAACCTCGGCACGCCCGAGGGCACCAGCTACAAGCCGATGCGGGCCTATCTCAAGGAATTCCTCTCCGACCGCCGCGTCATCGAGGAGCCGCGCTGGAAATGGTGGCCGATCCTCAACCTGATCATCCTGTCGACACGCCCAGGTCGCAAAGGCAAGGACTATGCCTCGATCTGGAACAAGGAGCGCAATGAGGGTCCGCTCAAGACGATCACGCGCTCGCAGACGGAGAAGCTCGCCGAACGGCTGGCGGGGGCTGCCGATGGCCGCATCACCGTCGACTGGGCGATGCGCTATGGCCTGCCCGATGTGAAGAGCCGCCTGAAGGCCCTGCTCGCGCAGGGCTGCGACCGCATCCTCCTGGTGCCGCTCTACCCGCAATACGCCGCGCCGACCTCGGCGACCGCCTGCGACCAGGCCTTTCGCGCCCTGATGGAGATGCGCTGGCAGCCGACCGTGCGGGTCGCCCATCCCTATTACGCCGACCCGACCTATATCGACGCGCTCGCCACCTCGATCCGGGCCTCGCTCGGCAAGCTCTCCTTCGAGCCGGAGGTCATCCTCTGCTCGCTGCACGGCATGCCCAAGGAATACCTGCTCAAGGGCGATCCCTATTACTGCCAGTGCGCCGTCACCGCGCGGCTCCTGCGCGACAAGCTCGGCCTCAGCGAGGAGCGCTTCCGGCTGACCTTCCAGTCGCGCTTCGGCCCCGACGAGTGGCTGCAGCCCTATACCGACGAAACCGTGAAGGCGCTGGCGCAGGGCGGTACCAAGTCGCTGGCGATCGTCGCGCCCGGCTTCTCGGCCGATTGCCTGGAGACGCTGGAAGAGCTCGACGGCGAGAACCGCGAGATCTTCATGCACAATGGCGGCAAGGAGTTCGCCTATCTGCCCTGCCTCAACGATTCCGAGGAGGGCATGCAGGTGATCGAGGCAGTGGTGCGCCGGGAGCTGATGGGCTGGGTGTGAGGTAGGGCGCTACCCCACCACGAAGCGCGTCACGCTCTCCACGACCTGCTTCGCTTGAAGAACCCGCCGGTGACCTAACCCGCTGGTCTCCTGCAGCGTCACGAACGGCCCGGCTGCCGCCAACGTCTGCGCGTGGTGGAAGTCCAGTTCCCGGTCCTGCCGGTCATGGATCACCAGGGTCGGCAGGCCGATCGCCTCCAGTTGACCGCGGCCCTCGAAGGCCTCGACCGGATTGCCGGCGACGCTGTGGATGCGGCGCTCCAGCGCCGCCTGGCCGCGGCGCCCGAGCCCGATCGTCGCGCCGAAATTGCGGGTGATCGTCGTCACCGAGGACGGCGCCGCGACCAGAGCGAGCCGGCCGGCTCTGACCCGCGGCTGGCCCGGGACGCTGCGGGCGAGGCCGGCCAATGCGATCGCCCCGCCGAAGGAATGCGCCACGATCGCATGCACCGGGGCGAAGACGCGCGCCACGGCGGCGAGCGCGCCGACCCCGAGCGGAATGTTGAGCTCGGCCCCGGTCGAGGCGCCATGTGCCGGCATGTCGAAGGCGACGACGCGGAAGCCCTGCGCCAGCAATGGCTGCACGAACGCGGTCATGAACGCCGCCTCGCTGTTCCAGCCATGCAGCAGGATCACTGTCGGCGCCGGACCGTCGCCATCTTGCAAGCGGGGCTCAGGTTCGAACAGATAGGTGCTGACCGTCCCGCACGGGTAGGATACCGCCTGCCTGATCGCAGGCGCCAACCGGGCGCGGGCGGCGATGATCGCTTTGCCGGTCCGGCTCTGTGGGCCAGGCGGGCGCGGTGGGGTACAGAAGAGCTTGAAGGCGGCGCGCCCGGTCGTGTGCGGGGCGATGAAACTGCCGATGCGGACGAGAGGGCGAATGACGCGAAGTGCTACGCTGGGCATGATCGGAAACCTTGTTCGTTCAGCCTTGAACTATTATGTTCAGCGATGAACAAAATGCAAGAGCCGATTTCCGCAACCGGAGCTGAGGGCGCGAGCACCGCGCGGCTGCCCTGGGACCTGCCGCGCTTCAAGAACTGGCTCGCAGTCGCGCGCATGCATCAGCTCTGGAAGAAGGTCTTTTCGGAGGCGCTGGCGCCGCTCGGCATCCAGCTTGCCCATTACGACGTCCTCGCCAATGTCTTTCGCACGCCCGGCCTGACCCAGCAGCAGCTGGCCGAGAAGCTGCTGGTCGGCCGTAGCGCCATGAGCATGCTCCTGCCCGAGCTCGAGCGTCGCGGCCTGATCGAGCGCCGCAGCGACGAGACCGACCGGCGCGTACGCCGGCTCTGGCTGACCGGGGATGGCGAGGTTCTCACGCGCAAGGCCCTTGCGATCCATGCCGCCCGGATCGAGGCGATGATGGGCGTGCTCAGCGACGAGGAATGCAATGCCGTCGGCACGATGATGTGGCGGGTCGTCGGCTATCTCGAAGGCAAGCCGCCGCGCGAGCCGTCATGAGACACTCGCAAAGCCGCGCTTGAACCAAATTCCCGGACCGGGCTGGAGAGCTGAGATGAATCCCACTGGCTTCGACATCGTCGTCGTCGCACTGGTCGCGCTGGTGATCCTGACGATCGCGCTCGGGGTGCGCACCATCCCGCAGGGCTTCAACTACACGGTCGAGCGCTTCGGCCGCTATTCGCGCACGCTGGGGGCGGGCCTCGGGCTGATCATCCCGTATATCGAGCGAATCGGCCACAAGGTGAATGTGATGGAGCAGGTGCTCGACATTCCCAGCCAGGAAGCCATCACCAAGGACAATGCTGGCGTGCGCATCGACGCCGCCGCCTTCTACCAGGTGCTCGACGCCGCCAAGGCCTGCTACGAGGTCGCCTCGCTCGACCAGGCGCTGATCGTGCTGACCATGACCAATATCCGCACCGTGGTCGGCTCGATGGATCTCGACCAGTTGCTCTCGCATCGCGACGAGATCAACGAGCGGCTGCTGCGGGTGATGGACGCCGCCGCCTCGCCCTGGGGCGTCAAGGTCACCCGCATCGAGATCCGGGACATCCTGCCGCCGGCCGACATCGCCGGCGCGATGAACCGGCAGATGAAGGCCGAGCGCGAGAAGCGCGCCGCCGTGCTCGAGGCCGAGGGCCTGCGCCAGGCCGAGATCCTCAAAGCGGAAGGGCAGAAGCAATCGCAGATCCTCGCCGCCGAGGGCCGCAAGGAGGCGGCGCTGCGCGATGCCGAGGCGCGCGAGCGCCTCGCCCAGGCGGAGGCGAACGCGACCGCCATGGTCAGCGAGGCGATCAGCCGCGGCGACATCCAGGCCGCCAACTTCCTGATCGCCGAGCGCTATACCGAGGCGCTGAAGGCGATGGCGAGCGCCCATAACAGCAAGGTGGTCATCGTCCCGATCGAGGCCGCGGCGCTCGCCGGCACCGTCGGTGGCATCGCGCAGCTCACCAAGGCCGTGTTCGGCGAGGATGCGGCGGCGAGCCGGCGCTCCGGCTCCGTGCCGGCAGCGGGCCGCACGGAGGGCTGAGCATGCTCGACTGGTTCGCTTCCTTCGGCGGCTGGGCCTGGATCGTGCTCGGGCTCGTCCTGATCGGCGGCGAGATGCTGGCGCCCGGCGTCTTCCTGCTCTGGCTCGGCCTCGCCGCGCTGCTGACCGGCGCCGTCGTCGGGCTGACCGGCCTTGTCTGGCAGGGTGCTCTCTTGGTCTTCGCGGCGCTCGCCGTCGCCTCCGTCCTCCTCGGCCGCGCCGTCACGCGCCATCGCAGCGACGAGCCGGACACCGCGTCCGGCCTGAACGATCGCGGCCGCCAGTTGATCGGCAAGGTCTTCAAGCTGGAAGCGACCATGGCTGGCGGCGAGGGCCGCATCCGCGTCGGCGATTCCTCATGGCGCATCACCGGGCCCGAGCTGCTGGCGGGCACCGAGATCCGCGTGGTGCGGGTCGACGGCGCGACGCTCGTTGTCGAGAAGGCCTGAACACCGGCCGCTGGCGAGCATTTTTCGCAAACCCTGCGGGAGTGCTTAACGGGCCGTTCATGCCAGCCATCGCTGCTCGTGGACCATGCCCGCTGCTTCGGTCATGACGGCCACAGCGCCGCCGGGTATCGGATCTCGGCCGCGCGGAGGAACCCGTCATGAGCATTTCGCACGGACCGATCGACCTCGCCCTTGCCGCCCTGCTGTCGCTGCTGCTGGCGATGCTCGCGCTCGGCGGCGCCGTCGCCTGAAAGTAAGAGTCGGTTAAGCCCGGATTCATGGTGAATCGCTCTGAAGCGGCGGTTCACCATGCTGCTGAACCCTGGATTCACCGGCCGCTCGTCCAATCCGCCTCCGAAGCGTTCAGATGCGCGAGGAGAAGGCCATGGCGGGCCGACACAGACCGATCGATTTCATCCTCGCAGCAGCAGTCTCGCTGCTGATGCTGCTGGCGGTGCGTCCCGCCCAGGCGCGCGAGGTCGTCGACTTCCCCGATTACCGCTACCAGCCCGGCACGATCCTGATCCGCACGGCCGAGCGCAAGCTCTACTACATTGCCGCACCAGGGCAGGCTTTGCGTTACACCATCGCCGTCGGCAAGGCCGGCAAGCAGTGGCGCGGCGTCAAATATGTCGAGGAACTCCAGGTCGACCCGGCCTGGAGCCCGCCGGCCGAGGTCAAGCGCGACAATCCGCGCCTGCCCGACGTGATCCCCGGCGGTGCGCCCAACAATCCGATGGGCGCGCGCGTCATCGGCCTCGGGCCTGGCGGGCAATACGCCATCCACGGCACCAATAATCCGCGCTCGGTGGGCACCGCCGCCTCCTATGGCTGCTTTCGCATGCACAATAGCGACGTGATCGATCTCTATGCCCGCGTCCGCATGGGAACGCCGGTCGTCGTCATGCCGTGAGTCGCAGGTTTCCTCGAAGGATCGTCACGGATTCCGCGATTCCACCCGAGGAATCGCGGGATTTTCGTGCCGACGCCTCTCGCCTGCGGCAAAAAAGCCGGATATCGTTTTCCGTGGCGGTTAACGCTGAGTCCAGCGCGCCTTCGAACCGATATGTCTTCAGAGGGGTACCCGATGGATCATCTCGCCGACGTCAAGAAGTTCGCCAAGAAGCCCGTGAACGAGGCCGCTTTCGCCGGCATGAGCAAGGCCTATGCATTGGTGATGAGCAAGCCCGACACGCGCTATGTCGCCTGCTCGGACCCCGCCGAACTCGAGCGCGTCCGCGAGAACTTCCTGAAGAAGAAGCTCGGCCTGAAGAGCGCCGACCTTGACGCCACCGTCAAGGCGACCTGCGAGCATATGAAGGCCGACAAGACCAAGTCGCGCCTGACCTTCTACTATCTGCTGGCCGAACATTACGGCAAGCTCGACGCCTTCGTGAAGAAATAGGTTTGAAAGCCTGGCCTGACCTGATGGCGCCCCCTCGGGCGCCATTCGCATTTTCAGGGGCTGTCGCGAAAACCGTGCAGAGCGCCGCAAAACCGAACACGAACGATCCGCTTGGGGGTTTTCGATGTTCACGCTGTCCCGCTCCGCCCTTTCAGGCCACGCCCAGACGCTCTTCACCGTCGCCGAGGCGGCCTTCGCCTCGATGATCGTCTTCGGCGCGGGCCTCGCCCTCGGCGCCACCATCGGTTTCTTTTGAGGCGGTCATGCCGACCGCCGCCGCCCCGACCACCCGTCCGCATTTCAAGATCGGACGCGACCGCGAGGGCCACTGGATCGCGGTCGAGACACATGGCCGCGGCGGCGGCTATTTCCGCAGCCGGGACGATGCCCTGCACTATGCCCGCGCCGAGGCAGGCGCCGGCGCCGTGAGCTTCAGCAACCGGCCGCTCGCACTGCGCCTCTCATGACAGCTCAGCGGTAGAGATCGGCCCGCGTCAGCGGCAGGCCCGACGGGCCCTTGCGCCGCTTCGAGACCAGTGTTTGGTTGATCAGCGCCCCGCCACGCTCGAAGGCGAGCGAGCAGCCGGCGAGGTAGAGCAGCCACATTTTGGTCCGCTCCGGCCCGACCTCGGCCTCCGCCGCAGACTTGTTCGCATTCAGCCGCTCGAACCAGAGCCGCGTCGTGCGCTGGTAATGCTCGCGCCAGCCTTCGACATCGTGGACCTCGAAGCCGTAGCGCTCGAGATTGGCGATCGACATGCCGAGATGATCGAGCTCGCCGCCCGGGAAGATGTAGCGCACCAGAGCCCGGTATTCGGCCGGCATCTTGTTGAAGGCCTTGTCGGTCTTCTTGGCGCGCCGCGAGATCGAGTGGTGCAGGTAGAGGCCTCGCGGCTTGAGCAGCCGGTTCACCGCCTGAAAATAGGTCGGATGGTTGCGGATGCCGACATGCTCGAACATGCCGATCGATGAGATCTTGTCGAACTCCCCCTCCATCTGGGTGAAGTCCTTGAGATGGAGCGTGACCTTGCCGGTGAGGCCGAGCGCCTCGACCTTCTCGCGCGCCAGCTTGAGCTGCTCCTCGGCCAGCGTCACGCCATGCGCCTCGACGCCGTAATGCTGGGCGGCGTAGCAGACCAGCGCGCCCCAGCCGCAGCCGATGTCGAGCAGCTTGTCACCCGGCTTCAGGCGTAGCTTGCGGCAGATCATCTCGAGCTTGTCGGTCTGCGCCCGTTCGAGATCGTCATGATCATCGGTGAAATAGGCGCAGGTGTAGACCATGCGCTCGTCGAGGAAGAGCCTGTAGAATGCGTTCGAGACGTCGTAGTGATGGGCGATATTGGCCTTGTTCGTCGCCGGCGTGCCGTCGCGGGCGATCTCGTCGCCCTTGATGTGCTCCACCGCCTGCGGCGCCTGTCCCGGCGCGAACAGGAAGTGCCTGACCACATCGAACGCCGCCGTCTTGGAGATGCTGCGCGCCAGCCGGCCGACCTTGCCGTCGGGCCTTGCCGCGGCGAGATCGAAGATCGTGCCGTTCTCGATCGCAATCCGGTCGGAGACGTGCAGATGCAGCAAGGTATCGAGCTTGGGCTTGCGCAGCAGCGCCGCGACGACGCCGGCATCGCGGATCGCGATCATCAGCCCGTCTGCTGGCCAGCTCGCCGGCACGCGCGAGCCGTCCCAGAGCGAGAAGCCGAGCTTCAGCCCGAGTTTTTCGTAGGCCTCGGTCAGGAGCCGCCGCAGCGCCTCGATTCTCTTGCCGTCGCCGCTCATGCTTTGCCTGTTCCGACCGATATGCGCCGCCCTCTTAGCGCGGTTTTCGCCCGATCGGAATTCGCGCCGTCAGAACGGCTTTGCCCTTCTGCAATCAGCGGCGGCTTGTCGAAACGGCACAGCACGCAAAACGGGCAGTAAACTGGCTAAGCAACCATTGTCGGTTTCTTAACCATACTTTGCTTCCATTCCAAAGTGGCCAAGCGGCGCCGCGCATCGTGATTGGGGGATCACATCATGTCGTCAGGGGATCAGCTCGACAGACGGCTGGACTTCATGCAGCTCGATCGCGAGGCGCGGGAGCGCATCGCCGGAATGGAAAAGAGCATCCTCGGCGCCTTGCCCGGCGCGCTCGATGCCTTCTACACCCAGGTCGCTGCCTTCCCCGAGACCAAGGCCTTCTTCAGCAATGCCGCCCATATGGACGGCGCGAAGAACCGCCAGATCTCGCACTGGAACCGCATCGCCAAGGGCCAGTTCGACCAGGACTATGTCCGCGCCGTCACCACCGTCGGCCAGATCCATGCCAAGATCGGGCTGGAGCCGCGCTGGTATATCGGCGGCTATGCCCTGCTGCTCGAGAATCTGCTCGCCAAGGTGCTGGAGGAGCGCTGGCCTAAGAGCCGCTTCGGCGGCAAGCTCGACGGCGCGGCCGAGCGCGGCGCCGAGATCGGCGCCATCGTCAAGGCCGCCCTGCTCGACATGGATTACGCCATCTCGGTCTATCTCGAAGCCTCGGAGGCGGCGCGCCTCAAGATCGAGGCCGAGGCTCGTGCCGTCGAGGAGGCCAAGGCGAAGGAGCGCGACAAGGCGATCGGCTATGTCGGCAATGGCATGGCGGCGTTGGCGCGCGGCGACCTGACCCATCGCATGGCTGACGACATGCCGGCCGAATACGCCAGCATCCGCGACCATTTCAACGATGCCATGACCAAGCTCGGCGAGATGGTCGCGAGCATCAAGACCAGCTCCGCCGCCATCGCCGCCTCCTCGCAGGAGATCAACAGCGGCGCCAACGACCTGTCGTCACGCACCGAGCAGCAGGCATCGGCCCTGCAGCAGACCGCGGCGACCACCGAGGAGCTCACCGCCTCGGTCAAGAGCTCGGCGCAGTCCTCCCGCCAGTCGGTGACGCTGGCGGACAATGCCTCGGCCGTGGCACGCACCGGCGGCGAGATCGTCAAGGACGCGATCGAGGCGATGGCGCGCATCGAGGGGGCCTCAAAGAAGATCTCCGAGATCACCAGCGTGATCGACGGCATCGCCTTCCAGACCAACCTCCTGGCCTTGAATGCGGCCGTCGAAGCCGCTAGGGCCGGCGATGCCGGGCGCGGCTTTGCCGTCGTCGCCGCCGAGGTCCGGGCGCTGGCGCAGCGTTCGGCCGAGGCCGCCAAGGACATCACCGGCCTGATCGGTTCCTCCGACATCGAGGTCGTCGAGGGCGTGCGCCTGGTCCGGCAGGCCGGCGAGACGCTGGAGAAGATCGTCGAGGCCTCGATGCAGGTCTCGTCCACCGTCAACGAGATCGCCGCCGCCGCCGGCGAGCAGGCCAACGGCATCGACGAGATGGCCCGCACCGTCAGCCATATGGACGAGATGACCCAGAGCAATGCCGCTTTGGCCGAGGAAAGCGCCGCCTCGGCACGGGCCCTGCTCGATCAGATCGAGCGCCTGAACCGTTTCGTCAGCACCTTCCGGACAACGCAAGGCGAGGAGGCCGCGGCACCGGCTCGGCGCAGCCGGGCGGCCTGAGCCTCTGCCGGAACGGCCGGGGCCGCATGGACTGTTCCACACGGCACCTCCATCGTTCCGGTGTTCCGCTCGGCTGCAGCCGATCCAGGTTTGAGTTGCGGCGCTCAGAGCCGTCCGCTTTCGGCGGAAAGCGTATCGGCGATCGCAAGCTGGGAAGCAGCGTGTGTCAAGGGGGCGGACCAGGGCTTCATCGACGCCAGCTCGGCAGGCCTGCTCCGGATCTATGAAGCAGACGGCCGGCAAGATACCGGGCCTGTCACTCGTCGCCGCCGACAGCTTCTGTCAGGAATGCGGGCCATCGCCACTTATCGGCGCACCGGCTTGTCGCTAGCTTGCCCAGATGGCGACGCGACCGCGAAAGATTCTGACACTCGACAAGGCGGCGGCGCGCCGGGGCTGGCTCAAGGCCCAGAAGCTCGACATGCGCGAGCCCTTCGGTTCTGGCGCGGAGGCGACGGCGGCGGCGGTCGCCCATCTCGGCTATGTCCAGATCGATACGATCAACGTGATCGAGCGCTGTCACCACCACATCCTCTACAGCCGGATTCCCGGCTATAGCCGCGACGACCTCGCGCAGGCGCAGTCGCAGGACAAATCGGTGTTCGAGTACTGGACGCATGCGTTGTCCTATGTGCCGACTGCGGACCTGCGCTATTTCCTGCCGGCGATGAAGGCACATCGCGCCGAGCCGAAGCGCTGGGCTGCGGTCGGCAGCCGCGAGGAGACGCGCAAGCTGCTGCGCCGAATCCGCAAGGACGGCGCCCTCACCATCCGCGACATCGACACTGACGTGCTGGTCGAGAAGACGCATCTCTGGGCCAGCAAGAAGCCGTCAAAAGGCCTGCTCGAGCGCGCCTTCTATGATGGCGAGCTCGCGATTTCGGCCCGCGCCGGCATGCTCAAGACCTATGAGCTGATCGACCGGCATTTCGGCTGGGACCAGCAGCCGGCGCCGGCGTCGGAACGTCAGGTCGCCGCCTACAAGCTCGACCGGGCGTTGCGGGCGCAAGGGATCGTCAGCCTGGATTCGATCTGCCATCTCGATGCGCCCAGCAAGAAGGCGATCGCCGAACTGATCGCGGCGCGCGTCAGGCGCAAGGAGCTGGTGCCGGTCGCGATCGAGGGTGCCGCGAAGACCCCGCATTGGGCGATGCCGGAGGTGCTGGAGCCATCGGAGCCGGTCGACGACAGCCTCGTCCACATCCTCTCGCCCTTCGACCCGCTGATCATCCAGCGCAAGCGGCTGAAGCTGTTCTTCGGCTATGACCATGTCTTCGAGGCCTATTTGCCGAAGGAAAAGCGCGTCTTCGGCTATTTCGGCCTGCCGGTGCTGGCGGGGGACCGCATCGTCGCCGTCGCCGACCTCAAGACCGACCGGGCGGCGCGCAAGCTCCTGGTGCAGCAATGGACTTGGCTGGAGCCTGAGCCGTCTGCGGAGCTGCGGCGGCGGGTCGACGAGGAGATGCAGCGCTTCGAGCGCTTTCAGCTGGGATAACCATGCCGTCTTGCCGGGACGCTGCATCGCAGCGAGCCTGGAACCCATGAACACAGGCAGAGCCGACCAAGACTCACCGATCATCGACCTTCTGGAAATGCGCTGTGGTTATGGGTTCCGGGCTCACGCCTTTGGCGTGACCCGGAAAGACGGAGCGGCTCCGCTGCTTCAATTGCCCCGCGGCCAGCGGAAATCGTCGGCGCGGCCGGGGCGCGGCTCAGGCGCGATGCCCTGGCCGAAGACGCGGTCGAGCCCTGCGGCAATATCGCCGCGGCCGCGCGCTTCCTGGATCGAGGCGATCAGCGCCGCATCGCCGCCCAGGGAGACCGCCCCGGTCAGGGGCAGGATCGGGCCGGCGAGCGGCCTGGGCGGGACCACGGGTAAGAGCGGAAGATCGGTCGGCGCGCCGCTGACCATGCGGTCGATCAGCCGTTCGACATCCATGGGCTGCGGCGGCGGCGAGGGCGTGCCCTCTGCCTCGGGAGGAACGGGCAGGGCGATGACATTCTGCGTCGGTGTCTTCTCCAGGATGCGGCGGATGACGACGTCGACGAAATGAGCCGCCTTGCGGGCGCCGGCCTTGGTGAAATGCACGCCGTCGCCGAGCCGCAGCCGGGCGATTTGGCCGTTCACGTCCGGCCCCATCGCCGTATAGCGGTTCTCCGTGTCGACATAGGCCTCCCAGAGGTCGACGAACTGGCCGCCGGCCCCCTCGGTTCCCTTGCGAAAGAGATCGTTCAGCGTGGTCAGGTCGGTGGATAGGCGAGGATTCTGCATCGGCGGCGCGCCGACCCAGATCAGCGGCACGCGCTTGGCGCTGAAGGCCGAGGCGACCGCCTCGATCCGCGCCCTGTAAAGCTGGAGCCAGCGTTCGCTCAGCGGCTCATGGGTGATCTCGCCTTCGCGGATGACCTGCCGGTCGTTCGGCCCGAGCACGACGACGCCGACCATGACCTTGGCGTCCGCCGCCAGCAGCTCGCCGGCCATTTTGGGCCAGTCGTAGAAATCGCTGCGGACCAGGCCGCTATCGGCCTTGGCCTTGTTTTCGACCGCAACGTCGGCGCGGTCTTGCAGGCTGTCTTCCAACCCTTCGGCGATCTGCCCGGCGAGCGTGTCGCCGATGACCAGGACGTGGTGGTTGACGTCGACCTTGGGGATGACCGGATCGTCTCGGACGACGACGCGGGTCGGCGCCCGGCGCTGCTGGACCGGCGCAACGCGTTGACGCTGCGGGCGTGGCTGAGCGACGGGCTTCTCGGGAATCTGCCAGAACATGTTGAACAGGCTGCGCCCCTGCGGCGGCGCCTGCGGTATCCGGCCCGGCGGCACCGGGTTCTGGGCGATCGAGATCGGCCCGCCGGTGACGAGCACGAGCAGGGCCGCAGCCAGTACCATGAAGAGCGAACGCGGACGCATCGTGCTCTCGATCGGCGCCGGTCGGGAAGTGGCACCGGAAGGCAATATAGTCGCGATTGCCCGCTTTGTCAGCGGGGCGCCTTCATCCGCGCCAGCAGCGCCGGGGTCGGGTAGCCGTCGGCAAGTATGCCGACGCGCAGCTGATACTGTCTGACCGCCTCGCGCGTGCCGGTGCCGATGCGCCCGTCGGCGTCGTGATTGTAGAGACCGAGGGCCTTCAGCCGGCGCTGGACGTCGGTGGTGCCGGCCTTGTCGAGGCGTGGTGCCTTGACCGGCCATTCGCCCTGCAGGGCGGGCCTGCCGACGATCCGGTCGCCGAGATGGCCGACGGCGAGCGCATAGGCGTCGGAGGAGTTGTACTTCTTGATGACGTCGAAATTCGCGGTCAGCAGCATGGCCGGGCCGGTATGGCCGGCCGGATAGAACAGGCGCGCTTCACCGGAGGAGGGCAGCGAGCCGCCGTCGGCGCGGCGCACGCCCGCCGAGCGGAAGGATGAGAAGCTGGCGCGGTAGAGATTGTGGTCGAAGCCCTCAGGGATCACGACCTCGATCCCCCAGGGCAGGCCGGGGGTCCAGCCATAGCCCTTGAGATAGTTGGCGGTCGAGGCGATGGCGTCGCTGGTCGAGGTCCAGATGTCGGCATGGCCATCGCCGGTCTGGTCGACCGCGTATTTCATGTAGCTCGATGGCATGAACTGGGTGTGGCCCATGGCGCCGGCCCAGGATCCCCGCAATTCGCTGCGCTCAACATGACCCTTCTCGATCAGCTCCAGCGCGGTCAGGAGCTCGTCGCGGAAGAAGTCGCCACGATAGCGGATGCTCGCCAGGGTCGCGAGCGAGCGGATCACGTCCTTGTCGCCCTTGAACGAGCCGTAGTTGGTCTCCATCCCCCAGATACCGAGGATGATCTCCTTCGGCACGCCATAGCGGGATTCGGCCTGGGCCAGCACGCTGGCATGGGCGTCGAGCATCTCGCGGCCACGCGAGATGCGCGAGCCGCCGACCGCGCTGTTGAGATAGCTCCAGATCGGCGCGGTGAATTCCGATTGCTTGCGAGTCAGCGCCACGATGGAGGGATCGGGCGTTACTCCTTGAAAGGCCAGGTCGAAGGTCTGGCGCGAGATGCCGCGCGCCTGCGCCATCGGCCAGAGCGTCCGCAGGAAGCCGTCGAAGCCCGGCGCAGCCGGCCGCGCCTCGGGCTTGGGGACTTGCGCCCGCGCCGGATTGATCGAACCCGTCGTCTGCGCGAGCGCCGGCCCGAGGCCGAGCGCCGCTGCGAAGGCGAGAACGGTGACGGGGCGCATGGTTGCTCCTCTGGCTCGGTCGCGGGGTCTTTCCACCACAGCGCCCGATCGAGGTTAACCATGGGTTAACGCCGCGCCAAATCTCTTCGCCAGCAGCCAAACATAAAGCCCTCATCCTGAGGAGGCCGCATCAGCGGCCGTCTCGAAGGATGCTTCAGCTGTCTCTCGAGCCTCGTGGAGCATCCTTCGAGACGCGATCTGCGATCGCTCTCCAGGATGAGGGCTGAGAGAATGCGGTGTTAGCTCGCATTGCGCTTGCGCAGGCTCTCCTCCCAGGCCAGCGCCTGGGTGACGATCTCAGTGAGATCGTCATGCTCTGGCTGCCAGCCGAGCTCGGCGCGGATGCGGTCGGCCTTGGCGACGAGCGCGGCCGGATCGCCGGGGCGTCGCGGCGAGAGCCGGACCGGGAAATCGACGCCCGAGACCTGCTTCACCACTTCCGTGACTTCCTTGACCGAATAGCCGCGGCCATAGCCGCAGTTCAGCGTCAGATTGCCGCCGCCGGTGCGCAGATGGTCGAGAGCCGACAGATGGGCGCGGGCGAGGTCGGTGACGTGGATATAGTCGCGGATGCAGGTGCCGTCCGGCGTCGGATAATCGGTACCGAAGATGTCGAGTCCGGCGCGCTGGCCGAGCGCCGCCTGGCTCGCGACCTTGATCAGATGGGTGGCGTTGGTGCTGGACTGGCCCGACCGCCCCTTGGGATCGGCGCCGGCGACGTTGAAATAGCGCAGCGCGACGTAAGACAGGCCGTGGGCGCAGGCGACGTCGCCGAGCATCCATTCGCTCATCAGCTTGGAGCGGCCATAGGGGTTGATCGGGTTGAGCGCGATCTCCTCCGGCACCGGCGAGACCGGCGGCTCGCCATAGACGGCCGCGGTCGAGGAGAAGATCACATGCTTGACGCCGCCGCGCACCGCGCTCTCCAGGAGGGCGCGCGTCTTGACGGTGTTGTTGTGGTAGTAGCCGAGTGGATCGGTGACCGAATCCGGCACGACGATCTTGGCGGCAAAATGCGCGATCTCGCTGATGCCATGTTCGGCGATGGTGCGCTCGACCAGGGCCTGGTCGCCCATGTCGCCGCGCACGAGGGTCGCCTCCTGCGGCACCGCCCACCAGAAGCCGGTCGAGAGATCGTCGAGCACCACGACCTTCTCGCCACGGTCCAGAAGCTCGAGGACCATATGGCTGCCGATATAGCCGGCCCCGCCCGAAACCAGAATCGCCATCTTCGTCTCCTCGTCACGTGACCGGCATAGACCGGAATCACGACAGTTCGATCCAGCCTGTCTCCCTGGCATGGCTAATCTCGGGCATGGTTCCGATGAAGCCGTGCAGGATTGCAGGGGAGGGCAGCAAATCCGGTACGTTACCGCAAAAACGTTGACGTATCGGCAAGGCCCGACTGGTATTCGAAGATGGGGCCGGCCCGGCTTTCGCCAGATTCACGGGCCAGCCTTGAGCCGCCGGCATGAATCGGGCGAAGCCGGCTCTCCCGAAGCCCTCCGATCTTCAGCAGGCGCGCGCCCGGGCGCGCGAGATGGACGCGCATGATCAAGAAAATCCGCAAGGCGGTCTTCCCCGTCGCTGGCCTCGGCACCCGTTTCCTGCCTGCGACGAAGGCGATCCCGAAGGAGATGCTGACCATTGTCGACCGGCCGGTGGTCCAGCATGTGGTCGACGAGGCGCGCGCCGCCGGGATCGAGCATTTCGTCTTCGTCACCGGCCGCAACAAGGCTGTGATCGAAGACCATTTCGACATGGCTTATGAGCTCGACGACACGCTTGCCAAGCGCGGCAAGACCAAGGAACTGGAGGCGCTCAAGCACGATCTGCCGGCCGCCGGCGCTTCGAGCTTCACCCGCCAGCAGGCGCCGCTCGGCCTCGGCCATGCCGTCTGGTGCGCGCGCGAGATCGTCGGCGATGAACCATTCGCGCTGCTGCTGCCGGACATGCTGCATCACACCAGCGGCAAGGGCTGCCTCGCCGAGATGATCGCCGCCTATGAGGAGCATGGCGGCAACCATATCGCGGTGGCGCCGGTGCCGGACGACCAGACCCATCAATACGGCATCGTCGGCGTCGCCGACGCCAAGGCCAAGGTCTCGCAGATCAGCAAGATGGTCGAGAAGCCGCCGAAAGGCACGGCGCCGTCGAACCTGCACATCACCGGCCGCTACATCCTGCAGCCGACGATCTTCGACCTGCTCGCCAAGCAGGAGAAGGGCGCCGGCAACGAGATCCAGCTCACCGATTCGATGATCGCGCTGGCGCAGCAGGAGAAATTCTTCGCCGTCCGCTTCGATGGCGACATCTACGACACCGGCTCGAAGATCGGCTTCCTCAGCGCCAATGTCGCCTATGCGCTGGAGCGCGGCGATCTCGGCCCGCAATTGCGGGCTGAGATCGAGCGGATGCTGAAGCGGTAAACAGGGCGCGAGCGTGCCGCTCTTGCCTTCTCCCCTTGCGGGAGAAGGTGGCCCGAAGGGCCGGATCAGGGGGCGCACAGGTCTACCCGTCATACTCGCCCTTGTGGCGAGCACGCACGTCTTGAACACCGCGCTTGACCAGCGAAGACGTGGATGGTCGGGACAAGCCCGACCATGACGGAAAGGCGTCGCGCGACCCCTCGTCCTGGCCTCAGCCCGACTTGGCCTTCTTGGCCCGCTCGATCGCCTCGACGATCAGCTGCTTGGCCTTGGCGGCGTCGCCCCAGCCGGTGAGCTTCACCCACTTGCCGGGTTCCAGGTCCTTGTAGTGCTCGAAGAAGTGCTGGATCTGGTCGAGCGTGATCTGCGGCAGATCGGTGTAGTTCGTCACGTTCTCGTAGCGCTTGGTCAGCTTGGGGACCGGCACCGCGATGATCTTCTCGTCGCCGCCGCCCTCGTCTTCCATCATCATCACGCCGATCGGGCGGACCGCGATGTAGGAACCCGGCACCAGCGGACGGGTATTGGCGACGAGCACGTCGCAGGGGTCCCCGTCTTCCGACAGCGTATGCGGGATGAAGCCGTAATTCCCGGGATAGCGCATCGGCGTATAGAGGAAGCGGTCGACAAAGAGCGTGCCGGCTTCCTTGTCCATCTCGTATTTGATCGGTTCGCCGCCGATCGCGACCTCGATGACGACGTTGACCTCTTCCGGGGGATTCTTGCCGATGGCGATGGCGTCGAGCCGCATGTACCTGACCTGTCGATGACAAAACTTCGGGAGGCCTTATGCGCGGTTGTGGCGCAAAGGCCAAGCCCGGCTTTTAGTCGGAGTTACCGATTTGCGCAGTGGCGCGCGCGCTGCTATCGGGCCGGGATGACAGGTGCGATCCCATGCTGAACCGCTGGCGGCGGCCGGAAGACCGCTATGCGAGGCGCATGGCGCGGATCGCGCGCTGGGACCGCCCCTTGCGCGGCCGGCTCGATCGCGCCCGTGCCTGGGCCAATATGCTGCTGTCCGATCACGGCATCTTCCGGCTCGCCTATCTCAACGCCCATCGCGTCACGCCGCAGCTCTGGCGCGCCGCCCAGCCGGCGCCGACGGACATCGCCTGGTTCGCCCGCCAGGGCGTCAAGACCATCGTCAACCTGCGCGGCGGCCGCGAGCACGGTGCCTGGCCGCTGCAGAAGGAGGCCTGCGAGCGCCACGGCATCGCGCTGGTCGAATTCGTCCTGCGGTCGCGTGGCGCGCCGGACCGCGACACCCTTCTGGCTGCCCCCGCGTTTTTTGCGGGGTTGCAGACGCCTGCTCTGGTCCATTGTAAATCGGGCGCCGACCGGGCCGGTTTCTTCTCTGCGCTCTATCTGCTGATCCACGAGAGGCGGCCGCTCGCAGAGGCGATGGCCGAGCTTTCGCTGCGCTACGGCCATTTCCGCTTCGCCAAGACCGGGATTCTCGACGCCTTCTTCGAGACCTATGCGCGCGAGGGCGCCAGCAAGGGCACGCCGTTCCTCGACTGGGTGGCGAAGGAGTACGATCCCGAGCGGCTCGAGCGCGAATTCAAGCCGGGCTTCTTCTCCTCGCTGCTCGCCGACCGGCTGATCCGGCGCGAATAGTCCAAGCTTGGAGCCTCGCCGACGGGCACTGCTTCGCCGTCCAAGCGTCCTCTCATTGCTTCTGGGCGATTCCCGAAGCGGAACCGCTGCGCATCGTTCTGCCGGAATTGCTTCAGGCGGCCGCCGCGAGTGGTGCCTTGCCGATCGCCGTCCATGTCAGGCGCAGATGCAGCAGCAGGCGCAGCAGCGAGACCAGGCCGATCGCGGCAAGCAAGGCGGGCGACAGGCTGCCGAAACTCCAGATCACGATCGCGATTACGGCGAGCGCCAGGGCATTGGCCGACATCTGGCTGCGCGGGCGCGATGAGAAGGTCCCCATTTCCTGCAAGGGGCCGACCAGCGCGCTGCAGCCATAGAACAGCGTCATGACCGCCATCACCTCGCCGACACCGCCCCATTTGGTGCCATTCAGGATGAGCAGGTCGGCGCCGATCGCCACGAGGGCAATAGCGACGAAGAGCGCGATCGCGGCGGCCATCATGGCCCATGTCAACAGGCGTGCGCGTCGTTGCCGGTCGCGATCCCGATGCCCGCGCAGATCGCTCATCACCAGTGGCGTCGTCACGGCGCCGAACATCTGCGCCGGCATGTCGAGCAGACGCATCGCCAGCACCATATGCGCCGCCAGGACCGGGTCGCTCGACATCGGCAGAACCACCAACGGCGCTACCGAGAAGCCAAAGGAGAGCAAGGTCGACGGCAGGAGATAAGTCGGCGCGCTGCGCCATTGCCAGCCGGCAGCGAGCAGCTCGGCCAGCGACCAGCGCGCAGGATGCAGCATCCGCAGCAGCGAGTGCCGTCGCCGCCAGACGAGATAGCACGCCGTGACGGTGTGACCGAAGGCATCGGCCGCGAACAGGGCAAGCGAGACCGGTCCGAGCGGCCAGATCAGCAGGATCATCATTCCTGGCTGGACCAATGCCTGAACGACGTTGCTGTTGCCGATCGTGCCGAAGTCGCCTTCCGCCGTGGCTTCTGCCAGAAGCAGGCGGATCGCCGCCCGGCTGGCCAGGGAGATCAGGAAGAGCGCGCCGAAGCCACGCAGCACCCAGCTTTGCGCCGCCGCGAACAGAACCAGGATCGTCGCCACGGCGAGAAACATCGTGCCCGCGGCCACCGCCAGGCGAAAGGCCCGGCCGAGCCGCATCCGGTCGTTGCTCTGAAAGAAAACCGCCTCGAAACGCAGCAGCACCACGATCGCGACGAAGTTCGCCAGCGCTCCGAAGATCGCGAAATCGGTGAAGACCTTGGGCGGGCACAGGGCCGCGGCGAGCAGCAGGCCCCACACCGACAGCAGCCTTGCCTGCACGAAACGCAACGCCAGCATCGCCCCGTTGCGGAAGCTGCCGTGCCTTACCAGCGCGGCGGGAAAGGTGTTGGAGTTGGCAGCGGCCAGCGTGGGGCCGATTAAATCTTTGGCCAGGTTGACCCGTGTCAGGGCTAGCTGCGCCGCCATCTCAGCGTCCTCAGCCGGGGCCTCAAGCAGGCTGCCTGCGCCGGCTGGCTGGCCACGGCGTTCGCCTGACGGAGCCGGCACGTGATCAACTGGCTCGATCACGTCGCTTCGCTCCGCATGTTGAAGGCTGCGCCTGTATGGTTAACGTCTGGTAAATTCTCGACCTTTCAGGCGCCGCTGACGCAGCTCAATCGATATGATGGTCGCTATGGCGGAAAAGAGGCGATTGCCGTCATTTATAAGTGATCGGCCTGCCGCCACAAGCGTATCGCCCGACGAAGCAAAGCCTCTCCCGGCGGCCGGCAGAGGCTTTGCCGGGGTCCCGACAGCCGTAGCTGGTCGATCTCAGGCAAAATCGCGCGTCAGCGCCTCGAAACGTGCGACTTGATCGGGCAGAAGCTCGCGCGCCGCGTCGCGGCGGACGAAGACCTTGAACATCGCCTCGCCGGCGCCGTTGAAGAACTGCACCGAACAGGAGCGGCGGCCATGGAAGGCGCGGTCGACGAGATAGATCGCCTTGCAGCTGCCGGCCTTGATATGGCCCCCGATCGGGCTGTCGCCGTGGATGTTGTAATAGCCATGGCCGAAGGAGCCCACCGGCAGCGAGCCCTCGCATTCCAGCACGATATCCGGCGTGTGCACGATGAAGAGCACTGTGCCCCAGGTGGCGAGCTCCTGCCAGAGCGCCTCGAACCGTTCGGCGGCGATGAGGCGGCGCTGCTCCTCCGGCGTCGCCTCGAGCACGGCGAGCGTCGAGACGCCGTGCTCGCGCGCGACGGCCTCGATCACACCGTCCGGCTTGGCGGCGAGCGCCGCCCGGACCTTTTCCATGGCCTCGGCCGGAGCGGCCGGAGCCAGCGTTTCAGCGAGCGACATCGTCTGGAGCCTTCTTACTCGGCCGCCTGGCGCGGCAGATGCGGGTTGTGCTCGGTGAGGATGGTCTCGAAGCCCTCGAACTCGGGATGGCCGAGATAGAGCGGCTTCGGCCGGGGCTGGCCGGCATTGCGGTGCGACTCGCGAAACTGGTCCGACTTGGTCCAGGCGGTGAAATCGTCCTTCGAGGCCCAGGTCGTGTGCGAGGAGTAGAGGGTGTGGTCCTCCTTCTCCGGCCCCTTCAGCAGGTGGAAGGCGATGAAGCCCGGCATCTCGTCGAGACGGGTCTTGCGCGAGGACCAGACCGTCTCGAAGGCCTCCTCCTCTCCCTTGACGACCTTGAAGCGGTTCATAGCGATGAACATCGGGAAACCTCGGCGGCTCTTGAAAGGGGACGGTCGGGCGGTTTTGCCGCTCTTGACCCTCCTTAGTAAAGCCGAATATCACCGTCAATAATGGCTCGCTGACTGTTGTTTTGAATGGTTATAAACTGAGTCAATACTTTAGAACGACTTTAGCGTAGAAAGCTGCCGCTGCAAGGCCGCTTGCTGCGCCGCGGCGAGCCCCGAGATGCTCATGCACGATCTGTCATCCTCGACGTCAAGACCGTTCTCCAGCCTGAAGGCGAAGCGCCTCGGGCGCGAGCTTGCCGCAGCCATTTGCCTCAGCGCGCTGGCAGCCATCGGCTTCGCGGGGGATCTTCGCTCCGGCGGCTTCATCGCCGCCGCCCAGGCGCAGACCGCCGAACGCATCGTCGCGGCGGGCGGCGTCGTCACCGAAGTGCTTTACGCGCTCGGCCAACAGGACAAGATCGTCGGCGTGGACACCACCAGCCAGTGGCCGCCCGAGGCATTGAAGGAAAAGAAGAGCGTCGGCTATGTCCGGGCTCTCTCGGCCGAGGGCGTGCTTTCGCTCAAGCCTTCGCAGATCATCGCGGTGGAAGGCGCCGGCCCGCCCGACGCGCTGGCTCTGCTTAAGGAATCCGGCACGCCGATCACGATGATTCCGGAGGCGCTGACCCCGGAAGCCGTCGTTTCGAAGATCGCAGCCATCGGCAAGGCGGCAGGCGCCGCCGAGCCGGCTCAGCAGCTCGCCGCCGCAGTGAGGACCCGTTTTGACGAGCTCGACAAGCTGCGCAGCGGCCTGCCGAAGCAGAAGCGCGTCCTGTTCGTGCTCTCCCTACAGAACGGGCGCACCATGGTCGGCGGCAGGAACACGACCGCCGATGCGATCATCGCGCTCGCCGGCGGCGTCAATGCCGCCAGTGCCGTCGAGGGCTTCAAGCCGATGACCGACGAGGCGATCATCACCGCGGGTCCCGACGTCGTGCTGATGATGCGCCATTCCAGCGCCCACAATGCCGGTCCCGACGAGCTCTTCGCCATGCCGGCCTTCTCGCAGACGCCGGCGGCGAAGCAGAAAGCGTTGATCCGGATGGACGGGCTCTATCTGCTCGGCTTCGGCCCGCGCACACCGAACGCGGCCCGCGACCTGATGGCCGAGCTCTATCCCGACGCCAAGATCGCCCAGCTCTCCGCCGCCAAATGACATTGGCTGTGAAGCAGACTCCGAGCGCGAGCGCTGCGGCGCTGGCCCTGCTCACGGCCGGTCACCGTCGCAAGGGCGTCATCGCCGTCGCGGCGCTGGTCGGGCTCTGCCTGCTGCTGATGCTGCTCTCGCTCGGGGCAGGGGCCTTCGCGATCGCACCCGGCCGCGTCGCGGACATCTTGCTGGCGAAGCTCGGCTTCGGCCCGGCCGATCTGCTCGACAGCCGCGAGGCGCTGGTCGTGCTCAATATCCGCATGCCGCGCCTGCTGCTCGGCGCGCTGGTCGGGGCGGCGCTCGCCATCTCCGGCGCGCTGATGCAGGGCCTGTTCCGCAATCCACTCGCCGATCCCGGGCTGGTCGGCGTCTCCGCCGGCGCCGGCCTTGCCGCCGCCGCGACCATCGTGCTCGGCGACCGCCTCCTCACAGGCTTCGCGATGAAGCTGCCCTTCGCCGTGCTGCCCTTCGGCGCCTTCTTCGGCGGGCTCGTCTCGACGCTGGCGCTCTATCTGATCGCGACGCGCCAGGGCCGCACCTCGGTCGCGACCATGCTGCTCGCCGGCGTCGCGCTGGGCGCATTGGCCGGCTCGCTCACCGGCCTGCTCGCCTTCATCTCCGACGACCGGCAATTGCGTGACCTGACCTTCTGGTCGCTCGGCAGCCTCGGCGGCGCGAGCTGGACCAAGCTCTCGGTGGTGGCGCCGATCGTGCTGCCGCTGCTCTTTGCCGTTCCGCTGCTGGCACGCGGCCTCAACGCGCTGATGCTCGGCGAAGCCGAGGCCTATCATCTCGGCGTGCCCGTCCAGCGCGTCAAGGCGCTCGCGATCCTGCTGGTCGCGCTCGCGGTCGGCGCCAGCGTCGCCGCGGCCGGCGTGATCGGCTTCGTCGGCATCGTCGTGCCGCATCTGATCCGGCTCTCGATCGGGCCCGATCACCGCCTGCTGCTGCCGCTCTCGGCAATCGGCGGCGCGGCCCTCCTAGTCGGCGCCGACATCATCGCCCGCCTCGTCGTCGTGCCGGCCGAACTGCCGATCGGCATCGTCACCGCCTTCATCGGCGCGCCCTTCTTCCTCTGGCTGCTGCTGCGCCGCGGCCGGATCGCGGAGCTCTGAGCATGGCGATCCTCGAAGCGACCGATCTGTCCTTTTCGGTACGCAGTAGCACCCTCGTGCGCGGCGCCTCGCTCGCGCTGGAGGAGGGCGCCACCACCATCGTCGTCGGCCCCAACGGCGCGGGTAAGTCGACTTTGCTGAAGCTGCTTACCGGCGAGCTTGCCCCTTCGCAGGGCTCGGTCCGCATGGACGGCGCGACGTTGCCGCAGATTCCGGCCTGGGAGCTCGCCTGCCGCCGCGCCGTGATGGTGCAGAACCAGCGTCTTGCCTTCCCGTTCAGCGTCTACGAGGTCGCGCGCCTCGGCCTGGAAGGTGTCGGCCGGGCGCAGTCGCGCGTCCGCAAGGCTGAGATCATCGCCCAGGCGCTGGAGACGGCCGGCGTCGTCGGCCTTGCTGGCCGGCAATACCAGACCCTCTCAGGCGGCGAGCAGCAGCGCGTCCAGTTCGCCCGGGCGCTCTGCCAGTTGGAGGCCGGCCGCAGCGTCGCGCAGCGCCAGATCCTGTTCCTGGACGAGCCGATCGCCAGCCTCGACCTTTGCCACCAGCTCTCGCTGCTTGACGCCGCCCGCTCCATCGCGGCGCAGGGTGCGGCCGTGCTGGTGGTGCTGCACGACCTCAACCTCGCCGTGACCTATGCCGACCGGCTGGTGGTGATGCATGAGGGCGCGATCGTCGCCCAGGGCGAGCCCGCGACCATCCTCGACGACAACCTGCTCCGCGGCGTCTTCCGCGTCTCGCTCTCCTTCAGCCGCCTGCCGCCGGCCGGCCAGCCCTTCCTGCTGCCACAGCAGCACCTCACACCCGTTTCACCGGGCGGCGGCGTGTCCTTGCGCGCTGCCGGCGCCTAACGGGAGCCGGGCGCGACAACTTTGCGGTTGTGCGCTGCGACAACAGGTCTATAGCGAGCGCTCCGGCGCCTTCCGCCCGACAAGGCGAGCGGGCGCATCGCTGGACCATCCGAGCGCGCCATGAACCTTCCCACCGACCGGCTTTCCTTCCCGAAGGACCGACTCCGCGTCCTCCTGCTCGAGGGGATCAACGATTCCGCCGTCGCCGCCCTGCAGCAGGCCGGCTACACCAACCTGACACGCCTGCCGAAAGCGCTCGACGAGGCCCAGCTCATCGAAGCCATCGAGAAGACGCATATCCTCGGCATCCGCTCGCGCACGCAGCTGACCGAGCCGGTCTTCGCCGCTGCAAAACGCCTCTTCGCCGTCGGCTGCTTCTCGGTCGGCACCAACCAGGTCGATCTCGACGCCGCCCGCCTGCGCGGCGTCCCGGTCTTCAACGCGCCCTTCTCCAACACCCGCAGCGTCGCCGAACTCACTATCGGCGAGATCGTCATGCTGCTGCGCCGCATTCCCGACCGCTCGCGCTCGGCGCATGAGGGCGGCTGGGACAAATCGGCCAACGGCTCCTTCGAGGTGCGCGGCAAGGTGCTCGGCATCGTCGGCTACGGCAATATCGGCAGCCAGCTCTCCAACATCGCCGAGGCGATGGGCATGCGCGTGATCTATTACGATCACACCGACCGCCTGCGCCATGGCAACACGGAGCCGGTCGAGAGCCTGAAGGCCCTGCTCGCCAACAGCGACGTCGTCTCGCTGCATGTTCCGGAAACGCCGGCCACGCACAACATGATCGGCAAGGCCGAGATCGCGGCGATGAAGCAGGGCGCCTATCTCATCAACAATTCGCGCGGGACGGTCGTCGATCTCGATGCCCTCGCCGAGGCCTTGCGCAGCGGTGCGCTTGCTGGCGCCGCGGTCGACGTCTTCCCGAAGGAGCCGGCCTCGAACAGCGAGCGCTTCGTCACGCCCATCCAGGGCCTGCCCAACGTCATCCTGACCCCGCATATCGGCGGCTCGACCGAGGAAGCGCAGGAGCGCATCGGAGCCGAGGTGGCGCGCAAGCTGGTCGACTATTCCGATGTCGGCTCGACCGTCGGCGCGGTCAATTTCCCGCAGGTGCAGTTGCCGGCGCGCCCGGCCGGCACCCGCTTCATCCAGGTCCAGCGCAATGCGCCGGGCATGCTGCGCCGCCTCAACGACGTCTTCGCCAGCCGCAACATCAACATCGCCGCCCAGAACTTCCAGACCGACGGCGAGATCGGCTATGTCGTGATGGAAGCCGACCCGGTCGGCGAGGTCGCGCGCGAGATCATCGAGGAGATCCGCGCTCTCGACGGCACGATCCGGGCGCGGCTGCTCTACGAGCGCGGTTGAGCCTGCTACCCACCACCCGTTTCCAGTTCGTCATGCTCGCCCTTGTGGCGAGCATCCACGTCTCGACCGCCGCTCTCGACCAGTGAAATGAAGACGTGGATGGTCGGGACAAGCCCGACCATGACGGGGAAGCGCAGACACGTCTCACAAGCTGTGCAATTTCGCATTTCTCTGACGTCGTATCACACATCGTTATGCGTTATCGCACAAGTTATCTCATCGGCATCCAAACTTCGGAGCAAGCCGATGACCCCGATCGACCTCTATACCTACCAGACCCCGAACGGCCACAAGGCCTCGATCATGCTCGAGGAAACCGGGCTGCCCTATGCCGTCACCGTTATCGACATCGAGGCGGGCGAGCAGCATCGGCCGAGCTTCCTGGCGCTCAACCCGAACAACAAGATTCCGGTCATCGTCGACCACGACCGTGACCGGACGATATTCGAAACCGGCGCGATCCTGCTCTATCTCGCCGAGCGCTCCGGCGTGCTCCAGCCGAACGGCCCGCAGGCGCTCGGCAAGACGCTGCAATGGAGCTTCTTTCAGGCGGCTCATGTCGGACCGATGATCGGCCAGCTCTGGCACTTCAAGGTCTTCGCCAAGGAGACGCTGCCCTATGCGATCGAGCGCTATGAGCGCGAGACCGGCCGCATCCTGCGTGTCCTCGACGGCGAGCTGGCGCTGCGGCCCTATCTGGTCGAGGCCAGCTACGGCATCGCCGACATCATGGTCTGGCCCTGGATCAATGCCCTGCCCAAGCTCGGCGTCAGCCTGACCGATACCCCTCATCTCAAGCGCTGGCACGAGACGATCGCGGCCCGCCCCGCCGTGCAGCGCGGCCTCGCCGTGCCGGTGCTCACTCACGCAGACGCCTGAGCGCTCCCGGCCAAGCCTACAGGACGTCTCGTCATGGATACCCTTTTCATCCCGCTCTCCCTCGTCGCCGGCGGCCTGCTGGCGGTGCAGGCCGGCGCCAATGCGCAATTGTCGAAGGCGACCGGCAGCCCCTTCGCCGCGACCACGATTAAGGTCGTCCTGGCCGCCATCCTGCTGCTGATCGTCGCGCTCGCGACCGACACGAGCGCCGCTTTCGGCGGGCTGCGGGCCGTGCCCTGGTGGCATGCGATCGGCGGCGTCGCGACGGCGCTCTATGTCGCCTCGACCATCCTGGTCTTCCCGCGGCTCGGCGCCGTCGTCGCGGTTGGCCTGTTGATCGCCGGCCAGATGCTGGCTTCGCTCGGGCTCGACAGCTTCGGCCTGCTCGGCGTGCCCCGGCAGACGCCGAAGCCCGCCACACTGCTCGGCAAGGCCGCCGTCCTCATCGGCGTGGTCGCGATCGTCTTCGGCCAGAAAGGCGCGACCAAGGAACTCTCCGGCTCCAAGCTCGGCTGGATGCTGCTCGCCCTCATTGCCGGCGCCGTTCTGCCGTTACAGGGCGCAATCAACGGCTTGCTGCGGCAGGATCTCGGCGCGCCCTTCGTCGTCGGCGCGTTCAGCTTTGCGGTCGCGACCTTGTCGATGGTCGCGGTGCTGCTGGTGACGCTGCTGCTGATGGGCGGCGCCAAGCCCCAGCTCGGCGGCCTCCGGACCATGCCTTGGTGGGGCTGGATCGGTGCGGTCTGCGGCGCGACCTATGTCACCACCGTGTTCATCGCGATCCCCGTGATCGGCACCGCCGCCACCGTCGGCCTGACCGTTGCCGGCCAGCAGATCGTCTCGCTCTTCGTCGACCGCCATGGCTGGTTCCGCCTGCCCCAGCGCGAGATCTCGACCCTGCGCTTCTCCGGCGTCGTCGTCCTGCTGCTCGGTGTCGCCGCGATCAAGGTCTTCTGACCCCTCAAGCTTCAGGACGGCGCCGATCCGGCGCCGTCACCCCATTCCAAGGAGACATCCCATGTCCTGGTTGCTGCTCACCGGAGCGGGCCTACTCGAGATCGTCTGGGCGGTCGCGCTGAAGCAGGCCGGCGGCTTCACCCGCTTCTGGCCGAGCCTGATCGGCATCATCTCGGCGATCATCAGCTTCGTCATGCTGTCGCTGGCGCTGAAGCAACTGCCTGTCGGCACCGCCTATGCGGTCTGGGTCGGCATCGGCGCGCTCGGCGTCGCCCTCGCCGGCATCGTCACCCTCGGCGAAAGCGCCTCGCCGATGCGCCTAGGCCTGCTCGCGCTGATCCTGATCGGCGTGATCGGCCTCAAGCTGGTCGAGGCGTGATCCTCAAGCGGAGGGCGCGCCCTCGGCCTCCAGCAAGGCGCGGCGCTTGCGGAAGGCGCCATAGGCGAAATCGGTGAAGGCGCGGACCCGCGCCGCGGCGCGCAGGTCTTCATGGGTCAGAATCCACAAGGCGGTCTCTATCTCCGGCATGGGACGGCGCACGCAAGCGAGAGCCGGAACGCTGTCGCCGAGATAGCAGGGCAGCGCCACCAGACCCAAGCCCGCTACCGCCGCCTGCTGCATCGCCAGCAGCGAATCGGCCCTGAGCACGATCTCGCTCTTGGGCAGCTTGGCCTGCATCCAGCGCGCCACCGAGGTTCCGCCGAGGGTATCGTCCGGCCCGATCCAGCGATGCTCGGCGAGATCGGCATGATCGTGTCTCGCGAGATAAGCGGGCGCGGCATAGATCGCGAAAGCGATCTTGCCGACCCGGCGCCCGACCAAAGTCGGCGGCGGATTGTCGGCGGTGCGCAGCGCGACATCGGCATCGCGCTTGGTCAGGTTGAACATCAGATTGGAGACCGCGACCTCCAGGGCGATGCCGGGATGGGCCTCGCCGAATTCGGCGAGAATCTCCGGCAGGATCGAGCCCATCAGCGTGTCGGTGGCGGTGATCCGCAGCGTGCCGGAGAGGCGCAGATCCTGCCCGGCGATCCGGCGTTCGAGCTCGGTGACGGTGCCGGAGATGCTGCGCGCGGCGGCGACCAGCTCCTCGCCGCCGGCCGTCAGGACATAGCCGGTCGGCAGGCGCTCGAACAGGCGAAGGCCGAGCTGCTGCTCGAAGGCGGCGATGCGACGCAGCACGGTCGAGTGGTTGACGCGCAGTTCGCGCGCCGCACCGGCGAGCGAGCCGGCCTCGGCGACGGCGAGGACATAGCGCAGATCATCCCATTCGAGCGCGGCCATGGGCCTCCTCGCCAGGTGCCAGGGTCAGGCGACGCCCAATGCCAGCAGGTCATGGACGTGGACCAAGCCGACCGGCCTGTCATCAGCATCGGCGACAATCAGCGCGGTGACGCGCAAGCGGTTGACCATCTCCAGCGCCTCGGCGGTCAGCGCATCCGGCGCGATCCGGCGCGGATCCCGCGTCATCACGTCGCGCGCAAGCCGTCCGCCCCAGCCGGCGCCGAGCTTGCGGCGCAGGTCACCATCGGTGACGACGCCGGTGAGCCTGCCGTCGGCATCGATGACGACGGCGCAGCCGAAACCCTTGGCGGTGATCATCGCGACGACATCGGCCATCGCAGCGGTCTCGCCGACGACCGGCAGATGCTCGCCGGAATGCATGATCGTCGCGACGGTCTTGAGCTGCGCGCCGAGCTTGCCGCCGGGGTGGTAGACGTAGAAATCCTGGCGCGAGAAGCCGCGCGCCTCCAGCAGGGCGACCGCGAGCGCGTCGCCGAGCGCCATCTGCATCGTGGTCGAGGTCGTCGGCGCGAGCCCGTTCGGGCAGGCTTCCTCGGCTTTCGGCAGGACGAGCGGGATGTCGGCCTCGCGGCCGAGCGCGCTGTCGCGGTTGGCGGTGATCGCGATCAGCCCGACGCGGAAGCGGCGGGTGTAGCCGACGATCGCCGAGAGCTCGACCGCCTCACCCGACCAGGACAGGGCGATTACGACATCCTCGGGCTGGACCATGCCGAGATCGCCATGGCTGGCCTCGGCCGGGTGGACGAAATGCGAGGGTGTGCCGGTCGAGGCGAGCGTCGCCGCGATCTTGCGGCCGACATGGCCGGATTTGCCCATGCCGGTGACGATGACCCGGCCCGAGGAGGAGCGGATCATCTCAACGGCGGCGGCGAAGGGCTCGGCGAGGCCGTTGCCGATCGCCTCGTGCAGGGCATCGAGCCCGGTGCGCTCGGTGGCGATGGTGCGGAGGGCGGAAGCGCTGATGGTCGCGATCATGGCGGGCGTCTAGACCATGTTCCGGGAAAGTGGAAAACACTTTTTGCGGGCAGGCAGGTGCTCGCGCCATCCGAAACCGCTTCTGTCTCCGGCATAGGCAGAGTCAGTCGCCGCGCCGGATGATGTGTTGACGATGCCACGCTGCTACCCGACGATGCCGTCCACAGGCTGCGCATCGCCATGCCAGGAGTTCGAGCATGAAGGATAGCGATATCAAGGCCGCCATGTCGCCGGAGTATCAGCGCTATGCCGAGGATCTCTCGATCTGGCGCGAAGGCCTGATCGCCCAGTTGCCGGCGCTCCGCAAAGCCAAGAAGGAAGCGCTCGCACGCGGGGATCAGGAGGAAAGCGAGCGGATCGCGCGCCGTTACCAGGAAATCCTCGACGTCCTGTCCCGGCATTGAGTCCGGGCATGACGCAATCCCTCCTCTCCCCCGCCGATCGCCAGGACTATTTCGACGCCGAGATCGAGCGCTCGCTCAACCGCGTCTCGCCATCGTCCGGCCAGAAGAAGGCGACGATCCTCGCCGGGCAGCCCGGTTCCGGGAAGGGCGGGCTCACCGAGAAGGCGATCGAGGCCGCGCGGGAGACCGGCGGCGCGGTCGTCATCGATCCCGACGCGTCACGCGCCAACCATCCCCTCCATGTCCAGCTCATGCGCGAGGATGACACGACCGCTGCCGACAAGACGCATGAAGACGCCAGCAACGCCGCCGAGGCGGTGCTCGAGGCGGCGATCGAGAATGGCCTCGATCTCATCATCGACGGCACGCTGAAATCGCCGGACAAGGCGGAACGCCTGGTGCAGAAGCTGGTCGATGCGGGCTACGAGGTCGAGGTGATCGCGCTGGCCGTATCGCCCGAAGTGAGCTGGCAGGGCGTTCAGGATCGCTACAACAATCAGAAGCGCACCCAGGGCTATGGGCGCATGGTGCCCCGCAGCATCCACGATGCCGCCGTCAAGGGCATGGTCGAATCCCTGGAGCGAATCGAGCAGCAGGGCAAGGCGACGTCGCTGAAGATCGTCAACCGGAGCGGCGACATCTTGTATGCGTCCCAGCCGAAAGCGCTCGCCGCCGCCGGAGCTGCGCAGGGACAGGGCAAGATCACCTCGGTGATGGCCGAAGCGCGAGGAACCGGGCCGAAACCTCCTGCGCCAAGCGCCAGTTCGAGTTCCCCTTCCTCCGCAGCCGGCGGAGGCGGCGGTGGCGGGCGCCCGGCCGCTCGCGTGACCGATCCGACGGCGCACACAATCCCGCTTACCCCTGGTACCGGAAGCCCCAACGTCATCATCGGCGGCTTGCTGGCCTGGCGTGGTTTGCCCGCCGCCGCGGCGGCTGCGCTCCAGTCCGCCCAGGCTGCGGTCGATACGGCCATCAAGACTGCCGAAGCTGCTACACTGGCCGCGGCGGGAACGCCGGGAGCGCCGGCGGCTTATGCAGCCGAGCAGACCGCCAAAACGACGGCGGCCGCCAGCATGAGCTCGATGATGTCGGGAATGGCCGCCGCCGCTGGAGCGGCGTCCGGCGGATCGGTCGACATCCACTTCTGTTCGATACCCACACCGGTGCCGCCGCATGGCCCCGGCATGGTGATCGACGGATCGCAGACGGTGCTGGTCAACGGCCTGCCGCTGTGCCGGCAGGGCGATACCGTGCTCGAAGCGCTCGGCGGGCCCGACAAGATCGTCATGGGCATGACGACGGTCCTCGTCGGCGGCTGACACAGCGCTGGCAAGGGCCCGAAAGCAAGCCGTCACGCGCCCAGCTCGACGGCGTTGACGCGGTATTAACCCTCTTCGTTCTAACTCCGTTAACCATCCGCGCCCTCCCGGCGCGGATGAGCCTTTGCCTCGCCGGAGCAGCGTCCGCCTCGTGTCCCGTTTCGCCCAGATCTGCTGGCTGGCCGGCGTCGCAGGCTGCTGCGGCGCCGCCGGGCTGACGGTCTGGCCCGAGCCGGCAACAGCGCAGACGCAGCCGATCGACATGCCCGCGCGCCCGCGCGCTCCGGCCCTGCGGACCGGCACTCCCGACTATGTCGCGCAGCGGCCGGGCCCGCCTCCTGGCGAGGCCTCGGCTCTGCCGGATGGGGTCGCCGATCCGGTTGCGCCAGTTCGGGGCCGCTCCAGTGCGATCGCACGCGGGCAGCCGCCGCGCGCCAGCCAGCCGCTACAGTCCTCGCGCCTGCGCGGCGTCACCCAGCGCCAGTTCCGCGCGCCGCAGCCGACGGTGTCCAACCTGCCGCCGACGCCTCCGCCGGCGCCCGAACCGCGCAAGCGCAAGCGGCCGGAGGAGGACCCGTATGCGCCGCTCGGCCTGCGGCTCGGCAATGTCATCCTGCGCCCGGCGATCACCGGCTCGGTCGGCTATGACAGCAATCCCGAGCGCATCTCCGGGGCGAGCAAGGGCTCGCTGTTCACCCGTACCGAGGGTGAGCTCGGTGTCCAGTCCGATTGGAACGTGCACGAGCTCACCGGCATGCTGCGTGGCGGCTACAGCCGCTATTATCGCAATGACAGTGCCTCGCGCCCGGATGCGGAAGGCAACATGTCGCTGCGACTCGATGCAACGCGCGACACCCGCATCCTGCTCGAATCACGGCTTCGGCTCGATACGCAGCGCCCCGGCTCGCCGGACCTGACCTCCGCCGTGCAGGGCCGGCCGATCACCTGGGCCTATGGCGCTGCGGCCGGCGTCACCCATGATTTCAACCGCCTGCAAGTCACCCTGCGTGGTTCGGTCGATCGACAGGACTATGAGGACGCCGAGCTCGGTAATGGCCGCATCCTCAGCCAGGCCGACCGCAACCAGACGCAATACGGCCTGCGCCTGCGCGCGGCCTATGAGGTGACGCCGGGCTTCAAGCCCTTCGTCCAGGGCGAGATCGACACCCGCCAGTTCGACGAAAAGGTCGATTCCAGCGGCTATATGCGCTCCTCCGACGGCTATACGGTTCGCCTCGGCTCGACCTTCGAGATCAGCCGCATGCTCACCGGCGAGGTCTCGGGCGGCTACCAGGACCGCAAATACGAGGATGGCCGGCTGCGGAACCTGCGCGGCTTCGTCGGCGATGCCGCGATCCTGTGGACGCCGACGCCGCTGACCACGGTGACGCTGCGCGGCACGGCCGAGCTCGGCGACACCACCATCCCCGGTTCGAGCGGCACGACGGCGCGTCGCGTCAATCTCGAAGTGGCGCATGCGCTGCGCCGCAATCTCACCGTCACGGGCTTCGCCGGCTATGGCCGCACCGAATATGACGGCCAGGACCTGCGCGAGGACCTGTCCACCATCGGCGCCAGGATCGAATACAAGCTGACCCGGACCTTCTCGGTCCGCGCCAGCTTCACCCATGAGCGGCTGAACTCGACCAATCAGGGCTCGGACTACACCGCGAACGTCGCGCAGGTCGGCCTCAGGGTGCAGTTCTGACGGCGTTACGCCGTCAGCCCTCGTATTTGTCCAGGAAGGCCTCAACCGGCAGCGCGCGGAAATCGTCGAGTGCGGCGCGCAGGGCGACGTGCTCCCAATCCCACCAGGCAAGTGCCTTCAGCCGCTCCGCGATCTCCTCCGGGAAGCGCCGGCGGATGATGCGGGCCGGGTTGCCGGCGACGATGGTGTAGTCGGGCACATCCTTGGTCACGACCGCGCCGCCCGCGACGACCGCGCCGGTGCCGATGCTGCGGCCGGCGAGCACGATGGCGCCATGGCCGATCCAGACATCATGGCTGATCGTCACCGGCGTCGAGCGACGCCAGTCGAAGAAGGCGGCCTCGTCCTGCGCATCCTCGAAATAGGCGCTGGCCCGATAGGTGAAATGCGACTGGGTTGCGCGCTGCATCGGGTGGTTGCCGGGGTTGATGCGGGTATGCGCCGCGATCGAGCAGAACTTACCGATCGTCGTGTAGATCACGTCGGAATCGTTCACGACATAGGAATAGTCGCCGAGCGTCGACTCCGCGAAGGAGGTACGGGCGCCGATCTCGGTATAGCGGCCGAGCACGGCGTCGCGGACCCTGGCGGTCGCATCGATGACGGGTTCGAGCCCGAGCTTCTTGCCTGCCATGACGGGCTTCCTTGGAAGAGATGTTAGCCGAGCGGGATGCTGTCGAGCAGCACGAACCGGCTGTTGCGGTTCGCCTGCTTGAAGATGGCGACGCGGTCGATCAGCACCGGGCCGGCCGGTACGGCCTGCGCATGGGCCTCGACCAGCGCTGCCTTGACCGGCGCGACCTGATCGTCCGGCAGCGAGCCGGTCAGGGTCATGTGGAAGCGGAAGGCGTCGTCGACATAAGGGTAGCCATAGGCCTCGAGATAGGCCCGGTGTGCCGGCGTCAGCGGACTCTGCAGGCGGCGCGCCAGATCAGCGTCCGACAACGGCGCGCGGAACGGCTCGAAGGCCTGGACGATGTCGAAGGCGAAGCGCTGCAACGCCTCGCTCGGCTCGGACGGGGTCAGCGCGATGAAACGGCCGAGCGCATTGACGGATAGTCCGGCAAGTCGGACCGCCGGGCGTCCGGCGACATAATTGCGGGCGAAGGCGCGCAGTGCGCCCTCATTGCGGCCATTGGCGAGCTCGAACGGCGCCTTCAGCGTGGCATGGAAGCCGTAGCGGCGCGGCTCGGCGGTGACGTCCGACCAGTCGAGGCTTTCGCAGCCCGGCGGGACGGCGAAGTCGGCATCCGCGCCGGTGACGGCGTCATAGCCCAGCGTCGCGCTGCCGAAGCGCCAGAGGGCGCTGTCGGCGGCGGGAGCGTAGTAGAGCGCGTAGCGCGGCGCGGTCTCGGTCATGCTGCGCTCAGAAGGCCCTGCGTCCCTGCGACCAGACGGTGGCGATCACCGGCGTCGCGCCCAGCGCCTTGAAGCGCACGATATCGGCGCGCAGGCCGGGCTTGAGATGACCGCGATCTGTCAGGCCGAGGATGTCGGCGACCTTCCAGGTCACCTTGGCCATCGCCGCCGGCAGGGTGATACCGTGCTTGTCGTGGAGCTTGAGCACCGCCTGCAGCAGGCTTGCCGGGACATAGTCGGAGGAGAGCCCGTCGAGCAGGTCCTTCTCGGCCAACTCGGCCACCGAGACGCCGCCGGAATGCGAGCCGCCGCGGACGACATTGGGCGCGCCGGCGATGGTGGCGAGACCGCGCTGCTTGGCGGCCTGCGCCGCCTCGACCGTGGTCGGGAATTCCGAGATCACCGCGCCAGAAGCGATGCCGGCCTCGACATGCTCGATCGTGGTGTCGTCATGGGTTGCGATCGGGATGCCGCGGGCCTGGAACATTTCGACCACGGCGCTCCAGTTGCGCCCGACATTGTCGGCGCCCTCCCGCTGGCGGACGACGACGTCCTCCTCGAACTCGGCCTCGGTCTTGCCGTTGCCGAGCGCATAAGTGCGCAGATGGGCGATATCGCGCCATTGCCGCTGGCCTGGGGTGTGGTCCATCAGCGAGACCAGCTGGACCAGGGCATCGTCCTGATAGGGCTCGATATCCCTGAGCAGGTCCGGGCTGGTCAGTTCGCAGCGCATATGGATGCGGTGGTCGATGCGGAAAACGCCCTCGGCGCTGCCGAGTCGGAGCGCATCCATCACGTCGGCGAAGATGTCCTTGCGGTAGTCCTTGGCCGAGAACGGTGTGCCGGCGCAGATCGCGTCGTAGACAGTGGTGACGCCGGCCGCCGCCATCTGCGCGTCATGGACCAGAGCCGCCGCGAGCCCGTTCGGCCAGAAGACCTTCGGGCGCGGCATGAAGTGCTTTTCCATGTTGTCGGTGTGCATCTCGACGAGGCCTGGCGCGACATAGTCGCCCTGCACGTCGATCGCCTCCGGCAAAGAGGAGCGGCCCTGGTCGACCGAGCGGATGCCGCTCTCGTCGAAGGCGATGGTCCCGGTGACGACCTCGTCCTCGAGGATCAGGCGGGCATTGGTCAGGATGGTGGACATCAGGCGGCCTTCCGGAAATCGGTGATGTCGAGATAGCGGGTCGCGACAGCCTCTCGCACGGCTTCGTCATGGAAGATACCGACGATGGCGGAGCCCTGCGCGCGCGCCTCGGCGATCAGCCTGACCACGACATTGCGGTTATTGGCGTCGAGCGAGGCCGTCGGCTCGTCAATCAGCATGATCGGCGAGGGATCGACGAAGGAACGGGCGATGTTGACGCGCTGCTGCTCGCCGCCGGAGAAGGTCGCAGGCGCGAGGTCCCAGAGGCGCTGCGGCAGGTTGAGGCGGGCCAGCATGGCTTTCGCGCGCTCGCTGGCTTCCTCGGGCGTGGCGCCGCGGGCGAGCAGCGGATCGCGGACGATGTCGAGCGCCGTGACGCGCGGGATCACCCGCAGGAACTGCGAGACGAAGCCGAGCGTGCGGCGGCGGATGTCGAGCACGGTGCGCGGCACGGCCGAGACGATGTCGATGGGGCGGCCGCCATGGGTGATGGCGATGGTGCCGGAGGTCGGCCGGTAATTGCCGTAGAGGATGCGCAGCAGGCTCGACTTGCCGGCACCCGACGCGCCCGCCAGCACCAGCGCCTCGCCGGCGGCGACCGAAAAGTTGACGTTGTCGAACACCGGCAGGCGCACGCCGCCCTGATTGTGCAGGGTGAATTCCTTGGCGACGTTCTCGACGTGAATCATCGTGGTCATGATCGAGATGCCTTGCGGGTTCGGGGTGACGCGGTTGTGACGAAGGCTCCACCGTCATGCTCGCCCTTGTGGCGAGCATCCACGTCTTGAACACCGCTCTTGAGGAACGAAGACGTGGATGGTCGGGACAAGCCCGACCATGACGGGAGAGGAGGCGGTAAGAGGGTCATACCGTCAGCACCGCCGATGTCAGGAGTTGCGTGTAGGCGTGCTGGGGATCGTCGAGGACCTGGTCGGTCAGGCCCTGCTCGACGACGCGGCCATCCGTCATCACCATCAAACGGTCGGTGAGCAGGCGGGCGACAGCGAGGTCGTGGGTGACGATGATCGCGGCTAGGCCGAGATCGCGCACCAGCACGCGCAAGAGGTCGAGCAGGCGGGCCTGGACGGAGACGTCGAGGCCGCCGGTCGGCTCGTCCATGAAGACGAGCTTCGGCTCGGAGACCAGCACGCGGGCGATCTGCAGGCGCTGCTGCATGCCGCCGGAGAACTGGCGCGGCCGGTCGTCGATGCGGGTTCCGGCGATCTCGACTCGCTGCAGCCAGTCGAGCGCGGTCTCGCGGATCCTGCCATAATGCCGCGCGCCATTGTCCATCAGCCGCTCGCCGACATTGCCGCCGGCCGAGACGTCCATGCGCAGCCCGTCGCGCGGATTCTGGTGGACGATGCCCCAGGCCGTGCGCATCAGCCGCCGACGCTCCTGCTCGGCGACCGAGTAGATGTCGAGCGGTTCGATTCCGCCCCGAAACAGCACCTGCCCCTCGTCGGGCTTGTCGATGCCGGCAAGGCAGCGCAGCAGGGTCGATTTGCCCGAGCCGGATTCGCCGACGATGCCGAGAACCTCGCCCGGCCAGAGGTCGAAGGAGACGTCGGCGCAGCCGATGCGCTCGCCATAGAAGCGGCTGACGCCGGCGACCGAGAGCAGCGGGGCAGGATCGAGCGTCAGCTCCTGCGGATTGACCTGCATGTTCATGGCTTGGCCTCGTCTTCGACCAGATGCAGCGCCGAGGCATCGGCGAGCATGGCGCCGCGATGGCCGTCGGCCCGCCGCGTCTCGCAATGATGGCTGTCGGAGCAGACGAACATCCGCCCGCCCTGGTCGTCGATCACCACCTCGTCGAGATAGGAATCGGCGGCGCCGCAGAGCGCACAGGGCTGCTCCCAGCTCTGGATGCGGAAGGGATGGTCGTCGAAATCGAGGCTGCGCACGCTGGTATGGGGTGGAACCGCATAGATGCGCTTCTCGCGGCCGGCGCCGAAGAGCTGCAGAGCCGGCGACATCTGCATCTTCGGATTGTCGAATTTCGGGATCGGCGACGGCGCCATCACATAGCGGCCATTGACCATAACCGGGTAGTCATAGGTCGTCGTCACCTCGCCGAAGCGGGCGATGTTTTCATAGAGCTTGACCTGCATCAGCCCGTATTCGGCCCAGGCGTGCATCTTGCGCGTCTCGGCCTCGTGCGGCTCGAGCTTCCTGAGCGGCTCGGGCTGCGGCACCTGGTAGACCATGATCTGGCCGGCCTTCAGCGGCGCCTCCGGGATGCGGTGGCGGGTCTGGATGATCGTCGCCTCGTCGGTCGCCTCGGTGGTGCGCGCATCGGCGGTGCGCTCGAAGAAGCGGCGGATCGAGACGGCGTTGGTGGTGTCGTCGGCGCCCTGGTCGATGACCTTCAGTGTGTCATCGGGCCCCATGATCGCCGCGGTCACCTGGATGCCGCCGGTGCCCCAGCCGCGGGCGAGCGGCATCTCGCGCGAGCCGAACGGCACCTGATAGCCTGGGATCGCGACCGCCTTGAGCAGGGCCCGGCGGATCATCCGCTTGGTCTGCTCGTCGAGATAGGCGTAGTTGTAGGCCGGCCTGGTCTCGTCGCTGATGCTCTGGTGCACGGTCATTCCGCGGCCTCCGGCAGGGCTTCCTGTTGCTTGGCAAGGCGCTGCTCGCGCTCCTTGCGGATGCGGCGGATCAGTTCGAGCTCGCCCTGGAAATCGACGTAATGCGGCAGCTTCAGGTGCTCGACGAAGCCGGCCGCCTCGACATTGTCGGAGTGGTAGAGGACGAACTCGTCCTGCTGGGCCGGATAGGTCGTGGCCTCGCCGAACTCGCGCGCCTTCAGCGCCCGGTCGACCAAGGACATCGACATCGCCTTGCGCTCGCTATGGCCGAAGGAGAGCCCATAGCCGCGGGTGAACTGCGGCGGCACCTCCTTTGAGCCGGCGAACTGATTGACCATCTGGCATTCGGTCAAAGTGATGTCGCCGAGATCCACGGCGAAGCCGAGCTCCTCCGGCACGTATTCGACCGCGACCTCGCCGACCCGGACCTCGCCGACGAAGGGATGGGAGTTGCCGTAGCCGCGCTGCACCGAATAGCCGAGGCCGAGCATGAAACCCTCGTCGCCGCGTGCCATCGCCTGCAGCCGGACATCGCGATCAGCCGGGAAGGTGACGGGCTCGCGGGTGAGGTCGAAGGGGCGCGGATCGCCGGCGGGCGGGGCTTCCTCTTCCATCAGCCCTTCGGCGCCGAGGATGTCGGGCACGCGCGGCATCGAGGTATCGAGCGGCTGCGCGGCCGGACGGGCCGGGCTCTCTGCTGGAGCTGCCTCGTCCATCAGGGCGAAGTCGAAGAGCCGGTGCGTGTAGTCATAGGTCGGGCCGAGCACCTGGCCGCCCGGCAGGTCCTTGTAGGTGGCGGAGACGCGGCGGCGGATCGCCATCTTCGCGGTATCGAGCGGCTCGGACGAGCCGAAACGTGGCAGCGTCGTGCGATAGGCGCGCATCAGGAAGGCGGCCTCGATCGCATCGCCCTGCGCCTGCTTCAGTGCCAGCGCGGCGAGGTCGGGATCGTAGAGCGAGCCCTCGTTCATGACGCGGCCGCAGGCGAGACCCATCTGCTCGCGGATCTGCGCGACGCCGAGTTCCGGCACGCTCTCATCGCCGCGCCTTGCCTCGGCGACGAGATCATGTGTGGCGAGAATGGCGGCTTCGCCGCCCTTGACCGCGACATACATCAGTAAAGCTCCCGGTGGGGCATTCAGCGGGCCTCAACGATTTGCGTCGAGCGCGGCAGGCCGAGCACCTGCGCGCCATGGACCAGCAGAAGGTCGACGCCGAGCGGGTAGAGCGCGGCGTTGCCTTCAACCTCGGCCCAGAAGCCGGGGCGCAAGCCCGTTGGAGCGATGCTGCGCCGGCCGGCAATGCCGGGACCTTCGAGCGTGACCGTCTCGCCGCCTGCGAGTCCAGCGCATTGGACGAGCACGGTGGTCGAGCGATCGGGAAACTGGTCGTCGCCGGCATTGAAGCCTGCGAGCTTCGGCTCGGTCATGGCACCGTCGACCACCGCGAAGGCGGCGCGGGCGGGATCCTCGACGAGGGCGGCGCCACAATGGAAGCGCAGCCAGGCGCCGGCCGGGCCGTTACGCAGAGCGGCCGGCAGCCAGATCGGCGTCTCGTAGTCGGCCAGTGTCAGCAACGTGACGGCGGTTGCGGCTTCGAGCCCGGCGGGCGGTGCGATCGCTTCGCCGAGATCGCAGGCGAGGCCGGGCTCGGACAGGGCGGCCAGCAAAGCGCGGAAGGCGCCTTGCGACTGGAAGACCGGGTCGGAGAAGCCGGCGCCGATGAGGGTATCGTCGTGAGCCATCAGCCCCCCCTGACCAGCGTGAAGAAATCGACCTTGGTGGCGGCTGCCTTGCGCGAGGCGAGTTCGCGCGCAGCTTGCTGCTTTTGGGCGAGGGCAAAAACGCCGCGCCGCAGCGGGCCGGTCTCGATCTCGCCCTGGAGGAGCGCGTCGGTGATCGCCGCCAGCCGCGCCTTGCGACCGTCGCGGCCAAGTGCGTAGGAAAAACCCATCGCGCCGCTGTCGAGGCGGACGACGCAGCGCGTCACCGTGGCCTCGCCGAGGTTGAAGCGCCGGCCGGCGCCGCCGGCGCGGCCTTCGACCATGACAGTGCCGGTCTCAGGCGCCTTGAGCAGTTCATGCGTCGGCAGCGGGCCGGTCTGCTGCAGCAAGGCGTCGATCTCGCCTTGCGTCGCACGGGCCAGCACTGCCATCCAATGCTGGCGTGTCGCGATGTCCATCATGCCGTGTCGGCCTCTCGCCAAGCGCTAATGTCTAGACTAAGATAGGTGCGTCGTTGAAAAAGGTCTATACATTTTGGATGAAATTTTGATGACGGGAACGCCGGACAATCAGGGCGGCGATGGCGGCACGGCCTGGCGGCGGATCGCCGACGCGCTGGCGGCCTCGATCGAACAGGGCGAATACGAGCCCGGCGACACGCTGCCGGCCTCGGTTGCGCTGGCCGAGCGCTATGGCGTGCACCGGCACACGGTGCGCCAGGCCTTCCGGCATCTGGCCGAGCGCGGGCTGGTGACGGTCTCACGCGGCCGCGGCACGCAGGTGACGGCGCCGCGCTTCCCCTACAAGCTCGGCCGCCGCGTCAGCATGCGCACCAACTTTGGCGCTGCGGGTATCGCGGTATCGGGCGCAGTGCTGGCCTCGGAAGTCGTTGTCGGCGAGGCGGAGCATTGCATGCTGCTCGGCCTGCCTGTGGGCACATCGCTCTGGGCGATCGAGACCCTGAGCCGGGCCGGTGGCACGCCTGTGGGCACCGGCATCCACTATCTCAGCGTCGCGCGCTTCCCGCGCTTCGACGAGATCCTGACCGAGGCGGGCTCGTCGATCACAGCCGCCTTCAAGGCCTGCGGCATCGCCGACTATGTCCGGCGCTCGACCCGGCTGGCGGCACGGCTGGCCAGCGAGCGCGAGGCGGCCCTGCTCAGGATCGAGCCGGGCGCGGCGGTGCTGACCTCCGATGCGCTCGATGCGCTGCCCGACCTGACCCCGATCCACATCGTCAACAGCGTCTTCGCCGGCGAGCGGATGGAGATGGTGGTCGAGCCCTTCGGCGACTGACCGCCGGGCTCAGACCGCCCGCTTGCCGATGATGGCGAAGCGCAGCCTGTTCGAGAGGAAGTCGATCGCCGTCACCGCCGCCAGGACCAGCAGGATCAGGAAGGAAACCTGCTGCCATTCGAGCGTGCGGATGGTCTCGGCGAGGTAGAGGCCGATGCCGCCGGCCCCGACGATGCCGATGATGGTCGAGGAGCGGGTGTTCGACTCGATGTAATAGAGCACCTGGCTGGCGATCACCGGCAGCACCTGCGGGATCAGGCCGAAGCGGATCTCATGAGCCTTGCCGCCACCGACCGAGGTCACGCCCTCGACGGGCTTGCGATCGGCGGATTCGATCGCCTCCGAGAACAGTTTGCCGAAGGCGCCGAGATCGCTGGTCATGATCGCGAGCATGCCGGCGAAGGGGCCAAGGCCGACGACATTGACCCAGATCAGCGCCCAGATCAGCGCATCGACGCCGCGCACCGTGTCCATCGAGCGGCGCGCCAGGAAATGCACAACGCGGTTGGCGACGACGTTCTTGGCTGCAAGGAAGCCGAGCGGGAAGGCGAGGATCGCCGCCAGGATCGTGCCGAGGAAGGCGATGGCGATGGTCTCGAACAGCGCCTTGACGAAGATGATGGCGCGGGCGAACGAGCCGGGGTCGGGCGGTAGCATCAGCACGACGAAAGTGCCGAGATTGGAAAAACCGGCGATGATCTTCCAGAGCGATGTCTCGAGCGTGGTCAGCCCGTAAAGGAAGAGCCCGACGAGGCCGCCGATGACGGCGATCGTCGTAAGCTTCGTCTTGAGGGAACCGTCGATCGCGGCCTTGTGGCGGGCGATCAGCGCGGCGCGGTCGGCGGCGGAGAGGGCGAGCGTCATTTGCCGTGCTCCAGGCTGAGCAGCGCGTGGCGCAGGCGCTCGGTGCCATAGTCGATCAGCATCACCGTGACGATGATCAGCAGCAGGATGGCGCTGACATCGGTGAAGTAGAATTTGCGGATCGCCTCGATCAGGTCCTGTCCGATACCGCCGGCGCCGACGAAGCCCATGATCGAGGCGCCGCGGACATTGATCTCGAAGCGCAGCAGCGCGTAGCTGGCGAAGTTCGACAGCACTTGCGGCACCACTGCGAAGCGGATGGTCTGCCACCAGCTCGCGCCGGTCGCGGTCAGGCCGTCGACCGGCTTCATGTCGATGTTCTCGACCACTTCGGAGAAGAGCTTGCCCATCGCGCCCATGGTGTGGATGGCGATGGCGAGGACGCCGGGCAGCGGGCCCAGCCCGAAGGCGATGACGAAGATCAGCGCGAAGACGATCTCGGGGACGGTGCGGCAGAATTCGAGGAAGCGGCGCGTGCCCCAGCGCAGCCAGTGCGACCGGCCGAGATTGCTGGCGGCGGTGAAGCAGAGCAGGAAACCGCCGACGGCGCCGAGCACGGTGCCGATATAGGCGATCAGGAGCGTCTGCCAGAGCAGCTTGAGCCAGCCGTTGAGGCCCCAGTACCATTCCTTGAGGTCGGCGCCGAGGGTTGCGAAGCGCAGGGTCGGCATGGTCTCGAGGATGTATTTCGGGAAACGCCAGGCGTTCTCGGCGAATTTCGCGAAGTCGACTTCGGAGCCGATGCCGGCGAGCACGACGCAGGCGACGAAGATGGCCGCGCCAAGCAGCGTCTGCAGACGCTTGGCCGCCATTTCACGCCGATAGAGCTCGGCATGGGCGGCGATGGCCGGGTTGTTGCGATCGATCGCGAGTGTCATGGGAGCGCTTCCACACATGTCGCAGGACCGGCTGTTACCGGTCCTGGACTGGGCGTCATTCTCGGGCGGAGCGAAGCGCAGACCCGAGAATCTCGATCAGGAGATGCTCGGGTCAAGCCCGAGCATGACGGCTGTCAGAGTTACGACGACTTCTTCTTGCGGAGCGCGTCGACGAACTTGTTCAGCTCGATGATCGGGTCGTAGGCCTTGTTGTCCACGGCGACGAGCGGGCCCTGCTTGCCTTCATAGATCTTGTCGAAGGCGGCCTTGTCCTTGGTGGCGAGGTTCAGCACCGCGTCGCGGATCTTGGCCTTGAGCTCGGTCGGCAGCTCGCTGAGATAGGCCATCGGCGAGTTCACGATCTGCTCGGACTTGTAGATGATCCGGAAATCCTCGGCCTTGACCATCTTCTTGCGGTCCATGCGCAGCAGGTTCGATTCCTGCTCGTCGTTCCACCAGTTGGCGGCGATGTCGACGGTGCCCTGCTGCAGGGCGATGACAGCGTTCTCATGGCTGCCCGTGTAGACGACCTTGCCGAAGAAGGTCTCGGGCTCGATCTTCATGCCGTCGAGCGCGAAGCGCGGGACGTTGTTGCCGGAAGTCGAGTTGGGGTCGACGAGGCCGAGGTTCTTGCCCTTGAGGTCCTCGATCTTCTGGTACGGCGAGTCCTTCTTCACGTAGAAGACCGAGTAGTAGCCCTTGGTGCCGTCGAGATTGGTCTCGATCGCGAAGGCGTCGATCTTGGCGCCGGTCATCAGCGCGCGGGCGAAGGAGGCCGGGCCGTACATGCCGATGTGGATGTTGCCGGCGCGCTGGCCCTCGATGATCGCGGCGTAGTCGTTGGCGATGCGCAGGGTGACCTTGGTGCCGAGCTCCTTCGCCAGATAGTTCACGAAGGGGGTATAGCGCTCGACGACGCCCGAAGCGTTCTCGGCCGGGATGATCGCGAAGACGAGCTCGGGATACTTCGCCTTCCAGTCCTGGGCGAAGGCCGGGGCGGCGAGCGACGCGGCGAGGCCGGCGGCGGCGAGCGTAAGCGTATGACGACGGGTCAACATGGTGGGTGCTCCTTTGAGAAAATACTGCTGATGAAGGGGCAGGCTTAAGGGCAGGCTCTGGCGTGCCGCCTTTTGCTCAGGCGACGTTCTGCTTGGCGCGCTTGGCTTCGGAGGTCGCGATGGCCTCGAGCGCGTCGAGCGCTTCGGCGCCGGCGTCCTTGGCCTCGATGCCGTAGAGCTCGGCTGCGATCTCGCTGGTCAGCGCATGCGGCGGGCCGTCGAACACGACCTTGCCGGCGGCCATGCCGATCAGGCGGTCACAGTACTTGGCGGCGATGTCGAGGTGGTGGAGATTGCTGATGACGGTGATGCCGTCCTCGCGATTGATGCGGAACAGCGCGTCCATGACGATCTGGGTGTTGCGCGGGTCGAGCGAGGCGATCGGCTCGTCGGCGAGGATGATCTTCGGCTCCTGCACCAGCGCGCGGGCGATGGCGACGCGCTGCTGCTGGCCGCCGGAGAGGGTCTCGGCGCGCTGGGCGAGCAGATGACCCATGTCGAGCCGCTCGAGGGCGGCGATGGCGCGGACCTTGTCGTCCTGCGAGAAGCTCTTGACCAGCGTCAGCGCCGCCGAACGATGATTGAGACGGCCGAGCAGGACATTGGTCAGCACGTCGAGGCGGCCGACCAGATTGAACTGCTGGAAGATCATGGCGGTGTCGCGCCGCCAGGCCCGGAGCGCCGCGCCGCGCAGGGCGGTGACGTCGCGCTCCTCGCTGAGGATGCGGCCTTCGCTGGCGTCGGCGAGGCGGTTCAGCATGCGCAGCAGGGTCGACTTGCCGGCGCCCGAGCGGCCGATGATGCCGACCATCTCGCCGCGCGGAATCGACAGGGTGACGTTGTCGACGGCGGCCTTGCCGCCGAAACGCTTGGTCAGACCCTCGATACGCAGCATCAACACTCTCCCGCGATTGCGGGACGATGCGGTATCGGCGGTAGATGACAGCGCCGTGACAGGAGGTGCATTCCGGCACGGTCAGGCCGGAAGGTCGGTCATGGACCGTCAACCATAGCGCCTGGCGCTGTCGGATCAGGCCGGTGCGTCAGGCGGCCCGCAGCAGCAGATCGACGCAGGCGGCGACGTAAGCCTTGCGCTCTGCCTCGGGAACCGGAGCGATGCCGAGCAGGCCGCGGACCTGGTGGAAGCCGCGCAGCATGCCGATGAACTGCTCGGCGAGCCTGTCCGCCTCCTCGCGTTCCAGCGTCCGCAGCAGGCCATCACCGGATCGTGACCGCTGCTCCAGCAGGACGGAGAGTTCCGAGATCATACGCCCGGCGCCGGCCTCGTAGGCCGCCTGTCCCAATTCGGGAAAACGGCTGGCGGCGCCGACGATCAGGCGATGCAGATCGAGCGAGGCCGGGTGCAGCATCATCGCCAGCGCATCCTCGCCGAGGCGCAGCAGAATGGCGCGCAAATCGCCGGTTTCGCTGCGTGGGCGGCGCAGCGGAATCGTCAGCTTTTCAGTGAGTTCGCTGCAGATCGCCAGGAACAGCGCCTGCTTGTCGGCGAAATGGCTGTAGATCGTCTGCTTCGAGACGCCGGCGCGCTGGGCGATCTGGTCGAGACTGGCGCGGTCGAAGCCCTCGGCAAGGAACATTTCCGAAGCGGCTCGGGTGATCGCGTCATGTTTATCCGGCCGTGATTTTTCGGCCGGCATCTGTCTTGCTTCTGCAGCAGCGGAGCCGTTACGTCCGTGCATCCATCATTCCGTCACGCTTGTGCCCCTAAAGGGCTCTTATCAAACTAGACCGTCCAGTCTAAATTAAACGCGTGATACCGGAGCGTCCAGCCTGATGAAGCGTTTTCTCCTCATTCTCCTGATCGCAGGGCTGGCGGGTGGCGGGTATTACGGTTACCGCTATCAATACAAGGCGCCCAATCAGCAGGCGAAGGCGCAAGGCGCTGCCGGCGCGCAGAACGCTGCGATTCCGGTCGAAGTCGGTACGATCGAGCTCACCTCCGTCGCCGAGGAAGTCGAGGCGCTCGGGACCCTGGCCGCCGACGAATCCGTCGTCATCGCGCCCGAGATCGCCGGCCGGGTCGTCTCGCTCGGCTTCAGGGAAGGCGAGCGGGTCGCCAAGGATCAGCCGCTGGTCATGCTCGATACCGCGATCCTCGATGCCGAGCTGAAGCAGGCGCAGGCCGATCTCTCGCTCGCCCGCGACACTTATGACCGCAACCGCTCGCTGGTCCAGCGCGGGGCGGGAACGCAGGTCGCGCTCGAGCAGGCGACGGCGCAGCTCGCCTCGCAGGAGGCGCGCCTGCAGCTCGCCCAGGCCAAGCTCGCCTTCGCGACGATCAAGGCGCCGTTCAGCGGCGTGGTGGGGCTGCGCTCGGTGGGCGTCGGCGACTTCGTCTCCATCGGCAAGCCGCTGATCACGCTGACCAATATCGACCCGATCAAGGTCGATTTCCGCGTGCCCGAGATCTACCTGACCCAGCTCAAGGTCGGCCAGCCGATCCAGCTCAAGGTCGACGCGGTGCCGGACCGGCCCTTCGCCGGCAAGATCTTCGCCATCGATCCGGTGGTCGACGTCAATGGCCGTGCGGTCAAGCTGCGCGCCACCATCCCCAATGCCGACCTCGTCCTGAAGCCCGGCCTGTTCGCCCGCGTCACCATCATGGTCGACAAGCGCGAGAACGCGCTGGTCGTGCCGGAGACGGCGGTGGTGCCTGACGGCCTCAGCAAGACCGTCTTCATCATCGAGAACGGCAAGGCCAAGCGCATGCCGGTCGAGCTCGGCAAGCGCCTGACCGGCAAGGTCGAAGTGGTCAAGGGCCTGAAACCCGGCATGCAGATCGTCACCGCCGGGCAGATGCGCCTGCGTGAGGGCTCGACCGTCTCGATCAAGGAACGGACCGTGGTCCAGACCAGCTCGCTGCCGGGCGCCGTGCAACGATGAGCCTGTTCGAGCTCTTCGTCCGCCGGCCGGTCCTCTCGACCGTGCTCAGCCTGCTCGTCGTCCTGATCGGCTTCGTCTCCTATACGCGCCTGACGGTGCGCGAATACCCGAACATCGACGAGCCGATCGTCTCGGTGCAGACGACCTATCGCGGCGCCAGCGCCGAGATCATCGAGACGCAGGTCACGCAGATCCTGGAGAACTCGATCGCCGGCATCGAAGGCATCGAGATCATCAACTCGACCAGCCGCCAGGAGCGCAGCCAGATCTCGGTGCGCTTCCGCCCCGATGTCGATCCGGACGTTGCGGCCTCCGATGTGCGCGACCGCGTCAGCCGCGTGCGCGGCCGCATGCCCGACGAGATCGACGAGCCGATCATCGCCAAGGTCGAGGCCGACGCCCAGCCGGTGATGTATCTGTCGCTGACCAGCTCACGGCATTCGCCGCTGGAGCTGACCGATTTCGCCGACCGCTTCATCGCCGACCGGGTCCAGAACATCACCGGCGTCGCCGAGGTCCGCATCCTCGGCCAGCGCCAATACGCCATGCGCATCTGGCTCGATCGCGCCCGGCTCGCCGCCTACAACATCACCGTCCAGGAGATCGAGGCGGCGCTGCGGGCACAGAACGTCGAGATCCCGTCCGGCCGGATCGAGAGCAACGACCGCGAATTCACGGTGCTCTCGCAGACCAGCCTGAACACCCCCGAGCAGTTCCGCGAGATCACGGTCAAGGACGCCAACGGCTTCCCGGTGAAGCTGCGCGACATCGCCAAGGTCGAGCTCGGGGCCCGCGAGGAACGCAACGCCGCCTGGTTCCGCGGCAATCCCTCGGTGACGATCGGCATCGTCAAGCAGGCGACGGCGAATCCGCTCGACGTCTCCTCGGGCGTCGTCGCGGCGCTGCCGAGCATCCGCGAAGACCTGCCCGACGGCATGGCGATCGCGACCTCCTACGACACCTCGATCTTCATCGATCGCTCGATCAAGGCGGTCTACACCACGATCGGCGAGGCGGTCGTCCTCGTCGTCCTGATCATCTTCCTGTTCCTGCGCTCGCTGCGCGCGACGCTGATCCCGCTCGTCACGATTCCGGTCTCGCTGATCGGCGCCTTCGCGCTGATGTATATGCTCGGCTTCACGGTCAACACGCTGACCCTGCTCTCGATGGTGCTCGCCATCGGCCTCGTCGTCGACGACGCCATCGTCGTGCTCGAGAACATCCACCGTCACATCGAGGACGGGATGGAGCCGAACAAGGCCGCGATCAAGGGCATCAACGAGATTGCCTTCGCCGTCGTCGCGATGACGCTGACGCTGGTCGCGGTCTATGCGCCGATGGCGTTCTCGACCGGGCGCACCGGCAAGCTCTTCGTCGAGTTCGCGCTGACGCTCGCCGGCGCGGTGCTGGTCTCGGGCTTCGTCGCGCTGACGCTGACGCCGATGATGTGCGCCAAGCTGCTGAAGCATCACGAAAAGCACAACTGGCTCTACAATGTCCTGGAGCGCTTCTTCGAGGCGCTCGCCAGCGGCTATCGCCGCTCGCTGCGCTTTGCGCTGTCGATCCGGCCGGTGATCGTGCTGCTGGCGCTGCTCGTCGCCGGCGGCAGCTGGTGGTTCTTCACCAATCTGCGCTCCGAGCTCGCACCGGTCGAGGATCGCGGCACGATCACCGCGATCGGCGTCGCGCCGGAAGGCGCGACCATGGCCTTCACCGCCGATTATGCAAGGCGGGTCGAGGACTATTTCAGCAGGATTCAGGAAGTCGAGACCTATCTCGTCATCGTCGGCTTTCCCGATGTGACGCGGGCGATCGCCTTCGCGCGCCTGAAGCCCTGGGAACAGCGCCAGCGCAAGCAGCAGAATCTCGTCGCCGAGATCAACAAGGGCCTGTCGCAGATCCCCGGCATCCGCCTGTTCGCGACCAACCCGCCCTCGCTGGGTCAGGGTGGCGCCAACAGCAAGCCGGTCGAGTTCGTGCTGCGCTCCTCGGACCCTTACGTCACGATCAAGGAGAACGTCGACAAGTTGATCGCCGAGGTGCAGGGCAATCCGGCGCTGACCAACATCGAGACCAACCTCATCCTCGACAAGCCGCAGATCAAGGTCTCGATCGACCGCCAGCGCGCCGCCGATCTCGGCGTCGGCGTCGACGTGATTGGACGCACCATGGAAACGCTGCTCGGTGGCCGCCAGGTCACGCGCTTCAACATGAACGGCGAGCAGTACGACGTCATGCTCCAGGTCGCCGGCGCCGAGCGCAGCACGCCGCAGGCGCTGCAGTCGATCTATCTGATGGGCCGCGGCGGCCAGGCGGTGCAGCTCTCCAGCCTCGTGCAGATCGAGGAGAACGTCGCGCCCAAGGAGCTGATCCGCTTCAACCAGCTCCGTTCGGCGACGATCACCGCCGTGCCGGGGCCGGGCTATTCGCTCGGCGATGCGCTGAACGTCCTGGAGCAGGGCGCCGCCAAGGTGCTGCCGGCCTCGTTCCAGACCGACTATTCCGGCCAGAGCCGCGAGTTCAAGCAGTCCGGCGCCAGCATCTTCCTGGTGTTCCTGCTGGCGCTCGGCTTCATCTATCTGGTGCTGGCGGCGCAGTTCGAGAGCTTCGTCGATCCGATCGTGATCATGGTCTCGGTGCCGCTCTCGATCACCGGCGCGCTCGCAGCGCTCTATTTCGCCGGCGGTACGCTCAACGTCTACAGCCAGATCGGCCTGATCACCCTGGTCGGCCTGATCACCAAGCACGGCATCCTGATCCTCGAATTCACCAACCAGCTGCGCGAGGAGGGGCATGAGATGATCGACGCCCTGGTCGACGCGGCGGAACTGCGCCTGCGGCCGATCCTGATGACGACGGGCGCGATGGTGCTGGGCGCCGTGCCGCTGGCGCTGGCGGAAGGAGCCGGCGCCGAGAGCCGCTCGCAGATCGGCTGGGTCATCGTCGGCGGCATGACCTTCGGCACGCTGCTCACGCTCTATGTCGTGCCGGTGGCCTACAGCTACATGGCGCGGACCAAGCACGGCTCGCGCCATGCCCCGGCCGAGGCGCATCCGCAGCCGGCGGAGTAGCCTGCGCCTTTGCCGTCATGGTCGGGCTTGTCCCGACCATCCACGTCTTCACTGATCGAATGCGGTGTTCAAGACGTGGGTGCTCGGCACAAGGCCGAGCATGACGCGCTGGATCAGCGTCGCAATTGGTTTCGGAGCGCCCTGCTCCTCGGTCCGGGTAGAGGATATCCGGATAGCCCTTAGCGGAAACGTCTATTCGCTTTCGCCGCCGCCCGACGCTAACCGTCGCGGCGGCGGTGTCCAATGAGCGAAAACTCAGGTGCCGCCCGTGACATCGACGGGAGGAACGGCATGAGGATTGGCTTCTGGCTCAAGGCTGCGGGATTCGCTGCCTGCATGGCTTCGGCCTCGTTCGCGCAGGCTCAAACCTTCCCGAGCAAGCCGGTCACCATGCTGATCCCATTCGCCGCGGGCGGGCCGACCGACGTGGTCGGGCGCCTGGTCGGCGAGCATATGAGCCGCACGCTCGGCCAGCCGGTGATCATCGAGAACGCGGTCGGCGCCGCCGGCACGCTTGCCGGACAGCGCCTGATGGCCGCGCCGGCCGACGGCCATGTCATCCTGATCGGCCATACCGGCACCCATGCCGCCGCCGTCTCGCTCAATCCGAACCTGAAATACCGCCCGGTCGAAGACTTCGCTCCGGTCGGGCTGGTCAACACCAACCCGATCTTCCTGACCGTGCGCAAGACGCATCCGAGCGCGACGCTGGCCGAGTTCGTCGCCTGGGTGAAGGCGAACGAGAAGGCGGCAAGCAACGCCCATGCCGGCGTCGGCTCGGTCAGCCACACCACCTGCCTGCTGTTCAACACCGTCGTCGGCGTGAAACCCAACGGCGTGCCCTATCGCGGTACCGGCCCGGCGATGAACGATCTCGTCGCCGGACAGGTCGACTATCTCTGCGACCAGGCGGTGAACGTCGCCCCGCAGCACCGTGCCGGCACGATCAAGACGCTCGCCGTCGCCTCTACGGCCCGGGCGACGGCGCTGCCGGACGTGCCGACCAGCACCGAGGCCGGCGTGCCCGGTTTCAAGGTCGAGGTCTGGAACGCGATGTTCGCGCCGAAGGACACGCCGGCGCCGGTCGTCGCCAAGCTCAACCAGGCGCTGAAGGCGGCGCTCGCCGACGCGACGGTCAAGGCCAAGCTGAACGAACTCGGCGCCGAAATCCCCGCGGCCGAATTGCAGGAGCCGGCTGGACTACGTTCCTTCGTCGGAGCCGAGATCGAGCGCTGGGCGCCGATCATCAAGGCGAGCGGCGTCAAGATCGAGTGAGTGTTGCTTAGTTATCGCATTTTCTTCACGCGAACCGGTAGCCGCTTCGCTCGAAAATGCTCTGGCTACTGCAGCCTGACCGAGACGCTCTCGCTGGCGCCGGCGGCGTCGATCACCGATATCCGGACAAAGCCCTTGCCGGGCGGCTGCCAGGCGGCTTCCCGGCGCTTCACCGCCGCCATGACCGGCGCGCCGTCGACCAGCCAGGTGAAGGGTGCGACACCGCCGGAGACCTTGAGGTTGAGTTGCGGCGTGCCATCGAGCGCAGAGGCGGCAAGATCGATCCTGGCGCCCTCCGGCGGGAAGGCGAGCTTCAGACCGGGCGTCGCGAGCGCAGCGACCGTCTTCGGCACGTCCTGGCGCAAATGCCGGAGCGGCGGCGGCAACGTCGCGCTACTGGCGGCGATCGTCCCCGGCGGCTGCACGAAAGGGTGCGGATCGAGACCGATGCGGGCGAAGGCGTCGAACAGGATCGGCGCTGCGACGACGCGACCGACGAGGCCGGGCACTGCGCCATTGTCGGGCCGGCCGACCCAGACGCCGATCGTGTGCTTGCGGTCGAAGCCGACGGCCCAGGCGTCGCGATAGCCATAGGAGGTGCCGGTCTTGTAGGCGATCCGCCCCGGCGGGGCGTTGAGCGGCGGCGGCGCGCCGAGCAAGGTATCGGCGACATACCAGGCAGCGACAGGCTCGACGAGGCGCAAAGGCGGCTCGATCACGCCGCTCGCCGACTTCACATGCAGCGGCACGACCTCGCCGCCGCGGGCGAGGCCGACATAGAGCCGGGTCAAATCGGAGAGCGTGATGCCGAGCCCGCCGAGGCCAATGGCGAGGCCGGGCGCGCCGCCATCCCTCGGCATGGCGATCGCCGCGCCGGCATCCTTCAAGCGCGACAGGAAGCGCTGCGGGCCGACGGCCGATAGCAGCTCGACCGCTGGCAGATTGAGCGAGAGCTGCAGCGCCTTGCGGGCGCTGACCATGCCCTGGAAGCCGAGGTCGAAATTCTCGGGGACATAGAGGCCGTAGCGGGTCGGCCGGTCTTCCAGCATCGTCTCAGGATGGGCGAGGCCGTTGTCGAAGGCGAGCGCGTAGATGAAGGGCTTCAGCGCGGAGCCGGGCGAGCGCAGCGCCTGGGTCAGGTCGAGCGAGCCGGCGCGCCCGGCATCGAAATAGTCGACGCCGCCGACCGAGGCGCGGATTTCGCCGGTCTCGTTGTCGGCGACGAGGATGGCGATCGAGAGCTGCGGGCCCTGGCCGATGGCGCGCTCACGGGCGAGCTGCTCCAGGCTCGCCTGCCAGCGGGCATCGATGGTGAGGCGCTGGCTGCGCTGCTCCGGTGCCTCGGCGACGACCTGTTCGGCGGTGTGCGGTGCGAGGTTCGGGAAGGGCTTGCGCGCCGTCGGCACCGGCTCCTCGCGCGCGGCGGCGACCTCGTCCGGCGTCGCGAGGCCGGCGGCTTCGACCCGGACGAGCACGCGCTCGCGGGCCTTGCGCGCGGCTTCGGGGAATCGGTCGGGCCGGCGCGTCTCCGGCGATTGCGGCAGGGCGACCAGCAATGCGGCTTCCGCGGTCGAGAGCCGCTTCGGCTCCTTGCCGAAATAGGCGAAGCTTGCGGCGCGCACGCCCTCGAGATTGCCGCCGAAGGGAGCGAGGGTGAGATAGAGGTCGAGAATCGCGGTCTTGCTGAAGCGCTGCTCGAGTTCGATGGCGCGGACCGCCTGCCTGAGCTTTGCCGAGAGCGAGCGCTCCTGGCGCGGTTCGAGCAGGCGGGCGACCTGCATGGTCAGGGTCGAGCCGCCGGAGACGATGCGGCCGTTGCCGAGCATCTGTCCGGCCGCCCGCAAGGCACCGAGCGGGTCGATGCCGGCATGGTCGTCGAAGCGCTTGTCCTCGAAGGCCTTGAGCATCGAGAGGTAACGCGGATCGACGTCGTCGGCGCCGACCGGCAGCTTCCAGCGTCCGTCCGCGGTGACGAAGGGGCGCAGCAATTTGCCCTCGCGGTCGAGCACCACGGTCGAGCGATCGCGGGCGGTTGCGAAATCGATCGGGGGCAGGGTGGAGGCGTACCAGACGAGGGAGGCAAAGCCTCCGGCAGCGAGCGCCAGAGTGCAACCCGCTGCGATTTTCAGCTTTCTGAAGGCTGCTGCAACGCGCAACCCCTGCCCCTTGTGGGGAGGGGCAGGGGTGGGGGGCGGAAAGGCAGGCGCGACGCCGTTAGGAAGAGCGCCGGGCTGTATCCGAGCCTCACCTGCGGCAGGCTCGCCTGGTCGTTTGCCCCCCACCCCCAGCCCCTCCCCACAAGGGGGAGGGGAGGAGTCGCGCTGGTCTCGCTCCGAGCCCATTTCGACCCTACCGCGCCGACGTGATCTCGATCGTACCGAAGCCCGTCCGGCCGAAGCGGTCCGGCCGGTACATGTCCTCGATCACCGCCGCCGGCGCGACATAGCGTCCGGGCGAGACGGCCCTGGCGATATAGGCGACCGTGTAGCTCAGCGGATCGTTCTTGCCGCCGCTGCGCTCGAAGGCCGCGACGAAGCGGTCGTCGCGTGCCTCGGTATGCACCGGCGAGACCTCCTGCTTCAGCCAGTTGAGGCCCTCGACCGAGGCGCCCTCGGTCAGCTTGGCGTTCTCGATCTCCAGCCCGGCCGGGACGGGATCGACCAGCAGCAGGCGGCCATAGCGCGCCGCCGGCTCGGTCACCTTGAGCGCGACGACATAGCGCTCGTTCTGGCGCAGGCGCGAGGGATCGACGCGCTCGCCCTTCATGGTGAAGAGCGTGCGCTCCAGGCCGAAGCCCTGGTTGAGTGCAGGCTCCGGTGTCGAAGGGATGCCGGACACGGTGATCACCGCATTGGCCGAGGCGGTGCCGGGGTTGCCGATCACCAGCGACTTCGCCTCCAGCGCCGCCTGCGGGATCGTGCGGTAGAGGGCGCCCTTGCGTTCGGTGCCGTCGACGGTCAGCGTGAGACCGTCGGCGTCCTTTACGATGGCCGCCGCCGCCATCGCCATCCACATATTCTCCTGCGTTGAGGTGTAGCGCGCATTCTGGCGCGCGTTCTGGACGACGTCGGCAGCGCGGGAGAGGTCGGCGCGCTCGCCATTGCTCTCGGCGATCAGGGTCAGGATGCCGGCGCCGTCGCGCAGCCGCGAGCCATAGTCGGCGCGCGACAGGCCGTCATCACTCGCTTGTTGCAGCGTTCCCAGCGCGCTGCTGAAGGCGGCACGGCCGCGGGTGCGGTCGCCGAGCAGCGAGAGCGCCGCGCCGATCTGGGCGCGGGCGAGAGGTGAGGCGAAATCGCCGAGCTTGTTGTCGGCGAGATAGCGCAGATCGCCCATCACCGGTCGCCCGTTCCGGGCGAGGACATAGAGGGCATAGGCGATGCCGGCGGCCTCCTCCTTGTTGATCTCGCTGGTGTTGACGACCTGGTTGCGCAGGCGGTCGAGCGCCATGTTGAACGCGGTCTGCGGCACCGCGAACTGGCGCTCGCGGGCGCGGGTCAGGAAGTCGGTGACGAAAGCGTCGAGCCAGAGGTCCTCGCCGCCGACGCCCCAGAGGCCGAAGGAGCCGTTATTGCCCTGGCGGGCGAGTACGCGCTCGATCGCGGCGTTGACGCGTTCGTCGGCATTGCCGTCGAGCGCCAGCTGCTCCATCGAGGCGAGCCGGTTGACGACGAGGAGCGGCAGCGCCCGGCTGATCGTCTGCTCGGTGCAGCCATGGGGGTAGCGGTCGAGCGCCTTCAGCACCGAAGCGACGTCGAGCGCCGCGACTGGCGAAACCGAGACGGAGACCGCGCCGGAATCCGGCACGAGATCGGCCATCAAATCGGAGGAGACGGTGAGCGAGCCGCCGCCCGGGATCGGGCGGACGATCCGGCGCGCGATCGTCTGGGTCGAGGGCTGGACCCGCAAGGCAAGGTTCTGCACCGTGCCGATGCCGTTGGGGCCGGTGACCTTGACGTCGAAGCTGGCGCGGCCGAGCCCGGCAGCGGTGACCGGGATCGTCAGCGAGCTCTTGGCGCCGGCGGCCATGGTCATGCTGCGGCGGGTCGCGTCGGCCGCGACGACGACCGGGCCCTTGACGTCGAGATCGACGAGATAGGAGCCGGCCGGCCCCTCGACATTGTCGATCTGCAGGTGGAAGCGCGACTGGTCCCCGAGCGCGAGGAAACGCGGCAGCGTCGCCTGCGCCACGATCTGGTCGCGCACGAAGACGTCGGCGCTGGCCTGGCCGGTGCGGCCGGCGCTCCAGGCCACGGCCATGACGCGGACCGAGCCGTTGAAGGCCGGTAGTTCGAAGTCGACCTTGGCGGTGCCGTCCGGGCCGAGCTTGACCACGCCGGAATAGCGCGCCAGCGGCTCCTGCGTCGGGGCCTCGCCATTGAGCTGCGGGGCGGCGTCGCCGCCGGAGCGGATCGCGCCGCGCACGCCCTGCATGCCGTCGATCAGATAGCCGTAGAGATCGCGCAGCTCATGGCCGAGCTGGCGCTGGCCGAAGAAGTACTTGCTCGGATCGGGGCTCTCGAAGCGGGTGAGGTTGAGGATGCCGATATCGACCGCAGCGACGGTGACGAAGGCGTCTTCGCCTGCTTTCGCGCCGATGACCTTGACGGGGAGCGACAAGATCGAGAGCGGGCGCACCAGGTTGGGCGCGCCGAGATCGATCGCGAGGTTGCGTTCGTCCTTGCCGACGCTGAACCAGGCGAGGCCGATGGCGCGGCCGGGCATGCGCTGGGCCGCCGTGTCCATCGGGCGATGGGCGAGCACGACGAGATAGGCGCTGGCGCCCCAGTCGGACTTCGCGGGTATGGTCACGGTCGTGCCATTGGCCGGCACGTCGACGGTGCGGATCTCGGCGACGCGGTCGCTCATCACTGCCAGCGTCGCCTTGCCGGCGAAGCGCGGGGTGAGACGCACCTGCATGCTCTCGCCATTGGCGTAGGACGGCTTGTCGAGGGCGACGTCGAGCACATCGGGCTGGTCGGCAGTCTTCTCGGTCTCGTAGCCGACATTGAAGGAGACGCTGGTCTCGGTCGCCTCGGCGCCATCGGCGCTGACGTCGAGCCGGTAATTGCCCCATTGCACCGGGGCGGCGATGCGGGCCGGGGCGTTCTCGGTGACGGCGATTTCGCCATCGGCGACACGGCGGGTCGTCTTCACGCCCTCATAGTTCCAGCGCCCGTCCTGGTAGAACCACTGATAGTTGCGGCTGACCTTGGACAGGGTCCATTTCAGGCCCTGGCGGGCGATGCGGCGCCCGTCGCCCTGGGCCATGATCACGTCGAAGGTCGCGGTCTGGCCGTTGCCGAGCTCGCCGTCCTTGAAGGCCTTGCGCACGCCGATGGCGGCGCTCTTGGGCACGATCGGCAAGGTGACCGAGCGAGCGATGGCGCGCCCGCCGGGCTCGCCGACGCGCACGGTCAGCTCGATTTCGAGCGGCCGGTTGGTCTCGGGCTGGGCGACCGGATTGGCGATCGTGACCTTGCCGTCCGCGCCGGTCTTGGCAGCGTCCTCGAACTCGCTCTGCTGCGGCTCGAAGGCCTCGTCGGTCAGGCCGACCTCATAGCCGGAGAAGCCGGGAATCGCGGTCTGCGCCGCCGAGCGCACGGTCATCGAGCCGGTGACGTCGAGATCGGAGCCGGGCGCGCCGTAGAGATAGCGGGCGTTGACGTCGATCTCGGCCGGCTCGCCGGCCTGCAGCACCTGCTTCTTCGGAGAAAGCGTCAGCTCCAGCCGCTCGGGGACATAATCCTCGACCAGGAAGGAGACCTCGCCGATCGCGGCGCCCTTGGGATCGGAATAGGCCTGGACGCGCCAGGTGCCGGTCTGGGCGCCGGAGATCAGCGGGATCGAATGGGCGCGGCCGCCGGCGCCCTGGTCCTCAACCTGGCGGCGGCGATATTCGACGCCATCCGGCCGCCTGACGACGAGCGTCAGCGGCAGGCCGGCGACGGCGGCGCCCTTGGCGTCGCGCAGCAGCGTCGTCAGGTAGACGGTCTCGCCGGAGCGATAGACGCCGCGCTCGGTGTAGAGGAAAGCGTCGAGCCCGGCCGGGGCGACGCGGCCCTTTACGCCGCGATCCGACAGGTCGAACGCGGTCTGCTTCAGGTCGAGGAAGCCATAATCCTCGGCGAGGCTGGCGGTGACGAGGCCGGGCGCATTGCCGCCCTGGCCCTTGCTGAGGGCGGCGTCGAAGCGGGCATAGCCGTCGCGATCGGAGCGGACGGTCGCCAGCACCTCGTTGTTGCGGGCGATCAGGCGCAGTTCCGCATTGGCAACCGGCGAGGCGTCGGCGAGCGAGCGCACCAGCACATGCACGCCGTCCGGCCCTGAGAAGGAGGTCAGGCCGAGATCGGAGACGACGAACCATTGCGTCGCGCGGGTGGTGCCGTCGTAGTCATAGTCGCCATCGCCATCCGAGGAACTGGCCGTCTTGCTGGTGCCGGTCGGCTTGGCGAACATGACGTAGACGCCGGGCTGAAGGCGGCCGACCGCCTCCAGCACCGGGAAGGCGGTGGTGACGTCCTTGTTGAGCTCGGACTTCACCGCCATCGTGCCCTTCCAGACGCTGGAACCCTTGTCCGAGGCGATCTGATTGGCGTTGTAGCTGCCCAGCTGTGTGAGGAAGTCCTCGGAATGGACCGAGCCGATCAGGTTGCGGTCGCCGATGCGCATGACTTCGAGATCGAGGCTGTCGGCATTGACCGAGACGACCGGCACGCCCTGCTGGCCGGTGCGCGGCAGCACGTAGTTCTTGCCGGTGAAGCGCACGGACGGGGCGCGGTCGCGGACATAGACCTCGTAATCGGCCGATTTCAGCAGCTTCTCATCGGGGATGGCCGAGGGCACGCCCTGGCGGATGACGAAGCCGTAGCGCTCGCCATGGCGCAGGCCGTCGACGCAGAGCTGGCGCTCCTCGCCGCTGACGGCGAAATCGCCCTTGCCGGTGATGGCGACGTAAGGCGCGAAGTCGACGCGGCCGCGCGAGAGCGGCTCGGAGAATTCGAAACAGGCTCGCGGGCTCGCCGCGTCGGAATCGACCTTGTTGGAAATCAGGCGGAAGCCGCGCTGGGCCCGGAGCGCCTCATAGTCGGTGCGCAGCGAGGCGTTGTCGGCAAGGTCGAGACTGAGCCGATAGGTCGTCAGCGCCGGGCGCCAGAGCTCGTGCTTCTCGAAGACGCGGGCGAGCACGCCGAGCGAGGAGGCTTCGTCATTGCGCGAGGTCGAGCGCTGATAGGCGAGATAGGCGGAGCTGATCGCGCGCTCGCGCAGTTCGTAGCGCTCGCGATAATCGCGCGGCTCGATGCCGCTGGCCGCCTGCGCCATCAGGCGCCAGCCGCCGGGGTTGGCGGGATCGGCGACCGCCGCGGCATTGGCCAGCGGGAGGGCGGCGCGGGCGTCGCCGCGATTGAGAGCCGCGGTGCCGTCGCGCAACAAGGTGGCGAAGGGGCGTTGGCCGACCGAGACTTCGCGCTTCAGCCGCTCCTCCAGGCGCTGGCCGTCGCTGGCGAGATCGGGCCGGACATAGGCCTTCTGGGCGAAAGCGGGTCCGGCGGCGACAGTCAGGCCGAGCAGGAGGGCGAGACGGACGAGATGGCGCATGGCTCGGTCTCCGAAAAGGCGGGCGGCAGAATACTGGCCGCGGCAGGCGTCGACGCGATGACGGATCATCGCGTTGCGCTGCGCGAAGCTAGCACCGGGCGCGTCGGGCGCAACTCGGCTTGCGATCGACTGAGCCCTTCTCGCCTCTTGCCTCCGCGCCGAGGCTGACGCTGAATGGCGCCGCGTTGCGGCGCGACCTTTGGAAAGACGGAGATGCTCGTGTTCAAGGTTCCCGCGCTGATCGGCATGACCGCCATCCTCGCCTGCCTCGGCGCCGCGCAGGCGCAGCAGTCGGCCGATCCTCGCCTGGCCGCGGCGACGCAGAGCTTTTCCGCCTTGCCGGAAGCCGAGCGCAAGGCGATCCAGTCCGATCTGATCTGGACCGGGCATCTCAACAGCGCCGCCACTGGCAATTTCGGGTCGCTGACCTTCCGCGCCGTGAACAACTTCAAGGCCGGGCGCGGCGAGCCGAATGGGCAGTTGACGCCGGCCGAGCGGCAGGAGCTGGCGCGTCTCGCCAGGACGGCGCGCGATGCGGCCGGCTTCGCCGTGATCACCGACCAGCCGACCGGCGTGCGCATCGGCATTCCGCAGAAGCTCCTGCCGAAGCGCGAAGCGACGCCGGCGGGAGGCAGCCGCTGGCAGAGCGTCGACGGCAGGATCACGCTCGACGTCAGCGCCGGGCCGGCGACAGAGCCGCTGCAGGCGATCTTCGACCGGGCGATCGCGGTCAATCCGAACGTGCAGCGCAAGGTTACCTACAAGCTGCTGCAGCCGAGTTTCTTCGTCGTCGCTGGCGAGACGCCGACCGGGAAGTTCTTCAGGCGCCAGGCGCTCGGCCCTTCCGGCTTGCGCGGCTTCTCGGTCGGCTACGACAAGGGCGTCGCCGCGACCTTCGACAAGGTGGTGACCGCGATCGCCGACAGTTTCGAGCCGTTCCCGAGCGGGGCGGCACCGGTTCCCGCGCAGACGCCCGCTGCGCCCGGCGGGCCGCCGGTCGCGAGCGTTCCGGCACAGCCGGCGACCGAGCGCTTCGGCGTCGGCCTCGTCGTCGGCAAGGAGCTGGTGCTGACGGCGCGCGCCGCGGTCGACGCCTGCAAGGGTCTCAAGGTCGGAGCGCGACCAGCTAAGCTGCGGGCGCAGGACCAGGCGAGCGGGTTGGCGCTGCTCGATGTGCCCGGGCTGGCGGCCGGTGCTGCACCGGGGCTACGCGAGACCGCGCCCGCTGCGAAAGAGGCCGTGGTCGTGCTCGCCTATGATGGGACGGCTGCCGCGCGCACCGCGGTCGCGCTGCCGGGAGAAGTGATGAGCGACGCCGTGCTGGCGCCCTTGCAGCCGGGTGGGGCGGGCAGTCCGGTCTTCGACCGGCAGGGGCGGCTTGCCGGGCTGGTCACCGCCAACCCCTCCGACAAGGCCCTGATCGCCGGTGTCGCGCCGCAGCGCAACTACGCTCTCGCCGGCGTCGCGCAGCTCAAGGCGATGTTGGAGAAGGCCGATACAAAGCCTGGCGCCGGCGCAGTGGGCGGCGAGCTCAGCACCGGCGCGATCGCCGAGGCAGCAGGCAAGAGCGTCGTCCCGATCGCCTGCGGGCTCTGATCGGCGCTGCGTGATCGTGCATACAGCATACAAAGATAGTTGCCTCGCCAGCGGCAATCGGTTCTGATAGCGAGAACGTCAAGGAAGCCGCGCCGCGAGGCGAAGAAGCTTTCAAATTTTAAATCGATTGAACGGGAGGAAGACGACAATGAGCAAAATCAGCAGACGTTCGGTTCTGGCGGGTGCTGCCGCGGCCGGCGCGACGGGCCTGATCGCGCGCCCGGCGATCGGCCAGGCGCAATGGCCGAACCGGCCGGTGACCCTGGTCTGTCCCTGGGGCGCGGGCGGCGGCACCGACGCGACGGCACGCATCGTCGCCTCGCTGCTCGAGAAGAACATGGGCCAGCCCTTCAACGTGGTGAACCGCACCGGCGGCTCCGGCGTCGTCGGGCATTCCGCGATCGCGACCGCAGCGCCAGACGGCTACACGATCGGGATGATCACCGTCGAAATCACGATGATGCATCATCAGGGCCTGACCGATCTCAACCCGACCAGCTACACCCCGCTGGCGCTGATGAACGAGGACCCGCCGGGCGTGCAGGTCTCGGCATCGAGCCCCTACAAGGACATCAAGGCGCTGGCCGAGGCGATCAAGGCGGCGCCGGCCGGCAAGTTCAAGGCGTCCGGCACGGGTCAGGGCGGCATCTGGCACCTGGCGCTGATCGGCTGGCTCGTCGCCATGGGCCTGAAGCCCGATCATGTCGCGTGGGCGCCGTCCAACGGCGCCGCGCCGGCCATGCAGGATCTGGCTGCCGGCGGCATCGACATCGTCACCTGCTCGGTGCCGGAAGCGCGCGCAATGATCGACGCCGGCAAGGCGAAGGCGCTTGCGATCATGGCCAAGGAACGCAATCCGCAATTCAAGGACGTGCCGACGCTCAACGAGACGCTCGGCATCAACTACTCGGTCGGCGCCTGGCGCGGCATCGCCGGTCCGAAGGGGCTGCCCGCCGACGTCCAGGCCAAGCTGATCGCCGAGCTGAAGAAGGCCTACGACTCCAAGGAGTTCAAGGACTTCATGAACGCCCGCGGCTTCGGCATGACCTTCGCCGACCAGGCCGGCTTCACCAAGTTCATGGCCGATGGCGACAAGGCGATGGCGGCGGCGATGAACGCGGCGGGCCTCGCCAAGAAGGCCTGACCCGACCCTGTCACCCGTGAAGGGCCGGCCTCGCGCCGGCCCCGTTCCGTGCGAGGAGACAGCGCACGGGCGCTTGGAGAGATTGCCGATGCGCTTCAACGACGCCGTGATCGGAGCCGCGTTCATCCTGATCGCCGCCGCGATGATCGCGATGACCTTTTCGTTTTCCGCCTTTCCCGGCCAGCAATACGGGCCGAGCCTGTTCCCGCGCATTCTCGGCGCCGGCATCATCGGCTGCTCGGCCCTCCTGATCGTCCGCGGCCTGCGCGAGCGCACGGCCGGCGGGCGCTGGCTCCAGCTCGACGAGTGGACCGGCGTGCCGCGCCGCGTCGCTTCCTTCGCGCTGATGCTCGGCGCGATGGCGTTCTATGTCCTGGCCTCGGAGCCGCTCGGTTTCATCCCCTGCGCTCTCCTGATCCAGCTCATCCTGTTTCTCTGGTTCGGCGTCAGACCGATCACGGCCGTCGTGGTCGCTGTCGTCATGACCGGATTGGTGCACTGGTTCTTCTCGTCGCTGATGCGCGTGCCGCTGCCGCGCGGCGTCCTCGACAGCGTGCTGTGAGGAGCCGGCCATGACTGCGATCGCAACCGCCTTCGGCCTCGTCTTCGACCCTTATGTGCTGGCCGTGATCATGGGCTCGGCCATCTTCGGCATGTTCGTCGGGGCGATGCCGGGCCTGACCGCGACGATGGCGACGGCGCTGCTGGTGCCGGTCACCTTCTTCATGTCGCCGGTGCCGGCGCTCGGTGCCATCGTCACCGCTACCGCCATGGCGATCTTCGCGGGCGACATCCCGGCGGCGATGCTGCGCATGCCCGGCACGCCCGCCTCGGCCGCCTATGCGGACGAGAGCTACGAGATGACCAAGAAGGGTCAGCTCGACCTGTGCATGGGCACCAATCTCGTCTTCTCGGTGCTCGGCGGCATATTCGGCGTGATCATCCTGATCGTGCTCGCGCCGGTTCTGGCCGAAGTTGCGATCAATTTCTCGTCCTTCGAGTATTTCTGGCTCGCCTGCCTTGGCCTGACCTGCGCGGTCTTCATCGGTACCGGCGATCCGCTCAAGGGCCTGCTCTCTCTGTTCATCGGCCTTGCCATCGGCACGATCGGCATCGATCCGGCCGCAGGCCAGCCGCGCTTCACCTTCGGCAATGTCGACCTGCTCTCCGGGATCAACTTCATCCCGACGCTGATCGGCATGTTCGCGGTCTCCGAGCTGCTGCGCGGCGCCGTGACCATGGAGAAAGCTGGCGTCATGGTGCAGCAGAGCGTCGGCAACATGTTCGCCGGCCTCGGCGCGGTGACGCGCAAATACTGGAAGAACTTCATCCGCGGCTCGGTGATCGGCACGGTGATCGGCGCCCTGCCGGGCGCTGGCGCCGATATCGCTGCCTGGGTCTCCTATGCGGTCTCGAAGAAGCTGTCGAAGGAGCCCGAAAAGTTCGGCACCGGCCATATCGAAGGCATCGTCGATTCGACCTCGGCCAACAACTCGGCGCTCGGTGGCGCCTGGATCCCGGCGCTGGTCTTCGGCATCCCCGGCGATTCGATCACCGCGATCGTGATCGGCGTGCTCTACATGAAAGGTATGAATCCCGGCCCGACCGTCTTCCTGCAGACGCCGGAGCTGATCTACGCCGTCTTCATCATCTTCATCCTCGCCAACCTGATCATGTTCCCGCTCGGCTGGGCGGCGATCAAGTCGGCCAAGCAGATCCTGCGGGTGCCGCGCAACATCCTGCTGCCGATCATCCTGATCTTCTGCATGGTCGGCTCCTTCGCCATGACCAACTCGCTCTACGGCGTCGTGCTGATGGTGGTAATGGGCCTGTTCGGCTGGCTGCTGGAGGAGCATGGCATCCCGGTCGCGCCGCTGATCCTCGGCCTCGTGCTCGGCGAGATGCTGGAGCAGAACTTCATGAGCTCGATGATCAAGGCGAGCGGCTCCTTCATCGGCTTCATCGACCGGCCGATCGCCGGCACGCTCGGCGTGCTGACCATGCTGCTCTGGGCAGCGATGCTCTGGAAGGCGCTGCCCTTCGGCCGGCGCCAAGCGGTGACGGCGTGAAACGATAACCGGCGGCGACTGCTGCCGGCCAGCGCCGCGAATCAGTGCTAGAGACGGGCGCATGGACGATGCGCTCGACGAAGGGCAGGGCGGTGGCGGCACGGTCGAGGTGCTGATCCCGCTCGGCCTCGACCAGGCCTATAGCTATGCCGTGCCGCCGGGGCTGACGCTCGCGCCGGGCGATGTCGTGCAGGTGCCGCTGGGGCCGCGCGAGACTGTCGGCGTCGTCTGGGAGGCCGGCTCCGGCCGCGGCGGCAATCTCAAGAAGGTCGTCGCCAAGCTCGATATGCCGCCGCTCGATCCTGCCTTGCGCAAGCTCGTCGACTGGGTCGCCTGGTACACGCTTGCCGCCAAGGGCTCGGTGCTGGCTCTGGCCCTGCGCCGTCCGCCCGACGATACGCCGGAGCGGCCCAAGCTCGGCGTCAGGTTGGTCGGTGCGCCGCCGGCCCGGATGACGCCGGCCCGGGCACGGGCCATCGCTGCCGCCGAGGGTGGGCTGCTGATCGGCAAGTCGGCACTGGCCGAGGCGGCGTCCGTGAGCACGGCGGTGATCGATTCCCTCATCGATGCCGGCACATTCTCGGTCGAGGCGCTGCCGCAGGAGGCGATCGCGGCCAGGCCCGATCCCGATCATGCCAGGCCGCAGCTCTCCGACGACCAGCGGGCGGTCGGCGAGGCGCTTGCCGAGCTGGTACGCAAGCAGTCCTGGCAGGTCGCGCTACTCGAAGGCGTCACCGGCTCGGGCAAGACCGAGGTCTATTTCGAGGCCGTCGCCGAGGCGATCCGGCTCGGGCGCCAGAGCGTGATCCTGATGCCGGAGATCGCGCTGACCGCGCAGTTCATCGACCGCTTCGAGGCGCGCTTCGGCGTGCGGCCCGGCCTGTGGCATTCGGCGGTAAGCGGACGGCGCCGCGAGCGCCTGCAGGCGGCGATCGCCAAGGGCGAGGCGCTGGTGGTGGCGGGTGCGCGCTCAGCGCTGTTCCTGCCCTACAAGGATCTCGGGCTGATCGTCATCGACGAGGAACACGAGGCCGCCTACAAGCAGGAGGACGGCGTCGCCTATCATGCCCGCGACATGGCTGTGGTGCGCGGGCGCATCGAGAACGCCCCGGTGGTGCTGGCCTCCGCCACGCCTTCGCTCGAAACCCGCGTCAATGCCGAGCGCGGCCGCTATCTCCATCTCAAGCTGCCCGAGCGTTTTGGCGGGCGCGAATTGCCGACGCTCGGCCTGGTCGACCTGCGCAGGGACAAGCCGGAGCGCGGGCGCTGGCTCTCGGGGCAGCTGATCAAGGCGGTCGAGGCCAATCTCGAGGCCAAGGAGCAGTCGCTGCTCTTCCTCAACCGGCGCGGCTATGCGCCGCTGACCCTCTGCCGCGACTGCGGCCACCGTTTCCAGTGTCCGAACTGCTCGGCCTGGCTGGTCGACCATCGCTTCCGGCGGGCGCTGGTCTGCCATCATTGCGGCCATGTCGAGCGCCGGCCGCATGAATGCCCTTCCTGCCATCAGCCGGAGAGCCTCGTCGCCTGCGGGCCCGGCGTCGAGCGCCTGGCCGAGGAGGTCGCGACGCTGTTCCCGCAGGCGCGCTCGATCGTGCTGTCGAGCGATTTTCCGGGGGGGACCGAGCGCCTGAAACAGGAACTGATGGCGGTGGCCGAGGGCGAGTTCGACATCGTCATCGGCACGCAGCTCGTCGCCAAGGGCCACAACTTCCCGGGGATGACGCTGGTCGGGGTGATCGATGCCGATCTCGGCCTGACCTCGGGCGATCCGCGCGCGGCGGAACGCACCTTCCAGGTGCTCAGGCAGGTCACCGGCCGCGCTGGGCGCGGCGAGAAGCCGGGGCGGGCGCTGCTGCAGACGCATGACCCCAACCATCCCGTGCTGAAGGCGCTGATCTCCGGCGATCCCGAGCGCTTCTACGCTGCCGAGACGGCGGCGCGTGAGGCGGCCGGCCTGCCGCCCTTCGGCCGGCTCGCCGGTCTGATCGTCTCGGCGAACTCGCAAGGCGAGGCCGAGACCCATGCGCGGGCGCTGGCGCGCTGCGCCGAGGCGCCGGCCGGCGTCGCCGTGCTCGGTCCGGCCGAGGCGCCGCTCGCCATCCTGCGCGGACGCCACCGCATGCGGCTGATCGTGCGCACGGCGCGCGAGATCAATCTGCAGGATTACCTGCGCGCCTGGCTGAAGCGGGCGCCGCGACCGAAGGGCTCGGTCAGGGTCGCAGTCGATGTCGATCCGCAGAGCTTCCTTTAGCTGTATTGAGGCCGGACGGCCGTGCGGGCCGTCGCGATGTGCATCCTCTGCTTCTTTCGACCGCATCCAAAGCATGAGAGGCGGGTATTTCGTCGGTTGCGCACCCCGAAACCCCATGCTATCGCACCGCCGCAATCCAAGCGCCGCAAGCCCTGGAACAGGTTTGTCGCGCGCTTGATCATCGCAGCGTCGGGGCCGTGCACTCCACCTTCGCCAGAAGGTCGCCGGAGCGGTCCCCTGGAAGAGAGAGCGAGAGCGTGGCCGAGGGCGGATCGCAGGAACAGTCCCCAGTCTCGGGCGTGGCCGAGCGTTACGCGACGGCTCTGTTCGAACTGGCCAGCGAGGCCAAGACGGTCGACGCCGTCGCCAAGGACCTCGACGGCTTCGCGGCGATGATCGCCGAGAGTGACGATCTCAAGCGCCTGATCGAGAGCCCGGCTTTCTCGGCGCAGGACCAGGTCTCCGCCATCACCGCGCTCACCGCCAAGGCCGGCATCGCCGGGCTTGCCGCCAACTTCATCGGCTTCGTCGCCAGCAAGCGCCGCCTGTTCGCGCTGCCGGGCATGATCCGCGCCTTCCGCGCCAAGGTCGCCGAGGCCAAGGGCGTCGTCAGCGCCGAGGTCACGCTGGCAGAGGAGCCCTCTGCCGCCCAGCTCAAGGACCTCACCGCCGCCCTCAAGGAGGTCGCGGGCAAGGATGTCGACGTCTCGCTCAAGGTCGACCCGGCCATCATCGGCGGTCTCGTCGTCAAGATGGGCTCGCGCATGGTCGATGCGTCCCTGAAAACCAAGCTCAATTCTATTCGTCTTGCCATGAAAGAGGTCGGCTGATGGACATCCGCGCCGCTGAAATCTCCGCTATCCTGAAGTCGCAGATCTCGAACTTCGGCTCGGAAGCCTCGGTCACCGAGGTCGGTCAGGTTCTCTCCGTCGGTGACGGCATCGCCCGCGTCTACGGCCTCGACAAGGTTCAGGCCGGTGAGATGGTCGAATTCGAGACGGGCGTGCGCGGCATGGCTCTCAACCTCGAGAGCGACAATGTTGGCGTCGTCATCTTCGGCTCCGACCGCGAGATCAAGGAAGGCCAGACCGTCAAGCGCACCGGCGCCATCGTCGACGTGCCCGTCGGCAAGGAGCTGCTCGGCCGCGTCGTCGACGCTCTCGGCAACCCGATCGACGGCAAGGGCCCGATCAAGGCCGCCCAGCGCGCCCGCGTCGACGTCAAGGCCCCCGGCATCATTCCGCGCAAGTCGGTGCACGAGCCGATGGCGACCGGCCTCAAGGCGATCGACGCCCTGATCCCGATCGGCCGCGGCCAGCGCGAGCTGATCATCGGCGACCGCCAGACCGGCAAGACCGCCGTTGCGCTCGACGCGATCCTGAACCAGAAGCCGCTCAACGTCGAAGGCGCTCCGGAAAGCCAGAAGCTCTACTGCGTCTACGTCGCCGTCGGCCAGAAGCGCTCGACCGTCGCCCAGCTGGTGAAGGTGCTCGAGGAGCGCGGCGCGATGGAGTATTCCATCGTGGTGGCGGCCACCGCCTCCGACCCGGCCCCGATGCAGTTCCTGGCGCCCTTCGCCGGCTGCTCGATGGGCGAGTATTTCCGCGACAACGGCATGCACGCCGTCATCATCTATGACGATCTGTCGAAGCAGGCCGTCGCCTATCGCCAGATGTCGCTGCTGCTGCGCCGCCCGCCGGGCCGCGAGGCCTATCCCGGCGACGTGTTCTATCTCCACTCCCGCCTGCTCGAGCGCGCCGCCAAGATGGGCGACGCCGCCGGCAACGGCTCGCTGACGGCGCTGCCGGTCATCGAGACCCAGGCCAACGACGTCTCGGCCTACATCCCGACCAACGTGATCTCGATCACCGACGGTCAGATCTTCCTGGAGACCGACCTGTTCTACCAGGGCATCCGCCCGGCGGTGAACGTCGGCCTCTCGGTCTCGCGCGTCGGCTCCTCGGCGCAGACCAAGGCGACCAAGAAGGTCGCGGGCAAGATCAAGGGCGAGCTCGCCCAGTATCGCGAGATGGCCGCCTTCGCCCAGTTCGGCTCGGACCTCGACGCGGTCACGCAGCGCCTGCTCAACCGCGGTGCCCGCCTGACCGAGCTCCTGAAGCAGCCGCAGTTCTCGCCGCTGAAGATGGAAGAGCAGGTCGTGGTGATCTATGCCGGCGTCAACGGCTATCTCGATCCGCTCCCGGTCAATAAGGTGCGCGCTTTCGAGGACGGGCTGCTCTCGCTCGTCCGCGGCAAGCACACCGACCTGCTGAACGAGATCGGCTCCTCGAAGGACCTGTCGGACCCGAATGCCGCGAAGCTGAAGGGGATCGTCGAAGGCTTCGCCAAGTCCTTCGCCTGATCATTGCGAGCGCAGCGAGGCAATCCAGCCCCGCTGCGCACCAGTTCTGGATGCTTCGTCGCTGCTCCCTGCAGTGACGGATAGGGGATCAAGACCGGATGCCGTCCCTTAAGGACCTACGCAACCGCATCGCCTCGGTGAAGGCGACGCAGAAGATCACCAAGGCCATGCAGATGGTCGCGGCGGCGAAACTGCGCCGCGCCCAGACCGCGGCCGAGGCGGCTCGCCCCTATGCCGAGCGCATGGATGCGGTGCTGGCCAATCTCGCCGGCGGCCTCGCCAATGGCAGCGCGCCGCGCCTGATCGCCGGCACGGGCTCGGACAAGGTCCAGCTGCTCGTCGTCTGCACGGCCGAGCGCGGCCTGTGCGGCGCCTTCAACTCCTCGATCGCGCGTCTCGCCCGCGACAAGGCGAATGCGCTCAAGGCCGACGGCAAGACGGTCAAGATCATCTGCGTCGGCAAGAAGGGCTATGACATCCTGCGCCGGCAGTTCGCCGCGGATATCATCGAGCTCGTTGACCTGCGCGCCTTCAAGCAGCTCGGCTTCGCCAATGCCGAGACGATCGCGCAGAACATCCTGACGCGCTTCGCCGCCGGCGAGTTCGACGTCGCGACGCTGTTCTTCTCGAAGTTCAAGTCGGTGATCGCGCAGATCCCGACGGCGCAGCAGATCATCCCGGCCGAGATCCCGGCCGGCGCCAAGACGACCGACGCGGTCTACGACTACGAGCCGGAAGAGAGCGAGATCCTCGAGACGTTGCTGCCGCGCAACCTGGCCGTCCAGGTGCTGCGGGCGCTGCTCGAGAACGCCGCCTCCGAGCAGGGCGCGCGCATGTCCGCCATGGACTCCGCCACGCGCAATGCCGGCGAGATGATCAAGAAGCAGACGACGATCTACAACCGCTCGCGTCAGGCGATGATCACCAAGGAACTGATCGAGATCATCTCCGGCGCGGAAGCGCTGTAGTTTTTGAGAAGAGAGCATGATGTCGGCCGAAAACCGGTACCCACCTTTCGGCATCATGCTCTAACCGCCTAAATTCAGGCCGGCGTGCCGGCCATCCGACACGCTGAACGCGAATCCGAGGTTCGAACCATGGCCAAAGCCGCTACCAAGACCAAGACCGACAAGCCCGCCAACACCGGTACCGGCCGCGTTGCCCAGGTCATCGGCGCCGTCGTCGACGTGCAGTTCGACGGCGCTCTGCCCGAGATCTTGAACGCGCTCGAGACCGACAACCTCGGCAACCGCCTCGTCCTCGAGGTTGCCCAGCACCTCGGCGAGAACACGGTCCGCACCATTGCCATGGACTCGACCGAAGGTCTGGTCCGCGGCCAGGCGGTCACCGACACCGGCGCGCCGATCGCGGTTCCGGTCGGCGACGAGTGCCTCGGCCGCATCATGAACGTCATCGGCGAGCCGGTTGACGAAGCCGGCCCGATCAAGACCTCGGGCACCCGCGGCATCCACCAGCCGGCTCCGAGCTATGCCGACCAGGCGACGGAAGCTCAGATCCTGGTCACCGGCATCAAGGTCGTCGACCTCCTCGCCCCCTACGCCAAGGGCGGCAAGATCGGCCTGTTCGGCGGCGCCGGCGTCGGCAAGACCGTGCTGATCATGGAGCTGATCAACAACGTCGCGAAGGCCCACGGTGGCTATTCCGTGTTCGCCGGCGTCGGCGAGCGCACCCGTGAGGGCAACGACCTCTATCACGAGATGATCGAGTCGGGCGTGAACAAGAAGGGCGGCGGCGAAGGCTCCAAGTGCGCCCTCGTCTACGGCCAGATGAACGAGCCTCCGGGCGCCCGCATGCGCGTCGCCCTGTCCGGCCTGACCGTGGCGGAAGACTTCCGCGACCGTGGCCAGGACGTGCTGTTCTTCGTCGACAACATCTTCCGCTTCACCCAGGCCGGCTCGGAAGTGTCGGCGCTCCTCGGCCGCATCCCGTCGGCGGTGGGCTATCAGCCGACGCTCGCCACGGACATGGGCAACCTGCAGGAGCGCATCACCACCACCAATAAGGGCTCGATCACCTCGGTGCAGGCGATCTACGTGCCGGCGGACGACCTGACCGACCCGGCGCCTGCCACCTCGTTCGCGCACTTGGACGCCACAACCGTGCTCTCGCGTTCGATCGCGGAAAAGGGCATCTATCCGGCGGTCGACCCGCTCGACTCGACTTCGCGCATGCTCTCGGCCGCCATCGTCGGTGACGAGCACTACGGCGTTGCCCGCCAGGTCCAGCAGATCCTCCAGCGCTACAAGGCCCTGCAGGACATCATCGCGATCCTGGGCATGGACGAGCTCTCGGAAGAGGACAAGCTCGCCGTCGCCCGCGCCCGCAAGATCGAGCGCTTCCTGTCGCAGCCCTTCTTCGTTGCGGAAGTCTTCACCGGTTCGCCGGGCAAGCTCGTCGCGCTCGAGGACACGATCAAGGGCTTCAAGGGCCTGGTCGAGGGCAAGTACGACCACCTGCCGGAGGCGGCCTTCTACATGGTCGGCTCGATCGACGAGGCGATCGAGAAGGCCCAGCGCCTGGCCGCCGAGGCGGCGTAAGGTCCAACACACGCGCCCGTCATCCCGGACAGGCCGCGTAGCGGCGCTGATCTGGGATCCATCGAAGGGCGTTGCGTTCTAGGATGGATTCCGGCGCGCCGCTTCGCGTCGGCCGGAATGACGGCGGAGAGATAGCAAGATGGCCACCTTCACATTCGAACTCGTCTCGCCGGAGCGCATCCTGTTCTCGGGCGACGCCGTCAGCGTCATCGTGCCGTCGGTCGAGGGCGAGATGACCGTGCTCGCCGGTCACGCCCCGGTCGTCGCCGTGCTGAAGCCGGGCATCGTCCTGGTCCAGACCGACTCCAGCAACGGCAAGGAATTCTTCGTCTCGGGCGGCCTCGCCGAGGTCAACGCGACGAGCGTCACCATCCTGGCCGAGCAGGCCCGCTTCCTTGAGGACGTCGACACCGCCGTCCTCGACGCGGAAATCCTGACCGCCGAGACCCGCCATGCCGGCTCGCATGACGAGGCCGAGAAGAAGCGCCTGCACGACCAGCTCGTGCAGCTGCGCGAGTTCAAGGGCGTGTTCGAGCAGCGCAAGGCCGCTTGAGCGAAGTCTACTGGACGGAATTGAAAAAGGCCGGAGCTCGCTCCCGGCCTTTTTCGTTCGGCCTCAGGGGATCTCGCTGTCGGGCAGCTTTCGCGTCATGCTCGGCCTTGTGCCGAGCATTCACGTCTTGAACACCACATGACCCGAGGAAGACGTGGATGGTCGGGACAAGCCCGACCATGACGGGGAACGGCTCTCAGGCGGCGATCGCCTCGGCCAGCGCCACCACGCGCTTGGCCATCTCGGCATGCAGGCGCTCGACCATGCGGCCGTCGAGCTGGATCGCGCCCTTGTCAGCGTTCTCAGGCTCGTCGAAGGCCGAGATGATGGCGCGCGCACGCGTCAATTCGCTCTCCTCCGGCGCAAAAACCGTATTCGCCAGGGCGACCTGATTGGGATGGATCAGGGTCTTGCCGTCGAAGCCGAGATCGCGGCCCTGCTCGCATTCGGCCTTGAAGCCGGCATCGTCCTTGAGGTCGTTATAGACGCCGTCGATCACGTCGATGCCATGGGCGCGGGCGGCGAGGATCGCCGTGGTCAGCCACGGCAGCATCGGGGCACGGCCCGGCACGAAGCGGGCGCGCGTCTCCTTGGCGAGGTCGTTGGTGCCGAGGATGAAGCAGGCGAGGCGGGTCGAGGGATCGCGGGCGGCGCGGGCGATCCTCTCGCAGTCGAGAATAGCGAGCGGGGTCTCGATCATCGCCCAGACCCGCGTTTCCGGCTTGGCCCAGAGCCCGGTCAGGCGATGGCCGATCTCGACCAGCGTCTCGGGCGAGGAGACCTTGGGGATCAGGATCGCGTCGGGGCCCGCCTCGGATGCGGCGGCGAGGTCGGCGTCGAACCAGGGCGTATCGATGCCATTGGTGCGGATGACGAGCTCGCGCCGGCCATAGCCGCCGGCCTTGATCGCGGCGCAGACCTGTTCACGCGCCAGCCCTTTGGCATCGGGAGCGACCGCGTCCTCGAGATCGAGGATCAGCGCGTCGGCGGCGATCTCGCGGGCCTTCTCCAGGGCGCGGGCATTGGAGCCCGGCATATAGAGGACGCTGCGGCGCGGACGGATATCGGTCATTATGGTTCTCCGGATTGAGGGTCGCCGGTTTCGCCGCAGTGCACACTAAGCTGCGCCGCAATGCAATGTCAGTTCTGCGAAAGACGAATGACAGGGCTGTGATGGGCTGGATTGCGGGTGTCGACGGCTGCAAGGCGGGCTGGATCGCGGCTTTCGCCGATCGCACGGGAATGGAGGCGCCCTTCTTCCGTGTCTTCCCGCGCTGGAGCGATCTGCTGGCCGATCCGCTCGTGCCGGAGCTGATCGCGGTCGACATGCCGATCGGCCTGCCGGATCGGATCGCCGGGTCCGGGCGCGGGCCGGAGCAGTCAGTGCGGGCGCTGCTCGGCGAGCGGCAATCCTCGGTGTTCTCGATCCCTTCGCGCAGCGCGGTCCATGCCGTCGATTATGCCGAAGCCTGCCGATTGGCGCTCGCCACTTCGGAGCCGCCGCGCAAGGTCTCGAAGCAGGGTTTCCACCTCTTCCCGCGCATCCGCGAGATCGACGCGCTGCTGCGGGCCGAGCCGGGTTGGTGCGCGCGCATCTATGAGACGCATCCGGAGCTCGCCTTCCGGACCATGCGCGGCGCGCCGCTGCTGCACCCGAAGAAGATCAAGGGCGTGGTCAACCCGGCCGGCATGGCCGAGCGCCGCGTTTTGCTGCTGGCGGCCGGGCTGCCGGAGGCAATCGTGCATGCCAGACCGCCGCGCGGCGCCGGGGCAGACGATGCGCTCGATGCGCTCGCAGCGCTGGTCGTCGCCCGGCACATTGCTGGCGGGCGTGGCAGGCCCTTCCCCGATCCACCGGGACGCGATAGCCAAGGTCTACCTATCGCGATCTGGACCTACGTCGCGGATCGCCCCCGCCCAGGATACCCGCCATGACAGACAAGCCTGTGCCGCGCTCGATGATCGAGGCTGCGGCTGATCGCATTGCCGGCCATGCCCGCACCACCCCGGTGATGCGGCTCGGCACCGGCGCCTTCGGCTCGCGCGCCGATGTCTCGCTCAAGCTCGAAAGCCTGCAGCATGCCGGCTCGTTCAAGACGCGCGGAGCCTTCAACAACCTGCTCTCGCTCGATGTGCCCGCCGCCGGCGTCGCCGCAGCCTCGGGCGGCAATCATGGCGCTGCCGTCGCCTATGCCGCCGGCAATCGCGGCGTCAAGGCGACGATCTTCGTGCCGGAGATCTCGCCGGCCGCCAAGATCGAGGCGATCCGCCGCTTCGGCGGCGAGGTCCGCATTGGCGGCGCGCAATATGACGACGCTCAGGCCGCCTGCGACAAATTCGTGGCCGAGACCGGGGCACTGAAGATCCATCCCTTCTCGGCCAAGGAGACGATCGCCGGCCAGGGCACGCTCGGGCGCGAATGGCACAAGCAAGAGCCCGATCTCGATACGGTGCTGGTCGCAGTCGGCGGCGGCGGTTTGATCTCGGGAATCGCCGCCTGGTTTGCCGGCAGCAGCGTCAAGGTCGTCGGTGTCGAGCCGGAGGGTTCGCGGGCGCTGCAGGCCGCACTCGAGGCCAAGGGCCCGGTGACGGTGACCGTCGCCTCGGTCGCGGCCGATTCGCTCGGGGCCCGCAATGTCGGCCAACTGGTCTATGACGTCTGCAAGGATGCCGTCGACCATGTCGCACTGGTGCCGGATGCGGCGATCACCGAGGCTCAAGCGCTGCTCTGGCGCGATTTCCGCCTTGCGGTCGAGCCCGGCGGCGCAGCGGCGCTCGGTGCGCTGATCGCGGGCTCCTACAAGCCGCAGCCCGGCGAGCGCCTCGGCGTTCTCGTCTGCGGCGCCAATGTCGACCTGACCAAGCTGGTCGAGATCACGGCATGAGCAAGCGGGGCATCGCGAGGGGCGGCAAGGCGCTCTATGGCGCGCCGCTCGGCGTGCTGATGCTGGAGGCGCGCTTTCCGCGCATCTTCGGCGACATGGGCAATGCCACGACCTGGCCCTTCCCGGTGCTCTACCGCGTCGTCTCCGGAGCGAGCCCGGAGAAGGTGGTGCTGAAGGGAGCAGCCGGGCTGCTCCCCGATTTCGTCGCGGCGGCGCAGGAGCTGATCCGGCACGGCGCCGAGGCGATCACCACCAATTGCGGCTTCCTCTCGCTGTTCCAGCAAGAACTGGCCGCTGCCATAAACGTGCCTGTCGCTACGTCATCGCTGATGCAGGTGCCCTGGGTGCAGGCGACCCTGCCGCCGGGCAAGCGCGTCGGCCTCGTCACCGTCTCGGCGGCGACGCTGACGCCGCAGCACTTGCAGGCCGTCGGCGTTCCCGCCGACACGCCGGTGACCGGCACCGAGAACGGCCGCGAATTCTTCCGCGTGCTGATCAAGGCGGAGAAGGACGAGATGGATATCGATCTCGCCGAGCAGGACGTGGTCGAAGCCGCCCAGCGGCTGGTCGCGACGCATCCCGAGGTCGGCGCCATCGTGCTCGAATGCACCAATATGCCGCCCTATGCGGCTGCCGTGCAGGCGGCGACGGGGCTGCCGGTCTACGACATCTACTCGATGATCACCTGGTTCCATGCCGGCCTGAGACCGCGCGACTTCCGCTAGCCTTCGACCTCGAACCAGCTTTACGGCGGGCCGCGCCGCAGCGCACAATGAGGGCCCGCCGCGAGAGCCAGGCCGATGACCGAGACCCCCAGCAAGACCAATACCGGCCGCTTCTTCGAGGACTTCCGGCTCGGCGAGACGATCGTCCACGCGACGCCGCGCACGGTGACGGTCGGGGACGTCTCGCTCTACACCGCGCTCTACGGGCCGCGTTTCGCCGTGCAGTCCTCGGATGCCTTCGCCAAGGCGATTGGTTATCCCGCCGCGCCTGTCGACGACCTTCTGGTCTTCCACATCGTCTTCGGCAAGACGGTGCCGGACATCTCGCTCAATGCCGTCGCCAATCTCGGCTATGCCGATGGCCGCTTCCTCAAGCCGGTCTTCCCGGGCGACACGCTTTCGACGACGTCGGAGGTGATCGGGCTGAAGCAGACCTCGGGCGGCGATGCCGGCATCGTCTATGTCCGGTCGATCGGTCGTAACCAGCACAATGAGATCGTGTTGAGCTATGCCCGCTGGGTCCTGGTGCGCAAGCGCCAGCCGGGTACCCCTGCTGCATTCGAGCTGGTGCCGGAATTGCCGAAGAGCGTCGCGCCGGAGGCGCTGGGCGAGGGTTGCCCGCCGCTGCATCCTGCCGCCTATGACGACGCGCTCGCCGGCTCGTCCTTCCGCTGGGGGGCTTATCAGGCGGGCGAGCGCATCGACCATGTCGACGGCATGACCGTCGAGGAGGCCGAGCACCAGATCGCGACCCGGCTCTACCAGAATACCGCCAAGGTGCATTTCGACGGCTATGGCGCGCGCGAGACCCGTTTCGGCAAGCGCCTGATCTATGGCGGCCACGTCATCAGCCTGGCGCGGGCCTTGTCCTTCAACGGGCTCGGCAACGCCTTCCATATCGCCGCGATCAATGCCGGCCGCCATGTCTCGCCGCTGTTCGCCGGTGACACCGTTTTCGCCTGGAGCGAGGTGCTGGAGGCGGCCGAACTGCCAGGGCGCGAGGACGTCGGGGCGCTGCGCCTGCGCCTGGTCGCGACCAAGAACCTGCCCTGCAACGAGCATCCGCTCAAGCATGCCGATCAGTACGCCGACGGCGTGATTCTCGATTTCGACTATTGGGCGTTGCTGCCGCGCTGACCATCCGGAAGCGGTTGGGATACGCGGTGACGGAGAAAGTTACAGATTTCAGTTTCTGTAATCACCCCATTGCCTATCGCATTGCGACGTGGGGATAGTTTCGTTAGAGAGCCATTCACTCTAGAACGATACCAAGCGATCTTCGCTCGTGAGCTTGAAGGGTCGGGAGTTCAAGACTTGGCCGAATCCAGACCGGCGGCGCGCCCGCTTTCCCCGCATCTGCAGATCTATCGCTGGTCCTGGACCATGGCGGCGTCGATCGCCCACCGCGCCACCGGCGTGGCGCTCTATGGCGGCACTTTGCTGATTGCGCTCTGGCTCATCGCCGCCGCCTCGGGCCCGGCCGCTTACGAAACGGCGCAGTGGATCGCGGGCTCGATCCTCGGCCGGCTCGTGCTGTTCGGTTACACCTTCGTGCTGCTGCACCATATGGTCGGCGGCCTTCGCCATTTCGTCTGGGATCTCGGCCACGGCTTCGACCCGCAGACCCGCACGAACCTGGCGAAGTACAGTGTCGTCGTCTCCGGCGGGCTCACCGTGCTTGTCTGGATCATCGTCCTGACGCGCTGAGGAACACGACAATGCTTTCCAACTCCTCGATGCGCACCCCGCTCGGCCGCGTCCGCGGCCTCGGTTCGGCCAAGTCCGGCACCGGGCATTTCTGGCTGCAGCGCGTCACGGGCGTCGCCAACCTCATCCTGACGCTCGCTTTCCTGTGCGTCGTGATCTCGCTGATCGGCAAGCCCTATGGCGCGGCCATTGCGGCGCTGTCGAACCCGATCGTTGCGATCCTGATGCTGCTCTTCGTCGTATCAGGTGCGGTCCACATGCGCCTTGGCATGCAGGTGGTCATCGAGGACTACATCCATCATGAGGGGCTGAAGCTCCTCGCCGTGATGGCCAACACCTTCTTTGCGATCGCCGTCGGCGCCGCCTGCGCCTTCGCGCTCCTGAAGATCTCGTTCGGAGGCTGATCATGGCGATCACCCGCGCCCGCCCGGTCCCGGCCTATACCGGCCAGGCCTACGCCATCACCGACCACACCTTCGACGTCGTCGTCGTCGGCGCCGGCGGCGCCGGGCTTCGCGCCACGGTCGGCTGCTCGCAGGCCGGCCTGCGCACCGCCTGCATCAGCAAGGTGTTCCCGACCCGCTCGCATACTGTCGCGGCCCAGGGCGGCGTCGCCGCCTCGCTCGGCAATATGGGCAAGGACACCTGGCAGTGGCACATGTACGACACCGTCAAGGGGTCGGACTGGCTCGGCGACCAGGACGCGATCGAATACCTCGTGCGCAACGCGCCGGCCGCCGTCTACGAGCTCGAGCACTGGGGCGTCCCCTTCTCGCGCACCGAGGACGGCAAGATCTACCAGCGCCCCTTCGGCGGCATGACCACCGATTTCGGCAATGGCCCGCCGGCCCAGCGCACCTGCGCCGCCGCCGACCGCACCGGCCACGCCATGCTGCACACGCTCTATGGCCAGGCGCTGCGCTACAACACCGAGTTCTTCATCGAGTACTTCGCCATCGACCTGATCATGGACGAGGACGGTCATTGCCGCGGCGTGATCGCGCTCAAGCTCGATGACGGCACGCTGCATCGCTTCCGCTCGCAGCAGACGATCCTGGCGACCGGCGGCTATGGCCGCGCCTATTTCTCGGCGACCTCAGCCCATACCTGCACCGGCGACGGCGGCGGCATGGTGCTGCGCGCCGGCCTGCCGATGCAGGACATGGAGTTCGTGCAGTTCCACCCGACCGGCATCTACGGCTCGGGCTGCCTGATCACCGAGGGCGCCCGAGGCGAAGGCGGCTATCTCACCAATTCCGAGGGCGAGCGCTTCATGGAGCGTTATGCCCCGTCAGCGAAGGACCTCGCTTCGCGCGACGTCGTCTCACGCTCGATGACGATGGAAATCCGGGCCGGCCGCGGCGTCGGCAAGGACAAGGACCACATCTATCTGCATCTCGACCATCTCGACCCGAAGATCCTGCACGAGCGCCTGCCCGGCATTTCGGAGAGCGCCAAGATCTTCGCCGGCGTCGACGTCACCCGCGAGCCGATCCCGGTGATCCCGACGGTGCATTACAACATGGGCGGCATCCCCACGAACTTCCACGGCGAGGTGCTGACCAAGGTCGACGGCGATCCGGACCGGGTCGTGCCGGGCTTGATGGCGATCGGCGAAGCTGCCTGCGTCTCCGTGCACGGCGCCAACCGCCTCGGCTCGAACTCGCTGATCGACCTCGTCGTCTTCGGCCGGGCGGCCGGCCTGCGCTGCGCCGAGACCGTCAAGGCCGGCGAGAAGCAGCCGGAGCTGCCGGCGAACTCGGCCGATCTCTCGCTCACCCGCCTCGACAAGTACCGCCATGCCAAGGGCGGCACGCCGACGGCGGTGCTGCGCGACAAGATGCAGCGGACGATGCAGTCCGATTGCGCGGTCTATCGGACCGGCGAGACGCTCGAGGCCGGCCACAAGGCGATCCACGAGGTCTGGGCCGGCATCACCGATATCGGCACGACGGATCGCTCGCTGATCTGGAATTCCGACCTGATCGAGACGCTCGAGTTCGAGAACCTGATCACCCAGGCGGTGGTCACCATGGACTCGGCGCTGCAGCGTCCGGAAAGCCGCGGCGCCCATGCCCGCGAGGATTATCCGGACCGCGACGACAAGGACTGGATGAAGCACACGCTCGCCTGGATCGATGACGAGAAGCGCACCGTCACGCTCGATGACCGTCCGGTGCACACCTACACGCTCTCGAACGATATCGAATACATCAAGCCGAAGGCGCGGGTGTACTGAGGACGATCTGACCGATGGCCGAATTCAATCTCCCGCAGAACTCCCGCCTTACCGAGGGCAAGGCCTGGCCGAAGCCGGCCGGCGCCAAGAAGGTCACCGAGTTCAAGATCTATCGCTGGAACCCGGACGACACCGCCAATCCGCGCACCGACACCTATTATGTCGACCGCGAGGATTGCGGGCCGATGGTGCTCGACGCCCTGATCTGGATCAAGAACAAGGTCGACCCGACGCTAACCTTCCGGCGTTCCTGCCGCGAGGGCATCTGCGGTTCCTGCGCCATGAACATGGACGGCAAGAACGGCCTCGCCTGCACCACCGGCATCGACGAGTGCGGCGGCAAGGGCAAGGTCGCGATCTACCCGCTGCCGCACATGCCGGTGGTCAAGGACCTCGTTCCCGACCTGACCCGCTTCTACGCCCAGCACGCCTCGATCGAGCCTTGGCTCAAGACGACGACGCCGGCGCCCGAAAAGGAGTGGAAGCAGGCCAAGGACGACCGCGAGAAGCTCGACGGTCTCTATGAGTGCATCCTGTGCGCCTGCTGCTCGACCTCGTGCCCGAGCTATTGGTGGAACGGCGATCGCTATCTCGGTCCTGCCGCGCTGCTGCAGGCCTATCGCTGGCTGATCGACAGCCGCGACGAGGCCACCGGCGAGCGCCTCGACGATCTCGAGGACCCGTTCCGGCTCTATCGCTGCCATACCATCATGAACTGCGCCAATGCCTGCCCGAAGGGCCTCAATCCGGCCAAGGCGATCGCGGAAGTGAAGAAGATGATGGTGGCTCGCCAGGTCTGAGGCGGCCGGAATTCTACTGGCGCGGCCGTCTGACGCGACGGCCTGCGCTTCCGGTGCTCACGTACTGATGTACGCTCCGCTCCGGTTCTCGGCCGCCACGCCAGCCGACTCACGCCAGCGAATTCCGCCTCGCCTCAGGCGGAAGTGGATTCTAACGCTTGGCAACTGTCCGTAATTCCGCCGCTGATTTCGCCGGTTTCGGCCCTTAATCGATCACGCCCGCGACAAGACGCCGCGCTCTCCTGCTGACGCTAAGTCACTGCATGAGGGCGAATCATGTCGCAAGAGCACGGGCAACCGACCGAGAGCAGACCTGAACCTCCAATCCTGTCGCTCGGCATTTCGCCGAGACGCTTCGGGCGCAGTCCCGGCCTGAAATTCTTCGTCATCGGCTTCCTGGCGCTGCTGCTGCTGATCCCGCTGATGTTTGTGTCCAGCTTGCGTGGCGAGCGTTCGGCAACCGCCAATCTGGCGGCACGCGAGATCGGCGACGCCTGGGGCCGCGAGCAGATCGTCGGCGGCCCGGCTCTGCTCGTGCCCTATCTGGTGCCGCCCAAGATCGCCAATGCCGCGCCGACGCGTGAGGTCGCGGTCTTCCTGCCTGATGATCTCCAGGCCTCTTCGGAGGCGCAGACCGAAATCCGGCGGCGCTCGATCTTCGACGTGCCGGTCTACCGGAGCAAGGTCGCGCTCAATGCGCGCTTCCTGCCGCCCGATTTCAAGATGATCACTTCGGAGACGGTGCAGCCACTCTGGAACGAGGCGGTGCTCGCCGTCGGTGTCGCCGATGTCCGTGGCCTGAAGAACCGCGCCATGGCGCAAATCCGCGACGGCGCCGCGATCGAGTTCGAGCCGACGCTGGGCGCCGGCATCCGCGACGGCAACGGCATCCATGCCGCCTTGCGCGGTATCGACCTGACCAGGCCGCTCGCGGTCGAGGTCGGGCTCGACCTCAACGGCTCGCGCAGCCTCTCGATCGTGCCGCTGGCCAAGGACAGCGCGCTCCGGATGAGCTCGAACTGGCAGCATCCGAGTTTTTCGGGCGCGCATCTGCCGGATGACCGGGTGGTCGACGCCAACGGCTTCTCGGCCTCCTGGCGGGTCTCGCATCTGGCGCGCAACCTGCCGCTCGCCTTCACCCACGACAAGCGTGCCGACGTGACCTTCCTCGCCGGCGCCGTCGGCGCCCGCTTCTACCAGCCGGTCGATCTCTACCAGCTCGTCGAACGCGGCATCAAATACGGCATCCTCTTCGTCGGTGCGGTCTTCCTCGCGGTGTTCGGGCTGGAACTGGTGGCGCGCGACAATCTCCATGCCGTCCAGTACACGCTCGTCGGCTTCGCGCTGGTGCTGTTTTATGTGCTGCTGCTGTCGCTGGCCGAGCATCTCGGCTTCCTGACCGCCTATCTCGTCGCAGCGGCGGCGACCACCGCGCTGATCGCGCTCTATATCGGCCTCGTCCTGCGCAGCTTTGCGCGCGGCGCGGTCCTGGGGCTGATCCTCGCGACCGGCTATGGGCTGGTCTACGCGCTCTTGAAATCCGAGGATTTCGCCCTGCTGGCAGGTGCGATCGGCGCCTTCATCGCGCTGACGGCGCTGATGCTTGGTACCGCCAGGGTCAACTGGTCCGGCCTCGGTGACAATGTGGCCAAGCCTGTCACCAACGAGCCGGCGCGGCCGGGCGCGCCAGCGTGAGGTTCAGGAGAGATAGCGGCCCGGCGCGAAAGGCGCCGGGTCGGCCGGAGCCGCTTCGCCGCAGACCAGTGCGGCGAGCATCTCCCCCGTCACGGGCCCGGTCGAGAAGCCGATATGCTGGTTGCCGAAGGCGAGCCAGAGGCCGGGATTGCGCGGCGCCTCGCCGATCATCGGCAAGGAGTCCGGCAGGGTCGGGCGCGAGCCGCGCCAGGTGGTATCTTCAGCTGGCTCGGTGAGCGGAAAGGCCTCGCGGGCTCGCGGTAGCACCTGCTCGATCTGGGCGTGGTCGTCGGGCGCATCGCGATGGGCGAGTTCGACGCCGCTGGTCAGGCGCAAGCCGAGCTCCATCGGCGCCAGCATATAGGACGCCTCGACATCGTAGATCGGGCGGTTGAGGAAGCGCCCCTGCGCCGGCTTGTAGTGGCGGTGATAGCCGCGCTCGACATTGAGCGGCACTTTGAGGCCGAGCGGCCGCAGCAGATCGGCGCTCCAGGGGCCCAGCGCGACGACCGCGAGATCGGCGTCGTACTGCGCACCTTTTGTGGTGACGCGCCAGCCTTCGCCCTGCTTCGACAGGCCGGTAACCTCGTCGCGCAGGACCGTGCCGCCGCGGGCGGCGAACAGCGCGGCATAGGCCTCGACCACCGCGCCCGGCCAGTCGACCGAGGCGCTCTCCTTGTGGTGCAGCGCCGCCGAGAAGATCGGGTTCAGGCTCGGCTCCAGCGCCGACAGCGCCTGGCGGTCGAGCGCCTCGACCCGGACGCCGTGGTCTTCGAGGAAGGTTCGGCGTGCTTCGGCGGCTGCCCGGCCGGCCTCACTGCGCCAGAGCTCGAGGAAGCCGGTGTCGCGCAGGCGCCAGGCGATGCCGGCCTCGGTCATCAGCCGCTTGTGCAGCGGCAGGGAAGGCGCGATCAGGCTTTCCAGCGCCGCGACGCGTGGCGCCAGCTTCTCCGGCCTGGCCTCGTTGAGAAAGCCGAGGAGCCAGCCGGGGTTGGCCAGGAGATGGCCGAGCCGATAGCGCACCGCCGCATGCCGGTTGCTCAGATATTTCGGCAGGTTCTTCCACAGGCCGGGATTGTTCAGCGGCATGATCGAGGAGCGGCTGATTACGCCGGCATTGCCGTAGGAGGTCTCGCGGCCGGGCTCGCGCCGGTCGATCAGCGTGACCTTGAGGCCGCGCTTCTGCAAAGCGAGCGCGCAGGAGACGCCGACCATGCCGGCGCCGAGAACGATGACGGTGCGAGTCACGCGATGGAATCCTGCTTGGCCGGCTCTTTCAGCCAATGGTCGAGGAAGCCGTCGAGCCAGGCGCGCACGGGCGGATCGTACTGATACCAGCCTTCGAGATGCTGGTGACGCAATTGCGCGCCCGGCATCAGCGTGCGCTCATGGGCGCGCACAGACCAGCGGCACATCATCGCCAGCGTCACTTCGGGGTGGAATTGCAGGCCATAGGCCTTGCTGCCGGTGCGGATTGCCTGGACGGGGAAGTCGCCGCCGGTTGCCAGGCATTCGGCTCCCGTCGGGCAGTCGAAGCCCTCGCGATGCCATTGATAGACCGTGTCCGGCCAGATGCAGCCGGTCGCGGTGGCGTCGGCATGGCCGGCTTCCGTCAGGCTGAGCGGGTAGTAGCCGATCTCGGCCCGGCCTTCGGCATGAGTGTAGACGCTCGCGCCGAGATGGCGGGCGAGCATCTGTGCGCCGAGGCAAAGGCCAAGGAAGGGCGCGTCCTCCTTGAGGCAGACGCCGATCCAGTCGGTCTCGGCCTTGACGAAATCGTCGGGGTCGTTGGCGCTCATCGGCCCGCCGAAGATCACCGCGCCGGCATGGTCCCGCATGGTCTGCGGCAGCGGATCGCCGAAACGGGGCTTACGAATATCGAGAGCGTGGCCGCGCTCGGCGATCAGGCGGCCGACGCGGCCGGGCGTCGAATGCTCCTGATGCAGCACGATCAGCACGGGCTTGCGGGGAGGCAAGCTGTCCAAGCGGGTGCGGAGCCGGCGGCGGGCCGTGAAGCGATAGGACAGATCGTTCATCGCGGCGTTCGATTGCGCTCCCGAGACCGGTTTCTCCCGCCGGACGATACCTAAAATGCGGTTTGGCAGCAGTTGCGGCAAGCAAATTATGCGCCACGCCCCGGCATGGCCGAGGCCAGCCCTGTGCATGCTCCGTGCAATCTTCCGTGAATACTCATCTGGCAATGCAACCCTCAGTGATCGCGCCGATTGACTTTCGAGGCAGGCTCAGGCATGAGAATGAACGTTCATTCTCATCAATCCAAAGAAGCATGTCCCAGGTCGTCACCTCCTTCTCGGCCGAGCGCGGCCTTTCGGAACGGCACATCCACATCCTCGATGCGGCCGAGCGTGTCTTCGCGCGCGCCGGCTTCCATGCCGCGACGATGAACGACATCGCCGCGGAAGCCGGAATGAGCCCGGGCAATCTCTACCGCTACTTCTCGTCGAAGGACGCGATCATCGGCGGCATCAGCGAGCGCGATCGAACCGAGGTTTCAGCCGATTTCGCCCAGCTCGATCCGGGCAAAGGGGGGCTGCTCGACCAGCTCGAGGAACTCGGTCGCCAGCATATGGTGCGCAAGCCGCGCGAGAAGGCGATCATCGCCCTGCAGATCTGGGCCGAGGCCTCGCGTACGCCCGAGATGGCGCAGATCTGCGCCGGTTTCGATGAGACGGTCGAGCATGGGCTCGGCGCGGCTGTCGCGGCGGCTGTGGCAAGTGGCGAGCTGCCGAGCAATCTCGATCAAGCGCGTTTTCTGATGGCCCTGTTCATGATGGCGGACGGCTTCTTCTGCCGGCGCGCCGTCGATCCGAATTTCGACGCCGCCGTCGGCGCCGAAGCCCTGTTCGCCGCAATGCGGGGACTGGCGCAGACCATGCTGCTGCCGCCCGCTGGCGAGCCAACCTCCTAGAGACGAAGCCCGACCATGCCCGTATCGTCCAAGACCCTGATCCTGCTGCCGCTCGTCGCGCTCATCTGCGCGCCCGCGCTGGCGTTCGCCCAGGCTCCGGCCTCCGCCGCTACCACCCAGCAGCCCTCCACGGGGCCGGCCATCACGGTCACGAACGCGAAGCGCGACGAGATCGTGCAGAGCGTCGTCGTCTCCGGCTCGATGGTCGCGCGCGACGAGGTGCTGGTGACGCCCGAGGTCGACGGCTTCGTCATCACCGAGCTGCTCGCCGAAGAGGGCGACCGCGTCGCCGCCGGCCAGGTGCTGGCCAAGCTGTCGCGCACCACGCTCGAAGTGCAGCGGGCCCAGAACGAGGCGCAGACCGCCAAGGCGCAGGCCGCGATTGACCAGGCCAAGGCGCAGATCGTCGAGGCCGAAGCCAATCTCGTCCAGGCCAACAACGCTTTCGACCGCACCAAGGCGCTGCGCGACAGCGGCAATGCCAGCCTGGAGACCTTCGACCAGCGCGCCGCCGTGGCTCGCGGCAGCCAGGCGCGGTTGAATTCGGCCAAGCAGGCGCTGGCGATGGCCGAGGCCGATCTCGCGCTGTCGCAGGCGCAGGGTCGCGACATCGAGGTCAGGCTGGCGCGCACCGAGATCAAGGCGCCGAAGGCGGGCATCGTCAGCCGACGCAACGCCAGGCTCGGCGCCATGGCGACGCTTGGCGCGGCCGAGCCTCTGTTCAAGATCATCGCCGACGGCGCGATCGAGCTCGAAGCCGATGTCGCCGAGGTCGAACTGCCCCATCTCAAGCTCGGGCAGGCGGTCGCGGTCACACCGGCTGGCTCCGACAAGCCGCTCGCCGGCCAGATCCGGCTGATCTCGCCCGAGGTCGACCGGGCCTCGCGGCTCGGCAAGCTGCGCATCGCGCTGACCGGCAATCCGCCGGTCGCCGTCGGCTCCTTCGCCCGCGGCGTGATCGAGACCGGCCGCAAGACCAGCATCGTGCTGCCGCTGTCGGCGATCACCTATGCGCGCGGCGGCGCCATGGTCCAGTCGGTCAAGGACGGCAAGGTGGCGACCAAGAGGGTGACGCTCGGCCTGATCGGCGGCGGGCGCGCAGAGATCGTCTCCGGTCTCGCCGAGGGCGAGAGCGTGGTCGCACGCGCCGGCACCTTCGTGCGCGACGGCGACATGATCACGCCGATCGCGACGAACTGACGGGAGCCCTGCGTGAGCGTCAATTTCTCCGCCTGGTCGATCCGGAAACCGGTTCCGTCGATCCTTCTCTTCGTCGTGCTCTGCGTGCTCGGGCTGCTTTCGTTCTCGAAGCTGCCGGTGACGCGCTTCCCGAATATCGACGTGCCCTTCGTCTCGGTGACGGTGACCCAGTCGGGCGCCGCCCCGGCCGAGCTCGAGAGCCAGGTTTCCAAGCGCGTCGAGGACGCGGTCGCCAACATCACCGGCGTCAAGCATGTGATGTCGACGCTGACCGACGGCTCCTCGGTGACGCTGGTCGAGTTCAGGCTCGAAACCAACACCGACCGGGCCGTCAACGACGTCAAGGACGCGATCGCCAAGATCAGGGCCGAGTTGCCCCGCACCATCGACGAGCCGGTGATCCAGCGCATCGACGTCGAGGGCCAGTCGATCCTGACCTATGGCGCTTCCTCGCCCGGCCTGACGCTGGAGCAGCTCTCCTGGCATGTCGACGACGTCGTCGCGCGCGAATTGCAGGGGCTGAAGGGCGTCGGCCGGGTCGAGCGCTATGGCGGCGTCGACCGCGAGATCCGAATCTCGCTCGATCCCGACCGTTTGCTGGCGCTCGGCACCACCGCCGGCGAGGTCAACAGGCAGATCCGCGCCACCAATGTCGACCTCGCCGGTGGGCGCGGCGAGGTCGGCGGCCAGGAGCAGGCGATCCGCACGCTCGCCAGCGCCAAGACCGTCGCCGAACTCGCCGACAGCAAGATCCAGCTCACCGGCGGGCGCGAGGTCCGCCTGAAGGAGCTCGGCCGCGTCGAGGACTCCAATTCCGAGCCCCGCGCCTTCGGCCGGCTCAACAAGCAGCCGGTCGTCTCCTTCGCCGTATTCCGCTCCAAGGGCTCGAGCGAGCTCTCGGTCAAGGACGTGGTCGCGGCCAAGATCGACGACCTCAACAAGCGCTATCCGACGATCAAGCTCGCGCCGATCGACGATGCCGTCGCCTACACCCACGGCAACTACAAGGCGGCGATGGAGACGCTGCTGGAGGGCGCGGCGCTGGCCGTGCTCGTGGTCTTCGTCTTCCTGCGCAATTGGCGGGCGACGCTGATCACCGCAATCGCATTGCCGCTCTCGGCCATCCCGACATTCTGGGCGATGGAGATCCTCGGCTTCTCGCTGAACCTGGTCAGCCTGCTCGGCATCACCCTGGTGACCGGCATCCTGGTCGACGACGCCATCGTCGAGATCGAGAACATCGTCCGGCACATGAGGATGGGCAAGTCGCCTTATCGCGCCGCGATGGAGGCGGCCGACGAGATCGGTCTCGCGGTCATCGCGATCACGCTGACCATCGTCGCGATCTTCGCGCCTGTGTCCTTCATGGGCGGCATCGCCGGCCAGTATTTCCGCCAGTTCGGCCTCACCGTCGCGATCGCGGTGCTGTTCTCGCTGCTCGTCGCACGCCTGATCACGCCGATGATGGCAGCCTATCTGTTCAGGCCGGTGAAGCATCACGACGCCAAGGACGGGTTCGTGATGCGCGGCTATTCCTGGCTGCTGGAGGCTTCGCTGAAGCGGCGGCGCATCCCGGTGCTGCCGCGCTTCGACGGCTCGCGCACTTGGCGCAAGCTGCCGTTCAACACGGCCTATCTCACGCTGATCGCCGGCTTCGGCTTCCTGTTCGTCTCGATCCAGGCGACGGCGCTGCTGCCGACCGGCTTCTTCCCGGAGGAGGACACCGCCCGCATCGTCGCATCGGTCGAATTGCCGCCCGGCGCGACCCTGGAGGACACCACCGTCGCCACCGACAAGATCGTCGACAAGCTGCGCGAGATCCCGCAGGTGACGAACGTCTTCGTGCTCGGCGGGGCATCGCCGACCGGCCAGCGCGAGGTCCGCCGCGCCGCGGTCTTCATCCTGCTCACGCCGAAGGCCGAGCGCGACGTCCCGCAGAAGGAGCTCAAGGTCACCATCGCCGAGAAGCTGGCGTCTGTGCCCGACGTCCGCGCCTGGTACGTCAACGAGCGCGGCGAGCGCGAGATGGCGTTCTCGATCCTGTCCAAGGATGGCGACGCGCTCGACGAGACGGTGGCGAAGATCGAGGCGCGCATGCGCCAGGTCGATGGCTACTTGAACGTCGCGACCGCCGGCTCGCTGAGCCGGCCGGAGATGCGCGTCACGCCGAAGCTGGAGCAGGCCGCCAATCTCGGCGTCACGCCCGAAGCGATCTCGGAGGCGCTCCGCGTCGCCACCATCGGCGACATCGGCCCCAACCTCGCCAAGTTCAACGCCGGCGACCGGCTGGTGCCGATCCGCGTCCAGCTCGACGAGCAGGCCCGCACCGACATCCGCAACATCGCGGCGCTGCGCGTCATCAGCGCGTCCGGCGTCTCGGTCCCGCTCACCGCCGTGGCCGAGATCGGCTTCGGCGAGGGGCCGTCCTCGATCGACCGCTATGACCGCGTTCGCCGCGCCGCCATCGGCGCCGACCTGAAGCGCGGCTTCGAGCTCGGCACGGCACAGGAGAAGTTCCAGGAGATCGTCAAGGAGGTCGGCCTGCCCGAAGGCGTGCGCATCGCCGCCACCGGCGACGCCGAGATCCAGGGCGAGGTGGTCGAGGGCTTCATCACCGCGATGACCACCGGCCTGATGCTGGTGCTCGCCGTGCTGATCCTGCTGTTCGGCTCGGTCTTCCAGCCGATCACCATCCTGCTCTCGCTACCGCTCTCCTTCGGCGGCGTGGTGATCGCGCTGCTCGCCACCCACAACCCGGTCTCGATGCCGGTCTATATCGGCCTGCTGATGCTGATGGGCATCGTCACCAAGAACGCGATCATGCTGGTCGACTTCGCGGTCGAGGAGGTGGCGCGCGGCAAGGATCGGCTGACGGCGTTGCTGGAGGCCGGACACAAGCGGGCGCGGCCGATCGTGATGACCACTATCGCCATGGCGGCGGGCATGCTCCCTTCCGCCTATGGCGTCGGCGACGGCGGCGAGTTCCGCGCGCCGATGGCAATCGCGGTGATCGGCGGCCTGATCGTCTCGACCGTGCTCAGCCTCGTCTTCGTGCCGTCCTTCTATGTGGTGATGGACGATCTCGGCCGCCTGACCGGCTGGGTCTTCGGCCGCTTCCTCGGCAAAGCCGAGGACGAGAGCCAGTGGGAGGCGATCCGCGAGGAGGAGACGCCGGGCGAAGCCAGCGCCAAGGCGATGGCGGGCAAGCTGCCGCCGCCGATATTGGCGGCCGAGTAGCTGGATCACGGGCGTCCACTGGCAGAGGCCGATCGAGTGGGCCTCGGCGGCCTATGACGAGCTACCTATTTTGCACGGCTGCGTCCTGCGAGCCGCCGTGTCCTACAGTTCCGTCATGGACGATCAGAGCACTGCGGGGGTGTCGCGGAGCCAGCGTCAGGATGGCGGTGGCGCGGTGTGCTTGCCGGCGCGGCAGGCGCCTTACAACAGTGCCGCCCTCGTCATTCTGGCGGCGAGCCTGCCTATCCTGGTCTCGGGTGGAATCTTCTTCGTCGATGGGCCGAACCATCTTTTCCGCGTTGCCCTCTGGGAGGCGATGTGGGCGGGAGATGTGGGAGATCAGTTCTTCCATGTCGGCGAGGATCTCTATCCGAATCTCGCCATCGATGTGGTCGCGGGCACGCTGAGCAAGGTCGTTCCGCCTGCGGTGGCGCTGACCTTGTTCATCTGCCTGGGCGTCGGTCTCTATATCTTCACGGCCATCTGGTGGCGCCAGCAGCGGGGGCAGCGGACGGACCTGCCCCTGCTTCTCATCATCCTGCTCGCCGCCTATTCCGAGCCGCTCTACTGGGGGCTGTTCAACTACATTCTCGGGCTCGGGATCATGTTCGTCGCGCTTCACCGCGCGATCGAGCAGCACGAGACCCATTCGGACAGCTTCGTGATCAGCCAGGCCCTGATCGTGAGCGTGATGTGTCTGACCAGCATCTTTCCGGTGATGCTCTATGTGTGCTTCTGCCTCGGCATGGTCCTGGTCGCCGCCTATGACGACTGGCGTGAGCGGCGCTTTGCCGACAGCGCGGCCCTGATCAGATCGCATTGGCTCTCGGCCGTCATGCTGGCTGTGCTCGTCATGATCATGGAACCGGGTCAGACGGGAAAGACGGAGTGGCATCTGGCCACCAAGGTCACCGGGGTCTTCACCGTCGGAAAGACGACGAACCTGTCGCTCGAATATCTGCTCTCCTTCCTGATTCTCGGGGCGATCGCGTGGCTCGCCTGGCGACGGGGCATGGTCGTCAGCCGCTACGAGCTGGCCGGGCTGCTCGCATGCTGCCTGCTGTTCATCGTCATGCCGAAATATTTGATGGGCGTGGGCGCGGCCGATCGTCGTCTGGTCCCCGCTATCGTCACGATCGCGGCTGTGTTCGTGCGTGGGCCCTCGCTGGACCCGGTCAGGTCGGAGAGGGCGGCAATCGCGCTTCTCGCAGGCATCGTGGCGGTGAAGCTCGGGCTTCTGCTCTATCTCTGGGCGCCGCTCAGGGAACTCGATGCCGCCTATGCGCAGATTACGAAGGCAATGCCGGCCAATGCGATCGTGCTCTTCGTGCCGCCGGTCGAGGAGACGCGACCTGATGCGATCGAGCGCGCGCGGCGTTTCGCCAGACTGGTTTCAAGCCTCCAGCCGGTCCCGGCCTCAGAGGCACATGTCTTCGTCCAGCATCCTCATCTTCTGCTCAGGCATCTGGCGGGGCGAAACGTGCTGCCGACGCAGGTCTTCTCGAACTTCTGGGTCAAGAGGATACCCGAGTTCCAGGACCTTCCCGACCCTGCCACATCCCAGACATTGGCCGATGTCGCGGCGGCGCTGGCATGGCTCCCGCCCGATATCGTCAGCCATGTGATCTCCCACATCGACCTCGACGATGCGCTCGCGCCCGACATTTCGCTGCGGAAGATCGCCGAGGTCGGCACCGTCAGGCTCTACTCGGCGGCCCGAGCGGGGCCTGGTCTCCTGCAGTGGCCCGACGGATAGAGGCTCTCTCCGACGCCACGGATCGCGCAATCCAACCGCATCAATTCTCCCGCAGCGACAGGTCGAGAGTCTGCCCCTGGCCCAGCTGGCTGCCGCGCAGGGTCAAAGCCACGCCGTCCTGCTGGCGCGAGATCGTCAGGGTCGCCGGCGGGTTCGGGCGGACGCTCTCGGCCGTCTCGTTGAACGCGAGCGTCAGGCGCTGGCCCTGCCGCTGGCCGGAGAGATTGGCCACCGTGCCGGTGCTCTCCCTGAACGTGCCGGCATAGCGGCCTGTCTTCGGATCGTGGCGCAGCTCGATCCGGATCGTCGCGCTGAAGATCGCGGCGGTGCTGCAGCTGCCATCGAGGCTGAGCCGCGCGCCCTCCTGGTCGCCATTGAACCGGCACTTCAGCGAGCGGCTGCTGCCGCCGGCATTCTGAAGCGTGCCATTGCCGCTGAAGCGGCCCTCCAGAGAGCTGAGGAAGCTCGCATCGCCGGCGGTCTCCTGCTCGGCGATGCCCGGCTGCGCCAGGGTCAGCAGCGCCGCCGCGGCGAACGCCTTAGCCATGCGATGTCCTGTCATGATCGTTCCTCCTGCCGGCTAAACGTCCCAGGAGGCGTTTTGATCAATGCGATCGGCCGGCGGGCACCTCGTCAGACAGCTTCCGGCTCGGCCTCGGTCGCATGTTTGCGCTCCACCGCCTCGCGATAGGCCGCGGTGAGCTGGTCGAGGACGGACTGGGCCGGACGCGGCGCGTCGAGATGGAGAAAGCGCAATTCGTCCATGAACTTGCTCCAGAGGGCAGGCCCGCCCTCGGCCAGAATTTCGGCGCGGATCGACATCTCCGGCGTCACCGGCAGGAAGCGCCGGCCCCAGTCGGCCATGGCGGCGAAGACCGGCACCAGCGCAATCCCCATCTCGGTCAGGCTGTAGATGCCCTTCTGCTTGTGGCTGGCATCGTCGCGGCGGGAGATCAGGCCGCTCTCGAGCAATCGCTTCAACCGGTCGGCGAGGATGTTTGAGGCGATGCCTTCGTCCGATTTCGCCAGCAGCTCGCGATAATGCCGGCGATTGCCGAACATCATGTCGCGCAGGACGATCAGGCTCCAGCGATCCCCGAGAATTTCGAGCGTCAGGTTGATCGGGCAGCCCGAGCGGCCGGTCTCTTTCATATGCGCCTCCAAAACCACTTGCATTCTACAAGCGGTTTCGCTAGAAGCCAACTGATTGCAAATCGCAAGCAGTTTCGACGGACGGGCAAACCGCCCGCAAGGAGGATGCGATGGCCAAGGTGATCGTCTGGAACCTCGTGACGCTGGACGGCTATTTCGAGGGCACGGAAAAATGGGATCTGTCGTTTCACAACGACGCCTGGGGTGAGGAGCTCGATTCGCTCAGCAAGGAGTTCGGCCAGCGCGCGCAGGTGCTGGTTTTCGGCCGCGTCACCCATGACGGCATGAAGGCGTATTGGACCTCGGCCAATGCCAACGAGGACAGCGAGGTCACGCGCTATATGAACGCGCTGCCCAAGCTGGTGGCCTCGCGCAGCGTTCAGAGCTCCGACTGGAACAACACCCGCGTCACCTCCGACATCGTCGGCGAGATCGCCAGGCTGCGGGCGGCGCCCGGCAAGGATGTCCTCGTCTTCGGCAGCGCCGAGCTGGTCGACACCTTGCTGAAGCAGAATCAGGTCGACGAGCTGATGCTGGCGGTCGTGCCGGTGCGGCTCGGCGCGGGTACGCTTTTCTTCAAGCCCGGCGGCGAACGCCGGAAGCTCGACCTGCTGGAAAGCCGGCCGCTCCAGAACGGCACGGTGATCCTGCGCTACGAACCCGGCAAGTGACGAGCCTGCGATGCGCTGCGGGGGATGGCGCGAACCTTCCGCAGCGTCGGCCTTCCGGACGTCTGTGATCTACTGCTTGAAGCCGATCAGGACGCCGTCGGCGCCGAGCGAGAGTTGCAGGCCACGGCGTTTCGTGGCGAGCCGCATGATCACGCCTTTGGCGTTGCGTAGCCAGAGGGTGCCGCGCCCCTGGTCGCCGATCGCCCAGCCCTCGCGGATCTGGAGATAGGCGCCGGTGAAATCCTCGACATTGCTCAGGCGGTAGACCGAGCCGGTCGCGGTCAGGCGCGAGGCGCCGATGCCGCCGATGCCGAGACCGCCGACGGTGATGTCGTAGTTGCGCTTGTTGAAGCGCAGCGTGCCGCCACCGATTGCGCCTGAGCCGATGAAGGCCACCTGCACCTGCCGGATGGAGACGGTTCCGCTCGGCTGGCCGGCAGGCCGCGATTGCGCGCCGGCCGGCGCGCTGATCAAGAGGCAGGCTAGTACCGAAGCAGCAATCCGGGTGATCATGGCCCGATCTCCTTCGCCTCGAGGCGAGGCTGATCGGATACTGCGCCGAATTGCTGCGCGTTCAAGCAGTCATTCAACTTGGGTCGCGACAGGTTTCCGGCGCAGGTAATCGTCCGTGTGCGATCGCCGGTTCAGCCCTTCCGCACCATCAGCACCGCCGCAAGGATCGCGACGCCGCCGAAGGCTTGGGCCGGCGAGGGCTGCTCGGCGAAGATCGCCCAGGCGGCGAGCACCGAGACCAAAGCCGGCCAGACCATGACCAGCGAGGCGGCGTTGGCGCCGTAATGGCCGAGCGCCAGCGTGATCAGGCCCTGGCCCATGGCGTGCGAGACCAGGCCGAGCGCGGCGACGGCGAGCCAGCCGGTCAGGCTCTGCGGCAGGATGGTCTCGCCGAGGCCGAGCGCAGCGACGATGCAGAAGATGGCGCAGATCGCGCTGGAGATCAGGCCGATACGGCCGGCGGCAGCGCGGTTGCGGGCACGGCGAACGGCAAGGATATAGGCGGCGTAGGAGAAGGCGGCGCCGATGGCGAGGCCGTCGCCGAACAGGCCTGCGCCCGACAGCGGCGTCTCCGCGCTGCCCGACAGCTTCGGCAGGACCAGCAGGCCGGCGCCGCCGATGGCGAGCAGCAGCGCGCCGAGGATACGCTTGGTCGGCTTCTCGCGGAACAGCAGCCAGCCGCCGAGGATGACGCCGACCGGCGAGAGATTGCCGAGGAGCGAGGCGTTGGCGATCGAGGTGAAGCCGAGCGAGGCGTTGTAAAGCACGACGTCGACACCGAAGGCGAGGCCGGCGAGCGCGATCGGCAGCATGGCGCCGGGCTTCACGCCGGCAGCGCTGTCACGGCGGTTCTCCAGCGCCATCCAGGCGGCGAGCACCGGCAACGCGAAGGCCATGCGCCAGAATCCGGCGGCGGCCGGGCCGACATCGGCGAAGCGCACGAAGATGCCGGAGAAGCCGATGCAGGTCGCGCCGAGCAGCAGCACCAGGAACATGCCGAGCGCCGGCACGGCGGGACGATCAGGCACGGAAAGGCTCGGGGCGGACATTGGATGGGCTTTCAGAGATGAATGTCACTGCCCTCATCCTGAGGAGCCGCGCAGCGGCGTCTCGAAGGATGCTCCAAGAGGCTCGGAAACCATCTGGAGCATCCTTCGAGATGCGATCTGCGATCGTTCCTCAGGATGAGGGCTGTTCTATTGCCCTAGATATAGGGTCCTTCCGGCAATCGGAAAAACGCATTATCCTGATTTATCTATTGGCCCTTCCGATGGATTGGTAATGTCGACTCATCTCGATCTCGACGCGCTCGCCATGCTCGTTGCCGTCGCCGAGACCGGCGGGTTCACCGCGGCCGGCCAAAAGCTCGGGCGCACGCAATCGGCCGTCTCGGGCCGCATCCAGGATCTGGAAGCCACGCTCGGCAAGCAGCTTCTCGAGCGCTCGCGCCGCGGCGTCACACCGACCGAGGCGGGCGAGCGCCTGTTGGCGCAGGCACGCCGCCTGCTCGCGATCGAGCGCGAGGCGCGTGCCGAGCTCGACGGCGACAAGGCGGTGGGCCGGCTACGCATCGGGCTGCCGGACGACTATGTCGATGCCTACCTGAGACCTTTGATCGTGCGCTTCGCCGAGGAGCATCCGCGCGTCGAGATCGAGGTTCACTGCGAACTCTCGAAGCGGATCGAGCCGGCGGTCGCGGCAGGCGAACTCGACCTCGCCGTGATCACCCAGGACCCCGGCCGGCCCAAGGGCGAGCGCCTCAGGCGCGAGCCGCTGGTCTGGGTCGCGGCGCGCGGCCATCGGCCGGAGCTGAGCGAGGTCCTGCCGCTCGGCCTGTTCAACGAGGGCTGCCGGGCGCGCCCGCGTATTCTGGGCGCGCTACAGGCGGCCGAGCGGCCGCACCGGCTGGTGTTCTCGTCCTCGCATATGGCCGGCCTGCTCTCGGCGGTCGAGGCGGGCCTCTGCGTCACCGCCATCACCGAGAGCGCGGCACCGGCGTCCTTGCGCCGGCTGGAGCCGTCCGAGAACCTGCCGTTGCTGTTCGAGCTCTCGGTCGCGCTGGTGATCGCGCCGCAGGCCGGAGTCGCGGCGCGCCATTTCGCTCAGGCCTTGCGCGAGGCGATGGCAGCGCCGCGACTGGCGGCGTAGACGCCTTACTCCGCCGCCTGCGGCTTCAGCACGCCGCGGCGGATCTGGTCTTCCTCGATCGACTCGAACAGAGCGCGGAAATTACCCTCGCCGAAGCCGTCATCGCCCTTGCGCTGGATGAACTCGAAGAAGATCGGGCCGACCACGGTGGCCGAGAAGATCTGCAGGAGCACCTTGCTCATCCGGCCGGCCTTCTCGCCGAGTGCGACCGCGCCCTCGCCGTCGATCAGGATGCCGTTGGCCTTCAGGCGGGCGACCGGCTCGCCATGGTTCGGCACGCGGCCGTCGACCTTCTCGTAATAGGTGTCGGGCGGCGAGGGCATGAAGGGCAGGCCGTTCTGCCGGAGCTGCTCGACGCTGGCATAGATGTCGCGCGAGCCGAGCGCGACATGCTGGATGCCCTCGCCCTTGTACTGGCGCAGATATTCCTCGATCTGGCTCTTGTCGTCGAGGGATTCATTGATCGGGATGCGGATCTTGCCGCAGGGCGAGGTCAGCGCCCGCGAGATCAGGCCGGTCAGCTTGCCCTCGATATTGAAGAAGCGGATCTCGCGGAAATTGAAGAGATCGCCATACCAGCCGGCCCAATGATCCATGCGGCCGCGCATGACGTTGTGGGTGAGGTGGTCGAGATAATACATCCCGGCCTGCTCGGGGTGCGGGTCCTTGTCGGCGAGCCATTCGAAGTCGACATCGTAGATCGAGCCCTTCTCGCCATAGCGATCGACGAAATAGAGCAGCGAGCCGCCGATGCCCTTCACGGCCGGGATCTGCAGCTCGCCGGGGCCGACCTTGCTCTCATAGGGCTCGGCACCGAGCGACACCGCGCGCTCGAACGCATGCTTGGCATCGACGACGCGGAAGGCCATGGCACAGGCGCAAGGGCCGTGCTCGGCGGCAAAACCCTGCGCGAAGGAGTCCGGCTCGGCGTTGACGATGAAGTTGACGTCGCCCTGGCGATAGAGCGTGACGTTCTTGGAACGGTGCTTCGCCACCTTGGTGAAACCCATGGTCTCGAACAGCGCACCGAGCTTCTCCGGCTCGGGATGGGCGTATTCGACGAATTCGAAGCCGTCAGTGCCCATCGGGTTGGCGCTGGAGATGGCCGGCGGGGCTGAATCGTGCGGGAACGGTCCCATATGCGTCCTCCTGAAATCGATCGTTAGCCAATCCTCGCGCATCCATCAGGCAAAAGCTTTGCAAAATCCCGAACTCTCGGATTGAATTTGCACGAAACGTGCACGTAAGCGCTGAAAGGCTCACGAAATGCCGCAGCTCGACGCTTTCGACTGGCGCCTGCTCGAAGCGCTGCAGCAGGATGCCTCGCTGACCAATGGCGCGCTCGCCGAGCGCGTCGGGCTCTCCGCCAGCCAGGTCTCGCGGCGGCGCCAGGCGCTGGAGGGCGCGGGGGTGATTCGCGGCTATCGCGCCCTGATCGATCCGGAGGCGATCGGGCTTTCCGTCACCGTCTTCATCCATGTCGCGCTCAACACTCATTCGCGCGACAATGCCCGGCGCTTCCGCGATCTGGTGAAGCTGACGCCCGCGGTGCTGGAGGCGCATGCGCTGACCGGCGAGGCCGACTACATGCTGAAGGTCGCGGTTGGCGACCTCAAGGAACTGGCGCGTCTCGTCAACGAAGTGCTGCTGCCGCATGAGAGCGTCGCGCGGGTGCGTTCGGAGATCGCTCTGGAGACATTGAAGGAGCCGGGACTTTTGCCCCTGACCATGGGGTGAGATTGCCCCTTCCGCCGATGCTGCAGCGCGCTATAACTCGATCATGGTCGTTCTCAACCGCATCTACACCCGCACCGGCGACGACGGCACCACGGCGCTCGCCACCGGCGCGCGCCGGCCGAAATTCGACCTGCGCGTATCCGCCTATGGCACGGTCGACGAGACCAATGCCTGCATCGGCCTGGCGCGGCTGCATTGCGCCGGCGAGGATCGCGAGCTCGACGCGATGCTCGGCCGCATCCAGAACGATCTCTTCGACCTCGGCGCCGAGCTCGCCTCGCCCGATACCGGCGAGAAGCCGGCATGGGAGCCGTTACGCATCGTGCAGGCGCAGGTCGACCGGCTCGAGGCCGAGATCGACCAGCTCAACCGGCCGCTCGGGACGCTGCGCTCCTTCGTGCTGCCGGGCGGCACGCCCGGCGCGGCGCAGCTGCATCTTGCCCGTACGGTCAGCCGCCGGGCCGAGCGGCTCATGGTCGAATTGTCGCAGGAGGAGGGCGAGAGCGTCGCCCAGCCGGCGCTGAAATTCATCAACCGGCTCTCGGATTTCCTCTTCGTCGCCTCGCGCCACCTCAATGCCAGGGCTGGGGGCGACGTGCTCTGGACGCCCGGCCAGAACCGCTAACCCCGATGTTCGTGCCGCTGCATGACGGCGTGCCGATGCGCTTCATCCGCGTCGCCTATGTCACCTATTTCCTGATCGCGCTCTGCATCGTGCTGCGCCTCGTGCTGATGCACTGGACCAGCGAAGCCAGCGAGATCGCGGTCATGGCCGGCTTCGGCACGATTCCGGCGGTGCTGTTCGGCGAGGCGCAATTGCCGCCGGAGCTGCTGAGGGCGCCGCCCTGGCTGACGCTGATGACCGGCATCGTGCTGCATGCCAGCTTCGCGCATCTGATCGGCAACATGCTGTTCCTCTTTGTCTTCGGCGACAATGTCGAGGATGCGATGGGGCATCTGCGCTTCCTCGTCTTCTTCCTGCTCTGCGGTGTTGCCGGGGCGCTGCTGCATGCTCTGATGAACCCCGAATCGGAGCAGCCGCTGATCGGCGCCTCTGGCGCGATCTCGGGCGTGATCGCCTCCTATCTGATGCTCTACCCGCGCGTGCGCGTCTGGGGGCTCGCCTTCAAGGCGATCCCGCTGCACATCCCGGCAATGTATGCGCTCGGCGCCTGGATCCTGTTCCAGCTGCTCTCGGCGCTGTTCGACCAGCAGGGCGCCGTCGGCTGGTGGGCGCATCTCGGCGGGCTCGGCGCCGGGGCGGCACTGACGCCGTTCCTGATCAGGCGCGAGCAGCGGCTGTTCGGGCGTGGCATGCGGGTGCTGCCGTGACTTTCATGACGTTGACAAGCGCAAATCCCCGTCGCTACGGTCCGTCCGCATTTCAGCCGGGTGCCGCGATGCCGGCCATCGCTTGGCCGGCGGACAGGCATCAGATCGCATCTCTCCCCAACCGGTGACGCTCTTATGAAGATACTTGTGCCAGTGAAGCGAGTGGTCGACTACAACGTGAAGATCCGCGTGAAGGGCGACGGTTCCGGGGTCGAGCTGGCCAATGTGAAGATGTCGATGAACCCGTTCGACGAGATCGCCGTCGAAGAGGCGCTGCGCCTGAAGGAAGCGGGCAAGGCCACCGAAGTGATCGTGGTCTCGGTCGGGCCGGCGCAGGCCGCCGAGACGATCCGCACCGGCCTCGCCATGGGCGCCGACCGCGGCATCCTGGTTAAGACCGACGCGGCGACCGAGCCGCTCGCCGTCGCCAAGCTCCTGGAGAAGATCGTCGAGCAGGAGACGCCCGAGCTCGTCATCCTCGGCAAGCAGGCGATCGACGACGATTGCAACCAGACCGGCCAGATGCTCGCCGCCTTGCTTGGCTGGCCGCAGGGAACCTTCGCCTCCAAGGTCGTGCTTGACGGCGGCTCGGCCGACGTCACCCGCGAGGTCGATGGCGGCCTGCAGACGGTTGCGCTCAAGCTGCCGGCGATCGTGACCACCGATCTTCGCCTGAACGAGCCGCGCTATGCCTCGCTGCCCAACATCATGAAGGCGAAGAAGAAGCCGCTCGACGAGACCACGCCGGAGACGCTCGGCGTCGATATCGCGCCGCGCCTCAAGGTGCTGAAGACGGCCGAGCCAGCCGGGCGCTCAGCCGGCGTCAAGGTGGCCAATGCCGCCGAACTCGTCTCCAAGCTCAAGACCGCCGGGGTGATCTGATGACCACGCTGCTGCTCGCCAAGCACGACAACAAGAGCCTCAACGAGGCCACCCGCAAGGCCCTGACCGCCGCCAAGGACCTTGGTGCGCCAGTGCATGTCCTGGTCGCCGGCCATGACGCCAAGGCCGTCGCCGAAGCCGCGGCCAGGCTCGACGGCGTCGAGAAGGTGCTGCTCGCCGACGACGCGTCCTATGAGCATCGCCTCGCCGAGCCGCTGGCGGCGCTGATCGTCTCGCTCGCGCCGAACTATGACGCGCTGGTCGCGCCCGGCACCACCACCGGCAAGAACGTGATGCCGCGCGTCGCCGCGCTGCTCGACGTGATGCAGGTCTCGGAGGTGACGAAGGTCGTCTCGGCCGATACCTTCGAGCGGCCGATCTATGCCGGCAACGCCATCCAGACCGTGCAGTCCACCGACGCCAAGAAGGTCATCACCGTGCGCGGCGCCTCGTTCGCGGCGGCAGGCGACGGCTCCGCCAGCGCCCCGATCGAGAGCGTCTCGGCGGCGGAAAACCCCGGCAGCTCGTCCTTCAAGGGCGAGGAGGTCGCCAAGTCCGACCGGCCGGAGCTGGCCTCGGCCAAGATCATCGTCTCGGGCGGGCGCGCGCTCGCCTCGGCCGAGAACTTCGCCAAGGTGATCGAGCCGGTGGCGGATCGCCTCGGCGCCGCCATGGGCGCCTCGCGCGCGGCGGTCGATGCCGGCTATGCCCCGAACGACTGGCAGGTCGGCCAGACCGGCAAGGTCGTGGCGCCCGAGCTCTATGTCGCGGTCGGCATCTCCGGCGCGATCCAGCACCTCGCCGGCATGAAGGATTCGAAGGTCATCGTCGCCATCAACAAGGACGAGGAGGCGCCGATCTTCCAGATCGCCGATTACGGCCTCGTCGGCGATCTCTTCACCATCCTGCCCGAGCTCGACAAAGAGCTCGAAAAAGCCGGCAAGTAAGCGGTAAAATCATCCGCGTCGCGGGCGGCCACGGGGCGCCCGCGCCAGCTCCCTCGGGGACAAGAAGCGTCACATGGATCACCAGATCAAGACCGTCGGCATCATCGGGGCCGGGCAGATGGGCAACGGCATCGCCCATGTCGCCTCGGTCGCGGGCTTCGACATCAGGCTGCACGATATCGCCGAAGACCGCATCAATGCGGCACTGGCGACCATCGACGGCAACATGGCCCGGCAGGTCGCCAAGGGCGCCATCGCCGACGCGGACCGCCGCACGGCGATGAGCCGCATCGTCTCGGCGCCGAAGCTGGAAGATCTGGGGCCGTGCGACCTCGTGATCGAGGCCGCGACCGAGAGCGAGGAGGTGAAGCGCAAGATCTTCACCGCCGTCTGCCCCCATCTGCGTCCCGACGCGATCCTGGCCTCGAACACCTCGTCGATCTCGATCACGCGGCTTGCCGCGGCGACCGATCGCCCGGAGCACTTCATCGGCATCCACTTCATGAACCCGGTGCCGCTGATGCAGCTCGTCGAGCTGATCCGCGGCATCGCCACGGACGACGGCACCTTCGAGCGCGCCAAGGATTTCGTTGCCTCGCTGCACAAGACGGCGTCGGTCTCCGAGGATTTCCCGGCCTTCATCGTCAACCGCATCCTGCTGCCGATGATCAACGAGGCCGTCTACACGCTCTATGAGGGCGTCGGCTCGGTCGAGGCGATCGACACGGCGATGCGGCTCGGCGCGAATCACCCGATGGGTCCGCTCCAGCTCGCCGATTTCATCGGGCTCGACACCTGCCTGTCGGTGATGCAGGTGCTGCATGACGGTCTCGCCGATTCGAAGTACCGGCCGTGCCCGCTGCTGGTGAAGTACGTCGAGGCCGGCTGGCTCGGCCGCAAGACCAAGCGCGGCTTCTACGATTATCGCGGCGAAAAGCCGATTCCGACGCGCTGACGCGGGCGGCGCGCCCGGAATTCAAGCCGGGCGCTTTATCCCCAACTCCCGCTCCGCCAGCCCAGCTCCGCGCGCCGCTATGCCCGCGGAGCATGACCATTCGCGCCGCAACATCGTCGCTTCACATTCCTGTCGCATCGCGCTTACATTGATGCGTCAGGATTCGTGCGAGCCCTAGAAGCGGAGGCGCGATACGGGTGACGGCGCATGTGATGCATCCGATGGCCTCGCCGGACGGTTGTCCGGCGCTGGTGCTCAACGCCGATTTCCGGCCGTTGAGCTACTATCCGCTCTCGTTGTGGAGCTGGCAGGACGCGATCAAGGCGGTCTTCATGGACCGGGTCAACATCGTCTCCGAATACGACACGGTGGTGCGCAGCCCGAGCTTCAACATGAAGCTCCCCTCGGTGGTTTCGCTCAAGACCTATATCAAGCCCTCGCGCACCCCGGCCTTCACCCGCTTCAACGTCTTCCTGCGCGACCGCTTCGCCTGCCAGTATTGCGGCACGCGCGACGAGCTGACCTTCGACCATGTCGTGCCGCGCTCCAAGGGCGGGCTCACCACCTGGGAGAACGTCGTTGCCGCCTGCTCGCCCTGCAATCTGATGAAGGGCGACAAGATGCCGGCCGCGGTCGGCATGATCCCGATGCAGAAGCCGTTCGCGCCGTCGATCAACGATCTGCACCGCAACGGCAAGCTGTTCCCGCCGAACTATCTGCATGAGAGCTGGCTCGACTATCTCTACTGGGATTCCGAGCTGGAGCCATAATCGCCTGCTGCTTCCGTTCGAGGCTGCTCAGGCGCGCCAGAAGGGCTGCGCAAGATAGCGTTCGAGGGTTTCCCGCGACAGGCCGAAATCCTCCAGCACCGCATCGGCTTCGCCGTGGAAGGCGGCGCGCAACCGGCAGCGCCAGAGCAGGCGTCGCAGCCAGAGCCGCGGCCCTGCCGTGAGCTCGATCTCGAACGATGGCTTCAGCAGGTCGGTGCTGGCGGTGCGACTTGCCGGCGCGATCTTGACAGCTCCGGGTCGCTCCACGACGACACGTGCGCCCAGCGATATGACTTGCGCAGATAAGGTCTCGCCCATTGAAGCCTCCCGGCGAACGACGCGATGCGATGACCGGTAACGGTGACGAGAGCACTGCGCACACGACGAATTCGAACATCGCTGTGCGTTTCGCGAACAGTGCTGCCGGAGAGCTTCGGTTGCCGCCGCTTTCCCCGCTGCCTGCCTTCGAAGCCACCGTGCGACTGGGGTCGATGACGCTCGCTGCCGAGGAGCTCGGTCGGACCCACAGCGCGATCAGCCGGCAGATCAAGGCGCTGGAGGAGGCTTTGGGCCTGCAGCTCCTCGATCGAGGCGCCGCGCCGCTGGGGCTGACTGCCGCGGGCAAGGCGCTCTATGCCACGACGCGTATGGCGTTCGAGGCGTTCGACAGCTGCATGGGGCAGCTCCGCCCCGCGCAGGGCGGCGAGATCGTGACGCTCGCCATCGGTTCGAGCCTGGCGACCCGCTGGCTGGTGCCGCGCCTGCCGCGCTTCTATGCGGCCCATCCGGAAGTCTCGATGAGGCTGACGATGGTGGGCGCCTCGATCTTCGAGGTCGAGGACTATGACATCGTCACCAGCTGGAACCGTCTCGGCTACAACCTGCCGGACGATCAGGTCTATCACGTGCTGGGCGATGTCGCGTTCGCGCTGGTATGTGCGCCGGGCTACCGCTTCCGCGTTGAGGCCGGGCGCCTCTCGGCCGAGACGCAGCTGATCGGCAACTTCCCGATCACCATCCAGCCGTCCTATCGGGATCACCCGCTCGTCGTGCCGATGGTGGCGCGGAGCCTGACCTTTCCCCATACGCATATGTGCATCGAGGCCGCCGTCGGCGGACTCGGCGTGACGCTGATCGAGACACGTCTGGCGCAGCCGGAGCTGGCCGACGGCCGGCTGATCGCGCCGCTCGGTGTCCTGACAATCAAGGATGGGCTGGTCGCCTTCCCGCATCCGCGCCGGGAGCCGAAGGCTGCGACGCGCAAGCTCCTGGCCTGGCTGAAGGCGGAAGCCGCGGCGGACTATCCGCAGACGGTTGTCGGCAACAACCTCTGAGCGCGTGCCAGCGAGGGCTGATCACGCCGGCAATTCGCCGGGCTTCCTGATCGTGTTCTTCAACCCCAGCAGGGCCGCAATCAAAAGCCCTAACGACGCCAGCGCGTTCCAGCCGGCGAGCGAAAGGCCGACGAAGCGCCAGGCGGCTTCCGTGCACGAGACGATGCGGGTCGTCTGCAGCTGTTTCATCAGGTCCTGGACGCCGGCTGCCGCAGGGGCAGGCGCGCCGCCGCAATCGTTCGGGCCGGCGAAGACCCCCCACTCCACGCCGGAATGGTAGACGCCGAGTCCGGTGCTCAAGGCCATCAAAAGGGCGAGGCCGATCAGCGCTGCGATCTGCAGCCAGCGCGAGCGGGCGAAGAGCAGGGCGAGCGTCGTCAGGCCGATCGCGGCGTAGTGCGGCGCGCGCTGCTCGAGGCAGAGCTTGCAGGGGCGCAAATGCAGGACCAGCTCGAAGAACCAGGCGCCGGCGATCAGAGCGAGGCTCGCCAGCCCGATCAGGGCGATCAGGCGGCGGGGATCGGCGAGGAGGCGCGACGGAAAGCCGGACATGGCGTAGCTCAGCAGGTGAACATCTGGCCCGAGCCTGTCAGCAGCTTGAGGCCGAAATAGAGCAGGATCAGGAGAGCGGCGCCGCCGAGCGCGATCAGCTTCAGCCGCTTCTCGATGAAGTGCCGGATCGTCTCGCCATAGCGGCGCAGCAGGAAGGCGAGGGCGAGAAAGCGGGCGCCGCGCGCCAGGATGCAGGACAGGACGAAGAAGCCGAGCCCGATATGGACGGCGCCGGCCAGGATGGTGACCACCTTGATCGGCGGCAGATGCGCCAGGCCCGAGGTGGTGAGCAGCAGCAGCGTGGTGTCGGGGCCGGCGCAGGCGCGCAATTGCTCGAAGGCGTCGAGCTTGCCGTAGAAGGCGAGAACCGGCCGTGCCAGCGCATCGAAGGCATAATAGCCGAGGGCGTAGCCGGCGATGCCGCCCAGCGTCGAGAAGACGGTCGCGATCAAAGCGAGGCGATAGGCCCGCTCCGGCTTGGCCAGCGCCATCGGCACGAACAGCACGTCGGCCGGGATCAGGAAGAAGGAGCTCTCGATGAAGGCGACCACGGCGAGCCAGGCCTGCGCACTGCGGCGGGCGGCAAGCGAGAGGGTCCAGAGGTAGAGGCGTTCGAACATCGTCGGCCCTTAGAGCATCGGACCGAAAAGTGGAAACCACTTTTCGGAGGCAATCCGATGCCTGACAAAGTGATAGATCGCCATTCTGCGTCCGAAAGGACGCACGGCGATCTAGCGGGCGCCGAGCCTTCCGTCCATGGCTCGGACGTCAGGAAAAGCTGTTCACGCGAGATTGACCGGCCCTTGCCGATCGCTATAGTCCGCCGGCCCGGAAGGGGCCCCTGTGGCGGAATTGGTAGACGCGCTCGACTCAAAATCGAGTTCCGCAAGGAGTGCTGGTTCGATCCCGGCCAGGGGCACCATTCTTCACGGCATCTTGCCGGCCGCTCGCTGCGTCGGGTCACCCGCCCTAAAATCGCCTTTCGCCCCCGCTCTGTCTCGCGGCCCCGAATCGATCCTTACGGGCAGCCGAGGAGTTTCAGCATGAGGGCCGTCGCCATTGCCGTCGCAGCCAGCGTTCTCGGGGCCGTTCCGGCCTTCGCCGATGAACTGCCGCAGCGCAAGCCGGGACTCTGGGAAAGCAAGTCGACGAGCGCCGAGGGTGAGACGAGCGCCAAGCAATGCGTCGGTGCCGGCACCGACCGCGCCATGGTCGGCGGCATGGCAGGCGCCGCCTGCTCGAAGATGGAGGTGACGAAGACCGCGGCCGGCTATGCAGTCGCGACCGAGTGCGCGATCGGCCAGATCAAGGCGGTCGGCAGCAGCGTCGTCACCGGCGATTTCCAGACGAGCGTGCGTACCGAGGGCACCACCAAGCTCACCGGCATGCCCGGGCAGGCGGGGATGGTCGAGCGCAAGCTCGTGGTCGAAGCCAAGCGTCTCGGCGATTGCGGCCCGGGCCAGAAGCCCGGCGATATCATCATGCCCGACGGCAAGGTGATCTCGATGCCGGGAGCGGCTGGCGCGAAGCCCTGATTCCGGTCACGAGCGAACGCCGCGATTTCGCAACCGGCCGATGAGAAGAATCGGCCGGCATGTCACATCTGGCCGAACCGGATCGTCCTAGTGGAAAGCGCAGCAGCGGCCACGCCGTCCTGTGAGGCGCGCATCGCTGGACGAGGACGGACGTGGCAACGGTATCATTTTGGCTGGCGCGGAGAGCGCCGCCATCGCTGGGCGGCTTCTTCTGGGCGGGGCCTTCGCCTTCGCCGGCCTGCGCAACATCGTCAACAGGGGTCTTCTGGCGAGCCTGATCGGCGCCCGCGGCGTGCCGCTGCCGGCCGTCACCCTGTGGCTCGGCATCGTCTTGCAGGTGATTGCCGGCACCACGATCATCTGCGGCATCCAGGTCTCGCTGGCGGCACTGATGCTGCTCGCCTTCCTGGTGGCGGCGACGCCGATGTTCAACAATTTCTGGGATCATCAAGGCCTGGATCGTGCCAACCGCATCAACGGCTTCGTCGCCAATATCGCCATTGCCGGCGGCATTCTCGGCTTGATCGGCCAGGGCTGAACCGCTCAGCCGGGCTCGCCGGCGATCACGCCCTTGCGGAACAGGAAGCAGCCATAGGGGCGGGGATCGCCGACCTGCACCACCGCGAAGGCCTGCTTTGCCGCCTCGTAGAAGGCGAAGCGCTCGATGCCGGCCAGGGGTTCCGAGCGGTCGAGCGCCCGGTCGAGCTCGGCCTGCACCTGTGCCTGCACCTCGGGAATCGCCGCAGCATCGCCGACGACGAGCATGCGCCTGGCTGGCTGCGGTTCGAAATCGTCGATCGGCAGCAGCGAGAGAATGGCGCGTGCCGCGCGGGCCATGGTGAGGCCGGGCAGGCGTACCAGCCGCCCGCTGGTGGTGGCGCGGGCGATCTTTTCCGCGGGGTGGTTGGCATCGACCAGAGCGAGATCGTCTCCATGGCCCATGGCGGCCAGCACCCAGAGCAGGTCGGCCGAGAGGACCGGGTCGATATTTTTCAGCATGTCAGCTGCGTCCGCGCCGTGAGAGGTAGAGTTTTGCGGCATTGCCGCCGAAGACGGCGGTGCGCTGCGCGTCGGTGAGGTCGCCGAGGAGCGCTTCGGCGGCCTCGAACCATTGAGCATAGGACGCGCGCAGCGTCACTACCGGCCAGTCGCTGCCGAAGATCAGTCGCTCCGGGCCGAAGGTGGCGAGGAGGTGTTCGACGACCGGCCGGAGCGTCTCCAGCGCCCAGTCCGGGCCGGCCTCGGTGACGAGCCCGGAGAGCTTGCAGGTGAGGCCGGGATGCGCCGCGAGCGCGATCATCCCGTCGCGCCAGGCGGCGAGATCGCCGCTGACGAGGTCGGGCTTGGCACCGTGGTCGATGACGCAGGCGAGGTCAGGGTGTCGCTCCAGCACGGTGAGCATCGCCGGGATATGGCGCGGCTTCAGCAGCGCGTCGAAGACAAGACCATGCGCGGTCATCGCTTCGAAAGCCGGCGCCAGAGCAGGGTGCATCAGCCAGTTGTCCTCAGCGATGTCCTGGACCATCGGTCGCAGGCCGACGAGCAGCGGATCGCCGGCCAAGATCGCGATGTGTTCCGCTACATCAGGCGCATCGAAATCGGTCCAGCCGACAGCGCCGGCGACGAAGGGGGTCGTGGCGGCGATGTCGAGCAGATAGGTCGTCTCGGCCCGCGTCGGCGCGGCCTGGACCAGGATGGTGCGTTCGATGCCGTGCGCGGCGAGAAGCGGGGCGAGATCGGCGGGGCCGAAATCGCGATGGATCACGCCCAGCGCCGGCGTCAGCCAGCCATAATCGCCACGGGCGAGGCTCCAGAAGTGCTGATGGGCGTCGATGCGCATGGCGTCAGGCCGGGACCGGGACATCGGCGCCGAGCAGACCCTCGGTTTTCAGCTCTGTCCAGAGCGCGGCCGGAACCGGTGCCGAGATTTCGATGACCTGATCGGCGACCTCCTCCGGCTTGACCGCACCCATGACCAGGCTCGCCACGGCGGGATGGCCGAGCGGGAATTGCAGGGCGGCGCGGCGCAGCGGCACGCCATGGCGGGCGCAGACCGCCTCGATCGCCGCGACGCGGGCGAGGATCGCGGGCGGGGCGGGCTGGTAGTTGTATTTTGCGCCTGCGATTGGGCCGGTGGCGAGGATGCCGGAATTGAAGACGCCGCCCAACATCAGGTCGATACCCTTCTGCTGCGCCAGCGGCATGAAGGAGGCGAGCCCCGGCTGTTCCAGCAGGGAATAGCGCCCGGCCAGCAGCATGGTGTCGAAATCGCCGGCGTGGGCGAAGCGCTCGCACATCTGCGCTTCGTTGACACCGACGCCGATCGCCTTGACCGCGCCGGAGGCGCGCAGTTTCTCGAGGGCGCGATAGGCGCCGTCCATGGCCTCGCCGAAGCGCGCCTCGATCGCCGGGCCATGGGTCCAGACATCGACGTCATGGATCAGCACGACATCGATGTGGTCGACGCCGAGGCGCAGCGCCGATTGCTCCAGCGAGCGCATGGCGCCGTCATAGGAATAGTCGAAGCGCAGGCCATGCGGCAGGCCGCCGAGATAGCCGGAGCCATTGCCGCGTCCGGCGAAGGGCTCGGCGACGCGCCCGACCTTGGTCGAGATCACCACGTCCTTTCGGCCGGAGCGCCGCAGCGCCGCGCCGATCCGGTGCTCGGAGAGGCCATGGCCATAGAGCGGCGAGGTGTCGATCAGGTTGATGCCGGAGGCGAGCGCCGTCTCGACCGTCGCGATCGCGCTGGCTTCGTCGAGATGGGCGTAGAGATCGCCCAGCGGCGCGCCGCCGAAGCCGAGCGTCGTGACCTTCAGGCCTGAGCGGCCGAGGGGGCGAACGGGAAGCGCAGAAATCGTCATTGGAAGCCGGGTGCTCGGTCGTGTTGCATCACTATGTGCACGTCAACATGTTAGCTTGCAACCGCCTTCGTTCCGGACTAGCGTGCGCACCATTCCGGTAGACGAGAGCCATGCTGAACCCGCCTGCTGGAACCGCATCAAGACGGCCCGCGATGGCCGCGTGTTCAGTCCAGGGGAGGACATCCATGACCGAGATCTTGAAGCCGACGCGGCGTGGCCTGCTGCGTGGCGCCGCCGCGCTCGGCGCGTCCGGCGCCATCGCTTCGCCGCTGGTGCTGCGCGAGGCGCACGCCCAGGCGGCCTTCAACTGGAAGCGTTTCTCCGGCCAGTCGATCGACGTGCTGCTGGTGAAGAACCCGCGCTCCGACCTGTTCCAGGCCGCCGAGAAGGAGTTCACCGAGCTTACCGGCATCAAGGTCTCCTCCGAGCAGGTGCCGGAGCAGCAGCAGCGCCAGAAGGCGGTGATCGAGTTCGCCTCGGGCAAGCCGAGCTTCGACGTCAGCGCGATCTCGCTGCATGTGCAAAAGCGCATGGCGGCCAAGGGCAAATGGTTCGCCGACCTGTCGCCGATGATCAAGGACGCGTCGCTGACCTCGCCCGACTTCAACTTCGAGGATTTCGGCGCTGGCGCGGTCGCCTATGCCCGCCAGGCCGACGGGGCGCTCGATACGCTGCCCTATTTCGTCGACTACTGGATGGTCTACTACAACAAGGAGCTCTTCGACGCGAAGGGCGTCGCCTTCCCCAAGACCATGGACGAGATGGCGGTCGCCGCCGCCAAGCTGCACGACCCGGCCAAGGGCGTCGCCGGCTTCGTCTCGCGTGGGCTGAAGAACGCCAATGTCCCGGTCTGGGCCTGCCTGGTGCTCGGCCAGGGTATCGAGACCACCTCGGCCGAGGGCAAGCTCCTGACCGATACGCCCGAGGCGATCTGGGCAGGCGAGCTCTACAAGAAGCTCAACAAGGACACCGGCCCGGTCGGCTCCGTCGGCTTCAACTGGAACGAATGCCAGACAACGTTCATGCAGGGCCGCGCCGCGATGTGGCTCGACGGCATCGGCTTCGCGACGCCGCTCGAGGACCCCAGCAAGTCGCGCATCGTCGGCAAGGTCGGCTACGGCGTCACCCCGCCCGGGCCGAAGGCGCATCATGCCGGCATGTTCGGCGACGGCATCGGCATCTCGCGCGGCTCCGCCAAGAAGGAGGCGGCCTGGCTCTACATCCAGTTCATCACCAACAAGGCCCAGCAGCTCGCAATGCTGAAGGCCGGCGCCGGCGCTCCGGCCCGTTCCTCGGCCTATCTCGACACGGCGACGATCGAGGCCTCGAAATTCGGCAAGCAGTATTTCGACTGCCTGCTGAACTCGGCCAAGATCGCCCGGGCCGCACTGCCGCAGATCGTTCCGGTCACCGAGTTCCGCGATGTCTTCGGGGTGGCGCTGACCAATGCGATCGGCGGCGCCGATGTCGCGGCTGAGCTGAAGAAGGCGACGGAAGCCTTCGCGCCGGTGCTGGCCAAGAGCGAGCAGGGCTGAGGGCTAGTCATTGCACGTCATGGCCGGGCCTGACCCGGCCATCTCGTGACCAGAGTGCATTTTCCAAGAGATGCTCGGGTCAAGCCCGAGCATGACGGTTCCAAAATATGACCAGCACCACCCTGCCAGCCAGCAGCCTGACGAGCCCGGCGCAAGCTCCTGCGGCGGATTCGCGGGATTTCACGCCGCGCTACTGGTTGTTTTCCCTGCCGGCGGTGCTGATCGTCGCCAGCGTGATCGTCTTCCCCTGGCTGTTCACGCTCTACATGTCGACGCAGGACTGGAAGATCGGTGGCGGGCAGGAATTCGTCGGCCTGCAGAACTTCGTCGAGCTCGCCCGCGATCCGCGCTTCATCGAGTCGATGGGGCACACCTTCTACTACACGGTGCTCGCGGTGGTGCTGCCGATCCTGTTCGGCACGGCGGCGGCGCTGGTCTTCCATCGCGAATTCCCGTTCCGCGGCCTGCTGCGCACCATCTTCGTCATGCCGATGATGGCGACGCCCGTCGCGGTCGCGCTGGTCTGGACCATGATGTTCCATCCCCAGCTCGGCGTGTTGAACTATCTGCTCTCGCTTGTCGGCATCGGCCCGCAGGCCTGGGTCTATTCGCCGGGTACCGTGATCCCGACGCTGATCCTGGTCGAGGTCTGGCACTGGACGCCGCTGGTCATGCTGATCGTGCTCGGCGGCCTCGCCGGTCTGCCGCGCGAGCCTTATGAATCCGCGCTGATCGACGGCGCCAATGCCTGGCACATGTTCCGCCACATCACGCTGCCGCTGGTCTGGCCGTTCATCATGGTCGCGATCGTGATCCGCACCATCGATGCGCTGAAGGCCTTCGACACGATCTTCGTGATCACCCAGGGCGGACCGGGGACGGCGTCCGAGACGCTCAACATCTTCCTCTATCTGCAGGCCTTCCAGTTCTACAAGATCGGCTACGCCTCCGCGGTCGTGGTGATCTTCTTCGTGATCATCATCATGCTGTCGCTGCTGCTGCTTTATGCGCGCCAGAAGTCGAAGTGGAACGCCTGATGAAGCGGCTCCTCTCGAAATTCGGCTTCTACGCCTCGGTCTTCGTGCTGGTCTCGCCGGCGGTGCTGGTCTTCCTCTGGATGATCTCGCTCTCGCTGAAGAACGAGCTCGACAACACCGCCTTCCCGCCGGTGTTCATCCCGAACCCGCCGACCTTTGCCAACTATCTCGACGTGTTCGAGAAGAACAATTTCGCGCTCTATCTCTGGAACTCGATCCTGGTGACGGGCGGGGCGGTGCTGGTCGGCTTGGCTGTCGGCGTGCCAGCCGGCTACGGCATCGCCCGCGGCAAGGCCCACAAGTTCGCGATCCTGATCCTGGTCGCGCGGATGACGCCGGCTCTGTCCTATTTGATCCCGCTTTTCCTGCTCTTCCAGATCACCGGACTCGTCGGCACGATCACCGCGCTGGTGATCACCCATCTCGTCATCACCATCCCGATCATCGTCTGGATCATGATCGGGTATTTCGAGAACGTGCCGATGGAGCTGGAGGACGCCGCCCGCATCGACGGCGCCACCACCTGGCAGGCCTTCCGCCATGTCGCGCTGCCACTGGCCCGGCCCGGCATCGTCGTCGGCGGCATCCTCGCCTTCATCTTCTCCTGGAACAACTTCATCTTCTCGGTCGTGCTCGGCGGCAAGGCGAGCCGCACGCTGCCCTCGGCCGTCTACAACTCGCTGACCTTCGAGCAGATTTCCTGGGGGCCGCTCGCCGCCGCCGCCTTGCTCGTCACCTTGCCCGTCCTGCTGCTGACCGTTCTCGCCCAGCGCGAGATCGTCGCCGGCCTCTCCGCCGGAGGCCTCAAGGATGGCTGACATCGCCTGCCCAATCTCCCGGTCGCACATCTCACGGAAAGACGTTTCGCAATGGCTCTGAACCCCAACCGCTTCGGCCTCTCCTGCGCCATCACCACGCCGATGCGGGAAGGCGGCGCCGTCGACCTGCCGCGGCTCGTCCACCATGCAAGGCATGTGCTGGCCAATGGCTGCGACAGCGTCACGCTGTTCGGCACGACCGGGGAGGGCGCGGCGCTCGGCAGCCCGGCCCGCACCGCCATGCTCGGCGCCCTGGTCGGCGCCGGCATCGACCCGGCCAGGCAGATCTATGCCGGCGTCGCCGCCGCCTCGCTGCACGAGGCGGTCGACCAGGCGCAGACGGCGCTGAATGTTGGCGCGAAGGGCCTGCTGGTCGCACCGCCCTTCTACTTCAAGGGCGTCGGCGACGAGGGGCTCTATGCCTGGTTCTCGCAGTTCTTCGAGAAGCTCGGCGCCTCCGCCCGCAACACCATCCTCTACCACATCCCCTCGGTGACCGCGGTCGACATCTCCATCGGGCTGGTCGAGCGGCTGAAGAAGGCCTTTCCGGGCGTGGTCACCGGCGTCAAGGATTCGTCCTGCGACTATCCGACGACCGAGGCTTTCCTCAAGGCGCATGGCGAGCTCGCCATCCTGGTCGGCGACGAGCGCCTGCTCGCCCGGGCCGTGCGCAATGGCGCTGAGGGTTCGATCTGCGGCCTCGCTAATCTGACGCCGCATCTGCTGCGTCCGATGGTTTACGAGGGCGCCGAGGACGCCACCGTGAACGCGCTGGTCGACGAGATCTGCTCCTATCCGGTGCTGCCGGCGGTGAAGGCGCTGGTCGGCCACCTCCATGGCGATGCCGGCTATGGCCCGATGCGCGCGCCGCTGGTCGCGCTCGACGAGGGCCAGCGCAAGGCGCTGTTCGCCGCTTTCGACCGGATAACCCGCGCCAAGGCGGCCTGAGGAGGCAACGATGAGCCAGTCTGAGCCGGAGCGCGACGGCGAGCCGCTGAAGCTTAGGGAGCGGGCCTATGCCAGCTTCACCGAGCGGCTGCTCGCCCGCGAGATCCGGCCGGGCCAGTTCGTCACCCAGCGCGAGCTCGTCGCCATGACGGGCTTCCCGCTCGGGGCGATCCGCGAGCTGATCCCGCGGCTCGAGGCCGAAGGGCTGATCAAGACCGTGCCGCAGCGCGGCATGCAGGTCGCCCATGTCGACCTCAATTTGATCCGCAACGCCTTCCAGTTCCGGCTCTTCCTCGAGAAGGAAGCGACCGCCGCCTATACGCGGACCGCGACAGACGAGGAGATTGCCGAGCAGCGCCAGCGCCATGAGGCGATCATCCGCCGCGCGGAAGCGGGCGGCGACGAAACGCTGATCGAGGACGCCGAGAATATCGACCGTCTGATGCACGAGATGATCATCGACCATCTCGACAACGACATCGTCAGCCAGGCTTTTCGCGTCACCTGGCTGAAGATCAGGCTGATCCGGCAGTATGAGACCAGGATCCAGAACCATATCCTGATTCCGGTGATGCAGGACCATCTCAAGATCATCGCGGCGATCGAGTCGCGCGATCCGGAGGCGGCTGCGGCCGAGATGAGCGCGCACATCAACAACGCCCGGACGCGGGCGATGAGCTACTGACCAGCGATCAGGCGCCGATCGAAACCAGGCGCTGGAACGGCGAGCCGGAAAACCGGCCGCTCAGGGAGGAGAGCAACGATGACCAAGCTGACGAAACGCGCATTTCTGGCCGGCTCCACCGCTGCCAGCGCGATGATCGCGATGCCGACCGTGCTGCGCGCTCAGGCGACCGTGCTGCGCTGGGGCGAGATGCTGCCGACCACGCATCCGCAGGTGCAGATGGTCGACCGCATCGCCAAGGAGGTGAAGGAGAAAACCTCCGGCCGCGTCGACATCCAGTCCTTCCCCGCCGGCCAGCTCGGCTCGGGCAAGGACATGATGGAGTCGGTGGCTTCCGGCGCGCTGACCATGACGACGGATGGCGCCGCCGCGCTCGGCTCCTTCCTGCCGCAGCTTTCGGTGGTCGAGGCGCCCTATCTCTGGCGCGACCCGGCCCATATGGCCAAGGTCGCCAAGGCGCCGGTCTTCACTCAGATGAACGAGGAGCTGATCAAGAAGCGCGGCATGCGCATGGCGGCGGTGACCTATTACGGCAAGCGCCACCTCACCACCGGCTCCAAGCCGGTGAAGAGCGCTGCCGACGTCGCCGGCCTGAAGCTGCGCGTGCCGCCCGTCGACACCTTCCGCGCCATGGTCGAGGCCTGGGGCGCCAAGGCGACCCCGGTCAACTTCAACGAGCTTTACCTGGCGCTGAGCCAGGGCGCGGTGGACGGCCAGGAGAATCCGCTGCCGACCATCCACAGCGCCAAGCTGCAGGAGGTGCAGAAGCACCTGATCCTGACCGGCCACATCATCACGCCGCGGCTGATCGTCATCAACCAGGACTTCTGGAAGGGCCTGAAGGATGCCGACCGGACGATCCTGGAGGCGGCCATCGCCAACGGCGTCGCCTGGCAGGATGCCGAGCTTGCCAGCCAGGAAGGCAGCCTCGTCGCGACGCTCAAGGCCGCCGGCATGAGCGTCACCGAGCCGGACCTCGAAAGCTTCAGCAAGCCGGTGCTGGCGAGCCTGCCCAAGCAGTTCGAGAGCAAATGGGGCAAGGGCACCTGGGACGCGCTCGCGGCGCTGTGACAAGGGCGCTTCGACAGTCGTGCTAGGCGCGGGGAACCCTCTCCTGGAAGGAGAGGGTAGGGTGAGGTGTAGGCGGTTCGACCAGTGCCGAGAGCCCTCACCGCGCGATTGGGTTCACGCCAACGTTTCCGCTCCGAGCACCTCACCCCTGCCCCTCTCCTTCCAGGAGAGGGGTGCCCCGCGGTTCAAGGTCCAATGGCTATGAAATCCCTCGTCGCCCTCACCGACCGTCTCGTCCGCGCCGCCGCCGTCGGGCTCTTGCTGGCGCTGCTGGTCGCGGTGCTCCTCGGCGTCGCCTCGCGCCAGCTCAATGCCCCGCTCGCCTGGACCGACGAACTGGCGCAGTACCTGCTGGTCTGGACCGGCTTCACCGGCTGGATCATCGCCGCGAGGCGGCGCTCCCATATCCGCATCACCGTCTTCGCCGATCTCCTGGCGAAGCCGGTAGGTCGGATGCTGGAGATCGTGACGCAAGCCGCGATCATCCTCTTCGCGGCGATCCTGATCCGCTATTCCTTCGGCCTGATCGAGCGGACCTGGGACGTCGAGTCGATCGCGCTGCCGGTGTCGAGCGCGGCGCTCTATGTGGTGATGCCGCTCGCCGGCCTCGCTTTGATCCTGCAGGCGCTGGCCGAGATCGGTGACGTTCTCGCGGGCCGCAAGGTCGACACCGCCGAGCCGGGGACGCAGCCGCTATGAGCACCCTGATGCTGCAGATCCTGCCGGTCTGGTTCACCGCGCTGCTGCTCGGCGTGCCGCTCTTCGTCTCGATGGGCCTCGCGGCGGTCGCCTTCGCCTTTTTCGGCGCCTTTCCGCTCGGCATCGTCCCGCAGAAAATCGCGCAATCCGCCAATTCCTTCCCGCTATTGGCCGCCCCGCTCTTCATCCTGATGGGCAACATCATGAATTCGGCGGGGATCACCGACCGGATCTTCGCCTTCGCCACGGCCTGCGTCGGCTGGCTGCGCGGCGGGCTCTGCCATGCCAACATCCTCGCCAGCGTGATCTTCGCGGGGATGTCGGGCTCGGCGGTGGCCGATGCCGGCGGCGTCGGCACGCTCGAGATCAAGGCGATGCAGGACGAGGGCTACGATCCCGAGACCGCCGCCGCGATCACAGCGGCCTCGGCGACGATCGGGCCGATCATCCCGCCCTCGCTGCCGATGGTGATCTACGGCGTCTCGGCCGACGTCTCGATCGGCGGGCTCTTCCTCGCCGGCGTCATCCCCGGCCTGCTGATGGCCGGCGCGCTGATGGCGATGGTGGTCTATGTCGCCAGGAAGAAGGACCTGCCGCGCCATCCCTTCCCGGGGGCGGCGCAGCTCTGGGTCGGCTACAAGGAGGCGCATTGGGCGCTGATGACGCCGGTCATCCTGTTCGGCGGGATGATGGCTGGCATCTTCACGCCGACCGAGGCGGCGGCGGTCGCCACCGCCTATGCGATCGTGCTCGGCCTCTTCGTTTACAGGAGCTTCTCGCTGAACGACCTGCCGGAGCTGGCGGTTCAGACGGTCGAAACCACCGGCGTCGTGCTGGCGCTGGTGATGACGGCCGCGGCGCTCGGCTGGTGCCTGTCGATCTCGCGCATCCCGCAGACGGTCGGGCCGATGCTGGTCGATCTTGCCGGCAACCCGCTGGTCTTCCTGCTGATCGTCAACCTGCTGCTGCTCTTCGTCGGCTGCTTCATGGAAGCGCTGGCGGCGATGCTGATCCTGATCCCGATCCTGACGCCGGCGGCGAGCCAGTTCGGCATCGACCCCGTGCAGTTCGGCCTGATCTTCGTCCTGAACCTGATGATCGGCACGATCACGCCGCCGGTCGGGGTGGTACTCTTCGTAACATCGAAGATCGCGAAGATCAGCTTCGAGGCGATGTCGCGCGCGATCGTGCCCTGGCTGCTGCCGTTGCTTGGCGTGCTGCTCGCGGTGACGTTCTGGCCGCCACTGACGACATGGCTGCCGAACCTCGTGCTGGGCAAGTGAGGCCGATTCAGACCGTCCGCGTCACCTTGGAGAGATGGGGCGGACGATCTGGATCGAGGCCCCGGCTTTTAGCGAGTGCCGCCACGGCGGCGTAGAAGGTGCGGACCTGTGCAAGCGGCAGCAGGGCGTTGGGCAGTCCGGAGGGTAGCGGCAGGTTTTTTGCCGCACCCACGCCGCCACCGGCATAGCGCAGATCAGCACCGAGTCCGGCGAAGGCCGTAGCCGCGGCGCAGACGCTCTCGCTGCCTTCGTCGCCGGGATCGAGCGCTAGCGTCGGAAAGCCCGGTCCGACCAGCGCGAGCGGCCCATGCAGCACCTCGGCGGCGCTGAAGGCCTCGGCATGGATGCGGCAGGTTTCCTTGAATTTGAGGGCGATCTCCTGGGCGATGCCGAAGGAAAGGCCACGGCCGATGACATAGAGGCTGCTGGCCTCGCGCCAGGAGAGCAGAGCCGGCGTCCAGTCGCAGTGTCCGGCGGCATCGAGCGCTTCCGGCGCCTGTGCGAGCGCGGCGGAGAGGTCTTCATCCTCTGCCCACTCGGCCGACAGATGCAGGAAGGCGAGGCAGGTGGCGAGGAAGCTCTTGGTCGCGGCGACGCTGCGTTCCGGCCCGGCGCGTAGCGGCACAAGCACGTCGACCATGCCGGCGAGGGGGGATGTCTCGTCGTTGACGAAACCGACCACGAGCGCCCCGGCACGGCGAGCGGCTTCGGTCAGCAGCAGTGCATCGGGACTGCGGCCGGATTGCGAGGCGGCGATGAAGACGGCGCGCGACAGGTCGAGCTCGCCGCCATAGACCGAGGCGAGGCTCGGGCCGAGCGAGGCGACGGGCAGGCCGAGCGCGCGCTCGATCAGGTATTTGCCATAGGTCGCCGCATGGTCGGAGGAACCGCGCGCGCAGGTCGCGACGAAGGCCGGCCGCTTGATGCGCAGGCGCTGGACGAGATCGGCGATGGCTGCGCCGTTCTCCGCGCGTTGGCGGCGCGCGACATCGGCGGCTTCGGCCGCCTCGCGGGTGAGCAGGGCTTCAGCCATGGCGACGCAGCCGTGTTTCCAGCAATTGATCGGCGATCCCGGCGACCTGGCGCGGGTCGAGCTTGCGGCCGGTGCCGCCGACGCTCTGGACCGAGAGCGTACCAGAGGCGATACCCTCGGCGAGGGCGCGTTCGGGGGATCTCCCGGCGAGCCAGGCGGCGAGGAAGCCGGCATTGAAGGCATCGCCCGCGCCCGTCGTGTCGAGTACCGCCGGGCAGGGTGCGGCAGGAAGCGCCAAAGTGTCTTCGCCCTGATAGAGGCGGGCGCCGTCGCCACCATCCTTGATCACCACCAGCGCGAAGTGTCGGGCAAGCCGCTGTCCGGCCGCATCGAGATCGTCGCTATCGGCGATCACGCGCGCTTCTGCCGCGTTCGGCAGGAAGATGTCGATGCCGTTGCAAAGGGCGAGGAGATCAGGCGAGCGGATCAACGCATCGTCCCAGCTCGGGTCGAGCGAGACGGTCAGGCCGTGATGCCGGGCGTCGGTCACCAGATGCGGGATCTCGGCCAAGGTCGCGAACTCGGCGATGTGGAGGTGGCTGGCGCGGACATCGCCGAGCGCGGCTGAAAGCGTTCCAGGGCGGGCCGGGCCGGCGCGGCGCGAGAGGAAGGCGCGCTCGCCATCCTGCACCATGGCGACAGTAAGCTGTGGACCGGCATCGGCGGCGCGCTCAAGAAAGGCGAGATCGACGCCGCTTCTTTCAAGTGCGGGCAGAAGCGATTGCGAGAACGGATCTTCTCCGAGACGCGCCAGCAGTGCGGCGGCGCGGCCAAGCCCGACGAGATGGGCCGCGGTGATGAAGCCGCCGCCACCGGGGACGATCGCCATGTCGTCGGCGAAGCGCTCCTCGCCGAGGCGCGGCATCGCTTCCAACCCACGGAAGACGAGATCGCAATAGAGCCGGCCGGTGCTGAGCACGAGCCCGTCCGGCTTTGGCCGCCGGGATGTCACAGAGCGCGCTCGCTCTTGGCGTCGAACAGGCGCAGCGCCGTAGTTGGCGCGCCGAGCCTGACGGCACTGCCGACGGCAGGCGGATTCTTGGCCGAGGCCGAGGCGAGCAGCAAACCGCCTTCAGCCTCGACATGCACGAAGGTCTCCGGGCCGAGCGGCTCGACGACGGCCACCGTGCCGGCGAGGATGAGGTCGGCGGCTTCGCCTTGCTCCAGCACGCGCAGTTCCTGCGGCCGGACGCCGACGAGGACATCGGCCGGGAGCGCGGCCGGCCATGCCAGCGGCTTCTCGCCGAGCTGCAGCGTGCCCTGACCAGCCTTTGCCGGGACGATGTTCATCGTCGGCGAGCCGATAAAGCGGGCGGTGAAGACATCGGCCGGCTTCTCGTACAGCTCCATCGGCGCGCCGACCTGGAGGATATGGCCGTCGCGCATCACCACGATCCGGTCGGCGAGCGTCATCGCCTCGACCTGGTCATGGGTGACGAAGACGATGGTGGTGCCGAGCCGCTGGTGCAGCCGCTTGATCTCCAGCCGCATCTGGGCGCGCAATTGCGCATCGAGATTGGAGAGCGGCTCGTCGAACAGGAAGACGGCAGGATCGCGCACCATGGCGCGGCCGATGGCGACGCGCTGGCGCTGGCCGCCGGACAGGGCCGAGGGGCGGCGCTCCAGCAGCTTCGTCAGGCCGAGCACCTCGGCGACCTCTTCGACGCGCCTGCGCTTGGCGGCCTTGTCGAGCTGGGAGGTGTAGAGACCGAAGGCGATGTTTTCGGCGACGCTCATATGCGGGTAGATCGCATAGTTCTGGAACACCATGGCGATGTTCCGCTCTTTCGGCTCGAGCCGGTTCACGGTCCGGCCGCCGATCGCGATCGTGCCGTCGTTGATCTCCTCGAGCCCGGCGATCATGCGCAGCGTCGTCGACTTGCCGCAGCCGGAGGGGCCGACGAAGACGACGAACTCGCCGTCCTTGATGTCGAGGTCGATGCCATGCACGACCTGCGTCGCGCCATAGCGCTTGACCAGTTTCTCGATCGCGATCCCGGCCATCAGGCGGCTCCTGCGAGGGCGGTGAAGGCAGCATCCAATTCGCGGCGTGCGGTGTCCTCGCGCGTCGCTATTGCCTGAGCGGCATCCTCGGCGGCGGCGAGCTCGGCGCGATAACCGGCGAGGGCTTCGCCCAGCGCCTTCGGCCCCGGGCCGCCGAAGCGTTCACGCAGCGCGACGAAATTCTCCGGCGAGACGGCGGTGGCAAAATCCTCGCGGCTGAGGCTCGGCTCGCGGCCGGCGATATGGCGGAAAGCATCGGCAAAAGGCTCGTAGCCGTCGCGCGGCAGATCGCCATCCGCAGCGACGACGGCGCGCGCCACGGCCGAGGCGACCTCGTGGGCAGCGCGGAAGGAAAGGCCCTCCTTGCGCACCAGCGTGTCGGCGAGCTCGGTGATGGTGATGCAGGAGCGCCGGATCGTCTCGGCGACGCGGCGGCTGTCGACCGACAGCGCCGGCAGCAGCGCCGCTAGCAGGTCGAGCACGCGCCCGCCGCTCTCGAAGGTCTGGTAGCCAGCCTCCTGCGTCTCGCCCTCGCTGTCGTTCATGTCGGTGAACGGCGTGTTGTGGACGATGTCGCGGACCATGCGGGCGCGGCTGACGCTCTGCGACGCCAGGTGGCGCAGATGCTCGATCGGCACCGGATTGCGCTTCTGCGGCATGATCGAGGAGATCTGCACGAAGCCGTTGGGGACATAGACCTGGCCGACCTCGAAGGCAGTCCAGAACTGCAGGTCCTGGATCAAACGGCCGAGATGCAGGAAGACCAGCTCGACGGCGCCGAAGACGCCGGTGACGTAATCGACCGCGGCGATGCAGCCATAGGAATTCTGCAGCGGCGCCTTGAAGCCGAGCAGATGCGCGGTACGGTGCCGATCGAGCGGGAAGCCGGAGGTGGTGATCGCGGCGGCCCCGAGCGGGCAGAGATCGATGAGCTCGCGCGCCTGCATCAGGCGCTGATGGTCGCGCAGCATCACCTCGATCGCGGCGGAGAGATAATGGCCGAGCGTCGAGGGCTGGGCCGGCTGGCCATGGGTATAGGCGACGATCAGCGTCGCCTTCTCGCGCTCGGCCAGCGTCAGCGCGGCGGCGATCAGGGCGCGCAGCTGCTTCGCGAGCTTGTCGAGCCGCGGCTTCAGCGCCAGCTTGAACAGGGTGTGCTCGATGTCGTTGCGCGAGCGGCCGGTGTGCAGGCGGCCATTGTCGTCGGGCTTCAGGCGCTTGCGCAGCTCGGCCTCGACCAGGAAGAAATAGTCCTCGACCTCGCCGGTATAGCTCAGCGTCGCCGGGTCGATCTCGCGCTCGATCTCGATCAGGGCGCGGGCGATTTCGGCGGCGGTTGCGCGCGGCAGGATCCCGGTCTCGGCCAGCATGACGAGATGGGCGCGGTCGACGGCGCGGAAACCCGCGACATGATGCGTCTTCACCGCATCGAAGAGCGGGCGCAGCACCGTCTCCTTGTAGACCGGATCGGGGAAGACGGACTTATCGGTCGTGCGCGGATCGGTATGGGCGGTCATCGTGTTCATCCCTTGAGTCCGGCGAGCACGACGCCGCGGACGATGTAGCGCTGCAGCAGCAGGAAGACGGCGAGCGTCGGGATCGTCGCCAGCGCCGCGCCGGTCATGATCAGCTCCCACTGGATCTGCGATTCGACGGCGAAGGAGGCGAGGCCGACCGGGAGCGTGTAGAGTTCCTTGCTGGTCGTGACGATCAGCGGCCAGATGAAGGCCGTCCAGTTGCTGAGGAAGGTGAAGATCGCCAGCGCCGACAGCGCCGGCGTCACCAGCGGCAAGGCGATGCGCCAGAAGATCGCGAACTCGTTGAGCCCGTCGACGCGCGCCGCCTCCAAGAAGTCGTTCGGCACCGTCTCGAAGAACTGCTTCATCAGGAAGGTGCCGAAGGCCGTCATCATGCCCGGGAACATGATGCCCCAATAGCTGTCGAGCCAGCCGAAGTTCTTGGCCATGACGTACCAGGGGATGACCAGCATCTCCGTCGGGATCATCAAGGTCGAGAGGATCGCCAGGAAGACGAGATAGCGCCCGCGGAACTGGAACTTGGCGAGGGTGTAGCCGACCAGGCTGTCGAAGAAGACGTTCGACAGGGTAACGATCGTCGCGATCGCCAGCGAGTTCCAGAACCAGCGCAGGAAGCGCCCGTCCGAGAGCACGGTCTTGTAGTTGTCGAGCGTCGGCGCCGCCGGGATCAGCCGGAGATCGTAGATGTCGGCCGAGTCCTTCAGCGAGGTCGAGAACATGAAGAGCAGCGGCGTCAGCATCAGGAGGCCGCCGGCGAGCAGCAGCAGCCAGGCGATGACGCGCCCCGGGGCGAAGCGATGGGTGAGGGACGAGCCGGTCATCAGCGGTCCCTCAGCAGGCGCAATTGCAGCAGCGAGACGCAGAGCAGCACGAGGAAGAGCACGACCGTCTGCGCCGCCGCATAGCCCATGTCGAAGGAGGAGAATGCGGTCTGATAGATCATCAGCACCAGCGGCTTGGTCGAATTGAGCGGGCCGCCGGGATCGCCGCTGGTCATGTTGTAGACCTGGTCGAAGATGCGCAGGAAGCCGATCGAGGAGAAGACGACGAGGAAGATGATCGTCGGCTTGAGCAGCGGCAGGGTGATCTTCCGGAGGATCGCGAAGTCGGAGACGCCGTCGATCCGCGCGGCCTCGTAATAGGTCGTCGGGATGGCGCGCAGGCCGGCGAGGAAGATCACCACCTGGAAGCCGAGCCCGGCCCAGATCGCCGGGGCCAGCACCGCGGGCAGCGCCTGCGTGGTCGAGCGCAGGAAGGGCTGCTGGGCAAAGCCGAAGGAGGAGAGCAGGTCGTTGATCAGGCCGATCGGCACCGGCTGGTAGAACCAGCGCCAGACCCAGGCCATCGCAGTGGCGGTGGTCAGGAAGGGCAGGAAGTAGAGCGCCCGGATGAAACCGTGCATGAAGCGGACGCGGTCGAGATGATAGGCGATGGTGAAGGCGAGCACGAGGCTGAGCGGCGTGCCGATGATCAGGTAGAGGAAGGTGTTGCGGAACACCTGCCAGAACACCGGATCGGCCATCAATCGCCTGAAGTTCGCCAGCCCGACGAAGGAGGGCGAACTCATCAGGTTCCAGTTCGTGGTCGAGATGATGAAGGCCTCGACCGTCGGGTAGAAGCGGATCAGCCCGTAGAACAGGATCGGCACGGCAAGGAAGCCCCAGGCCCAGACCACCTGCTTCTGCTGCAAGGTGAGGCCCTGCCAGAGGCGCCCACCGGAGCGGGCGACTTGGGTCTTGGCGGTCATGGCGCGTCCTGCCGTGCTGGTCTTCAGGAAACCGCGATCACTTCTTGTAGAAGCGGTCGAGGATCGCCTGCTCGGCCTTGGCCGCCTCGGCGAGCGAGGCCTTGGCGTCCTGGTTCTGGATGAACACGCGGTTGGCCATGTCGAGCCCGACCTGGCGCTGCGCCAGCTCGTCGACGAAGACGGTCGCCTGCGAATAGTTCAGCGCCTTGAGGAACGGCCGGTAGATCGGGTGGGCGAGGTTCTTCTCGGTCTCGGCCGCGGCCTTGCGGGCGGGCAGCTCGCCGACCATGTCGAGCCAGACCTGCATCGCTTCCGGCGAGGTGGTGAAGGCCATGAACTTCTTGGCCGCCTCGAGCTTGGCGCCGGTCGGCTTGGCGGTGATGGCGTTGACCCAGTAGCTGGCGAAGTTCGAGCGCTTGCCGTCGGCGCTCGCCGGCAGCTCGGCGACGCCCCATTCGAAGGTCTTGATGCCGCCGAAGGCGCCGAGGCGGAAGGAGCCATCGACCGTCATCGCGGCGCGGCCGGCGCGGAAGGCGGCCTGGCCCTCGTCCATGAAGCCGGCCTGGCCGACCTTGTGGACGCGCTGCAGGTCGGCATACCAGTTCAGCGCCTTGGCGCCGGCCTCGCTGTCATAGGCGACGGATCTGTTGTCGTCGGAATAGGGCTTGCCGCCCATCTGGCGCAGCAGCACCTCGCGCCACCAGTGCAGGTCCTGACCGGGCATGTCGATCACGGCGCCGGCCGAGAGCATGTTGCCGGCCGCGTCGCGCTTCACCGTCTTCTTGGCGGCTTCAAGATATTCGTCGAGCGTCTGCGGCGGCTTGTTCGGGTCGAGCCCGGCCTCCTGGAACAGCTTCTTATTGTAGAACAGCGCCAGCGTGCGCACCGCGGTCGGCAGGCCGTAATACTCGCCGTCGCGCTTCATCGTCTGCACGATCGGGTAGAATTCCTTCTCGATCACATCATGCGGGAAGGCGTCGCGCGGCAGCGGCTGGATGAACTTGGCGCCGACGAAATTGTCGAGCCAGCCATAATAGAGCTGGACCACGTCCGGCCCCTGGCCGGCCGGGACGGCGGCGGCGATCTTGGTCTGGTAGTCGGCATAGGGGAAGGTCGTGTGCTTGACCTTGATGCCGGGATTGGCGGCCTCGAAGCGCTTGATCAGCTCGTTCATCGCCTTGATGCGGGCGTCGAACACGTACTGCCAGTACTCGATCTCGACCGCCTGGGCCTTGGCGCCGGCGATGGCGCCGATCGACATGGCAATGCCCAGGACTAATCCGCGAAAGCCGCGCATGGGTCTTCCTCCCTGTCTCGTTGCGACGTCCGCCCGCATGCTCGCTCCCGGCTGCCGGACGTTCGGCGGGCATGCTTCCCCGCAGGCCGTCCCCTGTCAATAGATTAATTCACTTGAGTTTGATTAATGGCCGGCGCAGCCTGTGCGGACGAAAGAGGCTGCCCATGATGCCGCATCGCAAGACCCCGGCTGCGCCCAGCGTCGCCCTCGGCGCCAATCCCGAGCGGGCACGTCGCCACAACCGGCGCGTCGTGCTGGAGACCTTGCGCCAGCACGGACGGCTCGGCCGCTCCGACATCGCCAGCCTGACCCGGCTGACGGCGCAGGCGGTCTCCAACATCGTCGCCGAGTTGTTGGAGGAAGGCTTCCTGGTCGAGCTCGGACGGCGGCGCACGGCGCGCGGCCAGCCGCCGGTCGAGTTCGCGCTCAACGCCGATGGCGGCGTGACGGCCGGCATGGAGATCGCCGCCGATCACATCACCACGGTGCTGGTCGATCTCACCGGCGAGGTCAGGGCGCAGCGTGTCGTGCCCTTGCCGGATCTCTCGGTCGAGGCGGTGCAGGCGCTGGCGGCGGCGGAACTCAAACGGGCGCGGGCGGGGAAGGGGCTGCCGGAGCGCCTGCTCGGCTGCGGCGTCGTCATGCCCGGCCCGTTCGATTTCGAGGGCACGATCACCGTCGGATCGACGGCGCTGCCGGGCTGGACCGGGCGCGACGTGACGGCGCTGATGAGCGCGGCGCTGGCGACATCCGTGACGGTCGAGAACGATGCGACGGCGGCGGCTGTCGGCGAGCATCTCTATGGCATCGGCCGCAATCTCCGGCATTTCTGCCTGGTCTATTTCGGGCTCGGTCTCGGCCTCGGGCTGATGCTCGGCGGCGAGCCTTTTCGCGGCGCCCATGGCAATGCCGGCGAGCTCGGCCATGTTCCGGCGGTGCCGGAGGGTTTGCCTTGCGTCTGCGGCCGCCAGGGCTGTCTGGAACGCTATGTCTCGCCGCCGGCCTTGCAGGAAACGCTGCGGCAGGCAGGTGTCGTCCAGGTCGATGCGACAAGTATCGCGAGGCTCCATGCCGAGGGGCACCCGGCGGTAGCGAGCTGGGTCGCGCAGGCCGGGCCGCTGCTGGCGCCGGTGCTCGCCATGCTGGAGAATCTATTCGATCCGGAGACGATCATCCTCGGCGGCGCGCTGCCCGACAGCGTCATCGACGCGCTGATCGCGGCGGCCGAGCCTTTGCCGCTCTCGGTCGCCAGGCGCGACGGGCGCGCCATCGCGCGCATCCAGCGCGGCACCACCGGGCAGCTCACGGCAGCGCTCGGCGCGGCCGCGCTGCCCCTCCTCGACGCTATCGCGCCGCGTCTCGTACGCAACCCGACGCTCGCCGAGCCGGCCGAGGCCGATCAGCCCGCCTTGGCGTAGCAGCTGGGCGAGCCTGCAAGCCGCTTCACAATTGCGATTCGATCGGCAGGAGGCGGACCAACGCCGCGGTGAGACGGCGGCCGAAACCGGCCACAGGCTCTTGCAGCAGCCGACCGCCAGGCCGCGAGGCTTCGTCCCAGCAGACGCGGCCCTGGTCGAGGCCGAGCCGGAAGGAGCAGTGCGGCGTGGTTTCCCGGGCGAAGATGTCGCGCATCTCGGCGACGAGGCCGTCATCGACCACAACCACGCCCATTTCGGTGTTCAGCGAGGCCGAGCGCGGGTCGAAATTGAAAGAACCGATGAAGCCGGTGTGCCGGTCGACCGTGAAGGCCTTGGTGTGGAGGCTCGCGCCCTTCGAGCCGAAGAGCGAGACGCCGGCGGGCATCAGTTCCGGGCGCAGTTCGAACAGCCTGACGCCCTGTTGCAGCAGCCGTTTGCGATAGCTGGCATAGGCGCCATGGACGGCGACGACGTCGGTGGCGGCCAGCGAGTTGGTGAGGATCGTGACCTCGGCGCCACGCGCGACGAGGGCCGAGAGCGCCCGCAGGCCACGCTCGCCGGGGATGAAATATGGCGAGGTGATCTGCAGCTCGCTCCGTGTCTCGGCGATCGCCCGGTAGAGCTGGCGCGCGAGCCAACCCTGCTCACCGGCGGCGATAGCCTTCTCCGGCGGATCGGAGATGATCTGGACCTGCGCGATCCAGCGCAGTTCGTCCAGCAACTGGACGAGGGCTGAGCCGGCATCGAGCGTTTCGACGAGGCGCAGCAAAGCCTGCGCATTGGCGCGGTCGCGGCCAATCGACGGCACCGGCAGGCTCGGCAGGCGGCGGGCGATGGGGCGGCTGAGCGAGGCGATCGGGACCGCGCTCGGGCTGTTCCAGAAACCATCGAAGATCACCGCGGCCTGCGAAACCGCCTCGCCGGCGACGAGCAGGTCGAGATCGTGGAAGTTGCTGGCCCGTGCCGCATTGAAATAGGCGTTGCCGATGTTCCTGCCGCCGATGATGGCGAGGCGGCCGTCGGCGATCCAGGCCTTGTTATGCATCCGGCGCGTCACCCGGAAAGCGCGCAGCGCCAGCTCCAGGCCGCGGCGGATGCCGTTGGAGCGGTTCCGGCTCGGATTGAACAGCCGGACCTCGATGTTGGGATGGGCGTCGAGCGAGAGATAGATCGAGTCGTTGCCGCGGGCGTTGATGTCGTCGATCAGCAGGCGCACGCGCACGCCGCGATCGGCGGCGGCGATGATCTCGCGCATGAGCAGGCGGCCGGCACTATCCTTGCGCCAGTAATAATACTGCAGATCGAGGCTGCGACCGGCATTGCGGGCGGTGAGAACGCGTGCGGCGAAGGCGCGCGCGCCATCAGCCAGCAGGGTCGCGCCATTGAGCTCGGGGTGGGCGGTCAGCAGCGGCGCGAGCGCCCGGTCGATCGGGGTCTGCGCCTCGGCGGGTGGCAATGCATGCGAGTGCGGAGCGCTGGTGCAACGGGCGAAGCGGCCATAGGAATAGGCGGCTGCGACCGCGATCAGCGCGATCAAGGCCAGGGCAGCGATCAAGACTTCGAGAAATGACATTCAGCGACTGCCGGGGCTCCGTTTTTCCTATAACCCCTATCCTCACGAGTCGTTCGCTCAGAGCGGATCGAACTCTGGCGGCTTTCGGGAATTGATCATGGCAAGGCTCTTGCTAGGCGTTTTCGAGCTAAGAGCCCCGTGAGCGAGTGAGTCGTCGTGGAGATGCCGGCCGGATGCTAGAGTTCGAAGGGCGCGGGCTGCGCCGGATCAGGGTCCTGCGGCCGCCGCAGATGTCGAGCTGGACGCGCGAGGCCGCCGGGCAGCAGGCGCTTGCCAGCACCTCGCCGGCGACCGAGCTCAAGATCGCCTCCTACAACATCCACAAGGCCGTCGGCCGCGACCGCCGCTTCGATCCCAACCGGATCATCGAGGTCATCCGCCAGATCGATGCCGACGTCGTGGCGCTGCAGGAGGCCGACCAGCGCTTCGGCGAGCGCGCCGGCCTGCTCGATCTCGCCCGTCTCGAGCGCCGCACGGGCCTGAAGCCGGTGCCGGTGCAGAGCGCCTGGCAGGGCCATGGCTGGCACGGCAATGTCGTGCTCTTCCGCGACGGCGCGGTCACCGCGACCCGCCAGCTCGTCCTGCCCGGCGTCGAGCCGCGCGGGGCGCTGATCGCCGACCTCACCGTCTGCGGCTCGCCGATCCGGGTGGTCGCGGCGCATCTCGGGCTCTTGCGCCATTCCCGCTCGCGGCAGGTGGAGACGCTGATCAATGCCTCCAAGCCGACCGACGGGCGCCCGATCTTCCTGATGGGCGACCTCAACGAGTGGCGGATCGGCAAGAAATCGAGCCTGCACGGCCTCGCGCCGAAATTCGGGCCACTGCAGGCGGCGATCCCGAGCTTTCCCGCGCGCTTCCCGATCTGGGCGCTCGATCGCATCGTCGCCTATCCGGCCGAGACGATCACGCAGGTTGATCTGCACGACACCGAGTTGTCGCGGCTGGCCTCCGATCATCTGCCGATCAAGGCGCTGGTGCATCTGCGGGGCGAGGAGCGCCAGGCGCACTGAGCCGCACCGGTCGCGGGGCAGGCTTGAGGCATCCTCAAGTGACGTTCCGATGGGGGCGTGCCACGATGGCGCTTTCCCACGCCGACCGGACCTTGCCGATGACCGCCCAGCCAGCACGCGCCTACCGCACCCAGAACTGGAGCCTGACCAAGCCGTCGGCGCGCGGACGCAAGGGCATCGTCGTCTCGCAGAACCATGAGGCGGCGGCGGCCGGCGCGGCGATCCTGGAAGCCGGCGGCAATGCCGCCGATGCCGCGTTGCTACCGCTTTCGCACTGGCGGCGGTCGAGCCCTGGAACAGCGGGCTCGGCGGCATCGGCTTCGGCGTCGTGCTCAAGGCTGGCGAGAGCAGGGCTGAGGTCGTCGATTTCGGCCCGGTCGCGCCGCGCCGTGCCGATCCGGCCGACTACCCCATGACCGGCGCGATGAAGCTCGATCTCTTCGCCTGGCCGGAGGTCGAAGGCGATCGCAACATCCATGGCCCGCTCTCTTTCTGCATCCCGTCCTCGGTCTCCGGCTACGCGACCTTGAAGGAGCGGTTCGGGACGGGCATGCCGGTCGCCGACCTGCTTCAGCCCGCGATCGCGCTGGCGAAGCGCGGTCTGGCGCAGGACTGGTACACGACGCTGAAGATCGCCTCCTCGGCCTCGGTGCTCAGGCTCTACGAGGAGAGCGCCCGCATCTATCTGCCGGATGGGCTGCCGCCGGTGCCGCCCTATCAGGGCGTGCCGGGCTTCCGGACACTCGGCAATCTCGGCAGTACGCTGGAGCAGCTCGCCAAAGCCGGGCTCGACGATTTCTATCGCGGCGATCTCGCCAGGCGATTGGCGGCCGATATCGCTGCCGTTGGCGGCGTGGTCGATGCGCAAGATCTGGCGGAATGCCGCGCGAGCGTGCGCGAGGCGCCGGTGATCGACTGGCGCGGCACGCACCGCATCCACACGGCCGGGGGGCTGACCGCGGCGCCGACCCTGCAGGCGGTGGTCGAGGGCATGGCTTCGAGCCCGCCGCCGGAAGGCGGGCCGGACTCGGCCTGGTTCGCCAAGCTCTCGCAGGTGATGCGCGAAGCCTATGCCAGCCGGCTCGAAGGCTTGGGCGCGGCGCAAGCTGCGAAGGAGCCGGGCGAGACCTGCACCACGCATCTCACCGTCGTCGACGGCGAGGGCACCATCGTCGCGCTGACCACGACCTTGCTCTCCTCGATGGGCAGCCGGCTCGTCCTGCCCGACACCGGCGTGCTGATGAACAACGGCATGATGTGGTTCGATCCGCGCCCGGGCAGCGCCAATGCGATCGCGCCGGGCGCCCGGCCCCTGTGCAATATGTGCCCGGTGGTGGTGACTCCTGCCGATGGCGGCTATCCGCGCTATGGCGCCGGCGCCTCGGGCGGGCGGCGCATCCTTGCCAGCGTCTACCAGATGCTGGCCTTCACCCTCGACAGCGGCATGAACCTGGAGGATGCGGCGCACCAGCCGCGCATCGACGTCTCCGGTCCCGACGGCACCAGCGCCGATGCCCGCCTACCTGATGGCACGCTCGATACGTTGGCTGCAGCCGGTCCATTGACGGTGGTCGAACACGGCGTGCTGCCGCTCAACTTCGCCTGCCCGAACATGGTGCGGACCGGGCAGGACGGGCAGGAAGGCGTCAGCGACGCCGCCTCGCCCTGGTCGGCGGCGGTGGCGGCGAATTGACAAGGCGTCAGAAGCGCTGCGGCAGAACCCCTCTCCTGTAAGGAGAGGGGCAGGGGTGAGCGACTGTCTTGTTGGTCAAGCGGTTTGTTCGCGCCATGGTTGTCTGTCCCGGATGACGGCGTTGAGGATTGTGACGAGCTTTCGGG
>NZ_FOKP01000016.1 GCF_900112185.1 Allobosea sp. CRIB-10 | reverse complement strand
TCACAATCCTCAACGCCGTCATCCGGGACAGACAACCATGGCGCGAACAAACCGCTTGACCAACAAGACAGTCGCTCACCCCTGCCCCTCTCCTTCCAGGAGAGGGGTTTTGCGTCGAGGTCCTCTCACTCCACCGCCGCGACCAGCCGCTCCAGAAATCCGTCGATCGCGGCCTTGTCGATCCAGCGCAGCACGGCGACGAGCTCGTGCTCGGGGTCGATCCAGATCAGGTTGTTGCCCGCTCCCTGCGCGCTGAAGGCGCTCGCCGGCAGCTTGGGATTAGCCGCCGGGCCGCGGTTGAGCCACCAGAGGAAGCCGTAATTCGGCAGGGTCGGCGAGGGCAGGACCGACTGCGCCAGCCAGGCGGACGGGATCAATTCGCGACCGTCCCAGACGCCGTTCTGCGCGATCAACTGGCCGAAGCGGGCATGGTCGCGGGCGCTGATGAAGAGGCCGCCGCCCCAATGGCCGCCGCCGGGGACCGACTGCATGCGCTCACCGTCGATCTCGACCCACGAGGTCTCGTAGCCCTCCCAGCGCCAGCCTTGCGAGGCGCCGATCGGGTTCATGATGCGCTCGCGCAGAACCTCAGGCAGCGGCTTGCGGAAGCGGCGCAGCAGCGCGTAGCCGAGCGCGTTGACCCGGACGTCGTTGTATTCGTAGAGGCTGCCGGGCTCGCTGAGATCGCGGCGCTGGCCCTTGCGGCTGTTGTCGGCGCCGATGCCGATCTGCCTGTAATGGTCGACCTGGTCGGACTTGCCAAAAATCTCGCCCTGCCATTCGCTGTTCATGTTGAGCAGATGGCGCCAGCTGATCTTCGCATTGTGCGGGCTGGAAAAATGCGGGCCATCGACGCTCTTCCCCACCGGTTCGTCGATATCGGCGATCAGCCCGTCGGCGACGGCGAGGCCCGCCAGCACCGAGAGATAGCTCTTGGCGATCGAGAAGGTCATGTCGGCCCGCTCGACATCGCCCCATTCGGCGATCGTCTCGCCGCCCTGAAGCACCACCCCGGCCGGCCCGCCGCGCGGCTCGACCGGCCCGACGATCTCGGTCCACGGACCCTTCTCGTCCCATTCGCGATTCCCGACATAGGCGCCGTCCGGATAGAACATGCTGCGCGGCCAGGGGGAATCATGCGCCTGCGCGAAGTCGACGGCGGCCTGGAGGCGGGCGGGGGAGAGGGAGTGGGGCAACGTAGAATCCTGACAATCGTAGACGAGTCTATCAAGGCTAGGGGGGCTGTCTTAAGCCGTGCGTATCGCGGAATCGAACTGTGCGTGATTTAATATTGAAGTATTTTGTGGAGCACTCGTTTCTTGCCATGATTCGTACTTTGAGGGAGCATTCCACTATCGTACAAAAATTTTTGAGCTAACGGCTCAATTGAATAAGCTTATCTGGGGGAAATGATGGGCGACGTGGCTCAAGAGGGGGGTGTACGGCCTGAAGTTATTCCGGTCTCGCTCTTTTCCAGAAAAAGTAATAAAACCACTGCATTGATTAATAACTCAAAGCAAGATTTTTCATTCGAAGCTAAGCAAAGATGGTTCGAGTTTGATTTTTCCGAAAATGTATATGTACAATCTATACAGATATTTGCATCCGGCTATGAAGATTGGAACGCAGTAAGTCTAGAGCTTATCCATGTGTCTGGAAAGATTTTAGAGCTAAAATCAAACTTTTCAGATGGAAAATTTTCATTGGGTGTCGGTAGATTTGCAACCGGCTTTCGTTTTCGTCCTGATGTCAGATTTACCATATTTACTAATCAGCTTATTTCAAGTGTGATTGTAACCGGATATACTCCCGCCGAGTTTTCTCGATTGGAGGAAGAGACGGGTCGAATCGGGCGTAGCAACGCAGATCTTCAAGCACGGCTTGCTGCGATTGAAGAGCGAGAAAAAGCGGCGTCCGAGAAGGTAATTGCTGCTGAAGCGCACGTAAATGAGCTCAAAGCGGAGAGCGCTCAACTCGACAAAGATATAGGACAGGCTAACGCTCAATTTGATACGCTGAAGGCTGAGATATCGCAGAATCAAAAACGAAAAGAAGAAGTTATCTCTGCGTCGGAAGACCTTAAAAGTAAACTCGAAAACCTTCGCGCGGAAAGGCGTATTGAAGAATCCGAATTGAATGATAAGAAGAATGAAAGAGCCAGATTGATAGAGGAGATCCGCTTGTTTCCAAGTGAGATAAGCGGATTTGTTCAAGAAACAAAACGCAGTATCCTTTCTTATATATTATTGTCTGCATTGCCGATGGCAATTATTTTATATGTTACATATAATTTATATAAAAATTCTACAGATTTGACTCAGATATACAAATCGGGAGAAGTCGATGTTTGGACAATATTCCTGACAAGAATGCCTTTTGTTATTGTTTCTTTTACTATACTTCAGGTTTGCGGCGTCTTTGTTAAGAGATTTATCAATGAAATAATTGACGCTAATAATCAGAGATTGAATTTATCTGCTATTAGTATAATTGCGAAAGATGTTTCGACAGCTTCTGCTTCTTCATTGGACCTGTCGCCTGATGAGAAATTTGAGCTGGAAACTAAGCTTAAAATGAGCCTTTTGCGCGAGCAAATGCAGAAATATATATCGGACAAATACGAGTATCGAGCGGCGCCGCGCTTATCTTGGTCGCGACGACAGAAGCCTGCTGAGTCAAAAGATGAGCATCCAAGTGCTGATGAATAGCACCACTCGCAATCAGCGCTTGCCCCCTCGCTCCTCAATCATCGTCTCGACAAACGTGGCCGGGTCCAGGCAGAACTCGCGGATCAGGCGGAAATGCTGGGTCTGCTCGATCGTCACCGGATCGAGCCCGTATTTGGTCAGGCCGAGCAGGCGGGCGCCGGGATAGGCCATCAGGATGGGGGCGTGGGTCGCCATGATCACCTGGCATTGGCCGAGCCGGTCCATGCGGCGCAGCAGCTTGAGGAACGCGATCTGGCGGGCCGGCGACAGCGCCGATTCCGGCTCGTCGAAGATGAAGATGCCGCGGCGCTGGCAGCGCTCCTCGAAGAAACGCAAAAAACCCTCGCCATGCGAATGGGAGAGGAAATCGGGGCCGTCCGCGCCGCCGACGGCGTCGAGATAGCGCGCCACCGAGAAGAAGCTCTCGGCCCGGAAGAACCAGCCATCGGTGACTTTCGGCAGCCAGCTCGCCTTGAGCGCGCTGGAGAGCCGGCCGCCCATCGCTTCGCGCGCCAGCGAATGGTCGACCGGGCGATAGCCCTTGCCGCCGCCGGCCTCGTCATAGCCGGCGAGGACGGCGATGCCTTCGAGCAGCGTCGATTTACCCGTGCCGTTCTCGCCGACGATGATGGTGATCGAGGTGTCGAAGGAGAGCTCGAACGCCTCGCGCAGGAAGGGCAGGCACCAGGGATAGGCGTCAGGGTCCGGCACCGCCTCGCGGTCGAGCCAGATGCGCCTGAGATAGGGCGCGGGCAGGCGGGTCTGCGGTCGTCTCATGGGGACTCGCGGGCGGGGTGGGGCAGTCAGTGGGTACCATGTTTGACGAAACCGCGAGTCATCCCGGACAAGCGGCGAAGCCGCGCCGATCCGGGATCCATGCCTGAACCTCTATCGGGACTGTTCCGGAATGGGTCCCGGGTCTGCGCTGCGCTCCGCCCGGGCCGACCCGCGCTGAAATAGTGAAGGCCACGAAACGATCGACCATGCGTGATGCCCCGCCGGCTCGGCGCCGCGAGGGTTCGATTGGTCGCCATCCGAGGGAGGGCGCGGGGTCGGGCGGCGTCGCAGTCGACGGCTGCGTGCCGAATGTCGATGTCGATTGTCGAAGCAGCGCCACTGGCCACTGCCCAACCCCGCGCCGCGGTTCTCTTGCGAGCTCTCGCCGTGTGTTGCGTCCGGCTGGACCGGGGTGCCTACCCCGAACGACGAAACCCCTCCGTGGTGGAACGAGCCGGCCGGCCGCAAAGGTGGATCACACCTTTACAGGGTCAGGCTCCTTCGGGCTCGCAAGGCCCTGTCGCCACGAAACACCGCTCTCCCGCCCGGCCTCATGATGCCTCGCGAAGCCCCCTCGGTTCGGGCGGGACGGGGAAGAGCATAAACCGGGTTTCGGGAGCGGGGATTGATTGGGGATTTGTCCCCGCTGCTGTTCCAGCGCTTCAGGCCGCCGAGCCGATGATCAGGCGATGATAATGCTCGGCATATTGGTAATTGCGCTCGGCCTCGATCCGATCGCCGGCGAGGGCCTTAGCCTTTGCCAAGGCGAGATAGCGTTCGAAATTGGCCTGCGCGGACGGGCCTCGCCTCGGCTGCGCGGCATTGGTTCGGGAGACAGAATTGCCGTAGGCGGTGGATCCGGTTTGGCGCATGGGCATGACCGGCCTCCTCATCCCAGCATCTTCCTGACGATGCGCCGCAGTTCCTGGCGGCTGAGGCCGCAGGGTTGCGGCTTCCAATCAGGAGCGGATTTCGGCGGAAGCGCCGTGGCGATCGCGTCGGCGACGCGCCTGGTCTCAGGTGAATTCAGTTCGGTTGATACTAGCATTGATATCCGTTTGCCGCTCGGCCGAGGCCGGGCGGTCTTGTGTATGGAATCGCCGGGCACGCTTGCGTGCAGCGATGGTGCTGCCGAGGGCAGCAATCGGTTTTCGACGATAGGAGGGAGGCGCGCCGCAGGGTCCAATCAGAGGAGCCAGTCGGTCAATCGTCGCCTCTACGTTCTGTCTATAGAAGCAATGTGACCAAAACAAGTTGGTCGGCGGCGGTTTTATTTTTGGTGACTGTCGACGGCTTACGGAAAATAGTTCGCCGGGAGAGTTGCCGTATGGTGGCGACAGGCTCCGTTGAGGTTCTTCTCGATCGCCGTCATCGCCGCCTCCACCGACAGGAACGGCCCTTTGCGGATGTCGCTCAGGCGCAAGGCCTGATCCTGCGACAGGGTGATCCAGCAACTGCCGTGCGGATCGCGAATGATCGAGCAGATCGGGCGCTCGAGCAGGTCGGAAACACCCCAGTTGCCGGAGAGATTGCGCCGCACGGTCGTGTCCATGGCTTCCTCCGGGTCTACTCCGACATGGCTATGGAAGCGGCGATTGTAAGCCCAGGAGGAGCGTGCGCCGCGGGTACCATGCGCAGCCCGTCTCTTGCTGCGGAGCCGCATTGCATTTCGCAGTTGCAGCAAACTCGAAATCTTGCTCACCTGCGCCCGCTCATCAAACGATCGAAAAACGGAGAGCGGCGTGGCGGATACCGAGGAGTTGTCGCCATCGGCGCTGGCGAGCGAATTGTCTTCGGCGATCGTGCAGGCGCGCTCGGATGCGCGCGAGGACCCGTTCGGCAATCCGGTCTTACGCGTCACGCTCTGGCTGACCCGCAAGATGGATCGCGGCGAGGTGACGCTTGCCGACACCGCGGCGCTGATCCGCCAGCTCGGCCGCGCTGCGCTCGCCGACCGGGCGGCGCGCGTCGCCTCCTATGTCGGGCTGGAGCGTGACGAGAGCGAGGCCTATGCGGCGCTGGCCCGGCGCGTCGCCGACGAGGCGAGCGCTTCGGCGCAGCCTTTCGAGGCCTATGCGGCGGCGCTGTCGCGGGTGCGCTTCGCCGCCGTCTTCACCGCGCATCCGACCTTCGGTATGAGCCGGGCGGTGGCGCATGCTCTGGCCGAGCTCGCCGCGAACGAGGGCGAGGCGGCGGCGCTCAAAGCCGCAGATCTCTCCTTCCGGCCGGATGCGGCGATCACCCTGCAGGACGAGTTCGAGCAGGCGCGCTTTTCGGTACGTAACGCCCGCGACGCGATCGACCGGCTGAACGCGGCCTTTCTCGCCGAGGCGCGGGAACGCTGGCCGCAGCGCTGGCGCGAGTTGAAGCCGCGCGCCCTGCAACTCGCCTCCTGGGTCGGCTGCGACACCGATGGGCGCACCGATATCGGCTGGTGGGACACGCTGCGCTACCGGCTGGAATCGAAGCGCGGCCAGTTCTTTCGCCTGCTGGAGAAGCTGCCGGAGGCGCCGGCGACCGCCGAGGTGAGGGCGCTGGTCGAGGATGCGCTCGCCGCGGTGGAGCGGCAGCTGGCGCTCTGCCCGCCCCTGAACAGCAAGCCGGAGATCGCGGCCCTGCAGGCCTTCTCGCTCGCGCTGGTCGGCGAGCGCGAGGCGGCGCTGCCGGAGGCCTCGAAGCTGGTGGCGGCGCTCGACAAGGCGATCGTGCTGGCCGAGGACGAGGCGACGGCGGAAGCGCTGCTGCTGGCGCGGGCCGGGGTGATCACGCATGGCGTCTCGATCGCGCTGCCGCATTTCCGGCTCAACGCCTCGCAGCTGCACAACGCCATGCGCGGCGTGATCCCGCTCGACGAGGAGCCGGCCCAGCCGGCGCAACGACGCGCCTTCCTCGCCGCCGTCAACCAGGCGCTCGCCAGGGCCAAGCCGACGCCGGTCGATTTCGGGGCGCTCGCGGTCGAGCGCGCCTCGGCGGCGCGGATGATGATGATGGTCGCGCAGATCGTGAAGCATGTCGACGGCTCGCGGCCGGTGCGCTTCCTGATCGCCGAGACCGAGACCGGCTATACGCTTCTGTCGGCGCTCTACCTCGCCAGGCGCTTCGGCATCGCCGACCTCGTCGAGATCTCGCCGCTCTTCGAGACGTCCGATGCGCTGGAGCAAGGGCCGCGCATCATCGACGAGGCGCTGCGCAGCCCGCATTGGCGCGATTATCTCAAGCGTCATGGCAGGCTCTGCGTCCAGTTCGGCTATTCCGATTCCGGCCGCTATATCGGCCAGGTCGCGGCGACCTTCTGGGTCGAGCGGCTGAGGAGCCGTATCCTCGAACTACTCCAGCGCTACGGGCTGACCGATATCGAGCTGGTGATCTTCGACACGCATGGCGAGTCGGCCGGGCGCGGCGCCCATCCCGACAGCCTCAAAGACCGGCTCGCCTATCTCGATCCGGAATGGCCGCGGCGCGCCTTCGCCAAGGCCGGCGTCAAGGTCACCCGCGAGACCAGCTTCCAGGGCAGCGACGGCTATCTGCTCTTCGGCACGGGCGGGCTCGCCGGCGCGACGGTGGCGCGCATCGCCGAGGCGGTGTTCGCCGATGCAACGGCGGGGGCTGACGATCCGATCTATGCCGAGCCCGACTTCGCCACCGAGTTCTTCCAGACCGTGCGCGAGGAGATGACCCATCTCGTCGACGATCCCGGCTATGCGGCGCTGATCGGCACGTTCGGCCCCTCGCTGCTCGACAAGACCGGCTCGCGCCCGGCGGCGCGGCAGAGCGACGCCGGCGGGCCGGCGGCGATCCGCCATCCGCGCGAGCTGCGCGCCATCCCCAACAACGCCATTCTGCAGCAGCTCGGCTGGCTGGCGAACAGCGTGCACGGCATCGGCCAGGCGGCGGCGCGGGCGCCGGAGCTGTTCGCCACGATGCGCGATGGTTCGGAGCGCTTCGGCCGGGCCTATCGGCTCGCGGCACATGCCATGGCGAACAGCGATCTCGACGTGCTGCGCGCCTATCTCGACACGCTCGATGCCGGCTCCTGGTTCGACCGTGCCAGGCGCACCGAAAAGGAGGGGCGGCGCGACGAACTGCTGGCGGTCGCCGAGGCGCTGGCGCAGCTCGACCTTGCACCTTCGCTGCGGCGCCTGTTCTGGCGCTTCGCCTCCGACCGGCTGAAGCTGAAGGAGGCGGCGGGTGAGCCGCCGGCGATGCCGGTCCGGCTGGTGGCGCTGCACACGCTTCGCCTTGCGTTGCTGCACCGGATCTGGCTGTCGGCGACGCATATCCCCGATTTCCGGCCGCATGCCGGGGTGACGCGCGAGCTCCTGCTCGAGCGCATCCTGCGGCTCGACATGACCGGAGCGCTGGCGCTGCTCGGCGAGATCTTCCCGCTCAACCCCGACCCGGCGCTCGGTCTCGATTTCGGCGAGCCGCCGGGACCGCGAGAGGGCGGCGCCTATGCGGCCTTCCATCGCGATGTGGTCGAGCCGATGCGCGAGTGCTTCGCGCTGCTGCGCGAGATCTCCGGCGCGATCCAGCACGAGATCGGGGCGTTCGGGTAAGTCGCACGCCGTCATGCTCGCCCTTTTGGCGAGCACCCACGTCCTGAACACCGCTCTCACTGAAAGAAGCGAAAACGTAGATGGTCGGGACAAGCCCGACCATGACGGGGGAGGCGCAGGCGCGCTTACGCAGCCTTGTCGAGCGCGACCACGATGTCGGTGTATTCGGGCTCGTGCGGCGACAGGTTCCGGCGGGTCTCGTCGCCCCATCTGGCGAGCTTGACCACGCGGCCCATGGCCTCGGCGGCGCCACCCGTATTCACCGGCTCGAGGATGGTCAGGCCGCCGGCGTCGAGGAAGAAGGTATGGTCGCCGAACAGCTCGCTGAGCTGGACCGTGGCGGGATGGTTCTCCGGAATCGCCTGGGCCTCGATCTGGTACAGGGCGCGGTCGATGTGGGCTTCGGTCAGCTTCATGATCGGTCCTTTCGATCTGGCGCTGCAGGGGCCGGGCAGGAGCGCCGGGCTGCCCATGGCTCGCTCCGGGCGCTGGCCGGCCGAGGCGAGATCATAGCTTCGGGTGCGCCCTGGCGCGTTTGGCGACGAAACTGCCGGAGCCCGTGCGGCTCCGCCGCGTCGGCGCCTGTCCCGCGCCGGTGAAGGACGAAAACCCTATGCGGATGCAAGCTAGCCACGAAATCCGGTCAGCCTCTGGCGCTGGTCTGACCGTTCGAAGGTATCAATGCGACGGGAATGGGATGCTCCGACGCCGCGTGATGTCAGCGCGTGCGCTCCGACAATTCGGCCGAGGCGGAGACATTGCGGTCCGAGATCGACTGGACCGGCTCCCAGACCGTGTAGTTGTCCCGCGGCGTCGAGACCAGGTATTTGAGCTGGCTCTTGGCCTTGGCCGAGAGCAGTCTGCTGGTCTGGAAGCTGGCGAAGTTGGCATAGTCGCGGGCGCCGCCATCGAAGACCACGACGCGATCCTTCAGGACGATGATGTCGCCCTTCTTCAGGGTCTCGTCCTTGAGGTACCAGAACGGGTCGCTGGCGTACTCCATCGGCTTGACGAGCTTCGGCTTCGGCCCGTCCTTGCCGGCGTCGAGCGTGGTCGCGGCCTTCTTGCGCTTCGGCCGTACCGTCATGTGCAACGGATTGTCGGGGAGGGGCGCGTAGGTCGGCCGCTGCGGGACGCCGAACAGCGTCTCCCAGAAGCCCGCCGCGCTCGCCGGCGCGGCGGCAAAGGCAGCCGCTGCCAGCGCGGCGGCTGCGAAGATCTGTTTCGAAACGGTTGGCACGGCTGCAATCCCCAGCTCCGCAACCGGAGATAGCGATGATGCTGCCCGATCTCAATGACGATGGCGCGACGTGATGAACGGGTTCTTCGTCAAATTTCGGTGATTGCGCCGCCACATTTTCAGGATCGTTGAGATGTGGACGGCTCCGGCGCGATTCTCGCTGCGATGCAGCATCGCCATCGCTTCCGGCGCATTGCAACCATGCACTGGATCGCTACGTTCCGCTGTGGAGAGAGACGAACCCGGAGCGCAAGGCGAGATGGCTGCGATCGACCTGCCGGCACGGCCCTTCGATGTCGAAGGCGCGCGCTTGAGCCTGTTCCAGGCCCTGCTGGCGACGATCGCCCGGCATGGCAGGAGCCGCATCGCGCTGGAGGATCCGGAGCGCAAGCCGCTCAGCTACGGCAACCTCGTGTTGGGCGCGCTGGTGCTCGGGCGCAAGCTCGCGGCCGTGACCAAGCCCGGCGAAAAGGTCGGGCTGATGCTGCCCAATGTGCAGGGCATGGCGGTGACGCTGTTCGGCCTCAGCGCCTATGGCCGGGTGCCGGCCCTGCTCAACTTCACCGCCGGCCTGAAGAACCTCACCGCCGCCTGCGAGATCGGCCCGGTCTCGACCATCGTCACCTCGCGGCGCTTCATCGACCAGGCCAAGCTCGACGACATCGTCGATGCGCTCGGGCAGGGCAGGCGCGTGATCTATCTCGAGGATGTCCGCAAGGAGCTGACCAGCCTCGACAAGGCGATCGGCGCGCTGGCCTCGCTCGCGCCGGGGCTGGCCCTGCGCAGCCACGTCGCCAAGCCCGACGATCCGGCCGTCGTGCTCTTCACCTCAGGCACCGAGGGCAAGCCCAAGGGCGTGGTGCTGAGCCACGCCAACCTGGTCTCGAATGCGCGCCAGGTCTTCGAGCATGCCGAAGGCGTCATCTCCGAGCGCGACATCTTCATGAACCCGCTGCCGGCCTTCCACTCCTTCGGGCTGACCGCCGGCATGCTGGTGCCGCTGCTGCACGGGATGAAGGTGGTGCTCTATCCGAGCCCGCTGCACTACAAGCAGGTGCCGAAGCTGATCGCCGAGACCGGCGCCACCTTCCTGCTCGCCACCGACACCTTTCTTCAGGGCTATGCCCGCGCTGCGGATGAAGGCGACCTGAAGAGCGTGCGCTATGTCGTCGCCGGGGCCGAGCGGGTGAAGCCGGAGACGCGCAAGCTCTGGGCGCCCTACGGCACCACCATCCTCGAGGGCTATGGCTGCACCGAATGCTCGCCGGTGCTGGCCTGCAACACGCCGCAGGCGATGCGCGACGGCACGGTCGGGCGGCTCCTGCCCGGGATCACCGGCAAGCTCGAGCCGGTCGAGGGCATCCCGGAGGGCGGGCGGCTCTGCGTCCGCGGGCCGAACGTGATGCTGGGCTATCTGAATGCCGACAATCCCGGAGCGATCGTGCCGCCCGAGGGCGGCTGGCACGACACCGGCGACATCGTCGCGGTCGATGACGGCTTCGTCGCGATCAAGGGCCGGGCCAAACGCTTCGCCAAGCTCGGCGGCGAGATGGTCTCGCTGGCGGCGGTCGAATCGATGATCGCCGGCCTGTGGCCTAGTCACAATCACGTGGTCGTGGCGCTGCCGGATGTGCGCAAGGGCGAGCAGCTCGTCCTCGTCACCGAGAAGCCCGATGCCGAGAAGAAGGCGCTGCAGGACGAGGCCAAGCGCCAGGGTTTCCCGGAATTGTGGCTGCCCAAGGCCATCCTCGTCACCGCCACGATTCCGGTGCTCGGCAATGGCAAGATCGATTATGGTGGCACGCGCGAGCTCGCCATCACGATGAGGCCGCTGCTGTGACGCCACAATCGCATGATCTGGGAAGGCGCATGATCACGCTCTTTCCCTTGGTTGTTGCCCGGGCGGCGGTTTTCGCCGTTGCCGGCTTTGCCCTGACGCCCGCCGATCTCGCCGCGCAGGTGGCCGGCCAGACCTATGTCCGCCGCGATGAATGCATCGAGGCCGGCAAGCTCTCGGCCGAGCAATGCGAGAATGCCTATCGCAATGCCCGCGCCGAATTCGAGCAGAAGGCGCCGCGCTACGCCTCGCGCAGCGCCTGCGAGCGCGCGCATAAGCGCTGCGGCGCGCAGGTCTCGACCACCGGTGGCTGGGACGCGCTGGCGCGCGGCGGCGGCGGACAGAGTTACGTGCCGCGCTTCGTCGGCATCCGCGTCACCGGCGAGGGGGCGTCCGGCAAGACGCTGCCGATCATCGAGGGCTCGGCCAAGGTGACGTTCGCGGCCCGCCAGGTCGCGGCGCTCGACGACAAGGTGGCGGCCCGCCGGGCGGTGATGGGAGGCGGCGGGGGGCAGCACAGCCAGCAGGCGAGCGGCCCCTATATCCGCCGCGGCGACCGCGACGACACGGTGCGCGTGCCGATGCAGGAGAAGAAGATCGGCTCCGACGTCGCGCCCGGGCTCTATGTCGATCCCGACGGGGTCGAATGGTACAAGCCCGCGCATCGGCGCTGAGGTTTGACAATCTCCAGAGCCCTCATCCTGAGCAGCCGCGACAGCAGCGTCTCGAAGGATGCTTCAGAAAGCTCCGGAACCAGCTTGAGCAGCCTGCGAGAGGCGCCTTTAGGGCCTTCTCGGGATGAGGGCTGTGAATTTCGGGCGGGTGCCGAACCGCGAGGCGCAACCGGCGCTTGTCGGAAGGTCTTTGCATCGCTAACCAGTCTCGCCGCGCGGACGTGGCGAAACTGGTAGACGCAAGGCACTTAAAATGCCTCGCCGGCAACGGCATGCGGGTTCGATCCCCGCCGTCCGCACCATGGCTTAAATGATGTGTCGTTCGGTCGTTCGGTCAGCTATTGGCCGATAGCCGATCTGTGCTCGCAGTCGCGAGCGGATGTCAGCCAGCGGGACGCAGCGGTGGCCTCCTTGATCGCTGGACGATCCACCCACAGCTGGAGGACGATCAAGTCTGGGGTCAAAACGATCAGCGCCATTCCTTCTTTGCGTCACTCCGCAACTTCTTAAAGCTGGGGCAGCTGGAGAGAATTTCGAATGCGCCCTTTGCGATATCCTCTCCGGCGCGTGTATCGCTCGAATAGTGCAAGCCAGCGATTTCTCGATTTTTGCCGACCCTGTTGGCGAGCGCGGTCAGGAATCCTTCGATATCTTTTCGGACCGATGCTGCCGTGAGGGACAATATATGAGACATCAGTGAATGGCCGCTCGGATACGAAGCGTGCCCCGGTACAGCAATCATCGGCATGAGCGCCGGACATAATTGATGCGGGCGCGGGCGATTGAATTTGAATTTGTAGAAAAACATCACCATCTCGCCAACGCGAGCCGCGGCTTTTATCATTTCATATGTCGCAGGATGAGACGTGCGATTCATCATCAATAAACCTAGCCAGTATTTCGGAAAATCAGCACTCTGTGCGATAATTTCATCTCTGGCTTTAGTTCGTTCGTCCATCAATTCCAATAAGTAGTCGATCTCCCTGCGCGTCTCCTCCGATTTGGGCGCTGGTGGTGGCGAAACAGAGATTTGGTTTTCCCAGCCAGACGTCGCGAATTCCGGCAAGATTGCCAGGCCGACATAATCTGGATCCCAATAGTGCCTCGGGAACTCCGTAATATCTGTGAGGAGGTCACGCGGGCCCTCTCGCAAGCCGGGCTGATCCGGGTGAGTGGGGAACTCCGGCAAGTCTAGCGGATCAAAGAAGCAGTTTCCCATAATCTAGCCCCCTTTTTTTGCAATGTCGGATGCTGACCTTGGCCTCCGACTCGTCTTGATCACTCGGGAAGCCCGGCGTCGATCAGGCGCCTCAAGAAGGTTGTTCGGACCTCGTCGTCCCACCAGGGGCACTGAGGTGCGTAGACGGAGACGCGGAAGGATGGCTGCTCGGCAAGAAGGGCGCGAGCAGCGTCCTTCGCCTCGTCCAGCCTGCCGAGCGCAACGAGGCTGGCTATCAGGACCCGCAACCCCGCGCGAAAATGGGGATTCTGCCCCACGGCCTTGCGGTCGCAATCCACGGCCGCCTCGTAAGATTCACCGGCGTAGTGGGCAAGGCCGAGGAAGGACAGATAGTAGAATGCGTGCCGGTCCGCCGGTGACAGCGCGATCCCGCGCTCGGCGCGTTCGACCGCCTCTTTAGCGTCTCCCATATAGGCATATGTGCCGCTGCTGAGGGCCCACGCCCAGGCGTGACTTGGCGAACAATTGATCGCGCGCTCAAAATAGGATGTCGCGGCTGCGTATTCGTGGAACAGGTATGACTTGACGTGTCCGCAGATCGCGAGCGCCAGCGAATTGGAGGCATCCCGATCAACCGCAGCGGAGGCCAGCTTCCAAGCTTGGTAAGAATCCGATGTCGGGTCGGCTGACCAGCCCTGGCCAATATTGAAAATATGCCAGAGGGAAGCATAAGCATAAGCTGGGGGATACCGACTGTCAGTCTCGATGGCGCTATCGAGAAATTTTCGTGCGCGAATGAACTGTTCGCTGTCCATTCTGTAGAGCAGGTCGATACCCTGAAGAAGCAAATCATAGGCGTCCATGTTCTCTGGACGCTTCATCACAGCCCGTGCAAGTTCGGCTTCGCGGACGTGCGGGGCGATAGTGCCGACAACTTTGGTCGCGATACTGTCCTGCATATCGAATATGGACGACAAGGTGCCGTCCATATGATCGGACCAGAGAACGCCGCCGCTCCTCATATCAGTCAGGGAGCAGGTTACGCGAACTTCATCGCCAGATCGTCCAATCACTCCGGTCAGAACGTAGTTCGCTCCCAAACGTTTCCCTAGAATAGCGGGAGCTTCTCTGACGTTATAATCGATAGTCGATCCCCGGTTGATCGTCATGATATCACGCAAGCTACTTAACGCGCCAATGATGCCGTCCATCAGTCCTTGCGAAAAATAATCGTCACCACCACGGCCATCAAAGGCGGAAAACGGAAAGACAGCGATCGCAGGAAGGCGGGTTCTTTTCCGATATGGCTTGGCGATTGAGCGGTTTGGGTCCGTCCGTGGCGCATTTATGAGGAACGCGTGCGTCGGGCTATGAAAATTCTTCAATCTAATCCGGCCGCAATCCCTGGAAGGTATATCGAGTTGGCCATTGATCTGAGAAAATAGATCGCTCGAAACTAATATGGCGCCGGGCGTGGCCATCTGCTGAAGGCGTGAGGCCGTATTAACAGCGATTCCGAAAATATCGTTGTCCTCGATAATTACGCTATCGATCGTCGCTCCAATTCTGAATTGGATCCGACGCTCAGGATCGCGTTTCATTTGGGATTGGCGTGTAAATTCTTGTATTCGCAGGGCGCAATTGACCGACGAAACTGCGTCGCTGAAGCAAGCAAGGAAGCCGTCCCCAGTGAATTTGACAATTCTACCTTGGTGATTTTCGACAACGGGAGTCACCACGGCGGCCAAGAGCCACATCAGCTGCTTGTGGGTCTCCTCCTCCGCCGTGTCCATCATTCGGCTATAGTCGGCGACGTCAGCGCAGAGGACTGCGAGGACACTACGATCCAAGGTTTGCGCCGTCGACAACATGCACAGTCCGCCTACGTCTAATGGCAGGAGGGCAAATCAGGCCAGAGGCAAGGCTGTCGGCGTAGCCGGCACGGCTACTGCCGGCATCATGTCGTCTCTTCGTCTTCTTGGAAAGGGGTCGACGTGTGCGGCACCTCACAGACGAGAGGCCCTGCGAGCCGCCATAACGCTGCAACACCGCCTCGCGAGGCGGCGGGCAAGGCAGTGGGAGCGGCACCATGTACGCGGTTGGAAGCGACCTTCTTCACGACATCGAAGACCTGGCCGACATGCTGCGGCCTCGCACCAAGTCGGTCCTCGACCGACTGGTGGGTCGCAGGGCCGTCGGGCAAATCATCGGCGAACATTTCATCTATGAGGTCCATGGTCCATTCGTCCGACCTCATCGAAAGCCTGCCCCGCGTCCCCTGACGGCCAGGCTGATCGAGGCCCTGTCGGGACGGTTCCGCCGGATCTGCGACAGGGTGCAGATGCGCCACGCGGCAAACGCGTTGCCGCGTCTCGACGACAGGACGCTGAGGGATATCGGCATCAGCCGTTCGGAGATCGAGTTCGCCGTCGGGCGCATCGATCCGCGGCCGTGATCGCTCACTGCCCGGCGCGTAGCACCAGGCAGTGTCCGCCATCGGCTGGTGCGGCCTCTACCTCCGCCGATGGTCGACCTTCGGCAGGGACCAGGCCAGCAACCGCTCGCCGGCTGGAAGACGCAGGCGGTAGACCGATCCGGCCCGGCATCAGCGCGATCGCGTGGATCAGGCTCGCGGCCGGCACAGGTCCGCCCTGACGTCGATGCGGGAATGGGCGGCGACAGGGAGGGCTGCCACCGCAATCCTTCGGTCACTTCACCTCGCCGGCGATCTCGGCAAGCGCCGGAGCCTTCTTGATCAGCCCGCGATCCACGAGGAAGGCGCCGAAGCGCTCATAGCGACCCTGGTCGAGCGCGCGCGGGCGCTTGGCGAAGCGCGGCAGCGTATCGGTCCAGGCCTGGCGGTTGAGGGCGTCGTCGAGATTGGGGTGGGCGGCGATGAAGAGCTTCCAGGCCTCCTGCGGGTGGTTGGTGAGATAGAGCGCTGCCTTCTCGATCGCATCGAGAAAGCGCGGCAGGCGGCTGTCACCGACGGCGTCGCGGCGGGTGATCAGGATCAATTCGTCATAGGCGGGAACGCCGTGCTCCTCCGGATAGAAGGCGGTGCCGGGATGGCCTTCGAGCTTCATCTGGGTCAGCTCGAAATTGCGGTAGCCGCCGAGGGTGGCGTCGACCTTGCCGCCGATCAGCGCGGCCGAGAGGGCGAAATTGACGTTGACCAGCTTGAGGTCGTCGAGCTTGAGCCCGGCCTTGGCCAGCATCTGGCCGAGCAGGGTGGTCTCGGTGCCGGAGACGGCATAGCCGACCGTCTTGCCCTTGAGGTCGGCGAGCGACTTGATCGGCCCGTCGGCCTTGACGATGACGCTGTTGAGCGGCGTCTCGACCAGGGTGCCGACGCGGACGATCGGGATGCCGGCCGCGTGGTCGAGATAGAGATTGGGCTGGTAGTGGATGCCGATATCGGCCTGACCGGCGGCGACGAGGCGCGGCACGGCGGACGGGTCCGAGGGCGGCACCATGGTGACCTCGAGCCCGGCTTCCCTGAACAGGCCGAGCTTGTCAGCGACGACCAGCGGCGCATGATCCGGATTGACGAACCATTCGAGCATCACGGTCAGCTTGTCGGCGGCGCGGGCCGGGCTGGCGAGGCCGGCGGCCAGAGCAAGGCCGGTCGCGAGGAGGGCGCGTCTGGTCAGGGCGCGGAGGGTCATCGGGCGAAATCCTTCTGCTTGATCGATTTGAAGCTGAGTGACGTCACGGCTCGCTCGCCCAGGGAATGAGGCGCGGGCCGAGCGCATCGACGAGATGGCGCAGGACGAGGCTGAGCACGGCGAGCACGGTCATCGCGGCGAAGACCGTGTCGGTCTGCATGCGGGCATTGGCCTGGACCATGACGAAGCCGAGGCCGGCCGAGGAGCCGACCCATTCGCCGATCACCGCGCCGAGCGGCGCGAGCGGGGCCGCGACCCTGAGGCCGGTGAGGAGCGCAGGCATGGCGAGTGGAAGGCGGACATAGCGCAGCGTCTGCCAATGCGTCGCCGTGGTCAGCGCAGTCGCGTCGATCAGTTCCGGGTCGGTCCGGCGCAGGCCGTCGGTGAAGGCGGAGGCAACCGGAAAGAAGATGATGATCGTCGCCATGATCACCTTCGAGCCTATGCCGAAGCCGAACCAGACGACCAGAAGCGGCGCGATCACGAAGACCGGGAAGGATTGCAGCACGAGCAGGATCGGCCAGATGAGGCGGCCGAAACGCGGCAGTGCGGCGATTGCGAGCGCGGTCAACGCGCCGAACAGCGAGCCGAGCACGAAGCCGAGCGCCATTTCGGCGATGGTGGTGAGGCTATGGCTGAAGAGGAAGCCGGGCTGGCGCTGGAAGGCCAGCGCCACGTCGAGCGGCGAAGGCAGGATGTAGCGCGGCGGCTGGAACAGAAAGATCGCGGCTTGCCAAGCGAATAGCAGGACGGGAATCGTGCGCAGGGCAGGGGCCAGCGCGGCCATCACCGGCTTCATGCCGGGAGTTGCGCTCCGCTCTGTCGCGTCCTGCGTCGTCAAGGCTCGCCTTTCCGGTGGAAGGCGAGCACGGGGAGAAGCGCTTGCGAGGCTGCCCCGAGCGACTCCCTCCGCCAGCATGATCTGGTTCAGGTTCGAAGGGTCCTTCTCAGCTCGCTCTGCGGCGAACGCCCCCGTCTCTCGATTGTGCTTGTGGCAGAAAGGCTTGCGCCTGTCACGCCTGTGTCGGGTCGAAGGCCTGCCGCTCAGGCCTCGTCATAGGCCGAATCGAAGAAGGCTTTCTCCAGCGCGACGGTGCGCAGGAAGAAGTCCCGGCTGGTCTCGGCTTCGCCCGGGCCGACGCGGTCGAGCTCGCTCCTCAGGAAGCCGACGAAATCGCGGAAATCGGGATTGTCGTGCAGCGTGATCCACTCGGCATGGATGAAGCTCGCCGGCAGCGGCTGCGAGGCCTGCTGGGCCCAGTCGAGATAGAGCCATTCGGCCACGACCAACACGGAGAGGGCGGCGGCATAGGAGCGTGTCGCGGCGGCCTCGCGCATGATCGCCTTGAAGCCAGCGGTAGGCTTGCTATCGGGCGGGGCGATGCGATCCTGCTCGCTGACGCCGAGCGCGTCGAAGGAGCGCAGGAAATAGGTGTTCTCCTCGCCGCTGACCATGCCGATGAAGCGGCCGAAGCGGATGCGGGCCTCGAAGCTGTCGGCGCTGGCGAGCGAGGCGCCGAGCAGGGTCAGGAAGCTGTCGAGGAAGCGGTGATCCTGGATCAGATAGCGGGCCATGACCGCATCGGACACCGCCCCGTCCAGCAGCTCGCGGACGAAGCGGTGGCCGACGGATTGCGACCAGGCTGGCTGGCTGGCCTGGCGGAGAGTCTCGGTGAAACGGGTGGTCATGGTCGTGGCCTTCTGCTGGTCGGGCTCTCCCTATCAGCAGCAGCGCCACATCGAAACTGGCGGCCGAGCACCGGCTCCGGCCGCCTCTTCCAGAACGAAGGCTCAGCCTTGCGTCGGCTTCCAATCGCCGGTCGGGATGGTGTTGACCATCCAGGGCACGCCGAACTTGTCGACCAGCGAGCCGAAGCCAGGCGACCAGAAGGTCTCGCTGAACGGCATCACCGTCTTGCCGCCTTCGGAGAGCTCGTCGAACCAGCGCTGGCCTTCAGCCTTGTCGTTGGTGTGCAAGGTGACGTCGAAGCCGTTCTTGGGCTTGTCGATGTTCTGGGCCCAGTCGACATCCATGTCGGCGCCCATCAGCGACTGGTCGCCGACATCGAGCCAGCAATGCATCAGCCAGTCCTTGTACTTGCCGTCAGCGTCCGGCATGCCCATGTCGGGCGGCGCATCGCCATAGGGCATGGCAGCCGTGATCTTGCCGCCGAGGACCTTGGCGTAGAATTCGAAGGCCTCGCGGCATTGGCCACGGAAGCTCAGGCTGGTCACAATTTTCATAGTCATTTCCTCTCAGATCTGGGGGCATGTTGGCGCCGAGAAGCGCTCATAGTCACAATGGGCCCAATTAAGTTGATATCAACGTAGTGTGTCTCGGCGATGTCAATTGCAGCGATGTCCTCCTCAGTCAGTGCTCTCTGGCATTCATCGCAGCGTGCCGCGCTTGCCTGTGTCAGCAGGCTAGGGGAGCGGCCGCGGCCGCTCCACCCGAAACCTGGACCGCCTATTTCAGCCGGCTGGCCACGATCTTCGCCAGCTCGCCGACGCGCGACTTGGCCTGATCGTGCAGCGCCTGGTCGCGCTCGCCGCCGGAGACGCGGACATCGACCGTGGTCAGCCCCTTGCGGATGTGGATGCGGTTCATGATGTCGAGCGCCGCTTCGTCGCCCAGCCCCGCGACCGGCGTCTTCGCGTCCGAAACCTTGATCGCACTCTTGAACCAGCGCTTCGACAGCTCCTCATTGGCGGCGACATTGCGGACGCTGACCTGGATCTGGTTGAGCTCGACCGTACGCTTGCCGTCCTTCTCTATCGTGCGCTTGGCGTCGAACTGGCAGCCGATCGGATTCGGCAGGGCCTCCTGCCGGTTCTCGCGGCTCTCATGGGTGATCTTGCCCATCAGCTTGCGCGGCTCGCCGACGCTCATCTCGGGGAATGCCGCCTTGACCTCGGCCGGCGTCAACAGGGCGCAGGCATCCGGCCATTGCTCGACCGGAGCGACGGAGGAGGGGCGCGTGTCCGCCGGCACCGTCACCGCGCTGTTGGCGGCAATCTGCTGGGGCGCATCGACCATGCCGGTGCCGCCCCGCCAGCGCGCCGCCGCCTGTTTCGCCAGGGCAAGCGCGTTCGGCGCGGTCTGCTCGGAATAGAGATCGAGCGAGATCGCGTAGATCAGGTCGTCCTTGCGGGCGCGGATCACGACGCCGGAGCTGTTGGTCTCCTGGAAGGCCTCGTCGCCGATGCCGGAGAGCGGTTCGAGCTTGAGCGTGAGCCTGGGATCGGCCGCGACCTTCTCGCGCGTTCCCTTGAGTGAGGCGAAGGCCTGCGCCGGCGTCTCTCGTCCTTTCGCGACGCCGTCCCAGCGGATCACCGTGAGCGAGGCGAGGCGGGCATGGTCGAGCTTCGAGGTCGGGCTCGGCAGCTTCACCGAGTACATGCAGCTCTCAGCATATTGCGGGCCGCGGTGGATCGGGCTCAGCGTCGGCCCCTTTGCGGTGATCGGGCGGCCGGGGAAAAGCGCCTCCAGATCGGCCTGCGGCAGCAGGCGGCAGGCATCGGGCGCCTGCCCGGCGCCGGCAGGCTCGGAGGCGGCCGGAGCGGCCGTCGTCGTCGCAGTCTGGGCGAGGGCAGGGGCGGCGAGCGCCAGCAGCAGCGGCGTCATGAGCGCGGAACGGGCGGGCATAGCATCGGGTCTCCAGGGACGGGCGCGCCGCATTGCTGGCGGCTGCGCCGTTCGGGAGAGGTCAAGCTAGGCGCGATGGTGGCGCGATCATGGCGCCGTGGCAGGCCGCGAGCAACAATGCTGACACGGATTGTCAGCCGAAACTCCGTCAATACAGACTGATTGGTATGTATGGGAGGAAGCGATGATGAAGCTTTATGGATTCGGTCCGACGCGGACCTTGCGGGCAATGTGGGGGCTGAAGGAACTCGGCGTGGCGTTCGACTACATTCATGTCGACCTGCTCGGCGGCGAAGCGCAGACGCCGGAGTTCCTCGCGCTCAACCCAGCCGGCAAGCTGCCGGTGCTGGTCGATGGCGACAATGTCCTGCCGGAATCGGCAGCGATCATTCTCTATCTGGCCGAGAAATTCCCGGAGAAGCGTCTGCTGCCGGACGACATCGACGAGCGGGCGCAGGCCTATCGCTGGATCCTGTTCGCGATGACCGAACTGGAGCAGCCGCTCTGGCGCATCGCCAAGCACAGCTTCCTCTATCCGGAAGACCAGCGGCTGCCGCAGGACATCGTGCTGGCCCGCGAGGAATTCCGGCTCATGGCGGCCGTGCTCGAAGCCCATATGGAAGGGCGCGAATTCATCGTCGGCGACCGGATGGGGGCGACCGACTGCGTCACCGCCTATCTGATGGACTGGGCGAACGAGGAGGGACTGCTCGACGGCTTCCCGCGGCTGAGCGCCTATCTCCAGCGCATGTATGCCCGGCCGACGGCGCCGCAGCGGATCGCCGAGGCCTTCGCCAGCGTGCAGCCGGCGGCTTAGTGGCACATCAACGCGGATCGCTTACGGGCGAGGTGCCCTGTCTGTGCGCCGGACGATGGCGGGCGCGGTGACGCGCTTTGGCCAGACGCGTTCGGACAGCGCAGCCATGGCAAGCCCGCTCAGGCCGCCCATGATCTTGACCAGCGCGTCCAGCGCACGGGCGTGCCGGCTCGCCTCGAAATGCTGGGCGAGCTCCAGCCCGCCGGCGCCGGCGACGATGCACAGGAGAATCACGCCCTTGCGCGTCGGATAGGCGACGGCGAGAGCCGCGGCGGCGACGAGATAGGCAGCGAAGCGTTCGATCTGCGGCCCGAGATGCGCGATATGCGGGCGGGCGCCGATCGGGGACAGGGTCGCGACGATGACCAGAGCGACCGCCCCCCAGCCGATCAGGGCGGCCCAGCGACGCACGGATAGCTCGAGCCCGAAGAGCCGCAGCACTGCCGTTTGCCTCTCCCGCTGCACCATTTCCGTCCCCAGAAAGCAAAAGGGCTCAAGCGGTCGTCGCTCAAGCCCTTGAAACTGCTGGCTCCCGGAGCAGGATTCGAACCTGCGACCAATCGATTAACAGTCGATTGCTCTACCGCTGAGCTATCCGGGATCGGTGGGGGGCGTATAGCGACGCTCCCGGCCGGGTGCAACCCCTTTGCTGGCATTGGGCCGGAGAAAATCGTGGGCAGGCGATCTGCCCCATGGTCAATTCACAATGCCGGCAGAGTTTCGGTTGCGGCGCGCTTCGGCATGTGGTTATACGCCCGCCGAGAGGCGCGCTTCGGCGGCGCTTCCGGAAGGCCTCGTGGCGGAGTGGTTACGCAGAGGACTGCAAATCCTTGCACCCCGGTTCGATTCCGGGCGAGGCCTCCAAATTCTTCATCCCCGATCGATGTCCGTGCCGTCCTCCGCCGGCAATCCTGCCGGAGCACCGTCGCCGCGGGAGCGCAGGCCGCGGCCAGGTCAGCCCGAACGGCGACGCCTGATACGGTCGACCAGCCCCAGGCACCAGTTCGCGAAGCGCGCCATCGGCCGCTGCAGAAACGGAATGTCGGCCGCGAGCAGCATCAGGCCCAGCGGCAGCATCCAGGCGCCGAGGATCGGCAGGAACGAGAACACGCCGCCGACGATCAGTGCGAGCCCGGCCGGAATCCGGATCAGGCGCGAATCGGGATGACGGAGCCAGCGCATCGCCTTGGCGAGGCGGGGAGGGAGCTCGGCCTCGATCCGCTTGAAGGCGGCCCTCAATTCCTGTCTGCCCGATGGAAAGTGCATGTCGCCTCGGTCGTGGTCGTCCAGCGGAAACGCGCGGCTCGTGCAATCGTTCTCGCTGGCGCGCCGTGTGATCGTGCTTGTTTGCCCGCAACTGCGGATGCCGTAGCAAATGGGGGCCGAAAGCGGCGCTGACAGCCGCAAGGCGGCGGGACCGACAGGCGGCGGCCTCATGTCGCGCAGGCGTGAACAGGGCGGGAGACGAGATGGGGTGGAAAGACCTGGTCCGCAATCTGCGCAACAGGGTGCTGGGCGGACGGGCCGCTCCCGAACCGGCGGAGGAACTCACCCAGTACGAGATCCTGCTGAAGGAATACGGGATCGGCTCGCTCTTCCTGCATGACGAGATCCCGCGTCTCTATGGCGAGCGCGACGCGATGCGCCGGGCCTGGCAGGAGCGCGACTTCGCAGCCTATCGCGCCGCCTTCGAGGCGGCGCGGGCGCAAGGCGACCTCGCCGAGAACGGCAAGCCGCGCTACGCGCTGGTCAGGGACTGGTTCCTCGACGCGTTCACGGCGATTCCCGACAGCGACGATGCCGGCCCGCGGCACGAGGCGCTGCTCGACGGCTTCGCCGCCTATTTCCGGCGCGAGCCCTCGCCCTTCTCGGCCGCGACCTATGCCGATGCGCTGCGGGTGACGGCCTATGCCTGGCGCGGCACCGCCTGCGCCGCCGACGTCAACATGGACCAGGCCGATCAGTTCCGTAAATTCCTGCGCCAGGCGGATGCCGTGCTCGACAGCCAGCCTGATCCGGATGACTTCGCCAGGTGCGCCAGCCATTTCCGCCGCGGAGCCGAGACAGGCTCCTTCGACGAGTATCAGCGCCGTTTCGAGGCGGCCTGGGCGCTCGATCGCTACAATATCGACCTGTGCCGCAATTTCGCGCGGATGATCATGCCGCGCTGGCTCGGCCGCGACGAGCACGATCTCGAAGTCTTCGCCCGGCGGGCGGCCGAGCTGACCAAGGACCGCTTCGGCTACGGCTTCTACGCCCTGATCCAGGCGGCCAACACCGAAGTCGGCGAGCATGAGATCGAGGACACGATCTGCGATCCCGTTCTGGTCAAGCAGGGCTTCGAGGACCTCGTCGCCCGCTTCCCGGCGCCGAGCAATTTCAATCTCTACGCCGACATGCTGGAGTGGATGAAGGACACGCAGGCGCTGGCCGACCTGCTCGAGACCCGCTTCCGCACGATCGTGCCGGAGATCTGGTACGGCGACACGCTCGACGACAAATTCGTCTACGCCTTCGAGACCTTGCTGGAGGCCGACGAGGCGCTGAAGGCGCGCCGGCGGCCAGCCTGAGACTGATGGCAGCCGAGTGACCCTGGGGAAGATTTAGGCTTTGCGCCGCCTGTTCATGGGGTTAGCCTGATTCTCCGGCCAGCATTCCGCGGCCGGTGCCGTAGCGGACGTTGCCGGGCCTAAGGGGATGGTCGGTGCGCGCCGGCAAGGCGCGTGGCTGGCCGAGGACTGAGATGGCGCGGGCGAATCTCGATGTGGTCACCAGCACCATCGACGTGCTGCTCGATGCGGCGCTCGACTTTCGCGAGATGCCAGGGGCTATCGAGCAAGTCCGCCAGCTCTTCGACGGCTCCAAGATCTGCCTTGGCTATTTTGGCCCGGATTCCCATCCTGACGACGCGATCACCAACTCGTCCGATCCCGACCTCAACGCATTCCTCTGCCGCGAACTGATGCCCGACGCCTTGCGGTTCAGCGCGCAGGTCGCGGCTGTGCCGATCGGCTCGGCCTATCGGGATCATGTCCTGTTCGGTGAGCGCTTTCGCGACAGCCGCCTGTGGCGCGAATGGATGGCGCCGCAGGACATGTTCGGCGGGATGGCGAGCCGCGTGCTCGATGTCGATGGTTCGTTCTGGATGTTCGACGTCCAGCGCGGACGCCGGCAGGAGCCCTTCGACGCGGCCGAGTTCGCGCTGTTCGAGCGGGTGGCGGGGGTGATGCGGCGCGTGACGCAGCTGCATCAGCAGCTCGACGGCGTCAGCATCGAGCGCGAGATGGCGCGGCGGGCGCTCGACGAGCTCTCGCTCGCCGTCATCATCGTCAATCGAGCCATGCAGTTCGCTTATGCGAACGCGGCCGGCGACGACTTGCTGGCCGATCCGGCGAGCCCGCTCGGTTTGCGAGGCGGCAGATTGTCGGCGCGTGCGGCGTCCGAGCAAAATGGGCTGAAGGATTTGGTCGCCAAGGCGAGCGACCTCATCGGTGCGCGTGGGCAGATGCTGCTGCGGGCGCGCAGCGGGGAAGCGCGCGATGTGTCGCTCTGCGTCACGCCGCTATCTGCGGCCTACGCTCTGCCCGGGCGGATGAACGATGTGATGATCGTGGCGCGCCCGCTCGAACCGGCAGGCGGGGGCCTTGCCGCCGCAAGGCAGATGTTTGACCTGACCGAGGCCGAGGCCAGGCTGGCTTTGGGGCTGGCTTCCGGGCTGTCGCTGACGGAGGTGGCTCAGCAGCAGGGTATCAGGATGACGACGGCGCGCACTCATCTCGCCCGGGTCTTCTGGAAGACCGGGACACGGCAGCAGAGCCAGGTTGCCGCCTTGCTGCGCGCCGTCGAGCTGCCGATGCGGACCCGCTAGCGAGTCGCTTCGCCCGGCTGTTCAACGTCGGACCAGCTCGACGCGGCGATTGCGCGCCCGCCCGGTTTCGTCGGCGTTCGACGCCACCGGCTGCTCCAGCCCCTTGCCGAGGGCATTGAGCCGGCTGCGGTCGATGCCGTAGCGGGTCGACAGCTCGGCGACGACCGAGAAGGCGCGCATGTCTGAGAGCTTGAGGTTGTAGGCGGCGCTGCCCTGATTGTCGGTGTGCCCGACGACGTCGAGCCGCAGGGCCGGGCTCTTGCTCAGCAGCTCGGCGATCGCCTTGAGCTGGGGTTGCGATTCCGGCTTGATGTCGGCCTTGTCGTAGTCGAACAGGATGCCATAGACGTTTGTGCGGCCATTCTGGTCGATCTCGCGGCCGAGCTGGCTCGCCTCGACCACCTGGATTTGCCCGGTCTGCATCGCCCCGGCCTCGATGACGCGCGCGATCAAGGTTCGGCCACGGCTCTCGTCCTCGGAGAAGGCGAGGCTGACATGGACGGTGCCGGCTGGCCGGTTCAGGCGGGCGTAGAGATAGCGGCCGGTGCCGTTGCCGAAGAAATTGCGCACGAAATCGCCGAGCTGCAGCTTCGGCAGGTCGGTGGTTCCGTCGAGCGCCAGGCCGAGGAACAGGCCGGGATATTTGCGCCCGTCGCTGAAGCAGGTTCCCGCCTCGGTCGAGCAGGTGAAGGGGACCTCGAAGCCGGCCCCGGTCAGGCTCGCCTGGTAGTTGCGCAGCGCCTCGAGCCCCGTGCGGCCGGGCGGCAGCTTGTAGTAGAGCGTGAAGACCTTGCCCTCGACGGTCCGCCAGCCGGCGCCGCTCTGCTCGCGCGAGCTGCGCTCGTCGATGGGGCCGGTGATGATGCGGGCCTCATCGAAGGCCGCCTCCTTGAAACCGACCTGCTGCGCGCCCTGGAAACGGCCGAGGAGCGGATGATCCTGGGCCAGGCCCGGCATGGCGAGATGGCAGGCCAGCATCAGCGCCGGCCAGAAGAGAGATCTTGCTTTCATGGCGATGCTCGCGGTGGAGGAAACGGCCTGGGACGCCCGCTCGCGAGCGCCGAGAGGAGATGATTGCGGCAATGCCGGCCGGCCTGCGTCCTCCATTCGGACGAGCCGGCAGCGAGCGGTTCGCGCCGCGACATGGAGGTGGCCACGCCCGGCCTTGCCTTTTGCTTCCGCCTCGCCCAAAACCCGCGGGCAGGGTCGAGGCGCCCGTCCGGGCGTCTTCCTTCGGAGATTTGAGCATGAGCAGCTTCGCCGAACTGCGGCGCATGATGGTCGATTGCCAGTTGCGCACCTATGACGTGACCGATCGCGCCGTGCTCGCCGCGGCCGATTCGGTGCCGCGCGAGGCGTTCCTGCCGGGCGAATTGTCCCATCTGGCCTATCTCGACCGCCAGGAGCCGTTGCCGGGCACCAGCCGCGCCTTGCCGGCGCCGATGGTGACGGCGCGGATGATCCAGGTGCTCGATCTGCAGCCGGGCGAGGAGGCCCTCGAATACGGCGGCGGCTCCGGCTATGGCGCGGCGCTGATGGCGGCCATGGGCGCCAAGGCGACGCTGCTGGAGCCGGATGAGGCGGCGCTGGCCTTGGCCCGCACCGCCTTCGCCCAGCCGGGCGTGCCCGCCGCCGAACTGCTCGCGAAGCTGCCCGAGCACAGGCAGTTCGACGCCGTGCTGGTCAGCGGGGCCTGCGAGACTCAACCCGAGTCGTTGTTTCGCCATGTCCGCCAGGGCGGAAGGCTGATCGTCGTCGAGGGCGTGGGGCGCGCGGCGCGTGTCGTGCTGTACCGCAAGGCGGGCGAATCGCTTTCCGGTCGGCCGGTTTTCGATGCGGCGGCGCCCCTATTGCGCGAATTCCGCAAGGCGGAGGTGTTCGCCCTGTGAGAGGAGGGCCGGCCATCGGGCCGGTTTTCCCCAGGAGAGGTAGCCCGTCGGTATTAATCGCCGGCGGGAGTGTCGCATTTTTGCGGCAGTGCAGGATTGAAAAGCGACCAGCTCGCCTCCCGACATTGGCGAGAGGAGCTGCAAAGTTTATGATTTTAAACCGAGTGCCGAGGCTGGGGCGATGCCTGGGCGTGACTAGAGTCCGCACAAGAGGCGTCCAGTGATTGTAACGCGACCGACCTTGAAGAAGACCGCGAGCCGCCTGCTGCTGGTTGGCGTGCTGGGAGCCGTCACCGGCTCCCCGGCGCTGGCGCAGACGATGGAAGCGGCGCTGGGGCGTGCCTATTCGGGCAATCCGACGCTGAACGCGCAACGCGCCGCCGTGCGCGCCACCAATGAGAACGTGCCGCAGGCGCTCTCCGGCTACCGCCCGCGCATCACGGCCTCGGCCGATATCGGCGCCAGCATCACCGAGAGTGACACGCCGTTCAACGCGCAGGGCAACGGCAACCCGCACAACCGCAGCGTCTCGCGCCTCAACCCGCGCGGCGCCGGGGTGCAGGTCGACCAGAACATCTTCGACGGCGGCAAGACCCGCAGTTCGGTCAGCCAGGCCGAATCGCAGGTGCTCGGCGCCCGCGCCACCTTGCGCAATACCGAGCAGAACGTGCTGCTCGACGCGGCGACGTCCTACATGAACGTGCTGCGCGACACCGCGATCCTCAACCTCAACCGCAACAACGTCGAGGTGCTGGAGGAGCAGCTGCGCCAGACCAAGGACCGGTTTCAGGTCGGCGAAGTGACGCGCACCGACGTGGCGCAGGCCGAGGCGCGCCTGTCCTCGGCTCAGTCGCAGGAGATCCTGGCGGAGTCCAATCTCAAGACCTCGATCGCGCGCTTCCGCCAGAATGTCGGCATCGAGCCCAAGAATCTCGCTCCGGGCCGCCCGGTCGAGAACCTGCTGCCGAGGTCGCTGCCGGCCGCGCTCAACATTGCGCTGCAGGGGCACCCTGCCATCATCGCCGGGTTGCACGGCGTCGATGCGGCGGAATTGCAGGTCAAGGTCACCGAGGCGGATTTGTATCCGGTCCTCGGCGTGCGCGGTCTGGTGACGCAGCGCTACGACAACCAGTTCTTCGGCGACAACCGCACCTCCGCCAGCGCGGTCGCGACCCTCACCATCCCGATCTACGAGGGCGGGCAGGTCTATTCGCGCACCCGCCAGGCCAAGGAGACGGCCGGGCAGCGACGGATCGAGGTCGACACCTCGCGCGACACCGTCCGCGCCGCCGTCGTCTCAGCCTGGGGCGCGCATGACGCGGCCAAGGCGCAGATCGTCTCGGCGCAGGCTCAGGTCCAGGCGGCCGAGACCGCGCTCGCCGGCGTGCGCGAGGAGGCCAAGGTTGGCCAGCGCACCACGCTCGACGTGCTGAACGCGCAGCAGGAACTGGTCAGCGCCCGCTCGAGCCTGGTGACGGCGCAGCGCGACCGTGTCGTCGCCTCCTATGCCGTGCTGTCGGCGGTCGGGCTGCTCTCGGCCGACAAGCTGAAGCTCAAGGCCGAGCGCTACGACGCCCGCAAGCACTACGATCAGGTCAAGGGCCTGCTCTGGGGCACGCAGACGCCGGATGGTCGCTGAACAACTGTGACGAGGCCGGCGCGAGAAGCGCCGGTGCAACACTCCGGATTTCTCCTGTGGGACACGTCCTGCCCGCCTTGCCTGCCGGTTTTCCGGTGAAATACTCATGCAGCGGGGCGCACTGATTCCTTAGGCGTCCTCTGAGTCGAGTGACCGGAATCAGCATGAGCGCGCAGCCCAAGGCCAATGAACCTTCGATGGAGGAGATTCTCGCCTCCATCCGGAAGATCATCGCCGATGACGAGAAGCCTGCCGCGCCGCCGGAGGAGCCCCCTCCGGAGTCGGCCGCGCTGGCTCCCCAGCCGGAGCCCGCGCCGGAACCCGAGCCCGAGCCGGTCGAGGACGACGTGCTCGATCTCGGCGCCGAAGCCGAGTTGATCCCGGAAGAGCCTGCTGCAGCCGTCGCGGCGCCGGCGGACGATGTCGACTTCGTCGAGCCGCAGGCCGCGGCGTTGCCCGAGCCGGAACCCGCACCGGAACCGCCACAGCCCCTGGCCTTCGTGCCGCCGCCGCTCCAGCCGCAGCCCGCGCCGCCGATGGACATGACGGCGTTGATCTCGGATCAGACTGGCGCTGCCGTGCACAACGCCTTCGGCGCGCTTGCCAACACCGTGCTCAGCAACAATGCGCGCACGCTGGAGGACTTGGTCAAGGACATGCTCAAGCCGATGCTCAAGACCTGGCTCGACGACAACCTGCCGGCCATGGTCGAGCGGCTGGTCAGGGCCGAGATCGAGCGCGTCGCTCGCGGCGGGCGACGCTGATCGCGCTGATTTTCCTCAGATTCACCACCGTCATCCCGGCCAAGGCGAAGCTGCGCAGCTCCCGGATCCATCGTGAGGCTCCGGAGCTCTGCGATGGAGCCAGGGCCGAGCTTCGCTCGCCCAGGATGACGGTGGTGGTAGCGTGTGAAGTCGGCAGGCTTTAGCGCCGCTTGCGGGCTGGCGCCCGGCGCGGCCCGAAGGCTCCGCCTTCATTGAGGCTCTGGATCGCGTAGCCCGCCAGCGCCATCAGCGCGGTCTGCGGGCCGAGTCGCGAGACCAGGAGCTGCATGCCGAGCGACAGGGGGCGAGGGTAGCGGCCGGACGCCGCTTCCGACGCCACCCAGGCGCCGACCAGATGAACGAGAAGTCGCATCGCCGGTCTCCTCAGAGCAGGACTTTGCGGTTGCTGCCGAGATCAGGGCGCGAGCCGGTCACCGCGGCTGCCGCCATCTTGACCGAGGTCACGATCTTGCCGGGACTGTCCCAGAACTCCGCCAGAGCGGGGCGCACCTTGAGGATGCGGATATTGGGATCGTCCTTGCTCTCCCAGAAGGCGCGCGCGGCCATCGACCAGAGCTCGGCGACGCGCGCCCGGTCGTCGAGCAGGTTCGCCGTACCGGTGACCGAGACATATTTGTAGGAGCTGTTGTCGCCGAAGCAGAGGCAGACATTCTCGTTGATCTCGATCTCGTCGTCCTTGTGGGCGCGCAGATCGGTGAGGAAATAGATCGCATCCTCGTCGCGGCGGCTATGGGCGCTCATCGGACGGGCGCGCAGCTGGTCGCCATTGCCGTCATGGCTGACGAGCATGCACAGGCCGATCTCCTCGATCAGCTCCCAGGCGCGGTCCTGGTCGGTCTTTCTGGTCATTGGGGGCCTCCTTGTGCGGTATCCTCCCCCAACGGCTGAAGCGCGGCGGAGGTTCCGCTCCGGATGTCGCGGGGGACTGTTCCACGCCCGCCCGAGAGCGCTTGCCAACCGGACTGGCGCGGCGGGCGGCGCCTTCCCATCTGGAAAGCGTTGACGCGGGGGCGTCGCATGCGCTCTTAAGACCGCAGACCTTTTGGCTTTCGTTTTTCGCGGCCGGGGCAGGCTCCCCGGCCGTTTGGCGTTCGAGCAGAGCGATGATGGACAAGACATTCGAGCCGGCCTCCGTCGAGGCGCGCATCAGCAAGGCCTGGGAGGAGGCGGACGCCTTCAAGGCGGGGCGCGGCGCCGCGCCTGGGGCCGAGCCCTATTGCATCGTGATCCCGCCGCCGAACGTCACCGGCTCGCTGCATATGGGCCACGCGCTCAACAACACGCTGCAGGACGTGCTCTGCCGCTTCGAGCGCCTGCGCGGCAAGGACGTGCTCTGGCAGCCGGGCACCGACCATGCCGGCATCGCGACGCAGATGGTGGTCGAGCGCAAGCTCGCGGCCGAGAACAAGACCGATCGCCGGACCATGGGCCGCGAGGCCTTCCTCGCCGAGGTCTGGAAGTGGAAGGAGGAGTCGGGCGGGACGATCGTCAACCAGCTCAAGCGCCTCGGGGCCTCCTGCGACTGGTCGCGCGAGCGCTTCACCATGGACGAGGGGCTCTCGGCCGCCGTCCTCAAGGTCTTCGTCGGCCTGCACAAGCAGGGGCTGATCTACCGCGCCAAGCGGCTGGTGAACTGGGATCCGAAATTCCAGACCGCGATCTCCGATCTCGAAGTGCTGCAGGTCGAGAAGACCGGCACGTTCAAATGGCGGCGCGACGGCGAGGAGGCGTTCGACGCGGGCAAGCTGGAGAAGGCGCTCGCCAAGGACCCGAACGGGCATCTCTATTATTTCGACTATCCGATCGAGGGTGCTGCCTACGATCCGGAGAATGCCGCGACCTACATCACCGTCGCGACGACCCGGCCGGAGACGATGCTGGGCGACACCGGCGTCGCCGTGCATCCGGAGAACGACAAGCTCAAGGAGCTGATCGGCCGGAACGCCGTGCTGCCGCTGGTCAAGCGCGTCATCCCGATCTTCGGCGACGACTATGCCGATCCGGAGAAGGGCACCGGCGCGGTCAAGATCACCCCGGCGCACGACTTCAACGACTTCGATGTCGGCAAGCGCAATTCCCTCAGGGTCGTCAATATCCTGGACGGCGAAGCTCGCATCCTGATTCAGGACAATGCCGACTTCCTGGAGGGCGCGGCGCCCGAGGCGGAGACGCTCGCATTGCATGGCCTCGACCGCTTCGCGGCGCGCAGGGCCGTGGTCGGGCTGATGGCGGCGCGCGGCCTGCTGCGCAAGGTCGAGCCGAATACCCATACCGTGCCGCATGGCGACCGCTCGGATGTCGTGATCGAGCCCTGGCTGACCGACCAGTGGTATGTCGACGTCCAGCCGTTGGCGCAGCGCGCGCTCGCGGCGGTCAAGGACGGCAAGACGAAGATCACGCCGGAAAGCTGGACCAAGACCTATAATGACTGGCTCGAGAACATCGAGCCGTGGTGCGTTTCGCGTCAGCTCTGGTGGGGCCATCAGATCCCGGCCTGGTACGGGCCGGACGGCGAGTGCTTCGTGGCTGAATCGGAGGCCGGCGCGCAGGCGCTGGCGCTTGCCCATTACGGCGGGCCGGTCGAGCTCAAGCGCGACGAGGACGTGCTCGACACCTGGTTCTCCTCCGCTTTGTGGCCGTTCTCGACGCTGGGCTGGCCGGAAGAGACGGCTGAGCTGAAGCGCTACTACCCGACCGCAACGCTGGTCACCGCCTTCGACATCATCTTCTTCTGGGTCGCCCGGATGATGATGATGGGCCTCAACTTCATGGACGAGGTGCCGTTCAAGGACGTCTACATCCACGCCATCGTTCGCGACGAGAAGGGCGCGAAGATGTCGAAATCCAAGGGCAACGTCATCGATCCGCTCGTGCTCGTCGACAAATATGGCGCGGATGCGCTGCGCTTCACGCTGTCGGCGATGGCGGCGCAGGGGCGCGACATCAAGCTCGCGACCTCGCGCGTCGAGGGCTACCGCAACTTCGCGACCAAGATCTGGAACGCGGCGCGCTTCGCCGAGATCAATGGCTGCCTGCGAGCGGACGGGTTCGATCCGGCTGCGATCAAGCTGCCGCTGAACCGTTGGATCCTCTCCGAGGCGGCGCGCACGGCCGAGGCGGTCGCAGCCGGAATCGAGAGCTTCAAGTTCAACGAGGCGGCGGATTCAGCCTATCGCTTCGTCTGGGGCCAGTTCTGCGACTGGTATCTCGAATTGTCGAAGCCGGTGCTGCAGGCCGAGGAACTGGACGCCGCCGGCACCGCGGCGCGGGCGGAGACGCAGGCGACGGTGGCGCATGTCATCGACCTGATCTGCCAGCTGCTGCACCCGTTCATGCCGTTCCTGACCGAGGAGCTCTGGGCGCAGAAGGCCAATGCCGGTGCGCCCCGTGCGATTCCGGCCGGGGAGGCGGGGCTGGTCTGCCTGACGCGCTGGCCGGAACTTGCCGCCCTCGTCGATGAGAAGGCGGAAGCCGAAATCGGCTTCGTCGTCGATCTGATCTCCGACATCCGCTCGATCCGCTCGGAGACCAACGTGCCGGGCGGGACGCAGGTGCCGCTGGTGCTGGTCAAGGCGAGCGCGGCGACCAGGGCTGCGGTCGAGGCCTGGGCGCCGATGATCGAGCGGCTGGCGCGGCTCTCCGCGATCGAGTTCGCCGATGAGGCTCCGGGCCAGTCGGCGCAGATCATCGTGCGCGGCGAGGTGGCGGCGCTGCCGCTGGCGGGGATCATCGATCTCGACGCCGAGCGCGGCCGCCTCACCAAGGAGCTCGGCAAGCTCGACCAGGACATCGCCGCGGTCGAGCGCAAGCTCGGCAATCCCGACTTCATGGCGCGCGCTCCGGAGGAGATCGTCGAGGAGAACCGCGAGCGCAAGGCGGCCGCCGAAGCCCGCAAACTCAAGATCAAGGAGGCGCTGGAGCGGCTCGCCTGAGCCGTTCCCGCAATCTCGTCACGAATCCGTCGCGCAATTGACGGAGACATGCGCGATTGACTCTAGCCCAAGAGATTAGTGGCCTGATCACGCCAATTGGATTAATGCATGGAACGCAGGGCAGCCCTGCAACCGGCGCGAGAACCCAGGAACGGTTTCCCCTACATGCTCAAGCGTGCTTACGACTGGTGCGTTTCCTACGCGTCCCACCCGGCTGCGCCCTGGCTGCTCTTCGCCATCACCTTCGTCGAAAGCTCGGTGAGCCCGCTGCCGCCGATCCCGCTCTTGATCCCGATGTGCATCGCGCGGCCCGACCGTGCCTGGTTCTATGCCGGCGTCTGCTCGCTCGGCGCGGTGACCGGCGGCTATCTCGGCTATGCGATCGGCGCGTTGCTCTATGAATCGGTCGGTGCCTGGCTGATCGGCCTTTACGGCCTGCAGGAGAAGGCGGCGCACCTGATCCACACCTCGCAGGACTACTGGTTCTGGGTGCTGCTGACCAAGGGCCTGACCCCGATCCCGTTCAAGATCGTCACGATCATGTCCGGCTTCCTGCATTTCGACATCTGGAAGTTCACAATCGGCATGGTGATCTCGCGCGTCACCTTCTTCGCGATGATCGCGGTGGCGCTGCGCTATTACGGCGACGACATCCGCATCTTCATCGAGAAGCACCTGCCGATGACGGCGCTGGCGCTGGTGGTGGTCATCGTCGGCGGCTTCTTCGTGCTGCCGATGGTGCTCTGAGCGGGCGAAAAAGGTTCAGACCTCCGCAAGCTGCTGATGGACCGGTTGCTCGCCGCCTGACCTTGGGGCGGCGTTAGCCTATGGTCGCTCCGACAAGACAGCGGTGGAGGGTTCGATGCGCCCATTCCAACGATCGGGTGGCGAGGCATGAACGGCCGCCGCCCCGACCTCGCCGAGCTCGATTTCGGCCATTTCGCCCGGCAATTCGACCGCTGCCTGCGCCAGGACAAGGTCATCGCCTTCTCGCGCTGGCGCGACAATGTCGCGGCGGTGCCGCCCGGACTGCAGGACTTCTTCTGGCGCGTCGTCGAGGTCAACCTCAGCCCGGTCGCCGAGACGCGCCTGCGGGGCTTGCGCGAATGGCGCGACTTCTATGGCGAGATCCTCGACGCCCGCTTCCGCCGGCCTTCAGCCGACCGTCCGCAGTTCCGGACGACCAAGCAGGCCTTCGATTCCTACTCGGCGATCTTCTGGCGCTTCGGCTCGACGCAGGCCCGCTTCGACCTGCGCTTCGGCCGCCTCGTCCTGCTGGCGCTGCGCAAGGAAAGCAGCACGATCGCCAATCACGGCAAGGGCTCCTATGACGACCTCGTCGTGGTGATGCGCCGCACCGGGCGCTTCCGCGAGCTTTCGAGCTTCCCGATCTGCACCGAGCCCGGCGCCCAGTACTCGCAGCGTGCCGGCAGCGGCGACAAGCGCTACAAGGGCGTCGCGTTCAAGAAGGCCGACGGCGTCGACATCAACAAGGACGGCATCAAGGATGCCGGCCGCCTGACCGAGGGCACATACCAGTATTTCGAGAAGAAGGGCGGCTTCCTCGGCGACCGCGCCTTCCAGGTGAAGACCACGCAGGTGGCCGAGCGCGACACCGACGGCGACGGCCGCTTCACGGAAGGCGACAAGAGCCGGATCGACCCGAAAGGGGCGGGGACCAGCATGTATATCCATCGCGGCGGAGCGGACACTGTGCTCGAGCCCAACACCTGGTCGGCCGGCTGCCAGACCGTGCCGAAGAACCGCTACCCGACCTTCCTCAAGGCGATCGGCAAGCCCAATGCCTTCTATTATGTGCTGGTCAATGCCGCGTCGTGAGATCCTCGCAGCCGGCCTAGCGGCCCTGCTGCTCGCCGCTCCGGCGGCGTGGGCGCAGTCGGAGGGGGTGACGCCCGCGCCGGCCGGACGGGTCGCCTGCTCCTTCGGCGCCTTCGTCAGCGAGACCGATCCGGAGGGGCTGAATGTCCGCGCCGGACCGGGCACCAGCCACAGGATCGTCGGCACGCTGCCGCCGGTGAAGCTCAGCGGCGACGATCCGCCGGTGCGCGCCATGGTCGAGGTCGAGGTCTCGGCCGGCGCCAATGGCTGGTTCAGGATCGCCAGGGCGCGCGACAACGAGATGCTGACCGATGCCGCGCCGCGCCCGATGTTCAAGGGCTCGGGCTGGGTCAGCGGGCGCAAGCTGACCGTGAAATCGCAGGCTGTCGCCGGCCGGTTGCGCCCGGACGCCAAGGCGCCAGCCGTGATGACCGGTCAGGACGGGGCGAGCTTTGACGGCGACGCCTTTCTCCAGAACGGCCGCCTGCTCGGCTGCAGCGGCAAGTGGGTGCTGGTCGAGTACGGCCTACCGGCGGGCAGCGAGGTCCTGTCCGGGCTTGAGATCAAGCCGGCTGCCAAGGCAGGGGCCGAAGCCGGCCGCTTCCGCGCCTGGGTCGACCGCATCTGCGCGACGCAGGAGACGAGCTGCGACGGCGGTTGAGCGATCAGGCCTTCCGGAACACCACGCTGAGATTGTTCGCCGGCATCGCCGTCACCACAGCCTCGCCGAAGCCGGCGGCCCTGGCCAGTTCCGCGACGGCATCGAGCTCGCGCAGGCCCCATTTTGGATTGCGCCGGCGCAGGCTGTCGTCGAAGACGGCGTTGCTCGCCGCCAGCGGCACGTCATGCTGGCGATAGGGGCCGTAGAGATAGAGCGGTCCCCCGGTGGGCAGGAGCTGCGCCGCCTGCCGGATCAGCCCTTCGGTCGCCGCCCAGGGCGAGATATGGATCATGTTGATGCACAGGATCGCGTCCGCGGCTGCGATGGGCCAGCGCGGCGCGGTGGCATCGAGGCGGATGGCGGAGCGCAGGTTCGGCAGGGCGCTCTCGCCCGCCCAGGCATCGATGCTGGCGAGGGCGGCCTGGTCGGGATCGCTCGGCTGGAAAATCAGGTTCGGAAAGGCGCCGGCGAAGTAAACGGCATGCTCGCCGGAGCCGCTCGCGACCTCCAGCACGAGGCCCTGCGCCGGCAGCACATCGCGCAGCACGGCGAGGATCGGCTCGCGGTTGCGCTGTGTCGCCGGAGCAAATTGCCGGGAATCGTCCTGGGTCATCGCCTTCTCCCATCGCGTTCGGCTGTCGATGCGTTATAAGCGGCTTAGAAGCAGGCCGATACAGATTGCGGTCCTGCAGCCCTCGAGCCGGTTTTGTTTACGGAGATATTGGTCGTCGTCGTCCTCACCGTCATCAACGGTGTGCTTGCCATGTCGGAACTCGCGGTCGTCTCATCCCGCCCGGCACGGCTCAAAGTCCTCAGCGATCAAGGCAGCAAAGGGGCCGCGACGGCGATCCGGCTGGCCGAAAATCCGGGCCGCTTCCTCTCGACCGTACAGATCGGCATCACGCTGGTCGGCGTGCTCTCCGGCGCCTTCTCGGGCGCGACGCTCGGCGCGCGCCTGTCGGAATGGCTCGGCACGCACGGCTTCTCGAACAACGTGGCCGATGCGCTGGGCGTCGGCACCGTCGTCGTCCTGATCACCTATCTCTCGCTGATCGTCGGCGAGCTGGTGCCGAAGCAGATCGCGCTTCGTGATGCCGAGCGTGTCGCCGCGCGTGTCGCCCCGACCATGGCGATCCTGGCCAAGGTCGCGGCGCCGCTGGTCTGGCTGCTCGACGCCTCGGGTAAGCTGGTGCTGGCCATGCTCGGCCAGAAGGGTGAAGCGGAGGAGACCGTCACCGAGGAGGAAGTCCGCACCATCATCGCCGAGGCCGAGAACGCCGGCGTGCTGGAGCGCGACGAGCGCGAGATGATCTCGGGCGTGATGCGCCTGGCCGACCGTTCGGCGCGGGCGCTGATGACGCCCCGCCGCGAGGTCGAGGTGATCGACCTCGCCGATACCACCGAGGAGATCAAGGCCCAGGTGCGTGCCACCCGGCGCTCGCGCCTGCCGGTGCAGGACGGCGAGGCCGACGCAATCATCGGCGTCGTCACCGTCAAGGACATGTTCGACGCGCTCTCCGACGGCGACGGCCGCGACCTGCGCAGCCTCGTGCACGAGGCGCCTGTGGTGCTCGACACCAGCGGCGCGCTCGACGTGCTGCGCGCCATTCGCGCGTCCAGCGTCCATCTTGCGCTGGTCTTCGACGAGTACGGCCATTTCGAGGGCATCATCACCTCCAGCGACGTGCTCGAGGCGATCACCGGCGCCTTTCAGGACGAGGACGAGGAGGAGCCGGCGATCGTCACGCGCGCCGATGGCTCCTTCCTGGTCGCGGGCTGGATGCAGGTCGACGAGTTCTCGCATGAGCTCGGCATCCATGTGCCGCGCGATGCCGACTACCAGACCGTCGCCGGTTTCGTGCTGGCCGAGATGAACCGGCTGCCCAATGTCGGCGAGAGCTTCCAGAAGGGCCATTGGCGCTTCGAGGTGGTCGACCTCGACGGCAGGCGGATCGACAAGCTGCTGGTCAGCCGGGTGGATTGAAGCCGGCGGGCATAGTCCTCCTCGTCATGGACGGGCTTGTCCCGACCATCCACGTCTTCCCTTCGGCAAAGTGGTGTTCAAGACGTGGATGCTCGCCACAAGGGCGAGCATGACGGTGGTGGCGGTTGACGCCGCTCAGGCCAACTGATGTAAGATTGACTTAGGGGCCAATCGCGACCGCCCCGTGAGGCGTCAGCCCAAGGATCGCGTCCACTCTCCTTGGTACAAGGATGGACGCTCATGTCTTCCAACATCCAGATCACGCCTGCGCAATTGTCCCGGCTCGTCGGCCTGCCCGATGTGCCTGTGCTGCTCGATGTCCGCATCGACGAGGATGTCGCCGCCGATCCGCGCCTGCTGCCGGCGAGCGAGCGGCGCAGCCATCGCGACGTTCCCGACTGGGCCGGCGCCTATGCCTGCCGCAAGGTCGTCGTCATCTGCCAGAGGGGGCAGAAGCTCAGCGAAGGCGTCGCCGCCTGGCTGCGGCATGAAGGCGTCGCGGCGGAGAACCTCGCCGGGGGCTTCGAGGCCTGGCGCGAGGCCGGCGGGCTGCTGGTCGAGACCGGCAAGCTGCCGAAGTGCGATTCTGCCGGGCGCACGCTCTGGGTGACGCGGGCCCGGCCCAAGGTCGATCGCATCGCCTGCCCCTGGCTGATCCGCCGCTTCGTCGATCCTCGCGCCGTCTTCCTGTTCGTCTCGGCTTCGGAGGTCGCGGATGTCGCCGACCGCTTCGGGGCGACGCCGTTCGACATCGACGGCGTGTTCTGGAGCCATCGCGGCGAGCGCTGCAGCTTCGATACGATGATCGAGGAGTTCGGCCTGGCCTCGCCAGCGCTCGACCAGCTCGCCACCATCGTTAGGGCGGCCGACACGGCCAGGCTCGATCTCGTGCCGCAGGCGGCCGGCTTCCTCGCCGCTTCGCTCGGCCTGTCACGGATGTATCGTGACGATCTGGCACAGCTCGAGGCCGGCATGCTGCTTTACGACGCCTTCTATCGCTGGTGCCGCGACGCCAGCGAGGAAACCCATAACTGACCGTCCGCGACGGTGAAGAACTGAGGAGCGGACGATGACGGCCGCAACGAATGAAGGGGCGGTGACGGCCGCTCCCGCCACGCCGACGCTCGCTGAGGCGACGCGGGTCTGGCTCAAGATCGGCCTGCTCTCCTTCGGCGGGCCGGCCGGGCAGATCGCGCTGATGCACAAGGAGCTGGTCGAGGACCGCCGCTGGATCGGCGAGCGCCGGTTCCTGCATGCGCTCAATTACTGCATGCTGCTGCCGGGGCCCGAAGCGCAGCAACTCGCGACCTATATCGGCTGGCTGATGCACCGCACAGTGGGCGGGTTGATCGCCGGCCTGCTCTTTATCCTGCCTGGTGCGCTGGTGATGTGGGGCCTGTCCCTGCTCTATGTGCTCTATCGCCAGGTGCCGCTGGTCGATGCGCTCTTCTTCGGCGTCAAGGCGGCGGTGCTCGCCATTGTGGTCGAGGCCGGTCTCAGGATCAGCAAGCGGGCGCTGAAGAACCGGGCGATGGTCGCGATTGCGATCACCGCCTTCCTTGCGCTTTTCCTGCTCAAGGCGCCGTTTCCGCTGGTGATCTTCGGCGCCGGGATCGTCGGCTGGTTCGGCAATCGCTGGGCGCCGGCCCTGTTCGGCGGCGGCGGCCATGTCGGCAAGGACGGCATGCCGGAGTTCAAGGGCGTGGTCGACCTGATGTTCGAGCGCGGCGAGCTAACCCATGCCGAACCCTCTACCGGGAAGGCGCTCAGGGTTCTGGCGGTCTGGCTGCCGCTCTGGTTCGGCCCGGTCGCGCTGCTCTGGGCGCTGCTTGGCAGCGGCAACGTCTTCACTCAGATTGGCGCGTTCTTCAGCGCCATGGCGGTCGTCACCTTCGGCGGCGCCTATGCGGTGCTGACTTATGTCGCGCAGGCGGCGGTCGAGACCTATGGCTGGCTCGCCGCCGGCGAGATGGTCGACGGGCTCGGCCTTGCCGAGACGACGCCGGGGCCGCTGATCCTGGTGCTGCAATTCGTCGGCTTCCTCGCCGCCTGGCGCGGGCATGGCGGGCTCGATCCGCTCGTCGCCGGTAGCCTGGGTGGCCTGCTGACGGTCTGGGTGACCTTCGCACCCTGCTTCCTCTGGATCTTCCTCGGCGCGCCCTACATCGAGGCCCTGCGCGGCAACAAGGCGCTCTCGGCGGCGCTGACCGCGATCACCGCTGCGGTCGTCGGCGTCATCGCCAATTTGGCGCTCTGGTTCGGGCTGCATGTGCTGTTCCGCATGGTTCAGCCGGTCGTGGTCGGGCCACTGGCGCCGGACCTGCCGGTGCTGGCCTCGCTCGACTGGCGGGCCGGGTTGCTGGCAGCGTCGGCGATGATCGCGCTGCTGCGCTTCAAGCTCGGGATGATGCCGGTGCTGGCGGCCTGCGCAGCGGCGGGCGTCGTCCTGGTGCGGTTCACGGCGTGACGGAGATTGTTTCAAAAAATGGAATTCTGAACTGTCTGGCTCGCTGATTATTTTCCCGAGCGTGCGGAGACATATCCTGATGGCTGCCAACGATCGGCCGCTGCCAGTCATCAGGAGACCACCATGTCCCGCATTGCCATGCCCGCGCGCGCCGAGGCGCCAGAAGCAGCGCAGCCGCTGCTCGATGCTGTCGAGAAGCAGCTCGGATCGGTGCCCAATCTGTTTCGGCTGCTGGCGTTGAGCCCGGCGGCCCTTGAAGGCTTTCTCGGGCTGAACGGCGCGCTCGGCCGCGCGCTCGACGGCCGCACGCGTGAACGCATTGCGCTGGCCGTGGCGCAGAGCAATGGCTGCGACTACTGCCTCTCGGCCCACAGCTATCTCGGCACCAATCTGGCCAAGCTCGATGCTGCCGAAATCGCCCGCAATCGCGCCGGCGCATCCAGCGATCCAAAGGCGGAAGCGGCGCTGCGCTTTGCGCTACGGGTCGTCGAAACCCGAGGACGCGTCAGCAATGACGATCTGGCCGAATTACGCCGTGCCGGCTTCAGCGAGGCGCAGCTGGTCGAGATCATCGGGCTCGTCGCGGTCAACGTCTTCACCAACTATCTCAACAACGTCGCCGAAACCGACATCGATTTTCCGGTCGTGCTCGCCGCGGAAGCAGCCTGATATCGGCGGCACGTCCGAACGAGCGGGGCTGCCATCGCCTTGGACCTTGCCTCCGCACCCGGCCAGATAGAGGCCGCGTGCTCACCCTGTCGTGGAGGGATGAGATGACCCACCGTTTCCTTGAGATCGCGACGACACCGGCCGTGAAGGCTGCCCAGGAGGCACAGGGCAGCCGGCGCAGCTATGCAAGGCAGGAGGAGGGCGAGCCGCATCATGATAGGCTCGGCGAGGCCGAGGCCGGCTTCATCGCAGCGCGCGATTCGTTCTATCTGGCGAGCGTGTCGGAGACGGGCTGGCCCTATCTGCAGCATCGCGGCGGGCCGGAAGGCTTCCTGCGCGTGCTCGACGAGACGACGCTCGGCTTCGCCGACCTGCGCGGCAACCGGCAATATCTCAGCCTCGGCAATCTCATGGCCGACGACCGGCTTTGCCTGTTCCTGATGGATTACGGCCACCGGGCGCGGCTCAAGATCTTCGGCCGGGCCAGCTTTCACGATCTCGCGGTCGAACCTGAGCTGGCGCAGCGCCTGATCGTGCCGGACTATCGCGCCGTGCCGGAGCGCGGCGTCACCATCAAGGTCGAGGCCTTCGACTGGAATTGCCCGCAGCACATCACGCCGCGCTTCAGCGAGGCCGAGCTGGCGCCGGCGCTCGCTCCGGTGCGGCGGCGGATGGAAGAGCTGGAAATCGAGAACGCCCGGCTACGAGCCGAGCTGGCTGCCCGCGCCGACGCTTAACGCCGCTCGCCCGGCTCGATCACCCGGTATTCGGCGTCGACGATCTCGCCGCGGGCGGCGTCCTGCGGCCTGCGCTCGAACGGATTCTGCGGATCGATGCCGGCGGCACGCATGCGGCGGCGCATCTGCCAGGCGGCGAAGGCGCCGCCGGCGATGACCAGCGGCACGAGGATCAGCGCCAGGCTGGCCGCGACCAGGAAAATCAGCACTCCGACGACAAAGGCACCGGCCATGACCAGCCAGCTCGCCCAGCGGGGCAAGCGGACCAGGCGGGCGCTGGCAGCATTGTTGAGGTCGATACGGATCATCGGCTCGTTTCGTGTCGTGTCACCCGCCGATAATCTAGGAAGCGAATGCGGCGTTGACGAGATGAGGAGGGACGAGTCGATGACGATTTCGTCAGCCCGGCGCGCGCCAGTCATAGATCCAGGCATGGCGCTTGCGCATGCCGTCGGGACCCATGCGGCGCATGGCGAAGTCACGCGCGAAGCTCCAGGGCCGGCCGAGATGATAGGCCTCTCCGTTCTTGCGGCTGGCCTGCTGGACCCGCGCCGCGCGCTCGCCGCGCGCCTTGGCATAGGCCGCCAGCGCCGCGGGTACGGAAGCCGTTCCCTCGCTCCCTAGCCGCGTCGCGAGCTCATGCGCCAGCACGGCGGCGTCCTCGATGGCCAGCGCCGCGCCCTGGGCGAGGAAGGGCAGGATCGGATGGGCGGCATCGCCGAGCAAAGCGATGCGGCCTTTCGCCATCCGGGCGGGGGCTCGGTCGTAGAGCGACCAGATCCGCCAGTTTGGCGCGCGCTCGATCAAGTCACGCAAGCTGGGGCCGGCCTTGCGGGCGATCTCGGTCAGCTGCGAGGCTTCGCCTTCGCGCGACCAGCCAGGCCGTGCCTCGCGCGCCGCGCGAATCAGGACGAGATTGATATCCTTGCCGCCGGAGACAGGATAATGCACCGCATGGCGGGCCGCGCCGAGATGCAGCGCTACCGCCGGGCGGCGCAGCGCCTCCGGCAGCTCGTCCGCCGGGATCAGCGAGCGCCAGGCCTCCCAGCCGGTGAAGCCGGGCTCGCCCGCATCGCCGAGGAGGGCGCGGGCGCGCGACCAGAGCCCGTCGGCGCCGATCAGGGCCATGGCCTCGACCGTTTCGGTGCCACCGCTCTCGCTGCCGAGCGTGACGGTGACGCCTTCCTCGGTCTCATGCGCATCGACGAGGCCGCGGCCGATGATCCAGCGGATGTTCGGCAGGGTCCTGGCCGAATCGAGCAACAACTGGTGCAGGTCGGCCCGCTTCAGCGAGCGCGAGGGCGTCGCGCCCTCGACTGGCGGGGCGAAGGGCATGGCGAGCAGCGGCTTGCCACCGCGCCAATGGCCGATCGCCAGCGCCTCGGGCCGAATCGCGGCGCGGCGCAGAGCCAGGCCGAGATCGAGCGATTCGAGAACGCGCCCGGCATTGGGCGAGACCTGGATGCCGGCGCCGGCCTCGTCGAAGCGGGTGCGCTTCTCGGCGATGGCGACGGGGATGCCGCGGCGGGCGAGTGCGATCGCGGCGGTCAAGCCGCCGATGCCGGCGCCCGCGATGAGGATGGGTAGCGTTGCCATTGGTTCAGCCCCGCCGCGCCCCCGGCGGGAGGCGTCCCTCACGCCGCCTTGGCGGCGGTGTCGTGGTATTCGCACTCGGCCGGCTTGCAATGGCCATGGCCGAGCGAGGGCTCGTATTTGAACAGCGTCGAGCAATAGGGGCAGACGATCTCGTCGTCCGAACCCATGTCGAGGAAGACATGCGGGTGGTCGAAGGGCGGCTTGGCGCCGATGCACATGAACTCGCGCGCGCCGACATGGATCACGGCGACGCCGGGATCGTTGTGGAAATGCGGGGTGCCGTGATCGGCCATGGTTCTCGTCCTTGCAAGTTCGGCGGCACGATAGTCGCTCGACCGCCGGTGCGCCAGTGCACGCTTGATAGATCGCGACGTATCCTGCCGTGACCTGTCGCCGCTGCGCGCGGCAAGATCACTGGGAGCGGCGGGCGCAGGTCATGCCGATCTCGCGGGCCTGCTCGGTTTCGGCCGGGCTCAAGGCGTCGGCGGTGGCCTTCACCCAGAGATTGGCCTGCTTGAGCCCGTCCATCGAGCAGGAGCAGACGCGCTCGCAGGCCTCCTTCGGCGTGCCGGTTCCGGTGCAGGAGCGCTGGCAGGCGGTCAGGAACGGCGCCGCCTCGGCATCGGGCAGCTTCGAGCCGGCCATCTGCCCGGTCGCCTGCATGAACAGGAACAGCGCGCCGATGAAGAGCGGCTGGTGGACGAGATAGACGAACAGGCTGTTGCGGCCCCCGAGGACGACGACCTTGGCGGGGGTAGACGTCGTCCGCCAGCTCGCCCAGCCGCTGCCCTGCGCCTTCGGCAGCGCGATCCGGGCCAGCGCCATGCCGGCGAGCACGCAGCCGAACCAGGGGAAGACCGGGACGAAATCGGCGGTGAGCGGCCAGGGGCCGAAGCCGAGAAAGGCGAGCCAGTCCTGGGTGAAGAGGTCGTGACCCAGGATGAAGGGCAGGGCGAAGACGACGGCCGCCGTGATGGCGATGACCGCCGTCGGCAGGAACAGGAAGGGCAGGGCCAGCACGCTCGCGAGCGCGATGTGGTGCAGGATGCCGAAGAAGATGAAGACGTCCGGCAGCGCGAACCAGGTCGCGCAGGTGACGAGGACCGCGGCACAGGCGATCAGGGCGACACGGCGCAGATAGTTGCCGCGATCGAAGCCCTTTTGTGCCGCGAGGACGAGGCTGAAGCCGACGATCGCCAGGAAGGAGCCGGCGATCAGCCGGGCGAAGATGCGCCAGCCGGGATCGCTGACGACATCGACACTGATCAGCCGGAAATAGGAGAGATCATAGGCGAAGTGGTAGACGAACATCGCGAGAAGCGCGATGCCGCGGGCCAGATCGACCAGTTCGATACGGCCGCCGGCCGGAGATTGGGCTTGCTCGCTCATGGCTTCGTCATAAGCGGCGCGATGCAGCTGGGGAAGGGGTGGCCCGCACCTGCGAACCGCCAAGCCTGCTACCCAAAGCCGCGCCGCCGTGGCAGACCTGCCTTGAGACCAGAGCAGCCGGCGGCAGGGCCATGCAGACATTCGATTCCGACGGCGTGTCCATCGCCTATCTCGACCTCGCCCCGACCGGCGAGGGGACTGGCGACCCGATCGTGCTGATCCATGGCTTCGCCTCGAGCCATGCGGTGAACTGGGTCAACACGCAATGGACGAAGACGCTGACCCATGCCGGCCGGCGCGTCGTGCTCTACGACAATCGCGGCCATGGCCGCAGCCAGAAGCTCTACGATCCCGAGGCCTACCATTCCAACATCATGGCCGAGGATGCGCGCCGGCTGATGGACCATCTGGCGATCGAGCGCGCCGACATCATGGGCTATTCGATGGGTGCGCGGATCTCATCGCATCTGACGCTCGCCCATCCCGACCGCGTGCGCTCGCTGCTCCTGGGTGGGCTCGGCATCCATCTGGTCGAGGGCGTGGGGCTGCCGCTCGGCATCGCCGACGCGATGGAGGCGCCTTCGCTCGCCGATCTGACCGACCCGATGCAGCGCATGTTCCGCGCCTTTGCCGAGAATACCGGCAGCGATCTGCGGGCCCTCGCGGCGTGCATTCGCGGTACGCGCCAGACGCTGAGCAAGGAGGAGGTCGGCAAGATCGCCGTGCCGACCCTGGTCAGCGTCGGCACCAGGGACGACGTCTCCGGCTCCGGCCCGGAGCTGGCGGCACTAATCCCCGGCGCGCAAAGCTTTGCCATCGAAGGGCGCGATCACAATCTCGCGGTGGGCGACCGCACGCACAAGCAGGCAGTGGTCGAGTTCCTGGCGCGCCGACCGTAGAAGAATCATCTACTCAGGTAGAATATTATTCTACGGCAATGGCTTGCGAGACTTGTCTCGCAAATCGATTCTTGTTCTTCGCGGCTTGATTCAGCTAGAAGGCGGAGCCATGTGCTCTGGCGCGCGCTCATCGTGCCAGATTGATCTACGAGCGAACCGCAGCGGAGAACGCCATGCCATCCGGGCGCCCGAACATCGAGATCCGCGATCCCGCCACCGGTCTCGACCGGCTCGACCCGGTCTGGTCGCGCCTGCGCAACGAGGCCGAGCAGGCGATCGCGAGCGAGCCGGCGATGGCGAGCTTCATCCTGGCGACGATCTCCAACCAGCCGAGCTTCGAGGCGGCGGTGGGCCATCGCGTCGCGGCGCGGCTCGGCCATGGCGCCGTGCCGGCCGAGCTGATCGCCCAGGCCTTCGACGAGGCGATCGACGCCGATCCCGAGATCGGGCAGGGCATCCGTGCCGATGTCCTCGCCGTGCTCGACCGCGATCCCGCCTGCTACCGGCTGATCGAGCCGGTGCTCTATTTCAAGGGCTTCCACGCGCTGCAGACGCACCGCCTGGCGCATTGGCTGTGGCGGCAGGATCGGCGCGATTTCGCGCTCTATCTGCAGAGCCGCTCCTCCGAGGTGTTCCAGACCGACATCAACCCGGCGGCGAAGATCGGCAAGGGCGTCTTCCTCGACCATGCCACCGGCCTCGTCGTCGGCGAGACCACGGTGATCGAGGACAATGTCTCGATGCTGCAGGACGTGACGCTGGGCGGCACCGGCAAGCAGGGCGGCGACCGCCATCCCAAGATTCGCAAGGGCGTGCTGATCGGCGCCGGCGCCAAGATCCTCGGAAGCATCGAGGTCGGGCAATGCGCCCGCGTCGCCGCCGGATCGGTCGTGCTCGCGGCGGTGCCGCGCAACACCACCGTCGCCGGCGTGCCGGCCAAGGTGGTCGGCGAGGCCGGCTGTGCCGAGCCGTCGCGCTCGATGGACCAGATCCTCGCCGGCGATTGCGGCGGCGGCATCTGAGGCCATCCCGAAACTCTACTCCAACGGCCGCCTGACGGCCTCAGGGTCGTCTTCAGGACTATGGCGGGTGCAGGGCTGATCAGCCCTGCACGAGCTTCTTCTTGTGGTCGTCGAGATGGCCGAGATCGCGGTCGGGATCGAGCCGGTCGCGCACGCGCTGCTTGAGCTGCTTCACATCGGGGAAGCCGCCATCGACCGTGCGGTCCCAGATCAGCTCGCCATTGTAGTGGATTTGGAAGATGCCGCCGGTGCGCGGGATCAGAACGACTTCGCCGAGATCCTGGCCGAAGGTCTGGAGCAGCTCCTGCGCCATCCAGGCGGAACGGAGCAGCCAGTTGCACATGCTGCAATAGGTGATGGCGATGCGCGGGCCGGGCTTGGGTTCGGTCATCGGACGGTCCTGAACGAGTAGGAAAGTTCTCATAAGCTGCGGCCAGTATCGCACGCTAGAGGGGCTCGCCACTGATCCGAGATGCTCGCTGTTGCTGTTTCAGCAATAGGGTGTTCAATTCTGGCTGGCTACACCCGGTTTCTGCAACCAGCTAGCAAGGCTCCTTTCTGAATATGGAGCCTTTCTGATGAGCTACTCCGCGAGCCTGTGGCTCTTCCAGCTGGCGACGGCGTTCGGCCTGGCGCTGTGGATGATCGTGGCGGTGATCAACAATCTGCAGGGCTTTACCGCCTCGAAAGGGGCGGTCGGGCTGACGATGGCGATGACGCTGCTGCGGGAGGAACCGTTCCGGGACCTGCCGTTCCTGAAGCGCGCCGTCGAATCGACAGCGCTGCACGCAGCCGCGCTCGTCGGCGTCATCATCCTTCAGATCGCCAGCGCGATCCCGCTGCTGGCCGGCACGGTGCTTCTGATCGCGTCGCCCGGGCTGCCTGCGACCACTGCCCTCAGCGCAGTCTTCAATCTTGGCCTGGCGCCGTTCCTGCTGTGCTGGTCGCTGATGTTCACCTCCGGCCTGTGGTTCGGCTTCTGGATCAGGCAGGAGGGGCTTCTGCTGACGCAACTGCTCCTCGCGCTCTGGGGCCTTGTGGGGTTTGTCGTGCTGAATGCCGGACAACTGGCGTCCGGAAGCTGAGCAGGAAATCGATCGCAATCGCCTCGAATTGTGCCGAAACTCGCTCCAGCTTGCATCCCGCCCCAAAACCCCCTAATGCGACCGCGTTTTCCGGCCCTGCGCGGGCGTCGTCAGGAACAAGGTGTCATGGCCAAAGAGAAGTTTGCTCGCACGAAGCCGCACTGCAACATTGGTACGATTGGTCACGTCGACCATGGCAAGACGTCTTTGACGGCTGCGATCACGAAGGTTCTGGCTGAGTCTGGCGGTGCGTCGTTCACGGCGTATGACCAGATCGACAAGGCGCCTGAGGAGAAGGCGCGCGGCATCACGATCTCGACGGCTCACGTCGAGTACGAGACCCCGGCCCGCCACTATGCGCATGTCGACTGCCCCGGGCACGCCGACTATGTGAAGAACATGATCACGGGCGCGGCGCAGATGGACGGCGCGATCCTGGTTGTGTCGGCTGCCGACGGCCCGATGCCGCAGACCCGCGAGCACATCCTGCTGGCGCGCCAGGTCGGCGTTCCCGCCCTGGTGGTGTTCATGAACAAGGTGGATCTGGTCGACGACGCCGAGCTGCTCGAGCTGGTCGAGATGGAGATTCGCGAGCTTCTGTCGAAGTACGACTTCCCGGGCGACGACATCCCGATCACCAAGGGCTCGGCCAAGGCGGCGCTGGACGGCGTGACCCCGGAGATCGGGCATGACGCGGTGATCGCGCTGATGAAGACGGTCGACGACTACATCCCGCAGCCGGAGCGCCCGATCGACCAGCCGTTCCTGATGCCGGTCGAGGACGTGTTCTCGATCTCGGGCCGCGGCACGGTGGTGACCGGCCGCGTCGAGCGCGGCATCGTCAAGGTCGGCGAGGAAATCGAGATCGTCGGCCTGAAGGACACGGTGAAGACGACGGTGACCGGCGTCGAGATGTTCCGCAAGCTGCTCGACCAGGGCCAGGCCGGCGACAACATCGGCGCGCTGCTGCGCGGCACCAAGCGCGAGGACGTCGAGCGCGGCCAGGTGCTGTGCAAGCCGGGCTCGGTGAAGCCGCACACCAAGTTCAAGGCCGAGGCCTACATCCTGACCAAGGAGGAGGGCGGGCGCCACACGCCGTTCTTCACCAACTACCGCCCGCAGTTCTATTTCCGCACGACGGACGTGACCGGCGTGGTGCACCTGCCCGAGGGCACGGAGATGGTGATGCCGGGCGACAACATCGCCATGGAAGTGCACCTGATCGTGCCGATCGCGATGGAAGAGAAGCTGCGCTTCGCCATCCGCGAAGGCGGACGCACGGTTGGAGCAGGCGTCGTTGCTTCGATCATCGCGTGATCGAAGCAACAACGACGTTCGCGGAAACCGCAAACTTTGCGGCGCCGGCGTCGTCGCCAGCATCATCGCGTAAGCTTCGGCACAATCCGAAACTGGGGAAGGGCGGCGGCAACGCCGCCCTTTTTCGTTGCGCACAGACTTTCGTGCTCGCTGCGAGACGCGATGTCCCGCTGCGCCAAGGGCTTGGCGCAGCGGGCTGACGAACTGAGTCAACTTCCGTCGCCGCCTTGACGATTTCGACTTGAAAAGCCGGCAGGGTTCAGGCTAAGCAACCGGCGCTACAGGGGTGTAGCTCAGTTGGTAGAGTACCGGTCTCCAAAACCGGGTGTCGCAGGTTCGAGCCCTGCCGCCCCTGCCAGCCGTCCGTCAGATCCGCGATGACCCAGAACATCTACGACGACGCCGGCTTCTTCCAGAACTACAGCCAGTTGCCGCGCTCGCAGCGCGGGCTCGACGGTGCGCCGGAATGGCCGGCGCTGCGCGCGTTGCTGCCTTCGCTCGCAGGGGCGAGTGTCCTTGATCTCGGCTGCGGCTTCGGCTGGTTCTGCCGCTTCGTGGCCGGCGAGGGCGCGGCTGAAACCGTCGGCGTCGACGTCTCCGAGCGCATGCTGGCGCGGGCGATGGCGGAAACGTCGGCTGGAAGCGTCCGCTACGAGCAGGCCGATCTCGAAAGCTACCAGCCGCCGGTGGAGCGCTTCGACCTCGTCTATTCCTCGCTCGCCTTCCACTACCTCGTCGACCTGCCGGCGGTGTTCGGCCGCGTCGCGCAGGCGCTGAAGCCGGGCGGACGCCTTGTCTTCTCGGTCGAGCATCCGATCATGACGGCCCCGCGCCACCAGACATGGGGCGAGGACCAATCGGGTCTGCCGGTCTGGCCGGTCGGCGCCTATCTCCAGGAGGGCCGCCGCGTCACCGACTGGCTGGCCGAGGGTGTGGTCAAGCAGCACCGCACGCTGGCGAGCTATCTCAACCAGCTGATCGGGCTCGGCCTCAGTTTGCGGCATGTCGAGGAATGGGGGCCAACGCCCGAGCAGGTCGCCGCCGAGCCGGACTGGGCCAGGGAGCGCGAGCGCCCGGCCTTCCTGCTGATCGCCGCCGAGAAGCCCTGAGCCGGGCCTGAGTCAAAACCGCTTGGCGAGCGGGCAATCGCGTTGTAAGAAGCCCTTAACGACGGCGCGCGGCTCCCTGAGCCCCGCGCCGCGAATCTTTCAGGACCACCGAATCGCAGCTCCAAAGCGACGATCCGGAACCGAGGTGACGAGCCCGATGGCGAAGACGAATCCCTTCCAGTTCCTGCAGGAAGTGCGCAACGAAGCCAACAAGGTGACCTGGCCCTCGCGCCGCGAGACGCTGATCACCACCGGTCTCGTGCTGTTGATGGTGCTGATGTCGAGCCTGTTCTTCCTCTTCACCGATACGGTCATCCGCTGGGGGCTCGCCCTCATCCTCGGCGCGCGTTGAACGAAAGCATACGAACGTGAGCACCCGCTGGTATATCGTCCACGCTTACTCCAACTTCGAGAACAAGGTCGCGCAGTCGATCAAGGACCAGGCCGCGCAGCGCAACCTCTCCGACAAGTTCGATGAAGTGCTGGTTCCGACCGAGAAGGTCGTCGAGGTCCGCCGCGGCCGCAAGGTCGACACCGAGCGCAAGTTCTTCCCGGGCTATGTCCTGGTGAAGTGCGAGATGACCGACGAGGTCTACCACCTCATCAAGAACACGCCCAAGGTCACCGGCTTCCTCGGCGCCGACAAGGCCAAGCCGATGCCGATCCCCGAGCACGAGGCGATGCGGATCAAGGGCCAGGTCGCCGAGGGCATCGAGCGGCCGAAGCCGACGGTGGTGTTCGAGGTCGGCGAGCAGGTGAAGGTCGCCGATGGCCCGTTCGCCTCGTTCAACGGCGTCGTCGAGGATGTCGACCATGCTCGCGCCCGCCTCAAGGTCGCGGTCTCGATCTTCGGCCGCGCCACGCCGGTCGAGCTGGAATACGGCCAGGTCGAGAAGCTCTGAGGCTAGACTCAGGTCGAGACAATGCCAAAGGGTGCCGGAGACGGCACCCTTTTTGCGTGAATCTCGTAGTTAACGCCTCCTTCAGGCGTGTGTGACATTGTCCCGCCGGCTATCGACGCGGGCGGGCATGTTTCCCAGAACATTCAAGGCGACGGTCGGACAGCGTTTGGCGCTGTGGGGCGTGCTGCTCGGCGCGCTCTCCTGCCTTTATGTCGCGACCGAGCTGGTCGGCTCGCGCAAGCTCAACGGCTTCACGCAGGCCCTGGCGGCGCAGAGCGACCTCGCCCGGCGCCTCGAAGCGACGACGATGGTCTTCGAGCGCATCAGCGTCGCGATCTTCTCGGGCACCCGAGCCGAGCCGCCCGACTTGGAGGTGCTCGCGATCGGCGCCGAGGACATCGCCAGCCGGTTGGACGGCAAGCTGGAGGTCGATGCGCTGACGATCGCGGGGCGCGCCCTGGCGATGCGCGAGGCCCCGGACATCGCCACCGCCCGGGCCGAGCTCAGGGTGATCGCCGACAAGCGCTCGGCTTTGCGGCGCGGGCTCGGCGAGGAGATCGGCCGGCTGAGCGCCAGCCTGTCGCACCATGTCGAGAGCGCGCATCAGAACAAGGTCCTGCTGTCGCTGCTGGGGCTGTTCAGCCTGATCTTCATCGTGGTGCTGGAGCATCGCTGGCTGGTCCGCCCGATCACCGGCATGGCGCGGGCCCTGGCGGAAAGCCGGCAGCAGGATGGCGAACTCGACAAGCTCGCCATGCGGCGTGACGAGATCGGCATGCTCGGCCAGGCATTGCTGGCGCATCTGCATGGACGGGAGGCCGAGCAGGAAGCCGCCCGGGCGCGCGTCGCGGTGCTGTCGGGCGAGGTCGCGCGGCAGGAGGCCGCCCAGGCGCGCAACGCCGCTTTCCAGGAGCGGATCGCCCTGATCGCCCAGGCTCTGGAGCAGCACGGCTCCCGCCTGTCCCAGGCAGCCGGTGAATTCGCGCAGCTTTCCGGCGTGGTCGACGAGCGAGCCGGGGCGGCGACGCAGTCGACGCAGCGCGTCTCCGGCCATGTCGATCACGTCGCCGGCGCGATCACCGAGGTGTCGTCGCTGCTCGCCACGGCGGCCAGCGAGGCGCAGCGCACCTCCGACGTCGCCGACGCGGCGAAGGCGCTGGTCGACGAGGCCACCGCCGATACGGTGGTCCTGTGCGAGGCGGTCGGCAAGATCGTCAGGGTGATCGACGTCATCGGGGCCGTCGCCAGCCAGACCAACCTGCTCGCGCTGAACGCCACCATCGAGGCGGCGCGAGCCGGCGAGGCGGGCAGGGGCTTCGCCGTCGTCGCCGGCGAGGTGAAACAGCTGGCGCACCGCACCGCCGAGGCGACCGACGATGTCCGCAAGGGGCTGGATCAGATCAATATCGCGGCCCAGCGCATCACCATGCGCGTCGGCGCGCTGGTGACCTCGGTCGAGAAAGTCGACAAGGCGGCGCTCTCGATCGCCGAACTGACCGCGCGCCAGGATGTCGGCTCGCGCTCGATCAGCGAGGCGACGATGCGGACGGCAGGGGATGTCAGGCTCGTCGCCGAGCAGGTCGAGCAGCTCGCCGGCACGCTGGCGAGCTGGCGCCAGACCGCCGGCTCGGTCACCGCTGCCTCGGCCGATCTCGACCGGCAGGCCGCGGAGCTGCGGCAGGCGGTCGACGGCTTCATCACGCGCAGGGAGCTGGTGGGCGCATGAGCATGGCGATTCCAGGAGGCGAGGCGAAGACGGTGGCTGCGCCGTCCCTGCCGATCATCGCCCAGGCGCTGCACTGGCTGACCGCGGCGCTGGTGCTTGGCCTGTTCGGCACCGGCGTGATGATGAAGCAAATCGGCGAAGGCCATGTCGCCGATCTGCTCTATCTCGCCCACAAGACCACCGGCGCCCTGCTGCTCTGCCTCGTGCTGGTCCGCATCGGCTACCGCCTGTTCGCGCAACTCTCCGGCCGCTGGCAGAGGGGCGCGGCGAGCCGGCTGGTGCATGGGCTGCTCTATCTCGGCCTGCTGATCGTGCCGCTGCTGGGCTGGGCCGGCGCCTCCGGCTTCGGTGCGCGGCAGCTGCTCTTCGGTCTCTCCCTGCCGGAGATCTGGTCGCCGGAGGCCGGCCATGCCGAGCTGCTGCTGACGATCCATGCCTGGTTCGCCTTCGGCCTGATCGCGCTGGTGGTTGTCCATATCGGCGTGGCGCTCGGCGACTACCTGACCCGGGACGCCAAGGCCGACTGAGCCTGCATCAACTCAATTTGCGAGCATATGGTCCGCCAGGCTGTAGCAGTGACTCGCCTGGTAGGCGTTCCGGCCCCTGTTCATATGCGTCAGGTTGAAGGTCCGAATGGCGCTCAGCACGCGGCGCTCTGCAAGGAACCGGCGGATCGAGGCGGCGCCCCGTACATTGATGCCGAACATGTCCGCGCTGCGCGTGAAGAAATAGCCGACATCGTCCGGCGTCTCGACGCTGCGCTCGAGAAGAGCCCCGTCCAGACGGTCCTGCACAGCCGAATGGTCGGTGGTGAAGTCCGAGAGATGCACCAGGGCTCTGGCTCGAATGCCTTCGCCGTCCGCATAAAGCGTGAAAAGCTCCATCCAGCTCGCATTCACGCGGGTGAGCGGCTTGTCCGATGTCGATGGCAGGCAGGACACCGACCAATACTGACGCTCGCTCCTGCGCGGAATGGGGATGCAGTTCCGGCCGTAGAGCGAGAGAATCTCCAGAACGTCCTGCGCCTGCGGGCGACGCAGCAGCTTCTGGAAGCGCGGGAGGTATTTGAAGCGCAGTTCGAGCGATTCCGAGCGCTCCTCAGCGTCGGCCAGGTCCGCCTTGCCTTCGATCCAGTCGCGCTGCAGCTCGGGATCGAGAAACTGCCGCAGCCCGGTGGTGCGGCGGCGCGGCGTCGTTCTCACGTCAGTTGCCATGGACATCCATCTGGGCTGGGCTTGCGGAGGGCGGATCATGGACCGGTCTCCAGACAATGCACGACCGGAGCCCGTTCCTGACGGGCGGGAGACCATCTGCGGCAGCGGTTCGCCACGCTGCGTTAACTGGATAACACCCGCGCCGCCTGCGCCGCGCCTATCCTTGCGATCCACAACCGGATGCCAGGGAGGACAATGATGAGCGGCAAGCGCATTTTGATGATCGTCGGCGATTTCGGCGAGGACTACGAGATCATGGTGCCGTTTCAGGCCCTGCTCGCGGTCGGCCACAAGGTCGACGCCGTCTGCCCCGACAAGGCCAAGGGGGAGAGCGTCGCGACCTCGATCCATGATTTCAAGGGCCAGCAGACCTATTCGGAGAAGCGCGGTCACAATTTTACGCTCAACTCCAGCTTCGCCGATGTCGATGCGGCCGCGTACGACGCGCTGGTGCTGCCGGGCGGCCGGGCGCCGGAATATCTGCGCCTGAACAAGCAGGTGATCGGAATCGTCCGGCACTTCTTCGAGGCAAACAAGCCGGTCGCCGCGATCTGCCACGGAGCGCAGATCCTCGCCGCCGCCGATGTGCTGAAAGGGCGCAGCTGCTCGGCCTATCCGGCCTGCAGCCCCGAGGTCGAGCTCGCCGGCGGGCGCTATGCCGACATCGCGATCGATGCGGCGACGACCGACGGCAATCTGGTCACGGCCCCGGCCTGGCCGGCGCACCCGGCCTGGCTCTCCCAGTTCCTGGCCGTGCTCGGCACGCAGATCAGCCATGGCGGGCTGCGCCACGCTGCTTGAGCCCGGCTATCCAGGCCGTAGAATGCTTGGCGGAACGCCGCGCTGTGATGTGCGGCGGTTGCGCACGGGGAGGGCGCCATGTGCAAGCTCTTCATCAATGCCGATGCTGATCTCTGGCGCACGCGCCTGAAATCGGTGCGGCTCAACGGCTTCTCGACCAGCGTGCGGCTCGAAAACCTGTATTGGCGGGTGTTGGAAGAAATCGCCGGCCGTGACGGCATGAGCCTCGGACAGCTCCTTGCCAGGCTGCATGGCGAGCTGATCGAGACCCATGGCGATGGCGAGAACTTCGCCTCTTTCCTGCGCGTCTGCTGCGGCCGCTACCTGATGCTGCAGCTCGCCGGCGAAGTGCCGCGCGAGCTCGACCGCTCGATCCGAGAGCTCGATGCGGACGGCATCCTGGCGCGCGAGGCGCGGCGGCTCGCGCCTGCGCCACGCTCTCCGCAGCGCGCGAGCGCATCCGGGGCTTCCCTTTCGGAGCGTCCTGTGCCATAGGGCGGCCCTCACATGCGTGGGAGGCGTGCCGGTCAGCCAGCCGGAGTTCCTCGTCGCACCACGCCCTGCAACACCCCGATCCGGAGCGATAGCAGCTCGCGGGCGGGGCGTCGTCGTTCCGGTCGGCACCGGGGCGGACGACAGGAGCAGCCATCATGGCAAAGAAGATCACGGGCTACGTGAAGCTTCAGGTTCCGGCGGGCGCGGCCAATCCGTCGCCGCCGATCGGTCCCGCGCTCGGTCAGCGCGGCCTCAACATCATGGAATTCTGCAAGGCCTTCAATGCGAAGACCGCGCAGATGGAAAAGGGCATGCCGATCCCGGTGATCATCACCGCCTATCAGGATCGCTCCTTCACCTTCGAGATGAAGCAGCCGCCGGTCTCGTACTGGCTGAAGAAGGCCGCCGGCCTGACCTCGGGTTCGAAGACTCCGGGCAAGGGCGGCAATGTCGGCAAGGTCACGTCGGCTCAGCTCAAGGAGATCGCCGAGAAGAAGATGGCCGATCTCAACTGCGACAACGTCGATTCGGCGGTGGCGATGATCCGTGGCTCGGCCCGTTCCATGGGCCTGGAAGTCGTGGGCTGAGGGGGAACTGACAATGGCACATGTCGGAAAGCGCGTCGTCAAGGGCCGTGAAGGCATCGACCGCATCAAGCTCTACCCGCTCGCCGAGGCCGTCGCGATGGTCAAGGCCCGCGCCAACGCCAAGTTCGACGAGACCGTCGAGATCGCGATGAATCTCGGCGTCGATCCGCGTCACGCCGATCAGATGGTCCGCGGCGTCTGCAACCTGCCGAACGGCTCGGGCCGCACGCTGCGCGTCGCCGTCTTCGCCCGCGGCGCCAAGGCCGAGGAGGCCAAGAAGGCCGGTGCCGACATCGTCGGCGCCGAGGATCTGGTCGAGACCGTGCAGAAGGGCGAAATCAATTTCGACCGCTGCATCGCGACCCCGGACATGATGGGCCTGGTCGGCCGTCTCGGTAAGGTGCTGGGCCCGCGCGGCCTGATGCCGAACCCGCGCGTCGGCACGGTCACCATGGACCTGACCGCCGCCGTCGCCGCCTCGAAGGGCGGCTCGGTCGAGTTCCGCGTCGAGAAGGCGGGCATCGTCCACGCCGCCGTCGGCAAGGCCTCGTTCGACGCCGACAAGCTCGGCGAGAACATCAAGGCCTTCGTCGATTCGGTCTCGAAGGCGAAGCCGGCCGGCGCCAAGGGCACCTATATCCAGCGCGTCGCGATCTCCTCGACCATGGGTCCGGGCGTCAAGATCGAGCCGAACACCGTTCTCGGCGGCTGATTAGCGCGGCGATCGCTCTTGCGGCGGTCGCGGCCCCACCTTGCGCTTTGGCGCGAGGATTACCACTTGGCAGAAGCCGGGGGAGGGTCTATAGCCTCATCCGCGTTTCCATGAGTGACGGGGCTTCCGCGTGCTTGGCACGAGGAGGTCCATTTTCGCGTTTTTCGATGGTTCGCCATCGAAGAATGGGTGTCTTGGTCGAGGAGAGCGATCTCCGAAGGCCAGGCATCCAGTCCTGTCTGAGACTGCAGGTGCGCCTTTGGCTCCGGCCAGGGGGCATAATTTCGCCAAGAGGCCTGCATAGACGGTGCAAGAACTTTTCCGGCGCCCAAGGGTGCCGAAAGAGGTTCGAACCATCTCGCCCTATCACGGCGTCACGCCATGGCAGGGGACAGGGCACTGAGCGTCGCTCCGGTGAGGGGTCGGTGTCAACCGGCCACTTCCAGAGCGGCACGTGCAACTGGCGGCGGGTCTCAAAGCCTGTCGCCTACCGGAGAGAGCCCAGTGGATAAAGCGGCAAAATCTGATGCCGTCGCGTCACTGAACGACGTCTTCTCGAAGACGTCGGTCGTTGTCGTGGCCCACTATGCGGGCTTGACGGTGGCCCAGTTCCAGAAGCTTCGTCGCGAGATGAAGGCCAATGGCGCCACCGTGAAGGTCGCAAAGAACCGGCTGGCCAAGATCGCTCTTGAAGGCACCGACGTCGCGTCCATCAGCAAGCTGCTGACGGGTCCCACCCTGATCGCCTATTCCAGCGATCCGGTCGCGGCGCCGAAGGTCGCCACCGCCTTCGCCAAGGAGAACGACAAGCTCGTCATCCTCGGCGGCGCGATGGGCAAGACCGCCCTGAACCCCGATGGTGTCAAGGCTCTGGCCACGATGCCCTCGCTCGACGAACTGCGCGCCAAGTTGCTCGGCCTCCTGCAGGCCCCTGCGACCAAGATCGCCCAGCTCTCGACCGCGCCTGCTGCGAAGCTCGCGCGCGTGTTCCAGGCATATGCCGACAAGGACGCTGCCTGAGCAGCCGACAGTCCTCAATCGTTCGAACCTCTTACATCAGGAAGCTAAACAATGGCCGATCTCGCCAAGCTCGTCGACGAACTCTCGTCGCTCACCGTTCTCGAGGCTGCTGACCTCGCCAAGATGCTCGAAGAGAAGTGGGGCGTTTCCGCCGCTGCTGCCGTCGCCGTGGCCGCTGGCCCGGCTGCTGGCGCCGGCGCCGGCGCTGCCGCTGCTGAAGAGCAGACCGAGTTCACCGTTGTCCTGGCCTCGGCCGGCGACAAGAAGATCGAGGTGATCAAGGAAGTCCGCGCCATCACCGGCCTGGGCCTCAAGGAAGCCAAGGATCTGGTCGAAGCCGCTCCGAAGCCGGTCAAGGAAGCCGTCGCCAAGGACGAGGCCGAGAAGCTCAAGAAGCAGCTCGAGGCCGTCGGCGCGAAGGTCGAGCTCAAGTGAGCCGGGCCGGCTGATGCCGGTCCGTATCTAGTCGACAAGGACAGTCCCGGGGCGGCTCGCCGCCTCCGGGGCTGTTGCGTCGTTTCCGGCAACCGGAGCGACGTGGTGCAGGGCCTGCCATGATGCAGGTCGATCCAGTTTGAACGTCGGCGCGCATGAGCGCCGAGCGGCTCACCCGGCGGCCCGTTCCGCCAAGGCCCGGACCCCCGGGTGAGCCGTCCGAGATTGCGAGGAACATGATGGTAACTTCCCTCCAGGGTCGCAGGCGCGTCCGCAAGTTCTTCGGCAAGCTCAAGGAAGTGGCGGAGATGCCGAACCTCATCGAGGTTCAGAAGGCGTCCTACGACCAGTTCCTGATGGTCGAGGAGCCCAAGGGCGGCCGTGGCGACGAGGGCCTGCAGTCGGTCTTCAAGTCGGTGTTCCCGATCGGCGACTTCTCCGGCGCCTCGCTGCTGGAGTTCGTCAAGTACACCTTCGAGCCGCCGAAATACGACGTCGACGAGTGCCGCCAGCGCGGCATGACCTTCTCGGCGCCGCTCAAGGTGACGCTGCGCCTGATCGTGTTCGATATCGACCCGGACACCCAGGCCAAGTCGGTCAAGGACATCAAGGAGCAGGACGTCTACATGGGCGAGATGCCGCTCATGACGGACAACGGCACCTTCATCGTCAACGGCACCGAGCGCGTCATCGTCTCGCAGATGCACCGCTCGCCGGGCGTGTTCTTCGACCACGACAAGGGCAAGACCCATTCCTCGGGCAAGCTGCTCTTTGCCGCCCGCATCATCCCCTATCGCGGCTCCTGGCTCGACATCGAGTTCGACGCCAAGGACATCGTCTACGCCCGCATCGACCGCAAGCGTAAGATCCCGGTCACCTCGCTACTGTTCGCCCTCGGCATGGACGGCGAGGAGATCCTCGCGCGCTTCTACAACCATCTGAGCTATGTCCGCGACAAGGACGGCTGGCGCGTTCCCTACGACGCCGAGCGCATGAAGGGCTTCAAGGCGACCGTCGACATGATCGACGCCGACACCGGCGAGGTCGTGATCGAGGCCGGCAAAAAGCTGGTCGCGCGCACCGCCCGTCAGCTCGCCGAGAAGGGCCTGAAGTTCCTGCGCGCCACGGACGAGGACCTCTACGGCCAGTACATCGCCGAGGACCTGGTCAACCCGCAGACCGGCGAGGTCTTCGCCGAGGCCGGCGACGAGATCGACGAGAAGAGCCTGAAGGCGCTGCTCGACGCCGGCTTCGACGAGCTGCCGGTGCTCGACATCGACCACATCACGGTCGGCCCCTACATCCGCAACACGCTCAAGGTCGACAAGAACTCGCGCCGTGAAGAGGCGCTGTTCGACATCTACCGCGTGATGCGCCCGGGCGAGCCGCCGACGCTCGAGACCGCCGAGAACATGTTCCAGTCGCTGTTCTTCGACGCGGAGCGCTACGACCTCTCGGCCGTCGGCCGCGTCAAGATGAACATGCGTCTCGACCTCGACGCCGAAGACACCGTGCGCATCCTGCGCAAGGAGGACATCTTCGCGGTCGTCAAGGCGCTGGTCGACCTGCGCGACGGCAAGGGCGAGATCGACGACATCGACCATCTCGGCAACCGGCGCGTGCGCTCGGTCGGCGAGCTGATGGAGAACCAGTACCGTCTGGGCCTCCTGCGCATGGAGCGCGCCATCAAGGAGCGCATGTCCTCGGTCGACATCGACACCGTGATGCCGCAGGACCTGATCAATGCGAAGCCCGCGGCCGCCGCGGTGCGCGAGTTCTTCGGCTCGTCGCAGCTCTCGCAGTTCATGGACCAGACCAACCCGCTCTCGGAGGTCACCCACAAGCGCCGTCTCTCGGCGCTCGGCCCGGGCGGCCTGACCCGCGAGCGCGCCGGCTTCGAGGTGCGCGACGTCCACACCACGCATTACGGCCGCATCTGCCCGATCGAGACGCCGGAAGGCCCGAACATCGGCCTGATCAACTCGCTCGCCACCTTCGCGCGCGTCAACAAGTACGGCTTCATCGAGAGCCCGTACCGGCGCATCCGCGACGGCAAGCAGACCGACGAGATCATCTATCTCTCGGCCATGGAGGAGGCGAAGTACAACGTCGCCCAGGCGAACGCCGCCGTCGACAAGGAAGGCCGTCTGACCGACGACCTGATCGTCTGCCGCCGCGCCGGCGAGGTCATCGTCGTGCCGGTCGACAAGGTGGACTTCATGGACGTCTCGCCCAAGCAGGTCGTCTCGGTCGCCGCGGCGCTGATTCCGTTCCTCGAGAACGACGACGCCAACCGCGCGCTGATGGGCTCGAACATGCAGCGCCAGGCGGTGCCGCTGGTTCGCGCCGACGCGCCCTTCGTCGGCACCGGCATGGAGGCCGCGGTCGCCCGTGACTCCGGCGCCGCCATCGCGGCCCGCCGCGCCGGCGTCGTCGACCAGGTCGACGCGACCCGTATCGTCATCCGCGCCTCGGACGAGATGGACCCGACCAAGCCGGGCGTCGACATCTATCGTCTGCAGAAGTTCCAGCGCTCCAACCAGTCGACCTGCATCACGCAGCGTCCCCTGGTGCGCGTCGGCGACGTCGTCAAGAAGGGCGACATCGTCGCCGATGGCCCGTCGACGGAGTTCGGCGAGCTGGCGCTCGGCCGGAACGTGCTCGTCGCGTTCATGCCGTGGAACGGCTACAACTTCGAGGACTCGATCCTGCTCTCGGAGAAGATCGTCTCGGAAGACATCTTCACCTCGATCCATATCGAGGAATTCGAGGTCATGGCCCGCGACACCAAGCTGGGTCCTGAGGAAATCACGCGCGACATTCCGAACGTGTCGGAAGAGGCGCTGAAGAACCTCGACGAAGCCGGCATCGTCTATATCGGCGCCGAAGTGGCTGCTGGCGACATCCTCGTCGGCAAGATCACGCCGAAGGGCGAGAGCCCGATGACCCCGGAAGAGAAGCTGCTGCGCGCCATCTTCGGCGAGAAGGCTTCGGACGTGCGCGACACCTCGCTGCGCGTGCCGCCGGGCGTCCAGGGCACGATCGTCGAGGTTCGCGTGTTCAACCGCCATGGCGTCGACAAGGACGAGCGCGCCCAGGCGATCGAGCGCGAGGAGATCGAGCGTCTCGCCAAGGACCGCGACGACGAGCAGGCGATCCTCGACCGCAACACCTTCGCGCGTCTGGCCGAGATCCTGACCGGCAAGACCGGCCTCGCCGGTCCGAAGGGCTTCAAGAAGGACACGGTCATCACCCGCGAGGTGATGAGCGAGTTCCCGCGCTCGCAGTGGTGGCTGTTCGCCACGGCGGACGACGCCCTGATGACCGAAATCGAGGCGATGCGGAAGCAGTACGACGAGTCGAAGAAGCGCCTCGAGCAGCGCTTCCTCGACAAGGTCGAGAAGCTGCAGCGCGGCGACGAGCTGCCCCCGGGCGTGATGAAGATGGTCAAGGTCTTCGTCGCGGTTAAGCGCAAGATCCAGCCCGGCGACAAGATGGCCGGCCGTCACGGCAACAAGGGCGTGGTCTCGCGCATCGTGCCGGCGGAGGACATGCCGTTCCTCGAGGACGGCACCCATGCCGACATCGTGCTGAACCCGCTCGGCGTGCCCTCGCGCATGAACGTCGGCCAGATCCTGGAGACGCATCTGGGCTGGGCTGCCGCCGGTCTCGGCAAGCAGATCGGCAAGGCGATCGACGCCTATCGCAAGGCGCATGACTCCAAGGCCCTGCGCGCGTCGTTCGATGCCGTGTATGAGGACAACGAGATCATCGCCTCGATGGACGACGCCGAGCTGATCGAGATGGGTCAGAACCTGCGCCGCGGCGTTCCGATCGCGACGCCGGTGTTCAACGGCGCCAAGGAGACCGACATCGAGCGGCTGCTGGAGCAGGCGGGTCTTCACTCGTCCGGCCAGTCGACGCTCTATGACGGGCGCACCGGCGAGCCCTTCGACCGCAAGGTCACGATGGGCTACATCTACATGCTGAAGCTGCACCACCTGGTGGACGACAAGATCCACGCCCGCTCGATCGGCCCGTACTCGCTGGTCACCCAGCAGCCGCTCGGCGGCAAGGCCCAGTTCGGCGGCCAGCGCTTCGGCGAGATGGAGGTCTGGGCGCTGGAAGCCTACGGCGCCGCCTACACGCTGCAGGAGATGCTGACGGTGAAGTCGGACGACGTCGCCGGCCGCACCAAGGTCTATGAGTCGATCGTGCGCGGCGAGGACAACTTCGAAGCCGGCATCCCCGAGAGCTTCAACGTGCTCGTCAAGGAGATGCGCTCGCTCGGCCTCAACGTCGAGCTGGTCAACACCAAGCCGAAGCCGGGCGAAGTCCCCGCCGAGGCAGCCGAGTAAGGCGTCACGCCCGCAAGGGCGCGACGGCGTTCGTTACTCATGCCGGCGGCAGTGGCGCCGCCGGCCGATGGATCAAAGGTCGGGCAGGGCGGTTTCCCTTGAAATCCCACCGGCCATAGGAGACAGGCTATGAAGCAAGAGGTCATGAACCTTTTCGGCCAGCAGCCGGTGCAGCAGGCGTTCGACGCGATCAAGATCTCGATCGCCAGCCCTGAGAAGATCGCATCCTGGTCGTTCGGCGAGATCAAGAAGCCCGAGACGATCAACTACCGCACGTTCAAGCCCGAGCGCGACGGCCTGTTCTGCGCCCGCATCTTCGGGCCGATCAAGGACTACGAGTGCCTGTGCGGCAAGTACAAGCGCATGAAGTTCAAGGGCGTGATCTGCGAGAAGTGCGGCGTCGAGGTGACGCTGGCCCGGGTCCGGCGCGAGCGCATGGGCCATATCGAGCTCGCCGCCCCGGTCGCGCATATCTGGTTCCTGAAGTCGCTGCCCTCGCGCATCGGCTTGCTGATGGACATGCCGCTCAAGGATCTCGAGCGCATCCTCTACTTCGAATCCTATGTCGTCCTTGAGCCGGGCCTGACCCCGCTCAAGGATCGCCAGCTGCTGACCGAAGAAGAGTATGTCCGCGCCCAGGAAGAGTACGGCGCCGACACCTTCACGGCGATGATCGGCGCGGAAGCGATCCGCGAGATGCTGCGCGCGCTCGACCTCGACCAGATCAATGCCGACCTGAAGCATGAGATCGCGACGACCACGTCGGAGCTCAAGCCGAAGAAGCTGATGAAGCGCCTCAAGATCATCGAGGCCTTCCAGGAGTCGGGCAACAAGCCGGAATGGATGGTGATGACCGTGATCCCGGTCATCCCGCCGGATCTGCGTCCGCTCGTGCCGCTCGACGGCGGCCGCTTCGCGACCTCGGACCTGAACGACCTCTATCGCCGCGTCATCAACCGCAACAACCGCCTGAAGCGGCTGATCGAATTGCGCGCGCCCGACATCATCATCCGCAACGAGAAGCGGATGCTGCAGGAGTCGGTCGACGCCCTGTTCGACAACGGCCGTCGCGGCCGCGTCATCACCGGCGCCAACAAGCGTCCGCTGAAGTCGCTCGCCGACATGCTGAAGGGCAAGCAGGGCCGCTTCCGGCAGAACCTGCTCGGCAAGCGCGTCGACTATTCGGGCCGCTCGGTCATCGTCGTCGGCCCAGAGATGAAGCTGCACCAGTGCGGGCTGCCGAAGAAGATGGCGCTCGAGCTGTTCAAGCCGTTCATCTATGCGCGCCTCGACGCCAAGGGCTACTCGACCACGGTCAAGCAGGCCAAGAAGCTGGTCGAAAAGGAGAAGCCCGAGGTCTGGGATATCCTGGACGAGGTCATCCGCGAGCATCCGGTGCTGCTGAACCGCGCTCCGACGCTGCACCGCCTCGGCATCCAGGCCTTCGAGCCGGTGCTGATCGAGGGCAAGGCGATCCAGCTGCACCCGCTGGTCTGCGCCGCGTTCAACGCCGACTTCGACGGCGACCAGATGGCCGTGCACGTCCCGCTGTCGCTCGAAGCGCAGCTGGAAGCGCGCGTCCTGATGATGTCGACCAACAACATCCTGCACCCGGCGAACGGCATGCCGATCATCGTGCCGTCGCAGGACATCGTGCTCGGCCTCTACTACCTCTCGATCATCTCGGATGGCGAGCCGGGCCAGGGCAAGATCTTCGGCGACTTCGGCGAGCTCGAATACGCGCTGCACGAGAAGGTCGTCACGCTGCATTCGAAGATCAAGTATCGCTGGACCGGTGTCGGCCGGGACGGCCAGCCCTACACCAAGATCTACGACACCACGCCGGGCCGCGTCATTCTCTCGACCGCGCTGCCCGAGCACCCGGCCATGACCTTCGACGTCGTCAACAAGCTGATGACCAAGAAGGAAATCTCCAACATGATCGACGCCGTCTATCGCGGCTGCGGTCAGAAGGAATCGGTGATCTTCTGCGATCGCGTCATGGGGCTGGGCTTCAAGCACGCGTTTAAGGCCGGCATCTCGTTCGGCAAGGACGACATGGTGATCCCCGAGAACAAGTGGGAGATCGTCGATGCGACCCGTACCCTGGCGAAGGACTATGAGCAGCAGTATCAGGACGGCCTGATCACCCAGGGCGAGAAGTACAACAAGGTCGTCGACGCCTGGGCGAAGTGCTCCGACAAGCTCGCCCAGGAGATGATGGCCCGCATCTCGACCGTGAAGAAGGACGATGCCGGTCGCGACAAGCCGATCAACTCGATCTACATGATGAGCCACTCGGGCGCCCGTGGTTCGCCGGCGCAGATGCGCCAGCTCGCCGCCATGCGCGGCCTGATGGCCAAGCCGTCGGGCGAGATCATCGAGAGCCCGATCATCTCGAACTTCAAGGAAGGCCTCGACGTTCTCGAGTACTTCAACTCGACGCACGGCGCCCGTAAGGGTCTTGCCGACACGGCGCTCAAGACGGCGAACTCGGGTTACCTGACCCGCCGTCTCGTCGACGTGGCGCAGGACGCGATCATTTCCGAGGTCGATTGCGGCTCGGACAACGGCATCAAGATGCGCGCCATCGTCGATGCCGGCCAGGTCGTGGCCTCGCTCGGCATGCGTATCCTGGGCCGCTCGGCGGCCGAGGACGTGGTCGATCTCGACGGCAACGTCCTGGTCGCCAAGGGCGCGGTGATCGAGGAAAGCCACATCGCCAAGATCAACGCCGCCGGCGTCCAGGAGGTGAAGATCCGCTCGGTCTTGACCTGCGAGACCAAGAACGGCGTCTGCGCGACCTGCTACGGCCGCGATCTGGCCCGCGGCACGCCCGTCAACATGGGCGAGGCCGTCGGCGTCATCGCGGCGCAGTCGATCGGCGAGCCGGGCACGCAGCTCACCATGCGTACCTTCCACATCGGCGGCGCGGCGACGATCGCCGACCAGTCCTTCGTCGAGTCGAATTTCGAGGGCACGGTCAAGATCCGCAACCGCAACGTCGCGCGGAACTCGGATGGCGACCTGATCGCGATGGCGCGCAACCTCGCCATCGTCATCACCGGCCCGGACGGCGCCGAGCGCGCGGTTCACCGCGTCCAGTTCGGCTCGAAGCTGCGCGTCGATGAGGGCGACAAGGTCAAGCGCGGCCAGCGCCTGATCGAGTGGGATCCCTATTCCCGCCCGATCTTGGCGGAGGTCGACGGCAAGGTCGGCTACGAGGACCTGGTCGACGGCATGTCGATGACGGAAACGACCGACGAGGCGACCGGCATCAGCAAGCGTCTGGTGATCGACTGGCGTGGTTCGGCCCGTACCTCGGACCTGCGCCCGGCCATGATCCTGAACGGCTCGGACGGCAAGATCGCGAAGCTCGCCCGTGGTGGCGACGCCCGCTACATCCTGCCGGTCGACGGCATCATCTCGGTGGAGCCGGGCTCGTCGGTGAAGGCCGGCGACGTGCTGGCGCGTGTCTCGACCGACTCGGCCAAGACCCGTGACATCACCGGCGGTCTGCCGCGCGTTGCCGAGCTGTTCGAGGCGCGTCGTCCGAAGGATGCCGCGATCATCGCCGAGAAGGCCGGCGTCATCGGCTTCGGGCGCGACTACAAGAACAAGCGTCGCGTCACGCTGACCCCGCATGACGGCACGGATGCGGTCGAGTACCTGATCCCGAAGGGCAAGCACATCCACCTGCAGGATGGCGACGTCGTCGAGATCGGGGACTACATCCTCGACGGCAATCCGGCGCCGCACGACATCCTGGCGATCAAGGGCGTCGAGGAGCTTGCCGCTTACCTGGTCAACGAAATCCAGGAGGTCTACCGCCTCCAGGGCGTGACCATCAACGACAAGCACATCGAGGTCATCGTCCGGCAGATGCTGCAGAAGGTCGAGATCACCGAATCCGGTGACAGCGACATTCTGACCGGCGACCAGATCGACCGGATCGAGCTGGAAGAGGTCAACGCCAAGCTGCGCGAGGAGGGCAAGAAGCCGGCATCCGGGGTTCCGGTCCTGCTCGGCATCACCAAGGCCTCGCTGCAGACCCGCTCGTTCATCTCGGCCGCCTCCTTCCAGGAGACGACCCGCGTCCTCACCGAGGCGGCGGTCAACGGCAAGATGGACATGCTGGAAGGCCTCAAGGAGAACGTCATCGTCGGCTCGCTGATCCCGGCCGGCACCGGCGCGCAGGTCGCCCGCATCAAGCAGGTGGCGACGCGTCGCGACGATCTCATCGTCGGCCAGAAGGCGGATGCGGCGGCCAAGGCCGCGGCTGCCGCTGCGGCGGTGCTGCCTGCGGCCGAGTAATACCGGCGAACTTGCTGACTTTGTGGAACGGCCGCCTTCGGGCGGCCGTTCTCGTTTCAGCACTCTTGACCTTTTCTAGTACAGCTGGGCTAAGCTTACGTTGCGAAACCTGTCGGGGGGGCAGCGATGCGCCAGGGTGTCTTTCTTTGTGCGGCCGGAAGCGGCCGAGTGACGAAGGGCATGCTGACACGCCATGCGGAGGCATGGTCGGCGAATGGGAGCCCCGTTCAGCGGACCATGCCTGGGTGCGACCGGGGCTATGGACGAAAAGTTTCTCGACGGACTTTACGAAGCGGCGGTGGTGCCGGAACTGTGGCCGCAGGTTCTGCGGCGTTTCCAGGAGATCGCGCGTGGCGCCGGAGCCGTGCTGGTCGCGGTGACGCCGAGCTCCAGTCGCTGGATTTCCTCATCGGCCGAGTTCGATCAGGTCGTCGCGACCCATTTCAACCGGTTCCCTGGCAATGAGCGGACACGGCGTCTGCTCGAGCGCCGCCATGCCGGCTTCCTGCGCGACATCGACATTCTCTCCGACGACGAAATGGCGAGCGAGCCGGTCTATCGCGATTTCCTGCTGCCACAGGGCCTGGGGATCGGGGTCGCGACCTCGATCGCGTCACCGACCGGCGAGGCCTTCATCCTGCATGCCGAGCGTGCACGGGAGGAGGGCCATGTCGACGACAAGCTGATCGCGCGCTTCGATCTGATGCGGCCGCACCTGGCGCGGGCCATGCTGCTCTCGGCCCGGCTCGAATTCGAGCGGGCGCAGGGCGCTGCCCGGGCGCTGGAGGCGATCGGCCTGCCGGCCGCCATCCTCGATCGCGAGGGCCGCACGCTCGCGCTCAACCCCCGTTTCGAGGCGCTGATCCCTTCCGTCGCGATCGATCGCCCGTCACGCCTGGGGTTGGTCGATGCCGCGGCCGACAGCCTGCTCGTGGCGGCCCTGCAGGCAAGGGGACAGATCGCCGGCGCGACGGTGCGGTCGATCCCGGTGGCGCGCCGGCAGAACCAGCCGCCCTTTATTCTGCATCTGACGCCGATCCGTGGCGTCGCCCACGACATCTTCTCGCGGGCCGCGAGCATCCTGGTGGTGACGCCGGTGGTGGTGAAGGACGTGCCGACCGCCGATGTCGTGCAGGGGCTGTTCGACCTGACGCCGGCCGAGGCGAGGCTCGCCGCGCTGATCGCCGCCGGGCACCGCCCGCGCGAGGCCGCGGCGGCGCTCGGCGTGATGGAGGAGACCGCGCGCTCGACCTTGAAGCGCGTCATGGCCAAGACCGGCCTGCACCGCCAGGCCGACCTGATCGGCCTGTTGCGCGGCGCCGGCGTTTCGGGGCGCGACTAGGCCAAAGGGGTCGACCGGGCAGGCGTCTTACGGTGCGATTGTTGCACTGGCGGTCGCAAGGGTCTTCCCGGTGTGTCCAGGCCGTCCAGGTCGATTCCGCACTCGTTCCAGAAGCGATTCTGCTTCCTCACCGGGGAGCTTGATCGGGGACGGGCGGCCTGCATGCCGGAAGGACGTGGCGAGACGGCTCACACCGAAACAGAGGCATGGTCGCGGCGGTAAAATTATGGCAACTCCGTGGCGCTATAGTCCTCATCATAGAGCATGACGCGCGAGACGCTGGGGCAGGGCGGGTAGAATGCTGGAAGTTGCAATAGTCGGTGGCGGTCCCGGCGGGCTGATGACGGCCTGGCAAGTGCGCAAGAAGATGCAGGGCCTGTGCCGGGTGACGCTGTTCGAAGCGTCCGAGCGGCTCGGCGGCAAGATCGTCTCGCGCCGCTTCGACAGTGCGCCGGCCCTCTACGAGGCTGGTGTCGCCGAGATCTATGGCTATTCTCAGCTCGGTCATGATCCTTTGCGCGAGATGATCGAGGGCTTCGGCTTCCAGACCATCCCGATGGATTCGCAGGCCCTTCATCTCGACGGCAAGCTGGTCGACGGCGTCGAAGGCATGCGCCGGCGCTATGGTGATGCCACCGCCGACGCCATCCTGGCGTTCCGAGCGCGCTGCATCGAGCTGATGTCGCAGCAGGCCTATTATGAAGGCGCCGGCAAGCACGACAACAACCATCCCTGGATGTTCATGAGCGCCGACGAGGTGCTCGAGCAGGAGGTGGCCGATCCGGTGGCGCGACGCTTCTTCCGGGCGATGGCGCGCTCCGACATCGCCTCGGAAGGCCATCTCAGCAACGGCCTCAACGCGCTGAAGAACTATCTGATGGATGTCGACGGTTATATCGACGTCTATTCGATCCAGAACGGCAACGAGCAATTGGTCGAGGGGCTGAGTGCCGGTCTCGACGCCGAAGTCTTCCTGAATCATCGCGTGCTCCGCGTCGGCAAGGCGGAGGGCGGCCGCTACAAGCTCGACATGATGAACGGCAAGGGGCCGGAGACGCGCGAATTCGACTTCGTGCTGATGTGCCTGCCGCACAACTGGCTCGGCACCATCGATTTCGGCGAGGGCCGGCTGCGCCGGAGCATGAGCCGCCATCTCGCCCATTTCGACCGGCCGGCGCACTACCTGCGCGTCGCCGCCCTGTTCGACAAGCCGTTCTGGGAGGGCCAGATCGAGGGCGCCTGGTTCATGTCGGAGAGCTTCGGTGGCTGCTGTGTCTATATCGAGGGCGCCCGGCACGATGTCGGCCGCCATGGCGTGCTCAACTGGCTGATCGCCGGCATCGACGCGCTGTCCTATGCCAATCTCGACGACGAGGCGCTGACCAAGGCGGCACTGAAGTCGTTGCCGGCCTCACTGGGCGATCCCTTCGAGCATCTGATCGAGGCCAAGGTCCATCGCTGGATGGCTTCGGTGAACGCGATTCCTGGCGGCGTTCCGGTGCGCGACGTGGTGACGAACCACATGCCGGAGCCGAAGGAGCATGACGGGCTGATCGTCGTCGGCGACTACCTGTTCGACTCCACCCTGAACGGGGTGCTCGATTCCGCCGACATCGCCAGCGACCTGATGCTGAGCAAGGTGATGCGCCAGCGCTACGCCACCGGGCTCGCCAGAAGCGCAGGGCAGGCGGGCGGCATCACCGTGCCTGAGCCCTCGCTGCGGATCGATCGTGGCTATTTCGACGCCTATCGCGGCGCCGGGGCCTATGGCGAGGTCTGGAGCCGCTTCAGCGACCCCTCTTATATCCGCGACCTGATCGATCTGGTCTGGCAGCCCGAGCCCGGCTTCAAGCTGCTGGTCGCCGGTTCTGCTTCGGGCGAGCTCGTCGGAGCGTTGCGCGAGCTCGGCATCGACGCCTGGGGCATCGAGAACAACCGCTACATCCATGGCCGCACGCCGGCGCATCTGACCAAGTACAATCTGTTCGGAACGGTTACGGACCTGCCTTTCGAGGATGGTTCCTTCGACATCGTCTATGAGAGCTGCCTCGCCCATCTCGGCAAGCGCGGCGTCGGCGATGCGCTCAGCGAACTGCACCGGGTGGCGACGCGCGGCGTCTATTTCGGCTCGGTGACGGCCGACCTCACCTCCGAGGTCTGCGACATGTACGATCTGCTGCGCGGGGTGAAGAAGCTCGCGACCTGGTGGGAATGGTCGGAGCTGTTCTTCGACGAGGATTTCGACATGGCGATCCAGAGCCAGGAGATGCTCGACGCGGTCTGGGCGCGCACGCTCGCCGCCGACAAGGGGCCAGGCCGCTGGTACGAGGATGCGGAGAGCCTGCGCTACTGCTTCTTCAACCGCATCGCGCCCGATAGCGCCTGAGCCAATCCGATCCGAGAGGGAGCGGCGGGCGCTGGTCCAGCCCCGCCGGTGATCAGTGAGCGACGACGAGGTCAAGCCGGGCACGGGCGAGAATGGTGCCGTGCCCGATCCGGCGGCGAAGGCCACCGGCGCGGCGAAGCGGCCGGCGCCGCGTCCGCCCGAGGAGCCGAAGCGGCGCGCTTTGCAGGCCGGCGCGGCCGAGGCGGAAGACGACGCGGACGACGATGACGAGGATGACGAGGAGGAGGACGACGAGGACGATGACGGTCCGGTCGTCTACACCGCCGGCGAAGCCGCGGGGGCGCTGAAGGGCGTCCTCTCCTTCACCTGGCCGCATCTCGGGCCGCATCGGCTCGGCATCGCCCTGGTGGGGCTCGGCCTGCTGGTCGAGATGGCCTTCAACGTGCTGATGCCGCTCTCGCTCAAATACCTTCTCGACGAAGTCTTCGAGGACAAGGATCGCAGCGAGCTGATCTTCATCCTCAGCGTGCTCGGCGTTGCCGGGATCATCACCTCGGTGGTTGCGATCTGGTATGAATGGATCGACGCCAAGGTGACGGCGGCGATCACCACTGATGTGCGCCGTTCGCTGTTCGAGCATATCCAGAAGCTGCCATTGAGCTTCTACGAGCGCCATCGCCGCGGCGAGATCCTGTCGCGCTTCTCGAACGACATGACCACCTATGAAGAGGCGGTCATCCATTTCGCCAATTGGGGCGCGCTGCCGCTGCTGGAGCTGCTGGCCGGCATCGCCCTGCTGATCTACCTCAACACCGAGCTTGGCCTGCTGGCGCTGCTGATCATCCCGATCGCGCTGATCGGGCCGCGGCTGATCACGCCGAAGGCGGTCGCCGCCAGCTATGAGGTCAAGCGCGCTCAGGCCGGCGAACTCGGCGTCGTCCAGGAGAATATCGGCGCCCAGCCGGTGGTGAAGGCCTTTGGTCTCGTCGGCATCTCGCAGCGCTGGTTCGGCCAGCGCAATCGCGTGCTGCGGGCGGCGCAGGCGCGCTCGACCTTCCTCAACACCATGGTCGAGCGCTCGATCACCATCGTGGTGCTGTGGCTGCACCTGATCGTGCTGGCGATCGGCGCCTATCTCACCTTCAACGACGTGATCACGGTCGGAACCTTCGTCGCCTTCGAGGCGGTGTTCTGGGAGATCACCTACAACCTCAACCACCTGACGCAGTACATTCCGGTGGTGATCGACGCCTCCGGCGCCGTCCGGCACATGCGCGACATCCTCGACGAGCCGATCCGCGTCTCCGATCGGCCGGACGCGGTCGAGTGCCCGCGGATCGCGCGCGAGATCGGCTTCGAAGGCGTGCGCTTTTCCTATGGCGGGGAGGGCGCCCAGATCGACGGGCTCGACCTCGCCATTCCCGCCGGCACGCGCGTCGCCATCGTCGGGCCGAGCGGGGCGGGCAAGAGCACGCTGCTCAGCCTGCTGCTGCGCTTCCACGATCCGCAGCAGGGGCGAGTTACGATCGACGGCGTCGACATCGCCAGCGTCACCCGCGATTCGCTGCGGGCCCAGATGGCGGTGGTGTTCCAGGACAATGTCCTGTTCCACACCTCGCTGCGCGAGAACATCCGGCTCGGCTCGCTCGAGGCATCGGACGCCGAGGTCGAGGCCGCCGCGAAGAAGGCCGAGATTCATAAGTTCATCATGAGCCTGCCCGCGGGCTACGACACCATCGTGGGCGAGCGCGGCGAGACCCTGTCGGGCGGGCAGCGCCAGCGCATCGCGATCGCCCGTGCTCTGCTGCGCGATCCGGCGATTCTCCTGCTCGACGAGGCGACCTCGGCGCTCGACCAGACGACCGAGGCCGCGATCAACCGCACCTTGAAGAAGATCGGCCGCGGCCGCAGCCTGCTGTTCGTGACGCATCGGCTGACCTCGGTCGCCGACATGGACGAGATCATCGTGATGGAGGCCGGCCGAGTCGTGCAGCGCGGCGACCATGCGAGCCTGATGCGCAAGCGCAGCGGCCTCTACCGCAGGCTCTGGAACGACCAGATGCGGGCGAGCGCCGAGGATGACGACGATTGAAGCTGAATCCGCCTCTCACTTTCAGCCCAGAGACTGCTTCGCGGCTCAGCCTGCAGAACAAGCTGACCGGAACGGGTCCAAAGGGGCAAATCCGGGGTTGACGCGAATCCTTACCTGAGTCATAAGCGCGCCACTGTCGATGGCTGTCGGACACGTTTGTCGCTTGCCTTTGTTGCAAGCGAGGTTCGCGACCGAAACTCCATCGGAATTCCAGCGTCTAACGACGACATGGCAGGACGCATGAATGCGGGCTCGTTCCGTGTTCCTCTGCATGGCGAACGCGCCTGAGGCCCCGTAATTGGGCGCCGATGGCGCGGCTTCGTTTGGTCATGGCCTCGCTCGGCGCCGGAATGGACACGAAATTCATCTAGCGCTCAAGGGAGCGAGAGGCCTTAAATGCCGACAATCAGCCAGCTGATCCGCAAGCCGCGCTCGCCGGTCAAGGCGCGCAACACCGCGCCGGCGCTCGAGAACTGCCCGCAGAAGCGCGGCGTCTGCACACGCGTCTATACGACGACCCCGAAGAAGCCGAACTCGGCGCTGCGTAAGGTCGCCAAGGTGCGCCTGACCAATGGCTTCGAGGTCATCGGCTACATTCCGGGTGAGGGTCACAACCTCCAGGAACACTCGGTCGTCATGATCCGTGGCGGCCGCGTGAAGGATCTTCCCGGCGTGCGCTATCACATCCTGCGCGGCGTGCTCGACACGCAGGGCGTCAAGAACCGCAAGCAGCGCCGTTCGAAGTACGGCGCCAAGCGTCCGAAGTAATCAGTGTCGGACCGGCCGGGCAGGGGCCCAGCCGGTTCGCCGTTTTAGAAGAATTGACCGGAGACTAGACGATGTCCCGCCGCCATAGTGCAGAGAAGCGCGAGATCATTCCCGACGCCAAGTTCGGCGACGTGGTCGTGACCAAGTTCATGAACTCGGTCATGTACGAGGGCAAGAAGTCGACCGCCGAAGGCATCGTCTACGGCGCCTTCGATATCATCGAAGGCAAGCTGAAGAGCGATCCGCTCGCCGTCTTCAAGACCGCGCTCGAGAACGTCGCCCCGGCGATCGAGGTCCGCTCCCGCCGCGTCGGCGGCGCGACCTATCAGGTCCCGGTCGAGGTTCGCACCGAGCGCCGCCAGGCTCTCGCCATCCGCTGGCTGATCGCCGCTGCCCGCGGCCGCAACGACCGTACCATGGTCGAGCGCCTCTCGGCAGAGCTGATGGACGCCGCCAACAACCGTGGCAACGCCGTCAAGAAGCGCGAAGACACGCACCGGATGGCGGAAGCCAACCGCGCCTTCTCGCATTATCGCTGGTAATTCGTCCGTTACGACCCGGAAAGACAGAGCATTCCCATGCCCCGTTCTCATCCTATCGATCGCTATCGCAACTTCGGCATCATGGCCCACATCGATGCCGGCAAGACGACGACGACCGAGCGCATCCTCTTCTACACCGGCAAGAGCCATAAGATCGGCGAAGTCCATGACGGCGCCGCGACCATGGACTGGATGACGCAGGAGCAGGAGCGTGGCATCACGATCACCTCGGCTGCGACGACCTGCTTCTGGCGCGACAACCGCCTGAACATCATCGACACCCCCGGCCACGTCGACTTCACCATCGAAGTCGAGCGTTCGCTGCGCGTGCTCGACGGCGCCGTGTGCGTGCTCGACGGCAACCAGGGCGTCGAGCCGCAGACCGAGACCGTCTGGCGTCAGGCCGACAAGTACGACGTCCCGCGCGTCGTCTTCGTCAACAAGATGGACAAGATCGGCGCCGATTTCTATCGCTGCGTCCAGGACATCATCGACCGCGTCGCCGGCAAGCCCGTCTGCCTGCAGATCCCCATCGGTTCGGAGTCGAACTTCGCCGGCGTGATCGACCTCATCAAGATGAAGGCGATCGTCTGGAACGGCGAGGCGCTCGGCGCGTCCTTCGACGAGAAGGAGATCCCGGCCGATCTCGCCGACAAGGCTGCCGAGTATCGCTCGAAGCTGGTCGAAGCCGCCGTCGAGATGGACGATGCGGCGATGGAAGCCTATCTCGAAGGCAACGAGCCTGACGCCGACACGCTGCGCCGCCTGGTGCGCACGGCCGTGCAGCGCCGCGCCTTCCACCCGGTCCTCTGCGGCTCGGCCTTCAAGAACAAGGGCGTGCAGCCCCTGCTCGACGCCGTCGTCGACTTCCTGCCGTCGCCGGTCGATCGCGGCGCCGTCGAAGGCATCGACTTCAAGACCGAAGAGCCGACCACCCGCGAGCCCACCGACGAAGCTCCCTTCGCCATGCTCGCCTTCAAGATCATGGACGACCCCTTCGTCGGCACGATCACCTTCTGCCGCGTCTATTCGGGCAAGGTCGAGGCGGGCCAGGGCGTCATCAACTCGACGCGCGACAAGAAAGAGCGTGTCGGCCGCATGCTGCTGATGCACGCGAACAACCGCGAGGACATCAAGGAGGCCTATGCCGGCGACATCGTCGCCCTGGCCGGCCTCAAGGACGTCCGCACCGGCGACACGCTGTGCGATCCGAACCAGGCTGTGATCCTGGAGCGCATGGAGTTCCCCGAGCCGGTCATCACGATCGCGATCGAGCCGAAGTCCAAGGCCGACCAGGAGAAGCTGGGCCTGGCCCTGTCGAAGCTCGCGAACGAGGATCCGTCCTTCCGCGTCTCGACCGACCAGGAGAGCGGCCAGACCATCCTGAAGGGCATGGGCGAGCTGCATCTCGACATCAAGGTCGACATCCTGAAGCGCACCTACAAGGTCGACGCCAATATCGGCGCGCCCCAGGTCGCCTATCGCGAGACGCTGACCAAGAAGGCCGAGGTCGACTACACCCACAAGAAGCAGACCGGCGGTACCGGCCAGTTCGCCCGCGTCAAGCTGGTGATCGAGCCGAACGAGACCGGCAAGGGCTTCGAGTTCGAGTCGAAGATCGTCGGCGGCGCGGTGCCGAAGGAGTACATCCCCGGCGTCGAGAAGGGCCTCAACTCGGTCATCGGCTCCGGCGTGCTCGCCGGCTTCCCGGTGGTCGACGTCAAGGTCTCGCTGATCGACGGCGCCTTCCACGAGGTCGACTCGTCGGCTCTGGCCTTCGAAATCGCCTCGCGCGCCGCTCTGCGTGAAGGTCTGCAGAAGGGCGGCTCGGTGCTGCTCGAGCCGATCATGAAGGTCGAAGTCGTGACCCCGGAAGACTATACCGGCTCGGTCATCGGCGACCTGAACTCCCGGCGCGGCCAGATCCAGGGCCAGGACATGCGCGGCAACGCGGTCGTCATCAATGCGATGGTGCCGCTGGCCAACATGTTCGGCTATGTGAACCAGCTGCGCTCGTTCAGCCAGGGCCGCGCCAACTACACGATGCAGTTCGACCATTACGAGCAGGTGCCGTCCGCGGTCGCTGCCGAGGTCCAGGCCAAATACGCCTGATATAAGAACGCATTACACGGAACACTTGAAGAGATCTGACGGAGGCTACGATGGCCAAAGAGAAGTTTGCTCGCACGAAGCCGCACTGCAACATTGGTACGATTGGTCACGTCGACCATGGCAAGACGTCTTTGACGGCTGCGATCACGAAGGTTCTGGCTGAGTCTGGCGGCGCGTCGTTCACGGCGTATGACCAGATCGACAAGGCGCCTGAGGAGAAGGCCCGTGGCATTACGATCTCGACGGCGCATGTCGAGTACGAGACCCCGGCCCGCCACTACGCTCACGTCGACTGCCCCGGGCACGCCGACTATGTGAAGAACATGATCACCGGCGCGGCGCAGATGGACGGCGCGATCCTGGTTGTGTCGGCTGCCGACGGCCCGATGCCGCAGACCCGCGAGCACATCCTGCTGGCGCGCCAGGTCGGCGTTCCCGCCCTGGTGGTGTTCATGAACAAGGTGGATCTGGTCGACGACGCCGAGCTGCTCGAGCTGGTCGAGATGGAGATTCGCGAGCTTCTGTCGAAGTACGACTTCCCGGGCGACGACATCCCGATCACCAAGGGCTCGGCCAAGGCGGCGCTGGACGGCGTGACCCCGGAGATCGGGCATGACGCGGTGATCGCGCTGATGAAGACGGTCGACGACTACATCCCGCAGCCGGAGCGCCCGATCGACCAGCCGTTCCTGATGCCGGTCGAGGACGTGTTCTCGATCTCGGGCCGCGGCACGGTGGTGACCGGCCGCGTCGAGCGCGGCATCGTCAAGGTCGGCGAGGAAATCGAGATCGTCGGCCTGAAGGACACGGTGAAGACGACGGTGACCGGCGTCGAGATGTTCCGCAAGCTGCTCGACCAGGGCCAGGCCGGCGACAACATCGGCGCGCTGCTGCGCGGCACCAAGCGCGAGGACGTCGAGCGCGGCCAGGTGCTGTGCAAGCCGGGCTCGGTGAAGCCGCACACCAAGTTCAAGGCCGAGGCCTACATCCTGACGAAGGAGGAGGGCGGGCGCCACACCCCGTTCTTCACCAACTATCGCCCGCAGTTCTACTTCCGCACGACGGACGTGACCGGCGTGGTGCACCTGCCCGAGGGCACGGAGATGGTGATGCCGGGCGACAACATCGCCATGGAAGTGCACCTGATCGTGCCGATCGCGATGGAAGAGAAGCTGCGCTTCGCCATCCGCGAAGGCGGACGCACCGTCGGCGCCGGCGTCGTCGCCAGCATCATCGCGTAACGCGTTTTCGTGAGGGCGAGAGCCCTTCGGGGCTTTCGCCTTTTCACGTCACGGAGACACCAGGACCATGAACGGTCAGAACATCCGGATCCGCCTTAAGGCGTTCGATCACCGCATTCTCGATGCGTCGACGCGAGAGATCGTCTCGACCGCGAAGCGGACGGGCGCCCAGGTGCGCGGCCCGATCCCGCTGCCGACGCTGATCGAGAAGTTCACCGTCAACCGCTCGCCCCACATCGACAAGAAGTCGCGCGAGCAGTTCGAGATGCGGACCCACAAGCGGGTCCTCGATATCGTCGACCCGACCCCGCAGACGGTCGACGCCCTCATGAAGCTCGATCTCGCCGCCGGCGTCGACGTCGAAATCAAGCTCTGATCCGATTAAACGGGTCCTCTGTTTCCGGTGTCCCCGGATGGACATGACCCCAAAGGAAGGTATGCACCGATGCGTTCCGGTGTGATTGCACAGAAAGTCGGGATGACCCGCATCTTCACCGATGCCGGCGAGCACATCCCGGTCACCGTGCTGAAGCTCGACAACTGCCAGGTCGTCGCGCACCGCACGAAGGACAAGAACGGCTATGTCGCCGTGCAGCTCGGGACGGGCCGTGCCAAGGTCAAGAACGTCTCGAAGGCGCAGCGCGGCCATTTCGCCGTTGCCAAGGTCGAGCCGAAGCAGAAGCTGGTCGAGTTCCGCGTCAGCGACGACGCGTTGATTCCGGTCGGCGCCGAGCTGACCGCCGACCACTTCGTCGTCGGTCAGTTCGTCGACGTCTCCGGCACGACCACCGGTAAGGGCTTCGCCGGCGGCATGAAGCGCTGGAACTTCGGCGGTCTGCGCGCTACGCACGGTGTCTCGATCTCGCACCGCTCGATCGGTTCGACCGGTGGCCGTCAGGACCCGGGCAAGACCTTCAAGAACAAGAAGATGCCGGGCCATCTCGGCACCGAGCGCGTCACCACGCAGAACCTGCGCGTCGTCCAGACGGACGCCGAGCGCGGCCTGATCCTGGTCGAGGGCGCCGTCCCCGGCGTTGCCGGCGGCTGGATCCACGTCCGTGACGCCGTCAAGCGCTCGCTGCCGAAGGACGCCCCGCTGCCGGGCAAGTTCAAGGTTTCCGGCGAGAGCAAGGCCGAAACTGTCGAGGCTCCTGCGGCCCAGGCTGAGGAGAACGTGTGATGAAACTCGATATCGTCACTCTTGACGGCGGCAACGCCGGCTCGCTCGAACTGTCCGACGCGATCTTCGGCCTCGAGCCGCGCGCCGACCTGCTCGCCCGCATGGTGCGCTACCAGCTCGCCAAGCGCCGCGCCGGCACGCACAAGACCAAGGGCCGCTCGGAAGTCGATCGCTCGCGCAAGAAGATCTACAAGCAGAAGGGCACCGGCGGCGCTCGCCACGGCGCGGCTTCCGCTCCGCAGTTCCGCGGCGGCGGCAAGGCCTTCGGCCCGGTCGTTCGTGACCATGCTCACGAGCTGCCGAAGAAGGTGAAGGCCCTGGCCCTGCGCCATGCGCTTTCGTCGAAGGCCAAGGACGCCGGCCTGATCATCATCGACGACGCGAAGCTCGCGGAGCCGAAGACCAAGATCCTGCTCGGCCATTTCGGCAAGCTCGACCTGTCGAGCGCGCTGGTGATCGGCGGCGCCGAGATCGATGTGAACTTCGGCCTGGCCGCGCGTTCGATCCCGAACGTCGACGTGCTGCCGGTCCAGGGCATCAACGTCTATGACATCCTGCGTCGCGACAAGCTCGTGCTGACGCGCTCGGCTGTCGATGCGCTGGAGGCGCGCTTCAAATGAGCCAGTCCAAGAACCTCGATCCGCGGCACTACGACGTCATCGTCGGCCCCGTGATCACCGAGAAGGCGACGATGCTCTCCGAGCACAACAAGGTCGTCTTCAAAGTCGCCAAGACCGCGACCAAGCCGCAGATCAAGGCGGCCGTCGAGAAGCTGTTCGACGTCAAGGTGGTGAGCGTCAACACGCTCGTCACCGAGGGCAAGGTCAAGGTCTTCCGCGGCCGTCTCGGCCAGCGCTCTGACGTCAAGAAGGCGGTCGTGACCCTCGAAGAGGGCCACTCCATCGACGTCACCACGGGCCTCTGAGAAGGATCGTCATCATGGCTTTGAAAAGTTTCAAGCCGATCACGCCGAGCCTTCGCCAGCTCGTGATCGTCGACCGCAGCGAGCTCTACAAGGGCAAGCCGGTCAAGGCTCTGACCGAGGGCAAGTCGTCCTCGGGCGGCCGCAACAACCTCGGCCGCGTCACCGTCCGCTTCCGCGGCGGTGGCCACAAGCGCACCCTGCGCCTGATCGACTTCAAGCGTCGGGGCAAGGCCGGCGTGCCGGCGACCGTGGAGCGGATCGAGTATGATCCGAACCGCACCGCCTTCATCGCCCTGATCAAGTATCAGGACGGCGAGCTCTCCTACATCCTGGCGCCGCAGCGTCTGGCCGTGGGCGACACCGTCGTCGCCGGCGACAGCGTCGACGTGAAGCCCGGCAACGCCGCCCCGATGGGCTCGCTGCCGATCGGCACGATCGTCCACAATGTCGAGCTCAAGATCGGCAAGGGCGGGGCGCTGGCGCGCTCGGCGGGCAACTACGCCCAGATCGTCGGCCGTGACCAGGGCTACGTCATCGTCCGCCTGAACTCGGGCGAGCAGCGCCTGATCAGCGGCCTGTGCTATGCCACCGTGGGCGCGGTCTCGAACCCCGACCACATGAACATCAACATCGGCAAGGCCGGCCGCAATCGCTGGCTCGGCAAGCGTCCGCACAATCGTGGCGTGTCGATGAACCCGGTCGACCACCCGCACGGCGGTGGTGAAGGCCGCACCTCGGGCGGCCGCCACCCGGTCACCCCGTGGGGCCTGCCGACCAAGGGCAAGAAGACTCGCTCGAATAAGCGGACCGACACCTTCATCGTGTCGAGCCGTCACGCCCGCAAGAAGAAGAACTGAGGTCCGTCATGGCGCGTTCGCTTTGGAAAGGTCCGTTCGTCGACGGATACCTCCTGAAGAAGGCCGAGGTCGCCCGTACCTCGAGCCGCTCTGAAGTCATCAAGATCTGGAGCCGTCGCTCCACGATCCTCCCGCAGTTCGTCGGTCTGACGTTCGGCGTCTACAACGGCCACAAGCATGTGCCGGTGAACGTCTCCGAGGAGATGGTGGGCCACAAGTTCGGCGAGTTCTCGCCGACGCGCACCTTCCCCGGCCACGCAGCCGACAAGAAGGCGAAGAGGAAGTAAGCCATGGGTAAGCCCTCCGCCCCCCGTGCGCTGCCCGAGAACGAGGCCAAGGCGGTGGCGCGCAACCTGCGCGTCTCCCCGCAGAAGCTGAACCTTCTCGCCCAGCTCATCCGCGGCAAGAAGGTCTCGACCGCGCTCGCCGACCTCGAGTTCTCGCGCAAGCGGATCTCGACCGATGTGCGCAAGTGCCTGCAGAGCGCGATCGCCAATGCCGAGAACAACCATGATCTCGACGTCGACGATCTCGTCGTGTCCCAGGCTTTCGTCGGCAAGGCGCTGGTCATGAAGCGCTTCCATGCCCGCGCCCGCGGCCGTGGCGCCCGCATCATGAAGCCCTTCGCCAACATCACGATCGTGGTGCGCGAAGTTCAGGCGGCGAAGGCCTGAGGAGAGAACGATGGGTCAGAAAATCAATCCGATCGGCCTTCGTCTCGGCATCAACCGGACCTGGGATTCGCGCTGGTTCGCCAACAAGGGCGAGTACGGCAAGCTGCTCCATGAGGACATGGCCATCCGCGCCGCCCTGATGAAGCTGCTGAAGCAGGCCGCCGTCTCGAAGATCATCATCGAGCGTCCGCACAAGAAGTGCCGCGTCACCATCCATTCGGCTCGTCCGGGCGTGGTGATCGGCAAGAAGGGCGCCGACATCGAGAAGCTGCGCAAGACGGTCGCGAAGCTGACGAACGCCGACGTGACGATCAACATCGTCGAGGTGCGTAAGCCCGAGATCGACGCGACCCTGGTCGCCGACTCGATCGCTCAGCAGCTCGAGCGCCGCGTCGCCTTCCGTCGCGCCATGAAGCGCGCCGTACAGTCGGCGATGCGTCTCGGCGCCGAGGGCATCCGCATCAACTGCTCGGGCCGTCTGGGCGGCGCGGAAATCGCGCGCCTCGAATGGTACCGTGAGGGCCGCGTGCCGCTGCATACGCTGCGCGCCGACGTCGATTACGGCGTCGCCACCGCCTTCACGACCTATGGCACGTGCGGGATCAAGGTCTGGATCTTCAAGGGCGAGATCCTCGAACACGACCCGATGGCCCAGGACAAGCGCCTCTCGGACGAGGGCGGCCGCTCCGGTGGTGAGCGCCGCGAACGTCGCGAGCAGGCTGCGTAAGGCTGATCGAGAAGAGCCATGCTGCAACCAAAGCGCACTAAGTTCCGTAAGCAGTTCAAGGGACGCATTTCCGGCGTCGCCAAGGGCGGTACGGACCTCAACTTCGGCCAGTTCGGCCTGAAGGCCCAGGAGCCGGAGCGCGTCACGGCCCGCCAGATCGAGGCGGCCCGTCGTGCCATCACCCGCGCCATGAAGCGCGCGGGCCGAGTCTGGATCCGGATCTTCCCGGACGTGCCGGTCTCGAAGAAGCCGACCGAAGTCCGCATGGGTAAGGGCAAGGGTTCGCCCGAGTTCTGGGCGGCCAAGGTCAAGCCGGGCCGGATCATGTTCGAGCTCGACGGCGTGCCGGAGGACATCGCCCGCGAGGCGCTGCGTCTCGGCGCCGCCAAGCTGCCGATCAAGACCCGCTTCATCCAGCGCATCGCCGAGTAAGGAGGGCGAGATGAAATCGACTCAACGCCTGTCCGATCTCAAAGTGATGAGCACGGACCAGCTCCAGGACGAGCTTCTCAAGCTCAAGAAGGAGCAGTTCAACCTGCGTTTCCAGCGCGCCACCGGCCAGCTCGAGAACACCGCTCGGGTCACCCAGGTGCGCAAGGAGATCGCCCGCATCAAGACACTGCAGCGGTCGAAGACCGCGGCAGTGAGCGCCTGAGGAGTAGGGGACCATGCCGAAGCGCGTGCTGCAGGGCGTCGTCGTCAGCGACAAGCAAAACAAAACAGTTGTGGTCAAGGTCGAGCGGCGTTATACGCACCCGCTCCTCAAGAAGACGGTGCGCCGTTCGAAGAACTATCACGCCCATGACGAGGCGGGGTCGTTCAAGGTCGGTGACTCGGTCTGGATCGAGGAGTCGAAGCCCATTTCCAAGCTGAAAAGCTGGGTTGTGCTCGACAACGCTCCCAAGGCGTAAGTCGAATCATTGAGGCCAGGGGGCGATCGACCCCCGTCAGTCGTAGTCCGGGCTTAGGCACTCCGCCTTTGTCCGGAAACCGCGCTGATATGGAATGGAAGGATCAAGGCCATGATCCAGGTGCAGACGAATCTCGAGGTCGCCGACAATTCCGGCGCCCGCCGCGTGATGTGCATCAAGGTTCTCGGCGGCTCGAAGCGGCGCTATGCCCGCATCGGCGACATCATTGTGGTTTCGATCAAGGAAGCCATCCCGCGCGGCCGCGTGAAGAAGGGCGACGTCATGAAGGCGATCGTCGTTCGTACGGCCAAGGACATCAAGCGTCCCGATGGTTCGGTGATCCGCTTCGACCGCAATGCGGCCGTGCTGATCAACAACCAGAAGGAGCCGGTGGGCACCCGTATCTTCGGACCGGTTCCGCGCGAGCTGCGCGCCAAGAACCACATGAAGATCATTTCGCTCGCTCCTGAGGTGCTGTGATGGCTGCGAAGATCAAGAAGGGCGACAAGGTCGTCGTGCTCGCCGGCCGCGACAAGGGCAAGAACGGCGAAGTGCTCCAGGTCCTGCCGAAGGACGCCCGCGCCGTCGTGCGCGGCGTGAACCTGGTCAAGAAGCACACCAAGGCGACCGCCCAGTCCGAGGGCGGCATCATCAGCAAGGAGGCCACGATCGACCTGTCGAACCTGGCCGTCGCCGATCCGAAGGACGGCAAGCCGACCCGCGTCGGCTTCAAGGTGCTCGATGACGGCCGCAAGGTCCGTTTCGCCAAGCGTTCGGGAGATCTGATCGATGGCTGAGGCTCAGCAGGCGGCTCTCTCGCCGCGTTTGAAGAAGCATTACGAGGACGTCGTCCGTCCCGCGATGATCAAGGAATTCGGCTACAAGAACGTCATGGAAGTGCCGACCCTCGAGAAGGTCGTCATCAACATGGGCGTTGGCGAAGCGACTGCCGACCGCAAGAAGGTCGACAACGCCGCCGGCGACCTCGCCATGATCGCTGGCCAGAAGCCGGTCATCACCAAGTCCCGCCTCGCCATCGCCGGCTTCAAGCTGCGCGAGAACATGGCGGTGGGCTGCAAGGTCACGCTGCGCAAGACCAGGATGTTCGAGTTCGTCGACCGGCTCGTGACCATCGCTCTTCCGCGGGTGCGCGACTTCCGTGGTCTCAACCCGAAGTCGTTCGACGGGCGCGGCAATTTCGCGCTCGGGATCAAGGAGCACATCGTGTTCCCCGAGATCAACTACGACAAGGTCGACCAGGTCTGGGGCATGGACGTGATCGTCTGCACGACTGCGAAGTCGGATGACGAGGCCCGCGCCCTGCTCAAGCACTTCAACTTCCCGTTCCGGCAGTGAGCCTTCGGGCTCATACGCGGAAACCAGGAGATATCGATGGCTAAGAAGAGCTCCGTCGAGAAGAACAACCACCGCAAGGCGCTCGTGAAGAAGTTCGCGGGCCGCCGGGCGCGCCTTCTCGCGATCGCCAATGACGAGAACCAGTCGATGGACGAGCGTTTCCTCGCTCGCCTGAAGCTGGCCGAACTGCCGCGCAATTCCGCCGGCATCCGCGTGCGCAACCGTTGCGAAGTCACCGGCCGCCCGCGCGCGTTCTATCGCAAGCTGAAAATGTCGCGCGTTGCTCTGCGCGAGCTCGGCAACAAGGGGCTGGTTCCCGGCCTCGTCAAGTCGAGCTGGTGAGGAGGTAGCATCATGGCGATCATCGATCCGCTTGGCGATATGCTGACCCGCATCCGCAATGCGCAGATGCGGCGCAAGTCGCGCGTCACGACCCCGGGCTCGAAGCTGCGCGCCCGCGTCCTCGACGTGCTGCAGTCGGAAGGCTACATCCGCGGCTATTCGACCACCGAGTTCGGCAACGGCCGCACCGAGTTCGACATCGAGCTGAAGTACCACGAGGGACAGCCGGTCATCCGGTCGATCTCGCGGGTGTCGAAGCCCGGCCGTCGCGTCTACTCCTCGGTCGAGACCATGCCGCGCGTGGCCGACGGCCTCGGCGTCACCATCGTCTCCACGCCCCGCGGCGTGATGTCCGATCACCTTGCCCGCGAGCAGAACGTGGGCGGCGAAGTGCTCTGCAAGGTCTTCTGACCTTTCACGCACAGCTGCTCATCAGGAGAGATCCAATGTCTCGTATCGGTAAGAAGCCCGTCTCGGTCCCCGCTGGCGTCACCGCCAACGTCTCGGGCCAGCTGGTCAAGGTCAAGGGCGCGAAGGGCGAACTGTCCTTCGTGGTTCCCGAGGAGGTCTCGGTCGCCCTGGAGAACGGCGCCATCGCCGTCCAGCCGCGCTCGCAGACCAAGCGCGCCCGCGCGCTCTGGGGCACCTCGCGCGCCCGCATCAACAACCTGGTCGTCGGCACGACGGCCGGATTCGAGAAGAAGCTCGAGATCAACGGCGTCGGCTACAAGGCCGCTGTCGCCGGCAAGGTCCTGAAGCTCTCGCTCGGCTACAGCCACGACATCGACTATGAAATCCCGGCCGGGGTGACGATCACGACGCCGAAGCCGACGGAAATCGTCGTCGTCGGCATCGACAAGCAGGTCGTCGGCCAGACCGCCGCCGAGATCCGCGACTATCGCGGTCCCGAGCCCTACAAGGGCAAGGGCGTCAAGTACGCCGGCGAATTCATCTTCCGCAAGGAAGGCAAGAAGAAGTAAGGACCGGAGCCATGAGCAAGCAGACAGTTGCGACTGCGCGCCGCAAGGCCCGCGTCCGCCGCGCGATCAAGGCAGTGGCCAATGGCCGCGCCCGCCTGTCGGTGCACCGCACCGGCAAGCAGATCTACGCGCAGGTCATCGACGACACGAAGGGGCTGACGCTCGCTTCGGCCTCGTCGCTCGACAAGGATATCCGCGCCGACATCAAGTCGGGCGCGAATGTCGAGGCCGCGGCGCAGATCGGCAAGATCCTTGCCGAGCGCGCCATCAAGGCCGGCGTCAAGGAGGTCGTGTTCGACCGTGGCGCCTATATGTACCATGGCCGCGTCAAGGCGCTGGCCGAGGCCGCTCGCGAAGGCGGGCTGAGCTTCTGATTGGTTGAACACCGCGGGATGCGGGAGGCCCAAAAGGCTTCCCGCATGTCGCATTTGGGAAGTCGCTCCATTCCGGAGCGCTCGAGCGAGCGGCGGGCCAGGATCGGCACCGTCCGCGCAAGTAAGAGGAAGACATGGCGAGAGAACCTCGTGATCGCGATCGCGAAGAGCGCGATTCGGAATTCGTGGACCGGCTGGTCCACATCAACCGCGTCGCCAAGGTGGTGAAGGGCGGCCGTCGCTTTGGCTTTGCCGCCCTCGTCGTCGTCGGCGACCAGAAGGGCCGCGTCGGCTTCGGCCACGGCAAGGCCCGTGAAGTTCCCGAGGCGATCCGCAAGGCGACGGAAGCCGCCAAGCGCGGCCTCGTCCGCATCCCGCTGCGCGAAGGCCGCACGCTGCATCACGACGTCCAGGGCCGTCACGGCGCCGGCAAGGTCGTGCTCCGCGCTGCCCCGGCCGGTACCGGCATCATCGCCGGCGGCCCGATGCGCGCCGTCTTCGAGGCGGTCGGCATGCAGGACGTGGTCTCGAAGTCGCTCGGCTCCTCGAACCCCTACAACCTCGTGCGCGCCACCTTCGATGCGCTGAAGAACGAGGATTCGCCGCGCAGCGTCGCTGCGCGTCGCTCGCTCAAGGTTTCGGCCCTGCAGACCCGCCGCCGCGATGCCGGCGCGGATGCCGGCGCGGACGCGTGAGGAGGGTTCGATGGCAAAGGCTGAGAAGACCTTCACCGTCGAGCAGATCGGTTCGCCGATCCGCCGCGACGCCTCGCAGCGCCAGACCCTGATCGGTCTCGGCCTGAACAAGATCCGCCGCCAATCGACCCTGCAGGACACGCCGGCTGCGCGTGGCATGGTCGAGAAGGTCAAGCACCTCGTCCGCGTTGCCGACGCGAAGTGAGGAGGGGCGAACCATGAAACTCACTGACATTCGTGACAACGAAGGCGCGAGCAAGTCGCGTATTCGCGTCGGCCGCGGCATCGGCTCCGGCAAGGGCAAGACCGGCGGGCGTGGCGTCAAGGGCCAGAAGGCTCGCGCCGGCGTGGCGGTCAAGGGCTTCGAAGGCGGCCAGATGCCGCTCTATCGGCGCCTGCCGAAGCGCGGCTTCCACAACCTGTTCGCCCGCGAGCTGAACGAGGTCAATCTCGGCCGCATCCAGCAGGCTGTCGAAGCCGGCAAGCTGGACGGCACCGTCACCATCGAGTCGCTGGTCGCTGCCGGCGTGATCTCGAAGGCGGCGCGCGACGGCGTCAAGATCCTCGGCGTCGGCGAGCTCAAGGCGAAGCTCGCCTTCGAGGTGGCTGGTGCGTCGAAGTCGGCCGTCGAGGCGATCGAGAAGGCTGGCGGCACGGTCAAAATCCTGGCGGCCGCCGCTTCACAGGCGTGACCGGAGCAGGATGCGAAAAAGTGGGAACCGGTTTTTCGCATGAATCCTGCTCCAACTTTTTGATGAGAGACGGATTCAGCTTCCAGATGACTGCACTGCGTGCAGCCATCTGGAAGCATCCGGCTCTTGCGCTTACATGACTAACGCGAGCGGCGGCCGGGCCCGAAGCCTTGGCCGCCGTTCGACTGTCTAGACCAGAATTCTACACCCAAGGACCGGACGCATGGCATCGGCGGCTGAACAGCTTGCGGCAAACCTGAACTTCGGCGCGCTGGCCAAGGCCGACGAGTTGAAGAAGCGGATCTGGTTCACGCTGGGGGCGCTGATCGTCTATCGGCTCGGCACCTATATCCCGCTGCCCGGCATGAACCCGGATGCGGTCGCCGACCTGTTCAAGCAGACCCAGTCGGGCGTGCTCGGCCTGTTCAACATGTTCTCCGGCGGCGCCGTCGGCCGGCTTGCGATCTTCGCGCTGGCGATCATGCCGTACATCTCGGCCTCGATCATCATCCAGCTGCTCTCCAGCGTCGTCCCGACCTTCGAGGCGCTGAAGAAGGAAGGCGAGGCGGGTCGCAAGATCCTCAACCAGTACACGCGCTATCTGACGCTGGTGCTGGCACTGTTCCAGGCCTGGGGCATCGGCGTGGGTCTTCAAGGCTCGGGCAATCTCGTGCTGGAGCCGGGGCCGTTCTTCCTGATCTCGACCACGATCACGCTGGTCGGCGGCACCATGTTCCTGCTCTGGCTCGGCGAGCAGATCACCAGCCGCGGCATCGGCAACGGCACCTCGATGATCATCTTCGCCGGCATCATCGCCGAGTTCCCGGCGCAGCTGGCCCAGACGCTCGAGCTCGGCCGCCAGGGCGCGATCTCGACCGGCCTCCTGCTGCTGGTGCTGGTCATGGCGGTCTGCGTCATCGCCTTCGTCGTCTTCGTCGAGCGCGCCCAGCGCCGCCTGCTGATCAACTATCCGAAGCGCCAGGTCGGCAACCGCATGTATGAGGGCCAGACCTCGTTCCTGCCGCTGAAGCTCAACACCGCCGGCGTGATCCCGCCGATCTTCGCCTCGTCGCTGCTGCTGCTGCCGACCACGATCGCCAGCTTCAGCCAAGCCTCGGGCGGGACGGGCATCCTGTCGACGCTCGCGACCTATCTGGCGCATGGCCGGCCGCTGTTCATGATCCTCTATGCGGCGCTGATCATCTTCTTCTGCTTCTTCTACACCGCGATCGTGTTCAATCCGGTCGAGACGGCGGACAACCTCAAGAAGCATGGCGGCTTCATGCCCGGCATCCGTCCCGGCGAGCGCACCGCCGAGCATATCGACCGGGTGCTGACCCGCATCACCGTGCTCGGCGCCGCCTATTTGACTATCGTCTGCTTGATCCCCGAGTTCATGATCACCTATGCCCAGATTCCGATCATCCTGCTCGGCGGCACCTCGCTGCTGATCGTGGTGACGACGACGATGGACACGGTGGCTCAGGTCCATGGTCATTTGCTGGCCCATCAGTATGAGGGGCTGGTCAAGAAGGCGAAGTTGAGGGGGGCAAGGCGCTGATGAGGCTGATTTTCCTGGGGCCGCCGGGGGCGGGCAAAGGCACTCAGGCGACGCGGATCGTCGCGAAGCACGGCATTCCGCAGCTCTCGACCGGCGACATGCTGCGCGCCGCGGTGGCGGCCGGCACCCCGGTCGGTCTCAAGGCGAAGGCGGTGATGGATGCCGGCGGGCTGGTCTCGGACGAGATCGTCATCGGCATCGTCGCCGACCGCATCGAGGAAGCCGATGCGAAGAAGGGCTTCATCCTCGACGGTTTCCCGCGCACGCTGGCGCAGGCCGAGGCGCTCGACTCGATGCTGGCCGGCAAGGGGCTGAAGCTCGACAAGGTGCTCGAGCTCCGGGTCGACCAGAGCAAGCTCGTCGACCGGATCGTGCGCCGCGCGGAGGAGGCCAAGGCCGCCGGCCAGCCGGTGCGCAAGGACGACGATCCGGAGGTCTTCAAGACCCGGCTCGAGGCCTATAACCGCGACACCGCGATCGTCGCGCCCTATTACGAGAAGCGCGGCCAGCTGACGCCGATCGACGGCATGCAGCCGATCGACGATGTCTCCTCGGCGATCGAGCAGGCGCTGGCGGGCTGATCACCAGCCCGATTGGAAATTCAGAGGCCGCGCGGTTCTCGCCGCGCGGTTTTTTCTTGGCGAAGGAGCCGAGCCCATGGCCGATGGCGATGACGACTATGTCTACGACGAGGCGACCGGCGAGTGGCGCCCGGCCTCGGAACTGGCAGCCGCGGCGGCGCAGAAGCTCAAGGTCCGCGACGCCTCCGGCAACATCCTGGCCGATGGCGACGCGGTGACGCTGATCAAGGACCTCAAGGTCAAGGGCGCCGGCCAGACCCTGAAGCAGGGCACGGTGATCCGCTCGATCCGGCTGACCGACAATCCCGAGGAGATCGACTGCCGCCACGAGAGCATCAAGGGGCTGGTGCTGCGCACGGAGTTCGTACGCAAGCGGTGAGGGGGCAGAGCTCAGGCCAGCCAGTTCTCGACCTTGAGCCCGTCGACGCGGGCGAATTCGTCAGTGTTCGCCGTGACCATGACGCACCCGAGCGCCAGAGCCTGCGCGGCAATGAGCATGTCGTTGCCGCCGATCGGCTGGCCCCTGGCTTCGAGGGCTGTGCGCAGATCGGCATAGGCACGCGAGGCGGCCTCGTCGAACGGAATCGTCGCGATCTCAAAAAGCAGAGCTTCGACGGTTGCCGACAGGCGCGCCGAGCCGGCTTTCCTGCAGCCATAGCGCAATTCAGCTGCGACGATCACGCTCGTCAGGATTTGACGGTCGCCGATCTCCGCGATGCGTTTCGCAGCACGGCCCTGCGGCTGGCGCACCAGATCGGAGATGATGTTGGTGTCGAGCAGATAGCGCGTCAAAGGTCGCGTTCCGGCGCCGGTGGGGGATCGACGATCTCCGGGAAGGCCTCGTCGAGCGGTTCCAGGCTGGCGAGGAGGGCGGACAGACCCCGTTTGGCCAAAGGCTCGATGACGAGACGGTCGCCATCGCGGCGCATCAGGGCTTCATCCCCGGGAAGCTCGAACTCGACAGGGATGCGAACAGCCTGATTGCGACCATTGCGAAACAGCCTGACGTGTCGAATCTCGTTCATTCGCGTCACTCCGGCTGTTGGCATATGTCGGAGCATATGCCTCGACGATACCGATCGCAAGGCTTGGGCCCGGGGGATGGCTCAGCCCAATGTGCCCGTGCGCATTTGCGCCAGCGCAGGCGCGATTTCGCGCGCCGCGGTTGCAATTGACACATCTTCTCCCGCCGACTGAACTCCGCTGAGGCCGGTAGCGGCCAAGACATGGCGGCGGCAGCCTTAGGCCGGTGGCATCAGCCATCGCCGGCTGGCCGACCGACCGGCAAACGGGAGGACAGCATGAAACGGGTTGCTTGCCTTGTGGCGGCTGCGCTGCTGGCGACTGCGGCGACCGCGCGGGCGCAGGACGCGGTCAAGATCGGCATCCTCAACGACCAATCGGGCAATTATGCCGAGTTCGGCGGTCTCGGCTCGGTCGAGGCGGCCAAGCTCGCGATCGAGGATTTCGGCGGCTCGGTGCTGGGCAAGCCGATCGAGATCGTCTCGGGCGACCACCAAAACAAGCCGGATGTCGCCGCGGGCCTGGCGCGGCGCTGGTACGATGTCGACGGCGTCACCGCGATTGCCGACCTGACGAATTCGGCGGTCGCGCTGGCGGTCGCCGGCATTGCCAAGGAGAAGCAGAAGGTCACGCTCTATAACGGGCCGGCGACGACGCGCCTCTTCAACGAGGACTGCAGCGCCACCGGTTTCATGTGGACCTTCGACACCGCGACCTCGGCCAAGGGCACGGCGCTGTCGATCCTGCGCGAGGGCGGCGACAGCTGGTACATCATCGCCGCCGACTATGCCTTCGGCCATCAGCTCACCGCCGATATCGAGACGATCGTCGCGGCCAACAAGGGCAAGACGCTGGGCACGGTGCGCGCGCCGCTGTCGACGCCGGACTTCTCCTCCTTCCTGCTGCAGGCGCAGGCCTCCAAGGCCAAGATCGTCGCCTTCGCCAATGCCGGCACCGACACGATCAACTCGATCAAGCAGGCCGGCGAGTTCGGCCTCGTCGATGGCGGCCAGAAGCTCGCAGCGATGGTGGTGGTGCTGAGCGACGTGCACGGGCTCGGCCTCGACAAGGCCAAGGGGCTCATCACCACCACCGCCTACTACCATGACGCCGACAAGCCGAGCCGAGATTGGGCAGACCGCTATATGGCGCGGACCAAGAAGATGCCGGGCATGATCCAGGCCAGCGTCTATTCCTCGGTGCTGCACTATCTCAAGGCGGTGAAGGCGGCAGGCACGGCGGCGGGCCCGGCAGTCGCGGCCAAGATGAAGGAGCTGCCGGTCGACGACTTTTATGCGCCCGGCGCCAAGATCCGCGAGGACGGAAGGCTGCTGAACGACATGCTGCTGGTCGAGGCCAAGGCTCCCGCCGAATCGAAGGCGCCCTGGGACTATTTCAAGGTGGTCCGCAAGATCCCGGCGGCGGAAATCATCGCGCCGCTTTCGGAGAGCAAGTGCCCGCTGGTGAAGAAATAGAGGGCATTCTGCGCGCAGAGAGATAAAGGGAAGGGCGGCTTTGCCGGCCTTGGCATGTTTCTTGGGTGCAATGGGTTGACTCGTTGCACCCGACCCTTTAAGGAGCCGCCATCCGGTTTCATATGAGCGATGCCGATGCCTTCGGGAGAAGGGACGGCGTCGCATTTGCGTATGGACCAAGTTCAACGCTCCGCAAGGGCCGGCCTCCACCGGACGCGGAGTTATCGTCATTGCCGTGGCGCCTGGCGCTGCGGCCGCATGGAGAGGTGAAGAACATGGCTCGTATCGCGGGCGTCAACATTCCGACCGGCAAGCGCGTCGTCATCGGTCTGCAGTACATTCACGGCATCGGCGCCCACAAGGCCCAGGAGATCTGCGACAAGGTCGGCATCGCCGCCGAGCGCCGGGTCAACCAGCTGACCGACGCCGAGGTCCTGCAGATCCGCGAGACGATCGACCGCGACTATCTCGTCGAGGGCGATCTGCGCCGCGAAGTCTCGATGAACATCAAGCGCCTGATGGACCTCGGCTGCTATCGCGGCCTGCGCCATCGCCGCTCGCTGCCGGTGCGCGGCCAGCGCACCCACACCAACGCCCGCACCCGCAAGGGCAAGGCGAAGCCGATCGCCGGCAAGAAGAAGTGAGTTTCGCCGGGCCGGGCGACCGGCTCGCTATCTTGTTTTGCGTCGCCTGACCCGCTCGCGGGCAGGCGATATCCCCAGCGCCTGGCATCACGGGCGCGCCTGAAGGATGAAAGAAAGAGACTATGGCCAAGGAAGCCCAACGCGTCCGCCGTCGCGAACGCAAGAACATCGTTTCCGGCGTCGCGCATGTGAACGCCTCGTTCAACAACACCATGATCACCATCACCGACGCGCAGGGCAACACGATCTCGTGGTCGTCCGCCGGCACGATGGGTTTCAAGGGTTCGCGCAAGTCGACCCCCTATGCCGCCCAGGTCGCGGCTGAGGACGCGGCTCGCAAGGCTGCCGAGCACGGCATGCGCACCCTCGAGGTCGAGGTCACCGGTCCGGGTTCGGGCCGCGAGTCGGCGCTGCGCGCGCTGCAGGCCGCCGGCTTCACCGTCACCTCGATCCGCGACGTGACGCCGATCCCGCACAATGGCTGCCGGCCGCGCAAGCGCCGCCGCGTCTAAAGCCAGCGCCGGATCGAAGCGGCGCCCGCAGGGGCGGGCGCCGGTACGGGGCGGCCCGCCGCCGCCATTATTGAAGCACCAGGAGTGCGGTCGTGATCAGCAAGAACTGGCAGGATCTGTCCAAGCCGAACAAGCTCGAAGTCAAGGTCGGAGACGACCCGAAGCGTCTGGCCACCGTGATCGCGCGTCCGCTCGAGCGCGGCTTCGGCATGACGCTCGGCAACGCGCTGCGTCGCGTGCTGCTCTCCTCGCTCCAGGGCGCTGCCGTCACCGCCGTCCAGATCGACGGCGTGCTGCATGAGTTCTCGTCGATTCCGGGCGTGCGCGAGGACGTCACCGACATCGTCCTGAACATCAAGGCGATCGCCATCAAGATGCAGGGTGAGGGTCCCAAGCGCATGACCCTGCGCAAGACCGGCCCTGGCGCCGTCACCGCCGGCGACATCAACACCATCGGCGACGTCTCGATCCTCAACCCCGAACTCGTGCTCTGCACGCTCGACGACGGGGCCGAGATCCGCATGGAGTTCACGGTCAACACCGGCAAGGGCTATGTCCCCTCCGAGCAGAACCGTCCCGAGGACGCGCCGATCGGCCTGATCCCGGTCGACAGCCTGTACTCGCCGGTCAAGAAGGTCTCCTATCGCGTCGAGAACACCCGCGAGGGTCAGAACCTCGACCGCGACATGCTGACCATGCAGATCGAGACCAACGGCTCGGTCAGCCCCGAGGACGCGCTGGCGCTGGCCGCCCGCATCCTGCAGGACCAGCTCGCCGTCTTCATCACCTTCGAAGAGCCGCGCAAGGAAGAGGCCGTCTCGACCGCGCCGCAGCTGCCGTTCAACCCGGCCCTGCTCAAGAAGGTCGACGAGCTCGAACTGTCGGTCCGTTCGGCGAACTGCCTGAAGAACGACAACATCGTCTATATCGGCGACCTCATCCAGAAGTCGGAAGGCGAGATGCTGCGCACCCCGAACTTCGGCCGCAAGTCGCTGAACGAGATCAAGGAAGTGCTCGCCACCATGGGCCTCCATCTCGGCATGGACGTGCAGGGCTGGCCGCCGGAGAACATCGAAGAGCTGGCGAAGCGCTTCGAAGAGCACTACTGAGACCCTGGCGCGGGACATCTCCCGCGCCATCCCCCGCCCGGCGTGACATCACTCCGGAGCATAAAGGACGGCCGTTCCGTGGCACGGCGGCCGTAAGCAACGAAGGAGCCAAACATGCGTCACGGTTTCCGCGGTCGTCGTTTCAACCGCACTGCCGAGCATCGCCAGGCGATGTTCGCCAACATGGCCCAGGCCCTGATCAAGCACGAGCAGATCACCACCACGCTGCCGAAGGCCAAGGACCTGCGTCCGGTCGTCGAGAAGCTGGTGACCCTCGGCAAGCGCGGCGACCTGCACGCCCGCCGCCAGGCGATCGCGCAGATCAAGGACGTCGCTTTGGTCGGCAAGCTCTTCGCGGTCCTCGGCCCGCGCTACAAGGAGCGCAATGGCGGCTATCTGCGCATCATGAAGGCGGGCTTCCGCTTCGGCGACAACGCGCCGCTCGCCGTGATCGAGTTCGTCGATCGCGACGTCGACGCCAAGGGCCAGGATTCCGGTCCGGTCTTCACGGCCGATGACGAGCAGGCGGCCTGAGTTTTTCAAGGCATCCAAGCTTACGAAAGGGCGGTCTTCGGGCCGCCCTTTTTCGTTGCCTGTGCAGATCAGAAGCGAGAGGCGATTGCTGCGCGAGATTGTTGCGCCCGCTCGCGCTTTTCCCTGCGTCAGGGGGGTGCTAGCGTCTGCCCGAACCGGGCAGGGCGGTGCAACGCCGCTTTGGAAACAGGCCCGGCGTCGAGGGAGATATTCGCATGAAGCGCGCTGCTCTGGCCATGCTCGCCGCCATCGCCGTCCTGCCGGTGCAGGCCCAGGACAAGTATCCGTCGAAGCCGATCAACATGCTGGTGCCGTTCGCGGCCGGCGGCTCCTCCGACGTGATCGCCCGGCTCGTCGGCGAGGAGATGGCCCAGGTGCTCGGCCAGCGCATCGTGATGGAGAACATGGGCGGGGCCGGCGGCGCGACCGCGCTGACGCGGGCGGCAAGGGCCGAGCCGGACGGCTACACCATCGTGATCGGCAACAGCGGCACCAACGCCGCCTCCTACACGATCTATAACGATCTCAAATACACGCCCGCCGATTTCGTGCCGATCGGCCTCGTCGCCAAGACCTCGCCGATGATCGCGCTGAAGCTCGGCTTCCCGGCCAAGGACCTCAACGAGTTCCTCGCCTATGCCAAGGCGAACCCGGGCAAGATCAGCCTCGGCCATGCCGGCGTCGGCTCGTCGAACTATCTGATCTGCCGCAACTTCCTGAAGGCGTCGGGCCTCGACGTGGCGCTGGTGAGCTATCGCGGCGCTGGGCCGGCGCTGAACGACCTGATGGGCGGGCAGATCGACGGCGTCTGCGATGCGGCGACCTCGCTGTCCGGCGCGGTCCAGGGCAACAAGGTCAAGGCGCTGGTGGTGGCGACGCCGCAACGCCTGCCGAGCCTGCCGGACGTGCCGACATCGACCGAAGCAGGATTGCCGGCCTTCCAGGCGCAGGGCTGGAACGCGATCTTCGCGCCGAAGGGCACGCCGCAACCGGTGATCGACAAGCTCAATCAGGCGCTGCGCACCGCGCTTTCCAGCGAGAAGCTGCATGCGCGCTTCAAGGAGCTCTCCTCGGTGCTGCCCGAGAAGGAGGAGATGTCGCCGGAGTTCGTCGCCAAGATGGTCCCGGCCGAGATCGAGAAGTACAAGGTGCTGCTTAGCGACGGCAAATAGGCCTCAGCCCTTCGCGTTGGCGAGTTCGCCGGCGAGATCGAGCAGCACGTCCAGCGGCTGCTCGAAAATCTCGGTGTCTGGCGAGACGCCATAGAGCCCGAAGATGAACTCCGTCGTCTCGTCGCGCTCGGCGAAGGCCATCGCCCAGCCGGCGAACTGCCGCTGCTCGACGACGTCCTGTGCCAGCAGGCGCAGCTCGTCATGGCGCGGATCGACCATGATCCGGCCATAGGTTTCCGCGATAGCACCGGCCTCGCCTTCGAGGATCTGGGCGAATCCGCCCGGCGTCGCCATCAGGAAACCCGTGACATGCCTCTCGGCATTGAGCCGCCGCGCCGTCTCGAGAATGCGCGCGAGCTCCACACGTCGATCTACCTCGACGAGTCGGCTGCGGCTGGCATAAACAAGGCGAACGAGGCTCACGTCATTGGTCCTTTCGGGAGCAGGGTGGGGTGTCTCGCGACCCGGAACAGGAACGCGCAGCGCGTGTTCTCGACAGTGTCCGGGATGCTGCCGCGGGGGTATGGTTCAGATACTGAACTTCCAAGGCAGCTATTTTGTTTCAAGAAGGAGATCGGCATGCGCCGTTCCATCATGCCGAAGCGCAGCCGGTTTGTCGCGCTGAGCCTCGGTCTTGCGCTGTCCATCGGCGCTTCGTCGCTGGCGCTCGCTCAGGCCCGCCAGGTTCCGGAAGCGCGCCAGCAGATCACACTGTCCTTCGCGCCCGTCGTGCAGAAGACCTCGCCCTCGGTCGTCAACGTCTATGGCGCGCGCGTCGAGCGGCGGCCGCAGAACCCGTTCATGGACGATCCGTTCTTCCGCCGCTTCTTCGGCGATGGCGGCTTCGGCCTGCCGCGCGAGCAGGTGCAGCGCTCGCTCGGCTCGGGCGTGATCGTCGATGCCGGCGGCCTCGTCGTCACCAACAACCACGTCATCGAGGGCATGACCGAGGTCAAGGTCGCGCTCGCCGACAAGCGCGAGTTCGAGGCCGAGATCGTGCTGCGCGATCCACGCACCGACCTTGCCGTGCTCAAGGTCAAGGGCGCCAAGGAGCTGACGGCGATCGAGGTCGGCGATTCCGACACGCTGCAGATCGGCGATCTCGTGCTGGCGATCGGCAATCCCTTCGGCGTCGGCCAGACGGTGACGCAGGGCATCATTTCGGCGCTGGCGCGCACGCAAGTCGGCGTCGGCGATGCCCAGTCCTTCATCCAGACCGACGCCGCGATCAACCCCGGCAACTCCGGCGGCGCGCTGGTCGACATGCAGGGGCGCCTGACCGGCATCAACACCGCGATCTTCTCGCGCTCGGGCGGCAGCCACGGCATCGGCTTCGCGATTCCCTCTGCCATGGTCCGCGTCGTGGTCGAGAGCGCCAAGTCCGGCGGCAAGCTGGTGAAGCGGCCCTGGTTCGGGGCGCGGCTGCAGGCGCTGACCCAGGAGGTCGCAGACGGGCTCGGGCTCGACCGGCCGGCCGGCTCGGTCGTCGCCAGCGTGGTCGATTCGGGGCCGGCGGCGGAAGCCGGGTTGAAGCGCTCGGACGTGATCCTCGCCGTCGACGGCGTCGGCGTCGACGATCCCGAGAGCTTCGGCTACCGTTTTGCCACGCGGCCGATCGGCGGCACGACGCAGCTCACCGTGCTGCGCGGCGGCAAGCGCATCACCGTCCCGATCAAGCTGACGCCGGCGCCGGAGACGCGTCCGCGCGAGCCGGTCAAGGTCGCCGGCCGCTCGCCCTTCACGGGCCTGACCGTGCTCAACCTGTCGCCGGCGGTGGCCGAGGAGCTCTCGATCGACCTCTCGACCGAAGGTGTGGTCGTCAGCGAGATCGAGGAGGGCAGCCCGGCCGCGCGCGTCGGCTTCCGCAAGGGCGACCTGATCCTCGCGATCAATGGCGAACGCATCGCCGCCTCGCGCGAGATCGAGCTGGCGACGCGCGAGCGCAAGCGCGCCTGGGAGGTGACGATCTCGCGCGGCGGCCAGACGGTGACCTCGACCTTCGGCGGGTGAGGTGAGCGACCTCTTCTCCGCCTCGGGTCTCGACAAATCCGGCCCGCGTCCGCTCGCCGACCGGGTGCGGCCGACGACGCTCGGCGAGGTCGCGGGACAGGAGCACCTGACCGGCGAGGATGGGGTGCTGACCCGGCTGATCGCCTCGGGCTCGCTCGGCAGCCTGATCTTCTGGGGCCCACCCGGCACCGGCAAGACGACGGTGGCGCGCCTGCTGGCGGGGCAGACCGATCTCGGTTTCGAGCAGATCAGCGCGATCTTCTCCGGCGTCGCCGACCTGAAGAAGGCCTTCGACGCCGCCCGTGGCCGCCGGCTCGGCGGCAAGGGCACCTTGCTGTTCGTCGACGAGATCCACCGCTTCAACCGGGCTCAGCAGGACGCTTTCCTGCCGGTGATGGAGGACGGCACGATCACGCTGGTCGGCGCCACCACCGAGAACCCGTCTTTCGCGCTCAACGCGGCGCTGCTGTCGCGGGCGCGCGTCCTGACCTTCAAGGCGCTCGACGAGGGTGCGCTGCTCTTCATGCTCGGCCGGGCCGAGGCGCTGGAGAACCGCGAATTGCCGCTGACACCGGAGGCGCGGCTCGCACTGGCGCGCTTCGCCGATGGCGACGGGCGGGCGGTGCTGACGCTGGCCGAGGAGACCTGGCGCGCCGCCAAGTCAGGAGAGATATTCGACGAAGCCGGGCTCTCCGAGGTGATCCAGCGGCGCGCGCCGATCTACGACAAGGCGCAGGACGGGCACTACAATCTGATCTCGGCGCTGCACAAGACGATCCGCGGTTCCGATCCGGATGCGGCGCTCTATTATTTCGCCCGCATGCTCGATGCCGGCGAGGACCCGCGCTTTCTGGCGAGGCGGCTGGTGCGCATGGCGGTCGAGGATATCGGCCTCGCCGACCCGCAGGCGCTGGTCCATGCCCGCGCCGCCGCCGAGACCTATGAGCAGCTCGGCTCGCCCGAGGGCGAGCTCGCCTTGGCGAACACGGTGATCTATCTCGCCACCGCGCCGAAATCGAACGCCGCCTACGTCGCCTACAAGGCGGCGATGCGCACCGCCAAGGAAGCCGGCTCGCTGACGCCGCCCAAGACGATCCTGAACGCCCCGACCAAGCTGATGAAGCAGGAGGGCTACGGCGCCGACTACGCTTATGACCACGACGCACCAGACGCCTTCTCCGGCCAGAACTACTGGCCTGACGCACTCGGCCGGCAGCTCTTCTACGATCCACCGGAGCGCGGCTTCGAGCGCGAGATCAGGAAGCGGCTGGAGTACTGGGAGAAGCTGCGGCAGGAGCGGGGGGAGTAGGGGGCCGGCTTCAGCCCGCGTCATGCTCGGGCTCGACCCGAGCATCTCAGGCCGGAAGAGGCACCAATCAACGCCTTCTCGCCACGAGATTCTCGGGTCTGCGCTTCGCTCCGCCCGAGAATGACGTTCTCTTCAAAAACTCCGCTCGATGAAAAGCTGCGTCGAGATCTGTCGCCCCGCCAACCCCGCCGCGATCTCGCGGCCGGTCAGCGCGATCTTCGCCCAGGCGATCGAGTTCTCAATGCCGAGCTTGAGGCCCTCGACCGGGGTCCAGACCAGATTGGCGGCGAAGCGGTCGATCCTGATCTCGCCGCGGACCTGGTTGGCGAGCGGCACTTCGAGCCAATACCGGCTGAGATAGAGGTTGCTGGCGAGCTCGTCGGTCCATTCCAGGCGGCCGGAGACGACGGTGGAAAAGCCGCGGGTGGCGTCGGTCGCCACGAGCACGCGGTTGACGATGCGGGCGTCGAGCTGCGAGCCGAGATAGGGCGCTCCGTCGATCGCACCGGCGAGCTGCGCCGTCAGGCTCCAGCTTTTGCCGAACGCCTCGCCTTCATAGGTCGCGCCGAGAATGCCGGCCCGGCCGAAGCGCGACGGCGTACCGGGGATCTCCCGCAAGGCGAATGCAGCATGCACGGTCCAGCCGCCCTGTTCGTAGACCAGCCGGCCGATCGTATCGGGTATGCGTCGCCCGGTCTGAACCGGCGCGGTCACGGAGGCGTTGCCGAGCGCCGGGTCCTCGACAGCGAGCGTCGCGGTCCAGCTCTCGGTCAGCGGCAGTTCCAGCGCGATGAGGCCGACGGTGCGCGAGGGCACGCGCGTCGAGAAGATGAACTCGTCGCCGGTCCAGAAGGCGAAGCGCGACGTGTCGAGCCCGAAGGTCCAGGGCCCGACCAGGATCGTCGCCTCGTCGATCGTGGTCTCGCTGGTGCCGTTGACCGGCCCGTACATGGTGAAGCCGAAGGCCGTGCCGACGCGCAGGCCGGAGGCGAGCTCGTGCGAGGTCGCGATCCGGAAGGCGGCGCTGATCGGGAAGGAGGTCGCGCTCGACGGCGGCGGCGGACCATTGCGCGAGGCGCGGAAGGAATCGCGCTGGATGCCGGCGCTGACCGTGCCGGTGATCGAGAGGCAGGTGGCCGCGCCGGGCAGGACAAGGCCGCGCTCCGGCGGGTCCTCGTCGTCCTCGTCCTCGTCCTCCTCGTCGTCGCTGTCGTCATCTGCTTCGTCCTCGCCCGAAGCCGCAGGCTCTGCCGGCTTGCCGGCGAAGAGCGGCGGAGTTTCGGGCAAGGCAATCGTGCAGGCGCGGGCAAAGCTCGGGGCCTGCGCCGGGCGCGATTGCAAGCGCGCCGGCGCTGCGAGGGCGATCTGCGACAGCAGGGCGAGTCCGAGGCCGGCAGGCAGCGCCGCGCGCCAGAACGCCGCGCCGACAAGCTCGCCTCCTGGTACAGAACCGCATGCCATTGGCGCGACGACCACCCCCTGCGTCTCGATGTTTCTGCCGGTCGGGGAGGTGGCAAGTCAATCGTCCGGGTGGAGCGGGAGGTGCTTCTGCGTGGGAGCGGCCAGCGGAAGATCGCAGGCCGCATGATCATTGCTGCTGCTCAGGCAGCGGCAGGCGCCTGGGGCGGGAACGCCGGGAGAGCCGAGGTTTCATTGCGAACCTCGAAGGCGATGAGCGAGAACCAGCCGAAGAGCACGAGACCGGCGGCGCCGACGATCAGCCCGGCGAAAGCCGGGTTCGCCATGCTCGTGGCGACGAGCGCGGGAGCGACCAGGGCGGTTACGACGCTGTAGAGCGCCCAGCCGCTCTTGCCGACGGCGTTGAACCGGCGGGCGAAGACGAAGCAGGCCGCGATCAGCGACAGGAACGAGAGAAGGAAGGCGACCATATGCACGGCGCCGGCCGCGCTCATCTGTGGCGCCTGCCCGGGGGCGGGCAGGGGATCGGGCCCGAACAGCCCTGCCCCGATCATGCCGAGACCGTAGAGGCCGGCGAGAATCGGGCCCGCCGTGCCTCCGCGCTGGCCGCGCAGGACATGGCGCAAGCCGAGCGCGCCGGCGAGCGCCAGGGCACCGGTGACCACGAAATTCGCGACCTGGATCCAGCCGAGCTCGCCGAGCGCGAGGAAGCTGATCGGCTGGGTGCGGATGTCATAGCCGGGCCTGAGCGCCACTTGCAGCGCGGCGAGGCCGTAGAACACAGGGGCACTCGCCACGCCGCAGGCGAGGAGGGCGCGGTCGAGAGAAGAGGGGGCGGTTTGCATCTGGCTCTCCGGGAGCGGAAGGGATAGAGTAAAACTGAACGGTTTAGTACAACTAAACTGTGTAGTTTTATTTCTGATGTCAAGACCCATGGAGCCGCCATGTCGCAAGCCGTTCTCGATCGCTCCGAACGCAAGCGCGGCGCCGTGCTGGAGGCGGCGACGAGCCTGTTCCTGGCGAAGGGCTATGACGGCACCACCATGGACGAGGTGGCGGCGCTTGCGGCTGTGTCGAAGCCGACGCTCTACCGCTATTTCGCCGACAAGGAGCGGCTCTATGCGGCGATCGTCGCGGCGACGACGGACAATATCGACGGCTTGCTGCGGCTGGTGGCCGAGGAGCTTGCGGCCTCACACGACCCCAGGGAAGGGCTGAGCCGGCTCGCCGGCAAGTTCCTGACCGCGCTGATGCAGCCGGACCTGCTGCGCCTGCGCCGGCTGGTGATCGCCAATGCCGAGCGCTTCCCCGAGGTCGGGCAGGGCTGGTTCTCTGGTGGCTTCGAACGCGTGCTGGAGACGCTCTCCGCCGCCTTCCAGCGCTATGCCGCCAAGGGGCGCCTGCGGATCGACGACCCGCTGATGGCAGCCAACCATTTCGCCGGGCTGTTGCTCTGGATCCCGCTGAACCGCGCCATGTTCAGCGGCAAGTGCGATAGCGATCCGGCCGAGCTCGCCCGCTATGCGCAGGCCGGGGTCGATGCATTCCTGCGGGGCTATGGCACGGAAACGGTGAGGTAAGCAGCAGACCAGACTGGAACGAGGCATCCGCCGCGGATTTCGTTTGTCTGCGGTCGCAGGGCGCTCTATGCCTCGGGGATGCTTTCCACCGCTCTCGTCTTTCTCGGCGCCGGCATCGGCGGCGTGCTCCGGCACGGCGTCAACCTCGTCTCGCTGAAATGGCTTGGCGCCTCGTTCCCCTATGGCACGATGGCGATCAACATCCTCGGCTCCGGCCTGATGGGCCTCGTCGCCGGCTGGCTCGCCTTCAAGGCGGGCGAGGGCTGGAGCCAGCACGCCAGACTGTTCCTGACCACCGGCGTCCTCGGCGGCTTCACCACCTTCTCGGCCTTCTCGCTCGACGCGGTGCTGCTCTGGGAGCGCGGCGAGGCGATGCTGGCGGCGGTCTACGTCATCGGCTCGGTCGTCCTGTCGCTCGCGGCGCTGGTCGCGGGGCTCGCTCTGGTCAGGGGGCTGTCATGAGAACCGGCGGCAAGGGAACAGGCGGCAAGGGAACGGGCGGCCCCCCGCGGGGCAACGGCCCGAAGCGCGGCGGCAGGCCGCCAGCCTCCGGCGCGCCGAAAGGCAAGCGCCCGAGCCATGATGCGCGCCGCTCGGCCCGGGCCAGGCCGCGTCCGGCGGAGGACGAGGTCGTGCGCACCGAGCCGACGCGCAACCCGAAGCCGCATCATCCGGCGCCAAGGGCCGCAGCTCCGCGCAAGCCGGCGACACGCAAGCCGCCGATCACGGATGCGCCGACCCGCGCCGAGGTCAAGGCCGTCACCGCCGAGGTGCTCTCGACCGGCGTGCAGCAGCTCGTGGTGACGCAGGACGAGAACGAGATGCGGATCGACCGCTTCCTCGAGGCGCGCTTCCCGCAGCTCTCCTTCAGCCATATCCAGCGCATCGTCCGGAAAGGCGAATTGCGCGTCGACGGCAAACGCGCCGACAGCAAGGACAGGCTGGAGGCCGGCCAGACCGTGCGCATCCCGCCGCTGAAGCTGGAGCAGGCGGCGGAGCGGCCGCGCTCGGCCAAGGCCGACGCCGATACGATCGGCTTCCTGCGCTCGATCACGCTCTATGAGGACGAGGACGTCATGGTCCTCAACAAGCCGGCCGGCCTCGCCGTCCAGGGCGGCTCCGGCACGACCAGGCATGTCGACGGCATGCTGGCGGCGCTGACCGGCAAGGACGGGCAGAAGCCGCGCCTCGTCCACCGGCTCGACAAGGACACCGCCGGCTGCCTCGTCATCGCCAAGTCGCGCTTCGCCGCGGCGACTTTGGCCAAGACCTTCCGCTCGCGCTCCGCCCGCAAGGTCTACTGGGCGCTGGTCTATCATGTTCCGCGCGTGAAGCAGGGCCGAATCTCGACCTATCTCGCCCGCGAGGAAGCCTATGACGGCGACCAGCGCATGGCCGTCGCCGAGCATGGCGGCGAGGGCGCGATGCACGCGGTGACCTATTACGCCGTGGTCGAGACCGCGGCGCAGAAGCTGGCCTGGCTCTCGCTCAAGCCTGTGACCGGGCGCACTCATCAGCTGCGCGCCCACGCTGCCCATATCGGCCATCCGATCGTCGGCGATCCGAAGTACTTCGACATACAGAACTGGGAGATGCCTGGCGGCATCCAGAACAAGCTGCACCTGCTGGCGCGGCGGATCGTGCTGCCGCATCCCCGCGGCAAGGGCACGATCGACGTCAGTGCGCCGCTGCCGCCGCATATGCGCCAGAGCTGGAATCTGCTCGGCTTTGAGGATGCGCCTTACGACCCGATCGTCGACGCGCCGGACGAGTGAGGCCTGCGCGAAAAAGTTGCGTGACCTCAGGTAAGAACACTTGCTGAACAAAACGCGATATGTTCTAAGTTTGTTCCTGTGAACTCTTTATCACGGGAGGCTTTCCATGTTGCGCATCGCCTTGCTTGCCGCCGGCCTCGTTCTCTCCTTCCCCTCCACCGGCTTCGCCCAGGCGCAGCCCGCTCCGGCCGCGCCGCAAGCGGTCGCTGGACCCATTGACGAGCCGGTGCCGCGTGCCGCTCGCGCCGAGGCGCGACGCGACTGCTATGCCGAGAACATCGCGCTTTCGGGCGACGATCTGCGCCGCGCCATGCGCGAGTGCATGCAGGAGCGCTTTCCCGGCGTGAAGCTCTATGCCAGCGACGGTCTGACCCGCGACGGCAAGCCGACCGCGGCGACGGCGCGCGCGGTCTGCAAGCAGGAGGCCGATGCGACCGGGCTCAAGGGCGCCGAGCGGACGGCGGCGCTGGTCGCCTGCTTCAACGGCAAGCGGCCGGATCTCGCCCAGCGGGCCGAATGCCGCAAGGAGGCGCGCGGCAAGGGGCTCGATGGCGACGCCCTGAAGGCCGCGATCGCCGAATGCGGCCGCAGTCCGCAAGGGTGAGGCCGTTGCGGCATGAGAGCCTTGCGCCGGCGGAGATGGCGGGCAGCTGCCTTCTCCTGTAGAGCGCCGGGCATGGACCTCATCATCTTCGACCTCGACGGCACGCTGATCAACTCCGAGGCGATCATCCTCGGCGCGCAATACGAGACCTTCGCGCGCTGCGGCCGCGTCCATCCTGGCCGGGAAGCCGGTCTCGGCGTGATCGGGCTCACCCTCGACATCGCGCTGATGCGTGTCGCCGGGCTCACCGAGCCGGACGACGTGCTGACCCAGACTTACCGGGATGTCTTCAACGGCATGCGCCAGCGGGCGGAGAGCGATCCGGCTCTGGCCGAGCCGCTCTTCCCCGGCGTCATCGAGCTGCTGGCGGGGCTGTCGCAGCGGCCGGCGACTGTGCTCGGTATCGCCACCGGCAAGTCGCGGCGCGGCGCCGACTACATCGTCGAGCGCCATGGCTGGGCGCCGATGTTCAAGACGATCCAGACCGCGGACGACGCGATCTCGAAGCCGCATCCGGACATGATCCTGCGAGCGATGGCTGAGACCGGCGCCAGTCCTGAGCGCACGCTGATGGTCGGCGACAGCACCTTCGACATGGAGATGGCGGTGGCGGCCGGCGTGACCCCGGTCGCGGTCTCCTGGGGCTTCCAGCCGGTCGCGGCATTGCAGGCGGCCGGCGCGCGGCATGTGATCGAGAGTTGCGCCGAGCTCACGGCGCTGATCGGCGCTCCGTCCTTGGCGGCCTGAGCCGAAGGAGCGCGGCGCGCCGATTGCGCGTCATGCGCGGGCTCGATCCGAGCATGTCGGACAGGCGAGACTGCTATCGGCCCCGTTTCGTCCTCGGGTCTTCGCGGATCAATCCGTGGGCCGGTCGAAGTCCGACCCGAGGACTCTGCCCGACAATGATGTGGCGTGGAGCGTCGCGTGTTTGGCCGTTGTCATCGCCTTTGCGGTGGCTGCGTCATCTGCTCCGGTAATCTCCTCGCAACCACGCTGACTCAGGACCGTTTAACCTGAACAGGCGTTCAGATTTGCGTGTTAACCACCTGCTGACTGGCCCGGTCGCATCGTCTTCACACGACAGGGACAAACCGACACGAAACAACGTCGGACAGGGGTTGAACGATGATTGGCCACGAACTTCGCGAATTCGTCGATCACGTGATGGACAGGCGCGTGATCGACGATGAAGACGTCCGAATTCTTCAGCGCGAGATCTTGCATGAGATCGTGCTCACCCGCGACATCATCGATGTGCTGGTGGCGCTCGACCGTGCCGTCGCTGACAAGTCGCCGCTCTTCGCCGATGTGCTGCTGGCGTTCTGCGTCGACTTCTCGGTCTGGGAAAGCCGCCCGACCGGCCGGGTCGACCGCGACAAGGCGCATTGGCTGGTGACGACGCTCTCGGCCGGCGATGGCCCGACGCCGCTGGCGCAGAAGATCGCCTTCGAGATCGTCCGCGAAGCCGAGTCCTGCGACGAGGCCCTGGTCGGCTTCGCCCTGCGCAAGGCCGATGCCCGGATTTCCACCGCCCCGATCGCCCAGCGCGTGGTGCTGGCGAGCTGAGGCCATCCAGAACACTGAGCGTTCACGCCCGGCCGCCGCCGGGCGTTTGCGCACGTTACAAAACTTTCGCATCAGTGGACGGATGCGCTTGCCTCCCGTAAAGCCCGCACTGCACAATCAATGCTCCGGGCCGGGGGGACGCCACGCATGTTCTCGAAGATCCTGATCGCGAACCGTGGCGAGATCGCCTGCCGCGTCATCAAGACGGCAAAGCGCATGGGCATCAAGACGGTGGCGGTCTATTCCGACGCCGATCGCGATGCGCTCCATGTCGAGATGGCCGACGAGGCCGTGCATATCGGCGCCGCTCCCGCTGCCGAATCCTATCTCCAGATCGACAAGATCATCACTGCCTGCAAGCAGACGGGGGCTGAGGCCGTCCATCCAGGCTACGGCTTTCTCTCCGAGCGCGAGGCCTTCGCCCAGGCGTTGAAGGAGAACGGCATCGTCTTCATCGGCCCCAATCCCGGCGCCATCGCCGCAATGGGCGACAAGATCGAATCGAAGAAGGCGGCGGCCGCCGCCAAGGTCTCGACGGTTCCGGGCTATCTCGGCGTGATCGAGAACCCCGAGCATGCCGTGAAGATCGCCGACGAGATCGGCTATCCCGTGATGATCAAGGCCTCGGCCGGCGGCGGCGGCAAGGGCATGCGCATTGCCCATTCGGCCGGCGAGGTCGCCGAGGGCTTCGCCCGCGCCAAGTCGGAGGCGGCGTCCTCCTTCGGCGACGACCGCGTCTTCGTCGAGAAGTTCATCGTCGACCCCCGCCATATCGAGATCCAGGTGCTGGGCGACAAGCACGGCAACGTCATCTATCTCGGCGAGCGCGAATGCTCGATCCAGCGCCGCAACCAGAAGGTGCTGGAGGAGGCGCCGTCGCCGCTGCTCGACGAAGCAACCCGCCGCAAGATGGGCGAGCAGGCGGTCGCGCTGGCCAAGGCGGTGAGCTATGACAGCGCCGGCACGGTCGAGTTCGTCGCCGGCCAGGACAAGTCTTTCTATTTCCTCGAGATGAACACCCGGCTGCAGGTCGAGCATCCCGTCACCGAGATGATCACCGGCATCGATCTCGTCGAGCAGATGATCCGCGTCGCCTATGGCGAGAGGCTCGCGATCAGCCAGGCCGACGTGAAGCTCAATGGCTGGGCAGTGGAATCCAGAGTCTATGCCGAGGACCCGACCCGCAACTTCCTGCCGTCGACCGGGCGGCTCGTCACTTATCGCCCGCCGAGCGAGGGGCCGGATGGCGACGCCACCGTGCGCAACGACACCGGCGTGTTCGAGGGCGGCGAGATCTCGATCTACTACGACCCGATGATCGCCAAGCTGGTGACGCACGCGCCGACGCGCGAGGCGGCGATCAAGGCGCAGGCGCGGGCGCTCGACGCCTTCGCCATCGACGGCATCCGCCACAACATCCCCTTCGTCGCGGCGGTGATGCAGCATCCGCGCTGGATCTCGGGCAATCTCTCGACCGGCTTCATCGCCGAGGAGTTCCCCGAGGGCTTCTCCCTGCCGCAGCCGGAAGGCGAGATCGCGCTGCGCATGGCGGCGATCGCGATCGCCTGCGACCATCGCCTGAACAGCCGCAAGCGCCACGTCTCGGCGCAGATGGAGGGCTGGCGCAAGGTCGAGTTCGAGCGCACCCGCATCGTCTCGCTCGGCGGCGAGCGTTTCGAAGGGCAGGTCTCGGAGCAGGGCGGGGCGGTGACGATCGCGTTCCCCGAGCGCAGCCTGACGATCGCCAGCGACTGGCGCCCGGGCGAGCCGGTCTGGCGTGGTACGGTCGACGGCGTCGCGATTGCGGCGCAGGTCCGGCCGATCCTGAACGGCGTTTCGCTCGGCCATGCCGGCGCCTATGCCAATGCGCATGTCTATACGCCGCGCGAGGCGGAGCTGGCGGCGCTGATGCCGGAGAAGGCTGCGGCCGACACCGGCAAGGTGCTGCTCTGCCCGATGCCCGGCCTGGTCAAGGCGCTGCTCGTCAGCGTCGGCCAGGAGGTCAAGGCGGGCGAGCCGCTCGCCATGGTCGAGGCGATGAAGATGGAGAACGTGCTGCGCGCCGAGAAGGACGTCACCATCGCCAAGATTCTGGCGAAAGAGGGCGATTCGCTGGCGGTGGACGCCGTCATCATGGAATTCGCCTGAGGCGCGCGAGACTTCTACTGGGGCGGCCGCCTGACGCGGCCGTCTGCGCTTCCGTTGCTCACGTACTGATGTACGCTCCGCTCCGGTTCTCGACAGCCACGCCAATCGGCTCTCCCCAGCGAAGTCTCGAGCAGCCTCAGCTGGCTGAGGCGCTTGCCTTCGCGGGGCGGCCGGATGATTGTCGCCGCCCTATCATGGGAAGGTGGCGGACATGCTGACGATCTGGGGGCGGATCAGCTCGATCAATGTGCAAAAGGCGGTCTGGGCCGCCGGCGAGGTCGGCCAGCCCTTCGAGCGCATCGATGTCGGCGGCCAGTTCGGCGGCAATCGCGAACCGGCCTATCTCGCCAAGAATCCGAACGGGCAGATTCCGACGCTGGAGGATGGCGAGCTCGTCATCTGGGAATCGAACAGTATCGTGCGCTATCTCGCCGCTCGCTACGGCGCCGGCTGGATCTGGGAGGAGGACCCGGCGAGGCGGGCCGAAGCCGATCGCTGGATGGACTGGATGCTGTCCGAATTGCAGCCGTCGATGACCCCTGCCTTCTGGGGGCTGATCCGCAAGACGCCAGGCTATACCGACGAGGCGGTGATCGCGGCTTCGGTCGCGAAGGCGCAGGCCAAGCTCGATATCCTGGAGGCGCATCTGGCGGGGCGAGCCTACCTCGCCAACGAGCGCTTCGGCATGGCCGACATCACGGTGGCGCTCGGCGCACATCGCTGGCTGCACATGCCGGTGCAGCTGAAGGACTGGCCCAATATCCGTCGCTGGTATGCACAGGTCTCGGCGCGGCCCGCTGCCGGTCCGGCCATGCCGTTGCCGATCTCGTGAGGACGGCAACGGCCAGCCGCGCTTGACCCGGCCGATTTGGCCGTCATGATCGCCGCCATGCGCGGTTTCCTCGTCATTCCCGTCGTTTGGGCGCAGTTCGGCTGTGCGGCAGCGCTTGCGCAGGCGCCGAGCAATCCGGTCCAATCGGCCGATCGGATGCAGGTGGCCAATTGCGTGCGGCAGGGACTGACGTCGAGCCCGGCCTGCATCGGCCTCGTCGCCGTGCCCTGCGTCAGTGCCGCCTCGGTGAATGATCGGGCCCAGGCCGAGATCAGCTGTGCGCGGCGCGAGGAGGCGGTCTGGCGCGAGCGGCTGACGCTGGCGGGCGCGGCGTTGGGCCGGACGCTCGATGCCGGCGCGCGCAGCCAGTTCGCCGCACTGCAGCTCGCCTGGCAGAGCTATGCCGTGCAGAAATGCGCCTTCTACGGCTCTGCCCAGCCGCCGGCGCGCTCGGCCGGGCTGCAGGCCGGCTGCGAACTGCGCGAGGTCGCCGAGCGGGCGCTCGAAGTCGAGCGCTTCGCAGCGCGGCAGACGCGCCGTCCGCCGGCACAGCCGCCGCAGATCATCCGGTAGCGCATGGCTCGTCATGTTCGGGCTTGACCCGAGCATCTCTGGCCGCAGGAAGCACCGGTCGGCGCCTTCACCGCAACGTGAACGCAATCCTGCATCGAACCTGGGCCGCCCCCAGCCGTTTCCTAACGGCCTGTCAGCTTTCTGCGCGTAAGGGGAGGCGGGTCTGTTCAAGAAAATCATGTTCTTCGCACTCTCAAAGATCCTCTGGTTCCTGGCTTCACCGGTGAACCTCGCCATTGCCGGCCTGGTGCTGGCGAGCCTGCTCGCCTTCACGCGCTTTTCCGGGCCGGGGCGCTGGCTGGGCCTGATCTGCGTCTTCGTTCTCGGCCTGCTCGCCTTCAGCCCGCTGGCGCGCATCATCGTTCGGCCGCTTGAGGATCGTTTCCCGCAGCAGGCGGTGAATTCAGGCAAGGTCGACGGCATCATCGTGCTCGGCGGCGCGATCGGCGTGGCGCGCGAGGACATCGTGCTCAACAATGCCGCAGCGCGAATGACCAAGGCGGTCGAGCTCGCCCGGGCCCATCCGGAGGCCAAGCTGGTCTTCGCCGGTGGCGGCGGCAATCTGCTCTCGTCGGTGGTGAAGACCGAGGCCGACGGGGCGCGGCTGCTTTTCCTCGGGCTCGGCCTGCCGGAACATCGCCTCGTCCTCGAGGACAAGTCGCGCAACACCGTCGAGAATGCGGTGTTCACCCGTCGCCTGGTCGATCCCAAGCCCGGCGAGCGCTGGCTCTTGGTGACCTCGGCCTGGCATATGCCGCGGGCGATGGGCGTGTTCCGCAAGGCAGGTTTCCAGGTCGAGGCCTTTCCCGTCGATTTCCTCTCCGCCGGCACCCCGGCCGATTATGTCCGGCCCTATCGCAAGGCGGCGCGCGGGCTCGACATCGCCGATGACGGCTTCAAGGAATGGGCCGGGCTCGTCGCCTATTACCTCGCGGGGTATACCGACGCGCTGTTCCCTGGACCGGCGCAGGCGGCGACGCCGCGCTAGAGCAATTCCGCAATTCTTCGAATCGCGGAAATGTTCTAGGTCCTTGTTTTATCGCATTCTCTTCACGCGGACCGGTGTCCACTTCACTCGAAAATGCGCTAGAGCTGCCGCCCTTCCTGGCCGATCGCGTCGAGGACCCCTCTCGCGGCGACCATTGCCCCGTCGGAGCGCATCGTCTCGCTGACCTGGATGGCTCGCGCCCGGGTCTGCGGAGACAGGGCGATCGCCAACGCTGCGGACAGCGAGTCGAAAGTCGGCGTCGGGCCATCATGTGCCGCGCCGATGCCCAACCGTGCCACCCGGGCGGCCCAGAAGGGCTGGTCGACGACCTGCGGGACGATCACTTGCGGCGCGCCGGCGCGGGTCGCCGCTGTCGTCGTGCCGGCGCCGCCATGGTGCATCACGGCCGCCATCCGCGGGAAGAGGACCTGCTGGTTGACGTCACCGATGACGAGGCAGTCGTCCGCATCATCGATCGGCGCCAGCTCGGCCCAGCCCCGCAACAGCACGGCGCGACGCCCTTGCGCGCGAACAACCGCGAGCGCCACCCGCGCTGCTTCTCTTGCCGCATCCATCGCCATGCTGCCGAAGCCGACATAGATCGGCGGCGCGCCGGCTGCGAGGAACGCCTCCAGCCCGGCCGGCAGCGGACGGGCATCCGGCAGGATCCAGGCGCCGGTTTGCGCGGCGTCGCAGAGTTCCGTCGGCCGCCAGGGCCAGAGCACCGGGTCGGAGGCCAGCAATGGCCGGCCTGTGAAGATGTGATCGCGGATGTTCGTCACCTCCGGCAAGCCGATCGCAGCGCGCTGGCCATTGATCGCTCCGCCGAACAGGGCGTTCATCACGCCGATGTTCAGATCCCACAAGGCGCGATTGTCGGTCACGTCCGGCGGGAGGGGATGGCCGGGATAGGGATAGGGCCGATGGTGCTCCGACGGCAGGAACAGCGGGCAGAAGCTCGCATGCAGATAGGCGATTCCTCGCATCTCGGCCACGCATTGCGCTGCGCCGGCCGATGGCATGAGGCCGGTCGCGACGATCGCATCGCAGCGCGCGGCGGCCGCACCGATGGCTTCGTATTGCGCCGCGATCATCCGGGCTGCGAGTGTGGGCAGATCGAACGGTGAGCGTCTGGCCGCTTCGATCCATTGGCGAACCGGCGTGAAGGCCGGCGCGAGGGGCACGCCAACCCGCGCCAGCAACTCGGCGAATTCTTCGTCCGGCGGGGCGGAGACCACGGCTTCTGCGCCGAGCGCCTGCAACTCAACGGCCAGCGCCGCCATAGGCTCCACATCGCCGCGCGAGCCGTAAGTCGATAACAAGATGCGCATTTTTCTACTCCCTTTGGCCTGGGGGTCAGGCCGAGGGCAGCGTTCCTAGGACATGGAGGGGGACTTGCCGCAAGCCCCGGGGTGCGTTAGACGATGATCATGGCAAGAGGCAGGGGCGTTCCCCTGCCTTTTTTGTTGCAGTCGAGACCGCTCCTGGCGAGGTGGCTGGCGCCCCGAACACAGCTTCAAGCATCACAGACATCGTGTGACGGCCGTGGCTTGTCGCTGCCCGATGATGGCGGTCGCAGCGGGCCGATCCGGATGCTGGGCGGACGGCCTGGGGTCCGGACTCATAACCAGTGACTGACGGTTGCTGCGATGCTGACCGCTGCGAGGAAGTTTGTAGCCAGTCGATCGTATCGGAGGGGCGATGCGGCGGACGTCCTCGAGCCTGCAGAACATGCGCTCGATGGCGTTGCGGTTCCGGTAGAGGTGCGGCGAGAGGCAGTTCTACCACGTCCGGTTTGCCTTCGGCGGGATGTTGGCGAAAGCGCCGCGCTCTTTGACCTGATCTTCGGCGACAGGTTCGTCGTTTTCATGTCAATCAGCATCCGCTAAAACGTCACACAATGTACTTCATTCTCGCAATCATCCTCTACGTAGTCGGGCTTGGCATAGCGTCGGCCATCGATCCGGCGTACGGACTATTCGCTGTGGGGATGATCTACTACACGTGGCCGATTTCGATCTTCTGTATCGTAGTGATTTGGTTGATCCTGCGCGCACTGTTCAGGGGACGCTTGAAACCTCCCCAGTCCGAGGGGCCGGACTCATAACCAGTAGCTGACGGTTGCTGCGATGCAGACCGCTGCGAGGAAGTTTGTAGCCAGTCGATCGTGTCCGGCTGCAATGCGGCGGACGTCGTTGAGCCTGCAGAACATGCGCTCGATGGCGTTGCGGTTCCGATAGCGATATGGCGAGAAGCAGTTCTTCCACGTCCGGTTTGCCTTCGGCGGGATATTGGCGAAAGCGCCGCGCTGCCTGACCCTAATCCTGGCCGGCCGCATCGTTGCCCGGCAGGCGCAGCCGATAGACGCCGCGGAAATCGTCGGGGTCGACCGGGCGGCCCTTGCGGGTGATCACAAGTCGGCCGTCTTTCATCAACTGCACGGCGACGCGGCGGATCGGCTGCATCAGCGGGCCCCAGCCATCGGGATGGTCACCGCCGAGGGCGCGGGCGACATCCATCGGGCCGAGGGTGCGCTCGTCGCCGCGCTCGGCCGCTAGCCGCAGGATCGTCTCAGCGAGGTCGTCGTCTGTCGGTCTGGTCATGTCGCTTGCTGAGCTGCCAGGCAGGCTGCGTCAAGCGGCCTTGCTGCCTGCGCCGACGGCCGCCGCCGAATCCGAAGCGAATTGCCGGCGCCACATCACGGTCAGCACCGCTGCGGTGGCGATCAGGAAGAGCCAGGGTGAGATGAACCAGCCGAGATAGGCGAGCGCGAAGAAGAAGGCGCGCTGGCCACGGTTGAAGTGCAGGCCCGCGACGATGTTCATCCTCACCGCCTCGCGCGCCGCGGCGATCGTCTCCGGCTTGTCGGCCTCGGTATGGGGCGGGATCGCGCCGATCAGGATGGCGCAGTAGTTGAACAGCCGGTAGGCCCAGCCGAACTTGAAGAAGGCATAGGCGAAGATCACCGCGAGCCCGATGACCTTGATCTCCCAGGCGGTGCGCGTCGTCTGCGTGGCGAAGGGCAGGTCGGCGAAGATCTGGACGACGCGATCGGCCGATTGCAGCAGCGTCAGCGAGCCGCCGATCGCGATCAGCGAGGTCGAGGCGAAGAAGGCGGTGCCGTTCTGTAGGCCGTTCATCACCTGCGTGTCGATGATCCGGTTCTCGCGCTTGACCGATTCCATGATCCAGCGCTCTCGGCGCTCGTTCATCAGCGTGTTGAGGCTGCGCTTCGAATGCGGGCCGATCTCGACCGCGAGGAGATAGCCGATCCAGGCGGCGGCGAAGAAGGCGATCGCGATCAGGTCGAGTGGTCCGAATCCAGCCATGTGCCCCTCCGGGCGGCAGATTGGCGAGGCCGGCCTGCGCCTGCAAGCCTATCGATTGACGCGAGCCGTCACAGCCGCCACCTTGCCGGCCTCGCAAGGGAAGGGCCGGCCATGCCGCAGACGATCACCAAGGGCTATAAGGCGCTGCTGGCCGAGGCGGAAGCGGCGGTGAAGACGCTCTCGGTCGAGGAGGCGAAAAGCATGGTCGGGCGCGACGACATCGTCTTCGTCGATCTGCGCGACCCGCGCGAGCTGGAGCGGGAAGGGCGCATGCCCGGCGCCTTCCATTGCCCGCGCGGCATGCTCGAATTCTGGATCGATCCGGACAGCCCCTATGCCAAGCCGGTCTTCCAGGAGGACAAGCAGTTCGTCTTCTTCTGCGCCGGCGGCTGGCGCTCGGCGCTGGCGGCGAAGACGGCGCAGGATATGGGGCTGAAGCCGGTCGCGCATGTCGAAGGCGGCTTTAGCGCCTGGAAGAAGGCCGGCGCGCCGGTGGATGCGCCGGCGCCGAAGCAAGGCTGAGCGCGCCGCTTGTCCCATTTCGTCATCGTTTTTCTCGTCATCTGCTTTGTCTTCCGCAAGCCGCTCGGCCGGCTGCTGGCGAAACAATTCCCGGACCGGGTCAAACGCCAGCGCGTGCTCGGCACGATCATCGCTGCGTTCCTGCTGGTGATCGGGATGAGGCTGCTGGCGCTGCTGTGGTAGCTGTCCGTGGCCGATCAAGCGTCCGGACGCTATGATCGCCGACGGGATCGCAGGAGATCACGCCATGTTCGTTAGGTCTTGGCAGGGCATGCGCGCCGCGGCGCTGTCGCTAGCGCTGGCGATCGCGGCTTCGGCCCAGGCTGAAGCCTGCACGCGTGCGGTCTATCTCGGCCGCGACGGGATTGTGATCACCGCCCGCTCGATGGATTGGCGCAACGACATCGCGACCAATCTCTGGATTTTCCCGAGGGGCATGGAGCGGAGTGGCGAGGCCGGTCCTAACTCGCTGCGCTGGAGGTCGCGCTATGGCAGTGTGATCGCCTCCGGCTACGACATCTCGACGACCGACGGTCTCAACGAGGCGGGTCTGGCCGCGAATGTGCTGTGGCTGGTCGAGTCGCAATATCCGGTCTTCGACAAATCGAAGCCGGGGCTTAGCATTGCCGCCTGGGCCCAATATGCGCTCGACAACTTCGCGACGGTCGAGGAAGCGGTCGCCGCTTTGCGCGCCGAGCCATTCGTCATCGTGACCGACAAGGTTCCGGGCGAGAACCGGCTCGCCACCCTGCATCTCTCGCTGTCCGACGCGCGCGGTGACAGCGCCATCTTCGAATACATCGCGGGCAAGCTCGTCATCCATCACGGCCCGGCCTATCAGGTGATGACCAACTCGCCGATCTTCGACGAGCAGCTGGCGCTGAACGCATACTGGAAGCAGATCGGCGGCACGGTCATGCTGCCGGGAACCAATCGCGCGGCCGATCGCTTCGCGCGAGCGTCCTTCTACATCAACGCCATTCCCAAATTCGACGATCCGAACATCGCGGTGGCCAGCGTCTTCAGCGTGATTCGCAACGCCTCGGTGCCTTTTGGGATCACCACGGCCGAGGAGCCCAATATTTCCTCGACGCGTTGGCGCACGGTGATCGACCACAAGCGCAAGCTCTACTTCTTCGAGTCCGCGCTGACGCCGAACACGTTCTGGGTCGATCTGCGCAAGATCGACTTCTCACCTGAGCGCGGCAAGGTGATGAAGCTCGATCTCGGCGAGAACCAGACCCGCACCTTCGCCGGTGAAGCGAGCGGGAGTTTCCAGGACGCTGTTCCGTTCCAGTTCCTCGGATTGCCATAGCCGAAGCTTCAGCCCGATCCATTGTGACCGCATTGCGAAGTTCGATCGGTTTCGGTTGCAACCACCCCATGCATCGGACGCGGCTTGCACAATAGGCGGGCATCGGGCATCTTGCCTGCCTTGGCTCCAACTCAGGAAAGGGAGGGCTGAATGGAATTCGCAACCATCGTCGCTCCCGCCATGCGGTCCCGCCGCCACTAGGTCGGATCAGCACGAGGCCCGCCTCTTCGGCGGCCCGAGCCATCATTTCCAAACTTGTTTTCTGAAGCCGCGGCCTTTGCTGCGCTTCGCCTGAATTTGGAGCCGGTCTCTCGGGACCGGATGCTTTCATGTCTCTTTCTCCCAAGACGGAGCGGCAGGAGCCGTTCCGTGCCGTTCTCGGCTTCACATTTTCGCATTGGGGTCGCCAGCGCTGGCGTGTCGCAGGGGTCGTCTTCACGGTGATGGCGGCGACCGCGGCCGACCTGTTCATGCCGCTCTATGCCGGGCGGCTGGTCGATGCCGTCGCAGGCGAGAAGGTGAGCGGGCTCAATGCCGCGCTCGTCGCGCTCGCCATGATAATCGCGCTCGGGGCAGGCACGGTGTTCTTCCGGCACCTGTCCTTCATCGGCATCACCGCGATGACGCTGCGCACCATGAGCGACGTGGCGCGCGAGGCGTTCGCTCGCCTGCAGCGCTTCTCTACCGACTGGCACGCCAACAACTTTGCTGGCTCGACAGTACGCAAGATCACACGCGGCATGTGGGCGCTCGACCTGCTGACCGACACGATCGTGATCGCGTTGCTTCCCTCGCTGATCGTGTTGCTTGGCACGACGGTGCTGTTGGCCTGGCATTGGCCGGCGATGGGCGCGGTCGTCTTTGCCGGCGCGGTGATCTACTGCGCCGTGACGATGGTGCTGTCGCTGCGCTTCGTCGCGCCGGCGGCGACGCTCGCCAACAGCTGGGACACCAGGCTGGGCGGCGCGCTGGCCGACTCGATCTCGTGCAACCCGGTGGTCAAGGCCTTTGGCGCCGAGACCCGCGAGGACAGCCGTCTCTCGGGCGTGCTGGCGAAGTGGGCCGGGCGGACGCGGCGAACCTGGGTGCGTGGAACCTGGTCGGGTACCGCGCAGCAGGTCGTGCTGCTGGCCCTGCGGGCCGCGGTGATCGGCTTGGTGATCTGGCTCTGGGCCAATGGCCAGGCCTCGCCCGGCGACGTCGCCTTCGTGCTGACCAGCTATGCCGTGGTGCATGGCTATCTGCGCGATGTCGGCCAGCACGTGCACAACCTCCAGCGTTCGGTGAACGACATGGAGGAGCTGGTCGCGATGCATGCGCTGCCCTTCGGCGTGCCGGATCGTCCGGGTGCTTCGGCGATGGACGTGACCGCCGGCGAGATCGCCTTCGAGCGGGTGACCTTCCACTATGGAGGCCACATCGAACCGCTCTATCGCGATTTCTCGCTGACGATCAAAGCGGGCGAGAAGGTCGGCCTGGTCGGGCGCTCCGGCTCCGGCAAGACCACCTTCGTCAAGCTAGTGCAGCGTCTCTACGACGTCACCGACGGGCGCATCGCAATCGACGGGCGCGACATCGCCTCGGCGACGCAGGCCAGTCTGCGGGCGCAGATCGCGATCGTCCAGCAGGAGCCGGTGCTGTTCCACCGCTCGCTGGCGGAGAACATCGCCTATGGCCGGCCCGGCGCCAGCCTGGCGCAGATCGAGCAGGCGGCGAAGCTCGCCAATGCGCATGAGTTCATCATGCGCCTGCCCAAGGGCTACGGCACGCTCGTCGGCGAGCGCGGCGTCAAGCTCTCGGGCGGCGAGCGGCAGAGGGTGGCGCTGGCGCGGGCCTTCCTGGCCGATGCGCCGATCCTGATCCTGGACGAGGCGACCTCGAGCCTCGATTCGGAATCGGAGGCGCTGATCCAGGAGGCGATGGAGCGGCTGATGGAAGGCCGCACCACCATCGTCATCGCCCACCGGCTCTCGACGGTGCGCGCCATGGACCGCATCCTGGTCTTCGACCGCGGCAAGGTCGTGGAAGAGGGCCGGCATGAGGCGCTGCTGAGCCATGACGGCGGCATCTACCGGGCACTGTTCGAGAAGCAGGTCAGCGAGCTGGCCAAGGGGCTGGTGGACTGACCCCACGCAAACGGAAAGGGCCGCGCGAGCGGCCCTTTTTCATGTCGAGATCGTTACGATCAGGCGGCCTGCTCTTCGCTGTCCGAGCGACGGCGACCGAGCAAGAAGAACAGGCCCGAGCCGAGGATGCCGATCGCGCCGGCTCCGGCGCCGACATAGATCATCTCGCTGTCCTGGTCGGCCTGCTTGGCGGCATCGTCGGCGATGATTACCGCATCCTTGCCGGGCTCGTCCGGCAGATACTTGATCTTCAGCGTATCGACGGTGAGCTTGTCGTTGCTGATGATGCGGTTGGCGAACTGGGTCGAGACCGAGATCTTCTCGGCCGTGCGATCCTTGCCGGTGGCATCCTTCCAGGCGAGGTCGACGCTGTAGCTGGTGCCGCCGCGGCGGCGCTTGGTGCGGGTCGCGCCCTCGACCGAGGCCTGCGCCTCGATGCCCTTGGCTGCGATCGTCCTGACGCGCTCGCCATCCTGCCAGCTGAAGAAGGCGAGGACTGGTCCTCCAATCGCTGCGATCAGCAGCAGCCATTTGATCTTGCCGGTGATCCAGCCGACGATTCCGCTCATTGGGGCCTCCATCGAGACAGTTCGAGAAAGGAGCCCGGAGCTGCCTCCGGACGCTGCCGCCTGTCCGGGCCAGCGCGATTTTCGCAGGTAGGAAGGCCTCGCGCATGGCGTGCATGCGCGAGCGTCAATCTTTCGAAAGTCGAACTATTCGGAGGCTTTTCCGGCCCGGATCGCCGAGCTCGGCGCGGCGGCGCGCGGCCTGACGCCGGCGACCGGGCCGGCCGGCGGCTGTTCGCTCATGTCCTGATTCAACGACTTGCCATCCGGAATCGGCTTGCTCAGAAAGCGAGTCATGCCGGTAAGGTAAGTCTCTGGCAAAGCCCAGTTTCTGGCGCTGGCGATGACGCTTTCGAGATAGCCTGGGCGGGGCTTTCCGATCTGCGCGCTGCGCCCGACATAGATCAGCGCGCGCTTGGCGCCACCCTCGACCACGACCGGCTGGTTGATCTTGATATAGAGGCCGCTGGCGAGCTCCTCGAACTTGTCGAGCGTGCGGATATCGCCGAGCGCGCAATCCCAGAGCACGCCATGGACGCTTTCGCGCGGGTCGCGGAGCACCGAGGCATAGCCGTCCGTGGTGATGATGAAGCGGTGGCGCGGCAGGCGGGCGAGGCCGAGCGCCGTCGAGCGCGGACAGCGCTCGCGCATGCCGGCGACGTCCATATTGGCGCCATAGGCGAAGTAGAGGGGCATGTCGGCACCACGTCATTCTCGGGCGGAGCGAAGCGCAGACCCGAGAATCTCAGGACGGGAGGGCGCTTGTTGTCCGCGCAGGCTTCTCGTCCCGAGATGCTCGGGTCAAGCCCGAGCATGACGCGCCCTGCGAGCGCGTCACCTCGTCTTGTTGAACAATTCGCGCCCGATCAGCATGCGGCGGATCTCGCTGGTGCCGGCGCCGATCTCGTAGAGCTTGGCGTCGCGCAGCAGGCGCCCGGTCGGGTAGTCGTTGATGTAGCCGTTGCCGCCGAGCAGCTGGATCGCGTCGAGGGCGAGCTGCGTCGCCTTCTCGGCGGCGATCAGGATGGCGCCGGCGGCGTCCTCGCGGGTTGTCTCGGCCCGGTCGCAGGCCTTGGCGACGGCGTAGACATAGGCCTTGCACGAGTTCATCGCGACATACATGTCGGCGACCTTGCCCTGGACGAGCTGGAACTCGCCGATCGACTGGCCGAACTGCTTGCGCTCGTGGATATAGGGCAGGACGATGTCCATCGCCGCCTGCATGATGCCGAGCGGGCCGGCCGAGAGCACGACGCGCTCATAGTCGAGCCCGCTCATCAGCACGTTGACGCCGCGGCCGACCGAGCCGAGCACGTTCTCCTCGGGAACCTCGCAGTCCTCGAAGACGAGCTCGCAGGTGTCGGAGCCGCGCATGCCGAGCTTGTCGAGCTTCTGATGGGTCGAGAAACCCTTCATGCCCTTCTCGATCAGGAAGGCGGTGATGCCCTTGGGACCGGCTTCCGGATCAGTCTTGGCATAGACCACCAAAGTCTCGGCGATCGGGCCGTTGGTGATCCACATCTTGTTGCCGGTCAGGACATAGCGGTCACCCTTCCTGACCGCCTTGGTCTTCATCGAGACGACATCGGAGCCCGAGCCCGGCTCCGACATGGCGAGCGCACCGACATGCTCGCCGGAGATCAGCTTGGGCAGATACTTCCGCTTTTGCGCATCGTTGCCGTTGCGAGCGATCTGGTTGACGCAGAGATTGGAGTGGGCGCCATAGCTGAGGCCGACCGAGGCGGAGGCGCGGCTGACCTCCTCGATCGCGACGCAATGCTCGAGATAGCCGAGGCCGGCGCCGCCATATTCCTCCGGGACGGTGATGCCGTGCAGGCCGAGCGCACCCATCTCAGGCCAGAGATCGCGCGGGAACTGGTTGGTTCGGTCGATCTCCTCGGCGCGCGGGGCGATCTTCTCCTGCGCGAAGGCATGGACGGTGTCGCGGATCGCGTCGGCGGTCTCGCCGAGGTCGAAATTGAAGGGGCGGGGCGCGTTGGCGAGCATGATGTCCTCCCGGCTCGGATCGGAGCGTTTGCCCGGTTATAGCGCGGTTGGCGGCCAAGTCAGCGGGTGAGACTCGATCTCCGCCCTGCGCGGATGCCCATGCTCGCATCGGCATGGCAAAGCTGTGACGCGCCCGCAGAAGCCTTCTGCGTTGTGCCGACTGGGTTGTACCGAGTTCGCCCGCCAATGGCTGCGCCGAACGGCCGTTTGCAGGGCGCGCTTGCAGTTTACTTCGCGTCTGCGTCCTCACATAGTCGCCGTCTGCCTATGCCGGCCACCGATTTGAATTGCCCAATCCCGCATCTTCCGCAGGGTACGACGATGGCAGCAAAGCCAACCGGGCCAGGCAAGGGGCGCCCCCTGTCGGGATTCGACGGATTTCTGATCTTCAACTTCGACATCGACGGGGACCAGCTGAAGAGCGAGCATCAAACCTTCCTGCGGCGCAATGTCGTCTCCGAACTCAAAGCAGGAGCCAGCATTGCGATCCAGGGGATAACGGATACGACCGGCTCAGACGAGCACAACATCGCTCTGTCGGATCGCCGTGTCGCTAATGTTCTCGATTTTCTCCGCAAAGAGTCTCCGAACAAATTCACTCTGATCGGGTCTTCCGGGCATGGCGAAGCCTTGGCGCGCGGCGCAGGCATCAAGAACGATACCAATGACGAGACTTTTCGCGGCGTGATCATTCAGATCCAAAAAGCACCGCCAAAACCGGCGCCGCAAAAGAACATTGCCGATTTCATTGTTCGATTTTCCGGCGTTCTTGATAATCCAAAGAAAATAGATCCGGACAATGTGGTCCCCGATAAGGTGATTGCAACTGCTCAGAAATACAAGGCCTTGCCGAACCGTAAGCTTCACCGGCTCGGCCACCAGACGACAGGATTCGGAAAAGCTACCGCCAAAACCCGCTCCGATCTTTTGGATGAGATCCGGAAGCTGCGCGGCGCCGACGATCTCGGTGTGGTCTGCATTTTCGGGGCGAGTTCCGGCGGTCGCAATGCGATCGAGATGGCACAGGAGATGGATGCAGCGGGTTTCGGCATCACCTATCTCGCGGTCTCGGACGCGGCGTTCTTCCCTCCTGACGCCAGACCGATGACCTTTCCGAAAGGAACGGCCAAGCTTCCAACCCCCGCATTCAATGCGGGAAAAATAGCTGCCGGTCAAACGCAGAATTTTTTTCAAACCAAAGGTAATGACAAAGAAGATCTATTGTTCAGAAATGTCACAATATACAGTAGTAAAATGGATCAAAAGGAAATTCATGGCTCGATTGACGGAATGGTCGATGTTGATTTGACAATTTCGATCATCAGTACGGATGTAAACGATATGCACCGTGACTGTTCGAAGCTGGCGCAACCGAAGATTCATGACAGCATAGTCTCAGTTCTGGATCGTGCCGATACGCTCACAAAGAAACCGTGAGCGTCCTCGGATCGAGCGCTATGATTCGTTGGATCATGTCGCGATCTAAAGATATCGAGTCGGCAATTGTGAAATCGGTCCGTTTTTGATCAAATCTTCCCATTCTGAAATTGCGCCTTTAACGGCAGCTGTTCCGCGAGATGCTTCTCTCCAGCCGCCATCATATGATTTCGCTTCCCGCAATGCGTCTGCGGGCGTGCCGAAGATGGTAACCATCATATAGAGAAAGCCAAGTTTTGGTCGGTTTCGATCAAGTTGAATTTCCGTCGTCACGAGTTGACGAACTTTAATCCAGTTGTTCGATTTCCAGGCAGGGTTTTTGACAATTCCGCCGAACCCCCCGGCCCAACAGAGATAGTTCCTGTCGTCTGTTGTACGAATGTAATCAATATCAACTCCATCGGAAGCCCGGCCTGGATTGAGTATTGAAACCTTCCAAATATCGTCGCCGCCATTAGGGTTTGGAGCCGAGTAGGCGCAATATATGCCAAGGAGTGATCGGTTTTCGATGCATCCAGCCAAAGTATACATTGGTTCCTCCAAGATTACGCGCGCCGCAGGCGGTCCTGTCTCCCGAGTAAAATCATTATCCGGCAAATCGCTGTACTTGCTGTCGCTTCCGGCGTCGTCTCGCACCGTGCCTGCGTACAAATTCGTGCCTGGTGACGGTAGGTGATGTCCGATGGTGAGTCGAGCACGTCGATCGGGTACGCCTGATGCCGAGTCAGTGAGCGCCGCGTGGCAGCGATCTACGGGTTCCATGCCGCGAGGATGAGATTGTTCGCGTCGCGTAGCCAGAGCCGCAGGCTCGCCGTCTGCCCTACCGCCCGATCACCCCGCGCCGCCTGAGCAGGAACAGGGTCAGCATCGAGGCGGCGAGGCAGGCGAGGGCGACGAAGCCGGCGCCGAGGTCCCATTCAACCCAGGGCAATCCCTTCACATTGATGCCGAACAGGCCGGTGATGAAGGTCGCCGGCAGGAACAGCGCCGTCAGGATGGAGAGCACATAAAGCTGCCGGTTGGTCTGGTTGGCCGAGCGCACGGCGATCTCGTCCTGGAGCAGGCGGGCGCGGTCCTGTACCGACTGGATGTCCTGGCGCAGCGTGTCGACCCGCAGCAGCAGCCGCAGCGCGCTCGCCCGCACCGCTTCCGGCGCCGAGCGTCCGGAAGGCGTCTCGGCGAAACGCCGGAACAGCAGGTGCAGACCGGCGAGCTGGCGGTGCAGCTGCACGGCCGAGCGGCGCACGGCGCCGACCCGCTGCGGGCCGTCCTCGAGCCGGTCGAGCAGGATCTGGTCCTCGACGCTGTCGGTCTCGTCCGAGAGCCTGACGACCGCGTCGGTGACGTCGTCGATCAGATATTCGATCAGATGCTCGAAGAGCTCGGCCGGCGAAGCGATCCGCTCGCCGGCATTGAGCGCCTCGACCGCCTTGCGCACCGATTGCAGCGCCTCGCGCCGTCCGGTCAAAAGGAAGCGCTCGCCGACGGCCCAGGCCAGCGTCCCGATCGTGTCGGTGCGGTCGACTATGTCGCGGGTCAGGTCATGGGCGATGCCCCAGACCAGGCTGCCGGTATGGTCGAGCCGCTGATGCGTCTCGCGCGAGAGCAGGAGCTCACGCGCCGCCGGAGGCAGCTCCTTGCGCTCGTCGATCCAGGCCTGCGCCCTGGTGTGAACGAGGTCGAGGTGCAGCCAGACGAAACCGTCTTCCGGCGTGAGCGTCGGCGCTTCGTTGCGCGGCATCAGCGTCGGCGTGCCGTCGGCGGCGAAGCGATAGGCCCAGACGATGCCGGTCTGCGACTGGATATCCGGCGGGAGCGGCACGGGGCGTCCAATTCAAAGAAACATCCGTCTGCATCAGCACCGGCAGATGACGGTTTTGCGACGGCGTCAGTCTCGGGCGATCGATCCGGTGGTCGCAACCTCGGCGCGCGCCGAGCGCGGGATCCTGCCCGGCGGCAGGAATTTGAGCGGCGTGGCGCCAGCTGCCTTCGGCGTGCGCAGGCCGGCCGGGGTGGCCGGCGGCTTGGGCGTGGTCGCGACCTTGGGCTCGCCGCCACGCCATTTGCGGGCGCCGATGTCATAGCGGCCGTCGCGCCAGGCGGCGAATTCGTGCTCGGAGCCGAAGAAGGCGTTGCGGTCGACATCGCCGGTGATGCCGGGAACGCGGCCGGTGGTGGTGAATTGCCAGAACTCCCACTGCTTGCGCTCATAGCGGTGGTGCAGCGGAGCGGCGGTCGAGCGCAGCCAGTAGGGATGGTCGTTGAACTGCCCTTCCAGCACGTCCTCGTGGAAGGTGATGTCGGTATAGATGATCGGCTTCTTGCCGGTGTGCTCCTGCAGGCCCTTCAGCATCTCGCGGATCTTGGCGAGCGCCTTCTCGCGCGGGATCTTCTTGCCGCATTTGGCGGATTCGCCGTTCCACTCGACGTCGAGCACCGGCGGCAGGGCGTCGGGATCACGCGGGATGTGGCGCCTGAACCAGCGAACCTGGTCCTTGGCCGGGCGGCACCAGTAGACGAAATGGTAGGCGCCGCGCGGCACGCCGGCCGCCTTCGCCCCGGCCCAGTTCTTGCGGAACATCGGGTCGAGATGGTCGCCGCCCTCGGTCGCCTTGATGAAGGCGAAGCGGGTGCCGGCGTCCTTGACCTTCTGCCAGTCGATCTCGTCCTGCCAGCGCGAGACGTCGATGCCCTGGATGACGCGGCGGCGCGCATCGCGTACGCCGCCATGGGGGTCCGAATCGCCTTTCTTGGGATAGAGCGCCAAGGCCGGCTCGGCGCCGAACAGGCCGAGCAGGGCGCAGATCGCCAGCCGACCGGTGGATTTCGCCATGCGCCGCGCTTCTGGTCTGGTCTCAGCGCGGGGCGCCATGCTTGTCTCCTGTTCGCGAGACAACGATAGGCGGCCGCCAGGTTAAGAGGTGGTTAGCATTCGAGCGACCGGCTTCAGGCTTGGTTAACCGGCGGGAGGCTGGCGATGGACGATTCCGGCGGAGAGGGGGAAGGCAAAGGCAGCAAGATCCTGGCCTATGGTGTGCATGTGCTGACCGCACTCGGTGCCGCGCTCGGCTTCCTGGCGTTGCAGGCGGTGTTCACGGGCGATCTCACCCAGGCTTTCGTCTGGCTCGGCGTGGCGCTGGTGGTCGATGCGGTCGACGGGCCGCTGGCACGGCGCTTCGCCGTGACGGAGCGGGCGCGGCGTTATGACGGAGCGCAGCTCGACCTCGTCGTCGATTTCGTCACCTATGTCTTCGTGCCGGCGGCGATGCTGCTGCGGCCGGAGGTGATGACGCAGCCCTATGGCGTGATCGCCGGTCTCGTCGTGACGTTGGCGAGCGCGCTCTATTTCGCCGACACCGGCATGAAGACCGATGACTGGTGGTTCCGCGGCTTCCCGGCGGTCTGGAACATCGTCGTGTTCTACATCGTCGCCTTCGCGCCGCCGTCCTCGCTGGCGCTGGCGGTCATCATGATCGCGACCGCGCTGATGTTCCTGCCGGTCGTGTTCGTGCACCCGGTGCGCGTGCGGCGCTGGCGCGGGCTGACAATGGCGATGCTGGGGGTATGGGCGATCGCGGCGGGGGCGACGCTCTGGCAGGGCATGGTGCCGGATATCTGGAGCAAGGCCGGCCTTGCCTTGGCGGCCTGCTATTTCGTCGGGCTCGGGCTGGCGCGCGCCAGGGTGCCGCGCGGATAGGCGCTCACTCGGATTCCGGCGTCGTCTCGTCCTCGACGACCTGGCCGAGCGGCGCCGGCTGGAAGGCAGCTGCGGCCACCGTCCTGCTGGCGCCCGGCATGGTCGCTACCGGCGTGTGCTCGGGGCCCGGGCTCGGTTGCGGTGGCACCTTGCGCTCGCGGGTCCAGGTCCTGGTGCCGATGTCGAAACGGCCCTCGCGCCAGCCCGCGAACTCGCCCTCATTGCCATAGAAGGCATTGCGGTCGACATCGCCCTTGATACCGGGAATGCGGCCGGTGGTGGTGAACTGCCAGAAGGCCCAGGGCCGGTTGTGGTAGCGGACCTCGGGTTTCGCAGCGGTCGAGCGGATCCAGTAGGGGTAGTCGTTGAACTCGCCTTCCAGGATGTCCTTGTGGAAGGTGATGTCGGTGTAGATCACCGGCTTCTTGCCGGTGAGCTGCTCGAGTTCGGTCAGCATCAGCCGGATCTTCTCCAGCGCCAGCGAGCGCTCGACCTTCTTCGGGCAGGTCTTGGAGTGGCCGTTCCATTCGAGGTCGAGCACCGGCGGCAACGCGTCGGGATCGTTCGGGATGTGCTGCTTGAACCAGACGGCCTGCTCATGGGCCGGGCGGCACCAATAGACGAAATGGTAGGCGCCGCGCGGGATGCCTGCGCGGCGGGCGCCTTCCCAGTTCCTGAGGAAGGCCGGATCGATGTGATCGCCGCCCTCGGTCGCCTTGATATAGACGAAGCGCGTGCCGGCGGCCTTGACCGAGGCCCAGTCGATCTCGCCCTGCCAGCGCGAGATGTCGATGCCCTGGATCGGATAGCTCCTGGCAGCCTCGACCCCAGGATGCGGCCGGGCATCGCCCTTGGAGGGGTAGTTGTCCAATGCAACGCAGCCACCCAGAGCCGTCAGGGCGGCGAGCAGCGCGAAGGGGGCCAGGGAAAAGGATTTCATGCGGCGGGCGGTCATTTCTCGAACAATTATGGAGAAAGCTTGACGCCCGGTTTACGTTACCGGTTTTTCCCTGGCTGTCAGGTCTTATCAGGTCAGCCGCAACAACAATGTCGCGATGCCCAGAAAGGAGAAGAAGCCGACCACGTCGGTGATGGTGGTGACGAAGGTGCCCGACGAGATCGCCGGGTCGATGCCGGCCTTGTCGAGCGCCAATGGCACGGCGACGCCGGCCAGCGCGGCGATGATCAGGGTCGCGATCATGGCGAGGCCGATGACCACGCCGAGCATCGGATTGCCGAACCAGAAGCCGGCGACCAGAGCGGTGATCAGCGCGAAGGCGAAGCCATTGAGCACGCCGACGATCATCTCGCGCCGGAAGAAGCGGCCCATGTTCCAGCCGCCGAGCTCGCCGGTGCCGAGCGCGCGCACCGCGACCGTCATCGTCTGGGTCGCGGCATTGCCGCCCTGACTGGCGACGATCGGGGCGAGCACGGCGAGTGCGACGAGCTTGCCGAGCTGCTGCTCGAACATCGCCATCACGGAGGCGCTGATGAAGGCGGCGATCAGACTGATGAAGCGCCAGCGGAAGCGGCCGAGCGCGACCTGGCGCACCGAATCCGAGATCTCTTCTTCCGCGTCGACGCCGGCGAGCTGCTTGACGTCGTCGTCGCCGGCTTCCTCGATCACGTCGACGATGTCGTCGATGGTCATGACGCCGACGAGGCGTCCGGCCGAATCCACTACAGGAGCCGCGACGAGATTGTAGCGCTGGAACATGCGCGCCACGTCCTCGATATCGTCGGTCGCCTGGACGACGCGGCGATCATCCTCGACGAGGTCGACGACGCTGACCGGGCGCTTGGTGCGCAGCAGGCGGTCGAGCGGGACCGTGCCGACGAAATGATGGCTGGGGTCGGCGACGAAGATCTCGAAGAAGCGCTCGGGCAGGTCCTCGGTCTCGCGCAGGAAATCGATGGTCTGGCCGACGGTCCAGAAGGGCGGGACCGCGATCACCTCGGGCTGCATGCGCCGCCCGGCCGAACCTTCGGGATAATCGAGACCCTGCTGCAGCACCGTGCGCTCGGCCGGCGTGAGCTTGTCGAGGATCTCGCGCTTGTCGGCCTCGTCGAGGTCTTCGAGGATGTAGACCGCGTCGTCGGTGTCGAGATCGCGCACGCCCTCGGCGACGGTCTCGGGCGAGAGCTCGTCGAGAATCTCCTCGCGGACGGCGTCGTCGACCTCGGTCAAAGCGGCGAAGTCGAAATCGTTGCCGAGCAGCGAGATCAGCTTGGGCCGCTCATCGGCGTCGAGCGCCTCGATCAGGTCGCCGAGATCGGCTTCATGGAGTTCGGCGACGAGCTCCCGCAAGGCGGTGACATCGGAGAGCAGCACAGCCTGCGAGACCTGCTCGACGAATCCGGCGTCGATCGCGCCGTCGTCGTCGCGGATCTTGCGCTCCAGCGTCCCGTCCGGAGCGGGCTCGGCTTCCACCATGGGTCGCTCCGCGATTCGAGGGCAGGGAGTTCGGGGGCAGGGGATTCGCGCCGGAACGCGTCAGCGCCCTTGTGTCAGCGCCCCGGCTTCATGGCAACGCGCCGGGAGCGGATTCGATGCATCCGCAATGAAAAACGGCGATCCCGAGGGGATCGCCGTTTCGCGGACCTGCGTCCTAAACTGGTGCGGTCAAGAGGACTCGAACCTCCACGGGTCTCCCCGCTACCACCTCAAGGTAGTGCGTCTACCAATTCCGCCATGACCGCAGCGGCTCTGAAGGCCGCCGCACTGTGGCGGAGAACTCCGGAGCGGCGCGGGTCTAGCAAATCGAGTTCCCGGCTACAAGAGCCGCAGTCAGGAAAATCGTCAGGGCTGTGGGAAGGCCCGGCTCAGGCGGCGTCGGCGACGGTTTCGAGGGTGTAGACAGTCGGCCGCATCAGCATCTCGGTGATCTCGACCGAGATTCGCGTGCCGGCGACGACGACATGGCCTTTGGCGAAGGGGTGGTTGTTGGCGAGGATCTGGACTTCGTCGTTCTCGGTGGCGTTGAGCTCGATGATCGCGCCGCGACCCATGCGCAGCAGCTTGTAGATCGGCATCTGCGCCGAGCCGAGCACCACCGTGAGCTCTACCGCGACGTTGTCGAGATCGGCCTTCAAAACCTGCCTCCGCAGACTTACCTGAAAACAATTCCACGAACTTGCCAGCGACGCGGAAACCGGCGCATGAGCAGCGGCGAAGCGAAACGGGCGCGACACCAGTTTCCAAGACTTGAACAAACTAGGTTAAGCCAACGTGAAGACGCGCGAGGCGCTTGCGGTCTCGTTCCTGCCCGAGGCGGGTTCCGAGCCGGTCGAATGGGTGATCGCCGACGAGCCGGTCGGCTATGAGGCGGCCGTCGCCGAGATGGAGGCGCGCGCCGCGCTTATCGCCGACGGCAAGGCACGCGAGCGCGTCTGGCTGGTCGAGCATCCGGCGCTCTACACGGCCGGGACCTCGGCCAGGGACGAGGACCTGCTGACGCCGGAGCGCTTTCCGGTGCATCGCACCGGGCGCGGCGGGCAGTTCACCTATCACGGCCCCGGCCAGCGCGTCGCCTATGTCATGCTCGACCTGAAGCGACGCGAGCCGGACCTGCGCCGCTTCGTCTCGGCGCTGGAAGCCTGGCTGATCGGCACGCTCGCCGCCTTCAACGTCCGCGGTGAGCGGCGCGAGGAGCGCGTCGGCGTCTGGGTGCGCCGGCCGGAGAAGGGTGAGGGCGCCGAGGACAAGATCGCGGCGCTCGGCATCCGCGTCCGCCGCTGGGTCTCGTTTCATGGCATCTCGCTCAATGTCGAGCCGGAGCTGGCGCATTTCGACGGCATCGTGCCCTGCGGCGTCTCCGACCAGGGCGTGACCTCACTGGTCGATCTGGGCCTGCCGCTGACGATGCCGGAGGTCGACAGCGCGCTGCGGGCCGAATTCGAGCAGATTTTCGGGCCGACTATCGCCGTTTCCTGACGTTTACCTCGCATTGACCATCGGCCGGGATGCTTTTCCCCGTGACGAAACCACGGGGACGATGACGATGAAGCTCATCTTCGCGGGCTGCCTGGCAGCCCTGCTTTCAGCCTGCTCCACCACCGAGGAACGCATTGCGGGCGCTGCCGCCGGGGCAGGAACGGGCGCGATCATCGGCGGGCCGATCGGCGCCGTCGCGGGCGGTGCGGTCGGCGCCTTCGCCGCTCCGACCGTGACCGGCTCGGTCAAGCGGATGCGGGAGTAGCACTTCCGCAGAAACACGCACGGCGCATCTGCGCGCCGTCGCCTGTTTGCCTTTTGCGCCCGGCGCGCCATAACCCGCACTGAAGAATTGTCGTGAGGGAGCGCGCCGTGGCGGTCATCGAGAGCAAGGTCGATCTCAATTCGGCCGAGGCGCGCACCAATGTCGCGGCCTGGAGCACGCTCCGCGATCAACTGCTGGAAAGGCGCGCCACAGCCGCGCTCGGCGGCAATGCCCGCTCGCGCGAACGCCATACGGCGCGCGGAAAACTGCTGCCGCGTGAGCGCGTGCTGCGCCTGCTCGATCCCGGCTCGGCCTTCCTCGAAATCGGCTCGCTCGCCGCATACGACATGTACGACAAGGATGTGCACGGCGCCGGTATGATCGCCGGCATCGGCCGGGTTTCCGGGCGCGAGGTGATGGTCGTCTGCAACGACGCCACCATCAAGGGCGGCACCTATTACCCGATGACGGTGAAGAAGCATCTGCGCGCCCAGGAAATCGCGCGCGAGAACAAGCTGCCTTGCATCTACCTGGTCGATTCGGGCGGCGCGAACCTGCCGCACCAGACCGAGGTCTTCCCGGACCGCGAGCATTTCGGCCGGATCTTCTACAATCAGGCGACGCTGTCGGGCCTCGGCATCCCGCAGGTCGCGGTGGTGATGGGCTCCTGCACCGCCGGCGGCGCCTATGTGCCGGCGATGTCGGACGAGACGGTGATCGTCCGTAACCAGGGCACGATCTTCCTGGGCGGCCCGCCGCTGGTGAAGGCTGCGACCGGCGAGGTCGTCTCGGCCGAGGATCTCGGCGGCGCCGACGTCCATGCCCGGCTCTCGGGCGTCGCCGACCATTATGCCGGCGACGACACCCATGCGCTCGCGATCGCGCGGCGCATCGCCAGCAATTTCAACAGCGTCAAGCGGCCCGATATCGATCTCGCCGAGTCGGTCGAGCCGCTCTACGGCGCGGACGAACTCGATGCCGTCGTGCCGACCGACCTGAAGAAGCAGTACGACATCCGCGAGGTCATCGCCCGGCTGGTCGACGGCTCGCAGCTTGACGAGTTCAAGCCGCTCTACGGCTCGACGCTGGTGACGGGCTTTGCCCGCATCCACGGCATCCCGGTCGGCATCATCGGCAATAACGGCATCCTGTTCTCGGAGAGCGCGCTCAAGGGCGCGCATTTCATCGAGCTCTGCTGCCAGCGCCGCATCCCGCTGCTGTTCCTCCAGAACATCACCGGCTTCATGGTCGGGCGCGAGGCGGAGACGCGCGGCATCGCCAAGGACGGCGCCAAGCTGGTCACGGCGGTCGCCTCGGCGCGGGTGCCGAAGATCACCGTGCTGGTCGGCGGGTCGTTCGGCGCCGGCAATTACGGCATGTGCGGGCGCGCCTATTCGCCGCGCTTCCTGTTTGCCTGGCCGAATTCGAAGGTCTCGGTGATGGGTGCCGAGCAGGCGGCGAGCGTGCTCGCGACCGTGCGCGGCGACAATCTCGAAGCCGAGGGCAAGCCCTGGAGCGCCGAAGACGCGGAGGCCTTCAAGGCGCCGATCCGCGACAAGATCGAATCCGAGGGCTCCCCCTATTACGCCACCGCCCGGCTCTGGGACGACGGCATCATCCTGCCCTCCGAGACGCGCCGGGTGCTGGCGCTCGCCTTCTCCGCCTGCCTCAACGCCGAGGTGCCGGAGACCCGCTTCGGCGTGTTCCGGATGTGAGCGCGCCCCACAGGCGTCATTCCCGGGCTAGACCCGGGCATCTCAGGCAGGAGAAGGCTCCGATAGGTGCCTTCTCGTCATGAGATTCTCGGGTCTGCGCTGCGCTTCGCCCGAGAATGACGGCCAGGCCGTCAGTTCTTGGCCAGGCCGAGATCCTTCAGCACGCCGTTGCCGCGTTCGCCGAAGCTCTTCACATAAGCCTGCAGCTGCGCCGGCGTGTCCCAGACCGGGGTGATGCCGCGGTCGGCCATGCCCTTGCGGACATCCTCGCGCTTCATCGTGCGCTCGGCCGCCTCGTAGAGGATCTTGCGCCGGTCGGCCGGCACGCCCTTGGGCGCGGCGATGGCGAACCAGTTCTGATAGGTCCAGTCGAGGCCGGCCTCCTTGGCGCTCGGCACGTCGGGGAAGTTCGGATGACGCTCCTCGGTCATCATCAGGATGGTGCGGACCCGTCCGCCGTCGAGCATCGCCTTGGCCTCGATCGGCGAGCCGGTGAAGGCGCTGATGCCGCCGGCGGCGAGGTCCTGCAGCGCCGGGGCGCCGCCATTGCTGGGCACCCAGCGGATCTGGTCGGCCGGCAGGCCGGCCGCCTTCATCAGGCCGCCGGAGGCGATGTGCCAGGAACCGCCGGTGCCGGTGCCCGATGAAGTGAAGGTGCCCTTCGGGCTGTCCTTCACCGCCTTGATGAAGTCGGCGATGGTCTTGTAGGGCGCGTCGGCCTTGACGGTGACGCCGGCCGGAATGAGCGAGACGCGCGAGAACATGTCGACGCTGTCGACTGTCAGGTCACCGAGGCCTAGCGTCTTGAAGAATGACAGCTCCGGGCTGACGCCGCCGATGGTGTAGCCGTCCGCCGCGCCGGTCGCGATCGCGGTATGGCCGGTGACGCCGCCGCCGCCGGTGCGGTTGATGACGTTGACCGGCTGCTTCAGCTCCGCCTCCAGCCCGTTGGCGAAAATGCGCATCACCGCGTCCATGCCGCCGCCGGCGGCCCAGGGCACGATCAACTGCACCGGCCGGTCCGGAAAGGCGTAGGCCGGCGCAACGCCGATGGCGAGCGCGCCCAGGGCCAAGGCGAGCGTGCGGAATCCCTTCATCTTACTCCTCCCGTGCTTGTCATTGTCTCTTGCATGCAAGGAGTAGAGCGCTCCTGTCTCTGCGGCAAGAGTGTATGCGGAATTTTGTATGCAGGATATCGCAGAGCGTCCTCGCATGGCGGCGATCGCCTGGTCGCAATGGCGCGCCGCCGGCCGGCGCGATACGAAATTCAGCACCAAAAGAGCAGGCGCAGCGCTGCCAATGGCATGGGGGACCACGATGGTTTCAGTCAGACGGCTGGTTCCGGCGGAATGGACACAGGCCTTTCCCGTCGTCGCGCAGTTGCGGGCCGCACTCGACGAGGCCGAGTTCCTGAGCCGCGTGCAGCGGCAATCCTTCTCCGGCTATGAACTCGTCGGCGCCTTTCACGATGGCGCGCTGGTCGGGGTGCTCGGCATGCGCCCGGTCCATACGCTGGCGCGCGGGCCGCATCTGCATGTCGACGATCTCGTGGTCGATGAGCGGGTCCGCAGTGGCGGGATCGGCAAGGCGCTGCTCGCCTTCGCCGAGGAGGATGCGCGAGCGCGCGGCCTTACCGCCGTCTTTCTCGACGCACGCCGCGAGGCGATCCCGTTCTACGAGCGCGAGCGCTACGCCTTCCATCCCGCGCCGTCGATGAAGAAGCTGCTCGGGCGGGGGTGAGGCTGCCGGACTGCGGTAACCCGGCCGCAATGGTGTGCCACCGGGAACCGCATCGCACCGATCGCAGGCCGGGTGCGGCCATTCGCGAGGGGCTGAGCGGCCTGGTCTCACGTGGGCACGCAGGTCTTCCTGACATTGTCCCAGACACCATCCTGGCAGGGAACGTCCGCGAAGTCCGCGAGCATAGTCAGTGCGATCGCCGCGAGGCAGATGAAAACAACGATCGCAATGCCGATCATCCAGATCTTCACCCCGTCACTCCTGGTCTGGTCGTTCTCATCAGGCTCGGAGAGTCCGGATCGTCGCGCGAGCTTGTCCTCGGGTCATAGCGGAACCGCCGTCGTCTCCTTCGCGGTCTTGTTCACGACCATGGTGTAGTAGCGCGTGACATTGCTGCCTTCGCCGAACAGCAGCTCGCACAGCGCCGTCACCTCGTCCATGTCGGCGACGCGCAGCATCAGCATCACATCGGTCTGGCCGGTGACGCCATAGGCCTGGACGACAGCCGGCTGGCGCGCCGCCAATTCGAGGAAACGTCGCCGGCTCGGCTCGTCATGCCGCGCGAGCTCGACGGCGATGATCACCTTCAGATTCTTGCCCGCCTTGACGGGATCGAGGATCGCGACGGTGCGCAGGATCAGCCCGGCCTGTTCCAGGCGCCTGATCCGCCGCAAGCAGCTCGACGGGGCGAGCCCGACCTCGTCGGCCAGCTGCGCATTGGTGCGCGAGGCATCGGCCTGCAGCAGGTTCAGCAGCTTTCTGTCGATGCGATCCATCACGGCGAACCTCGGTGAGCGTCGTGCAATAAAATTGCACGAAGTCGGCGATTTTGACCACTGCCGCGCATGCATCGGCGCTAGCGTCCCGGCACCAAGCGAGGATTGCCGCCGATGCCGCTCCAGACCCAATTCCAGCGCAAGACGATCGAGACCTTTGTCGTCTACCGCGAGCTCGTCGTGGTCATGGTGCCGATCGCGATCGCGACCCAGGCGCTGGCCGAGTTCGGGGTTATCAAGGCCGTCTCGCCTTGGCTGGCGCCGGCGATGCAGCTTTTCGGCCTGCCGCCGGAGCTGGCCCTGGCCTGGCTGACCGGATTGCTGGTCGGGATGTGGGGCGGCATCGTCGTGCTGTTCACGCTGATCCCGACGCTGACGCTCAGCAGCGCCGACATGACGGTGTTCTCGGCCCTGCTGCTGCTGGCGCATGCCATCCCGGTCGAGCAGCGCATCGTCGCCAGGGCTGGGCCGAATTTTTGGGCGACGTCGATCATCCGCATCGCCGGGGCGATTGTCTTCGCCGCGTTGCTGCACCAGCTCTTTGCCGCGACCGGCTGGCTGTCGCAGCCGATGGCCCCGGTCTGGACGCCCGCAGTGGGCGAGGCCGGCTGGCTCGGTTTCTTCTACGGGCTGGCCAAGACGCTGGTCGTGATGCTCGCCGTCCTGCTCGCTCTGTCCTGGGCGATGGAGCTGCTCAGGGCGGCCGGTATCCTCGATCTGCTCTACAAGGCGCTCGCGCCGCTGTTCCGGCTGGTCGGCCTGCGCCAGGAGGCGCTGCCCTTCACCACCGTCGGCCTGCTGCTCGGCATCTCCTATGGCAGCGGGCTGATGCTGGCCGAGGTGCGCCGGCAGCCGATCGAGCCGCGCCAGATCTTTCTTGCCAGCGTCTTCATGGGCTTCGCCCACAGCCTGATCGAGGACACGCTGGTCGTGGTCGCGCTAGGGGCGGACCTGACCACCGTCCTGTTCGGACGACTGCTGTTCGCGATCGTGGCGACGGCGGCCATCGCCTTCGTCCTCGACAGGTTTTCCAGCGCTCCGGTCGCGCAGGGTGACACTGCGAGCCGCTTTAACCCAAACTGAACGCCTCGTGCACGGCGCTCTGCACGCCGCCGCCCATGACCGGGCCGCCGCCGGCGACGTGGATGGCGTCGCCGACCAAGGCGGCGCCGAGGCCGTGGCGCGGCGTCAGCATCGGGGCGTATTGCTCCCAGCCGTCGCTCGCCGGGTCATAGGCCTCCATCTGGCCGAAGACGCGGTTGGTGCCTTCGCCGCCCATGATGAAGACCTTGCCGCGATAGAGCACGGCGCCATGGCCGGAGCGGGCGGTCGGCAGTGGGTTGCGCGGCGCCCATTTGTCGGTCGCCGGGTCATAGGCGTGGTGCAGGTTCGAATTGGTGTGGAACGAGTCGACGCGGCCGCCGATGACGTGGATCAGATTGCCGATCACGAGCGTGCCGGTGTGGTCGCGCGCCGTCGGCATCGGCGTGCGCTCGCTCCAGGCATCGGCCTTCGGATCGTAGACGCGGTGCCAGGCGACCGAGGTCTTGGTGTCGGTGGTGTCGCCGATCGCGCCGCCGATGGCGTGCAGCACGCCGTTCAGGCCGACGATCGCGGCCGAGCCGACCGGGCGGGGCAGCGGGGCGATCTGCGCCCACTTGTCCGCCCTGGGATCGTAGACGAAGCATTGCGGATGCGGCTTGCGGTTCTGCTCCAGGAAGCCGCCGATGGCGTAGAGTTTTCCGTCGAGGAAGGCTACGCCGACATGGTTGGCGCCCTGCGGCAACGGCGCGCCGTCGCTCCATTTGTCGGCCTTGGGATCGTAGACATGGTGGTAGGCCCGGTCGGTGCGCTGCTCGCCATAGCCGCCGACGATGTGCATGCGGTCGTCATGCGCCGCCGCCCAGGCCATTTCCGAGCGCGGCAGCGGCAGCAGCGCCTTCGTGCTCCAGCGTCCCGGATTGGCGGCCTTGGGCACCGGTGAATCGAAGACGTTCTGCGAGGCGGCGAGCTCGGGCTTGCCGATGCGGCCGGGCTGGTTCAGCCGCTCGTAATGGCCGCCATGATGCTCGTGGCCCGGTTGCTGGGCGAAGACCTGGGCGGCGAGACCGGCGGCCCCGGCGGCGATGAAACTGCGGCGGCTCAGGCTGGTCATGATGCGTCCTCCCATGGTGAACCTACGGCCCGCACGGGCGTTGGCAATGGGTCCCGCCGGCGTGCAAGCTGGCGATGGAATCACGACCTGGTGAAAGGCGAGCCGCATGACGCGCTGGCAATGGCTTCTGGCGCAGTTCACGCGACGGCTCTGGGTGCGCTCGGCCCTGTTCTCGCTGCTTGGCGCGCTGACGGCGCTCGTGGCGATCTGGCTGAAGCCGTTCATTCCGCCGGCCCTCTCGGTCCGGATCGGCGCCGACGCCGTCGATAATGTGCTCGGCATCATGGCATCGAGCATGCTGGCGGTGACGACCTTCTCGCTCGGCGCCATGGTCTCGGCCTACGCCGCTGCGGCGACCGGCGTCACGCCACGGGCGACGATGCTGCTGCTGCAGGACACCAAGGCCCAGAACGCGCTCTCGACGTTCATCGGCGCCTTCCTGTTCAGCATCGTCGGCATCGTGGCGCTCAGCACCGGCGTCTATGGCGGCGAGGGGCGCGCCGTCCTCTTCATCGCGACCATCGCTGTGATCGCCCTCGTGGTGGTCACCCTGCTGCGCTGGATCGAATACCTGTCGCGCCTCGGGCGGCTCGGGGAAACGACCCGGCGGGTCGAGGAGGCCGCAGCCGAGGCGTTGCGCGAGCGCCGGCGAAAGCCGCATCTGGGTGCCTTGCCGCCGCCAGCCGGGGGCATGCCGGAGGGCGTGCCGATCCTTGCGAGCGAGACCGGCTATCTCCAGCATCTCGACGTCGCGGCGCTCGACAAGCTGGCGCAGGCGGCCGGCGGGCGCATCGACGTGCTGGTACTGCCGGGCGCATTCGTGGCGCGCGAGAGCATCCTCGCCCGCTCGAGCCGCCGGCTGGAAGAGGAGCAACTCGGGGCCGTGCAAAAAGCTTTCAGCATCGGCGACATGCGCTCCTTCGACCAGGACCCGCGCTTCGGCCTGTCGGTCCTCGCCGAGATCGCCTCGCGGGCGTTGTCGCCGGCGGTCAACGATCCGGGTACCGCGATCGACGTGATCGGGCGCGCAGTGCGGATCCTGTCGATTTGGGCCGGGGAGGGCGCGGACGAGGCGCCGGCCTGCCGGCATGTCACGGTCCCCGGCCTCGACGAGCACGACCTGCTCGACGACGTGTTCACGCCATTGGCGCGCGACGGGGCAGCGCTGGTCGAAGTCGGCATCAGGGTGCAGAAGGCGCTCGCCATCCTGGCAGCCGCCGGCTCGGGCCGGCTGACGCCGGCTGCGCTGCGCCACGCCGAACTCGCGGCGGCACGTGCCGTGGCGGCGCTGACGTTCGAACCGGACCGGCGCGCAGTGGTCGAACTTTCCGCAAGGGTGCGCGCTGCGGCGAAGCTGGGCGACTGAGCCGGCACGCAGCGCGGGCATCGCGGTTGCGCGGCGGGTCCGCTTCAGCATACTGCATGCGCTGTTATCGTGCGGCACTTGAAACGGTTGAAATTGCAAAAAGACGAGGAAGCGCATGTCTGGGCATAACAAGGTCGCGATCATCACCGGTGCCGGCTCGGGCGTCGGCCGGTCCGTCGCCATCGCCTTCCTGAAGGATGGCTACCGCACCGTGCTGGCTGGGCGCCGCATCGATGCGCTGGAAGAGACGATCAAGCTCTCGGGCGCGCCGGCCGAGCAGGCGCTCGCGGTCTCGACCGACGTCACCGACAAGAAGTCCGTCGAGGCGCTGTTCGCCAAGACCAAGGACAAGTTCGGCCGCGTCGACGTGCTGTTCAACAATGCCGGCGTCAATGCGCCGGGCGGCGTGCTGCTCGAGGACCTCTCGCTGGAGGATTGGCAGAAGGTGGTCGACACCAATCTGACCGGCCCGTTTCTGTGCACGCAGGAAGCCTTCAAGGCGATGAAGTCGCAGGAGCCGCGCGGCGGGCGGATCATCAACAACGGCTCGATCTCGGCACAGGTGCCGCGGCCGAATTCGGCCGCCTATACCGCGACCAAGCACGCCATCTCCGGCCTGACCAAGACCGCCTCGCTCGACGGACGCAAATACGACATCGCCGTCGGTCAGGTCGATATCGGCAATGCGCTGACCGAGATGGCGAAGAAGATGACCACCGGCGTGCCGCAGCCGGACGGCTCGATCAAGGTCGAGCCGGTGATGGACGTCGGCCATGTCGCCACCACGGTGCTGCACATGGCCGGCCTGCCGCTCGACGCCAACATTCTGTTCGTCACGGTGATGGCGACCAAGGCCCCGCTCGTCGGCCGCGGCTGAGACGCTCATCGCCAACCGGCGCCGCCAGGGCGGCGCCGGCTGGTTTCGCGCCTATTTCTCGTCCCAGATCTGGCGGTCGATCTTGCCGGCGAGCTCGGGATACTGCGCCGCATCGAAGCGCGGCGTTCCGGTCTTGCGCTGGGCCAGGAAGTCGGCGGTCAGCTTCGCCACCGTGCCCGAGAGCAGCACGATCGCGATCAGGTTGATCGAGGCCATCAGGCCCATCACCGCATCGGCGGCGTCGAACACGGTCGCGACGCTTTCATAGGCGCCCCAGATCACCATCGCCAGCGAGCCGAGCCGCAGGATCGTCAGTCCGGTCGGCCCATTGGCGCCGAGATAGGTCATCGCGTTCTCGGCATAGGCGTAGTTGCCGATGATCGAGGTGAAGGCGAAGAAGAAGATCGCCACCGCGATGAAATAGCGCCCGGCCGCGCCGATATGCACCGTCATCGCCTCCTGGGTCAGCGGCGTGCCGGTGATGCCGGAGCCGGGCACCAGCTTTTGCGAGAGCAGGATCATGATCGCCGTCGCTGTGCAGATCAGGATCGTGTCGATGAAGACGCCGAGCGCCTGGACGAAGCCTTGCGACGAGGGATGGTGCGGGTTCGGCGTCGCCACCGCGGCGATGTTGGGGGCCGAACCCATGCCGGCCTCGTTGGAGAACAGGCCGCGCTTGACGCCGTTCAGCATCGCCGCGGCGATGCCGCCGCCAGCGGCCTCCAGCCCGAAGGCGCTCTTGACGATGAGGGCGAACATCGCCGGCACCTCGGCGATGTTCACGACCAGCACGTAGATCGCGACCAGGAGATAGGCGATGGCCATGAACGGCACGACATATTCGGCGACGCGGGCGATCGTGCTGATGCCGCCGAAGATGACGACGGCCGAGAGCACCGCGAGCGCGACGCCGACATAGATCTTGTCGAAGCCGAAGGCGCCCTGCATGGCGTCGGCGATCGAGTTGGCCTGCACAGCATTGAAGACCAGGCCGAAGACCAGGATCAGGCAGAGCGAGAACAACACGGCCGCCCAGGGCGCGTTCAGCCCCTTGGCGATGTAGAAGGCCGGGCCGCCGCGATATTGCCCGTTCTCGTCGCGGATCTTGTAGAGCTGCGCGAGCGTGCTTTCCGAATAGGCGGTGGCCATGCCGACGAGGGCGACCATCCACATCCAGAAGATCGCGCCGGGGCCGCCGAGATAGAGAGCGACCGCGACGCCGGCGAGATTGCCGGTGCCGACGCGCGAGGCGAGGCTGGTGCACAGCGCCTGGAACGGGGTGATGCCGCTCTTGTCCTCGACGGGGGCATTGAGCACCGAGCGGAAGAGCTCTGGAAAATGCAGGATCTGAACGAATTTCAGCCGCAGGGTGAAGAAGATGCCGACCGCCAGCAGGCCGTAGATCAGCACGTAGCCCCAGAAGACGGTGTTGAGGAATCCAATGATCGCAGTCATGCCGATTTGCCCCCGCCAAAGAATGTTCTGAAAGTTCGATCCGATCGTCTCGTCGCGGCCGCCTACAGCGTCGCGCTCGATAAGCGGTGCCTAAGTGACTTTCTCCCTGAGGTTGCGTCGTGCCAGCTAAACATGCGCCCGGTGCGTTGGAAAGGAAGTTTGGCTTGCTGTGCAGGCTGATTGGGCGAGAGTGGCCGTGACGCGGTGCGGAGCTTCCAGTGGCGAGCCTTGAGCGTTCAGCAGAGATTCAGAGCGAGCAGGGCCATGCCGCACCGGTCGATCCCAAGGTCGGGCGAGCCTATCGCCTGACGATCTGGGGCATCGCGCTCGGCATCCTGATCTTCGCCGGCAATGTCGTGCTCTGGGCGATTGCCGTCAGCAACAACCAATTGTTCAAGGACGGCGTCGACTGGGTCTACGACGTCGCGCTCTACGGCATCGCCGCGCTGGTCTTCGGCCGCGACGAGCGGGCCGAGAAGCTGGCGGCGCTCGGCATCGGCGCGGTGATGGCCGTCGCCGGCTTCCACACGCTCTACGATCTCTGGGACAAGATCCTGCGGCCGCGGCCGATCGAGCTCTTCACGCTCGGCTTCTCGGCGGCGAGCGCGATCCTGATCGCCTATCTCATCATCGGCGTACTCTGGCGCTTCCGGGCCGAGACGAATCCGGTGATCAAGGCGACCTGGCTGTCCTCGCGCAACGACGCGATCTCGACGACGGGTTTTGCGCTGCTCGGCCTCGCCGCGCGGCTGCTGCCGGTACGCTGGCCCGAATACCTGTTCGACGTCTTCGTCGCCTTCCTCTGCTTCCAGGCGAGCTGGGCGATCTGGCGGGCGACGCGTGCCGATGCGAAGTCCGACGTGCGCAACAAGGCAGAGACAGGCGCGCAAGCCGGGCTATAACGAGGGCATCGGTCGAAGGATGCCCTCATGTCGATTGCCGCCAAACTGCCCTCCATTCTGATCGCCAATCGCGGCGAGATCGCCTGCCGGGTGATCCGCACCGCCAAGCGGCTCGGCCTGCGCACCATCGCGGTCTATTCCGACGCAGATGCCGAGGCGCTGTTCGTCGAGATGGCGGACGAGGCCTATCGGATCGGCCCGGCGCCGGCGCGCGAGAGCTATCTCGATGCGCAGAAAATTCTCGCCGTGGCGAAGGAGTCTGGCGCCGCCTGCATTCACCCGGGCTACGGCTTCCTCTCCGAGAATGTCGAATTCGCCGAGGCCTGCGCGGCCGCCGGCATCGTCTTCGTCGGCCCGCCGGCCTCCGCCATCAGCGCCATGGGCCTGAAGGACGCGGCCAAGGCGCTGGTCGAGAAGGCCAATGTCCCGGTCGTGCCGGGCTATCACGGCGCCGAGCAGGGCGTCGATTTCCTAAGCCAGGAGGCCGAGCGCATCGGCTATCCCGTGCTGATCAAGGCGGTCGCCGGTGGTGGCGGCAAGGGCATGAAGAAGGTCGATCGGCCCGAGGACTTCGCCGACGCTCTGTCGAGCGCCCAGCGCGAGGGCAAGAACGCCTTCGGCGATGCGCGCGTGCTGGTCGAGAAATACGTGCTCTCGCCGCGCCATGTCGAAATCCAGGTGTTCGGCGACAGCCACGGCAATGTCGTCCACCTCTACGAGCGTGACTGCTCGCTGCAGCGCCGCCACCAGAAGGTGATCGAGGAAGCGCCGGCACCAGGCATGACGCCGGAGGTGCGCGCCGCCATGGGCAAGGCGGCGACGGAAGCGGCCAAGGCGGTCGGCTATGTCGGCGCCGGCACGGTCGAGTTCATCGCCGACGGGCGCGACGGCCTGCGCGCCGACCGCTTCTACTTCATGGAGATGAACACTCGCCTCCAGGTCGAGCATCCCGTCACCGAGGCGATCACCGGGCTCGATCTGGTCGAGCTCCAGCTCAAGGTCGCCGCCGGCGAGCCGCTCGGCTTCACGCAGGAGGATGTCCGGGCCGAGGGCCATGCCGTCGAGGCGCGGCTCTATGCCGAGGACCCGGAGAAGGGTTTCCTGCCCTCGACCGGCAAGCTCTGGGCGCTGCAATTCCCGCAGAGCGAGGACATCCGCATCGATACCGGCGTCGAGGCCGGCGATTCGGTGACGCCGTATTATGACCCGATGATCGCCAAGGTGATCGCGCATGGCCGCACCCGCGACGAGGCGCTCGACCATCTCGCCTTCGCGCTCGGCGAGACCATCGTCGCCGGGCCGCGTACCAATCTCGCCTTCCTGAAGAAGCTGGCCGAGGCGGAGGGCTTCCGGAAGGGGCCGTTCGATACCGGCTTCATCGAGCGCAACATCACGGCGCTCGGGGCCGAGCCGCAGCCGCTCGATGCGGCGGCGGTCGCAGCGGCAGCCTTGCAGCTTGAGGAGGAGCGCCAGGTGGCTGTACTAGACCTTGCCGTAGAGCGGACCGGCGACGAGGCCAAGTCGCCCTGGCTCGACGCCGATGCTTTCTCGCTGATGCCGCGCCCGGCGCTCGGCCTGCCGCTGCTGGTCGATGGCGAGCGGATCGAGGCCAAGATCGAGTGGAACGGCGACGATGCGCGCGTCTCTTTGCCGGGCCATCCGCTCGATGAGGGCGAGCATGAGGTGACGCTCGCCCGGGCCGAAGGCGGAACCTATCTCGCATTGCATCGCGGCCGGCAGACGGCGGTCGCGCTGTTCGACCCGTTCAGCGTCGATCTCGATGCGGAGGCGGGGGCGGGCGGCGTGATCAAGGCGCCGATGCACGGCAAGCTGATCGCGCTCTTCGTCACGGCTGGCGAGGCGGTGGTGAAGGGCCAGCGGCTCGCCATCGTCGAAGCGATGAAGATGGAGCACGTCCTGACCGCCCCGCGCGACGGCACCGTCACCGAACTCGGCGCCGAGCCGGGGGCGCAGGTGGCCGAGGGCGCGAAGGTGGTGGTGCTCGGGGAGTGAGCGCTCCCCCTGACAGCGGAGGCGCGGGGAACCCTCTCCTGGAAGGAGAGGGCAGGGTGAGGTGTAGGCCGTTTGACCAGTTCCGCGAGCGGTCGCGTTGTTACGTTCCAGCCAACGATTCAGCTGCCGAACACCTCACCCCTACCCCTCTCCTTCCAGGAGAGGGGATCCCGCGCCTGTTTCGGCTGCCGGCTACGGGCTGTCCAACGCCACGATGGCCCGCTCGGCCACGCTGAGGTTGATCTGCGCCAATGGGTCCTCGTCTTCGGCGAACCAGGCGGCCGAGAGCCCGCACCAGGCCAGGACCCATTTGAGCAGGCGCTCGCGCTCCAGGCCGGATTTGGCCAGCACGATCTCCAGCCGGCGCTCGAAGCGGCCCGGCACGGTCGCGACGGGCGGCTCCGGATCGGCGAGATCAGGATCGCAGAACAGGATGGTGTATTCGAAGGCGCGGTCGCCGATCACCGATTTCGGGTCGATGGCGAGCCAGCCCCTCCCTTCGAAATCGAGCACATTGTCGTGGTGCAGGTCGGCATGCAGCGGCATGATCTCGCGCTGCGTGGGCAGGAGTTCGCTTGCCAGTATGGCGGAGCGCGCAAGGATGCCGCCGTGCTGGGCTGCCGCCGGGAACAGGTCATTGAACCAAGTCTCCAGCGGGATCAGGCCTGAGGGCGCCGGGCCGCGCGGCTTCTGCAAGGCGGCGATGGCGTCGCAGAGGATGGCGGTGGCCTCGTCGTCGCCGGCCGCGCCGCCGCGGGCCATGGCCGCGAGCGAGTGCGTACCGGTTGCGCGCTCGATCAGCATCGCCTCGCCATGTTCGCTGCGGGCGAGGAGGCGGGCGGCGCCGTCGCCGTTCCAGTATTCGAGCGGCAGGTAGCCGCGGCGCTCATCCTCGACCTCGGGCAGTTTCAGCATGGCCGGCCGGCCATCCTGCAGGACAGGCAACAGCCGGCTGGCATGGGTTCTGATCGGCTCACCGGCGGGTTCGAGGGTCCAGCGGGTGAGCCAGGGCGAAAAGGCGTCGGTCGGCATCGTCTGCCTATTCCGTCATTGCGAGCGTAAGCGAAGCAATCCAGAGGGATTGTGCGGGCGCTCTGGATTGCTTCGTCGCTGCGCTCCTCGCAATGACGTCAGAGCTTAGTCCGCCGCCCGTCCGCGGCCCAGCAGCGGGTATTGCTCGACCTCGTAGATCTGGCCGGAGACATGGCCGCTCTCCTCCGACAGCCAGAAGGCGGTGTGGGCGGCGATCTCGGCCGGCTGCATGATCTCTCCGAAGGGGGCGAATTCGAGCGGCACCTCCTTCTCCCAGCCCGGCTTCTTGCCCTCGCGCTGCTGGGTTGCATCTTCGTTGGCGGTGAAGGTCCAGCCGACATTGAGCTGGTTGACCCGGATATGCTCGCGCCCGAGCGTGTTGGCGAGGTTGCGCGTCATCGTCATCAGCGCTCCCTTCGACATCGAATAGACGGTGAGATTGGAATTGCCGCACCAGGCGTTGATCGAGCCGACGGTGAGGATCGAGCCGCCGGATTTCTGCAGGCGGAAGGCGCGGATCGCCGCCTCGGCGCAGAGCAGCGGCGCACGGGTGTTGATCGCGAACATATGGTCGAAGAACGCAGCCGTCGTCTCGCCCAGCACGCCGCGCGGATAGATGCCGGCATTGTTGACGAGGCCGTCGATGCGGCCGAAGGCCTTTCGCGTCGCATCGACCAGTGTCTGGGCCGTCGCCGGCTCGGCGAGATCGCCGATCGCGCCAGAGGTCGCGGGGCCGAGCTTGCGGCAGGCGGTATCGACCTCGTTCTGCTCGCGGCCATGGATCAACACCTTGGCGCCCTCGGCGATCAAGCGTTCGGCCATCGCATAGCCGATGCCGGTCGAGGAGCCGGTGACGAGAATGGCCTTGCCTTGCAGTCCGCGCATGTCGTGCCTCCGTTCGGGTCGGTGGCCTTAGTAGCCTGCGCGAGCGGCGCCGTCATGGCCGCGCTGGCGCGGGCCACCCCGGCGTCTCTGCCGTCATGCTCGCCCTTGTGGCGAGCATCCACGTCTCGGACACCGCGTTGCATCAGGAAAGACGTGGATGGTCGGGACAAGCCCGACCATGACGGGGAAGGGTTCGTCGGCTTGTGGAGAAAGGCTCCGGGCTCTGGCGAGGCGCCTCAGTGAGGATTAGGTTGCCCGCCATGCCGCTCCATATCCTCAAGCTCTGCGTCGGCGCCGAATCGATCAGCGATCTCGAAGCGTGGATCGTCGAGCGGCAGACGCAGCGCCGCGCTCGCGGCGAGCCGTTGGAGCAGCTGCACACCACCCGCATGGTGCCGAAGCGGATCGAGGAGATCGTCAACGGCGGCTCGCTCTACTGGGTGATCAAGGGCCAGGTCTCGGCGCGCCAGCGCCTGATCGACATCCGCCCCTTCACCGACGGCGAGGGCATCGGGCGCTGCCATCTGGTGATGGAGCCGGTGGTGGTGCCGGTCGAGCCGAGGCCGTTCCGGCCGTTCCAGGGCTGGCGCTACCTGCAGGACAAGGACGCGCCGCGCGACATCTCCGAGCGCGGCGGCGATCTCGGCGTCATGCCGGAGCAGATGCGCCGGGAGCTGGCGGAGCTGGGGCTGCTGTAACTTTACGGAACGCTTAGGCTGGCGGCTGCGAAACGCTTCGAAGCCTTATGCCGAGGTTCCTACATCATGGTGGAAGCGCCACCCATCGCGGTCAGGCGCATGTGACGTGAACCACCATGTTCAGGATTTTTGCTCGCATTGCCGCTTTCGCCAAACGCCTCAACGCGCGCCTGACACGCGGCGTCGAGATCCGCGGCCGGCGATTGGCTGGGCTGACGGCTCTCGCCGGCGCCCGGCCAGTTGCTGTCGGTCATCTCAAGGCGCTGCCCCGGGGCAAGACCGCTATCGCCGCCCACTAGGGTCTAAACTCAACGGCCAGTTTGTGATTCAAGCAGGTCATGGGAGAGGTAAGTTCCATGAGCCGCTTGTTTTGGTTGAATGACGAGCAAT
>NZ_FOKP01000017.1 GCF_900112185.1 Allobosea sp. CRIB-10 | reverse complement strand
CAAAGTTCGGATCAGCGCACAACAGCGATGACGGCGACGAACGCGCTCGAAACAGGCCGGCCACCATAGTCCACGCCTACCCGCGCACAGGTCTCTATAGAGCCATTTCGTTGATGGATGAATCGATTGTGAAGTGCCAGAGCGGCGATGGCTGATTCAACCTGCCTCCCGAGGGAGGTGGGCGATGGCGCGGGCTCTGAGTGACGATCTTCGTGTGCGTGTCGTGAAGGCTTCGACGGACGGTCTTTCGGCCCGCCAGGCGGCGGCGAGGTTCGGCGCCGGGATCTCGACGGCGATCAGATGGATCGCGCGAGCCAGGACGGGGGAACTGGCGGCGCGGCCCCAAGGCCGGCGTCGCGGCTCGAGCCTCGATGCGCATGAAGCCTTCATTGTCGCTCTGATCGAGGAGCGTCGGGACATCACGCTGCATGAGATGGCGGCACGGCCCCTTGCCGAGCGCACCGTTTCCATCCGCCGCAGCGCGCTGAGCGCCTGGCTTGGCGGGCGGGGCTGGACGTTCAAAAAAGTCCACCCCCGCTACTGGAGCAGGAGCGGCCCGACGTCCTGAAGCGGCGGCAGGACTGGTTCGAGGCCCAGCCCGACCTCGATCCCCAGCGCCTCGTCTTCATCGACGAGATCGGCCTGTCGACCAAGATGGCCCACCTGCGCGGCCGTGCCCCGCGCGGCGAGCGCTGTCGGGCGGGCGTGCCTCATGGGCATTGGAAAACGACCACTTTCGCCGGAGCTCTGCGTCTCGGCGGCATGACGGCGCCCTTCGTCTACGATGGCGCCATGAACAGCACCGTCTTCCTCGCCTATGTGGAGCAGGTTCTCGTTCCGATATTGAAGCCGGGCGACATCGTCGTCATGGACAACCTGCCCGCCCACAAGCCGGCCGGCGTTCGCGAGGCGATCGAACGCGCTGGCGCGACGCTCGCCTTCCTCCCGCCTTACAGTCCCGACTTCAATCCGATCGAAAACGCCTTCGCCAAGCTCGAGGCCATACTCCGAGCCAGAGCCGAGCGCAGCATCTCCGCTCTCCGGGACGCCGTCGGCGCGATCGTCAACCTCTTCTCCCCAGCCGAGCGCGCAAACTACTTCAACGCTGCAGGATAAGACCCGGATTAAACCGGAAACCCTCTAAAGCATGTTCCCGCAGAGTGGACACCGGTTCGCGTGAAGAGATGATCGGGCCAACACGCGTTAAAGGCTCGACGCCCTCTCCGATGTGATCACCGACAACCGCCGCTTCAGGGGCTCACCGCCGGCGCTTCGCTATCGAGCCTGCGCGTTGCCTGAAACGCACGCCTGCGGCGAGACCTTCGGTTTCCGACGGATATGCCGAAGATAATGTCTTAGAGGCCGGTCAGACCTTACCAGACAACGATGTTTCCGGGCGGCGGATTGCGGCCCCGGGCAAGGTTAGCCCCGCGCATGACGATCTGGAGCGGATAGGTAGCCAGGTCCAGCGCAGGCGCGGTCTGGCTCGCACGGCATCGATGTCGTTGAACGCCGCGGTCCGGACTGTTTCCGGCTCAGCCTCGGACCCTGCTCGTGCAGATATGGTGAGGAAGAAGGCCCGCCAACTGACCACCGGGCAGAGCGCGAGGAACTTCGCCAGCCGCTCACGTCTGGAACGCGAGCACACCGGCAAGCCGTTCGACAGGCTGAGTTTCAAAGGATTTTTGGAGCGGGCGATCGGGATCGAACCGACGACATTCAGCTTGGGAAGCTGACGTTCTACCACTGAACTACGCCCGCACGCCTGCCCGTATAGCCGGGTGCAGCCATCGCCCGCAAGCCGGTCTAGCGGAGATTTTCTAGCCTCGGGCGAGAAAAGCCGCGCCGAACCCCTGTCGTCCAGCGCGGCCTGTTTCAGACGCGGAGCGTCTTACCAGCAGCCGTAATAGCCGCAGCCATAATAGCCGTAATGGCGGCGCGACGAAGCGGCGATGACCGCACCGCCGACGGCGCCGGCGACGACGCCGGCCGCGACCGCGTTGCTCGCCTGGGCGTTGGAACGGCGGAAGCTCTGGAAGACGTCGCTGCGGCAGCGCTCGAAAGCGCGGGTGCCTGGGCGGTGGCCGGCATTGATGCAGACGTCATCGGCTTCCGCGGCCGACTGCTCGACGGACTGGCAGCCGCCGAGAGCGGCGGCGAGAACACCGGCGATGATGAGGGCGCGCATGAGAAATCCTTTCCCTGTAGACATTTGGCCACGAAAGCCATTGAGCGGAGGGCGGTCGATGCCTCCCGCCGGTGACACAAGCATGAACACGCCGCAGGCCAGCGGCCTGCGACGCCATCGGCGCTTGGAGCCATCTGACACGGAATCGCCGTTTTGTCGCCGGGAAGGTTGCAGAACGGGCAATCTTCCTGCGTGCGTTGCGTTTTTGCGGCTAAGGAAGGGTTGAGCCGGGCCCGAGCAAAATGCCCTTTCCTGCAGTCTAGCTGCGGAAATGCTTGGAGAGCTTGAGAGCCTGGCCCTGATAGTTCGAGGTGCCGATCGCGCCATAGAGAGCATCCGGCTCGGTCGCCATGCGCTCGAACGCCAACCGGCCGACCACCTGCCCGTCCTCGAGCAGGAAAGGCACCTCATGACTCCTGACCTCGAGCACGCCGCGGCTGCCGGGAACGCCATCGGCAGCGACGCCGAAACCCGGATCGAAGAAGCCGGCATAGTGCACGCGGAACTCGCCCATGGCCGGGTCGATCGGCGCCATCTCTGCGGCGAAGGCCGGTGGAATGTGAATCCGTTCCTTCGAAGCGAGGATGTAGAACTGATGCGGATCGAGGATCAGCCGCTTGCGCTTGGCCGGGATCGGCGTCCAGAAATCGTCGATCTCGTAGCCTGCAACCCGGTCGACATCGATGACGTCGGTGAAGCGCTGGGCCTGATAGCCGATGATCTCGCCCTCGGCATCGCCGAGATGGATGCTGAAGATCAGGCCGTTGCGGATCGTCGCGGGACCGTCGACCAACGCCGTGTGGCGATGCACCTCGCGCAGCTCACGGTCGGAAACGCGAAAGCCCTCCGCTTCCTCCTGACCGGAGCTGCGGCGGCGGAAGCGCAGCTGGTTGAGGCGGCTGCCCTTGCGCACCTTGATCGAGAAGCTCGACGGCGAGATTTCGGCATAGAGCTTGCCGGAATAGCCGCCGGCAACGCTGTCGAAGGCCCCGCTGCGGTCGGCGATCAGGCGGGTGAAGACATCGAGCCGGCCGGTCGAGCTCTTCGGATTGGCGAAAGCGGAAATTGTCGCCGGCAGTTCGTGCAGCGACTCCATCAGCTCGACGACGTAGACGCAGTTCTTCTCGAGGATCGCGCCCTCCTCGAGCGAGACCTCGTCCTGGGTCAGGTCGGCGAGCATCTGGGCAACGCTCTTGTTGGGCCCGGGCAGGAAGCTGGCGCGGACGCGATAGGCCTTGTGGCCGAGCCTGAGGTCGAGGCTCGCCGGCTGGTACTGGCTCTCGGAGAAGGCGCCGGAGGTCGAGCGGACCATGCCACAATGGACGAGCTTGCGGATGTCCTGGCGCGGAAGCACGCCGACGGGGCCGGCGAGCGAAGCCGGCGCGGTCGCGATCTCGGCCTGCATGTCGGGCGACGTCGCCATGGCGCTATCAGATCACCTTGTTCAAGGCGGCGCAAAGCTAAGTCCGCCGCGAGATTGATCGTTCTTCTTGCCGCGCTGGGATGCGGCTGGCGAGTCCGGTGTCGGGTTGTCCACATGCCCGCGCGTCGCGGATCATCGGGTCTACGGCCGGTTGGCGGCATTGACGCTGCGCCGTCCCAGGTCATAACAAGGCCTTCCCGCCGCCCCGGCGTGAGCCGTAAGGAGGCGGCACGGAGCCGCGATCATGTACCAGGCCGAAACGCATGGCGTGCGCGTCACCGCCTCGCCCAAGTTCATGGACAGCGAGTCCGCCCCGGACCAGAGCCGCTATTTCTGGGCCTACACCATTGAGATCGAGAACTTCTCGCCGCGCACCCTGCAATTGATGACGCGGCATTGGTTCATCACCGACGGGCGCGGCGAAGTTCATGAAGTGCGCGGCGACGGCGTTATCGGCCAGCAGCCGGTGCTGCAGCCGGGCGAGCGCTTCAGCTATACCTCGGGCTGCCCGCTGATGACGCCCGACGGCAGCATGCGCGGTGTCTACGCCATGCTCGGCGAGGACGGCGCGCTTTTCGATGTCGAGGTGCCGCTTTTCCCGCTCGATTCGCCCTATGTGAAGAAGGTCCTGCATTGACGACTGCAACACCGACCGGGCAGCGCTACCAGCCGCTCGACATGCTGGCCCGCCTCGTCGCCTTCGACACGGTGAGCCACAAATCCAATCTCGACCTGATCGCCTTCGTCGAGGACTATCTCACCGGCTGGGGCGTGCCATCGATACGCTTCCCGAATGCGACCGGCGACAAGGCGGCGCTGTTCGCCACGATCGGCCCGCAGGACAGAGGCGGCGTCGTCCTCTCGGGCCATACCGACGTGGTGCCCGTCGAGGGCCAGGCCTGGTCGCGCGATCCCTTCACGCTGCATGTCGAGGACGGCCGGGCCTATGGCCGCGGCTCCGTCGACATGAAGGGCTTCGTCGCGCTGGCGCTGGCGCTGGTGCCGGATTTCCTCGCCGCCGACCTGACGACGCCGATCCACCTGTTCTTCTCCTATGACGAGGAGGTGACCTGCCTCGGCGTCGTCGACGGCATCGCCGCGATGGGCAAGAGCCTGCCCAGGCCGCGCGCCGTCATCGTCGGTGAGCCGACCTCGCTCGAGCTCGCCGATGCGCATAAGGGCATTCGCACCTTCTTCACGGCGATCACCGGCTTTGCCGCGCATTCCTCCAAGCCGCATCTCGGCGCCAGCGCGGTCCATGCCGGCACGCGCCTCGCCGCCGGCCTCGTCGCCATGGCCGATGAGCGCGAGGGCCATATCGACGAGAGCGGTCGCTTCGATCCGCCCTATGACACCATCCATATCGGCAAGTTCCATGGCGGTATCGCCCGCAACATCCTGGCCGATCGCGCCGATCTCGCCTGGGAGGTGCGTACGCTGCCGGGCTCCGATCCCGAGGAGGTGCCGGCCCGTTTCGCCAAGCTGTCGGACGAGGTGCTCGCCCGCATGCGCAAGACCGCGCCATCGGCCGCGATCGAGACGGTGATGAGCTCGGACGTGCCGGGCCTGGCGCCCGATCCCGGCTCGGAGGCCGAGACGCTGGTGATGCGGCTCGCCGGCCGCAACCGCACCATCGCCGTCGCCTATGCCACCGAGGCCGGACATTTCCAGCGTGCGGGCCTGCCGACGATCGTCTGCGGCCCCGGCTCGATCGACCAGGCGCACCAGCCGGACGAGTACATCACGCTGGAGCAGTTCGCCGCGGGCGAGGCCTTCATGCGCAAGCTGATGGCGGAGTGCCGGGCGTAAGCGATATCGTCATGGTCGGGCTTGTCCCGACCATCCACGTCTTAGCTTTGCTGATCGAGTGCGGTGTTCAAGACGTGGATGCTCGCCACAAGGGCGAGCATGACGCCGAGCCCTTCACTCCCCCGCCGAGATCTCCGCCTCGACCTCGGCCGGGTCGAACTCGTAGCGGCGCGAGCAGAATTCGCAGGTGACGCCGAGCGTGCCGTCATCGGCGATCATCGCCTTGCGGTCGTCGGCCGAGAAACCCTTGAGCATGCCGAGCACCCGCTCGCGCGAGCAGCGGCAGGCCTCATGCACCGCGACGGGCTCGAAGACGTGGGCGCCGCGCTCATGGAAGAGCCGATAGAGCAGGCGCTCGCTCTCCAGCAGCGGGTCGAGCAATTCGTGATGCTCGATCGTCCCGACCAGCGAGCGCGCCTCGGCCCAGGCGTCGTCGCTGATGCCGTCATCGTCGCCGGCGGCGAGGATCTCATGGCCTTCCGGCGCATCGCCGGGGTGGAGATCGGCGGCGCGCAGCCGCTCGGGCGAGGTCGGCATGAACTGCACGATCAGGCCACCGGCGCGCCAGGCCAGGCCGCTGCCGGTCAGGACGGTGCCGACGCCGAGGCGGATGCGGCTCGGGATTTGCTCGGACTGGCGGAAATACTGGTGCCCGGCCTCTTCCAGGCTCTGGCCGTCGAGCGCGACGATGCCCTGATAGCGCGTCGCATCGGTGCCCTGGTCGACGGTCATGGCGAGATGGCCCTTGCCGAGCAGTTCGCCGGTCGAGATCGCGTTCGCGTCGATCGCCGCCGCCAGGCGATCGGCGTCGTAGCGGGCCATGGCGCGGTAGCAGTCCGGCGCGTTGAAATCGACGACCAGCATCGAGATCGGCCCGTCGCTCTTGGTCTGGAGCTGGAAACGGCCCTCGCCCTTGAGCGTGGTGCCGAGCATGACGGTCAGCGCCGCCGCCTCGGCGAGGACGCGCGCGACCGGCTCTGGGTAATGGTGCCGCTCCAGGACCTGGTCGAGCGAGGGGCCGAGCCTGACGACCCGGCCGCGCACATCGAGCTCGGGCACGGCGAAAGGCAGCACCCGATCGTCGGGCGCGCCCGCTGGCGAAGCGTCGGCCATCAGGCCGCCACCCCGCCGAAGCACCAGGCCAGGATGCCCTTCTGGGCATGCAGGCGGTTCTCGGCCTCGTCGAAGACGGCCGATTGCGGCCCGTCCATGACCGCGTCGGTCACTTCCTCGCCGCGCGAGGCCGGCAGGCAATGCATGAAGATCGCATCCTTCTCGGCGCGGCCGAGCAGGCGCTCATCGACCTGGTAGGGTCGCAGCAGGTTGTGGCGCGTGCCTTCCTCGTCGCCCATCGAGACCCAGCAATCGGTGATGACGCAATCGGCGCCCTCGACCGCCGCCTCGGGCCGGGTGGTCAATTGCAGCTTCGCGCCCTGCTTGCGGGCCCAATCGAGCAAGGCCGGCGGCGGCGCGAGCTCCTCGGGGGTGGCGATGGCGAGCTCGAAATCGAGCCGGCCGGCGGCATGGACCCAGGAGGTCAGGACATTGTTGGTGTCGCCGGTCCAGGCGATGCGCTTGCCCTTGATCGAGCCCTTGCGCTCCTCGAAGGTCATGACGTCGGCCATGACCTGGCAGGGATGCTGGCGCTTGGTCAGACCATTGATCACCGGCACGGTGGCGTATTTCGCCATCTCGACCACGGAATCGTGGTCGAGCATGCGGATCATGATCGCATCGACATAGCGCGAGAGCACGCGAGCGGTGTCGGCGATGGTCTCGCGCTCACCGAGCTCGATCTCCTGGCCGGTCACCATCATCGGCGAGCCGCCGAGCTCGCGGATGCCGACATCGAAGGAGACGCGGGTCCGCAGCGAAGGCTGCTCGAAGATCATGGCGATGACCTTGCCCTCGAGCAGGCGGTCGCCAGCCGCCGCCGGCGTGCGCCGGCGGGCCTTGATCTCCTCGCCTGCCTTGAGGATGGCGCGGAGCTCTCCGGCGGAGAAGTCCGAGAGATCGAGAAAGTGACGCGTCGCAGACATCATGTTCACTCCGCCGCCGGCCGAGCGAGCTCAGCCTCGACCGCGCCCGCCGCCTTGTCGAGCCGGGCCACCGCCTCGGCCACCTCGCTCTCGCCGATAATCAGCGGCGGCAGCAGGCGCACGACATTGTCGCCGGCCGCGACGACGAGCAAGCCGGCGGCCCGCGCCTGGGCGACGAAATCGGTATTCGGGGTCTTGAGCTTGAGGCCGAGCATCAGCCCCTCGCCGCGGATCTCCTCGATCACATCGGGGTGCTGGTCCTTGAGCTGGGCCAGCGACTGACGCAGACGCAAGGCCGTCTTCTGGACCTGGTCGAGGAAGCCGGGGGCCAGGATGACGTCGAGCACGGCGTTGCCGACCGCCATGGCGAGCGGATTGCCGCCGAAGGTGGTGCCGTGCGTGCCGAGCGTCATGCCGGAGGCCGCCTCCTCGGTGGCGAGGCAGGCGCCCATCGGGAAGCCGCCGCCGATACCCTTGGCGATCGACATGATGTCGGGCGCGACACCGTTGTGTTCATAGGCGAAGAACTTGCCGGTGCGGCCGACGCCGGTCTGGATCTCGTCGAAGATCAGCATCAGGCCGTGCTCGTCGCAAAGCTCGCGCAGGCGTTTGAGGAAGCGCATCGGGACCGAGCGCAGGCCGCCTTCGCCCTGGATCGGCTCGATCATCAGCGCCGCCGTCTCAGGGCCGATCGCGGCCTTCAGCGCCGCCTCGTCGTCGAACGGCACCTGGTCGAAGCCGTCGACCTTCGGGCCAAAGCCGTCGATGTATTTCTGCTGGCCGCCGGCGGCGATGGTCGCCAGCGTGCGGCCATGGAAGGCGCCCTCGAAGGTGACGATCCGGTAGCGTTCGGGATGGCCCTTCGCAGCGTGATATTTGCGCGCCATCTTGATCGCGCACTCGTTCGCCTCGGCGCCCGAATTGGTGAAGAAGACGCGTTCGGCGAAGGTCGCCTCGCAGAGCCGGCGGGCGAGCTTCTCGCCCTCGGGCATCGTGTAGAGATTGGAGGTGTGCCAGATGCGCTGCGCCTGCAGGGTCAGCGCCTCGACCAGATGCGGATGGGCATGGCCGAGCGAATTGACGGCGATGCCGGCGCCGAAATCGAGATAGCGGGTGCCGTCGGCGGTGATCGCCCAGGCGCCTTCGCCACGCTCGAGCGCGATCGGGGCGCGGGCATAGGTCGGCAGGAGAACGGAAGAAGCGGAAACGGTGCTCATGGAGCGAAATCCTTGCGGCGAGACAGGAGGGTAGCGCGGAATCTCGGGCCGGGAACGGCAGGGTGGACGCAAGGCGGCATGATGCCGGCACGATGCGACCCGCCGGCGACATTATCGTCGCTGGCCGTTCCCGCCGTCTCGTCGCGCGTCAAGCCGCATCGAAGGAAAATCCCGATCGCTCAAAAACATAAGCGCCGCCCTTGGGGGCGGCTGCGTGCGGCGACTATGCAAAACCGGCCCCGTCCTGTCAATTGCGGCTGACCTGGCGGCACGGCGATTGGCCCTGACCTCAGCCGTGATCCTGAGGAGCCGCGTCAGCGGCGTCTCGAAGGATGCCTCAGGAGGCTCCGGCACCAGCTGGAACATCCTTCGAGACGCGATCTTGAGATCGCTCCTCAGGATGAGGGCTGAAGCTTCTTCTGCAATAGCCATGACCTCGCGGCAGCGTTGCCGAATAGACTCACCGGGCGGCCATCTGCGGCGATTGGCTGGGGAAAAGCCGAATTAGGATTCGGCGACTCTTGTGGCCGAGTCAGGCCATCTTGTATGGTCCTCTTCGTCAGATACGACATCTCGTGCGGCGTCTCCAGTATCGTCAGTTCCGGGCGTAACGGCTTCCGTTTAGCGACGGGCGCTGCCGGTATCGGATTCCGCCATGATCTCTCCCTATGCCTCGCCGGCACGTTGGCGGGACATGACGAAGACAGGTGCAACTCCATGACCGAAGCCGGAGCCTGGACCGACGAACGCGTCGAACTGCTCAAGAAGCTCTGGAATGACGGCCTGAGCGCGAGCCAGATCGCCGCCGAGCTCGGCAATGTCACGCGCAACGCCGTCATCGGGAAGGTCCATCGTCTCGGCCTGTCCGGCCGGGCCAAGAGCCCGGGCTCGGCCACGCCGCGCCCGCGCAAGCCGGCCGCCCGCCCGCCGAGCCACCCGGCCGGCCACCAGACCAGCAGCGCCGGGCTGACCCGCGGCAACACCGCGCTCGCCCCGCAATTCGCGCCGCAGATCGAGGCCGAGGCGCAGGTCGAGCGCGAGCCGGCCCCGTCCGAGGACGTGGTCGTACCGTTCTCCGAGCGGGTCACTATCATGGACCTGCGCGAATATATGTGCCGCTGGCCGATGGGTGACCCGACCTCGCCGGAATTCCGCTTCTGCGGCGGCCGCAGCGCGACCGGCCTGCCTTATTGCGCCTATCACGCCCGCATCGCCTACCAGCCGGCGGCCGACCGTCGCCGCGACCGCAGCAAGGCCATCCGCGCCTGAACGCACGCGACACCGCCTTCGAGACTCTAAAAGCCGGCCGAAAGGCCGGCTTTTCCATGTTCGGGGGATGCCGGCTCAGAGCAGGAAATGAAAGCCGAAGCCCAGGATGACGAAGCCCGCCGCGACCACCTGCGCCACGAAGAGTGGCTGCAGCCGCGAGGCCTTTTCGGCGTCATCAGAAGCTTTCTCGGCGCGCGACATGCGATCCCTGGCCTTGAACTGCTCAGGCCCACCGTCACGCTCCAGATCCATGCGCACCGCGATGAAGCCGATCACCAGGCCGAGTATGCCGAGCCCGAAGAAGCCGACGAGGCGAAGCGCGCCGTAGCCAACGCCGATCAGCAACGCGGCGAGAAAGGGAAAGGCGATATAATCCCATTTGGTAAAGCGCATGAAGACAGTCTGCGGGAACCGTGCATCGTCGTCCAGCCGATGCCCTCGACAGCGGAATGGGAAGGCAAGAGCATGGGGCCAGTCGAATATGCCTGCGCACTGCCGCTGAAGGGGGAGCGCGTGCTGCTGGGTTTGCGGGCCTCGCATCGCCGGAACCGCCCCTCCTGCTGGGATACGATCGGCGGCCATGTCGAGCCGGGCGAGACCGTCGAGGCGGCTCTCGTTCGCGAGCTTCAGGAAGAGCTCGGCATCGCGCCGACGGGTTTCCGCCGTTTCGAGACCATCGAGACGACCGAGGCGGACGGCGTCACCCCGCGCTCTGGCATCTATATGCAGTGACCGAATGGACCGGCGCCGAACCCCGGATCGCCAATGACGAACACAGCGAAATCCGCTGGTTCACATTCAGCGAGGCCGAGGCGCTGACGCCGCTAGCCACCGAGGCTTATCGGCCGGTCTTCGCCCGGCTGGCCGCAGTCTTCGGCCCGAGCGCGTGATCGGGGTGGGCGGATGACGACGTTCGCGATCTATGCAGGCGCCGCGCTGGCGGAGATCGCCGGCTGCTTCGCCTTCTGGGCTTGGCTGAAGTTGGACAGGCCGGTCTGGTGGCTGGTTCCGGGCATGGTCGCACTCGCAGCCTTCGCCTGGCTGCTGACCCTGGTCGAAAGCCCCGCGGCCGGACGCGCTTTTGCCGCCTATGGCGGCGTCTATATTGTGGCGTCGCTGACCTGGATGGCGCTGGTCGAGAAGATCCCGCCGGATCGCTATGATCTCGCCGGCGCGGCGCTCTGCCTTGCCGGCGCGGCGTTCATCATCGCCGCACCGCGCTGACTGGCGCGATCAACCCCGCGCAAACGTCTCGTCGAAGGCGTAGCCGGCGCCGCGCACGGTGCGCAGCGGATCCTTGGCATTGGCCGGGGTGATCGCCTTGCGCAGGCGGCCGACATGAACGTCGACGGTGCGCTCGTCGATATAGACGTCGCGGCCCCAGACGGCGTCGAGCAGTTGCGCCCGCGAATAGACGCGGCCCGGCGCCTGCATCAGGAATTCGAGCAGGCGGAACTCGGTCGGCCCAAGGTGCAGTTCGGCCCCGGCGCGGCGGACCCGGCGGGTGGTGCGGTCGAGTTCGAGATCGCCGGCGGCGAGCAGTCCGGCGACATGGCCCGGCTTGGCGCGGCGCAGCAGCGCCTGGATGCGTGCGATCAGCTCGGGCAGCGAGAACGGCTTGACGACATAGTCGTCGGCGCCGGTGGCGAGGCCGCGCACGCGCTCGGTCTCCTCGCCGCGGGCGGTCAGCATGATGATCGGCACGCGCTCGGTGTCGCGGCGGGTACGCAGGCGACGGCAGAGCTCGATGCCGGACAGGCCGGGCAGCATCCAGTCGAGCAGGACGAGATCGGGCGTATGATCGCGCAGATGCAGTTCGGCATCGTCACCGCGCGCCACGCTGTCGACCTCGAAGCCCTCGGCCTCGAGGTTGTAGCGCAGCAGCAGGGTCAGCGGCTCCTCGTCCTCGACGATCAGGATGCGTGCGGGCATGTCAGAGTCCGTTCAAGCCCCCGCCGGTTCAGCCATTGGCCGCCGGCAGGTCAACGAGGATGTTGGTGGTGTCGAGCTTCGGCCGGGTCTCGTCCATGGACTGGCCGGTGACGAGGTAGTGGATGGTCTCGGCGATGTTGGTGGTGTGGTCGCCGATGCGCTCGACGTTCTTGGCGCAGAACAGGAGGTGCGTGCAGAAGGTGATGTTGCGCGGATCCTCCATCATATAGGTCAGGAGCTCGCGGAACAGCGAGGTGTAGAGCGCGTCGATCTCGTCGTCGCGGCGCCAGACCTCCATTGCCTTCTGCTCGTTGCTGGCGGCATAGGCGTCGAGCACGTCCTTGAGCTGGGCCTGGACCAGGCGGCTCATATGCTCGAGACCGACCACGGCGCGATGCGGCGGCGAGAACTGGCCGGAGATCGCGACGGCACGCTTGGCGATGTTCTTGGCGAGATCGCCGACGCGCTCGATGTCGGCGGCGATGCGGATCGCCGAGATCAGCTCGCGCAGATCATTGGCGAGCGGCTGGCGCCGGGCGATGGTCAGCACCGCCTTCTCCTCGACCTCGCGCTGGAGATTGTCGAGGCGCTGGTCGGCGGTGATGATCTTCTGAGCGAGCGCGGTATCGCGGCGCACCAGCGCGACCGTGGAATCGCCGAGCATGCGCTCGGACATGCCGCCCATCTCGGCAAGGCTGCGGCGCAGGCCTTCGAGATCGGCGTCGTAGGAGCGGACGATATGTTGATCCGACATCGGGCGTATCCTTCGGGGCTGGCCGACGACTGCGTGGACCTCAGCCGAAGCGGCCGGTGACGTAGTCCTGCGTCTGCTTCTTGTGCGGGTTCATGAAGATGGTGTTGGTGGCATCGAACTCGATCACCTCGCCGAGATACATGAAGGCGGTGTACTGCGAGATGCGCGCCGCCTGCTGCATGTTGTGGGTGACGATGACGATGGTGAAGTCGGTCTTGAGCTGCTCGAGCAGGTCCTCGATCTTGCCGGTCGAGATCGGGTCGAGCGCCGAGGTCGGCTCGTCGAACAGGATGACCTCGGGCTTCTGGGCGATGGTGCGGGCGATGCACAGGCGCTGCTGCTGGCCGCCGGAGAGGCCCATGCCGGAGCTCTTCAGCTTGTCCTTGACCTCGTCCCAGAGCGCGGCGCGGCGCAGCGCGCCCTCGACGCGGTCGTCGAGCTCCGACTTCGGCGGCTTCTCGTAGAGGCGGATGCCGAAGGCGACGTTGTCGTAGATCGACATCGGGAAGGGCGTCGGCTTCTGGAAGACCATGCCGATGCGCGAGCGCAATTCGTTCACGTCGACATTGTTGGAGATGATGTTGCGGCCGTCGAGCAGAATCTCGCCGGTGGCCCTCTGCTCGGGATAGAGCGAGTAGATCCGGTTGAAGATGCGCAGCAGGGTCGACTTGCCGCAGCCTGACGGGCCGATCAGCGCCGTGACGTGCCGGTCACGGAAGTCGAGGTTGATGTTCTTCAGCGCCTTATGCTCGCCGTAGTAGAAATCGAGATTCTTGACGGCGATGCGGACGGGAGCGTCGGCGTCCAGCGTCTGCGGGCTCAGTTCCAGGGTCGAGAGCATCTTCATGGTCCTTCCGATCGGACGCTACTTGGATCACTTGCCGCCGCGCACGATGCGCCGGGCGATGATGGAAAGCACGAGAATTGAGACGGTGATGATCAGCGAGCCGGCCCAGGCGAGCTGCTGCCAGTTCTCGTAAGGGGCGGAGGCGAACTGGTAGATCGTCACGGGCAGGTTGGAGACGCCGCCGAACAGGCTGGGCGAGAACCAGAAATTGTTGTTCAGGGCGGTGAAGATCAGCGGCGCGGTCTCGCCGGCGATGCGCGCGAGCGCCAGCAGGATGCCGGTGACCATGCCCGATTTCGCCGCCCGCCAAGTGATCGAGGTGATCACCACCGAGGGCGGGGCGCCGAGCGCCGAGCCGGCCTCGCGCAGCGGGCCGGGCACGAGCCGCAGCATGTCCTCGGTGGTGCGCACGATCACCGGGATCGCGATGATGCCGAGCGCGACGCCGCCGGCCCAGCCGGAATAGCCGCCGAGCGGCTGAACCATGATCACGTAGACGAACAGGCCGATCAGGATCGAAGGCGCCGAGAGCAGGATGTCGTTGATGAAGCGGATCAGGTCGGCCAGCTTCGAGCCCTTGCCGTATTCGGCGAGATAGGTGCCGGCCAGCACGCCGATCGGCGTCGCCACCGCGATGCCGAGGAAGGTCAGCACCAGCGAGCCGACGATGGCGTTGGCGAGACCGCCGCCTTCCGAGCCGGGACCAGGCGTGATCTGGGTGAAGGTCGCGACCGAAAGGCCGCCGATGCCTTTCACGATCAGCATGCCGAGGATCCAGAACAGCACGGAGATCGCCAGCAAGGTGAAGGTGGTCGCGATGATCTTCATCGCCCGGTCAGCGGTTCGGCGCGACTGGCGCACGCGCCCCCAGGTCGCGGGCGGCAGGGCACGAACGGTCGAGGGGGTGGCGAGAGTCATGGTCTTTCCATCCGCTCAGTAGGATTTCACCCGCGCAACCAGGATGCGCGCGATCACGAGGACGACGAAGGTGACGAAGAACAGGATGCAGCCGAGCGCGATCAGCGCGTTGAGCTGCAGGCCAAGCGCTTCGTTGAACTCGTTGGCGATGCGCGAGGCGATGGTCGAGCCGGGATCCATGATCGAGCCGGACAGCCGGTTGGCGTTGCCGACGACGAAGGTCACCGCCATGGTCTCGCCGAGCGCACGGCCGAGGCCGAGCATGATCGCGCCGATGATCGAGACGCCGGCCTGCGGCACCAGCACATGCCGCACGACCTCCCAGGTCGTCGCCCCGATGCCATAGGCGCTCTCACGCAGCACCGAGGGGATCTGGTCGAGCATGTCGCGGGTGATCGAGGCGATGAACGGGATGATCATGAACGCCAGGATGAAGCCGGCGGTGAGGATGCCGAGGCCGGACGGCGAACGCGAATAGAGGATCGTACCGAGGATCGGCATGCCCTCGACGATGTTCGAGAGCGGCACCTGCACATAGGCGGCAAACAGCGGCACGAAGACGAAGAGTCCCCACATGCCGTAAATGATCGACGGCACGGCGGCGAGCAGCTCGATCGCGGTCGAAACCGGCTGCTTGAACCAGGGCGGCGCGAGCTGGGTCAAGAAGACGGCGATGCCGAGCGAGAGCGGCACACCGATGACGAGCGCGATCAAGGCGGTCGAGAGGGTGCCGGCGATGGCCGGCCAGGCGCCGTACTGATCGTTCTGAGTATCCCAGACGCTTGAGGTCAGGAAGCCCAGGCCCATCTCGCGGAAGGCCGGCCAGCCGCCGATCACCATCGAGACCATGATCCCGGCGAGCAGCAGGAGCACGAACAGGGCCGACAGGAAGCTGGCGTTGCGGAAGACGATGTCGAACGTGCCCTTCGGAGTCTTGCGGGCAACATGCGCGCCGGGCGCCATCTGGTCAGTCACGGCAGCCATCCGTGGAACTCCGATCACGTGAAGACGGAAAGAGTCGGTCTCGTCGCGCAAGGCAGCGGGGGCCGGTAACGGCCCCCGCCGGTCGTTCTAGGGGCGGGCGCGATCAGAAGATCGGCTTGCCGGCCGGGTCGGTGACGCCCTTCCAGGCGTTGCGGACCTGATCCTTGACGTTGGCCGGGAGCGGCACATAGTCGAGGTCGAGGGCGAGCTGGTCGCCGTTCTTGTAGGCCCAGTCGACGAACTTCAGCGCGGCCTGCACCTCTTCCGGCTTCTCCGGCTTGGCGTGGACGAGCAGGAAGGTGGCAGCGGTGATCGGCCAGGCCTGAGCGCCCTTCTGGTTGTTCAGCGAGATGCCGAAGCCGGGGGCCTCATTCCAGTTGGCGTTGGCGGCGGCGGCCTGGAAGGACTTGTCGTCCGGCGCCGGGTAGTTGCCGTCGGCATTCTGGATCAGCGCGAAGTTGAGCTTGTTCTGCTTGGCGTAGGCGTACTCGACATAACCGATCGAGTTGGCGACCTGCTTGACCGAGGCGGAAACGCCCTCATTGCCCTTGCCGCCGATGCCAACAGCCCACTGGACCGAGGTGTTGGCGCCGACCTTGGACTTCCACTCGGGCGAAACCTTGGAGAGGTAATCGGTGAAGACGAAGGTCGTGCCCGAGCCGTCCGAACGGTAGACCGGGTTGATGTTGGCGTCCGGCAGGGTGACGCCGGTGTTGATCGCCGTGATCTTCGGGTCGTTCCACTTCTTGATGGTGCCCATGTAGATCTCGGCAACGATCGGGCCGGTCAGCTTGAGCTTGCCCGCCTCGATGCCGGCGATATTGATCGCCGGGACGACGCCGCCCATCACGGTCGGGAACTGGATCAGGCCGTCCTTGGTCAGATCCTCGCCCTTGAGCGGGGCGTCGGTGGCGCCGAATGCGACGGTCTTCGCCTTGATCTGGCGGATGCCGCCGCCCGAGCCGATCGACTGATAGTTGAGACCGATATTGGTCTCCTTCTTGTAGGCCTCGGCCCACTTCGAATAGATCGGGAACGGGAAGGTCGCGCCGGCGCCGGTGATGTCGGCAGCCTGGGCGGCGCCCGTAAGGCCGATGGCAGCGGCCGTGAGAATGAGAAGTTTGCGCATCAGATGTCCTCTCTGGATCGCAAGTGCAGCGGCCCTGCTAGAACACCGGCTATATGACAGCTGGATGACATAGAGTCATGAAAGCGCGCTTGCCGCTGTCACAAATCGTTAATGGGTCGGCCCAGTAGGCGCGGCAGGATCGCCCGGAAGGTCGCGCCCTGGCCGACGACGCTCTCGATCGTCAGCCGACCGCGATGGCGCAGGACGATGTGCTTGACGATGGCCAGGCCGAGGCCGGTGCCACCGGCCTCGCGGCTTGCGGCCGTGTCGACGCGATAGAAGCGCTCGGTCAGGCGCGGCAGATGCTCCGGGGCGATACCCGGCCCGTCATCGCGCACGCTGATGCTCGCCTCCTCACCGGAGATCCCGACGGTGATGCCGACCTCGCCGCCGCGCTGGCCGTATTTGATCGCGTTCTCGACCAGGTTCTCCATCAGCCGCAGCAATTCGTCGCGGTCGCCGGCGACGGTGACGGGCTGCTGCGGCACGTCGAGCTTCAAGGTCACCTCGCGCTCGCGCGCCATCAACACGAGCGAGTCGAGAATCTCGCGAGCGATGCTGGAGAGATCGACCGGCGTCTCCGGCGCGAGATGGGCACGCAACTCGATGCGCGAGAGCGAGAGCAGGTCGTCGACCAGGCGCGCCATGCGCAGGCCCTGCTCGCGCATGATCGCCAGGAAGCGGTCGCGCGCCGCAGCATCGTTGCGCGCCGGCCCCTGCAGGGTCTCGATGAAGCCGAGCACGGAGGCGAGCGGAGTGCGCAGTTCATGGCTGGCATTGGCGACGAAGTCGACGCGCATGCGCTCGGTCATGCGCTGCTCGCTGAGATCCTCGAAGGTCAGCAGCACGGCCCGGCGCCAGCCGCTGCCGGCGAGCGCCGCGATATGGATGCGGAAGGTCCGTTCCACCGGCACGCGCTCGATCAGCTCGACGGCACGGCGGCCGCCATGGCGCGAGACCTGCTCGATCGCATCGATCAGGTCGGGGTCGCGCATCACCAGGGCGAGCGGCTTGCCCTTGGCGAGCGCAGTCACCAGCGCCGGCGCGGTCGGGCTCAGCGCCTGGATCACACCCTGCGGGTCGAGCAGTACGGCGGGAACGCCGATGGCCTCGATCAGCGCCGCCGTGACCGGCGCCTTTGGGTCGACCAAAGCGTGCATGCGGCTCCTGCCTTCCGATGCGTGATCTGCGGCGAGGCGTCATAGGCCGGAGCGGTGGGGCAGCGCAATTCCCCTCCTGCGCAGCGGGCGACGAAACGCTATTCGAGAGCGCCGGTCTGGGCGTCGCCCGACAGGCCGAAGCCCGGCGCGCCCGGAACCGGGATGCCGCCGAGGAGCTGGACCAGCTCAGCCTGGCGACGCACGCCCGTCTTGGCGAAGACGGTCTTGAGCTGCCCGCGCACGGTTTCGGGCCGGATGCCCTGGCTGCTGGCGATGCCGGCGACCGTACCGCCCGCGAGCAAGAGCCGTGTGACCTTCGCTTCGGCCGGGCTGAGATCGAAGAGGGCTTCGAGGATCGCTGCGGACGGCGCCGCGCCGCGGCCGACCTCGGTGAGGTAGAACAATTGCGCCGCGCCGGAGAACACATCCAGTCCGGCTCGCCTGAGCGGAACCAGATGCGCCACGAAGGCAGGCCGCTCGCTCGTCGCCCGGAGCGGAAAGGACAGGCCGGCGCCCCCCGCCATAGCGAGGTGCCGCTGCAAGCGTTCGTTCGCCACGGAATCGGCGAGACGAATGCGATCGAAGGCGCCAATCTCGACTGCCGCGCAGCTCAGGATCAACGCGTTGGCCGCCAGCACGCTGTGGCGGCCCGTGATGATCGCCGCCGGCAGGCCGATCAGCTCCAGAGCCGCGACGCTGGCACGCGCGCGCTCCAGGCCGAGACGCGCCGCGATGATCGACGCCCGCGCAAGGTGCGGCCGGAGGGGATCGAGCGTCTCGGCCGTCTCGCGCGGGACCGGGCCGTCGGCATAGAGGCGCTCGATCGAGAAGACGATGCTGTCGCCGCTGGTCGAGCGGATCGAGGTGCCGACGCACCAGCCCCAGCCGCGCGGTCTGAGGAAATCGCGATAGAACGGATCCTGCTCGATCTCGTCTGGCGTGATCGCGTCGAGATCGGTCAGGAAACGCGGCTCGTAGAGCGGAACCAGGCGCTTGCCTCGCAGATTATCCGCGACGAAGGGCGAGGCGACCCATTCGGCCGTGACGGCATGGATGGCCTTGGACGAGGTCCACTGGAACCGGTTCGGCGAGGCCGCGAACAGGATCGTGCCGACCCCGCCTGCCCGGGCCGCCAGCTGGTCGAGCACATCGGCCCATTTCTCCGGCACGACGGCGGCTTCATAGATCTCGTCGATCAGATTGGTCGCGTCCAATGGCTCCATCCCAGGGGCCGGCAGTGTCCTCGATCATGCCCGGCGGACAGGAGTTTGCGTCGGCTGGAAGCGGCGTCAAGGACGTGCGCCCAAGAGGCGGCGTCAGATCTCGTGCCGCCGGATGCGCCGGATCATCTCGTTCAGCGCCAGCAGGACCAGCGCGAGGATGAAGGGCAGGATGTAGTAGATGATGCGGAAGAGCAGCAGCGCGCCGAGCACCTGCTCGAAGGGCAGGCGGCTGAGCGCGATCAGCATCGTCGCCTCGAAGACGCCGAGCCCGCCCGGCGCATGGCTGGCGATGCCGATCAGGCAGGCGAAGATATAGGCTGCCAGGAAGCTCTCATAGGGCAGGTTGTGCCCGCCCGGCAGCAGCACATAGAGCACGGCGGCGGCGGCGCAGACCTCGGCGGCGCCAAGCAGCATCTGCGTCAGCGTGACGCCGAGGCCGGGTAGCGGCAGGTTCCAGCCGCTGACCCGCAAGGTGCGTTCACCGGTCGCGACCCAGAAGAGATAGCCGAGCGTACCGAGCGCCACGGCCGCGCCGACGGCCTGCACGACCAGCGGCGAGGTGCGCGCCAATTGCGCCACCGACTCCGTCGCATAGAACAGGCTGGCGCAGAGGATCATGCCGAGGCCGAGCCAGAAGGTCAGGCCGGCGATGACGGTGAGGCTCGCCACCTCCGAGGCGCGCACGCCCTTGGCCGAATAGATCCAGTAGCGCACCGTGCCGCCGGTCACGATCGGGAAACCGAGGGTGAAAGCGACGGAATAGCTGGTGAAGGAGGCGAGCGCCGTCGTCCGGTAGGGGATCGACAGCCCGAGCCGGCGCAGCGCCACCGCATCATAGCCGGTGAGCAAGAGATAGCTCAGCGCGGTGAAGCCGAGCGCGAGCAGGAGCTGGCGCTGGCTGGCATTGGCGAAGGCGCGGGCGAGCTCGCCGGGCTCGATCTCGCGGACGATGTAGTAGAGCACCACCAGCGAGGCGATGAAGATCACCGACGAGGCGAGCGGGCCGAGCCACCACCAGCGGCTGCGCTTGCGCAGCGGCATTCCTGGCTCGTGCGGGCCGAACGACATCAGCACTCTTGTCGGGTTGCGCTCGCGCGGAAAACGGCGAGCAAGGCGGGTTGCTGGCGGCTGGCCTGACGGCCGGACCCGAGAGATAGCGCCTTCGCCGCGATGCACAAGACGGGGCAGCGCGGCGAATGCGCGCCATGAGGCCGGCGCAGGACGCGTCGGCCGCTTTGTGCCGATCGTGACGGCGGTGATCAGCCCTCCGCTTCCATCGCCTCCTGGAAGAAGGCCTCGGGGTCGTCGACTTCGATCAGGCGACGCCGCTCGATCCGCCAGAAGCGATTGCCGACTGCCCGCACGAAGCTGCGATCATGCGAGACCAGGAGGCAGCTGGTCTCGCCGGCGGTGAGCTCGGCCTCGAGCGCCTCCTGGCCCTCTATGTCGAGATGGTTGGTCGGTTCGTCCAGCAGGTAGAAGTTCGGCCGGGCAAGGCGCAGGGCCAGCATGGCGAGCCTTGCCCGCTGCCCGCCGGAGAGCGCGCCGATCGGCCCGGTCTGGCGATCGATGGCGATGCCGGCGCCGGCGAGCAGGCCGCGGGCGGGCTGATCGCCGACATCGAAGCGCCGGCTGATCAGGCCGTGCGGGGTGTCGTCATCGGGCAATTCGGAGAGGCTCTGGCTGGCATGGCCGAGCACCAGCGAGTGCGTCGCCCGGATGCCCGCCTGCCCCTTGCCGCGAACGGCGGCGTGGAGCATGCCGATGAAGCGCGACTTGCCGGCGCCGTTGAGACCGAGCAGCACGATCCGGTCGCCGGGGCTGATCCAGCGCTTGCCCGTCCGGAACAGCAAGCGCCCATCCGGCGTCTCGACCGCGACGTCGTCGAGCTCGACCAGCGCCCGCACATGCGTCCCAGCGCCGGCGAGCCTGATCGCGCCGGCCGAGCGCTCGCGATGGGCCGGGCGCGCCGCCGCTTCGAGCTCATCGGCCCTGCGCTTGAGCTGCTTGGTCTTGCTGAGCAGGAGATCGCTGCCGGAATTGATCCCGATATTGTTGAGCTTGGCCGCCTGGCGCCGCATCTGCTGGACGGCCTTCAGGTCGCGCTCGTGCTGGCGTGCGGTTGCGGCATCGGTCTCGTCGAGTGCGGCGCGCGCCGGCGAATAGGGCAGCGCGAACACTTGCGAGCGTTCCTGGCGCAGGAACAGCGTCCGATTGGTGGCCGCGTCGAGGAAGGCGCGGTCATGGCTCGACAGGATCACCGCGACATCACGCGGCAGGGCGGCGAGCCAGCTTTCCAGCAGGCCGATGCGCGCGAGATCGAGATGGTTGGTGGGTTCGTCGAGCAGCAGCAGGTCCGGCTCGGCGATGCCGGCTCGTGCGAGCAGCACGAGCCTCTGCCAGCCACCGCTCAATTGCCCGAGCGGGCGGCGGCGCAGCTCTGTGGGCACAGACAGCGTGTCGAGCGCGACCTCGACGCGCCAATGCTCGCTCTCGCGCTGGTCGGCCGGCAATTGATCAAGCAGCAGCTGGTCGACGGGCTGGTCGAGCAGCTGCGCTGGCGCGTCCTGGTCGACATGGCCGATGCGCAGGCCACGTGAGCGCGTGATCTCGCCGACAGATGGATCGAGCGAGCCGACAAGGCAGCGCAGCAGGGTCGACTTGCCGCGGCCATTGGCGGCGACGAGGCCGAGGCGGTCACCCGCCATGAGGGAGAAGGACAGATCGGAAAAGAGCGGGGCGCCCAGCGTGACGCCGAGATTGCGCAGGGTGATCAGGGTCATGGTCGTCTCGGAACTGCCCGAGCCGTGCGCCATCATTCGGCCGGGGCGCCTTGCCCCGAGCACTACGAATGCGGAACGCCTTGGCTCGATGAGGGGATGGACGCAGCTGGCCGAGCACCGGGCTCGAAGACGCTACGCCCTCACGAAGGGCAGACCTGGACGGTAACCTGAGGAAACGCCTGTGCGGTCAGCCCTGCAAGCCGGCTTGCAGGGCCTGAACGGGGCCGCGCTGACGATGGTGACGAAAGAACGTGATCACGCAGCCCTCCTTGGTTTCGAGTGGATCGACGGACGGGAGTTAGCGCCGTTCAGCGACCGGCGCAACCGCTTCAGGCGGTCTTGCGGAAGACCCGGAGCGTCTTGAACTCGCCGATCTCCTCGACCGCGCGCGACTTCGCCCAATCCGCGATGATCGGCTTCGCCGCCTCATAGGCGAAGGAGCCGGTATAGAACAGGATGTAGCCGCCGGCATCGGTCTGGTCGGTGAAGAGCTGCATCACCTCGAGATCGGTCAGCGCGCCATAGGCATCGTTCTTCTCGCTGCGGAACTCGCAGGAGTGGAACAGCGTGACGATGTCGAAGCGCGGCAAAAGCCGGGCATTGCTGGTGTAGATGTCGCCGAAATAGGCCGAATAGGTCTTGGTGATCGTCGGGTTGTCGATCGCGAGCTTGACGAAGGCCTCGTATTCCTTGGGCGAAGCCGTGATGCCGAGGACCGTGCTGTCGAACTCCGGCTCGGCGCAGCGGATGCCGACATAATGGTGGCCACCCGTGCCGAAATGATAGATGCGCTTGCCGGTCAGGCCCTGCTCTTCCAGCCATTCGACGAAATGCACATCGCAGGGGCATTGCTCGACGCGCAGGCCCCAATAGACGTCCCAGATGTTCAACATGCGTTTGGCTCCGTGTCGGAAAGGACCGGGAAGGCTGCCCGGCACTGGATGGAAAAGGTCCTGAACTGCGCCTGAACGTCAGCCTGCGCCGGTTTCGGCGAGCGCAGCGGGACGCGGCGCGTCGGACGAGGCGACACGCGCGACGCCGCCGGCCCGGCGCATGGTGAGGTGATGGTCGGCGGCCTCGGCAAAGCCCGGGCTCTGGCCGATCAGCAGCATCACCGCCTGCGGCCTCGCTGCGCGCAGCCGCGACAGCAGGTCGAGCGCCGCTTCGGTTTCGAGGCCGCTGGTGGCTTCGTCGAGCACGAGGATATCGGGCGCCGCCAGCTCGGTCCGGGCCAGAGCGAGGCGCTGGCGGTCGCCGGTGGTCAGCGCCTTGTCCCAGTCGCGCGACAGATCGATCTGCGGCACCAGGCCGGAGAGGCCGTAATGCCGCAGCGCTGCAGCCGCCTCGTCGTCACTATGGCCGCCGATCGGGTCGAGCGCGGCGCGCAGGCTGCCTTCCGAGAGATGCAGGTGCTGCGGCAATACGGCGAGGCGCGCGCCCTCCGGCAGCGCCACCGCGCCGCGCCCCCAGGGCCACAAGCCCGCGACAGCCTGGATCAGCGCTGCCTTGCCATGGCCGAGCTCGCCCGCGACATGCAGCGTCGCGCCGGCGGGCAGGACCGTCGAGAAATCGGCGAGCAAGGTGCGGCCGTCGCGATCGGTCAGGGTGAGGTCGTCCAGCCGCAGGCCACCGCCGTCGCTGGTGAGGACAGCGATGTCGCTCTCGGCCGCACCCTCTTCGATCGCGTGAAGCGCGACGGCGAGTTCGTTGACGCGCCGGGCCGAAGCCAGCCATTCGGCGATGCGCATGAAGTTGTCGAGCACCCAGTTGAAAGCGTTCTGCACCGCGACGAAGGCGGCGGCGACCTGAACGACATCGCCGAGCGACATCTCGCCGGAGAGATATTTCGGCGCCGCCAGCAGCAGCGGCACGACCGGTACCAGCGCGCCGCTGCCATTGGTGATCCAGGTCAAACGACCGCGCTGGCGGATCATCGCGAGCCAGCGCGTCACCAGCGTGTCATAGGTCGCGGCGACGGCGCGGCGCTCGCCTGTCTCGGCCCGCGACAGCGCGATCGTCTCGCCATGGTCGCGGATGCGCATCAGCGAGAAGCGCAGGCGCGCCTCGCCCTCGTTGCGGGCGGCGATCAGGCGCGGCAGCGGCCGGCCGACCCAGGTGATCAGGCCGGAGACCAGGACGGCATAGACGATCGCCGCCAGCACCATATAGGCGGGGATCTCGAAGGCGACGCCGCGGATCTCGACGCTGAGCGAGCCGCCGATCGACCAGAGGATGCCGATGAAGGTGATGGCGGTGATGACGGCCGAGAGCAGGCCGATGGCGAAATCGACCACCGGCTCGGTGGCCCAGCGGACATCGTCGGCGATGCGGTATTCCGGATTGGCCGGCTCGTAGCCGGAGAGGCCGAGCCGGTAGAAGCGTCGCTCGCCGATCCAGCCATCGGCGAGCTTGGCCGTGACATAGGCGCGCCAATGGACCTGGAAGGTCTCGCGCGAGACCAGGATGACGACGCCGAGGCCGGCCGCGATCAGCACCAGCACCGGGAAGACCGCCATGGCGATCAGGGCGCTCTCGCCGTCCTTCTTCTCGAGCGCATCGAAGAACCAGCCGTTCCAGCGGTTGACGGTGACGTTGGAGAAGACGGAGAGGATGATCGCGCTCGCCAGCGCGACCGACCAGAGCCAGGCCCGGCCGGCGGTGCCGCCGCGCCAGAAGCCGCCGGTGAGGCGGGCAAAGCTTTTTGTGACCTGCCAATCGGATGGCGGGCCGGCAGGCACGGTGTTCGGATCGACGGCCTTCAGCACAGTCGAGTGATCCCCCCGGATCGCGACATCGGACGCGGCACCCGCCGGGTTTTCCCGGTTCGGATGCCGCCAGCATGCCGGTTAGCAGGCCGGGGATGAACTGGGGCTGAATGGAGTTGGCACAGCATTCAGCCTGGTCGAGGCGTCAGGCAGCCGCGCCGGCCGGTTCGCCGAGCATCTTCGCCAGCGCCTCCAGCAATTCCCGCGAGCCCTGTTCGCGATGGATCGGGCCGTCCTTGCCATCGAGATAGGCGCCCTGCTCGGTGAAGACGAGCCTGGTGCCGGTACCCTCCGGCACGAACTCCATCGTCAGCAGCGAGCCCGAAAGCGGCGCGCCGTCGATCGCCATGGCGTAAGCGAGGATGATGCGCTCGTTCGGCTGAATCACCTGGTAGACGCTGTCGTTGGTGATCGGCGGGCCGCCCTGGAAGCGGAAGCGGCTGCGCTCATGGCCGCCGACGCGGAAATCGACGTCGAACTGCTCGACCTCCCAGCCCTCGCCCTCGGCGAACCAGCGCCGCTTCTGGGCGGGATCGGCGAAGGCGGCGAAGACGCGAGCCGGGGATGCGGCATAGCTGCGCTCGATGGTGAAGCTGGCGTGGACGACGGAATTGCTGGTCATGTGATGTCCTTTCGGTGGTGCGAGATGACGAGGCCGGCCTAGCGGGAGAGCTCGGCATCGCCGGGATTGCGCGGGAAGAACTGGAAATAGGGCTCGGCCTCGGCCAGCACGCGGGCGAAGGACGGCCTTGTCCGCAGCCGCTCGAAATAGGCGGCGAGACGCGGATAGACATCCTGGAAGGAGACGCAGCGCTCGGCATAGAACAGGGCCGGCGCGGCCGAGCAGTCGGCCATGCTGAAGCTCTCGCCGGCGGCCCAGTTCCGACCGCCGAGCTCGGCTTCGAGCACGCCATAAGCGCGCTTCAGCATATCCTTGGCTTCTTCGACGCCGAGCGGGTCCTTGCTCTCCACTGGCCGGATGCGGTCGAGCACGATCTTCTGCATCGGGCTGGTGACATAGAGGTCGAAGAACCGGTCGAGACGTCGAACCTCCAACGCCTGTTCGGGATCGGCGGGAAGCAATGCCGCCTGCCCCGGATAGTGCTGGGTGAGATATTCGATGATGACGCTGCTCTCGGGCACCAGTCGCGCGCCATCTTCGAGCAGCGGAAACTTGCCGATCGGCCAGAGCTGGAGGAAATCGGCATGTTCACCGGCATCGCCGAAGTTCACCAGTCTTGACGTGAACGGCGTGTCGTTCTCGTAGAGCGCGATCAGCGCCTTCTGGCAGTAGCAGGAGAGCGGGTGGAAATAGAGCGTCAGAGACATGACTGGTCCTTCCTGCGGCCGGATCGACGCGGGTTGAAAAGGTCGGAACGGATTGGAATGGTCAGGCGGGCGTAGGCTCTCGCGCCAACTCCTCGGCGAGCCGATCGAAGCCGATGCCGGTGCCCTGCTCGCGTGCCTTGGGATCATCATGACCGTCGAGGAAGACGGCCTGTTCGGCGAAGACCAGGCGAGTGCCGGCGCCTTCGCCGCGGAATTCCAGCGTCACCAGCGAGACCGAAAGACGGACGTCGTCGCGCAGCATCTCGTAGGAATAGACTATGCGCTCGCGCGGCACGATCTCGTGGTAGATCGCCCGCATCGCGTAGACATTGCCCGGCGCTGGCGCGCCGCGCATCGTCTCGAAGCCGCCCTCGCGGAAATCGAGGCTGTATTCGCCGAGCCCACCCTCATCATGGCAGGTCGACCAGCGTCGCTTGGCGACCGGATCGGCAAAGGCAGCGAAGACCCGGGCCGGGTTCGTCGGATAGTGCCGCTCGATGGTGAAATCGGCGTGGACGACGGTCCGCTCGCTCATGCTCCATCTCCTTCCTTCGCATCCTGCTCGGCGAGGAAGGCGCCGAGCCGGTCGAAGCGTCTCTCCCAGAGGGCGCGGCGCTCGCTGATCCAGCGCTCCGCCGCCTGCAGCGCCTGGGTGTCAAGCTGGCAGGTGCGGACCCGCCCGATCTTCTGCGTGCGCACCAGCCCTGCTCCTTCCAGAACCGCGAGATGCTGCACCACCGCCGACAGCGTCATCTCGAACGGCGCCGCGAGCTCGCTGACGCTCGCCGGCCCCTCACAGAGCCGCTGCACCATCAGCCGGCGGTTCGGATCCGCCAGCGCCTGGAACATGAGATCGAGCTGGTCCGGTTGGTGAAGCATGAGCTTAAGTATCGCGACGCACGCCTTCTGTCCAGAGAAAACTTTAGAGACCGCTAAAGTTTCTGTCCCGGGAACTCCACCGGCAGCCGGCGCATTGCTCCCAAGAGTTCGAGCGGCTATGAATCCCGGCACGCTCCCTGTCGCTGCGTGCGCCTTTTTGACCTGCGCCAGCCGGAGCTTTGACCATGCGCATCGAGAACGATCCGAAGCTCGACTTCCGCGACGTGCTGATCCGGCCGAAGCGCTCGACGCTCGGCAGCCGCGCCGAGGTCGACGTCAACCGGAGCTTCCGCTTCGCGCATACCGGCCGCGAATGGAGCGGCTTTCCGCTGATCGCTGCGAACATGGACGTGGTCGGCACCATGGCGATGGCACGCGCCCTCTTGAAGCACGGCGCCATGGTCGCGCTGCACAAGCACTACGACGCCGACGAGCTGATCGCCTTCTTCAAGGAGGAGGGCTCGGCCAACGCCTTCTATTCGCTCGGCACGACCGATTCCGACCATGACAAGCTCAAGGCCGTCCACGCCAAGGCGCCGATCGACAAGATCTGCCTCGACGTCGCCAATGGCTACACCGAAAAATTCGTCGACACCGTCAAGGCGACCCGCGACGCCTTCCCGAACGCGGCGATCATGGCCGGCAACGTCGTCACCGGCGACATGACCGAGGCACTGATCCTGGCCGGCGCGGATATCGTCAAGGTCGGCATCGGTCCGGGCTCGGTCTGCACCACCCGCAAGATGACCGGCGTCGGCTATCCGCAGCTCTCGGCGATCATCGAATGCGCCGACGCGGCCCATGGCCTGAAAGGACTGGTCTGCGGCGATGGCGGGCTGACCGTGCCGGGCGACGTCGCCAAGGCCTATGGCGGCGGCTCCGACTTCGTGATGATGGGCGGCATGCTCGCCGGCCATGACGAGTGCGAGGGCGAGATCCGCTACGAGACCCATGACGGCGAGAAGGTGCCGGTCGCGATGGTGTTCTACGGTATGTCCTCGGACACGGCGATGAAGAAATATTCCGGCGGCGTCGCCAAATACCGGGCCTCCGAGGGCAAGACCGTCGAGGTGCCCTATCGTGGCCCGGTCGAGGGCACGATGCAGGAGATCATGGGCGGGGTGCGCTCGGCGATGACCTATATCGGTGCCGTCCGGCTCAAGGAGATGCCGAAGCGTACCACCTTCATCATGGTCGGCAGCCAGCTCAACACCGTGTTCGGCAATTGAGCGGACCGGACGTCGCCATCATCGGCGCCGGCCCGGCCGGGCTGATCGCGGCCGAGCAATTGGCTGGCGCCGGCCACAAGGTGGCGATCTACGAGCGGATGGTCTCGCCGGCGCGCAAGTTCCTGCTCGCCGGCCGCGGCGGGCTCAACCTGACGCATTCGGAGCCCCTCGACGCCCTACTCGGGCGCTATGGCGGGGCGCGGACCTGGCTGGAGCCGGCGATCCGCGCCTTTCCGCCGCAGGCGCTGCGCGACTGGGCCGACGGGCTCGGGGCGGAGAGCTTCGTCGGCTCTAGCGGGCGCGTCTTCCCCAGGGCGATGAAGGCCTCGCCGCTGCTGCGCGCCTGGCTCACACGGCTCGAAGGGCTCGGCGTGCAGCTGCATGCAGGGCGGCTCTGGACGGGTTGGGACGAGAGCGGCGGGCTGCGTTTCGCCCTGCGCGATGGCGGCGAGGAGATCGTGAAACCCCGCGCGACCGTGCTGGCGCTCGGAGGGGCAAGCTGGCCGCGGCTCGGCTCGGACGGCTCCTGGGTCGACTTGCTGGTGGCAAAGGGCATCGCCATCGCCCCCCTTCAGCCAGCCAATGCCGGTTTCGCCGTCGCTTGGTCAGCGCTGATGCGCGAGCGCTTCGCCGGGCAGCCGCTGAAGCGGATCGCGTTGAGCTTTGCCGGGCAGCACGTCAGGGGCGAAGCGATGATCGACGCAGGAGGTATTGAGGGCGGAGCTATCTATGCGCTGTCGGGCCCGCTGCGGGAGGCCATCGCCCGCGATGGCGAAGTGGTCCTGACGATCGACCTGCGACCGGACCTGACCGAGCCGGAGCTGGCTAACCGGCTGGCGAAGCGCCGTCCGGGCGAGACGCTGAGCAACCATCTGCGCAAGGCGGCGGGACTTTCGCCGGTCGCCGCGGCGGTGCTGCGCGAGACGGCAAGCGGTCCGCTGCCAGCCGAGCCGGACGCGCTCGCACGCCTGATCAAAGGCGCGCCCCTGCGGCTGACTGGCATGGCCTCGCTCGCCCGCGCCATCTCCACCGCCGGCGGCATTCTTGCCAGCGAGGTCGACGAGGACTTCATGCTGAAGCGCTTGCCCGGCAGCTTCATCGCCGGCGAGATGCTCGACTGGGAGGCGCCAACCGGCGGCTATCTGCTGCAGGCCTGCTTCGCGACGGGCGTCGCGGCGGCGGCGGGGATCGGGCGTAAGCTCAGTTCAGCCGCTTGAGCCTGTAGAGCGCCTCCAGCGCCTCGCGCGGCGTCATCTCGTCGGGATCGAGCCCGGCGAGCGCCTCGCGCAATTCGTCGGGACCGGCAACCGGCGTCGCGGCCGACGCAGGCTTGCGCATCTGAACCGCGAAGAGCGGGAGATCGTCGACCAGGGCCGCGACCGGCTTCTCGCGCTCGCTCTTCTCCAGCTCGGACAGGATGGCGCGAGCGCGCTCGACCACCGCCGGCGGCAGGCCGGCGAGCTTGGCGACCTGGATGCCGTAGGAGCGGTCGGCCGCGCCCGGCACAACCTCGTGCAGGAAGACGACCTCGCCATTCCATTCGGTGACGCGCACGGTCGCGTTGGCGACGCGGTCGAGCCGCTCGGCCAGTGCCGTCAGCTCATGGTAGTGCGTCGCGAACAGCGCGCGGCAGCGATTGGCCTCGTGCAGATGCTCGATCGCGGCCCAGGCGATCGAGAGCCCGTCGAAGGTCGCAGTGCCCCGGCCGATCTCGTCGAGGATGACCAGCGCGCGCGGTCCGGCCTGGTTCAGGATCGCCGCGGTCTCGACCATCTCGACCATGAAGGTCGAACGGCCGCGGGCGAGATCGTCGGCGGCACCGACGCGCGAGAACAGCCGGTCGACCACACCGATATGCGCATTCTGCGCCGGCACGAAGGAACCCATCTGGGCGAGCACGGCGATCAGCGCGTTCTGGCGCAGGAAGGTCGACTTACCGGCCATGTTCGGGCCGGTGATCAGGCAGATGCGACTATCTCGGCCTTTGCCTGCTGCCGAAAGCTCGCTGTCATTGGCGACGAAGGGCTGGCCTTGGCGCTTCAACGCCGCTTCAACTACGGGATGGCGGCCGGCCTTGATGGTGAAGGCGGCGCCGTCATCGACCTGCGGACGTGTCCAGCCGCCATCGATGGCGAGCTCGGCCAGGGCCGCGGCGACGTCGATCACCGCCAAAGCCTGCGCCGCCGCCTTGATTGGCTCGGCTTGCGCGAGGACAGCCTCCGTCAATGCGGCGAAGATCGAGAGTTCCAGCTTCAGCGCCCGGTCGGCGGCGGAGGCGATCTTGGCCTCGAGCTCACCAAGCTCGACCGAGGAGAAGCGCATCGCGTCCGACATGGTCTGGCGATGCACGAAGACGGCGCGCCAGGGCTCCCTGAGGAAGGTCTCGCCGACGGCCTGCGGCACCTCGACGAAATAGCCGAGCATGGAGTTGTGCTTGATGCGCAAGGTCCGGCAATCGGTCTCGGCGGCATAGCGCGCCTGCAACTGCGCGATCACCTTGCGCGAATCGACCTGGAGCAGGCGCAATTCGTCGAGCGCCGGATCGAAGCCTTCGCACACGAAGCGACCGTCGCGCTTCAAGAGCGGCAGCTCGTCGGCGAGCGTAGCGGAGAGGCGCGTGGCGAGGTCGGGATCGGTGCGCCCCAGCGCCAGCGCCGCCTCACGCAATTCGTCGGGCAGATCGCCCTGGCGCAGCAGCGCCGCGGCGACGCCACGGGCGGCGTCGAGCCCGGCGCCAAGCGCGGCGAGATCGCGCGGACCGCCGCGGTCGAGCGAGAGCCGGGCCAGCGCCCGGGCGATATCGGGCACGCGCGCAAGGTCGCGCCGCAGCGCCTCGCGCAGGGAGGGGACCTCGACCAGCAATGCGACCGAATCATGCCGCCTGCCGATCGCCTCGGGGTCGGTGAGCGGCCCGGCCAGGCGCTCGGCCAGCAGGCGGCTGCCACCCGGCGTCTCCGTCCGGTCGATGGTGGCGAGCAAGCTGCCGGTGCGCTCGCCCGCGAGGGTCCGGGTCAGTTCGAGATTGGCGCGGGTCGCCGCGTCGATCAGCATGGTCGCGCTCATGCCCTCGCGGACGGGCGGCGACAGAGGCGGGCGGGCGCCGAGCTGGGTGCGCTCGACATAGGCGAGCGCCGCAGCGGCGGCGGCGATCTCGGCACGGCTGAAGGCGCCGAAGGCGTCGAGCGTGGCGACGCCGAAGAACTCCTTGAGGCGGCGTTCGCCGGAGGCGGGATCGAGCCCCTCGCGTGCCAGCGGCGTCACGGGTGCGGCGATATCGCGCCAGAACTCCCTGAGCTCGGGATCGTCATGGATCGCGTCGGGGCAGACGATCTCGCGCGGCTCCAGACGAGCCAATTCGACGGCAAGGCCGCGCTGGTCAGTCTCGAGCACGGCGAAGCGGCCGGTCGAGATGTCGACGGCCGCGATGCCATAGGCATAGACCTCGTCCGAGAGCCGGCGGCGGGCCACCGCGACGAGCAGGCTCGCCCGGCCGGGATCGAGCAGGCGCTCCTCGGTGATCGTGCCGGGAGTGACGAGACGCACGACGTCGCGCTTCACCACCGATTTGGCGCCGCGCTTCTTGGCCTCGGCCGGATCCTCGGTCTGCTCGCAGACGGCGACGCGATGGCCGGCGGCGATCAGCTTCTGCAGATAGTCGTCGGCGCGCTCGACGGGGACGCCGCACATGGCGATGTCCTCGCCGAGATGCTTGCCGCGCTTGGTCAGCACGATGCCGAGCGTGCGCGAGGCGATCTCGGCGTCCTGGAAGAACAATTCGTAGAAATCGCCCATCCGGTAGAACAGCAGGCAGTCCGGATTATTGGCCTTGATCTCGACGTACTGCGCCATCATCGGCGTGACGCGACCGGGATCGGCCGCAGCGGCGGGCTTGGCGTCCGCAATGTCGTTTGGCGTGGTGTGGCGCATAGGGCGCGCACGCTAGCAAATCGCACCGGCAAGGCCATCCGTTAGGACGGCTTTCAACATATTAAAGCAGGGTTGAGACGCCGTTTCCGGCCAAGGGCCCGCCATGTCGCTGTTCATCAACCTGATCGAGAGCCTGTCCTTTTTGCTGCTGGCGGCCTTGATCCTGACCGCGACCGCCAGCTGGATCGACCAGCGCCCGCTGCTGCGCCAGTTCGCGGTCGGCATCCTGTTCGCGGCCGCGGCGCTGTGCAGCATGGCCAATCCCTTCGTGATCCAGCCCGGTCTCGTCGTCGATTCGCGCAACACCTTCGCGATCCTGGCCGGGCCGATCGGCGGCCCGATCGCGGCGCTGCTGACCGCCCTCCCGCTGGCGGCGGCGCGCTACAATCTCGGCGGCGTCGGCATGCCGACCGGGATCGCCGGAATCGTCCTGCACGCGCTCGCGGGCGTGATCTATGCCGCCTGGCTCAGCCGGCAGAAGCGTTCATTGACGGTGCACGACCTCGTCCGGCTCAGCCTGATCAGCGCCGGCTGCCTGCTCGCCTCGACCATGTTCATGCCGGACCGGGCCGCGGCCGAGCGCTTCCTCACCGAGGCCGTGCCGATCATGATCGTGGTCAGCACGCTGGGCACCGTCCTGGTCGGGCTCGTCCTGAGCAACGACCGTGAACGGCGTGAGACGTCCTATCGCTACAAGACCTTGCTCGACCATGTGCCCGGCACGCTCTATCAGCGCATCCTCGCGCCGGACGGCCAGCGCAGCTACCGGTTCGTCAGCTACCGCCTCGGCGAACTGCTCGGCATCGACCGCGAGGCGATCGAGCGCGACCCGGAGGTTCTGCTGTCGAGAATCTTGCCAGAGGACCGGCAGCGCTGTTCGTCGACGAACGAAGACGAGCAGACCGACGAGTTCGGGCACCGCCGCACCGAATTGCGTTACGAGACCGCCGATGGCGGCATCGTCTGGCTACGCAGCGAGGCGACAAGACGCCATCTCCCCGATGGGACCACGGTCTGGGACGGCATCCTGCTCGACGTGACCACGGAGAAGACGCTGGCGACCGGCCGACAGGAGATCGAGACGCTGCGCAAGGCCGCGCTGGAGGAACTCGCCGTCAATCTCGAGGCGACCGTGGGCAAGGCGCTGCGCCAGGTCGGCGACTCTGCCCGCAGCATGCTGGAGGCGGCGCAAGGCATGGCCGCCAATGCCGACCGTACCACCGCCCGCGCCGGAGAAGCGACCGAGCAGGCCGAACTCGCCTCGCAGCGCGTCGGCAGCGTCGCCCATGCGGCCGAGCGGATCGACGCCTCGATCCGCGAGCTGACGCGCCAGACAGATCTCGCTGCGCAGACCGCCCGGCAGGCGGCGAAGCATGTCCGTTCGACCAGGACGGATGTCGACGGACTTGCGGTCGCGGCCGACAAGGTCGGCGCCGTGCTCGCTTTCATCGAGGACATCGCGGTGCGCACCAATCTGCTCGCGCTCAATGCGACGATCGAGGCGGCGCGGGCGGGCGCCGCCGGCCGCGGCTTCTCGGTGGTCGCCGGCGAGGTCAAGAATCTCGCCGAACAGACCCAGCAGGCGACCCAGAACATCGCCGCGACGCTGCAGGAGATCCGCGATGCGGCCGCGGCCGTCGCAAACGCGGTCGGGCAGATCGAGGGCACGATGGGGACGATCGAGACGACCTCGGACACGATCGCTCAGGTGGTCACCGGCCAGGGCACGATCGCCTCGGGCATCGCCCTCGACGCCCAGGCCGTCGCCGGCTCGGCTGCGACCGTCACGGAGAACGTCGCCAGCGCCGGCGGCGAAGCTCGCGCGACGGGTGCGGCGGCCGCTCGCGTCGTCGAGGCGGCGCGGCTGGTCAGCGAGCAGGCCGTCGAGCTCGACCGCTATGTCGGAGACAGCGTCGCACGCATGCGCGCCGGTCTTTAGAGCGCTTCGCAAGGAGTCTCTTCCGTCATTCCGGGGCAGCCCGCAGGGCTGAGCCCGGAACCCATGACCACCGGGATCGGAGTCGAGGCGTTTCGGCAACCGCAGCGATCGTTCGGCCCCGTCCTGTTCATGGGTTCCGGGCTCGGCGCCGACGCGCCGCCCCGGAATGACGGCGAGGGGTCCCCGCCTGGAACCGAACTCGCGCGAGCCCTGCCGGCACGGTAAAACTGCTGTCGCGCAATCGCGCTTGTCGAGGAAAGCAGCGCTGCCCTATGGTCGTTTCCCCCTGAGGAAACGCCTGTGAAAAAGAACAAGCGCATGAACGATCGCTCCCCGCCGACCAAGCGCACCCGTCCGACCTTCACCGACCAGGAGGCGCTGCTGTTCCACTCGCAGGGGCGGCCGGGCAAGCTCGAGATCATTCCGACCGTGCCGATGGCGACGCAGCGCGACCTATCGCTGGCCTATTCGCCCGGCGTCGCGGTGCCGGTGCTGGCCATCGCCGAGGACCACAGCCGGGCCTATGACTACACGGCCCGCGCGAATCTCGTCGCGGTGATCTCGAACGGCACCGCCATCCTCGGCCTCGGCAATCTCGGCGCGCTCGCCTCCAAGCCGGTGATGGAAGGCAAGTCGATCCTGTTCAAGCGTTTCGCTGATGTCGATTCGATCGATCTTGAGGTCGACACCGAGGACGCCGACAAGTTCATCGAGGCCGTGCGCTATCTCGGCCCGTCCTTCGGCGGCATCAACCTGGAGGACATCAAGGCGCCGGAATGCTTCATCATCGAGCAGCGCCTGCGCGAATTGATGGACATTCCGGTCTTCCATGACGACCAGCACGGCACTGCGATCATCGCCGCCGCCGGCCTGATCAATGCGCTCGACCTGACCGGCCGCGACGTCAAGTCGACCAGGCTCGTCATCAACGGCGCCGGCGCCGCCGCGATCGCCTGCATCGAGCTGCTCAAGGCGATGGGCTTCAAGCCCGACAACGTCATCCTCTGCGACACCAAGGGTGTGATCTATCAGGGCCGCACCGAGGGCATGAACCAGTGGAAATCGGCGCATGCGGCGGTCACCGACCGGCGCACGCTGGCGCAGGCGCTGGAGGGGGCTGACGCTTTCTTCGGCCTGTCGCAGAAGGGCGCGGTGACGCCTGAAATGGTCGCGTCAATGGCGGAGAACCCGATCATCTTCGCCATGGCCAATCCCGATCCAGAGATCACCCCGGAGGAGGTCCACGCGATTCGCGAAGACGCGATCATGGCGACCGGGCGCTCGGACTATCCCAACCAGGTCAACAACGTGCTCGGCTTCCCCTTCATCTTCCGTGGCGCGCTCGACGTGCGCGCCACCACGATCAATATGGAGATGAAGATCGCCGCGGCCGAGGCGCTGGCGATGCTGGCGCGCGAGGACGTGCCGGACGAGGTCGCCGCCGCTTATCAGGGTGCGCGCCCGCGCTATGGCAAGGACTACATCATCCCGGTGCCGTTCGACCCGCGGCTGATCCATGTCGTGCCGATGGCGGTCGCCAAGGCGGCGATGGACACGGGCGTCGCCGGCAAGCCAATCGTCGACACCACCGCCTACAGGGCGCAGCTCTCGGCACGGCGCGACCCTGTCACCGGCGCGCTCAACCGTATCTTCGAACGCGTCCGGCGCTATCCCAAGCGCGTCGTCTTCGCCGAGGGCGAGGAGGAGCAGGTCATCCGCGCCGCCGCCTCCTTCGTCAACCAGGAGCTCGGCAAGGCGATCCTGGTCGGGCGCGAGGAACGGATCAACGAGACCGCCGAGCATCTCGGCGTCGACCTTGCCGCCAAGGGCATCGAGATCCAGAACGCCAGGCTCTCGCACCGCAATTCGGCCTATGCGCAGCATCTCTACGAGCGGCTGCAGCGGCAAGGCTATCTCTTCCGCGATTGCCAGCGCCTGATCAACCAGGACCGCAACCATTTCGCGGCCTCGATGGTCGCGCTCGGCGACGCCGATGCGATGGTCACCGGCGTCACCCGCAACTATTCGATCGCGCTGGAAGAGATCCGCCGCGTCATCGACGACCGGCCGGGCCACCGCCTGATCGGCGTCTCGATCGCGATCACCCGCGGACGCACCGTGCTGGTCGCCGACACCGCGATCACGGAGATGCCGTCGGCGCAGGAGCTCTCGGAAATCGCGATCGAGGCTGCCGGCGTGGCGCGCCGGCTCGGCTATGAGCCAAAAGTCGCGATGCTCGCCTTCTCGACCTTCGGTCACCCGGCCGGTGAGCGCTCCGAGAAAGTGCGCGATGCCGTGAGCATCCTCGACGGCCAGCGCGTCGACTTCGAGTACGATGGCGAGATGTCGGCCGATGTCGCGCTCAACCGAGACCTGATGGCGCAGTACCCGTTCTGCCGCCTGACCGGGCCGGCGAACGTGCTGGTGATGCCGGCATTCCACTCGGCCTCGATCTCGACCAAGATGCTGCAGGAGCTCGGCGGCGCCACCGTGATCGGCCCGCTTCTTGTCGGCCTCGACAAGCCGGTGCAGATCGTCCCGCTCGGCGCCAAGGATTCCGACATCGTCAACATGGCGGCGCTGGCGGCGTTCAACATCGGCGGGTGAGACCTGCCGTCATGCTCGGGCGAAGACCCGAGCATCTCATGACCAAAAAGGAGCCCTTGAAGGGGCGCCTCTTCCTGCTGGAGATTCTCGGGTCGGCGCTGCGCACCGCCCGAAAATGACGCGCGTGCGGCCCGTCAGTTCGTCCGCGGGCCGAGATCGCGCGGGGCAGCGTTGACCGTGACGATCTGGCCGTTGCGCAATTCGAGCACGGCAAGACCGCGCTCGTTGAGCCCGTCGGGGCGGAAGCGGAAGACGCCGTCAGCGCCGGCGAAGCCTGACGGATTGGTCAGCACGCTCTCCGAGAAACGCTGGCTGCCCTGCGTGCGCGCAAGCGCGGCTGCCAGCGAGACCGCGTCATAGGACAAGGTTGCGGTACGGGTCGGGGCGCTGTTGAAACGCTTCTGGTAGCGGCCGGAGAAGGCGTTGAAACCGGCGGTGTCGGGCGAGGCGAACCAGCCGCCCTGGATCGCCGGGACGCGGGCGACGCCGGCATCGTTCCAGACGCCAGTGCCGAGCGGCTTGACCTTGGCCGGGTCGTAGCCGGCCTGCTGCAGGACAAGGCCGAGCGTCGGCATTGCAGCCGCGTCAGCCGGGACGAACAGCGCATCGGCCTGCTGCAGCGCCGGCACCAGGCGGGTGGCGGCGGCGCGCATGCTGTTCTGATCGGAGCCGAAGCGCTCGATCACCACGACGCGAGCGCCGCGATTGGCGACGGCCTGCTGAAAGGCGCCTTCGACGACCTTGCCATAGGCGGTCTCGGGCACCAGCGCCGCGAAGGATTTGCGCCCCTGCGCCGAAGCATAGGCGATGACGCGGTTGACGTCGTTCTCGGGCGGAAAGGAGAGCAGGTAGACGCCGCGCGTGGCGACGTTGCTGTCGCTGGAGAAAGCGATCACCGGGCGGCCGGCGCCCCTAGCGACCTGGCCGACGGCTTGCACAGAGGGGGCAAAAAGCGGGCCGATGATCAGCTCGGCGCCTTCGCGGAAGGCTTCCTGCGCCGCGGCCTGGGCTCCGTCCGGCGTGCCGCGATCGTCCTTGACCAGCAAAGTGAGGTCGGCGCCGGGAAATTCTGCGAGCGCCATCTCGGCGGCGTTCTTCAGCGAGTTGCCGACGGTCGCGCCCGAGCCCTCGGCGGTGAGCGGTAGAATCAGGCCGACCTTGACCGAGCCGGTGCCGATGGTCGGGCCGCTCGGCTGGGCAGCGCCACCCGCCTGCGGCGCTGTGGAGCTGTCGAACCCGGGCAGGCCGCCGGTTCCGCCGCTGCAGGCGGCGAGCGCCGCGCCGACACCAGACAGCAGGATGAGGCGGCGGCTCGGCGGAGTGAGGAGCTTGCTCTGACGCGACACGGCTTTCGTCTCCACTCCTCGGCGAGGCGCGAGACGAACCCGCACCAGCTGAATCTTGTCCCAAACCGTGGACAAGTCCTGCCAGCCAGCAAGGCTATTTTCAAGTTGTTAACTCTAGGTTGCCGCGCCGGCAGTGGCATCTTCCTGACTGCTGTGGCAGTTTCGCCGCCATGTCCGGCCCTGTATCCGCCCCGCCCGCCCTAGGTCGCGCCCCAAGCTATGCGGCCTTCGGGCTCCGGGCCGAGGCCGAACCTCTGGCGCCGGGTCTGCACATCGTCGCGACACCGATCGGCAATCTCAAGGACATCTCCTTCCGGGCGCTGTCGACGCTGGCTGCCGCCGATGCCGTGCTGGCCGAGGACACAAGGACCTCGAAGACGCTGCTGGCGCATTACGGCATCGCGACGCCGCTCCTGCCCTATCACGAGCACAATGCCGCGCAGATGCGCCCCAAGATCCTCGACAAGCTGCGCCACGGCGGCAAGCTGGCGCTGATCTCGGATGCCGGCACGCCTCTCGTCTCCGATCCCGGCTACAAGCTCGTCGCCGAGGTCGTCTCGGAAGGCTTGCCGGTCACCGGCATCCCCGGCCCCTCGGCCGTGCTGGCGGCATTGGTGCTGGCGGGATTGCCGACCGATCGCTTCTTCTTCGAGGGCTTCCTGCCGCCGAAGAGCGCGGCACGAAAGGCACGCCTCACCGAGCTTGCCGCCATTCCCGGCACGCTCGTCTTCTTCGAGTCGCCGCGCCGGCTCGCCGAGATGCTGGCCGACGCCGCTGCGGTTCTCGGCACACGCTCCGGCGCGGTCGCGCGCGAACTGACCAAATATTACGAGAACGTCCGCCGCGGCGCCCTTGCCGAGCTTGCCGCCCACTATGCCGAAGCCGAGGAGGCGCGCGGCGAGATCGTCGTGGTGATCGGCCCGCCCGACGCCTCCGCCGTGGCCACGGCCGCGCAGGGCGACACGCTCGACGAAGCCCTGCGCGTCGCGCTCGCGAAAGTCTCGCTGAAGGAGGCGGTGGCGCAGGTCGCCGCCGCCAGCGGCCAGCCGCGCCGCGTCGTCTATGCCCGCGCCCTCGAACTGACGCGCACGGCATGAGCGAGGCGCTGCGCAGCCGGCGTGCGCGCCGTTCCGGCCTGTCCGGCCGCCGCGGCGAATGGCTCGCCGTCGCCTTCCTCAGCCTCAAGGGCTACCGCCTGCTGCAGCGCCGCTTCGGCGGCAAGGGCGGCGAGATCGACCTGATCATGGCCCGCGGCGACGATATCGTCTTCGTCGAGGTCAAGGCCCGCGCGTCGCTCGACGACGCGGCGAGCGCGATCACGGCGGACAAGCGCCGGCTGATCGAAGCCCGCATCCGGCAATGGCTGGCGCGCAATCCCTGGGCTATGCAACGTAACCTCAGGGCCGACGCGGTCTTCCTCGCGCCCTGGCGGCTGCCCCGCCATGTCCCCCGCGTGTTCGAGCTGGTGCTCTGACGCAAGGCTGAGCCACTTGCACGAGCGGGCTGTCGCAGCCGATATAACGGCCGCAACCGGAGCTTCCGCCATGCCGCTGAACGTCGCCATCCAGATGGACCCGATCGGACAAGTCCGCATCGCCGGCGACACCGGCTTCGCGCTGATGCTGGAAGCGCAGGCGCGCGGGCACAGGCTCTTCACCTACACCCCCGACAAGCTCACCTTGCGCGATGGCAAGGTCACCGCCGTGATAAGCCCGGTCGAGGTGCGCGACGTCGAGGGCGACCATTACACCCTCGGCCAGCCCGAGCGGACCGATCTCTCGACGCTCGACGTGGTGCTGCTGCGCCAGGATCCGCCCTTCGACATGGCCTATGTCTCCTCGACGCATATGCTCGAGCGCATCCATCCGAAGACGCTGGTCGTCAACGACCCGACCGAGGTCCGCAACGCCCCGGAAAAGCTCTTCGTCACGCATTTCCCCGAGCTGATGCCGCCGACGCTGATCACGCGCGACCGCGCCGAGATCGAAGCCTTCCGCGAGGAGTTCGGCGACATCGTGATGAAGCCGCTCTACGGCCATGGCGGCGCGACCGTGTTCAAGACCGGCAAGGGCGACCCGAATTTCGGCTCGCTCTACGACCTGTTCGCCAACCTCTTCCGCGAGCCGTGGGTGATCCAGGCCTTCCTCAAGGAAGTCTCGGAAGGCGACAAGCGCATCATCCTGATCGACGGCAAGGCGGCCGGCGCGGTCAATCGCGTGCCGGCGGTCGGGGACCTGCGCGCCAACATGGTGCGCGGCGGCGCGGCCAGGCCGACGGATCTCTTGAAGCGCGAGCTCGAGATCTGCGAGCGGATCGGCCCGGCGCTCAGGGAGCGGGGCCTGCTGCTGGTCGGCATCGACGTGATCGGCGGGCGACTGACCGAGATCAACGTCACCGCGCCGACCGGGGTGCGCGCCATCAAGAAGCTCGGCGGTCCCGATCTGGCGGCCCAGCTTTTCGAGGTGATCGAGGCCAAGCGCGCGGCAAAATAGTTCAGGCGGCGACGCCAGACGTCCCGTTCAGCGGATTATCCGGGTCCCAGCCGTATTTCATCGTCTCGAAGCGCATCGCCATCGCATCGACGAGCAGGAGCTTGCCGACGAGGGGCTCGCCGAAGCCGGTGATCGCGCGGATCACTTCCAGCGCCATCAGCGAGCCCATCACGCCGGCGAGCGCACCGAGCACGCCGGCCTCGGCGCAGGGCGCGACCGTGCCGGGCGGCGGTTCGTCCGGGAACAGGCAGCGATAGGTCGGGTTGGGCTTCCCGTCTGGAGCCGTCTCATGCGCGCGGATCGTGGTGAGCGAGCCGTCGAAGCGGCCGAGCGCCGCCGTCACCAGCGGCTTCTTCTCGTGGAAGCAGGCGTCGGAAACGGCATAGCGCGTCGCGAAATTGTCGGAGCCATCGGCGACCACGTCATAGAAGGCGACGAGCGCGCGCGCGTTGTGCGGGTCGATCCGCGCAACGTATTCCTCGATCTCGACCCGCGGGTTGAGCCGCGTGACGAAATTGGCCGCGGCGACCACCTTGCGTGCCCCAATATCCTCCGCGCCGAAGATGATCTGCCGCTGCAGATTCGAGAGCGAGACATGGTCGTCGTCGACGATGCCGATCGTGCCGACGCCGGCCGCCGCGAGATAGGGGATTAATGGTGCGCCCAGGCCGCCGGCGCCGATCACCAGAACGCGGGCGCGCTTGAGCTTCGCCTGGCCGGGGCCGCCGATCTCCGGCAGCACCAGATGGCGGGCATAGCGCTCGATCTCGGCTTCGTTCAGCGTCATGGCCGGCAAGCTAGGCCGATCCGTCCGCCTCAGCAATCGGGTGCGATGCGGTGACAGGAAGCGGGTGTCTGCACCGTCCACGCGCCTGCGATCACCCGCGCCTCATCGTCTGAACGAAGGAGCGGGACATGACGGCACTGAAGGACAAGGTCGCGATCGTCACCGGCGCGAGCTCCGGCATCGGCCGGGCTGCGGCGAAACTCTTCGCGGCGGAGGGCGCAAGGCTCGTCGTCACCGCGCGGCGGCAAGCTGAGCTCGATGCACTCGTCGGCGAGATCGAGGCGGAAGGCGGCGAAGCGATCGCCGTCGCCGGCGACATCCGCGAGGAAGCGCTGGCGCAGCGCCTGGTCGACACCGCGACCGAGCGCTTCGGCGGGCTCGACATCGCCCTCAACAATGCCGGCATCATCGGCGAGCTCGGCCCGATCGGGCAGATGGCGAGCCAGAACTGGCACGAGGTGATCGCTATCAACCTGACCAGCGCCTTCCTCGGCGCGAAGTATCAGGCGCCGGCGCTGGAGGCGCGCGGCGGCGGCTCGCTGATCTTCACCGCGAGCTTCGTCGGCCATACTGCCGGCCTCGCCGGCATGTCGGCCTATGCCGCCAGCAAGGCCGGGCAGATCGGCCTCGCGAAGGCGCTCGCAGCCGAGCTCGGCGGCAAGCGCATCCGCGTCAACGCCCTGCTGCCGGGGGGTACCGATACGCCGGCCGCGACGACCAATGCGCCGGGCGCCGGCCCCGAGGTGCTCGCCTTCGTCGAGGGCATCCATGCCTTGAAGCGGATGGCGCAGCCGGAGGAGATCGCCCGTGCCGCGCTCTTCCTCGCCTCGGACGCGTCGAGCTTCGTCACCGGCACGGCCTTCCTCGCCGATGGCGGCGTCTCGATCCAGCGCGGCTGAGGCGACTGTTCATATATGACATATATCGCCAAGCGGGCCCGCAAGCCCGCTTGGCCCCGCCCGCAAGCCGTGCCATCGTGATCACAGGCAGGAATGGCGCAACCATTCCGCATGTGACAGGGGAACGGCTCGATGCGTTTGAAATCTCTCGCGCTCGCTCTGGCGGGCGTCGCCCTCTCGGCCATGGCGGCCGTCGCCCAGACCGCGATCAAGCCGGCGATCGTCTATGACAAGGGCGGCAAGTTCGACAAATCCTTCAACGAAGGCGTCTTCGCCGGGGCCGAGAAGTTCAAGGCCGAGACCGGCGTCGAGTTCCGCGATTTCGAGCCGACCAACGACGCGCAGATCGAGCAGGCGCTGCGCCGGTTTGCCCGCGACGGCCATTCGCCGATCATCGCCGTCGGCTTCTCGCAGGCGACCGCCCTGCAGAAGGTCGCAGCCGAGTTCCCCAACCTGAAGTTCACCATCATCGACATGGTAGTCGAGCTGCCGAACGTGCAGTCGGTTGTGTTCAAGGAGCATGAGGCCTCCTATCTCGTCGGCCTCCTCGCCAGCCTCGCCTCGAAGACCAACAAGGTTGGCTTCGTCGGCGGGATGGACATCCCGCTGATCCGGAAATTCGCCTGCGGCTATGTCCAGGGCGTCAAGGCCGGCAAGAAGGACGCCGAGATCTTCCAGAACATGACCGGCTCGACCCCGGCCGCCTGGAACGATCCAGTGAAGGGCGGCGAGCTTGCCAAGTCGCAGATCGACCGCGGCGCCGACGTGATCTACCACGCCGCCGGCGGCACCGGCATCGGCGTGCTGCGCGCCGCGGCCGATGCCGGCAAGCTCGGCATCGGCGTCGATTCCAACCAGAATATGCTGCATCCCGGCAAGGTGCTGACCTCGATGCTGAAGCGCGTCGACGTCGCCGCCTACAGCTCATTCAAGGCGGCACGCGACGGCACCTGGAAGCCGGGCGTCTCGGTGCTCGGGTTGAAGGAGGACGGCGTCGGCTGGGCGCTCGACGACAACAACAAGGCGCTGATCACGCCCGAGATGAAGGCCGCCGCCGACAAGGCACGCGCCGACATCATCGCCGGCACCGTCAAGGTCCACGACTACATGTCGGATTCCAAGTGCACGATGTGAGCTTGCACCAACGGTGACGAGCCCGCATCCCGCCATCGAGCTCAGCGGCATCAGCAAGGCGTTCGGCCCGGTCAAGGCCAACAAGGACGTCTCGCTCACGGTCGCCGCCGGCTCGATCCACGGCATCGTCGGCGAGAACGGCGCCGGCAAGTCGACGCTGATGTCGATCCTCTACGGCTTCTACGAGGCCGATGCCGGCGAGATCCGGGTGCGCGGCGAGCCGCGTCGCATCCGCTCTTCTTCTGATGCGATCGCCGCCGGGATCGGCATGGTCCACCAGCATTTCATGCTGGTCGAGCCGCTCTCGGTCGTCGAGAACGTCGTGCTCGGCGCCGAGGGCGGGGCGCTGCTCAAGCGCGGCATCGGCAAGGCGCGGGCCGAGCTGGCGCGCCTCTCCGAGGAATACGGCCTCGCCATCGATCCCGACGCGATCGTGGGCGAGCTCTCGGTCGGCCTGCAGCAGCGCGTCGAGATCCTGAAGGCGCTCTATCGCGGGGCTGAGGTCCTGATCCTCGACGAGCCCACGGCGGTGCTGACTCCGGCCGAGGCCGACCAGCTCTTCGAACTGCTGCGGGCGCTGAAGGCGCAGGGCAAGACGGTGATCCTGATCACCCACAAGCTGCGCGAGATCATGGCGGTGACGGACCGCATCTCGGTGATGCGGCGCGGCGAGATGGTCGCCCATGTCGAGACGGAACGGACTTCCCCGGCCGAGCTGGCGGAAGCGATGGTCGGCCGGCGCGTGCTGCTGCGCGTCGAAAAGAGCCCGCGCGAGCGCGGCGCGCCGGTCCTCGAAGCAGCCGGTCTGACGGTGGTCGACGAGCGCGGCTGCGAGACGCTGCGGGACGCGAGCCTGACACTCCATGAAGGCGAGATCGTCGGCATCGCCGGCGTCGCCGGCAATGGCCAGAGCGAATTGCTCGACGTGCTCGCCGGCCTGACCCAGCCGGCGCGCGGGGTGATCCGGCTCGGCGGCCAAATCCTCAACGTCGCCGACCGCAACCCGGCCAATCTGCGCAAGCTCGGCCTGATGCATATTCCCGAGGATCGCTTGCGGACCGGCCTCGTCACCGCCTTTGCCGCGGCCGAAAACGCGATTCTCGGCTATCATGACGACCCGGCCTTCGGGCGCGGGCCCTTCCTCTCGCCGACATTGGTCGAGCAGCATGCACGCATCGGCATGCAGGACTACGATGTCCGCCCGGTCGACCCCAGCCTGAAGACCGCCAAATTCTCCGGCGGCAACCAGCAGAAGATCGTGCTCGCCCGCGAGATCGAGCGGGCGCCGAAGGTGCTGCTGGTCGGGCAGCCGACGCGCGGCGTCGATATCGGCGCGATCGAGTTTATCCATCGCCGCCTGATCGCCTTGCGCGATCAGGGCGTCGCGATCCTGCTCGTCTCGGTCGAGCTGGAAGAGGTGATGGCGCTGTCCGACCGGATCCTGGCGCTCTGCGGCGGCCAGATCACCGGGGAGCGCGAGGCGGTGGCGACCGATGAGCGCGATCTCGGCCTGCTGATGGCCGGTGTCAGCGAGCGGGCGGCGTGATGGTGGTGGCCGCGATGGGGAAAGGCGCGACCAAGAGCCCTGGCACCAACAGGTCCTCTCCCCCCTTGTGGGGGAGAGTTAGAGAGGGGGGTATGCCACCCTCGACAGCGGTCCAACCTGGCGCGCAGAGGTTTGCGGGTGCGATACCCCCCTCCCAACCCTCCCCCACAAGGGGGGAGGGCTTGCGTCGCGCTTCCTTGACCAAGCCGATCCAGCCATGAGCGCCGCCCCGATCGATCTCCCGCGCTGGGCCGATACCGCGCTGGTGCCGCTGGTCTCGGTTGCCGCTGCGCTCATCGTCGCCGGGCTCGTCGTGCTCTCGATCGGCGAAAGCCCGCTGGAGGCGACGACGCTCTTGCTCAAGGGCTCGCTCGGCAGCCTCGAAGGCCTCGGCTTCACGCTCTACTACACCACCAATTTCATCTTCACCGGCCTTGCCGTCGCGGTCGCCTTCCATGCCGGGCTGTTCAATATCGGCGGCGAGGGCCAGGCGACCGTCGCCGGCATCTTCGCCGCGCTCGCCTGTCTCTGGCTCGCGCCGCTGCCAGGCATATTGCTGGTGCCGCTCGCCATCCTCGCCGCGGCGGCGGGCGGGGCGCTCTGGGCCTTCATCCCCGGCTATCTCCAGGCGACGCGCGGCAGCCATGTCGTGATCACCACGATCATGTTCAACTTCATCGCGGCGACGCTGATCGTTTACCTCCTGGTCGAGGTGATGGGGAAAACCGGCTCGATGCAGCCCGAAACCCCGGATTTCCCCAAGCAGGCGGTGCTGACGCCGATCCATGAGCTGCTCGACGCCTTCGGGCTGAAGCTGCCCTCGACGCCGCTCAACACTTCGTTCCTGCTGGCGCTGGCGTCGCTGGTCGCGGTCTGGGCGCTGATCTACCGCTCGCGGCTCGGCTATGCGATCCGCACCGTCGGCGCCAATCCCCGCGCCGCCGCCTATGCCGGCATCCCGCCGGCGCGGATCATCATGGTGGCGATGGCGATCTCGGGCGCGCTCGCCGGTGGGCTCGCGGTCAACGAGGCCATGGGTGTGCAGCACCGGCTCGTGCTCGATTTTACCGCCGGCTACGGCTTCGTCGGCATTGCGGTCGCGCTGATGGGGCGCGGCCATCCGGTCGGCGTCGGCCTCGCGGCCCTGCTCTTCGGCGTGCTCTATCAGGGTGGAGCCGAGCTCTCCTTCGACAAGCCGACCATCACCCGCGACATGGTCGTGGTGATCGGCGGCATCGTCATCCTCTTCGCCGGGGCGCTCGACGGCCTGTTCCGGCGGCTCGTCGCCAGCGTGCTCAATTTCGGGCGGGGAGGCTAGGCGATGGAGATCGTCCAGACCCTCGCCGTCATCCTGGATTCGACGATCCGCCTGTCGATCCCGCTGCTCTGCGCCGCGCTGGCCGGGCTCTGGTCGGAACGCTCCGGCGTCGTCGACATCGGCCTCGAAGGCAAGATGCTGATCGCCGCCTTCGCCTCGGCCGTCGTCGCCTACCATAGCGGCTCGGCCTGGGCCGGGCTCGGCGCCGGCATGCTCGCCGCGATCGCGCTCTCGCTGGTCCATGGCTTCGCGGCGGTCACCTGGCGCGGCAACCAGATCGTCTCCGGCGTCGCGATCAACATGCTGGCGGTCGGGCTCACCGCCATCCTCGGCAATGCCTGGTATGGCCAGGGCGGGCGCACGCCAAACCTCGAAGGGGCCGCCCGCTTTCCCGAACTAGACCTGCCTTTCGTCGGGGCGCTGAAGGATATCCCGGTCTTCGGCCCGATCTACGACATCGCCATCTCCGGCCACGCGGCGCCGGTCTATCTCGCCGTGCTAGCCCTCACTCTGACGGCGCTGACGCTGAAGCACACCCGCTTCGGCCTGCGCCTGCGCGCCGTCGGCGAGAATCCGGCCGCAGTCGACACGGCCGGCGTCTCGGTCGCCGGTTTGCGCTATGCCGCGGTGATCATCTGCGGGGCGCTCTGCGGCCTCGGCGGCACCTATCTCGCCGTCTCGCAATCGGCCGGGTTCCTGCCGCAGATGACGGCCGGCAAGGGCTTCATCGCGCTGGCCGCTGTGATCTTCGCCAATTGGCGGCCCTGGCCGGCCTTGTTCGCCTGCCTGCTCTTCGGCCTGCTCGATGCCGTCGCGATCAGACTTCAAGGCGTCGTCCTACCCGGCATCGGCCAGGTGCCGGTGCAGGCGATCCAGGCCCTGCCCTATGTGATGACCGTGGTGCTGCTCGCCGGCTTCATCGGCAAGGCGACGCCGCCCAAGGCCTCCGGCCTGCCTTATGTCAAGGAACGCTGAGTGACCGCCGAACCCGATCTCGAGGCGCTCTTCACCGCGGCTTTGGCCGCACAACAGAAGGCCTACGCGCCCTATTCCCGCTTCAAGGTCGGCGCGGCCATCCTGGCCGACGACGGCAAGGTCTATCCCGGCTGCAACGTCGAGAACGCCGCCTATCCGGTCGGCGCCTGCGCCGAAGCCGGCGCGATCTCGGCGATGATCGCCGGAGGCGGGCGTGCTATCCGCGCGATCGTCGTCGTCGGCGATGGGGCCGAGCTGGTGACGCCCTGCGGCGCCTGCCGCCAGCGCATCCGCGAGTTCGCCGCGCCGGAAGTGCCGATCGTCATCGCCGGGCCGGACGGAATCCGCGCCCGCTTTTCTCTGGCCGAGCTGTTGCCAGCCTCGTTCGGACCAGCCAATTTGCCGGCCTGATTTGCGGGCGCTGACACGGCGACCCGATGAGCGCGGCCAACGCGCCGATGGAGCAGACAACATGGCAGCGGATGCGCTTTTCGACCAAGCGGCATCGGTATTGATCGATCGTGGCATCGATGGCGGCATCGACTGCGCCATCGTGCTCGGCACCGGGCTCGGCCGCATCATCGACGACATGGTCGAGCCGATCTCGATTCCGTTCGAGGAGATTCCCGGCTTCCCGAAGGGCGCGGTCTCCGGCCATGCCAAGCGGCTGAGCTATGGCGTGCTGCACGGCAAGCGGGTGCTGGTCTTCGAGGGCCGCGCGCATTTCTACGAGACCGGGGATCCCGCCATCATGCGCGTGCCGCTCGGCATGCTCGCCGCCTTCGGCTCGCCGCCCCTGGTGCTGACCAACGCCGCCGGCTCGCTGCGGCCCGATCTTCGGCCGGGCAGCCTCGCTTTGATCACCGACCACATCAACTATAACGGCCCCAATCCGCTGGTCGGCGATACCGGTGACGGCCGCTTCGTGCCGATGATCGACGCCTATGACCCGCATCTGCGTGCCCGACTGAAGAAAGCGGCTGCCACGAGCGGCGCCAATCTGGGCGAGGGCGTCTATATGTGGTTCTCCGGGCCGAGCTTCGAGACGCCGGCCGAGATCAAGATGGCCAAGACGCTCGGGGCCGATCTCGTCGGGATGTCGACCGTGCCGGAGGTGATCCTGGCACGCCGCTACGGCTTGCGCGTCGCCGGCCTCTCGATCGTCACCAATATGGGCGCCGGCATTTTGGGCGGCGCGCCCAGCCATGGCGAGACGCGCGACGTCGCCGCGACCGCGACCACGGCGCTGCGGCGGGTGCTGCGCGCCTTCCTGAGCGAGCTTTGACCATGTCCGATGCCGATCTCGCTTTACGCGCATTGCGCCTGCTCGATCTGACGGATCTGTCCGATCAGGCGAACGAGACCGGCACGCTGCAGCTCTGTGCACGGGCCGTTGCGGCGCCCGGCCCGGTCGCGGCGATCTGCATCTGGCCGCAATTCCTCAAGCTGGCGCGCCAGACGCTGAAGGCGTCGCCGGTCAGGATCGCGACCGTGATCAACTTTCCGGCCGGCAACAGCAATTGCAGCCTGATCGGCAGCGACATCACCGAGGCGATCGCGGATGGCGCCGACGAGATCGACCTGGTGCTGCCCTGGCGCGCCTTCCTCGCCGGCGATGCCGAGATCACCCGCGAGATGGTCGCCGAGGCGCGCGGCAGCTGCGGCGACAAAACGCTCAAGGTCATCCTCGAAACCGGCGAGTATCCCGATCAGCTCGCGGTGCGCGCCGCTTCCGAGCTTGCGATCGCCGCGGGCGCCGATTTCATCAAGACCTCGACCGGCAAGACCAAGACCTCGGCCACGTCGGCGGCCGCCCGCACCATGCTGGAAGCGATCAAGGCCTCGGGCAGACCGGTCGGCCTGAAGCCCTCCGGCGGCCTGCGCACGCTGGCCGATGCCAGGGCCTATCTCGACCTCGCCGACGAGATCATGGGGCCGGGCTGGGCGACGCCAGAAACCTTCCGCTTCGGCGCCAGCGGCCTCTACGGCGTGCTCGTCGACATCATCGCCGGCACGGCCCCGGCCGAACGGACCGACGGAGCCTATTGATGCGCCTGCCGCAGGAAATCATCGCCGCCAAGCGCGACGGCGAGCGCCTGAGCGCCCAGGACATCCACCAGATGATCGCGGGGCTGACCGATGGCGCGGTCAGCGAGGGCCAGGCGGCGGCCTTCGCGATGGCGATCTTCTTCCGCGACATGGACGCCGAGGAGCGCGTCGCGCTGACGCTGGCCATGCGCGATTCCGGCACGGTGCTGGACTGGCGCGACCTGCCGGGCCCGGCGCTCGACAAGCACTCGACTGGCGGGGTCGGCGATACGGTCTCGCTGCCGCTCGCAGCGGCGGTCGCGGCCTGCGGCGGCTATGTCCCGATGATCTCGGGTCGCGGCCTCGGCCATACCGGCGGCACGCTCGACAAGCTCGATGCCGTGCCGGGCTATGTCACCCAGCCTGCCATCGATCTCTTCCGCCATGTCGTGCGCGAGGCCGGCTGCGCCATCATCGGCCAGACCGCCGATCTCGCCCCGGCCGACAAGCGGCTCTATGCGATCCGGGACGTGACCGGCACGGTCGAATCGATCCCGCTGATCACCGCCTCGATCCTGTCGAAGAAGCTCGCCGCCGGGCTCTCCGGCCTCGCCATGGACGTGAAGTTCGGCTCCGGCGCCTTCATGCGCGATTTCGACAAGGCCGAGGCGCTGGCGCAGAGCCTGTCCGATGTCGGCAATGGCGCCGGCCTGCCGACGCGGGCGCTGCTCACCGACATGAGCGAACCCCTCGCCTCTGCTGCCGGCAATGCGCTCGAGGTCGCCTATGCGCTCGATCATCTGACCGGACGGCGGCGCGAGCCGCGTTTCCACGAGGTCACGGTCGCGCTCTCGGCCGAGATGCTGCTGCTCGGCCGGCTGGCGGCGACGCGCGAGGAGGCGGTCGCGAAGATCGAGGACGCCTTCGCCAGCGGCGCGGCCGCCGAGCGCTTCCTCCACATGATCGCGGCGCTCGGCGGCCCGGCCGACCTGCTGGAGCATCCCGAGCGGCACTTCCCCCGTGCGCCGATCGTCCGCCCGGTCTTCTCCGACCGGCCCGGCCTGGTCGAGGCGATCGACACGCGCGGCGTCGGCCTCGCCGTGGTCGCGCTCGGCGGCGGACGCACCCGTCCGCAGGACGAGATCGACCATGCCGTCGGGATCACCGAGCTCGCCGGGCTTGGCGACCGGGTCGGGCCGGACCGGCCGCTCGGCATCATCCATGCCCGCAGCGAGGCCGGCTTCGACGCTGCCCGCATCCGCCTGAAGAGCGCCTATCGCCGCGGCGAGACCGCTGTTACGCGTGGGCCATTGATTATCCCTGCCTAGGAAAGTTCCCACCCATGAGCCTGCTTCTGGCGATCACCGGCTGGCATGTCGAGAGCTGGCGCGAGCGCTTTTCGGCGCTGCTGCCGGAGTTGCCGATCGTCACGCTCGGCGAGCCCTTCGACCGGCGCGCGGTGCATTATGTCGCGAGCTGGAAGCATCCCGAGGGCAGCCTTGCCGGCCTGCCCAATCTTGCCGCGATCTTCTCGCTCGGCGCCGGCGTCGACCATCTCTTCACGGACCGCCGCCTGCCGGAAGTCCCGATCGCGCGGGTGATCGATCCCGACCTGACGACGCGGATGAGCGAATACGTCGTCATGCACTGCCTGATGCAGCTGCGCCAACAGCGCCGCTACGAGCGCCAGCAGCGCGAGAAGTCCTGGGACGACGACCGCAACCAGCCGGCAGCGCGCGAGGTTCGCGTCGGGATCATGGGGTTGGGCGAGCTTGGCCGGGACGCGGCGCGCAAGCTGCAGGTGATCGGCTTCGACGTCGCCGGCTGGAGCCGCTCGCCCAAGGCGATCGAGGGGCTCTCCACCTTCTCCGGCGAGGACGGCCTGGCGGCTTTCCTTACCCGCACCGACATCCTGGTCGTGCTGCTGCCGCATACGCCGGAGACGGAAGGTATCCTGAACCGCCCGCTGCTCGCCAGGCTGGCGCGCGACGGCCGGCTCGGCGGGCCGGCGCTGATCAATGCCGGCCGCGGGAAGCTGCAGATCGAGGCGGACATTCTCGCAGCACTGGATGCCGGCGAGCTCCGGGAAGCGGTGCTCGACGTCTTCGAGACCGAGCCGCTGCCGCAGGATTCGCCGCTTTGGGATCACCCTGCCGTGACGATAACGCCGCACAATGCCGCGATGTCGGCGCCCGAGACGGTCGCCGACCAGATCGCGGCGCAGATCAGGCGTCTGGAGGCCGGCGGCGAGCTGCAGAACGTCGTCGATCCCAGCCGGGGTTATTGAGGCAAGACGTCATTCCGGGGCTTCGCGAAGCAAAGAGCCCCGGAAAACGGCGGAGGCTCAGCCCAGCCGACGGATCGCGGTGATCGGCCCGCCATTGCGGGCGAGGATGCGATCACGCGCCGGGCGCAGGGGTTCGCGGATCACGCTCATCATATAGGCGGTGGCGTGCAGCAGCGTGTCGGGGTCGGTCATGATGCCGACATGGCCCTTCCAGAAGACGAGGTCGCCGCGGCGAAGGCCCTTCAGGCCGTCGTCGAAGGCGACAGCTTCGCCGAGCTCACGCTCCTGCATGTCGGAGTCGCGCGGCGCGGCGATGCCAGCAGCCGCCAGCGAGAGCTGGACCAGCGCCGAACAGTCGAGGCCGAGGCTGGTCTTGCCGCCCCAGAAATAGGGCACGTTGAGGAAGCGCTCGGCGACGGCGACGAAATCCGGCTCATGCTGGTCGCGCAGGCAAAGATGCTGCTTGAAGATGTGGCCGCCATGGCTGGTGGTGAAGAAATCGCCGCTCTCGCCGGACACCGCGACTCCGGCATTGAGCGACAGCGCCTCCAGCGGCGGCAATTTGATCGAGGGACCAGGATAGATGAAGGTCCTGAGCGCACAGACGCGATGCGTCGGAGCCGGCGCGTCGCCGGCAAGGCAATCCTCAGGCAGGTAGCCGACATAGGAATCGCCGACGAGCTGGCCCCAGGCCCAGCCCTCATGCTGCTCGTAGACCCGTACCGCCTCGCCGGCGAGCGCCTCGGTGTCGAGCGGCGCGTCCGGCCGGGGCTCGCGCCGCAGCGGTGCCGATGGCGTCACCACCCGCATCGGGATCGGGTCGGCGAAGGCCAGCGCCTCGACCTGGCCGTCGAGATGGCTGGCAGCGAGGTCCGGGCGGGCGGGGGTGAGGCGGCGGTCGAGATTCGTGTTCATGGTGGCACTTTAGCGCCGTCCGGTTAACGGACGAAGCGCTCAGGCGGATCCCAGTTCGCGGGCCCGCGCCGTGACGAGATCGGCGAGATGCTCGACCGCCAGGGCGCCCGCGACGGTCCGCTGAATCACGACATTGCGCTTGTCGTATTCGTCGCGCTTGCGGCTGACGAGGCCGAGCTTGCCCATGCTGTCGAGCGCGCGGGTGATCACCGGCTTGGTGACGCCGAGCCGGGCGGCGAGGCCACGTACCGTATGCGGCGGCAATTCCAGGTAGATCGTCAGCAGGATCGCGGTCTGGCGCACCGAGAGATCGGCTTGCGTATCGCGCACCAGGTCGAGATGCACCTCGCGCCAGAGCCTGAGCGCCTGCGTCGGCTTGATCTCCAGCACCGTGCCGTCCCCGGATCGTTACGGGGCCGTATCATTATCGCACCGGGAACAGTGCGCAACCGGAGTCGCCGAGCAGGCTTAACGGGCGTGCCCGTCATTGCGAGCCGAGCGAAGCAATCCAGGGGCCAACGAGCTCGACGTCTTCCTGAATTGCTTCGTCGCTGACGCTTCTCGCAATGACGGCGAGCACTCAGCGCGCCCCGTAAAACTGCTTCGCCAGCGCGTAGGTCAGCCGCGCTGCCTGGCACTCGCCGCCTTCGGGCCGGCCGGGCTTGGTCGACGGGTTCCAGCTATAAATATCGAAATGGGCGTAGGAGCGGCTCTTCTCGACGAAGCGGTTGAGGAAGAGCGCCGCCGTCACCGAACCGGCGAAGGCGCCGCCGGAGACGTTGTTGAGATCGGCGATCTTGGACTCGAGCATGCCGTCATAGGGCGGCCAGAGCGGCATGCGCCAGACCGGGTCGTTCACCACAGCGCTCAGGCGGGCGATCTCGGCGGCGAGGCCGTCGTCATGGCTGTAGAAGGGCGGCAGATCGGGCCCGAGCGCGACGCGGGCCGCTCCGGTCAGCGTGGCGAAATCGATCAGCAATTCCGGCGCCTCCTCGTCGGCGAGCGCCAGCGCATCGGCGAGGATGAGTCTGCCCTCGGCGTCGGTATTGCCGATCTCGACAGTCAGTCCCTTGCGGCTCTGCAGCACGTCGCCGGGACGGAAGGAGGAACCGGAGACGGCGTTCTCGACCGCGGGCACCAAGAGGCGCAGGCGGACCTTCAGCTTCGCCTGCATGATCATGCGGGCAGCCGCGATCGCCGCCGCCGCGCCGCCCATGTCCTTCTTCATCAGCAGCATGCCGGCATCGGTCTTGAGGTTGAGCCCGCCGGTGTCGAAGGCGACGCCCTTGCCGACCAGCGTCAGCTTCGGATCGCCCTCCTTGCCCCAACGCAGATCGATCAGCCGCGGTGCCCGGGGCGAAGCCCGGCCGACGGCATGGATCATCGGGAAATTGGTGGCGAGCAGCTCGTCGCCGACGGTGCTGGAAACCTCGGCGCCATGGGGTTCGGCGAGCGCGCGCACGGCCGCCTCGATCTCGGCCGGGCCGAGATCGGCGGCGGAGGTGTTGACGAGATCGCGCGCCAGCGCGCTCGCCTCGGCAAGGTTGCTCACCTCCTCGCCATCGACGCCCGCAGGCAGGACGAGCCGGGCCCCGGCGGGCTTGGGCTTGCGGTAGCGCTCGAAGCGATAGGCGGTCAGCAGCCAGCCGAGCGCGGCGAGATTGGGATCGCCGATATCACCGGCCAGGGCGTAGTTGCCCGGCGGCAGCGTCGCGGCGAGGCGGCCGGGTGCGAAGGGATCACGCCGGCGCGGGCCAGCCGGTTCGACACCGAGCATCACGGCGGCAAGTGCGCCGACGGCGTCCGGCAGCAGGACATGCTGGCCAGGCCGTGCCTCGAAAGCTTGCGCCTGTGCGAAGCCGTGAGCCAGCGGCGCAAGCCCGTCGCGCAAAGCCGGCCAATCGGCCTTGGCGACGCAATGGACGGGGATGGCGGGTGTTCCGGCAGGCAGCAGCAAGGGATGCACGATCAACGAACCTCGAATGGCGAAACCTTCGGCGCCAGCATGCACCGCCAGCTCCGGTCCGCCCTGGTTAACAGTCCATTAGGGTTAACGTTTTATCACCACAGGCAACAGCTTTCCCGTATCGGCGAGGCAGTCTGAGCCTATGTCCATCCGCATTTTCACCCTTCGTTTCGGCCATCGCGCCGCGGTCTCGGCCCTCTGCCTCGCGCTCGGCGCCTGCCAGATGCGCGGCAGTGCCGGCGGTGACGTCACCGGCTCGATCAGCGCCCCGCAGACCCAGCCGCGCACCGAAGCGCAGTGGCGCAGCGAGGAAGCCGAGTGGAGCAAGCGCTACGAGGCGAACCAGAAGGACCGCAACGCCGCCTTCTTCTACGCCCGCGCCTTGCGCGCCCTCGACAAGAACGCCCAGGCGCTCGCCATCCTGGAAGGCGCCGTGATCATCCACAGCGAGGATCGCGAGCTGCTCGGCGCCTATGGCCGCTCGCTCGCCGACAATGGCCGGCTGAAGCAGGCCGACGACGTGCTCGGCCGAGCCCATATGCCGGAAAAGCCGGACTGGCGGATCCTGTCGGCGCAAGGCACCGTCGCCGACCAGCTCGGCGAGCACGACCGCGCCCAGCAGCTCTATTCGGCCGCTTTGAGGATCATGCCGAACGAGCCGACGGTGATGTCCAATCTCGGCCTCTCGCTCGCCCTGGCGAAGCGTCTGCCGGATGCCGAGCGCGTTCTGCGCGAGGCGGCAACGACGCCTCGGGCCGATGCCCGGGTGCGCCAGAACCTCGTCCTGGTCCTCGGCCTGCAGGGGCGTTTCCAAGACGCTGAGCAGATCGCCCGGCAGGATATGAGCTCGGCGGACGCCGCAGCGACGATCGCCTATCTGCGCCGTTCGGTCAGCCAGCCCAACAGCTGGGACATGCTGCGCGGCGGCAAGGCCAAACCGGCCGCCCGCGCGGCAGCGCCCGAGAAGGCTGCGCAGCCGGCGGGCTGAACCCTCCACCCTTTTCTTGCAAGGTCGCGGACGACAACCGTCGTCTCTCCGGTTCGCCTACGCGGTGACGCTGAGCCAGTCAGACGCAAGCTTATGGGTTTAGGCCGAATCAGGACGGCCGTATCAGAACGTGTTGAGCGCCTTGATGATCGCCGGCGTCAGGATCACCACGAACAGCACCGGCAGAAAGAACATGATCATCGGGACGGTCAGTTTCGGCGGCAACGCCGCAGCCTTCTTCTCCGCCTCGTTCATCCGCTGGTCACGGCTTTCCTGGGCCAGCGTGCGCAAGGCCGTTCCAAGCGGCGTGCCATAGCGCTCGGCCTGAATCAGTGCCGTGCTCACCGACTTCACCGATTCCAGACCTGTGCGCGCGGCCAAGTTCTCGTAGGCCTGCCGACGCTCGGAAAGATAAGAGAGCTCCGCCGTGCAGAGCGCAAACTCCTCGGCCAGCGGCACCGACTGGCCGCCGATCTCGGTTGAGACCTTGCGGAAGGCGAGCTCGATCGACATGCCCGATTCCACGCAGATCAGCAGCAGGTCGAGCGCATCCGGAAAGGCGCGCCGCATCGAGAGCTGGCGCTTGCCAGTCGCGTTCGAGAGGTAGATTTCCGGTGCCTTGATGCCGAGATAGGCGGCGCCGAGCGCAATGCCGATCTGCATGACGAAGGACTGACCGAAGTCATTGATCAGGCCGAGATAGAGCAGGGCGAACAAGAAAAGGCCGATCGGAGTGATCAGCCTGAAGAACAGGAAGCCGACTTCGGCCTGCTGACCGCGAAAGCCGGCGGTGGCGAGCTGCTTCTTGGCATTCTCGGTGCCGAGCCAATCGCCGAGCTTGAAGCGCTCGACGATATCGCGCATGAACGCCTTCGGCTCCTGGCGAAGCGAGATCTTCTCCTTCTGTCGGACCAGACGGTCGCGCTCACGCGCGCGAATCCGGTCGCGTTCGGTGGCGACCGTCTTCATCCGCTTGCCCAGCATATCGCCTGCCAGCAGCGGCGCCGCTATCGTCATGATCGTGACCGCTACGGCGAGCCCGCCGACCAGCGCGAGCAGGAATCTCGTGTCGAGGAGCTTCTCGAACAGGAGCGAGAGCATGCCGAAGGTTCCTCAGATATCGAAATTGATCATCTTGCGCATGACGAGGACGCCGATGCACATCCAGAGAGCGCAGCCGGCCAGAGCGATGCGGCCCGCGCTCGTGGTCCAAAGCGCGTCCATGTAGCCAGGGCTCGTCGCATAGACGAGGCCTGCCACAGCAGGCGGCAAGGAACCGATGATCGCCGCTGAAGCCTTGGCCTCCATCGAAACCGCCTGAATCTTGTCGCGCATCTTGCGGCGCTCGCGAATGACGCGCGACAGGTTCGCCAAGGTCTCGGCGAGATTGCCGCCCGTCTTCTGCTGAATCGCCAGGACGATGCCGAAGAAGTTGGCCTCGGTGCAGGGCATGCGCTCGTAGAGCTTGACCGCGGCCTCGCTCAGCGACATGCCGAGCGTCTGCGCTTCGACGATCAGACGAAACTCGGTTTTGACCGGCTCCTGGGCCTCGTTGGCAATGATCCGAAGACAATCGTTCAGCGGCAGGCCGGACTTGATGCCGCGCACGATGACGTCGAGCGCGTTCGGGAACTCGTTGATGAAGCGTTGCATCCGCTTCTTGCCGCGATGCGCCAGATACCAGCGCGGCAAGCCCAGGAGACCGATCAGGAAACCGACCAGCGCCAGCCCCAGATTGCCCGACATTGCGAGGAGCCCGATCGCCAGGACGAGCCCGACCCCGCCTCCGACCAGCCAGTACTGCTTGCGCGACCAGGATAGCCCCGCCTGCTCGATCCGAGCTTCGATCGTGAGCCTGTGGCGCGCCTTCTCGCGGTTCTCGATATCCTTCAGGCTCTGCGCCACCTGTCCACGCCTGAGCTGCCCCTGCGCCTCGCGATCCGCCGCAACGCGGACCGCGACCGGAGCGGCGAAGTCGCGGCGGCGCTGCTCGGCCCGGGCCTGGCCACTGAGCCGCGGATAGAACAGGGCATAGACGACCCCGCCCGCCGAGATGGCGGCGAGGACGGCGGCGGCGATCTGGCCATAATCCATGATGTGCCTTCCCCGCTCAGGCTTCGGCCGTGCCCTCGGCCTCGAGTTGGTCGAGTGCCGCGGCGAGCCGCTGCTCGTCGCCGAAATAGCGCGCGCGTTCCCAGAAGCGCGGCCGGCCGATGCCGGTCGAACGGTGCCGGCCGATCAGCCTGCCGTTCGGGTCCTCGCCGAGCACGTCGTAGAGCATCAGGTCCTGGGTGATGATCACATCACCCTCCATGCCCATCACCTCGGTGATGTGGGTGATGCGGCGCGAGCCGTCGCGCATGCGCTGCGCCTGAATGATCACGTCGATCGAAGAGCAGATCATCTCGCGCAGGGTCTTCGACGGCAGGCTGAAGCCGCCCATGGTGATCATCGATTCGATACGGCTCAGGCATTCGCGCGGCGTGTTGGCGTGCAGCGTGCCCATCGAACCGTCATGGCCGGTGTTCATCGCCTGGAGCAGGTCGAAAGCCTCCGGACCACGCACCTCGCCGACGATGATCCGTTCCGGCCGCATGCGCAGGCAGTTCTTAACGAGATCGCGCATCGTGACTGCACCCGATCCCTCGAGATTGGGCGGGCGCGTCTCGAGGCGCACCACATGCGGCTGCTGCAGCTGGAGCTCGGCCGCGTCCTCGCAGGTGATGATGCGCTCGTCGTGCTCGATATAATTGGTCAGGCAGTTGAGCAGCGTCGTCTTGCCCGAGCCGGTACCACCCGAGATCACGACATTGCAGCGAACCCGCCCGATGATCTTCAGGATCTCCCCCCCGGGGGGCGAGATCGCGCCGAAGCGCATGAGCTGGTCGAGCGTCAGCTTGTCCTTCTTGAACTTGCGGATGGTGAGGGCCGGCCCGTCGATCGCGAGCGGGGGAGCGATGACGTTGACGCGCGAGCCGTCGGCGAGGCGCGCGTCGCAGATCGGCGAAGCTTCGTCGACGCGTCGGCCGACCTGGCTGACGATGCGCTGGCAGATGTTCATCAGCTGCGCGTTGTCGCGGAAGCGGATGCCGGTCAGCTGGATCTTGCCACCGGTCTCGATAAAGGTCCGGCCGGCGCCATTGACCATGATGTCGGCGATGTCGTCGCGCGCCAGCAGCGGCTCGAGCGGACCATAGCCAAGCACGTCGTTGCAGATGTCGTCGAGCAGCTCTTCCTGCTCGGAGATGGAGAGCACGACGTTCTTCAGCGAGATGATCTCGTTGATGATGTCGCGGATTTCCTCGCGGGCCGATTCGCCGTCGAGCTTGGCCAGTTGCGAGAGATCGATCGCTTCGATGAGAGCACCGAAGATCATGCTCTTCATCTGGTAGTATTCGTCGGACTTCGGCGCCTCGTCCGGCACGGGTGGCGGCGGAGGTGACGGCTTGCGTGCCTCGGCCCCGCCCGGACGCAACTCGGCCGGGCGCGACGGCGCCGACAGCGCCGGGCTCGCCGGTGGCGTTTGGGCCGTGGCTGAGGCTGTTGCCTGCCGCTTGCCGAACATGTCAGGCCTTCCGACGCATGAGCTTCGCGACGAGCGGCTCGAGCAGGCTGCGCTTGCCGCGCTTCTGCTCGCCGCGTCCGGTCAGAACGGTGGCGATCTGGACGAAGGCTTCCGCAACCTTCCCACCGGACTGGATTTCGGCGATCATCTGGCCGTTGTTGGCGGCCGTACCGAAGAGCTGGGCGTCGAAGGGGATCGAACTCATCACCTCGATCCCGAGCGCCTTGGCGAATTCGCCGGCGTCGATCTCGGGGCGCTTGGGCAATCCGACCTGGTTCAGGATCAGTCGCGGCATCGAGTCGTTCGGCCGGGCCGCGCGAAGCAGATCAACCAGGTTCTTGGCGTTCCGCAACGAGGCGAGTTCGGGCGCCGCGACGACCGCGACCTCGTCGGCTCCGATCAGCGCGCGCTTGGCCCAGCCGGTCCACAGATGCGGCACGTCGAGCACGATGCAGGGCACGCTGCCGCGCAACAGATCGAACAGAAGCTCAAACGCGTCCTCGCCGAGGTCGACGGTCCGATCCAGCATGGCCGGAGCGGCCAGCAAAGACAGATTGTCGCTACAGCGCGACAAGAGCCGGTCGAGCATGTTGGCGTCGAGCCGTTCCGGAGCGAACACGGCATCGGCGATACCTTGCGGCGGGTCCTGGTTGAAATCCAACCCGGCCGTGCCGAAAGCAATGTCGAGATCGGCGATCACCGTCGAGGCGTCGAGATTGCGGGCGATCGCCCAGGCGACATTGTGCGCGACGGTGGAGGCGCCGACACCGCCTTTGGCGCCGACGACGGCGACGGTGCGCCCCAGCGTCGCCGTGCCCGAGGCGGCGTAGAGTTCCGACAAGGTGCGCAACAGGTCGAGAATCCCGAACGGGGCGACCAGATAGTCGCTGACGCCACGCCGGATCAGCTCGCGATAGAGCTGGATGTCGTTGACGTGGCCGATCACAACCACCTTGGTGCCGGGATCGCAGCTTTCGGCAAGCGCCTCGAGATTGGCGATCAGCGCCGACGGCTCGGTGACGGTTTCGAGCACGATCACGTTGGGCGTCGGCGCACCCCGGAACGCCTCGACCGCCGCGGCCGGCCCGCCCATCTGGATGCGTGCCTGGACCTTGTCCATGCGCCGGTCGGCAGTCACCGCTTGCATCGCGGCGGCGACGTCCTGAGTCTCGCAGAAGGCCTGCAAGGTGACGCGCGGCAGCGGGGCGACGATCTCCTCGCTTCCCACTTCGGCTTCAAAATCGGACGCCATCATTTGCCTCCGACCGCCGTGCTGATCGCACTCTGCTCCTGACGGTATTGTGTCGACGGATCCTTGCCGTCGCGCAGTTTCTTGATCGCTTCCATGCGCTTTTGCGTGTCCAGCCGACCTTCGCTGCGCGCCCGTACCAGATCGAGCGGGTCGGCGATCTGCGCGGCGAGATTGGCTTGGGTGGCGCAACCGAAGTTCCAATACGGCTCGTTCGACGCGTCCGTCCTGTAGCTGGACGCACCGAGATCGGTTGGCCATTGCCCACAGGAATGCGGCAGCCCTGCCTGAAGGGAAGCGTAGGTCAGACGGATCGGCGAGGCGAGCTCGGGATCGGCGATACGATAGGTCCTGACCGAAAGGGCGCCGGGCGAGACGCCGGCCCGTGCGAGCGAGCGGCGAATGCCGTCGAGCGTGTCATGGGTCGCAAGATCGCGACCGGCCCCGGTCGGCACCTCGGCGACGAGACCGCCCTTGCCGCTGCGGCGATAGTCCTCGCCGAAGCGGGCGACGTCGACGGCCTGGCGCGGATCCAGCCCGCCGCCGGCCCGGCCGACGAACACGTCGAGCGAGCGCGGCGCATCACGCAGCACGATCGGGTGGCGCTCGCGGGTGTCGGTAGGAACGCCGGAGCTCGAGATGTCGCCCTTGGCGCAGGCCCCGAGCAGGAGCGCAAGCCCCAATGCGGCAGGCAGGGCGGCGCGGCCTGTGTGGTGCAGCTTGCTGGTCACGGTCACGATCGCCATCCTTGTCGCGGCCTCGTTTTCAATCAGCGATGAAACCGACGCGGCCCTTATAGGCCTGCGGGATAGGCCCGCCGCTCGTCGACCCGTAGATTTTGTTCAACCGCCCCATCAGGATCGTCTGGGCGTCATGCGCGTCGACGAAACCGTCATCCGGGCGCTGCAGCCCGTTCGGCCCCACCGGCTTCACGATGTAGGGCGTCACCGCGATCATCAGCTCGGTCTCCTCGCGCTGATAGTCGCGCGAGCGGAACATCGCGCCGATGATCGGGATATTCATCAGCGCCGGCAGCCCGTTGATGGCCTGGCGCGAGACACGCTGAATCAGGCCCGCTGTCGCCAGGGTGCCGCCGGAGGGCAGTTCCACCGTGGTGTCGGACTTGCGGACGCGGAAGCCTGGCGCGTTGACCGCGGTGCTCTCGGTCGGATTCAGACGGAGCTGGTTCTCGAAGTCGAGCTCGGTGACCTCGGTGGCGATGCGCATCGAGATCTTGCCCTCGGACATCACGATCGGCGTGAAGTTCAGGGAGACGCCCACAGGCTTGTAGACAATATTGAGCACGCAGCGATTGCTGGTGTCGCAGGAATAGCCGTTCGGGGTCGGAATCTCACCACCTGCCGTGAACTTGGCGCTTTCGCCCGAGATCGCGGTCACGGTCGGCTCCGCCAGGACGCGCGAGAGGCCGGCACGCTCAAGCGCACGCATGGTTATGTTGGTCGAGTTGCCGACGCCCGCGCCGATCGCGGTGGCAGCCAGCTGCTGCGGCTGCAGCGAGAATGGCGTGTCGATCGTCGGACTGATGTTGAACTTGCCGAGTTTCCACTCGCCGGTCGAGTTGATGCCGAGCTGCTTGATCGCCCTGCGGGAGACCTCCGAGACCGTGACCTTGACCATGACTTGGTCCCGGCCGCGAATGGTCAGCGAGTTGATGACTGCGCCCTTGGTCGCGTTCGCGCCCTCGCCGGAGATGCCGACGAAGGCATTGGCGATATCCATGGCCTGCGTCGCTTCGGAAGCGCTCGCGACATTGCCGACCAGCAGGATCGAGTTCCCGGCCGGCTTGACCTGGATGTCGGCGCCCGGCATCGCCGTGCGGAGCGTCGTGCGCAGCACGTTGAGGTCGCGGCCGACCTCGATCTCCAGCGCCGTGATCTGCCGGCCTTCGGCGTCCATCACGAACATCGAGGTCGAACCGTCGGCCATGCCGATGACGAAGAGCTTGCGGGCGGAGCGCACCACGGCATTCGCCACCTTGGGGTTGGCGACGAAGACTTCCTTGGCGTCGCGCGGCAGCTCGACGATCAGCGAACGGCCGATCGAGAGATCGAGGCGACGGGAAACCGCGTGCTCGCTGGCGCCGACGTTCAGGACAGGCGCGGCGCCCTTAGCCTGCGCCAGGGCCGGCCCGGAGGCAACCGACAGCATGAACGGCAGGATCGTAAGCGACAGGGCGAGCGTGTACCCCTGCCGGCGGCGATGCGAGGTCAAAGCGGCTTTTGGCAAGGGAATCATGGCTTCACCGCCTTGGTGACGACGCCGTAGCGCACGAGTGTAAGCCCTCCTTCGTCGACCGGCACGCTCTGGTCTCCGGCGTCCTGCAGACTGCGCAGAGCCAGCGAGAGGCTGCTGGTCTTCTGCGCCAGCGTCACGGCCTCGACCTGCTTCGGATCGAGCTCGAGCGTCGCGGTCTCGCCGACGACGACTCTCGCGCCATCCTTGTCCTGCACGCTCTGGCCGATCGCCAGCACGCGGACATTGGCGATGAGGGTCTCGCTGACGGGAGGAGAGCCGTCCTTGGAGTTGCTGTCGTCGCGGCTCGTCCGGATCACGTCGACCCGATCGTTCGGCAGGATGAAGCCGCCGGCGGTGTTGGCACCGCGATTATCGGTGGTGATCGCGACCGCGCGCTTGCCGGGCGGCAGAATCGCCGAGAGGAAACCGGAATCGGCCTTCAGCAGCTTCTCGCGCCGGACCGGCTCCGACGGAAAGAGCTGCGTGCGGGCTATCTGCCCGACGAACTCGCTTTCGCCTGCGGGCGCGTCCTGCCGCCGGATGACCCCAGATGGCAGGCTTGCCAGCGGCCAGGCCAGCCATTTCAGGTCGCTTGCAGCGAGCTTGTTGCCGAGCGGCACGTCGGCTGCGACGACCAGGACCTCGACGGTCGGCGCCGGCTCGTATTTCGTCACCGAGGGCGTCGTGACCTTCGGCGGGCGGCTGATCAACAGAGCGGCTCCAAGCCCTGCGACCACCGCTACGGCGAGAATGATGATACGGGCGGGACTCATGGCACATGATCCTTGGCCGGCATACGCCGGCCTTCAGCAGGATCGTGGCTCTGGAATCGTCAACTTATGGTTAACCGGAGGTATCTTTTTGTGCGGATCGGCCGCACCGCGGCGGAGCGAGGCGCTCAGACGCCGATCGCAGCGCGCCAAATCGCGGTGCCCGGCAGAACGATCAACGCAGCGGCAGCGAGCGCAATACCATAGGGAACCCCCTGCTTCACGTCATGAAGCCGTTGCGCCCAAGCCCAGTTGCTGGCCGGAGCGGGCAACGGGGCGGCACGCAAAGCGAGAATAGCCACGGTCAGGAGGCCGCCGCCGATCGCTGCGATGAAGAGATAGGGTGGCAATTGCTCGAAGCCGAGCCAGAGAGCCGTCACCGCAGCAAGCTTCGCGTCACCACCGCCGATCCAGCCGGCAGCGAACATGCCAAAGCAGACCGCCAGCACGGTCAGACCCGCTAGCAGATGCCATGCGACCGCCGTCCAGCCCAATCCTGTCGAAGCGGCGCCCAAGCCGAACACGCCGAGCAGCAAGAGGCAGAGCCAGTTCGGAATCGTCATCGTCGTGAGATCGCTAGCCGCCGCATAGGCCATCGCGACCGGAAAGACGATGAAGACGATGATCAGCGAGAGTGACATGTCGACTATCCGGATGTTCTGGGCTTCAACGCTGCCGCGGGGATGAAAGCGCCGCAGGTTGGCGCTTGCGCTCCTCGTGTGGACCATATTGAGACTGGCGGATCACCAAAGGGTTGCTGAGGCTAGCGGAGCGGTTGCCGGCGCCCCTGCGCGGTGTGCGACCTCTCGCACCCAGTCTTATACAATACGCCTGAGAACTTCCTGAAACCACGCGTCGATCGCTGGTCCGAGGAGTTGCCAGGTGGCGACGCAGACGATCGAGATGAGCGATGCGATCAGGCCATATTCCATAGCAGTCGCGCCGGATTCGTCGTTGACGAAGCGCATAGACAGCTCCCTCATGACAACCTCCTTGGACATCGCGATCTGACAGCCGCTGTCATCTTGAGTTGACCCCAAATTGGAGACGGAAGCAGCGCCACAATTCCTGCGTCTGCGGGGCGAGCTTGGCATTCCCAATCGTCACGCTAGACAGCGGCATCCCGGTCCCTGCTGTACGGAGACTACGCGATGCTCCCAAAACGCGGGCGCCCGGAACAATGTCCGGGCGCTTGAGACGGGAGCAGCGCACCCGTTCCGTGAACTTAGCTGATGGCGGCCAGGATCGCCTGGTAGCGAACCTCGAGCGCCGGCCCGATGAGGCGCCAGGTGGCGATGCAGACGACCGAGATGAGGGCGGCGATCAGGCCGTATTCGATGGCGGTCGCGCCGGACTCGTCCTTGGCGAAGCGCGCAAACAGATTCTTCATGGGGTAGCTCCTTTGCACCACGTTTGACTGCTGCCTTCGCTCTAGTTGGCTTCGGTCAGCGACAGGAGTGACAGTACCGAGCCCGTCTTGCCGATCGGTTAAAGCGACCCAATAATTCGCCGAATTTTATAGGTCTTCATCCAATGGTTAACACGATTTTAGCGCGACCTTTCAGTTAACGAGAGGTATAATCTGTTTGATACTTCAAATAAAACTCGACATGCAAATTAGAACAGCGAGTCATGACGCTTCGTTAGCGTCAGCGTCATGGCATCCGACCTGCGTTTTTCACTGCCGAGCAACGCGCATCCAGGGCTGGCCTGGGAGGCGGATCGGCCCAGGAAATCGCCATCTTAGTAATCCATTCATCATTTTCGGCTTACCTCGTTCCGTTCGAAACCTTGAGGCGCGCGCGAGGTCCATTGCGATGCCGGGATCGCGGCTCTCCAAATCCTTCCCAACGCTGATCCATGCCGGGCTCGCGGCGGCTGCGAGCCTGGGCCTCTCGGCCGACAGCGCTCGCGCGCAGGCCCGGCTCATTCCCGCACCGGCCCCGGAGGCCCGCGCCGATATCAGCGAGGCGAGAGCCGAGACGGTCCAGGTGGTGGTCGACCATGCCAAGGTGCTGCGTCTGCCGGAGAAGGCGCAAACCGTCATCGTCGGCAACCCGGCGATCGCGGATGTCACCGTTCAGCGCAACGGCGTGATGATCGTCACCGGCAAGAGCTACGGCGTCACCAACCTGATCGCGCTCGACGCAACCGGCGCCCTGCTGGCCGAATCCACTGTCCGGGTCGGCGCCGCCAGCGATTCGATCCTCACCGTGCAGCGCGGCCTCGAGCGCGAGAGCTATTCCTGCACGCCGGCCTGTCAGCCGAGCGCCCAGCTCGGCGATTCCAAGACGTTTTTCGACAGCACCACCGGCCAGAGCGGCGCCCGCAACGCCGCGGCGACCGGGGCCGAGAAGAAGTAACTCTCCCCGCCCCGCTCGCTCGCGAACGGGCTCGTCAGATCGTCTGGTTGTAGGCGCCGACTTCCGGGTTCTCGCGCAGCACGCCGTCGATCGCCTTGAACATCTCGCGCATGCGCGCCTCCGAGACCGGGCTTTCGCAGACCACGACCAGCTCAGGCTTGTTCGAGGACGCCCGGATCAGTCCCCAGGTGCCGTCCTCGTTGACCACGCGCACGCCGTTGACGGTGATGACGTCGACGATCGCTTGCCCGGCGATCGTCTCGCCCGCCGCCTGCATCGCCTGGATCCGCTTGGTGATCTTGTCGCTGACGCCGTATTTGACCTCGTCGGCGCATTTGGCCGCCATGGTCGGCGTGCCCCAGGTCTTTGGCACGGCGGCATAGAGCTCGGCCATCGACTTATCCGGATTGCGGTCGAGCATGTCGATCACGGCGATGGCGGTGACGACGCCGTCGTCATAGCCGCGGCCGACCGGCGCGTTGAAGAAGAAGTGGCCGGATTTCTCGAAGCCGGCGAGGGCGTTGAGGTCGCGGACACGGCGCTTGATATAGGAGTGACCGGTCTTCCAGTAGTCGGTCTTGACACCGAGCCTCTGCAATTCCGGATCGGTCGAGAACAGGCCGGTCGACTTGACGTCGACGACGAACTGCGCGCCCGGATTGAGCTTGCCGAGATCGCGGGCCAGCATCACGCCGATCTTGTCGGCGAAGATCTCCTCGCCATGGTTGTCGACGACGCCGCAGCGGTCGCCGTCACCGTCGAAGCCGAGCGCGACGTCGGCGCCGTGCTGCTTCACGGCGTCGGCCATGGCGTGCAGCATCTTCATGTCTTCGGGGTTGGGGTTGTAGCGCGGGAAGGTGTGGTCGAGCTCGGCATCCATCGGGATGACCTCGCAGCCCAGCGCTTCCAGGATCTGCGGCGCGAAGGCGCCAGCCGTGCCGTTGCCGCAGGCGGCGATGACCTTGAGCTTGCGGGTGATCTTCGGGCGATTGGTCAGGTCGGCGATGTAGCGCGCCGGGAAATTGGGCACGAACTGGTAGGAGCCGCCGCCCGGCAGGTCGAAATCGCCGGCGAGCACGATGTCGCGCAACTGCCCCATCTCGTCGGGGCCGAAGGTGACGGGACGCTGGGCGCCCATCTTGATGCCGGTCCAGCCATTGTCGTTATGCGAGGCGGTGACCATGGCGACGCAGGGCACGTCGAGCTCGAACTGGGCGAAATAGGCCATGGGCGACATGGCGAGGCCGATGTCGTGGACCTTGCAGCCCGCCGCCATCAGGCCGGTGACCAGCGCCATCTTGATCGAGGAGGAATAGCTGCGGAAATCATGGGCGGTGACGATCTCGGGCTTGACGCCCATGCGCCGGATCAGCGTGCCCAGCCCCATGCCGACGGCCTGGACGCCCATCAGGTTGAGCTCCTTCCCGAAGAACCAGCGCGCATCGTATTCGCGGAAGCCGGTCGGCTTCACCATCGGCAGCGATTCATAGTCGAAGGTGTTCGGGAAGAGCTCGGGCAGGGGCTTCGGAAACATCGGGCCATCCATCTTCGAGGAGCGCCGGCTTTCAGAGCCGACACGGACATCATGCAGCGAGAGGCTACGGACCGGACAGGCCACAGGCTACATGAATGCAGCCTGAGCATGACGGAACAGGAACACAAGGCCGGCATAGCCGATCCGCAGCCGAAGCGGAATGCCAAGCGGACCGACCGGAAGCTGGACCTACAGGAAGCTCTTGCCGGCCAGCGCCTCGATCGCCGCGCGCCGCGGCACGCTCGGCTGGGCACCGGCAACCGTGCAGGCGAGGGACCCGGCCGCGAGACCGCGCTGGAGCGCGCTGGAGAAACCGAAACCGGCCTGCAGGGCCGCCGCGAAGGCGCCGACGAAGCTGTCCCCGGCCGCGACCGTATCGACCGCCTCGACCACCGGCGCCTCGAGGCGGCGCCGGACGCCGCCATGCCAGCCGACCGCGCCGGCGGCACCGAGCGTGACGATGCAGGCGATGCCGCGCTCGCCGTCGATGCGCTGGGCGATCGCATCTGGCTCGGTCGCGGCCCAGCCGAGCGAGCCGGCGAGGATCAGCGCCTCGTGCTCGTTGACGATCAGGATGTCGGTCAGCGCCAGCAGGGCCGGGTCCGGCGCCCCAGCCGGGGCGAGATTGAGGATCACCCGGCCGCCCCCCGCCCGCATCGCCCGCGCCGCCCGCAGGCACTCGCCCTCCGGCACCTCGCGCTGGAGCAACAACAGGTCGCCCTCGCCAGGCTTCAGCGCCTCGACGGCCTCGGCCCTGGCCAGCGCATTGGCGCCGGCCGCGACCACGATCTGGTTGGAGCCGGCGGAATCGACCGCGATGAAGGCCGCGCCGGTCGGCACCTCGACACCAGCGACATGGGCGAGATCGACGCCATCCTGCGCCAGCAGGCCGAGCGCGATCTCGGCAAAGCCGTCACGGCCGACCGCCCCGACCATCGTCACCTCGGCGCCGGCGCGTCGCGCCGCCAGCGCCTGGTTGGCGCCCTTGCCGCCGGGATGCAGCGCATAGCCCGGGCCGAGCACGGTCTCGCCGGCGCCGGGCAGGCGCTCGACCGGCGTCACCAGATCGACATTGAGCGAGCCGAAGACGATGATCATGCCGCAAGGCCCCGGGCGAGCCGGGTGACGCCGGCGACGAAAGCATCCTCGGGCGTGGTCAGGCCATGGTCGAGCCCGGCGGCGGCGAGCGCCCGGCCGTAGCTCCCGGCCAGCACGCCGTCCGCGACGAGATGCAGGTTGTCGAGGCCGCCGAACAAAACGCGGGCGCCTTCGATCTCCTGCGCCACCAGCAGGGCGGAGAGATAGGGGCCGACCGCGCCGCTCTCCATGCGTCCGCCCAGAACCTCGCTGCGCGCGTGGAAGGCCGCGTTGAGCAGACCGCCAGGCCGCTGCGCCGCGGCAAGCCCGCGCCTGGTGCCCTCGGCTGCATCGCCATCCTTCGGCTCGCTCGCCAGGCGCGACAGGATCGAATGCTCGCGCAACAGGCCATAAATCTCGCCAGTCATGAAGCTGGCGAAGCGGGTGATGCGGCCGCCTTTGACCTCGGCCCATTTCGAATGGGTGCCGGGCAGGCAGGCGATGCCGTCGGTCAGGCCGAGGCCGACGATCAGCGTCTCCTCGCCGCGCATGACGTCGAAGGCCCCTTCGTCGCAGGACAGGCCGGGCAGGATGGTCGCGCGGGTGCCGTCGTCGAGCGTGACGGCAAGGCCGGCGGCCGCGATCTCCTCCGGACTCGCCGGGCAGGAGACATAGGGCGCCTCGACCCAGCCATTGCGGCTGCCGACCATGCCGGCGAGCAGAACCGCTGCATCGGGCCGCGCCTTGCGGAATTCACCGGCGATCTGCGCGAAGGCTGCCGGGAAACCACCCGCTGGCACCGACTGGATGCCGCGATCGGCGATGCGTTTGCCCAGCACCGCGCCATCCTCGCCGATGAGGAAGGCGCGGGCGCGCGTCGTGCCCCAGTCGAGCGCGATCAGGGGTTTGGGCATGGCGGGCTCCGGCGGGATGACGTGCCTCGTCCGGCGTTCCGGCCAAGGCGAAGCGAAGAGGCGTGGAATCTCCCCGGCCGGCGCCGCCCGGTCAAGCCCGACCGGCTCTTGACGCTGCGGCCTGCGGGCGCAATCGAGGCGAGGGGAGCAAACGCAGCTCCGACTGTCGTGAAGGACACGATCATGCTGACCCTCTCGGCCGGCCGCTATTCGGCCCGCATCGCCCCCGAGGCCGGCGGCACGATCGCCGCGCTGGACTGGCAGGGGCGCGATGGCCGGACGCATCCGCTGCTGCACGCGCCGGCTGGGGCCGTGCCGCAGACGGAAACGCCGAACAAGTTCGGAGCTTGGGCCATGCTGCCCTTCGCCAACCGCGCCTTCGACAGCCTGGTCGACGACGGTCATACCCGCTTCACCGTGCCGTCCAACAATCCTGCCGGCACGATCCATGGCTTCGGCTGGCAGTCCGTCTGGCAGGTAGAGCGGCAGGACGCCGGCCATACCGTGCTGGTCCATCGCCGTATGGCCGGTTCGGATCCGTATCGCTACCTGGCGAGACAGGACATCCGACTCGACGAGAGTGGTATGACCGTCACGCTGTCGCTGACCAACGAGGCCGACCAGGCTCTACCCTTCGGCATGGGCTTGCATCCCTGGTTTCCCTGTGCCGCCGATACGCGCCTCTCGATGACCGCGACCGGCGCGCTGATCTTCGGCGACCAGTTCCGCGCCAGCGGCACGCAAGTCTTCGGCGATGGCGGCCCCTATGCCGACAACCCGGTCTTTGCCAGCGGCACGGAGACCGCCTGGAGCTTCCTCGGCTGGGACGGCACCGCCCGGATCGAGACGCGTTCCACCGGCCTCGCGATCACGCTGAGTGCCAGCGAGAAGCTGCGCTCTCCTGTGGTCTGGGCGCCGGCCGGTGTCGATTTCCTCTGCGCCGAGCCGCAGAGCCATGCCGCCGGCGCGCCGAGCGAAAAGATCGTGCGCGAGGCCTCGCCGCTCGCCCGGCTGCAACCGGGCGAGACGCTGGAAGGCTGGGTGCGGATCGCCGCCGAGGCGATCTAGCGCCAGCCCGGCCCCGACATCGGCTGGAAGCCGATCGCACCGGCCGGGATGGCGGGTCTGAGCAGCATCTGCTCGCGTGCTTCGCCCCAAGCCGGGCCCTGGCGCTGCTGCTTGGCAGTCAGTACGGCCTTCTGCGTCTTGATCTTGGCCTTGGCGATCTTGTGCTTGCTGCCAGAGGACGCCTTGGCGAAGCGCGAAAGATTGTCGGTCGCGGCGCCGTTCAGCGCGATGCGGGTGCTGCCATAGCCATGCTTCTTGACCAGAGCGAACAGCTTGGCGGCATTGGCCGGGTGCAGGCGGATGCAGCCATGCGAGGCCGGGCGGCCGAGCGCGCCGACGGCGGTGGTACCGTGAATGGCGTATCCGCCGCGGAAGAACACCGAATAGGGCATCGCGCCGCCATATTTGCGCGAGTACCAGCTGCGCTCGAGCCGGGTGGGACGATAGACGCCGTTGGGCGAGCGGAAGCCCTTGCGGCCGGAGGAGATCGCCCAGTTGTAGACCTCGCCGTCGCTGGTGGTGACGCTCATGCGCTGGTTGGCGATGTCGACGCGGACATCGAGCTTGGCCTCAGCCGACGCGAGGCCGGCGAAAGACGCGCATAAAAAGGCGAGAATGCCGAGAAGGCGGGACATGAGGCGACTCCTGAACGACGCAACCTGAAGACAACGGCTCTTTGGTTGCTGTCGCTCGGGCGCATGCGCCAAGCGAAGTCAGCCCCGGCCTTGCCCTAAAGGAATCCCGAGGGGCCGGCGCTTGTAAAGCGCAAACCGTTCAAATGGTTTCCAATCCCGCGCTTGTGAAAACGCTCGGCGCTAATCGAAGATCACGATCCAGGCGAGCAGCGCGGCGATCAGCCAGAGCGCCCAATTGCCCCAGCGGTTGCGCGCGGCCTCCGCCCGGCCGATCGCCTGGACGCTGGCCTCGTCGAGCGAGAAGCCGTGGCGCGAAGCCTCTTCGAGCTGCCCGAGCACACGCTCGGCCCGGCCGACCGTCTCCGGCAGGTTGGCGAGGCTGCCGACAAGGGTGCGCACGCTGCGGCCGGCGTCCTCGATGCGCCCGATCGGGCCGAGATTGCGCGTCAGCCAGTCGCGAACCACCGGCTCGGCCGTGGTCCACATGTCCAGATGCGGATCGAGCGTGCGGGCGACGCCCTCGACCACGACCATGGTCTTCTGCAGCATGACGAGCTCGGTGCGCGTCGCCATGTCGAACAGGCCGGTGATCTCGAAGAGCAGCGTCAGCACCTTCGCCATCGAGATCTCGTCGGCGCGCCGGTCATGGATCGGCTCGCCGACGGCGCGGATCGCCTGGGCGAAATCATCGACCGAATGATGCGGCGGGACATAGCCAGCCTCGAAATGCACCTCGGCGACGCGGCGATAGTCGCGGGTGATGAAGCCGTAGAGGATTTCGGCGAGGAAGCGCCGCTCCTTATGGCCGAGCCGGCCCATGATGCCGCCATCGACCGCGACGAGCCGCCCTTCGGCATCGACGAAGAGGTTCCCCGGATGCATATCGGCATGGAAGAAGCCGTCGCGGATCGCGTGCTTCAGGAAGGACTGGATGACGTTGCGGCCGAGCGCGACCGTATCGTGCCCGGCGGCGCGCAGCGCCTCGACATCGGAGAGGCGGATGCCGTCGATCCATTCGTCGACCAGGATTTCGCGGGCGGTGAGCTGCCAATCCGGCACCGGCACCCGGAAATCGGCGTCTTCCTTGGTATTCTCGGCGAATTCTGAGAGGGCGGCCGCCTCCAGGCGCAGGTCCATCTCCATCGAGACCGAGCGCGCCAGCGTCTCGACGATGGCGACGAAGCGCAGGCGGCGGGCCTCGGGCGAGCGGCGCTCGGCGAGCTCGGCACCAAAACGCATCGCGGCGAGGTCGCGATGAAAACGGTCGCGGATGCCGGGCCTGAGGATCTTGACGGCGACCTCGCTGCCATCCTTGCGGCGGGCGCGATGGACCTGCGCGATCGAGGCGGCCGCGACCGGCTCGCCGAATTCGGCGAAGATCGCCTCGACCGGCTCGCCATGCGCGGCCTCGATCGCGGCACGGGCCTGCGCCATTGGGAAGGGCGCCATCCGGTCCTGCAGCGCCGAGAGATCCTCGGCGATCTTCATGCCGACGACATCGGGCCGCGTCGCCAGGAACTGGCCGAACTTGACATAGGACGGGCCCAGCCGCGTCAGCGCCGCGGCAAGCCTCGTCGCGGAGGAACCGGCGCCGCGCCGCTCGATCAGGCGGCCGAGCGCGATCAGGCCCCGCGCCGCCGGCGGCAGCACGGAAGGGTCGACCAAGGCGAGCGCACCCTCGCGCGCCAGCACGAAGCCGACCCGCGCCGAGCGGGCGAGATGGGCAAGCGCGGAGATCATGCCGATAGCAACGCGGAACGCGCCTTCCTCGTCATGGTCGGGCTTGCCCCGACCATCCACGTCTTCCTTCGGGTAGTGCGGTGTTCAAGACGCGGATGCTCGCCACAAAAGCGAGCATGACGGCGGTAGGCTGTCACAGCCGCCTCACTCACAGCTTCCAGCCGGAATGCAGCGCCACGACCCCGCCGGTCATCGGCGTGAAGCTGGCGCGGCGGAAGCCGGCGTCGGCGATCATATTGGCGAAGACCTGCGGGCGCGGGAACTTGCGGATCGACTCGACGAGGTACTGATAGGGCTCGGCCTCTCCCGTCACCATTCGGCCCATGGGGGGGATGACGTTGAAGGAATAGGCCTCGTAGATCTTGTCGAGCAGCGGCACGTCGACATGGCTGAATTCGAGGCAAAGGAAGCGCCCGCCGCGCCTCAGCACGCGATAGGCCTCGGCCAGCGCCTTCTCGATGCGCGGCACGTTCCGGATGCCGAAGGCGATCGTATAGGCGTCGAAGCTATTGTCCGGCAGCGCCAGCTCCTCGGCATTGCCCTGGACGAAGCGGATGCGCTCATCATCCGGAAAGCGCTTCTGCGCCCGCTCGCGGCCAACGGCCAGCATCTCGGCATTGATGTCGAGCACGGTGACATCGGTCTGCGGCCCGCCCTCCTCCAGCACCTTGAAGGCGACATCGCCAGTGCCGCCGGCGACGTCGAGATGATGGAAGGGCCGATCGCGCGGCGGCTTCAGCGCCGTCAGCAGCGCCTCCTTCCAGGCGCGGTGCAGCCCGGCCGACATCAGGTCGTTCATCAGGTCGTAGCGGCCAGCGACCTTGTGGAAGACGTCGTCGACCTTGGCTTGCTTCTCGCCGAGCGGCACGTTCTCGAAGCCGAAATGGGTGGTGTCGGAGGCTGCTGTCACGGTTGGGCGGCTCTTGTGTTCGGGTGAGGCGATGAATAGCGAAAGCGCGCCGTCAGCGCCATCGCTCTGGATGTCGCGCGTTGACCTAGACCTCGCCGCGTGATTCTAGTTTTCAGGCCGAGGGTTCATTTTGACCAAACACGACACCTCTCTCATTGGCCTAGGGCTTTATACGCCAGCAGAAGCAGCGCGCCTGATCAAGGTGCCGGCTGCGAAGCTGACTCGTTGGCTCAAGGGGCATGGTTCCGGGAATCGTACTTACGCCCCCCTTTGGCACGGTCAGGTCGATCTGCACGACGACAAGCTTTATCTAGGGTTTCTCGATCTCGTGCAAAGCCGGATGGCATCCGCCTTTATCGCCGCCGGGTTAAGTCCGCAGAAGGTTCGCAGAGCTCTCGTTCTAGCGCGCGAACTGATCGAGCATGACCACCCATTCGCTACGTCTCGCTTTAGGACGGATGGCCGAACCTTACTTTTGGAGGCCCTAGGCGAGGATGAAGACGATCGGCCACTTGTCGACCTCTTCAAGCGGGGCCAGTATGTCATGCACAAGGTGATCGAGCCGAGCTTGAAAGGTATTGATTTCGATACCGATATCGCTGCCAGATGGTGGCCCAAAGGCCGAGCCAGTGACATCGTCCTCGATCCGAAGAGGCAGTTCGGGCAACCGATTATCGAGAGTGTCGGCGTACCAACGTCGATTTTGAGCGCCGCGGCCGAAGCTGAAGGCTCCGTCAGTCGAGCCGCGCAGCTCTTTCGCGTAAGTCCGGCTGCTGTACAGCGTGCTGTTGATTTTGAACGCGGTTTGGCCGCGTGAGAATTTTCTTCGACAATTGCACATCTCCCGTGCTTGCCGAAGTTCTCAACGCTTATGTCCATACCCAGGGGGGCGTCGCCCGGCACGTGCGAGATATGGCGGACTATGGTTTTCGCCATGATACTCCCGATATCGATTGGATCGAACGCCTGCATCAAGATCGACCCGCTGACTGGATCGTTCTGACGAACGACTTAAGGATTAGCCGGAACAAGGCGAACCGAGCGGCATGGCTGCGATGCGGATTGAAAGGGTTCGTACTTGCGTCAGGCTTTCAAAAGACTCCCATGAACCAAAATGCATCAACCCTGCTTTGGCGCTGGCCAGAAATGGAGAACTTTATCAAATCAGCTGCGCCAGGCTCGTTGTTTGAGCTACCGGTCAAACGCTCATCTGGTTTCAAGGCTCTGACCATTTAATGCCTGAACTTCCCGAGGTCGAAACCGTCCGGCGTGGGCTCGAGCCAGCCATGCTCGGCGAGCGCTTCGCCAGCGTCGAGCAGCGCCGTCCCGATCTGCGCTTCCCCCTGCCCGAGCGCTTCGCCGAGCGCCTGACCGGGCGGCGGGTCGAGGCGCTGTCGCGACGGGCGAAATACTTGATCGCCGATCTCGACGACGGGCAGGCGCTGGTCATGCATCTCGGCATGAGCGGGCGCTTCATCGTCGAGGCACCGGGAACGCCAGCGACCGAACCCGGCGCCTATTACAACGAGATCGGTCGGCACCTGATCCACGACCATGTCGTCTTCCATCTGAACTCGGGCGCCCGCGTCACCTATAACGACGTCCGCCGCTTCGGCTTCATGGACCTGCTGCCGCGCGCCGGGCTTGAAGCCTCCAAGCATTTTTTGGGAATGGGTATCGAGCCGCTCGGCAACGAGCTCTCCGGCGACTTGCTGGCGAAATTGTTCTCGGGGAAGGTCGCGCCGCTCAAGGCGGCGCTGCTCGACCAGCGCCTGATCGCCGGGCTCGGCAATATCTATGTCTGCGAGGCGCTGTTCCGCGCCGGCCTGCATCCCGAAGCCGAGGCAGGCTCGCTAGCGACTCCGACCGGCAAGCCACGCGAGAAGGCGCATCTGCTGGCGCAGATCATCCGCGAGGTGCTGGAGGAGGCGGTCGCCGCCGGCGGCTCGACCTTGCGCGACTTCGCCCATGCCGACGGCTCGCTGGGCTATTTCCAGCATCGCTTCAAGGTCTATGACCGCGAGGACGAGCTTTGCGTCACGCCGGGCTGCGGCCATCTCGTCAAGCGGCTGGTGCAATCGGGCCGCTCGACCTTCTATTGCGAGAGCTGCCAGAAGAGGGCCTGAGGACATGATGCCCGACTTTTCCCGCCCACCCGGCAGGATCATCCTGCTCAACGGCGCCTCCAGCAGCGGCAAATCCTCGCTGGCGCGCGCCGTCCAGGCCCGGATCGAGGAGCCGTTCTGGCACATCTCGATCGACCATCTGCGCGATTCCGGCGTGCTCCCGACGGCGCGCATCCGTAGCGGCCAGTTCCAATGGGCTTCGATGCGCGACGCCTTCTTCGAGGGCTTCGAGCACTCGCTGCTGGCCTATGTCCGCTGCGGCAACAACCTGGTCGTCGAGCACATCATGGAAAGCCGCGACTGGCTGCTGCGGCTGGTTCGCCTGCTCGCAGGGCAGGATGTCTTCTTCGTCGGCCTGCATTGCTACCTCGCCGAGCTGGACCGTCGCGAGATCGCGCGCGGCGACCGGCGTATCGGCGATGCCCGCCGCGACTTCCATCAGATCCACAGCTATTGCCGCTACGATGCCGAGCTGGATTCGGCCATCGCGCCCGAGGCCAACGCCGACAAGCTGATCGCCGCCTGGCATTCGCGCACTAAGCCCTCAGCCTTCCAGAGCCTGCTCGCCGAGGCCGGGCCGGCCGCCTGATCAGGCGCTTTCGATGAACCGGGCGAGGTTCTCCAGCGTCGAGCGCAAGCCGGCATCGTGATCCGCCTTGCCGATGCCGGCCGGGACGTTCTCGCAGAGGATCGTCACCTCGGTGCCGTCGCGGACCTCCTTGAAGCGCCAGGTCATCGTCATCGTGCCGGCGAAGGCCGGATCGTCCGAGACGAAGCCGACCTCCCAGACGATGCGCTGGCCCGGATCGAGCGCGACGAAGCGGCCTTCGACGATATCGCTGTCGGCGCTGGCCTTACCGGACGCGCCGGACGGGTCGTCATAGGTCAGGATCATGCGATAGCTGCCGCCGGGATGCGGCTCGAAGCGCTCGATCTTCGCCCGCATCCCTTTCGGTGGCAGCCAGCGCGACAGCACGGCCGGATCGGCGAAGGCATTGTAGACCACGCCGGGCGAAGCCTTGACGAGGCGCGAGGCGGTATCGGTTCTGGTTTTGTCGGCCATGCGCACCTCCTATTCGACAGCTGCGAACCATCAACGCGCGAACTGCCTCTGGGGTGGCGAAAATTCGTGCCATCAATTGCCGTGGTCATTCAGCCCTATGCGCACCTTGCACGGGCGCGCATGGACTTCCCCCCGCCCCGGCCGCTAAAGCTGCCGCGACAGATCATCCGGGAGGCCGCCATGGCTTATGAGACCATTCTCGTCGAGGTGAAGGGCAAGGTCGGCATCATCACGCTGAACCGGCCGCAGGCCCTGAACGCGTTGAACGTCCAGCTGATCGCCGACATCAACGCGGCGCTCGACGGGTTCGAGCGCGACGACGAGATCGGCTGCATCGTCATGACCGGCTCGGAAAAGGCCTTCGCCGCCGGCGCAGACATCAAGGCGATGCAGGAGCGCAGCTATCCCGGCACCTATCTCGACGACAAGTTCGCCGACTGGGACCGGATCGGCCAGCGCCGCAAGCCGATCATCGCGGCGGTCGCGGGCTTTGCGCTGGGCGGCGGCTGCGAGCTCGCGATGATGGCGGACTTCATCATCGCCGCCGACAACGCCAAGTTCGGCCAGCCCGAGATCAATCTGGCCGTCATCCCCGGCGCCGGCGGCACCCAGCGCCTCACCCATGCGATCGGCAAGGCCAAGGCGATGGACCTGTGCCTCACCGGCCGATTCATGGACGTGACCGAGGCCGAGCGCGCCGGCCTCGTCGCCCGTATCGTCCCGCTCGCCGACCTCATGACCGAGACGCTCAAGGCGGCGGAGCAGATCGCCTCGAAGTCGCTGCCCTCGCTGCTGTCGGCAAAGGAATCGGTCAATCGCGCTTTCGAGACGACGCTGGCCGAAGGCCTGCGCTTCGAGCGCCGCGTCTTCTCGGCGCTGTTCGGCACGCATGACCAGAAGGAAGGCATGGCCGCCTTTATCGAGAAGCGGAAGCCGGAGTTCAAGAACCGCTGAACGCGATACAGCCGGCCTCGTCTCTCTCTCGCTGGTCATCCCGGACAAGCGGCAAAGCCGCGCCGATCCGGGATCCATTCCGGAGCCTTTCCGAAAGAGGTTCCGGAATGGGTCCTGGGTCCCCCTTCGGTCGCCCGGGACGATCTGTATCGAATGGCAGCGCCACGCATGGCCGGCGCCAGTTTCTTTCACTTGAAAGGGCGGCGGTGCTGCTGGACCATGCGGGCTCGTCTTCAGAGCACGCAGGATTTCCCATGACCGCCGCAGCCCGCTCCGCCGATGCCATCGCGCTGCCGACCTATGCCGATGTCGAAGCGGCGGCAAAGCGCATCGCCGGGGTGGCGCATCGCACGCCGGCGCTGACGTCGCGCACCGCCAATGAGCGCACCGGGGCCAATCTCGTCTTCAAGGCCGAGAACCTGCAGCGCATGGGCGCCTTCAAATTCCGCGGCGGCTACAATGCCATCGCCGCGCTGACGCCGGAGCAGCGCAAGGCCGGCGTGCTGACCTATTCCTCCGGCAATCATGCCCAGGCGATCGCCTATGCCAGCAGGCTGCTCGGCGCGCCAGCGACGATCATCATGCCGCTCGACGCTCCCGCGGCGAAGGTGGCGGCGACCAAGGGCTATGGCGCCGAGGTCGTCACCTATGATCGCTACACCCAGGACCGGCTCGAGCTGGGGGACCGGCTGGCGGCCGAGCGCGGACTGACGCTGATCCCGCCTTACGATCACCCCGAGGTCATCGCCGGCCAGGGCACGGCGACGAAGGAGCTGATCGAGGACGCCGGCGAGCTCGACGTGCTGCTCGTCTGCCTTGGCGGCGGCGGGCTCCTCGCCGGCGCATTGCTGGCGGTAAAGGCGCTCAATCCGGGCTGCAAGGTCTACGGCGTCGAGCCCGAGGCCGGCAATGACGGCCAGCAATCGCTGCGCCGGGGGGAGATCGTCAAAATCGACGTGCCCAAGACCATCGCCGACGGCGCCCAGACGCCCTTCCTCGGCAATTACACCTTCCCGATCATCCGCGATCTCGTCGAGGACATCGTCACCGTGCCGGACGCGGCGCTGGTCGCCGCGATGCGCTTCTTCGCCGAGCGGATGAAGCTCGTGGTCGAGCCGACCGGCTGCCTCGCCGCGGCGGCCGCCTTCACCGGCGCCGCGCCGGTCGAGGGCAAGCGCGTCGGCGTCATCCTCAGCGGCGGCAATGTCGATCTCGCCAGCTTCGCGCGCTTCGTCGGCGAGGGCGCGTGAGCGCGATCGAGACGATCCTGTCGCCCGATGTACCGCCCCCGGCCGGGCATTACGCGCAGGCGACCGCCTATAAGGACCTCGTCTTCGTCTCCGGCCAGCTCGCGCCGCGCCCGGATGGCAGCCATACAGCCGGCGAGCCCTTCGCGGTGCAGGCGCGCCAGGCGCTCGATAATCTTCTTGCCGTGCTCGCGGCCGCCGGCTGTGGTCCGGCCGATGTGCTGAAAGTCACCGCCTATCTGGTCGGCGCCGCGCATTGGCCTGACTTCAACGCGATCTATGCCGAGGTTTTCGGGCCGCACAGGCCGGCGCGCGCGGTCGTTCCGGTACCGGAACTTCACCATGGCTATCTCATCGAGATCGAGGCCGTGGCGGTCCGCCGCAAGACGGATTGAAGGCGGCTACGATTCCGCGTTGACGCCGGGCCCGGCAGGAACTATAGGGTCGGGCCTCGCGGCGGTCTTGCTCCGGCAGGACCGTCGCTCGCATTTTCATTGAAGCTTCGTGGTCGTGCAAGCCGGCAGTTGCCAGGCGCCTGCCGCGATGAGGACGAGGACGTTACGATGGCCAACACGACTTCGGCCAAGAAGGCCACGCGTAAGATCGCGCGGCGTACCGAAGTGAACAAGGCGCGCCGCAGCCGCATGCGCACCTTCCTGCGCAAGGTCGAGGAGGCGATCGCCTCCGGCGACAAGGGCGCCGCCACCGAGGCGCTGAAGGCCGCCCAGCCGGAGATCATGCGGGCCGCGCAGAAGGGCGTGGTTCACAAGAACACCGCTTCGCGCAAGGTCTCGCGCCTGGCTCACCGTGTGAGCACCCTGGCTTCCTGATCGCCGTTCATCAGAGCGGATTTCTGCGCAGTTTTCGACCCGGCCGAAAGGCCGGGTTTTTCTTTGCCGGACAGCCTGGGAAAAAGGGGGCCGACGTTGCGGCGCAACACCCGCTGTCAACGCCGATTCCGCAATCTTTCCACGACTTTACCGACTTGACACCAGCATCGTTTTGGAGGTCGGAAATCGTCCCGGACGGGACTTTAGGCCGCTCAAAATTCCTCCATATTTTTCATCATCTTAGTGGGCAAAGCAATTCAGTTGAGTGAATCACCGGGGCCCGGATGGGGCAGTGGACGGCCCGAAAAAAAAAAGATTCGGAGCCGGCACGAGACTCGCCCGGTAAAGAAAAGCTTAACTTCCCCAACTGATTGCGAGCGACCTTCCGGTAGGTCAGATAGGGGTCGGAATGCCCCTCAGCCACGAAGCCGGCTGAGGGGGATATTGCCCCCGTTCGAGGCGGCCTTGTAAGGTCCTTTTCATCGGCGGGCGGACAGCGATGTCCAACCGGCTCTCCACAGAATTGTTGATGTTTTGACTTACAACCGGAAGGGGTTGGAAGAATGAGCTTGTTTGTCTTGAAGATTTAAAAGCGTTGAAATGACTGATGGCCGCGGCCGGATTTTCGAGCCTGGCGGCATTACCATGAAGAGCGTTGGAGTGACCTCGCTTCGCGGCTTATGCCGGCGGAGAGGGCGATGCTTTTCCTAGAAACCTGACATCGCACAACCACGCTTTCTTCGGTGGGCGGGTAAGTGCGCACGATCTTGAACGGGGCAATCGGAATGTTCGAACGGATGGAGATTGGCAACTTGACCGAGGCAACCACCACCACGGCGTTGACGGGACTTGTCCTGAACGAGCCCGCCGGTGTTGCCGGGATCAAGGAATGCTGGGACAGGGTTCGCCGGCGTCTGCGCGCCGAGCTCGGCGAGGATGTCTTCTCCAGCTGGTTCGCGCGCGTCGAGATCGGCGCGATCGTCGAGGGCGTCGCCCATCTCACCGTACCGACCCGCTTCCTGAAGAGCTGGCTCGAAGCCCATTACGCCGAGCGCCTGCGGGCCCACTGCATGGCCGAGCTCGATGCGCCCAACGGCGTGGCCCTTTCGGTGCGCCAGGTGGCGCGCGAGAGCGCTGAGCCCAGCCAGGACCTTTCGGCGCACCGAGCCCGCCCGGCTCAAGCCCGTCCGGCGGCACCCGCCCCGGGGATTGCGGTTGTCACTCCCGCCGACCAGCCTTCCGAGCGCGATCCGATGGATGCCTGCGGCACCCTGCTCGACCGGCGCATGAGCTTCCAGAGCTTCGTCGTCGGCAAGTCGAACGCCCTCGCCTTCGCGGCAGCCGAGCGGATATCGGCGGCCCCGGCCGGCTCGACTCCCTATAACCCGCTCTACCTCCATGCCGGCGTCGGCCTCGGCAAGACGCATCTGATCCAGGCGATCGCCCAGGATGCGCGCCAGCACGGCAAGCGCGTCGCCTATTTCACCGCCGACCGCTTCATGTACGGCTTCGTCGCCGCGCTGAAGTCGCAGACGGCGCTCGCCTTCAAGGAGAAGCTGCGCGGCATCGACCTCCTGATCGTCGACGACGTCCAGTTCATCCAGGGCCGCTCGATCCAGCAGGAGTTCGGCCACACGATCAATGCGCTGATCGACGCCGGCAAGCAGATCGTCGTCGCCGCCGACCGGCTCCCTGCCGATCTTGAGGCGCTCGACGAGCGCATCCGCTCGCGGCTCGCCGGCGGGCTCGTCGTCGAGATCGGCGAACTCGACGAGGCGCTGCGGGTCAAGATCCTGACGACCCGCCTCGACGGGCTGAAGGCCGCCCATCCGAGCTTCCACGTCAATCCGGACGTGATCGCCTATGTCGCCAAGGTTGTCGCGACCAATGGCCGCGATCTCGACGGCGCCGCCAACCGCATCCTGGCGCATGCGACGCTGACCGGGGCGAGCGTGACGATGGAGACGGCGGAAGCGGCGATCCGCGACCTCGTGCGGACGCGCGAGCCGCGCCGGGTCAAGATCGAGGACATCCAGAAGCTGGTCGCGACCCGCTACAATGTCAGCCGCGCCGACATCCTGTCGGAGCGCCGGACCGCGGCGGTGGTCAAGCCGCGCCAGATCGCGATGTATCTCGCCAAGGCGCTGACGCCGCGCTCCCTGCCCGAGATCGGCCGCCGTTTCGGCGGGCGCGACCACACCACCGTGCTGCATGCCGTGCGCAAGATCGAGAAGGCGATCGTCGAGGACCGCCTGCTCCATGACGAGGTCGACCTGCTGAAGCGCATGCTGCAGGAGTGATCTGCGGCGATCCCTCCATGCGTTAACTGTGCAGGCTGGTTCACGCGCCCTTGCGCGTGGGCCGGCCGTCCGGCAATGTCGCGGGCCACCTTTCTGCCTGCCGGCTCGCCGCGGGCGCCAGCATGCCAGAAGACGCCATGAAGGTTACGGTCGAACGCTCCACGCTCCTGAAGTCGCTCGGGCATGTCCATCGTGTCGTCGAGCGGCGCAACACGATCCCGATCCTGTCGAACCTGCTGCTGCGCGGCAGCGAGGACGGGCTGAAGCTGAAGGCGACCGACCTCGACATCGAGGTGGTCGAGACCGTGCCGGCCGACATCGTCGAGCCCGGCGCGACCACGGTTCCCGCCCACACCCTGTACGACATCGTCCGCAAGCTGCCCGACGGCTCGCAGGTCTCGCTGGAGACCACCGGCGAGACCGGCCAGATGGTGCTGCGCTCGGGCCGCTCGCGCTTCACTTTGCAGGCGCTGCCGGAAAGCGACTTCCCCGACATCACCGCCGGCGAGATGGCGCATCGCTTCGTGCTGCCGGCCGGCGAGTTCAAGCGCCTGATCGACAAGACCCAGTTCGCGATCTCGACCGAGGAGACGCGCTACTATCTCAACGGCATCTATCTGCACGCCATCGACGTCGACGGACGCCCGGTGCTGCGCGCGGTCGCGACCGACGGTCACCGCCTCGCCCGCGTCGACACCGCCGCCCCGCAAGGCTCGCTCGGCATGCCCGGCGTGATCGTGCCGCGCAAAGCCGTGGCCGAGATCCAGAAGCTGCTGGAGGACGGCGAGAGCGAGGTCCAGATCGAGCTCTCCGCCACCAAGATCCGCGTCGCCACAGCCGAGGTCGTGCTGACCTCGAAGCTGATCGATGGCACCTTCCCGGACTACCAGCGCGTCATCCCCTCAGGCAACGACAAGCTGCTGACCGTCGACAAGGGCGATTTCGCTGCGTCGGTCGATCGCGTCTCGACGATCTCGTCCGAACGCGGCCGGGCCGTGAAGCTCTCCATGGCCGACGGCCGGATGACGCTCTCGGTGACCAATCCCGATTCCGGCTCGGCGACCGAGGAGATCGAGGTCGACTACGATGCCGGCCCGCTCGATATCGGCTTCAACGCGCGCTATCTGATGGACATCGCCGCCCAGCTCGACGGCGACACCGCCCTGCTCAAGCTCGCCGATCCGGGCTCGCCGACGGTGATCCAGGACCGCGAAGGCGCTTCGGCCCTCTATGTGCTGATGCCGATGCGGGTCTGATCCCGCGAGCGCATCTTGACCGCGGTCGCCCGCCTCACCCTGCAGAATTTCCGCTCCTATCCGGCCCTCGATCTCGTGATCGAGGGCCGGCTCGTTGCGCTGTGCGGGGAGAACGGCGCCGGCAAGACCAATCTGCTCGAGGCGCTCTCGCTGTTCGCCCCCGGCCGCGGCCTCAGGCGGGCCGATCTCGCCGACATGGTGCGCCTGCCCGGCGATGGCGGCTTCGCCGTCTCGATCGGGCTCGCCGATGACGGCGCACGGCTCGGGATCGGGCTGGAGCCGCCGGATGCTGAGGGAAAGCGGGCCAGGATCGCCCGGATCGACGGCGCTCCGGCCGGCTCGGCGCTCGCCTTCAGCGATTATGTCAGGCTGGTCTGGCTGACGCCCGATCTCGACGGGCTGTTCAGGGGCGCCGCCGGCGATCGCCGCCGCTTCCTCGACCGGCTGGTGCTGGCGGTCGATCCCGGCCACGGCACGCGCTCGAACGCGCTGGAGAAGGCGCTGCGCTCGCGCAACCGCATCCTCGAGGACAGCCCTCACCAGCAGCGCTGGCTCGACGCAGTCGAGCGCGAGATCGCCGAGCTCGGCGTCGCCGTCGCAGCGGCGCGCGCCGAGACGGTGGCGCGGCTGTCCGCCATCATCGCGCAGACGGCCGACGAGACCTCGCCCTTCCCGCAGGCCGATATCGCGCTGGAGGGTGAGATCGACGCGCTGGTCGCCACCCTGCCGGCGCTCGATGCCGAGGACCGCTATCGCGAGCTGCTGCGGGAGATGCGCCCGCGCGACAAGGCGGCCGGGCGCACCCTCACCGGACCGCAAGCCTCGGACCTTGCCGTGCGCCATGCCGCCAAGGACATCCCGGCCGGACAGGGCTCGACCGGCGAGCAGAAGGCGCTGCTGATCGGGCTGGTGCTCGCCCATGCCCGCCTCGTCGCGACGATGAGCGAGCTGCCGCCGCTCGTCCTGCTCGACGAAGTCGCCGCCCATCTCGATCCGCGCCGGCGGGCGGCGCTCTACGGGACGCTGGCTGAGCTCGGCTGCCAGGTCTGGATGACCGGCGCCGACCCGGCTTTGTTCGGCGATCTGCCTGACGGAGCGCAGCGTTTGCTGGTCACGCCGGGCGAGGTCCGCCCCGTCTCCTGACAGCAACGGGGCGGCGATGCGTCAGATTCGGTGATCAGCGCCATCACGCTTGCCGATAAGACGCGGGATCGGCTTGCTGCTAGCATCGCGCCAACAACGTCATCTCAGGGAGCAGCGCTCGATGGACCTCGCCGGGCTTCTGGTTTTCGCCGGTGTCTATTTCCTCGCCGTCGCCTCGCCGGGGCCGGGCATCGCCGCGATCGTGGCGCGCTCGCTCTCGACCGGCTTCCGGCGGGTCGTGCCCTTCGTGCTCGGCATCGCGGCGGGCGACCTGGTCTGGCTGACCTTCTCGGTCCTCGGCCTCACCGTGCTGATGCAGAGCTTCCACGGCCTGTTCCTGGCGATCAAATACGCGGGTTGCGCCTATCTGATCTATCTCGCCTGGAAGCTCTGGACCGCTCCGGTGAAGAGCCTGGAGGACCAGCCGCCGATGAGTGGCGAAGGCATCCGCCTCTTCCTCGGGGGCGTCGCGCTGACGCTCGGCAACCCCAAGGTGATGGTGTTCTTCGTCTCGATCCTGCCGCTGGTGGTCGACCTCAACGCGATCACGCCGCTGGCCTTCGCCGAGATCGTCGCCCTGACCACGCTGATCATCAACACCACCCTGCTCGGCTACGCTTTCCTGGCCGACCGGGCGCGGCGGCTGGTGTCGAGCCCCCGGACGATGCGCCGGATCAACCGCGTCACCGGCGGGGTGATGGCGGGCGCTGCGGCGGCAATCGCGGCGCGCGGCTGAGATGACGGACATGGCAGCAGACGCACGCGCCATTCGCCGCGAGGACTGGTCCGAGACCCCGGGGGAATGGCATGGCGAGGTACAGGGCTTCGGCGGCGAGGTCTCGCTGATCTTCGTCCGGGCCGAGCCCGGCAAGGGACCGAGGCTGCACAGCCATCCCTATCCCGAGACCTTCATCGTGCGCGCCGGGCGGGCGCTCTACACGATCGGCGACCGCGAGATGGAGGCCGGGCCGGGCGAGATCCTGGTCGTGCCGGCCGGCGTGCCGCACAAGTTCCGCAGCCTCGGGCCGGAGACGCTGGAATCGATCGACATCCACGCCAGCGAGCGCTTTGCCACCGATTGGCTGGAATAGCGGGCCACCGACCGATCCGTCATTGCGAGGAGCGAAAGCGACGAAGCAATCCAGGGGGCGGCAAAGCTCTACATCCCCCTGGATTGCTTCGCTGCGCTCGTAGTGACGGAAAGCGGCGTGGTCATGGGTCCGGGCTCGCGCCTGCGGCGCGCCCCGGAATGACGGTGCACTCAACGCCCGCCGGCTGCCGCGATCAATTTGGCGACCTCGCTCTGACCGCGCTTGCGGGCGTGCTGGAGCGGGCTGACGCCGTCCTTGTCGGCGAGGTTGGGATCGGCGCCGGCATCGAGCACGAGCTTCGCCACCTGCTGATGGCGCGGGCCGCCATCGCCGAGGATCACGATCTCCAGCAGGCAGGTCCAGCCGAGATTGTTGACGTGGTTCACGTCGATGCCTGATGTCAGCAGCAGCTTGGCCGTCTCGACATGGGCGCGTTCGCAGGCAGGGATCAGCGCATTGCCGCCATAGCGGTTGCGGATCGTCAGATCAGGCTTGAGCGGCAGCATCGCCGCGATGATCTCGGTGCGGCCGCTGGCGCCGGCGAGCAGCCAGGGCGTGTCCTGGTTCGCCGCCTGGGCGTTGGGGCTCGCGCCTGCCGCCAGCAGCGCCTTGGCGACGGCGACATGATTGCCGGCGACAGCGAGCAGGAGCGGCGTCTGGCGTTGTCCGTCGCGCTGTTCGAGATCGGCCTTGGCGGCGATCAGGCGGTCCACCGCGAAGGTCGCCACGCCCCGCGGCTTCGAGCAGCCCGGTCTGCGCCTCTCCGGTTCCCGTCATCAAAACCATTCCCGCCAGGATCGCGGCCGCCCGCAGCAGCCACCTCATCGCCCGCTGTCGAGCAGGCGCCCGACCACCTTGGCGGTGTAATCGACCATCGGCACGATCCGGGCATAGTTCAGCCGCGTCGGTCCAATGATGCCGACGACGCCGACGATGCGCTGGCCGCCGTCGCGGAAGGGCGCGGCGATGATCGAGGAGCCCGACATCGAGAACAATTTGTTCTCCGAGCCGATGAAGATGCGGACGCCATCACCGGCCTCGGCCCGCGAAAGCAGATCGATCAGTTCGGTCTGCGTCTCCAGATCGGCGAAGAGCAGGCGGATGCGCTCCAGATCCTCCTGCGCCTTCAGATCCTCGAGCAGATTGGCCTGGCCGCGCACGATCAGATGGCGGTCGCCAGAGGGGCCGGAGGTCGTGGCGATGCCGCTTTCGACGAGGCGCGCCGTCAACTCGTCGAGCTCGCGCTCCATCAGGACGCGGCTGTCGGCGATCTCGCGCCGGAGCTCGTCAAGCGTCTTGCCGGCAATGCGGGCATTGAGGAAATTGCCGGCCTCGACCAGCGCCGAAGCCGGCAGGCCCGCCGGCAGCGCCAGGATGCGGTTCTCGACCGTGCCGTCATCGGCGACGAGCACGGCGAGCGCCCGGCCGGCATCGAGCCTGACGAACTCGATATGGCGCAGGCGCGCATTGGCCTTGGTGGTGACGACGACGCCGGCCCCGCGCGACAGACCCGAGAGCAAGGCCGAGGCCTCGGTCAGCGTCTGGTCGAGCGAGCGGTTGCTGGCGGCTGCCCGGATCTGCGCCTCGATGCGCGAGCGCTCGTCCGAGGTGAGGTTGCCGACCTCCATCATGCCGTCGACGAAGAAGCGCAGGCCGCGCTCGGTCGGCAGTCGCCCGGCCGAGGTGTGCGGGGCGTAGATCAGCCCGGCCATCTCCAGATCGGTCATGACGTTGCGCACCGTCGCCGGCGACAGGGCGATCGGCAGCAGCCGGGCGATGTTGCGCGAGCCGACCGGCTCGCCGGTGGTCAGGTAACCGTCGACGATCTGACGAAAGATCTCGCGCGAGCGCTGGTCGATCTCGACCAGGCCGCCGGGCGAATCCGGGCGGGTATGGGCGCTCATTCCCTAGCGAACAACCTCGATGCCATAGCCTATTGTCTCCGGCGAAGGCGGCCCGATCAAGCCCCATGCCCCTGCTCGCCTTGCCGCACTCCGCTTAAGCGCCTACAAGCCGCGGACTCCGGAACACAGGATTGGCACGATGAGACCCTCGAAGCGCGCAGCCGACGAGATGCGCAAGGTCACGCTGGAACGCGGCGTGGTGCGCTATGCGGAAGGCTCGTGCATGGTGACCTTCGGCGAGACCAAGGTGCTCTGCGCCGCGACCGTCGAGGAAAAGGGGCCGCCCTGGCTGCGCGGCACCGGCAAGGGCTGGGTCACCGCCGAATATTCGATGCTGCCGCGCGCCACGCATGAGCGCACCCGCCGCGAGGTCTCCTCCGGCAAGCCGTCGGGCCGCACGCAAGAGATCCAGCGTCTGGTCGGGCGCAGCCTGCGGGCCGTAGTCGACCTGACCGCGATCGGCGAGCGCCAGATCGTCGTCGATTGCGACGTGCTGCAGGCCGATGGCGGCACCCGCACCGCCTCGATCACCGGCGCCTGGGTCGCATTGCACGACGCGCTGAAATGGATGGAGGGGCGCGGCATGCTGAAGGGCGCCAATCCGCTGAAGGATCATGTCGCGGCGATCTCCTGCGGCATCGTCGCCGGCAATCCGGTGATCGATCTCGACTATGTCGAGGATTCCGGGGCGCAGACCGACGCCAATTTCGTCATCACCGGCTCCGGCGGCCTCGTCGAGGTGCAGGGCACCGCCGAGGGCGCCCCCTTCTCGGAGGAGGAGCTGCTGGCGCTGCTGAAGCTCGCCAAGGGCGGCGTCGGCAAGCTGGTCGCCCTGCAGAAGGCTGCGGTGGCCTGACGCCATGAGCGAACCCCGCCTCCTCACCGGCAAGGTCGTGATCGCGACCCACAATCAAGGCAAGCTGCGCGAAATGCGCGAGCTGATGGCGCCCTATGGGATCAAGCTGGTCTCGGCCGGCGAGCTCGGCCTGCCCGAGCCGGTCGAGGACGGCCACATGTTCGCCGAGAACGCTGCGATCAAGGCGGTCGCGGCGGCGAAGGCCTCCGGCCTGCCGGCGCTCGCCGATGATTCCGGCGTCTGCATCGACGCGCTCGATGGCGCGCCCGGCCTGTTCTCGGCCAATTGGGCCGGGCCGGGCAAGGATTTCACGCCAGCCCTGGCCCGTGTGCAGGCTGAGCTGGCAAAGCGTGGCGCGACCACGCCCGAGCAGCGCAAGGCGCATTTCGTCTCGGCTCTGGTGATCGCCTGGCCGGACGGTCATCAGGAACTGTTCGAGGGACGCGTCTTCGGCACGATCGTCGAGGCTCCGCGTGGCAGCTCCGGCTTTGGCTACGACCCGATTTTCCAGCCGGCCGGCCACGCCAAGACCTTTGGCGAGATGAGCGCGGAAGAAAAGCACGGCATCCCGCAGGACGGCTCCCCCGGCCTGTCGCACCGCGCCCGCGCCTTCCATGTGCTCGCCGCCGCCTGCCTGAGGGCGCCCGCTTGAGCCCTTCGGCCGCCCTTGCCGCGCGGCCCGGCGTGCCCAGGCATCCGACGGCGGATGCCGGCTTTGCCGTCTATGTGCATTGGCCGTTCTGCCTGGCCAAATGCCCTTATTGCGACTTCAACTCCCATGTCCGGCACCAGCCGCCGGACCAGGCCCGCTACATCGCCGCCTTCCGCCGCGAGATCGCCCAGCGGGCCGAACTGGCGCCGGGACGCACGGTCTCCTCGATCTTCTTCGGCGGCGGCACGCCCTCGCTGATGGAGGGCGCGACGGTCGGGGCGATCCTCGACGCGATCGGCGAGCATTGGAGCGTCGACCCGAACTGCGAGGTCTCGCTGGAGGCCAATCCGACCAGCGTCGAGGCCGGGCGCTTCCGCGATTTTCGCGCCGCCGGCGTCAACCGTGTCTCGCTCGGCGTGCAGGCGCTGAACGATGCCGACCTCAAGGCGCTCGGCCGGATGCATTCGGCCCAGGAGGCGCTCGAGGCCGTCGCGATCGCGCGGCGCTATTTCGAGCGCTATTCCTTCGACCTGATCTATGCCCGCTCGCCGAACCAGACACCGGCGCTGTGGCAGGCCGAGCTGGAGCTGGCGATCAGCCATGCGGCGGAGCATCTTTCGCTCTACCAGCTCACCATCGAGCCCGGCACCGCGTTCGAGCAGCTCTACAAGGCCGGCAAGCTCGCCATTCCCGATCCCGATGCGGGCGCGGCGCTCTACGAGCTGACGCAGGAGATCACGAGCAAGCACGGCCTGCCGGTCTACGAGATCTCGAACCATGCCCGGCCCGGCGCGGAATGCCGGCACAACCTGATCTACTGGCACTATGGCGAATATGCCGGCATCGGCCCTGGCGCCCATGGCCGGCTGGTGACGGCGGATGGCCGCTATGCCCAATCGACCGAGAGGCGTCCCGAGACCTGGCTGGAGCGGATCGAAGCCGACGGCGACGCGCTGGTCGAGAACGAGAAGCTCTCGGCCGAGGCGCAGGGCGACGAATACCTGCTGATGGGCCTGCGACTCGTCGAAGGCATCGATCCCGACGTGTTCGAGGGGCTGGCCGGCCGCAAGCTCAACGGCAACCGCATCGGCAGCCTGATCGCCGAGGGCTTCCTCGCCCGCAAGGCTAACGGCCGGCTCGCCGCGACGCCGGAAGGCGCGCTATTGCTCGACGCGCTCGTTGCCGACCTCGCGGCCTGAGGACTGATCGCAGCGCCAAGCCTACCGAAGCCGTTCCATCTGCCCCTTCAGCCCTCATCCTGAGGAGCCGCGTCAGCGGCGTCTCGAAGGATGATCCAGGGGGCTCCGGAGCCATCTGGAGCATCCTTCCAGACGCGATCCTTTGAGATCGCTCCTCAGGATGAGGGCTGAAGGATGAGGGCTGAGGGAGGCAGGCGCGGTTCCCCGCCCCGGACTCGGTATCATTAAACCGATTTAGATCGATGAGAAGCCCTGTTGAGGCAGGGTTCGCCATGACGGTGTGGTCGCCTGCCGCCACGTCGGCGCCGCAATCGGCGCTCCCGATGGCCGGGTAAGAACGGCACAAGTTCAACCCAGGGAGGTCAGCGATGCAGCCACGCATAATCGATGAATCACGTCCCGCCTTGTCACGCCGCCGCCTGTTGCAGGTTGCGGGTGCCGGTGCGCTCGTAGCCGCCGCCGATACTGCGTTGGCGCAGGCCCCCGCCGCCCGGCCCGGCCCGCCGAGCACGATCACCACGCCGCCGCGCGATTTCAGCCGCGGCGGCGCGCCGACCACCTATTTCTGGGACCCGGACGTCATCGCCGTCGATCCCGCATTCGAAGGGCTGGCCCAGCCGAACGCCGCGATCCAGCGGCTGTGGACCGGGGCACTCTGGGCGGAAGGCCCGGCCTGGAACGCACAGGGGCGCTATCTCGTCTGGAGCGACATCCCCAACAACCGGCAGATGCGCTGGCTCGAGGATGACGGCCGCGTCAGCGTCTTCCGCACGCCCTCGGGCAACAGCAACGGCAACAGCTTTGATTTCCAGGGCCGGCAGCTCTCCTGCGAGCATCTCAACCGCCGCGTCGTGCGCTATGAGCTCGACGGCTCGGTGACGATCCTCGCCGACAAGTTCGACGGCAAGCGGCTGAATTCGCCCAATGACGTCGTGCAGCATCCCGATGGCAGCTACTGGTTCACCGACCCGCCCTATGGCGGCCAGCTCTATGAGGGCGCGCCCGATGCGGCCGGCGGGCCGAGCAACACCAGCGGCAAGATCAATCCCCGGCTCGGCCAGCCACCCGAGATCGGCTTCTACAAGCGCGAATTGCCGACGAACTGCTATCGGATCGATCCCAGCGGCCGCGTCGATCTGGTCGTCACCGAGCAGCAGGTCCCCGATCCGAACGGCCTCTGCTTCTCGCCGGACTACAAGAAGCTCTACATCGCCTCGACCGGCAAGGGCCCGGGCGATACCGGCCCCGGCGGCAAGGGCGACATCCATGTCTTCGATGTCGGCGCCGACAACAAGCTCACGAACGGCAAATTGTTCTCCGACTGCATGGTCGACGGGGTGAAATGCGGGCCGGACGGGTTGCGCTGCGACGTGCAGGGCAATCTCTGGGCCTCCAGCAATGCCGGCCGCGCCGTCGGCTACAATGGCGTGCTCTGCTTCAACCCGGAGGGCAAGCTGATCGGCCGCATCCGGCTGCCGGAGGTCTGCGGCAATGTCTGCTTCGGCGGGCCCAAGCGCAACCGGCTGTTCATGGCGGCGAGCCAGTCGATCTATGCGGTCTATCTGGGTACGCAGGGCGCCGGGCCGGGCTGACAGGCGCCCGGCTCAGACCTCATCCTGCTTGAGCTCGGGCCGGTCCTGTTCCGTGGGGGTGGGATCGGCCTCGACCTTTGCTTCCGGCTTCTCCTGCCCGGCATAAAGCTTGGGCAGATAGGTCTCGTACCAGGCCTTCAGCTCGGCCAATGCCGGCTGCTCGAGGTTGCGGCGCAGATAGGCCTCGATCCGCGGCAGATGCTTGAGATAGCCTGGCTTGCCGTCGCGCCGGTCGAGCCTCGCGAAGATGCCGGCGATCTTGGTGTTGCGCTGGGCGCCGAGGATCGCATAGGCGCGGGCGAAGCCCGGCACGTCGAAGCCCGGATCGGTGCCGCGCCGCGCCCCGGCATAGGCGGCGAGCAGGCGCAATTCCAGCGCCGCCGGCACATCGACGCGGGCGTCCTGGCCGAGCGAGACCAGGTCATAGGCGGGGTGGCCGAGCACCGAATCCTGGAAATCGATCAGGCCGAGCCTTGCATGGCCGACGCGATCGGCCAGCCAGAGCAGGTTGGGCGAATGATAGTCGCGCAAGGTCCAGGTCGCCGGCGTCTCGAAGAGCTCGTCGAAGAGCTTCTCCCAGATGCGGCTGAACTCGGCCCGGGTGACCGCCGGCAAGGTGACGCCGGCGATGTGCGGAGCATACCAGTCGAGCACCAGCTCGGTCTCGATGGCGAGCGCCTCGCGATCATAGTCGGGCAGGACATGGTCGCGCCCTTCCGCCACCGGCAGGATCGTCGGCAGGGCATGCCGGTGCAGTTCGGCGAGCAGGCGGGCGGCCGCCTCGTAGCGCTCGGGGATCGGCCCGTCGGCGCCGACGACCGGCTCGGCGCCGAGGTCCTCGATGATCAACAGGCCTGTGACGAGATCCTGCGCCAGGATGTCCGGGGCCGAGAGGCCAAGCGAGCGCAGAGCCTTGTCCATGGCGACGAAGGCGTCGACGGTCTCGGCGAGATGGGCGATGGCGCTGTAGGGCTTGCCCTGGCGGATCGCAGGCCCGTCCGGGCGCGGCGGCGAGATCATCAGGATCGCGGTCTCGCCCGACGGCCTGATCAGGCGCTCATAGGCGCGGCTGGAGGCGTCGCCGAGCATGAATTCGCGCTTGGCCTCGCTCCAGCCGGCCTCGTCGATCAGGCGGCGGGCGCCGATGGCGAGCGAAAGCCGCTGGCGCCAGAGCACGCCGCCGGAGAGCGTCGCGATCCGGCCCGTTTCGGGATTATCGGGATCGACCTCCAGCACGATGTCGAGCCGCCGGCCCGCCGGGAGGCGCCCGCCGGCCCGGTCCGGCCACTCGACGATGGTCATCGCGAGATCGAGGTCCTCGATCAGGCCGATATCGTCGAGCTCGTCGGGGCTGCGGACGCGGTAGAGATCGGCATGGAGCAGGAGCCCGCGCGGGCTGTCATAGCTCTGCACCAGCGTGAAGGTCGGGCTCGGCGCCTCCAGCGTCGGATCGCCGGCGAGCCGACGCAACATGGCCCGCGCCAGCAGCGACTTGCCGGCGCCGAGATGGCCGGAGAGGGCGACGATGTCGCCGGTCTTGAGGATATCGGCGATGTCCTGCGCCAGCCGCACCGTCGCGGCCTCGTCCGGCAGGACGACGGTATGCGTGCCCGTCCGGGCGGCTTCGTCGCTCATTCGGCGGCGTCCGAGATGCGCATGCCCTCGGGCGGGAAGACGGCGGTGACGCGCGTGCCCTTGCCCAGCGCCGAATCGAGCTCGACGCGGCCGCCATGCAGTTCGACGATCGAGCGGACCATCGACAGGCCGAGCCCGACGCCGCGATGGCGCGAGCCCAGCGAGTGGCTCTCGAAACGGTCGAACACCTTCTCCTTGACCTCGTCCGGGATGCCGCGGCCCTCATCGGCGACGGTGATGCGGATCTCGCCGCCGACCCGGCCGGCGCTGACGCGGATGGTCTGGCCGGGCTGCGAGAAGCCGATGGCGTTGGAGAGCAGGTTGAACAGGATCTGGCGCAGGCGCTTGGGATCGGCACGCAGCGGCCCGGTCTGCGGGGCGATGTCGACCTGCAGCTTGAGCTTGCTGTCGGCCAGGCGGTCCTGCAGCCCGGTCGCGGCCTGGGCGATGCTCTTGGCAACGTCGACCTCCTCGAGATCGAGGGCGAGCGCGCCGTTGTCGATCGAGGCGAGGTCGAGGATGTCGTTGATGATGGCGAGCAGTGCGCCGGAGGAGCGGACGATGTGACCGGTATAGTCGCGCTGCTTCTCGTTGAGCGCGCCGACCGTCTCCTCCCCGAGCAATTGCGCGAAGCCGATGATGTTGGTCAGCGGCGAGCGCAGTTCGTAGGAGACGTGGTGGACGAATTCCTCGCGCAGCCGCGAGACACGCTCCAGCGCCTCGTTGCGCTCGGTCAGCGCCCGCTCGACATTCACGCCGGCGGTGACGTCGGCGAAGGTGATCAGCGTCGCCCCGTCCGGCAAGGGAGCAGCGGTGCAGTCGAGCACCGTGCCGTCGCGGCGCTCCATATGGCAGCGATAGTCCTCGCGGGCATCGCGCACGCCGGCGACGGCGCTGCGGATCTCGGTCCAGACCGCGTCGTCCGGGAAGAGCGGGCGGCTCAGGGTCACGACCTCGTCGATATGCGGCGCGGCCGCGGCGCGCTCGGGCGAGAGCTTCCAGAGCTGGGCGAAAGCGGGGTTGGAGAGCTTGAGGCGCCCGTCCGAGCCGAACACGGCGACGCCCTCGCGCAATGAATCGAGCGTCTCGCGCTGGGTGCGCGAGAGCGCGTTGAAGCGCGATTCCAGGGTGAAGCGCTCGGTCTCGTCGTCGAAGAGATAGGTGACGCCGCCCTGCGGGTTCGGGCTGGCGACGACATGGACGGTGCGCCCGTCGGGCAGGTACCACCAGTCCTCGCTGGCGCGCGTCGCGGTATAGGCGGCGTGGACCTGGGCCTTCCAGGTGCGGTAGTCGCCGAGCTCGGGCAGGCGGCGCTCGGTGCGCAGGCGGTCGAGGATCTCGCCATCGCCGGGGCTCGAATCGAGGAAGCCCGGATCGAGCGACCAAAGCGCCTCATAGCCACTATTGCGATAGACCAGGCGCTGCGAGGCGTCGAAGACGGCGACGCCGGTCTTCAACCGGTCGAGCGTGCGCACATGCGCGTCCATCTGGCGCTGAAGGTCGGCGCGAACCGCCTCCAGCTCGCTCATATCGGTGGCGATGCCGGCATAGCCGGAGGGCGTCGGCGTCTCCATGACATCGACGATGCGGCGCTGGCCGGCCATGACGACGGGCGCGCGCAGCTGGAAGACGCGGCCGTCCTTGCGGGCCTTGGCGGCGGCTTCGCGCTCGCTGCGATCGAACAGCTCGAGCCCGGCCGTGACCGCCTGCTGGCTGTCGGCGGCCTCGACGGCACGGGCATAGGCGGCGTTGACCCAGCTCAGGCGGCCATCGGTGCCGCGCATCCAGACCGGCTGCGGCACGCCCGCGAGCAAGGTCGTGAGCGCGGCATGGTCGCTGGCGAGCTTGCCGAGCTCGTCCTCCAGCGCCAGGGCCCGGGCCCGCTCGCCGCCGACCTCGCGCAGGCGGATCACGGCGCGGCCGGCGACGGGCCGGCCCTCGGCGTCGACGAAGCGCCCAGCCTTGGCCTTGAAGGTGAAGGCGAAGGCCTCACCGCGCTCCTTGAGCGCCTCGGTCGCGAGCTCGAGGCGCTTGGCCTCGGCCGGCGGCGCCCAGGTCCCGTAAGCCAGCGCCGGGGCGGAGCCGCCGATACCGAGGAAGCCGCTGTCACCCTCGACCGCGGGGCTCGCTTTCGGCCCGTCCCAGCTCAGCACGACCTGACGATCGCTCGCGAGCAGGGCGCCGAGCCGCTCCTGATGGCCACGCGCGGCTTCCAGGCCGGCGGCGAGCTCGCCTTCCCGGCGGGTCCAGCGCGAGCGCTCGCGGACATAGAGGATCGAGGTGGTGGTGGCGAAGACGACGAGCCCGACGAAGATCAGCGAGAGACCGCCGGCACTGAGCCAATCGGGCCGCAGGGGCAGCAGCGCCTCGGCCTGGGCGAGAGCGGGAGCCGGCGCTGCGCCGGCAAGCCCGGGCAGGAGGAAGCGGACCACTCCGTTCGTCTCCCGCCCGACCTGCCTTGCCCGTCTCATTCTCGCGTCCGTCCTGTCCCAGGCCAATCTTCCGGCCGCAATCAGCGGGGTGTCGCCAACGCGACAATCGGCCATGGCTCCCCTGAAGGACCCACGCCCGCAACCCGCAAAGCCACCGCTGCACGAAACCGGACGCCATGCGTGAAGCCTGCCGGCCGCCCGAATCAGTGCCACTGTAATCACCGCACGACTCCGGCAGGAAGTGCTTAATCGACGGTAAAGGCCGAATGGCGGCGACCATATGCGAAACCAATGGAGCGGCATCAACAAGTTGATGCCGACCGAAGCAACACATCTATTAGTAGTGTGAAGGGCGATGATTGGCCCTGAATGCGAAAAAGCCCGGCACGAGGCCGGGCTTCTGAAAGAGGGGCGCCGGGACCGGGAACGAGGTTTCCGATGGCGCAATTTCGCATCGCCCGGTCGGAGGCGGCCGGGCGATGGCGTCAGTAGCGATAGAGCTCCGGCTTGAACGGGCCGGCCTGCGAGACGCCGATATACTTCGCCTGGGCGTCGTTGAGCTTGGTCAGCTTGGCGCCGACCTTGGCGAGATGGAGCGCCGCGACCTTCTCGTCGAGGTGCTTGGGCAGGGTGTAGACCTTGTTCTCGTACTTGGCGTGATGGTTCCAGAGCTCGATCTGGGCCAGCGTCTGGTTCGAGAACGAGCAGGACATCACGAAGGACGGGTGGCCGGTCGCGTTGCCGAGATTCACCAGGCGGCCTTCCGAGAGCAGGATGATGCGCTTGCCGTCGGGGAACTCGATCTCGTCGACCTGCGGCTTGACGTTGTCCCACTTGAAGTTCTTCAGGCCGGCGACCTGAATCTCCGAGTCGAAGTGGCCGATGTTGCAGACGATGGCGCGGTGCTTCATCGCGCGCATGTGGTCGACGGTGATGACGTCGAGATTGCCGGTCGCGGTGCAGAAGATGTCGGCGCGCGGAGCGGCGTCTTCCATGGTGACGACCTCATAGCCCTCCATCGCCGCCTGCAGGGCGCAGATCGGGTCGATCTCGGTGACGAGGACGCGGCAGCCGGCCTGGCGCAGCGAGGCGGCCGAGCCCTTGCCGACGTCGCCATAGCCGGCGACGACCGCGACCTTGCCCGACATCATCACGTCGGTGCCGCGGCGGATGGCGTCGACCAGCGACTCGCGGCAGCCATAGAGGTTGTCGAATTTCGACTTGGTGACGCTGTCGTTGACGTTGATCGCCGGGAACGGCAGGCGGCCCGCCTTGGCGAGCTCGTAGAGGCGGTGCACGCCGGTGGTGGTCTCCTCGGAGACGCCCTTGATCGCGGCGCGGGTCTTGGTGAACCAGCCCGGATTGGCCTTCAGCTCGCGCTTGATCAGCGCGAAGAAGATCGTCTCTTCCTCATTGCCCGGCTTGTCGAGGAAGGCGGCGTTGCCGGCCTCGGCCTCGGCGCCGAGGATGATCAGCATGGTCAGGTCGCCGCCATCGTCGAGGATCATGTTCGGCGTGCCGCCATCGCCCCAGGTCGCGGTGCGCAGCACGTACTCCCAATACTCCTCCAGGGTCTCGCCCTTGATGGCGAAGACCGGGGTGCCGGTGGCGGCGATCGCCGCGGCGGCATGGTCCTGGGTCGAGAAGATGTTGCAGGACGACCAGCGCACGTCCGCGCCGAGCTCCTTGAGGGTCTCGATCAGCACGGCGGTCTGGATGGTCATGTGCAGGCAGCCGGCGATGCGGGCGCCCTTGAGCGGAGCCTTGCCGGCGTGCTCGGCACGGATCGCCATCAGGCCCGGCATCTCGTCCTGGGCCATGTTGATTTCCTTGCGGCCGTAATCCGCGAGGCTGATGTCCTTGACGACGTAATCCTGCTTCGACACGGGGACGCTCCAATCGATCGAACTTTGAATGACGGCGCGCTCTCTAGCAGGGCCGTCGCCAGAAGGCAATCAAAGATATAAAGATGTCTTTATATCCGCCGAAAGGAGCGCGGCGCACCCTAGCCCGGGGCCCTCCTGCGGCCACCATCCCTTGGCCCGGATCCGACGGATCGAGAGGCGCCCGGTCATGAGCATTCGGAAAAAGCCGATCAGGGCAACGAGCATGACGATAAGGTCGACAGAAGCGGACAGCGCCGAGAGCGCGCTCCACCTCGACGCCTATTCGCCCTCGCCGAACCTGTCGGCGACGAGCGCGCCCAGCGCCTGCAGCGCATCCCTGGCGTCGGCGCCCTTGGCGACCACGGTGATGGTCGAGCCGATGCCGGCGCCGAGCGTCAGGATGCCCATGATCGAGGTGGCGCCGACGGTCTCGCCACAGCGGGAGACGGTGATGTCGGCGTCGAACTGGCTGGCGCATTGCACGAATTTCGCGGTGGCGCGGGCGTGCAGGCCCTTCTTGTTGACGATCTGGAACTCGCCATAGACGGCGCCGGCCGGAATCTCGACCTCGGCGCAGTCGCAGTCGTCGTCGCGGATCTCGTCTTCGCGCATGCCTTGCACGCCGAACCTCATTTGCCCGCGAGCACGCGGCTGGCCACCGTGATGTATTTCCGCCCCGCATCCTGCGCGCTGCTGACGGCTTCGTCGAGGGTCTTCTCCTCGCGCACGCTGGCGAGCTTGATCAGCATCGGCAGGTTGATGCCGGCGACGACGTCGATACGGCCCGGCTCCATCACCGAGATGGCGAGGTTGGAGGGCGTGCCGCCGAACATGTCGGTCAGGACGATGACGCCCTTGCCGGTCTCGACCTGCTCCACCGCCGCGATGATGTCGCGCCGACGCCCCTCCATATCGTCATCGGGGGCGATGGCGATGGTGGCCAGGTTGGCTTGCGGGCCAACGACATGCTCGAGCGCGGCGCGGAATTCCGTCGCCAGGTGCCCATGCGTGACAAGCACGAGTCCGATCATTCAGTCCCACCGAAGAGCGCCCAACGGCGCCCGGACAAGGTCGCGGTTTATGCGGCAGGTGCGAAGGATAGGCAAGGCGCTTGTCTCGAACTTGTCGAATCCGGATCGCTGCGAAGGCCGAAAGCGCGACAGCCTAACCGGCGTCGCCCAAGGCCGCGGCGAAAACAATGCCGCCCACCGTTCCAGCAATGGTCCCGATGACAAGGAGTGGGTGCCCGTTCGTCGGAGGCACCGTGACAACGAAACTCTCAATCAGAACAATCGTAACGGCTCCACTCGCCGCTCCCGACAAGGTGAGAGCCAAGCCACGCCACCCGTCGTGAGGCACGCATAAGCCAACAACCGGCAGGACCAGTAGAGAGGTTGGGGCCGCAAGAAGAAGCGGAACGAACAGAAGCAGTTTGGCGTCGATGAAGACTGCCAAAACGATCATGGGCGAGATTATCAATGCCGCGATAAGCCCGGTAAAGCTGGCGGCGAACCACGAGAAAGGCGCCGCAAAGCACAACAGTATCAAGAGTATGATTAGCCTGTATGCTCCCCCAACGCCTCGAAGTGCCGACATAACCGCCTCCCAGTCGAGGCGACGCTAGCATACGCAACGTTCTCCAAACATGGGAACAGGTCGTATGGCTAACGCTCTATTCCTGCATAGCCATCAACGAACAGCGTGAGCGCTGCCAGGATGAGACGCTCGTCACCCGCCCTTGGTAGCAGCGCCAGCCGCGGCAGGGTGATCCCGGCGATGCTCTCGACCAGCGCTTCCGGTTCCGGCATGCGCTCGGGCTCGGTGCCGCAATCGATCACCAGCCGGATCACCGCGGTCGAAAGATGCGGCTCGGGGGTCAGGCCGAGGCCGCGGCGCTCGATCATCCCCTCGATCGGCGGCACCGGCGCGGCGAGGAGGCGGCCGGCACGAACGGTGACCTCTGTCCGGTCGTCGGCGACCAGCCGGGCGAAGCGGCCTTGCGACGTCGCGAGCGCGATCAGCGCCAGCGCCAGGCTCGACTTGCCGGCGCCCGACGGGCCACGGATCAGGATGCCGGCCTCGCCGATCACGACGGCGCTGGCATGCAGGCGAAGCGGAGGCGAAGCGGTCATGCCGGCTGCTCGGCCGCGGGCAGGCGCACGACGAAACGCGCGCCGAGCCGCATGTCCTCGCCTTCCGACTGCTCAGAGGCGTAACGGTTCTCAGCCCTGATCGAGCCGCGATGGGCTTCGACGATCTGGCGCGAGATCGAGAGACCGAGGCCCGAATTCTGGCCGAAACCGCTCTCGGGCCGGTCGGTGTAGAAGCGCTCGAAGATCCGCTCCAATGCATGCGGCGGGATGCCCGGGCCGTCATCCTCGATGGTTATCAGCACGTCGCCTGCGACCCGCGAGAGCTTGACCCTGACCGGCTTGTCGGCCGGCGAGAAGGAGCGGGCGTTCTCGATCAGGTTGACGAAAACCTGGCCGAGGCGGGAATCGTGGCCCAGCACGCGGAAGGGATCGGCACCCGGGCGCTGGCCGCCACGCCGGTCGACAGTGAGCTCGACGACCGGCTGGCCCTCGCGGCGGATCTGGTTCTGAACCGAGACCACGGCCTCGACGAGTTGGGCGACATCCAGCGCGACGGCGTCGTCGCGGGCAAGTTCGGCATCGAGGCGCGAGGCGTCGGAGATGTCGGTGATCAGCCGGTCGAGCCGCTTCACGTCGTGGCGGATGACGGCAAGCAGGCGCCCGCGCGACTCCTCGCTCTTGGCCAGCGGCAAGGTCTCGACCGCGCTGCGCAGCGAGGTCAACGGGTTCTTCAATTCATGGGCGACATCGGCGGCGAAGCGCTCGATCGCCTCCATGCGGTTGTAGAGCGCCTGCGTCATCTCGCGGAACGAGCCGGAGAGATGGCCGATCTCGTCGTGACGGCTGGAAAAATCCGGGATCTCCTCGCGCGCCTTGACGCCGCGGCGGACGCGCTGGGCAGCATCGGCGAGCTTGCGGATCGGCTCGGCGATCGTGCCGGCGAGCAGTACCGACAGGATGATCATCACGCCGGCGGCGACCGCGAAGACCTGGAAGATGGCGTAGCGTTCGGAGGCGATGACGGCGTCGATGTCTCCCCCTTGCGTCGAGAGCAGCAGCGCGCCGCGCACGGCCCGGAAGCGCTGGACCGGCACCGCCACCGAGACGATCGTCTCGCCACGGGTGTTGACCCGGACCACGCTCGCCGGCGAGCCCGCCAGCGCACGGGCGACCTCGGTGTAGGATTTGCCGTTGGCATTGGCGAAATCGTCATAGGCCGGCAGATCGGCCCGCCCGAGCCGGTTGCGGAACATGTTCCAGGTTCGCTCGAGCAGCGGCGGCTCGTCGCTCTCGCCGATGCGCGGCAGGTCGAGCCGCAGGATGTCGCCGCGCGAATAGAGATTGCGCGAATCCAGCGTCAGCATCCCGTCCCTGTCGTAGATGCGGGCACGCGTCTTGGTCGGCGTCACCAGCCGGCGAAGCAGCGGGGCGACCTTCTCCGGATTGATCGAGAAGTCGAGCGGGTCCTCGGCGATGGCGCCGCTCTCGCCGGCCTGCATCTGCAGCAGCTTGTCGGGGTCGATCGCGATCGTGTCGGTCTCGACCGTGGCGGAGGCGGCGATGGCGCCGGCGATGATCTCGCCCTGCGTCAAAAGGCTCTGCACCCGCGCCTCGATCAGGCCCTCGCGGAACTGGTTGAGATAGAGGAAGCCGACGAGGAGCGCGACGAGGCCGGCGAGGTTGAGGACGACGATGCGCCGGGTCAGGCTCGAGGCCGCCCGCCCGGAGATGGCGCGCAGCAGGCGACGGCCAAGCAGGGCAGCGCGACGGCGCAGCGTCAGCCCCGTCCGCGGCCCGCCGGTGCGAGCCCGTTCCTGTTCGATCGTCGCCATGAGCGGCTCTTACCCTGTCCCGGCGTGCGCGCAAACGTCGTCACAGCGCGCGCCGGGATGCTTCTCAGGCTTCCTTGAAGCGGTAGCCGACGCCGTAGAGCGTCTCGATCATGTCGAACTCGACATCGACCTGGTTGAACTTCTTGCGCAGGCGCTTGATGTGGCTGTCGATGGTGCGGTCGTCGACATAGACCTCGTCGTCATAGGCTGCGTCCATCAGCGCATTGCGGCTCTTGACCACGCCCGGACGCTGCGCCAGCGACTGCAGGATCAGAAATTCGGTGACCGTCAGCGTCACCGGCTCGCCCTTCCAGGTGCAGGTGTGCCGCTCCGGATCCATGCGCAGCAGGCCGCGCTCCAGCGCCTTGGCGTCCTCGGTGCGGACGGCGGTGGTGACGTCGCGCGCGCCGGCCCGGCGCAGGATCGCTTTGACGCGCTCGACCAGCAGGCGCTGCGAGAACGGCTTCCGAATGAAGTCGTCGGCGCCCATCTTCAGGCCGAAGAGCTCGTCGATCTCCTCGTCCTTCGAGGTCAGGAAGATCACCGGCAGGTCGGACTTCTGGCGCAGGCGGCGCAGCAGCTCCATCCCGTCCATGCGCGGCATCTTGATGTCGAAGATGGCGAGGTCGGGCGGATTCTGCTTCAACCCGTCCAGGGCCGAGGCGCCGTCCGTGTAGGTCTGGATGCGATAGCCCTCGGCCTCCAACGCGATCGAAACCGAGGTCAGGATGTTGCGGTCGTCGTCGACCAGCGCAATGGTTGGCATAAGCTGTTCCGGCTCTTTGTCTCTTGGCGTTGCAATCAACAGGGTCCACTCTCGCGCGAGAACGGCCAAAGCATGGCTGCAATCTAGCCAAGCCAAGGCGGTTTCGCTACGTCTCGCCCCAGAAAACCCGCAAGATAGCGAAAAGTGCCATGGCGACCGACCCGATCAGGCCGACAGATGCCAGCGCACGCGGATTGGCGCGCGGCCTGCTGCGCAGCGCGCGCTCGGCCTCCCTGGCGACATTGACGCCGGAGGGACACCCCTTCGCCAGCCTGACCAGCCTCGCCACCGATGTCGACGGCACGCCGCTGATCCTGGTGTCCTCGCTCTCCGGCCACACGGGCAACCTGATCGCCGATCCGCGCTGCTCGCTGCTGATCGCGCCCGGTGGCAAGGGCGACCCGCTCGCCCATGCCAGGATCACGCTGCTGGCCAGCGCCGAAAAGGTCGAGCGCGACTCAGGTTTCGGCCGGCGCGTGCGCCGTCGTTTCCTGGCGCGCCAGCCAAAGGCCTCGCTTTACGTCGATTTTCCCGATTTCTCCTTCTTCGCGCTCAGGCTCCAGCGCGCCAGCCTGAACGGCGGTTTCGGCCGGGCCTATGAACTCGAAGCCGCGGATGTCCTCAGCGACTGCTCGCAGGCCGAAGCGCTGGTCGAGGCGGAGGAAGGCGCGGTCGACCATATGAACGAGGACCATGCCGAGGCGATCGGGCTCTACGCCACCAGGCTGCTCGGCGGCGAGGAGGGCAGCTGGCGCCTCTCCGGCGTCGATCCCGACGGCGCCGACCTGATGCTCGGCGATAAGGCGCTGCGCCTGCCCTTCGACGAGCCGGTAACCACGCCAGATGCGCTCCGCAAGACCCTCGTCACCCTCGCCGGAAAGGCGCGCGAGGCGGCCTGAGCGCGGCGATTCACCACAGCTGAAATTTTAAACGATTTAGATCGCAGCGACCCGGGCGCAGTTGATCCTGATGACTTGAGCCGGCGTCATCATCCGCCTAAAGAGCCCTCCACTGTACCGGCCCATCGGGCCCATAGTGGGGTCCACCCCGCTCTCAATCACGGCGCCGGCATTGTCAGGCGGCGGCTTCTCGGCAGGAGGAATTGCCAGTGGAGACCATCGGTCACGTCAACCCGAACAGTGGCGCCGACAGCTTCGGCTTCCGGGGGCTCAAGGCCGTCTACTGGAACTTCGAGGCGGCACGCCTTTATGAAGAGTCCCTGCGGCGCGGCGAATCCCAGCTCGCCCGCGGCGGCGCGCTCTGCGCCGACACCGGCACCCACACCGGCCGCTCGCCCAAGGACAAGTTCGTCGTCAAGGATGCGCAGACCGAGAAGACGGTCTGGTGGGAGAACAACGGCGCGATCTCCTCGGAACAGTTCGAGACGCTGCTCGGCGACTTCATCAAGCATGCCGAAGGCAAGGAGCTGTTCGCACAGGACCTCTATGGCGGCGCCGACCCGGCCCACCGCGTCAAGGCCCGGGTCTTCACCGAGATGGCCTGGCACTCGTTGTTCATCCGCAACCTCTTGATCCGGCCCGAGGCCGGCGAGATCGCGGGTTACGTGCCCGAGCTGACGATCGTCGACCTGCCGAGCTTCCGGGCCGATCCGAAGCGCCATGGCTGCCGCAGCGAGACGGTGATCGCGATCGATTTCTCGCGCAAGATCGTGCTGATCGGCGGCTCCGCCTATGCCGGCGAGATGAAGAAATCGGTCTTCACCTATCTGAACTACACGCTGCCGGCCAAGGGCGTGGTGCCGATGCATTGCTCGGCCAATGTCGGCTCCAAGGACGATCCGGCGATCTTCTTCGGCCTCTCCGGCACCGGCAAGACCACGCTCTCGGCCGATCCCGACCGCACCCTGATCGGCGATGACGAGCATGGCTGGTCGAAGGAGGGCATCTTCAATTTCGAGGGCGGCTGCTACGCCAAGACGATCCGGCTCTCGGCCGAGGCCGAGCCGCAGATCTATGCGGCCTCGCAGCGCTTCGGCACGGTGCTCGAGAACATCGTGATGGATCCGATCTCGCGCGAGGTCGATTTCGACAACGAGAGCAAGACCGAGAACACCCGCTCGGCCTATCCGCTCGACTTCATCCCGAACGCCTCGCGCTCGGGCCGCGCCGGCACGCCGAAGAACATCGTGATGCTGACCGCCGACGCCTTCGGCGTGATGCCGCCGATCGCCAAGCTGACCCCGGCCGAGGCGATGTACCACTTCCTCTCCGGCTATACCGCCAAGGTCGCCGGCACCGAGCGCGGGCTCGTCGGCGTGCAGCCGGAGTTCTCGACCTGCTTCGGCTCGCCCTTCCTGCCGCGCCACCCGTCGGAATACGCCAATCTGCTGCGCGACTTCATCGCCAAGCACCATGTCGATTGCTGGCTGGTGAACACCGGCTGGACCGGCGGCGGCTACGGCACCGGCCGGCGCATGCCGATCCGCGTCACCCGGCGCCTGCTGACGGCGGCGCTGGACGGCTCGCTCAACCGCGCCGATTTCCGCCGCGACCCCTATTTCGGCTTCGCCGTTCCCACGTCGGTGCCCGGCGTCGAGCCGCACATCCTCTACCCGGTGAAGACCTGGCAGGATAAGGCCGCCTTCGCCGACACCGCGAAGAAGCTGATCGGCATGTTCGCCGAGAACTTCGCGAAGTTCGAGCCGCATGTCGACGATGCGGTGAAAGCCGCTGCGCCGACGAGTTCACTCGCGGCTTGAACGCAATGCATGTCTGCGTGCTATGAGAGGCGGCGATGAGCCGCCTCTTTTTCGTTCTCCTGCAGATTCTGCTGACGCTCGTGGTCCTCGGCACGGCCGCCTGGGGCGTTGGGCTTCTGATCTTCCGCCTGCCCGGTGCGCTCGGCATCGCCGGTGCGGTCGGCTTCGGCCTTGCTGCACTCGCCGGTGCCATCGGCATCTGGAGCGGTGCGCCGCGCCTGCCGCTGGCCTTCGCCGTGCTCTTCGTCGGCCTGCTCGGCTGGTGGGCCGGGCTGAAGCCGTCACATGAGCGGAACTGGATCCCCGAGCTGGCGCGCCTGCCGCAGATGAGCGTGGCCGATGGACGCCTGACCGTGACCAATCTGCGCCATTTCACCTGGCGGACAGAGAGCGACTACGACCAGCGCTGGGAAACCCGCAGCTACGATCTCTTGCGTATCCAGGGCGCCGACCTCTTCCTGTCCTACTGGTCGGGCGAGGCGATCGCGCATCTGCTGCTCAGCTTCCCCTTCGACGGCAGCGAGCCGCTGACGATCTCGATCGAGATCAGGCGTGAGCAGGGCGAGGAATGGTCGGCGCTGGCCGGCTTCTTCCGCAATTACGAGATGGCCTATGTCGTCGCCGACGAGCGCGACCTGATCGGCCTCAGGACCCAGGCGCGCGGCGAGGATACCCGCCTGTTCCGGCTCAACGCCTCGCCAGCCCAGGCGCGCGACCTGCTGCTGGCCTACGCCAAGGACATCAACCAGCTGGCGCAGGAGCCGCGCTGGTACAACACGCTGACGACCAACTGCACGACCGTAGTCTATCATCTCGTCGGGCAGGTCGCGCCCGCCTGGAAGTTCTCGCTGCCGCTCGACCCGCGCGTGCTGCTCTCGGGCTACCTGCCCGGCTATCTCCGCGACATCGGCTCGGTGCGCCAGGACATGCCGCTCGACGAGCTGGTGAAGCTGAGCCATATCGGCGAGAAGGCGCGCAGCCTCAAACCCGACAGCCCGGATTTCTCCCGCGTCATCCGCGAGGGCGTACCGACTGCGCGTCCTCAGCCGTAGCCATGCAAGCCCGCGCCATGGCGCTTGAGCCAGGCCTCCGCCTCCTCGGTGCGCGGGCAGAGCTTGTGCGTCAGCGCCCAGAAGCGGTGCGAGTGGTTCATCTCCTTGAGATGCGCGACCTCATGGGCGGCGAGATAGTCGAGCACCAGCGCCGGCGCCAGGATCAGGCGCCAGGAGAAGCTGAGATGCCCCTTCGAGGAGCATGAGCCCCAGCGGCTGGTGGTGTCACGCAAGGTGATCTTGCGGGCGGGAATGCCGAGCACGGCGGTATGGGTGCGTACCGCCTTCTCGAGATCGGCCAGGGCCTCCCGGCGCAGGAAATCGCTGACCCGGCGCGCGACATGGGCCGCCTCGCCGCAGACCGCGATGATCGGCTCGCCTTCGGCCGAGATCGTGGCGCGGGTCAGCCCGCGCACCTTGGTCCAGTGCACGATGCGGTGCGGGACACCGCGCAACGGCACGACAGCGCCGGGCTCGAAGGGCACCCCCTGCGGGCGCTTGGCGAGGCGCGCCGCGATCCAGCCGCCATGCTTCTCGGCGAAGACGCGGCCGGTGGTGAAGTCGACGCGCTCGGGCAGGGTGAGCGTGATCTCGCCGGTCGCCTGCGAGACGCGCAGGGTCAGGCGACGCGCCGTCGCGCGCCGCCTGACGGTGACCGGGTAGAGCGTGCCGGCATAGGCGACCTCGATCCGGTCGGGATCGGGCTGGCGCCTGAACAGGGAAAACCGCATCCCGGCGATTGTGCGGGATTCGCGGCGGGAGCGGAAGGGGTGGGCTGAACTCAGCCCGCGACCTTCAGCGCCTTGCGGGCCGTCTCAGCTGTCTCGTTGCGACGCTCCTTGGCCGCCTTCATGTCGAGGGTGAGCATGAAGTCGGCGATGCGCGGCGCGATCTCCGAGCGGAAGCGCGAGCCGTTGAAGACGCCGTAATGGCCGACGCCCTTCTGCAGGTATTCGACTCGCATGTCGTCGGGGATGTTGACGCACAGATCATGCGTCGCCCTGGTCTGGCCGACGCCGGAGATGTCGTCGTTCTCGCCCTCGACCGTCATCAGCGCGACACTGCGGATCGCGGTGAGATCGACCGGCTTGTCGCGATGCATCATCTCGCCCTTGGGCAGAGCGTGCTTCACGAAGACGGTGTCGACGGTCTGCAGGTAGAACTCGGCGGTCAGGTCCATGACCGCGAGATATTCGTCATAGAAGTCGCGGTGCTTCTCGGCCGAATCGCCGTCGCCGGCGATCAGGTGCTTGTACATGTCGTAATGCGCGGTGAGGTGGCGATCGAAGTTCATCGCCATGAAACCCGACAGCTGCATGAAGCCGGGATAGACCTCGCGGAAGGCGCCCAGATGCGGGAACGGCACGCGGGTGATGCAGTTGCGGCGGAACCAGTCGGTGCCGCGCTCCATGGCGAGCTGGTTGACCGCGGTCGGCGAGCGGCGCGTGTCGATCGGCCCGCCCATCAGCGTCATCGAGCGCGGCGAGGAGGGATCGCCCTCCGCTTCCATGCGCGCGATCGCCGCGAGCACCGGCACGGAAGGCTGGCACACCGCCATGACATGGGTGTCGGGGCCGAGCTTCTGCAGCATGGCGATGACGTAGTCGATGTAGTCGTCGAGATCGAAGCGGCCGGCCGAGAGCGGCACGAGGCGGGCATCGATCCAGTCGGTGATGTAGACCTCATGATCGGGCAGCAAAGCCTCGACCGTGCCGCGCAGCAGCGTGGCGTAGTGGCCCGACATCGGCGCGACGAGCAAAACCTTGGGCTGCGGTTTGCGGCGACCTTCGATCTTACGGTCGAAATAGATCAGGTTGCAGAAAGGACGCTGCCAGACGGCGCGCTCCTCGACCCCGACCTTGACGCCGTTCATCGTGGTGGTGTCGAGGCCGAAAGCCGGCTTGCCGTAGCGGCGGGTGGTGCGCTCGAACAATTCGCAGGAGGCGGCGATCGTGCGGCCGAACGGGGTGTAGGTCAGCGGGTTCGCCGGATTCTTGAAGGCGAGCTGCATGGCGTCGGACATGGCCCGCGCCGGGCTGACCATCATATGAACCGCCTCATAGGCGTGGTAGGCGAACGACATGGCGGCCCTTTCGCTCTTTCGCAGCGCCGCATCCCACGATGCAGCGCAACAAGGGAACGGAGCCTAAGTAGAATTTGTTCTGATTCAATCGTCCAAAGGGCTAAGATTTCCTTGTGATGCCGATTAGCCACAGTTTCGTACTCCTCATTCGCCAGGCGCTTTGCGAAGATTGCGCGCCGTGACGATCGCCGACCTCGTTCCATCCGCTCCCGGAGGCGCGCCGCGCCATCTGCGACTCGACACGCTGGTGCGCCTGCGCTGGCTGGCGATCGCCGGCCAGAGCGTCGCCGTCGCCGGCGTGCATTTCGGGCTCGGCTTCTCCTTGCCCTTCGGCTGGTGCTTCCTCGCCATCGCCGTCTCGGCCTGGCTCAACATCGCCCTGCGCATCCGCTTCCCGCTCAGCCACCGGCTGCGCGAGGGCGCCGCGACGGCGCTGCTCGGCTTCGACATCCTGCAGCTCGCGGCCCTGCTCTACCTCACAGGCGGCTTGCAGAACCCGTTCGCGATCCTGTTCCTGGCGCCGGTGATGATCTCGGCGACGGCGCTGCCGCCGCGGCACACGCTGGCGCTTGGCCTGCTCGCCGCCGGGCTGGCGACATTGCTCGTCTTCGTCCACTGGCCCCTGCCCTGGGCGGGAGCGGAGCGGCCGGTGCTCCCGTGGCAGTATCAGGTCGGCAACTGGATCGCGCTGCTGCTCGGCCTCGGCTTCACCGGCATCTATGCCTGGCGCGTCGCCAAGGAAGCGCGCGACCTCTCGGAGGCGCTGGCCGCGACCGAGCTGGTGCTGGCACGCGAGCAGCATCTCTCGCAGCTCGACGGGCTCGCCGCCGCGGCCGCGCACGAGCTCGGCACGCCGCTCGCGACGATCGCGCTGGTCGCCCGCGAGCTCTCGCGGCTCGCCCCGCCGGAGGGCGAGATGGCCGAGGACATCACCCTATTGCGCGAGCAGGTCGAGCGCTGCCGCGGCATTCTCGGCAAGCTCGCCTCGCTGCAGGACGACGATGCCGGCCCGCTCGACCAGCTCTCGCTCAGGCTGCTGATCGAGGAGGCGGCCGGGCCGCAGCGGCCTTTCGGCGTGCCCTTCGAGATCGCTCTCACCGGCGACAAGCCCGAGCCGATCTGCCGGCGCAATCCCGGCATGATCTACGGGCTCGGCAACATCGTCGACAACGCCGTCGATTTCGCCCGCTCAAAGGTGACGATCACGGCGCAATGGACCGAGGGCGCCGTCATGCTCACCATCGCCGATGACGGGCCGGGTTTTCCGCCGGAGGTGCTGATGCGGGCGGGCGACCCCTATCTCTCGCGCTCGCATGCCAAGGAATCGCGCGCCGGCGGCGGCCTCGGCCTCGGCCTGTTCATCGCCAAGACACTGCTGGAGCGCAGCGGCGCGACTCTGGAATTCTCCAATCTGCCGCTGCCGGCGACCGGGGCCAACATCCGAATCACCTGGCTGCGCGCCGTCTTCGAGCGCGATGATCGCCCCGCCGGGCCTTCAAACCCGGAGCTTTTGGCCCCATATGCGACAGAATGAGGCGTTGCGGCGTTTCAGCGCGTCGCGCAATCGGTAGAATGGATAGTGAGCCGGGCAGCCACCCACCCGGCAGGAGATGATGGCGATGGACACGGCGCCGACGACAGGCGAGCTCACCGATACGGCCGGCAGGGACATGTCCCTCCTGCTCGTCGACGACGACAAGCCGTTCCTGACCCGCCTCGCCCGCGCCATGGAAGGCCGCGGCTATTCGGTGCGGACCGCCGAGTCCGTGCAGGCGGGGATCGCGGCGGTCGAGGAGGCGGCACCGGCCTATGCGGTGATCGACCTGCGTCTTGGCGACGGCAACGGCCTCGACGTGATCGCCCGCCTCAAGGAGAAGCGCCCGGATGCGCGCGGCGTCGTCCTGACCGGCTACGGCAATATCGCGACCGCGGTCAGCGCCGTGAAGCTCGGCGCCTACGATTTCCTGGCCAAGCCGGCCGATGCCGACGAGATCCATTCGGCGCTGGCCGCCGGTCCGAACGCCCGGCCGGTGCCGCCGGAGAACCCGATGTCGGCCGATCGCGTGCGCTGGGAGCACATCCAGCGCGTCTACGAGCTGTGCAGCCGCAATGTCTCGGAGACGGCTCGCCGGCTCGGCATGCATCGGCGCACCTTGCAGCGCATCCTGGCCAAGCGCGCGCCGCGATGAGCGGAGCTGCGCTCCCCGAGCGCATCACCGAAGAGCTGATCGCCGAGCTGGTCGACACCTTCTATGGCCGCGTACGCCGGGACCCGCTGATCGGCCCGATCTTTCTCGCCAAGCTCGGCGACGACTGGGGGCCGCATCTTTCCAAGCTGGGCGATTTCTGGTCCTCGGTGACGCTGATGAGCGGGCGGTATCGCGGCAAGCCGCATCAGGTCCATATGCCGCTTCCGCTCGAGATGCAGCATTTCGAGCGCTGGCTTGCGTTATTCGAGGCGACGGTCACCGAACTCTGCACCGGCCCGGCCAGGTTCCTGTTCATCGATCGCGCCCATCGCATTGCCGACAGCCTGCAGATCAGCCTGAACATCGGCCCGAAGGCGCTGGCCCTGCCGGAGCGCAGCACCTCCGGCTGAGCTACTCAACACCGGAGTTTCGACAAGCGCCAGCGATGGCTCAGCGAGGCGATGTCGCCGATCTTCCAGAGTTCGCCGACACGCACGAAGTCGTAGCGGATATGGTTGGGCTCGCCGAAGTTCCGGAAACGGACGTCCACTGCGGCGCGGTTGTCGCCAGCCTTGGTCTCGATCCGTAGCGTGCGCGCGATTTCCTTGTCGTCGTAATCGTTTCCGCTGCTCGTAATGGCAAAATCGATGCAAAGGTTCTCGGTCTTGTCATCGGCAGCGAACAATCTGACAAGGCCGGGCTGGAAATAGCGGGCGCGATTCTCGGGCGCGCGCAGCCGCCCGATCGAGCTCTGCGTCAGGCCGCCGGCATATATGCCGCGCACAATCGTCTCGGGCGTCTCCGCAGAGGCGGCCCCGACAGCAAGAAAGCTGAGGGCAGCGGCCGAAACCATGAGCTTATACATCATTCCGATACCTGCAAACGGCCGGCGAGCCCGAACCTGCTAGCTCAGATCTTACCCAAGGTCACGTGCCCCGATGCGGTAACCCGGTCACGCGGAAAGACGCTGCGCTCAACCCAGCTCCGGATCCTCGATGCCGGAGAGACGCCCAGCCGCCAGCCTGGCGAAGGCGATGGTCAGCATCTTCCGGCGCGCCGGCGCCAGCTGATGGCGCGGCGGCTCGCGCAACAGCTCGCCGCCGAAGGCGTCGGCGACGATCAGGCCGACATCCTCGGGCAGGATCTCCAGCGGGAATTCAGGCGCGACCGCAAAGAGGAAGCCGTCGCAATAGTCGCGATAGTCCGGCCATTTGCCGTCGACGCGATAATCCTCGATCCCCGATTTTACTTCGACCACCAGCAGTTCGCCGGATGGCGAAAGCGCGACGATGTCGCCGCGCCGGCCATTGGCGAAGGTCATCTCCTTGACGATGGCATAGCCGCGCTCGCGTAGATGGCGCGAGGCGCCGCGACAGACGGCGCGGGTGATCTCCGGCCGGGCGGGCGGCGGATTGAGGGCGGACAGGGCGATGGCCATGCCCGGCATGTTCTCTTTTTGTGCTCGCCGATGCAAGAGCTGCTTGCGACGCGGCCCGGGTTGGCTATGGTCCGCCCGCCTTGGAACGCTTCATCCCCCTCCTGCTGATCGCGCTTGCCGCCGGCCTCGCCTTCGCGCTGTGCCTGGCCCTGCGGCCCCTGATGATGCGCTATGCGCTGGCGCGGCCGAACGCCCGCTCCAGCCACCGCACGCCGACGCCGCAGGGCGGTGGCATCGCCGTGCTCGCCGGCGCCTTCCTGGCGCTGGGGCTCGCGCTGGTCTTCATTCCCTTGGATGCGAGCGCCCGGCAGGGCCTCGTCCTGGTGATGGCCGCATCCACCTTGCTCGCCGTCGTCGGCGCCTGGGACGATATCCGTCCGCTCTCGCCGGCCCTGCGCCTGCCGCTGCAGTTTCTCTGCGTCGGCATCGTCGTGTTCCACACCGCGCCTGACATGCGGCTGCTGCCGGAGACGCTGCCGCTCTGGGCCGAGCGCGGTCTTGCCCTGATCGCCGGGGCCTGGTTCGTCAATCTCGTCAACTTCATGGACGGGATCGACTGGATCACCCTCGCCGGGCTGGTGCCGCTCTCCGCCGCGATCGCGCTCGCCGCCGGTTATGGCATCGTCGATCCCGCCACCGGCCTGCTCGCCGCGGCGCTGCTCGGCGGCCTCATCGGTTTCGCGCCGCTCAACAAACCGGTGGCGCGCATCTTCCTGGGTGATGTCGGGGCACTGCCGCTCGGATTGCTCGGTGCCTATCTGCTCTATCGCCTCGCCGGCACCGGCGCGCTGACCGCGGCGCTGATCCTGCCGCTCTACCACGTCATGGATTCGACGATCACGCTGCTGCGCCGCCTCGCCCGCGGCGAGAAGGTCTGGCAGGCGCATCGCTCACATTTCTACCAGCAGGCGACCGACAACGGCTTCAAGGTCATCGAGATCGTCACGCAGGTCGCCCTGCTCAATCTTTGCCTGATCGCGCTCGCGGCGGTCAGCATCGCCGTGCCGGCACTCCCCGCGAAGCTCGGCTGCCTGCTGGCGGCGCTCGTGCTGACAGGGCTGCTGCTCCGTCGCTTCTCGCGCAAGCGGACGCAATCGTGAAGGGCGAGCGCATTCTGCTGACCGGCGCGAGCGGCTTCGTCGGCCGGCACCTGCTTGATGACCTCGTCGCGCGTGGCTACCAGGTGCGGACTGTGGGCCGGGGCACGGCGCCTGCCAGCGCCGGTGTCGAGCACGTCTTGATCGGCGACCTCGCTGCTTTCGTCGACTGGCGGCCACTGCTCGACGGCGTCGACCACGTCGTGCACAGCGCCGGGCTCGCCCATGCCGATGGCGACATCCCCGAGGAGCGCTATCAACGGGTCAACACGCAGGCGACGCTGGCGCTGGCCCAGGCCGCGCAGGCGGCAGGCGTGCGGCGCCTCGTCTTGCTGTCCTCGATCCGGGCGCAGAGCGGTCCAATCGCGTTGCGTCCGCTGTCGGAAGCGGACGCGCCTGCGCCGACCGACGCCTATGGCCGCTCCAAGCTAGCAGCCGAACAGGGGCTCGCCGGGCTAGACCTCGACTGGGTGGCACTGCGGCCGGTGCTGGTCTACGGCCCCGGCGTGAAGGCCAATATGGCGGCGCTGCTGAAGCTGGCGCGGCTGCCCGTGCCGCTGCCGCTCGGCGGGCTCTCTGCCAAACGCTCGCTGCTCGCGATCGAGAATCTTGCCGAAGCAGTCGCCTTCGCCTTGACGCAGGCCTGCCCGACCAGGCGCAGCTATATCGTTTCGGATCCGGAACCCCTGTCGGTTGCCGACATGCTCGCCGCGATGCGCGCGGGCTTGGGGCGCGGGCCGGGGCTGATCCCGATCCCGGCATCGCTGCTGGCGCTGACGGCGCGGCTCGCCGGCCGCAGCGGCGCCTATGAACGGCTGGCGAACGGGCTCGTCGCCTCGCCGGCCGCGCTGCTCAGGGCTGGCTGGCAGCCGCCCGCGGAGACGAAGACTGCGTTGGCGCGGCTGGCGGCGAACTGGGCCGACGCCGGCTGAAATCGGGGATCGCCGCCTCCAGCACCGCCTCGGCGCCGAGCCTGTCCTGCGCCGCCAGCGCCCGCTCGAGATCGCCGAGCCAACCCTGCATGCGGGCGCGGCCGGCGAAGATCGGCTTGGCCGCCATGACGCCGTCGAGCCCGGTCTCGGCCATCGGCTCGTCCTTGGCGAAGAGGATCTCGTTGAGGCGCTCGCCCGGCCGGACCCCGGTCACGGCAATCTCGATGTCGACGCCGGGCTCGTAGCCGGCGAGGCGAATCATGCGCTCGGCGAGGTCGATGATCTTGAGCGGCTGGCCCATCTTCAACACGTAGACGGCGGCGCGCTCGTCCTGAGCCTCATGCTCGGGCGCATGCGAAGCGGCGGTCAGCACGAGGTCGCAGGCCTCGCGGATGGTCATGAAATAGCGGATCATCTCCGGGCTGGTCACGGTGACCGGGCCGCCACGCTCGATCTGCGCCTTGAATTTCGGCACCACCGAGCCGACCGAGCCGAGGACATTGCCGAAGCGCACCGCGACCAGGCGCGTGCCGCGATTGCCATTGGCGAATTCGGCGTCGCGCGCCTGGGCGTACATCTCGGCGAAGCGCTTGGTCGCGCCGAGCATCGAGACCGGCTCGATCGCCTTGTCGGTCGAGATCATCACGAAGATGCCGGCGCCGGCGGCGATCGCTGCTTCCATGGCGACGACCGAGCCGAAGATGTTGGTCTTGATGCCTTCGCCCCAGTCGGCTTCGAGATAGGGCACGTGCTTCAGCGCGGCGGCATGGATGACGATATCCGGCGCGAAAGCCCTGAACAGCGGATCGAGGCGGGCTGCGTCGCGGACATCGGCGAGCGCGCCGGTAACGCGGATCGGCAGCTCCTGGGCTGCCAAGGCCTCGGTGACATGGAACAGTGCCGGCTCGGAATTCTCGACGACCAGCAGCTCAGCCGCGCCGAAGGCGGCGCAACGCAGGCAGATCTCCGAGCCTATCGAACCGCCGCCGCCTGTGACGATGACGCGCTTGCCCTTGAGGAAGCTTTCGAGCCGCTCGCGATCGATCTTGACCGAGGGCCGCACCAGCAGGTCCTCGATCTCGAGCGGGGCGAGTTCGCTGCCGCGCAGCCCCTCGCCGAGCGTGTCGAGACGTGAGATCGGAATGGCGAGCTTGCGCGTCAGGGCGAGCCATTTGTCGGGCTCGGCCTCGGCCGTCAGGGCGCTCGGCGTCGCGACAATGCGGCGGAATGGTTCACCCCGCTCGCCGGCATCGGTCGCGACCGTCTCGATCTGGGAGAGCAGGCCGAGCACCGGCACGCCTCTGATGGACTGGCCGAGATCGTCGGACCGCGGCGAGAGGATGCCCGCCGGCCGCATTTTGCCCATCGCGCCCGATTCCATGGCGCGAATCACCATCTCGATGTCGACCGCGCGGCCTAGCAGCAGGGCCGGCAAGGTCGCCTCACGCGCCGCATGGTGCTTGGAACGCGAGTATCTGAGATAGCGATAGGCCAGCCGCGGGCCGCCGAGCAGCGCGATCTGCACCAGCCAATAGAGAACGAGGGTGATCTTGCCGAAGAAGAAATAGCCGTAAAGATTCGGTGCAACGAGGACATAGTCCACGACCAGCAAGGTCATGGTCAGCACCGTCACCGCCCGGACGATGTTAGAGAGGTCCGGCAGCGAGGCGAAGCGCCATTTCGAGCGGTAGAGCTGGAAGAACCAGTAGACCACCCCGGCATAGGCGACGAGGAAGGGCAGGATCGACGGCAATTGCCGCATCCGCTCCTCGAACAGCCAGCCGTCGAAGCGGACGGCGAAGACGAACACGATCGCGAGCGCCGTCATCGCCAGGTCGTGGACGATGATGGCGAGCTTCTTGGTGCTCTGTTTGGAGAGGTTCAGCATGCGCCGCGGGGTATCCCGCTCCGCCAGCGCCTTGTCAACGCGAACCGGAGAGACTCAGGCCGCGGCGCGGCCGGCACCCAGGCCGGCCAGCACGAAGTCGATCATCTCCTCGACATTCGGGCCGGGCAATTCGGCGCATTGGCCGAGCAGGAGCGGGTGATGGAAGCGCATCATCGCCATGCGGACGCAATGGGTCGCGGTGATCGGATCGCGGGCGGTGAACTCGCCCCTGGCGATGCCGTCGGCGACGACGGCGCGCAGGATCGCATCATAGCGTTCGATATGGCCGCGGACGACGTCCCAGCTCTCCTCCATCGCGCAGGCGACCATCTCGTGCAGGCGGTGATTGTCGAGATAGCGGGCCGAATTGATCCGGCAGGTCGCGGCGAGGATGTCGCGCAGGCGCTCGGCCGCAGGGCGCTTCTCGGCGGCGATGGCAGCGACCGTCGACTCGAGCTCGCTCATCGAGCGTTCGGCAACCGCCTCGTTGATCGCCTTCTTGGAGTCGAAGAACCGATAGACATTCGCCGGGCTCATGCGCAGCGACTTGGCGATATCGGCGACAGTGGTCTTCTGGTAGCCGATCTGGCGGAAGAACCGCTCGGCGACGTCGATGATCTCGTGCCGTGTATCGCGCTCTACTGTGCTCATGCCAGGGCAACTTCCCGGTCTGACAACTTGTTCCCATAGGCCGTCTGCGGACGCCATCGTTGACTATGACGAATTTCGTCAGTCGTCAACAAATTGATCCGCAAAGCTTTATTTGCGCCATCCTGACAGTTTTTCGCGTGACGCGGGCTCGATGTCAGGATCGCGACCGCGCCAGCTCCAGAAGCGTTCCGATATCGAGGTAGCGCTCCAGATGCCCGGCCAGCCGGTCGAGCGTCGCTTCGACCGCGGGCTCGTAGGCTTCGCCTTCCGCGAGCGGCCCTTCGGCGAGATCGGCCAGAAAGGCGCGGCGCAACCGGTCCGAAGTCAGGACGCCATGGAGATAGGTCCCGACGACCTTTCCGTCGGGGCTACGAGCGCCTTCGGCCTGTCCGTCGACGCGGAAAGGCGCGCGTGCCCGGTCGCGCCCCTCACTGACGCCGAGATGGATCTCATAGGCGCGGCCGGTCGTGCCGCTGGCCGGATGCTCGACCGCAACCTCCCTGACGGTCTTGTCGGGCGTGAGCTCGGTCTCGATCTCGAGCAACCCGAGACCGGGCGCCGCGGCGGCAGGCCCTTCGAGGCCGAGCGGATCGCGCACGGTCCTGCCGAGCATCTGGTAGCCGCCGCAGAGGCCGAGGACATGGCCGCCACGCCGGTGATGGGCGAGGATGTCGATGTCCCAGCCCTCTTCCCGCAGCCTGGCGAGATCGCGCAATGTCGTCTTCGAGCCCGGCAGGATCACCAGGGCGGCGTCGCCGGGCAGGGCTGCGCCGGGGCCGACAAAGACAAGCTCGACGCCGGGTTCGAGCTTGAGCGGGTCGAGATCGTCGAAATTGGCGATGCCCGGCAGGACGGGAACGACGATCTTCAGCGCACCGGGGCGTGCCGGCAGGCCATGCGCCAGATCGAGAGCGTCCTCGGCGGGCAGGCGCGCGGCATCGGCGAACCAGGGCACAACGCCCAGGCTCGGCCAGCCCGTCGCCCGGGTGATCGTGGCGAGTGCCGGCGTGAACAGGCCGACATCGCCGCGGAAACGGTTGATGGCGAAGCCACGGATCATCGCCCGATCCTCGGCATCCAGCACGGCATGGCTGCCGACCAGGCTGGCGATGACGCCGCCGCGATCGATGTCGCCGATCAGCACGGCCGGAACACCGGCAGCGCGGGAAAAACCGAGATTGGCGATGTCGCGGGCGCGCAGATTGGTCTCGGCCGGCGAACCCGCGCCCTCGACCAGGACAAGGTCGGCGCCGTCGCTGAGACGCTCGAAGCTTTCCAGCACTTTGGGCAGGAAGTCGCCGCGGCGGCTGAAATCGCCGGAGGAGAGATGGCCGGCGACACGACCTTGCAGGATGATCTGGCTGCCGCGCTCGCTCTCGGGCTTGAGCAGCACCGGGTTCATGTCGACATGCGCCGCGATCCGGGCGGCGCGCGCCTGCAGCGCCTGGGCCCGGCCGATCTCGCCATGTGCGGTCGCAGCGGCGTTGTTCGACATGTTCTGCGGCTTGAACGGCCGCACCTTCAGGCCGCGATCGGCAAAGAGGCGGCAGAGGCCGGCGACGATGAGCGACTTGCCGACATTGGAGCCGGTGCCGAGCACCATCAGGGCGGGAGTGCGATGGGAAGGACGCATGGAGCCTGCCTAGCCCGCTTCCAGCCCCAGAAAAAGCTCACCGATCCACGTCAGCGTCCCACGGCTCCAAAGGGGCGAAGAAACCGTGGAGTGCTGGCGTGAACCGGCTGAGGCATAGAGAATACTGACTTCTGACGAATGTCAATATTCATCAGTCCGCATAATCTGCCGCTTTTCCCGGCCGATGCGCGCCGGCGTTGCGCGTGTTATGGGCGGGATCCGAGCTTCCCTGCCGCCTTCCCGACCGAAGCAAGCCGCGATGAATCCGATCTTCTCCGCCCTCCCGACCACCATCTTCGAAACCATGTCGCGGCTCGCGCGCGAGCACCAGGCCGTCAATCTTGGCCAGGGCTTTCCCGACGATCCTGGCCCGGAGGATGTCCGCCGCAAGGCGGCGCAGGCGGTGGTCGAGGGCTGGAACCAGTATCCGCCGATGATGGGCCTGCCGGAGCTGCGCCAGGCGACGGCGACGCATTTCCGGCATTGGCAGGGCCTGGAGCTCGATCCGGAGGCCGAGGTGATGATCACCTCCGGCGCGACCGAGGCGATCGCCGGCGCGCTGATGGCGATCGTCTCGCCCGGTGACGAGGTCGTGCTGTTCGAGCCGATGTACGACGCCTATCTGCCGCTGGTGCGCCGCGCCGGCGGCACCCCGAAATTCGTGACGCTGACGCCGCCGCATTTCGGACTGAGCGAGGAGGCGCTGGCGAAGGCCTTCTCGCCGAAGACCAAGGCGGTGCTGTTCAACAACCCGCTCAACCCGACCGCGACCAATTTCAGCGCGGCCGATCTCGATCTGCTCGCCTCGTTCTGCATCCGGCACGATGCCGTCGCGATCTGCGACGACGTCTGGGAGCATGTCGTCTTCGACGGCCACCGCCATCAGCCGCTGATGAGCCGGCCGGGCATGCGCGAGCGCACGGTCAAGATCTCCTCGGCCGGCAAGATCTTCTCGCTGACCGGCTGGAAGGTCGGGATGGTGATGGCGGCGCCGGAGCTGATGCGCGTGCTGGCCAAGGCGCACCAGTTCCTCACCTTCACGACGCCGCCGAACCTGCAGGCGGCGGTCGCCTACGGCCTCGGCAAGGACGACGCCTATTTCGAGGGGATGCGAACCGATTTCCAGCGCTCGCGCGATCGCTTCGCTGGCGGCCTGCGCGACCTCGGGTTCAGCGTGCTGCCGAGCGCCGGCACCTATTTCCTCAATGTCGATATCGGCCCGCTCGGGCAGAGCGACGATGTCGCCTTCTGCCAGCGGCTGGTTGCCGAGCACGGCGTCGCCGCGATCCCGGTCAGTGCCTTCTATGCGGAAGGAGCGGTGCGCAATGTCGTGCGCTTCTGCTTCGCCAAGCATGATGCGACGTTGGACAAGGCGCTGGAGCGGCTCACCGCCTTGCGCGTGAAAGGCTGATCAAGCCTTCCGAAGAGCCTCGACCAGGGTTGCGGCCCGCCGCAGCCTCGGCTCGCGGCGCTTTGCGTCGGCGGCGAGGCCCAGGCTGCGCAGCGTCTCGATCGCCATGACGAGCTCGGTGGTCGCCCTTTCGGCCTCGGCGCGGTCGCGGATACGCTCGGACAGCTCCAGCCGCGCCTCGGCCCGGTTGGCGGCGCTCTGCGCCCAGAGCGAGGGCACGATCTCGCGGCGTCTGACCTCCAGCGCCGCGTCGTAGGCGGCGATCGCCTCCTCCAGCACGACCGGCTCGTTGTAATAGCCGGCGAGCCCGACCAGCGCGGCGCCGATCCGGTCCTGCACCTCGGCCCATTCGAGCGGGGCGCTCTCGCGCGGCCGGTCGTGGAGCACCAGCTTGAAGCAGTTCACCGCCGCCTCGAAGGCGGAGACGCCGCTGGCGCGCAGGCCGAGCGCGACATGGGCCTTGCCGAGCTCCCATTGCAGCCGGCCCCATTCGCGCGGCATGTCGGCGCGCGTCATCCCGGAGAGCCCAGCGCGAAAGGCGGCGACGCCCTCGTCGAGCAGGCCGGCATCGTCCTCGATCTCGCCGAGCCGGGCCAGGGCCTCGCCGAGCCGGGTCTGCAGCGTGGTCCAGAGGCGCGGCGCCTTGGCGCGCTGCAGATCATCCAGGGTCGTGCGGTAGATCTCGACCGCCTGCCGGAGCAAAGCACCGCCGCCATCGAAATGCGACAGGCCGGTGAGCGAGCGTGCCAGCCGAAGCTGGGTCTCGGCCCAGGGCACGGTCTGGTCGAAATTGTCGAGCTTGGCGAGCAGGCCCTGCAACTGGCCGATCGAGGCGACGAAGGCCGACTTGTCGGCGAAATCGGCACCGCGCCGGGCCAGCGCATCGGCCTGCATCCAGGCATAGGTGAGCCCGCTGCCAGCTTCGGCCGAATCGGCGATCAGCGCCGCCTCTGCATAGCGCTCGGCGGCATCGCGATAGGCTTGCGGATTGAGGTGCAGCATCGCCACCGCGCCACGATCGGCGCGGCCGGCGGCGGCGGCGAGCAAGCGGTCGCGCGACAACTTGTCAGGAGCGACCGCGCCATCGAGATTGCGCTGTTCGGCCAAGGCGAGCAGACGGTCGGCTTCGGCGAGCTTGCCATCGGCCAGCGCCTGCACCGCCTGTCCCTGAAGCCGGTCGCGCTCGGGATCGTCGCCGGACGGCTTGGCGAGCCTAGCCTGCAGGCTGCGGAAATCGCCGGCGCGGCGCGCCAGATTGTTCTCGATGCGGGTGAAGTCGGGCTTGCCGGAAGCGTCGCCCATCGAGGCGAGCACACCGAGCAGCAGCGCGGGGGGAACGCCCTCGCGCTGCGAGACACGGGCCAGGATGGTGGCGAGTTCCGGATTCACGTTTGTAAGCCCGCCACCCCTGCGTGAACGCGATCAGATCGCGGCGATGACCGCGATCTCGACGGTGTATTGCGGGCCGGCGAGCTTGGCCTCCACGGTAGCGCGGCCCGGCGTGTTGCCGGCCGAGACCCAGCCGTCCCAGACGGCGTTCATCTCGGCGAAGGTCGACATGTCCGAGAGCCAGATGTTGACCATCAGCAGCTTCGACTTGTCGGTGCCGGCCTCCGCCAGGAGGCCGTCGATGATCGAGAGGATGTCCTTGGTCTGCTCGCCGACGCTCTTGCCGGCCGCCTTGTCGGCGACCTGACCTGCGAGATAGACCGTGTTGCCATGCACGACGGCCTTCGACATGCGCGGGCCGGGGGCGATGCGCTTGATGCTCATGATCTGGTCTCCATCAAAAGGGGCCTCGCTGGTAGCCCGAGACCGGAATCCGCGCAAATGCTTATGCAGCGGCGGCCCAGCCCGCCCAGAGCAAGGCATAGCGCGCCGCCTTGCCGATGAACACCAGCAGGATGAAGCGCAGCAGCGGATAGTTCAGCGAACCGGCGACGAAGGTCAGCGGGTCGCCGCCGATCGGCAGCCAGGCGAAGAGCAGCGACGGCCAACCGAAACGGGCGAACCAGGCCTGCGCCTTGGCGAAGCGCACGGGATCGGGCCGCAATCGCGCCGGGAGGCGCTCGACGCCGCCCGTCGCGATCAATCGGCCGAGCCACCAGTTGACGACCGAGCCGGCCGTGTTGGCGATGGAGGCGACGATGAAGAGCAGCGCCGGATCGACCGATTTCGCCGCCAGCAGGCCAACGAAGACGGCCTCCGACTGCGCAGGCAGCAGCGTCGCAGCGACGAAGGCCGCGCCGGCCATCAGGCCGAGGGAGGCGAAATCGAGCGGCATCAGTCCAGCATCGCGGCGAGCGCCTTGATCGTGTTGGCGTTGCGCAGCGTGCCGATGCCGAGTTTTTTTGTCGTCAGATGCGAGAGCAGCCTCGTCTCCTCCGGCTTGCCGCCGAAATCGATCCAGAGATCGCCGTCAGCAAGGGCCAGCGTAATGCCAGGCGCGGCGATCCCGCGGAGCATGGACAAAGCGTCGGTGCCGAGCGGCTTTCGCATGACGCGGATGCCGATATCGGGGCCCTTCCCGTTCGGGAAGGGATTGTGGGCGGCGAGCCGCTTCCAAGCCTCAGCCTTGCGCAGGATGATGTCGACATGCTTGCCGAAACGGGCGCGAAAGCCAGCCTCCAACCGGCTTTCGATCGCCGTGAGGGGCACATCCTCGCCCTCGAAGATGAGATTGCCGGTGGCGACCCAGGTACGCGGATCACGAAAGCCGAGCTCCACCGCCATCGTCTTCAGGTCCGCCATGACCACGCGCTTGCCGGGGCTGAGCACGATCGAGTGCAGCAGGGCGACATAGGTCGTCATCGCGATTTCAGACGCAGCGGCTTTGGCCTCGCGCTACAGCCGCCGGAGCGAGACCTGCTGGATGCGGTGGCTGGCGCCCTTGGTCAGGATCAGGCTGGCGCGCTGGCGGGTCGGCACGATGTTCTCGCGCAGATTGGGCAGGTTGATGCCGGTCCAGAGCTTCTCGGCGATCGAGAGCGCCTCGTCCTCGCCGATCTCGGCATATTTGCGGAAGAAGGAACGCGGATCGCGGAAGGCGGTCTGGCGTAGCGTCATGAAGCGGTTGACGTACCAGCGGTGCAGGTCGTTCTCGTCGGCGTCGAGATAGACCGAGAAGTCGAAGAAGTCGGAGACGAAGGGGATGATGGTGCCGTCCCTCGGCAGGCGGCTCGCCTGCAGGACGTTGAGCCCTTCGAGGATCAGGATGTCCGGCCGCTCGACCGTGACCTGCTCTCCGGGCACGACGTCATAGACCAGATGCGAATAGACGGGGGCGCTGACGGCGCGCTTGCCGGCCTTGACCTCGGAGAGGAAGCGCAGGATCGCGGCGCTGTCATAGCTCTCCGGGAAGCCCTTGCGCTGCATCAGGCCGCGGCGCTCGAGCTCGGCATTCGGCAGCAGGAAGCCGTCGGTGGTGACGAGTTCGACCTTCGGCGTGTTCGGCCAGCGCGAGAGCAGCGCCTGGAGCACGCGCGCCGTCGTCGACTTGCCGACCGCGACCGAGCCGGCGACGCCGATGACATAGGGGACCTTGGCCTCGGCCTCGGCCATCAGGAAGCGCTGCGTCGCCTTGAACAGCCCTTGCGTCGCGGCGACGTAGAGCGAGAGCAGGCGCGAGAGCGGCAAATAGATCGCGACGATCTCGTCGAGCGAGATCGGGTCGTTGATCGATTGCAGCCTGGTGAGATCGTCGACGGAGAGCGTCAGCGGCGTGTCGGCGCGCAGATGCGCCCACTCGTCACGCGAGAACGTGCGATAGGGCGAGACCAGATCGGGGGCGGATGGCGCCGCGATCGGACGCTGGTCCATGATGCCCCCCGTCTTCCAGGCTTCGAGGTTCAACGCGACACTCGCCTCGATTTCTAACGGGGCCGCGCTGCCTTCTCGGCCAGGCCGGAGCGCGCAGTACGGGCCTCAAGCTGGCTCAAGACGTCCCGCAATGCAACATCGCGGGACCTGAGCACGACCAAAAGATGATAAAGCAGATCGGCGCTCTCGGCGATCAGTTCGTCGCGATCGCCCTTCACGGCGGCGATCACGGCCTCGACCGCCTCCTCGCCGAGCTTCTTGGCGGCGCGCTCGGGACCGGCGGCCAAAAGCTTGGCCGTCCAGGATTCCTCCGGCGCGGCGCCCGCGCGCTCAGCGACGATGCGTTCGAGATCGGCGAGAGTGAAATCGGCCATCTTCGTCAGTCCAGCCGCATCGCGAGGCCGGCAGCGGCCATATGCGCCTTGGCCTGCGGGATGCTGTAAGTGCCGAAATGGAAGATCGAGGCGGCGAGCACGGCCGAGGCATGGCCGTCGCGGACGCCGGCGACGAGATCGTCGAGATCGCCGACGCCGCCGGAGGCGATCACCGGCACCGAGACGGCATCGGCAATGCGCTGGGTCAGGCCGATATCGTAGCCCGATTTGGTGCCGTCACGGTCCATCGAGGTCACCAGCAATTCGCCGGCACCGAGCGAGACGACCTCGCGGGCGAAGGCGATCGCGTCGATGCCGGTGGCGTTGCGCCCGCCATGGGTGAAGATTTCCCAGCGTCCGGGCGTGACCTGCTTGGCGTCGATGGCGACGACGATGCACTGGTCGCCGAATTTTTCCGCCGCTTCCTTGACGAAGGGGCGATTGGTCACCGCCGCCGTGTTGATCGCGACCTTGTCGGCGCCGGCCAGCAGCAAAGCGCGGATGTCCTCGACCTTGCGCACGCCGCCGCCGACCGTCAGCGGCATGAAGCAGGCCTCGGCCGTGCGGGTGACGACGTCGAGCAGGGTGCCCCGCGCTTCATGGCTCGCGGTGATGTCGAGGAAGCAGAGCTCGTCGGCACCGGCCGCGTCATAGGCCTTGGCCGCCTCGACGGGATCGCCGGCATCGACGAGATCGACGAATTTGACGCCCTTGACGACGCGGCCGTCCTTGACGTCGAGGCAGGGGATGATGCGGGTCTTCAGGGTCATGCCGCCGCTCCCTTGTCCGCCTTGGCCAACCGAGCCAGCGCCGCGGCCGGGTCGATCCGGCCGTCATAGAGGGCACGGCCGGTGATCGCGCCTTCGAGGATCGCGGCGTCGGGCGCGCAGAGGCGCTCGATATCGGCCATGGAGGCGAGCCCGCCCGAGGCGATCACCGGGATCGTCAGCGCATGGGCCAGCGCGATCGTGCCGTCCCAGTTGATGCCCTGGAGCATGCCGTCGCGGGCGATGTCGGTGTAGACGATCGCGGCGACGCCGGCGTCCTCGAAGCGGCGGCCGAGATCGTCGGCGGCCAAGGCCGAGGTCTCGGCCCAGCCCTCCACGGCGACGAAACCGTCGCGCGCATCGATACCGACCGCGACCTTGCCCGGAAAGGCTTTCGCCGCCTCGCGGACGAAGCCGGGATCGCGCACCGCGGCCGTGCCGATGATGACGCGGGCGATGCCCTTCGAAAGCCAGCCCTCGACCGTCTTCATGTCACGGATGCCGCCGCCGAGCTGCACCGGGAAGCGGACGCCCTGCAGGATCGCCTCGACGGCGGCCGCGTTCATCGGCTTGCCGGCGAAGGCGCCGTCGAGATCGACGACGTGCAGCCACTCGAAGCCTTGGGCCTCGAAGGTCGCGGCCTGGGCGGCGGGATCGTCGTTGAAGATCGTCGCCTGGTCCATGTCGCCCTGCTTCAGGCGGACGCAGCGACCTTCCTTGAGGTCGATGGCGGGAAAGAGGATCAATAGCTTGCCTTTGGGGACAACGGGGACAACTCGCCAGCAAATCAGAACAAAAAGGGAACTAGCTATATATCAATTGGTTACAGCTGATGTTCCGGATTTGTTTTGTTTGACTTTCGGCCGGACCGCGGGAAGACTCCGAATCGATCAAAAGGAAAGCCGGGTGGTCAGACCCGGCTTTCCGACCCGTAATGATTTGTGGGCACCACGGGATGCAGCAGATGTGCAATCTCATCGAATCAAAATTCTGCTCCATGGTCAAGGTGCCCTCGCGTTCTTCGCGAGGCCAAAATGGCGCTTTTGACGAATGAAGATGCTGTAGAAATTTGGCTTTTGAAGTGGAAAGGCGAGTATATCAAACGCATTTCTGCACAGTTTGATATCGACCCCCGTCGTATATACGAAATTTTGACTGAAGAAAAATTTCCAGGATCTCGACTTGAGGCATTGAATCGCTTCAGGAGAGATTTGCCATCGCTTGCCGCTCGCACCAATACAGACCCTCATGTCGCGAAGCTGCATGTTGTCAGGCGCGATCCGGATCAGGGCGAGCTGTTTGGCTAGCTACGGCGCCCACCTCAGGAAATTACCGATCAGCTTGAGGCCGAGCTTCTGGCTCTTCTCGGGGTGGAACTGCGTGCCGGCGATATTGTCCCTCGCGACGATCGCGGTGACAGGGCCGCCATAATCGGTCAGCGCCAGCACCTCCTCAGGCTTTGCGGCCGTCAGCGCATAGGAGTGGACGAAATAGGCGTGCCAGCCGGAGGGGCCGGTCTCGATGCCGGCGAGCAGCGGGTGCTCGTCCTGCGGGTGCAGCGTGTTCCAGCCCATATGCGGGATCTTCAGGGAATCATCTTGCGGCCGGATCAGCGCGACGTCGCCGGCAATCCAGTTCAGGCCCTCGGTGGTGACGTATTCGAGGCCGCGGCTCGCCATGAGCTGCATGCCGACGCAAATACCGAGGAAGGGCCGGCCCTTGCCCCGGACGGTCTCCTCCAGCGCCTCGACCATGCCGGAGACGGCATCGAGCCCGCGCCGGCAATCGGCGAAGGCGCCGACGCCGGGCAGCACGATGCGGTCGGCGGCGCGGACCTCGGCGGGATCGCTGGTGACACGGATGGTCGCGGCGATGCCGGCCTCATTGGCAGCGCGCTCGAAGGCTTTTGCGGCCGAGTGCAAGTTGCCCGAGCCGTAATCGACGATGGTGACGGTCTGGCTCATCGTCCGTTCGCCTCGGGGAAGAGGCCGATCACCGGCGCTGAGCTCGGCGCGAAGCGCGCGGAAGCGGGAGCCGCCTCGACGACGCGCGGCGACGCGCCGGCCGGCAGAGCCCGCTCGAAGAAGCGACGCTCGGCGCTGGAGAGATCCGGCGCCTCGATCACGTCGACCAGCCGCCAGCCCTGCCGCAACAGCTTGCGGGCGATCAGGTTCTGGCCCTCGAAGCCGAGAAAGACCGCAAGGGCGGTATGCGACAGCATCACCGCGAGAAAGGAGAAGCCGACCTGACGCTGCAGATAAACCAGCCCGCCCCAGACCAGCGCATAGAGGATGAACGCGAGCCAGAGCCGTTTGAACAGCAGCCAGACACCGCCGAAGATCAGGGCCGCAAAGGTGAAGCTCTCGGGCAGGAGACGAGCCTGCTCGACCTCCTCGCGCAGGCCACCGGCGCCCGGCGGCGGGATCAGAGCCTGATAGAACGCCATGGCAGCGATCCCCTACAAAGCGCCCTTGGTCGAGGGCACACGGCCACCCTCGCGCGGATCGACCTCCAGCGCCTGGCGCAGCGCCCGCGCCAGCCCCTTGAAGCAGCTCTCGGCGATATGGTGGGCATTGTCGCCATAGAGCGTCTCGACATGCAGGGTCAGCCCGGCATTGATGGCGAAGGCCTGGAAGAACTCGCGCACCAGCTCGGTGTCGAAGGTGCCGATCTTCTCCGCCCTGAACTGCGTCCGGAAGATCAGGAAGGGCCGGCCGGAGACGTCGACCGCGACGCGGGTCAGCGTCTCGTCCATCGGCAGGTGGACATCGGCATAGCGGCGGATGCCCTTCTTGTCGCCGAGCCCCTGCTTCAAGGCCTCGCCGAGCGCGATGCCGGCATCCTCGACCGAATGGTGGTCGTCGATATGGGTGTCGCCCTTCACCTTGACGGTGGTGTCGATCAGCGAATGGCGGGCGAAGAGATCGAGCATATGGTCGAAGAAGCCGATACCGGTCGCAATCTCGGCCTTGCCCGTGCCGTCGAGCACGAGCTTGACCGCGATGTCGGTCTCGTTGGTGCGGCGCTTCACTTCGCCCGAACGCATGCTGACCTCTGTAACGCCTGAAAACCGTGCCCGCTTTAGCAGGCGCGGACGCGGATCGCTATCCCGGCGGCGGACCAAAGCGGCGCAGGAAGGCGCGCGCCCGCGGCAAGGCGTCGTGCAGGAACTGGCCGGGCTCGCGCAGCCAGAGCCCGTCATAAGTCTTCGATTTCGCTTCGCTGACCAACACATCCTGGGGCAGGGGCACCAGCGTCCCGTCCCAGCCTGGCCACCAGAGCCGGCCCTTGGCCCAATGATGCGCGACCAGGGCCTCTTCGCAGCGATAGCCGTGAAAATCGAAGGCCGTCCGGCCATTCGTGACGAAGACGTGGTTGCCGGTGAAGCTCTCGGCCGGCCTGATCCAGACGGCATGGAAACCGTGCTCCGGATAGGCGTCCAGAAAGGCGTAGGCGAGGATGTGGCAGGCGCCGCAGGCGAAGAAGACGCGTTCGGAGAGATTCCAGCGTTTCACCGGGTCGCTCTTGATACCGGGCTTCAGCCTGAACATCTTGGCGGTTCCTGTTGACCGTTCATCCGAGACCGAATCGCAATGTCAGAGACTAGCAACGCCCCCGTGATGCACGCGACCACCATCCTGATGGTGCGCAAGGGCGGCCGGGTCGTGATCGGCGGCGACGGCCAGGTCTCGCTCGGCCCGACGATCATGAAGGGCAACGCCAAGAAAGTGCGCCGCCTCGCCAAGGGCGCGGTGATCGCGGGCTTCGCCGGCGCGACCGCCGACGCCTTCACCTTGTTCGAGCGGCTGGAAGCCAAGCTGGAGCAGTTCCCGACGCAGCTCCTGCGCGCCTGCGTCGAGCTCGCCAAGGACTGGCGCACCGACCGTTATCTGCGTCGGCTCGAAGCCATGCTGCTCGTCGCCGACAAGGAGGTCTCGCTGCTGATCTCCGGCACCGGCGACGTGCTCGAGCCGGAGCCCTCCGAGCACGGCTCGGTGATGGCGATCGGCTCCGGCGGCAATTATGCGCTCGCGGCGGCCCGCGCGTTGGTCGACGGCGAGGCCGATGCCGAGGTCATCGTGCGCAAGGCGATGAAGATCGCCGGCGACATCTGCGTCTACACCAATCACAGCCTGGTCATCGAGAGCCTGGAGACCGCATGAATTTCGTCGCCGACGGCTACGCCTTCGCTCCCGCGACACCAGACGATTTCCCAATGCTGGCGCGCTGGCTCGAACAGGACCATGTCCGGCGCTGGTGGGGCGATCCCGACGAGGAACTAGCCGAGATCGCGCGCATCTTCGGCGATCCCAGCATGGAGGCGCTGATCGTCAGCCATGACGGGCGGCCCTTCGCCCATCAGCAGAGCTGGGACCCGTCCCTTTGGCCGGACTATCCGCTGCAGGACCAGCCGGCGGGCACGCGCGGCATCGACCAGTTCATCGGCGAGGCCGACATGCTCGGTCAGGGCCACGGCACCCGTTTCATCGGCGCTTTCACCCGGCATTTGCTGGCGCAAGGCGCGCCGCGGGTGGTGATCGATCCCGATCCGGAGAATCTCGCCGCGATCCGCGCCTATGAGAAGGCGGGCTTTACGCCCCTAGAAGTCCGCGAGACCGGCGACGGCCCCGCGCTGATCATGTTCCAGGAACCTGTTTGATGACGTCGTTTTCCCCCCGCGAGATCGTCTCCGAGCTCGACCGTTTCATCGTCGGCCAGAAGGACGCCAAGCGCGCCGTCGCGATCGCGCTGCGCAATCGCTGGCGCCGGCAGCAATTGGAAGGGCCGCTGCGCGAGGAGGTCGCGCCCAAGAACATCCTGATGATCGGGCCGACCGGCTGCGGCAAGACCGAGATCGCCCGCCGCCTCGCCAAATTGGCGAATGCGCCGTTCCTCAAGGTCGAGGCGACCAAGTTCACCGAGGTCGGCTATGTCGGCCGCGACGTCGAATCGATCGTGCGCGACCTGGTCGAGGTCGCGATCGGCCTGGTGCGCGAAAGCCGGCGCAAGGATGTCGAGGCCAAGGCGCATGTCGCGGCGGAGGAGCGCGTGCTCGACGCCCTGGTCGGCCCGACGGCGAGCGCGACGACGCGCGACTCGTTCCGCCGCAAGCTGCGCAACAACGAACTCGACGACAAGGAGATCGAGGTCGAGATCGCCTCGGCCGCCTCGGGCGCGCCGATGTTCGAAGTGCCCGGCTTGCCCGGCGCCTCGATCGGCGCGATCAACCTCTCCGACATGTTGGGCAAGGCTTTCGGCCAGCGCGGCAAGCCCAAGCGCGTGCTGGTCAAGGACGCCTACGCGCCGCTGCTCGCCGAGGAAAGCGACAAGCTGATCGACCAGGACGCGATCGTCCAGGCGGCGATCCGCGAGGTCGAGAACAACGGCATCGTCTTCCTCGACGAGATCGACAAGATCTGCGCCCGCGAGGGCCGCGGCGGCGCCGACGTCTCGCGCGAAGGCGTGCAGCGCGACCTGCTGCCGCTGATCGAGGGCACGACCGTCGCGACCAAGCACGGGCCGGTGAAGAGCGACCACATCCTGTTCATCGCGTCGGGTGCCTTTCACGTCTCGAAGCCGTCGGACCTCCTGCCGGAACTGCAGGGACGTCTGCCGATCCGGGTCGAGCTCTCGCCGCTCGACGTCGAGGACTTCAAACGCATCCTGACAGAGACCGAGGCCAGCCTGATCAAGCAGTCGGTGGCGATGCTGGCGACCGAGCAGGTCACGATCGACTTCACCTCCGACGCGGTCGCGGCGATCGCGCGCATCGCGGTCGAGGTCAATTCGACGGTCGAGAACATCGGCGCCCGCCGGCTCCAGACCGTGATCGAGCGCATCCTCGACGAGATCTCGTTCACTGCGACCGACCGCGGCGGCGAGAGCGTGACGATCGACGCGGCTTATGTCGAAGCACGCATCGGCGACCTCGCCAAGAACGCCGATCTGAGCCGGTTCATTCTGTGAAAGGTCGTCATTGCGAGGAGCGCAGAGACGAAGCAATCCAGGGGGCGTGGCGCGCGGCCGCCCTGGATTGCTTCGCTGACGCTCGCAATGACGACTTAGTCCGTCCGGCAATATTCTCGATCCTGCGCACTGGCTCGCGACTTCGTTTCGTGCTTCGTCAAGACGATGGAGCAAGCCATGCCGCGTATCACCGCCACAACTGATCAGCACAATGTGCCTGGCGCAACGAATGCCGGCGCGGCCGACACCGATGAGACTGTTATCCGCGATGTGAGGCAGCCCGGGCGCCATTCCTTCGAGCAGATCAGGGCAGAGCTCCAGCGCGCATTCGCCGCCTCTGATGCTGGCTACACGCCGCTGACAGCGGCGGAGGTCATTGCACGCAACGAACACTGAGCGTCCTGTGGCTACGTCCTCCCGCCTCGCCCGCGATTCGCTCGTCGTCGGCGCCGCGACGATCCTGTCGCGCCTGCTTGGCTTTGCCCGCGACGTACTGATCGCGCGCCTGCTCGGCGCCGGTCCGGTGGCGGATGCCTTCCTGGCGGCGCTGCGCCTGCCCAATCTGGTCCGGCGCGTGCTCGGCGAAGGCGGTTTGAACGCGCCCTTCGTGCCGCTCTATCTCGCGATCAAGGCCGAACGCGGCGAGGATCACGCGAAACGCTTCGCCGGCGCGGCCGCGAGCCAGCTCGGGCTCCTGTTGATCTGCTTCGTCGTTCTGGCCGAGATCTTCGCGCCCTGGGTCGTGCTCGGACTGGCCGGCGGCTTCGCCGACGAGCCACAAACGCTGGCGCTCGCCGCGTTCTACACGCGGCTGATGCTGCCCTTCGTGCTGCTGACCACGCTCGCAGCCCTGCTTGCGGCACTGCTCAACGCCGAGGGGCGCTTCACCGTGGCGGCGCTGGCGCCTGCCCTGATGAACGCGATCCTGCTCGCGGCCTTGCTGTTCGCGCTGTTTCGCGGCGGTAACAGCCATGCCAGCGCGACATTGCTCGCCGCCTGCCTCAGCCTCACAGGCCTTGCCCATCTCGCCATGATCCTGTGGCGCCTGCATGGCATCGGGCTGCCGCAGCCCGGCCTGCGCTGGTCGCCGGACATGACGCAGCTGGTCAGGACGGGCGGCGCGACCTTGCTCGCCGCCTCGGCGGCGCAACTCGTGCTCCTGATCTCGACGCAGATCGCCTCGACCGAGCCCGGCTCGGTCTCGGCGCTGTATTATGCCGACCGGGTCTTCCAGCTGCCGCTCTCCTTCTTCGGCGTCGCCATGGGCACGGTCGTGCTCTCGGCCATGGCAGGCGAGATCTCGCAGGCGGACCACGACGCCCTGCTCGGCCGGGCGCTGGCGCTCGGGCTGGCGCTTGCGATCCCGGCCGCGGCGGCCCTCTATGTGCTGGCCGAGCCGATCGTCTCGGTGCTGTTCGAGAACGGGCAGTTCAACGCCGCCGATCGCGAGCGCACTGCTGCGGCACTGGCCGCCTTCGCCTGCGGCCTGCCCTTCGCACTCGCCGCCAAGGTCTTGGGACAGGTCTATTTCGTGCGCCGGCAGCCACGTTTGCCGCTGATTGCCGGCTTTGCCGCGGTCGCTGTCGCAGCGTTCGCCGGCTACGCCCTGCTCGGCTGGCGTGATGCGGCGATGATCGGCGCGCTCGCAGCGAGCCTCGCCTTCATAGTCCAAGCCGGACTGCTTGGCTTGCATATGCTGCGTGCTGGCTTGTGGCGGCCGCGCTGGGCCGATGCCAGGACGATCCTCGCCATCGTCATCGCCGCGGTGCTCATGGTGGCTGCGCTCGAGGCCATGATCAGGCCGCTCCTCTCTGCGCTGAACCCGAGCCAGCCGGGGCTGTGGCGCGCCGGCGCCCTGGCCTTGCTGTGCTGCACAGGTGCTGCTGTTTACGCCGTCGCCGGCTTCCTGCTCGGCGCCTTCGACGCGGTTCTGCCGCCGCGGCTCTTGCGCCTTCGCGGCGCTTCCGTCAGAACGCCGCGTTCCTGAGCGGATCGACCCCCGACTCAAGACTTTTCCGCCCTGACGACGGAGCGCCCCATGGCCGCTTTCTCTCCCCGCGTCTTCTCCGGCATGCAGCCGACCTCGACGCTCCATCTCGGCAATTATCTCGGCGCGCTGGTGAACTGGGTCGCGATGCAGAAGACCCATGACTGCATCTATTGCGTCGTCGACATGCACGCGATCACGCAGGGGCTCGACGTCTGGGGCGGCCCGGTCGAATTGACCCGCGCCACACGCGAGGTCGCGGCCGCCTATATCGCCGCCGGCGTCGATCCCAAGACGAGCATCATCTTCAACCAGAGCCAGGTCTCCGGCCATGCCGAGCTCGCCTGGGTGTTCAACACGATCGCGCGCCTCGGCTGGCTCAACCGCATGACCCAGTTCAAGGAGAAGGCCGGCAAGGACCGCGAGAACGCCTCGGTCGGGCTCTACGACTATCCCGTGCTGATGGCGGCCGACATCCTGCTCTACAAGGCGACCCATGTCCCGGTCGGCGAGGACCAGAAGCAGCATCTCGAACTGACCCGCGACATCGCCCAGAAGTTCAACAACGACTTCGCCGAGCGCATCGCCGAGCTCAACCTCGGCACCGGCGATCTCGGCTATTTCCCGCTGCCCGAGCCGATGATCCAGGGGCCGGCGCCGCGGGTGATGAGCCTGCGCGACGGCACCAAGAAGATGTCGAAATCGGACCCGTCGGACTATTCGCGCATCAACCTGACCGATGATGCCGAGATGATCGCGCAGAAGATCCGCAAGGCGAAGACCGATCCCGAAGCGCTGCCCTCCGAGGAGAAGGGTCTGGAGGGCCGGCCGGAGGCCGAGAACCTGGTCGGGATCTATGCCGGGCTCTCCGGCGAGAGCAAGGCGCAGGTGCTCGGGCAGTTCGGCGGCAGCCAGTTCTCCGGCTTCAAGGCGGCGCTGGTCGAGCTCGCGGTCGGCAAGCTCGCGCCGATCGCCGGCGAGATGCGCCGCCTGCTCGCCGATCCCAGCCATATCGACGCCATCCTCAGCGACGGCGCCGACCGCGCTGCCGCGATCGCCGCGCCGATCATGCTGGATGTCAAGGACATCACCGGCTTCGTGCGCCGGCGCTGATCCGGCAGGTGCCGCGAGGGAGGCTTGCGCTGACCTTGCGACGCCTGTCACCATGACATGTCCTGAAACGGCGGCAGGCAGCAGCAATGGTCAAGAGACGGCGGTCCTATGAGACGGGCCATCGCCCGAAATTCCTCGCTGTCGTCGACGATAGCGAGGAGTGCGCCAAGGCGGTGCGCTTTGCGGCACGGCGCTGCGCCCGCCTCGGCGCCTCGATCGTGCTGCTCGGCGTAGTCACTCCGCCCCCCGACGAGACCTGGCTCGGCGTCGGCGACATGGTGCAGGCCGACGCCGAGGCCGAGGCGCAGGAGCTGATCGACGCGGCCGCCGCCTCCGTGCGCTCGCTCGCCGGGCTCGAACCCGAAAAGGTCGTGCGCACCGGCGTCAAGGCCGACGAGATGGTCAAATTGATCGAGGCCGACGAGGATATCTCGCTGCTGGTCCTCGCCGCCGGAACCGGCCGCGACGGGCCGGGCCCGCTGGTCAGCGCGCTCGCCGGCAAGGGGGCCGGCAGCTTCCCGATCCCGGTCGCGATCGTGCCCGGCCACCTCGACGACGAGGAAATCGACGCGCTGGCCTGATCGGGGCGCCCAGCTGCTGGAATGATTCCAGCGTCCGGCCTATATCGGGATCAGGAACGGCGGCCTTGACCCGCCGGCGCCGGAGACAAAGCCATGTTCATCCAGACCGAAGCCACGCCCAACCCCGCCACCTTGAAGTTCCTGCCCGGACGCAGCGTCTCGCCGCAAGGACCGATCGAATTGCGCGATCCCGCTCTGGCCGAGCGCTCGCCGCTCGCCACCCGCCTGTTCGGCGTCAAGGGCGTCTCGGCCGTGTTCTTCGGCTCGGACTTCATCACCGTGACCAAGGCCGAGGGCGAATGGCCGCACCTCAAGCCCGCCATCCTCGGCGCGATCATGGAACATTACATGTCGGGTGCGCCGCTGATGAGCGATGGCGCCCCGGTCGACGAGCTCGCCGAGAGCGAGGACGAGTTCTTCGCTGAGGAAGACGCCGCGACGGTCGACACGATCAAGGAGCTGCTCGAGACCCGCATCCGCCCGGCGGTGGCCGGCGATGGCGGCGACATCACCTTCCGCGGCTACAAGGACGGCACGGTCTATCTCGCGATGAAGGGTTCCTGCTCGGGCTGCCCGTCCTCGACCGCGACGCTGAAGCACGGCATCCAGAACCTTCTGCGCCATTTCCTGCCGCAGGTGCGCGAGGTCGAGGCGGTTTGATCGCCGCCCGCATCGCAGACCGGACCTAAGCCCGATGCGCATTCTCGCGATAGACACCGCGCTCGGCGCCTGCTCGGCTTGCGTGCTCGACAGCAGCGAGCCCATTCCCTTCGCGATCGAGCAGACCGCGATGGAGCGCGGCCATGCCGAGGCGCTGATGCCGATGATCGAGCGCGTCATGGCCAAGGTCGAGGGCGGCTTCTCCTCGCTTGACCGCGTCGCCGTGACCATCGGCCCCGGCAGCTATACCGGCCTGCGCGTCGGCATCAGTGCGGCGAGGGCGATCGCGCTCGCCGCCGGCATCCCGGCGATCGGCGTCTCGACGCTGGCCGCCAGCGCCGCGCCCTTCATCGGCCGCGAGGGCGGGCGCGTTGTCGCCGCCGCGGTCGATGCCAAGCACGGCCAGGTCTGGTTCCAGGCTCTGAACGCGCAGGGCAAGCAGCTCGTCTCGGTGCGCCAGGTCAACCATCGCGACGCCGCCCGCGCCATTGGCGCCGGGCCGGTCTCGCTGGTCGGCTCGGCCGCGCTCGCCGTCGCCAACGAGGCCTGGGCGATCGGGCTCGACGCGCTCGTGGTCGACGACGCCAAGGCGCCGGACGTGATCTGGGTGGCGCGGCTCGGCATGATCGCCGACCCCGACAGCGCGCCGCCGCGCCCGCTCTATCTCAAGGCGCCGGAAACGACGCCGCAGGACCGCGCCCGGCTGCCGCGGCGCTGACATGGCCCGTATCGGAACCTCCTCCGTCATTCCGGGGCGTCGTGCAGCGGCGGGCCCGGAACCCATGAACACGGCCTTCGATCCAGATCGCGCTGCATCCGTCATGCTCCATTCTGCAAATCCGGTGTTCATGGGTTCCGGGCTCGATCCTGACGGATCGCCGCGGAATGACGGCGGTGCACACGAACGATGAGCTGGCTGCATTCCCTGCTCGGACGGAAGGACGGCCCTGCCCGCACCGGCCCGCTCGACGTCCGCCATGCCCGCCAGGTCGCAGCCCTGCATCACCAGGGCGGCTTCGCAAGGCTGTGGGAGCCCGGCGAATGCGCGGCGCTGCTCGCCGACCGGGCGGTCGTCAGCGATGGCGTCTTCCTCGGCAGCGCCAGCGAGCCCTGCGGCTTCGTGATGTCGCGGGTGGCCGCGGACGAGGCGGAGATCCTCAGCATCGTCGTCGCTGGCGGAAGGCGGCGGTCCGGCCTCGGGCAGAGCCTGCTCTGCGCGCATATGGCGCAATTGGCGGCGCGTGGGGCGGCGCGGCTCTTCCTCGAGGTCGAGGAGGGTAATGTGGCGGCGATCGGGCTCTACAACCGGCTCGGCTTCGAGATCGTTGGGCGCCGAGAAGGCTATTACGCCAAGGCCGACGGAACTCGCGTCGCGGCCCTGGTGATGCGGCGCGATCTCGGTTGAACCGAGCGACGTAGACGCCTGCGACAAGCCCGATTATAGCCGGGATCGCAAACCGGGGCGCCAACTCAGAGAATGAACGGCCCAGCATGAAAGGCCTCCGTCCCGGCGCCATGGCGCGGCTCGCGCTGCTCGTCCTCGGCACGCTCGTCCTGATCCCGCCTCAGCTCGTCGCAATGCGTTTCGGGCGGCCGTTCTATTTCACCCGGCTGTTCCAGAAGCTGGTCTGCCGCAGCTTCGGCGTGCGAATCACCGCTCGGGGCGAGGCTCCCCGGCCGGGAGAGGGCGGGCTGATCGTCGCCAACCACATCTCCTGGCTCGACATCCCCGTCATCGGCACGACGGGGCCGCTCTCCTTCGTCGCCAAGGCCGAGGTCGCGACCTGGCCGGTGATCGGCTGGCTCTCGACGCTGCAGCGCACCGTCTTCATCGACCGGATGCGGCGCGGCGCCACCGCCGGCGTCGCCAGCGAGATGGGCAAGCGGCTGCAGGACGGGCAATCGGTGGTGCTCTTCGCCGAGGGCACGACCGGCGACGGCACGCGTATCGTGCCGCTGCGCTCTTCCTTGCTCGGCGCCGCTCACGAAGCCGTGCGCGGCGCGGACGAGTCCGAGACGACGGTCTATCCGCTCTGCATCACCTATACCGGCTTCCACGGCCTGCGCGGCGGGCGGGCCGAGCGCTCGGCGCTGGCCTGGTATGGCGACACCGAACTCGCGCCGCATTTGCAGGCGATGATCAATTCCGGCGCCATCGACGTCGAGCTCGCCTGGGGCGAGCCGATCCGGATGGGCCGCAAGCTCTCGCGCAAGGAGGCGACGCGCCTCGCCGAGATCTCGATCCGGCGCGCAAGGCAGGAGGCCGTCACCGGCCGGTCACGCGGCTGAGCCAGATTCGCATCGGCTGCGGAGTGTTGCGGCCCGGATATTGCGTGGTGACTGCTGGCGGCGATATGATTCCCATCCACGAGGCGATTGGGATAAGGAGACGCGGTTGAGGCCGGATCAGCGTTGATGAAGAAAGTCCACATCAAGTCCTATGGCTGCCAGATGAACGTCTATGACGGCCAGCGCATGGCCGACGTCCTCGGCCAGCAGGGCTATGTCGAGACTGCGACGCCTGACGACGCCGACCTCATCCTGCTCAACACCTGCCATATCCGCGAGCGGGCGGCCCACAAGGTCTATACCGAGCTCGGCAAGCTGCGCGACCTGAAGCGCGAGCGCAAGGCGGACGGGCGCGAGACCACGCTCGTCGTCGCCGGCTGCGTCGCGCAGGCGGAGGGCGCCGAGATCCAGCGGCGCCAGCCGGCCGTCGACCTCGTCATCGGCCCGCAGACCTATCACCGCCTGCCCGAGCTGCTCGCCCAGGCGAAGCGTGGCCGCGTCGTCGACACCGAATTGCCGCCCGAGGACAAATTCGGCCATCTGCCGGCGCCGAAGCCGGCAGCGATCGTCGCCCGCGGCATCTCGGCCTTCGTCACCGTGCAGGAAGGCTGCGACAAATTCTGCGCCTTCTGCGTCGTGCCCTATACGCGCGGCGCCGAATTCTCGCGCCCGGTCGCGCAGGTGATCGCCGAGGTCGAGCGGCTGGCGCAGGCCGGCGTGCAGGACGTCTCGCTGCTCGGCCAGAACGTCAACGCCTATCACGGCGAGGGGCCGGATGGCCGGGTCTGGACCCTGGCGCAATTGATGCACCGGATCGCCGAGGTGCCGGGCATAGCCCGCATCCGCTACACCACGAGTCACCCGCGCGACATGGACGATGAGCTGATCGCAGCCCATCGCGACCTGCCGCAGGTGATGCCGTTCCTGCATCTGCCGGTGCAGGCCGGATCGGATCGCATCCTCTCGGCGATGAACCGCAAGCACACTGGCGACGAATATCGCCGGCTGATCGACCGGATCCGCGCCGCGCGACCCGACATCGCGTTGTCCTCGGACTTCATCGTCGGCTTCCCAGGCGAGAGCGATGCCGATTTCGAGGAGACGCTGCGGCTGATCGCCGATATCCGCTTCGCCTCGGCCTATTCGTTCAAATATTCGCCGCGCCCCGGCACGCCGGCGGCCGAGCTCTCCGAGCAGGTCCCGCTCGCGGTGATGGACGAGCGGCTCCATCGGCTGCAGGCCCTGGTCGAGCAGCACCGGCAGGAGTTCAATCACGCCATGGTGGGGCGCACCGTCGAGGTGCTGCTCGAGCGGACCGGCCGGCATCCCGGCCAGCTCGCCGGCAAGACGCCCTATATGCAGGCGGTCCAGATCGAGAGCGCGACGCACCGGATCGGCGATCGCGTCCTGGTCGAGATCGAACGCGCCGGCTCGAATTCGCTGTTCGGCCACGCGGTCGAGCAGCCGGATCTGGCTGCCTGAAGACGGTTGGGGTGCGTAGCGTCAAGATGGCGTCGGCGTTGTGGTGAAGGTTTTTGACTGCGCCTGTCCGACTCATTCCCAGTGGAGACAATGGCATTGGCCCAGGCCGATCAATTCAATCCGAGAGCCGAGCGCGGCGGCCGCCGCGACGAGGCGCTGACGCGCGACGGCCTGCCCGGCGCGGAAGTCGAACTCACCTTCGACAACAACCAGACCGCCAGCCTGGTCTTCGGTCATTACGACCAGAACCTGGCGCATCTGGAGCGGCGTCTCGGCGTCGTCGTCGCCCCGAACGGCAACCATGTCACCATCAAGGGGCCGCGCGAGACCGCCGAGCAGGCGAGCCGCGTCCTGCGCACGCTCTATGCCCGCGCCAAGACCGGCGCCGCCGTCAATCTCGGCGAGGTCGACGGTGCGATCGAAGAGAGCAATGCGCAGCGCTCGCTCTTCCCCTCCGACAATGCCGGCAAAGCCGCATTCGACGCGGTGGTGACGCGTAAGCGCGGCCCGGTCCGGGCCCGCAACGCGGCGCAGGACGCATACCTCCGCCAGCTCAAGCGCCATGAGCTCGTCCTTGCCGAAGGCCCGGCCGGCACCGGCAAGACCTGGCTCGCGGTCGGCCATGCCGTCTCGCTGATCGAGCAGGGCGTGGTCGAGCGCATGGTGCTGTCGCGCCCGGCGGTCGAGGCCGGCGAGCGCCTGGGCTTCCTGCCCGGCGACATGCGCGAGAAGGTCGATCCGTATCTGCGGCCGATCTACGACGCGCTCAACGACTTCATGGAGGCGCGCCATGTCGAGCGCGCTTTGCAGACCGGCATGATCGAGATCGCGCCGCTCGCCTTCATGCGCGGGAGGACGCTGAGCAATGCCGTGGTGCTGCTCGACGAAGCGCAGAACGCTACCTCCGTGCAGATGAAGATGTTCCTCACCCGCCTGGGCGAGGGCTCGCGCATGATCATTACCGGCGACCCCTCGCAGATCGACCTGCCGCCGGGCCAGCGCTCCGGCCTGGTCGAGGCGGTGCGGCTGCTCTCGGGCGTCGAGGGCGTCGGCCATGCCCGCTTCGAGGAGGGCGACGTCGTCCGCCACGCGCTCGTGCGCCGCATCGTCATGGCCTATGAGGACGCCTCCCGAAAGGAGCGCGACGAGCGCGAGGCGCGGCTTGCCGCCCTGCCTGCGCCGGATCAGCCGGTCGAGGGCGATGCCGACGGGCTGAAGCGCATGCTGTCGCGGGAGCGGCCGCGATGACCGACCGACCTCGTTCGCGGCGCTCAGCGCCGCGAACCGAAACTTCGGAGCCCGACCCAAGCGGGCCCACGCTCGATATTCGCATACAATCGCGGAAGTGGCGCGAGATCGAGGATTTGCGACCGCGCATCCTCGCCGCCATCGACGTCGGACTGGCGCTGGCGCCGGTCAAGCCGCTGCCCGGCGCCGAGCTCAGCCTGCTGCTCACCGACGACAAGCGCATCCGCATCGTCAACCGCGACTGGCGCGGCTTCGACAAGGCGACCAATGTCCTGTCCTTCCCGGCCGCGCCGCCCCAGCGGATCGCCTCTAGCCCGGTGATCGGCGACATCGTGCTCGCCTTCGAGACGATCGTCCGGGAGGCGCAGGCCGAAGAGAAATCCGTCGGCGATCATCTCAGCCATCTCGTGATCCACGGCCTGCTGCACCTCGTCGGCGAGGATCACGAGACCGAGGATCAGGCGCAGCGCATGGAAGCGCTGGAGACCGCGGCGCTCGCCCGGCTCGGCATCGCCGATCCCTATGCCGGCTCGGAGCCGGAACCCATGCAGCCCCGCCCCGCGGCCAAGACCAAGAAGCCCCCGCCAGCGTCATGAGCGACGACACACGATCTACCTCATCGTCGGAACCATCAGGCCGCGGCCTGTCGCACTGGCTCGGCCAGTTCCTCGACCGGCTCGGCCTGCGCCATGGCGGCTCGATCCGCGAGGACATCACCGAGGCGCTGGCGCAGGATGGCGGCGGGGTCACCGACCTTTCCCCGCAAGAGCGGGCGATGCTCTCGAACGTGCTGAGCCTGCGCGAGCGCCGCGTGGCCGACGTGATGGTGCCGCGCGCCGACGTCATCGCGGTCTCCTCGGAGGCGACGCTCGGCGACCTGCTCGCCCTGTTCCGCACCGCCGGCCATTCGCGCCTGCCGGTCTATGGCGAGTCGCTCGACGACCCCCGCGGGATGATCCATATCCGCGACTTCCTCGACTTCATCGCCGCCCGGGCCAAGCCGGGCCGGAAGCTGCGCGGCGAAGCCGAGGCTGGCACCGGGCCGAGCCTTGGCGCCATCGACCTCTCGATGACGCTGGCCCAGGCCAAGATCCTGCGGCCGGTGCTCTATGTGCCGCCCTCCATGCCGGCGGTCGACCTTCTCGTCCGGATGCAGGCGACGCGCACCCATATCGCCCTGGTGATCGACGAATATGGCGGCACCGATGGGCTGATCTCGATCGAGGACCTGGTCGAGATCGTCGTCGGCGACATCGAGGACGAGCATGATCTCGACGAAGCCCCTGCGATCGCTCCAGCCGGCGAGAACCGCTATATCGCCGATGCCCGCGCCACGCTCGACGAGTTGAAGGAAGCCACGGGAATCGACCTGTCGAGCGCCGAGGTCGCCGAGGAGGTCGATACGCTCGGCGGGCTGATCGTGACCCTGGCCGGCCGGGTGCCGGTGCGCGGCGAACTGATCAAGGGGCCGGAGGACCTCGAATTCGAGGTGCTCGACGCCGATCCGCGCCGGGTCAAGCGCTTGCGCATCCATCGCCGCGTCCCCGCAGTGGCCGAGCAGCCGCCAGCCGCGCCGGACGCCGCATGACCAAGCTGTCGGTGCTGGCCGACCGCGTCATCCTCGCTTGGGGCTGGCCGCGCCGGCTGATCGCTCTCTTGTGTGGCGCGAGCGGGGCGCTGGCGCTGGCGCCGCTCGACCTGTGGCCTCTGATGGTCGTGCCGATGACCGCCGCGGTCTGGCTGATCGACGGCTCGGTCGCGCAGACCGCTCGCGGACGTCTGTGGGCGGCCGCAAGCGCCGGCTGGTGGTGGGGCTTCGGCTATCATCTCGCCGGGCTGTGGTGGCTCGGCGCCGCCTTCCTGGTCGAGGCCGACAAGTTCGCCTGGGCGATGCCGCTCGGCGTCGTCGCCCTGCCGGCCTTCCTCGCCGTCTTCCCGGCCGCGGGCTTTGCCCTGGCGCGGGCGATCTGGCCCATGGGGGCAGGGCGCATCCTCGTCCTGGCCGCGGCGCTGGCACTGAGCGAATGGCTGCGCGGCCATGTCCTCACCGGCTTTCCCTGGAACGTCTACGGCATGATGCTGGCCGGACCGAGCTGGCTGGCCCAGAGCGCCAGCCTGATCGGGCTCTATGGGCTGACGGCACTCGCGGTCGCGATCGGCGCCGCACCGGCCGTGCTCTGCACTGGCGAAACCGATGCGGAACGCTGGCGGGCACCTGTGTTCGCCGCCCTTCTGCTGGCGGTCATGGCCGGCTTCGGCGCCTGGCGCGTGCCGGCCGAACCGGTTCCGGCGGTGAACGGGGTGAAATTGCGGCTGATGCAACCGAACCTGCCCCAGGACGCCAAGTTCAGCCCACGCAACAGCGAGATGATCCTGTCACACTACCTGACGCTGAGCGATCGGGCGACCGGCCCGTCGACCTCAGGCGTGCAGGATGTGACCCATCTGATCTGGCCGGAATCAGCCTTCCCCTTCCTGCTCGGGCGCACGCCGCAGGCGCTGGCGCGGATCGCCGCCTTGCTGCCACCGAACACGACGTTGATCACGGGGGCGGCCCGCGCCGGCGAGACGCTACCGGGCGAGAGCCGGCCGCCGATCTACAACTCGATCCAGGTGGTGAACGACGAGGGCGTGATCACCGGCAGCTACGACAAGGTGCACCTCGTCCCGTTCGGCGAATACCTGCCGCCCTTTCTCGACCGGCTGATCCGCGCCCTCGGTCTGTCGGAGTTCGTCTCGGTCCCCGGTGGCTTCGCGTCGGGCAATCGCCGCACGCCCCTGTCGATCCGCGGCCTGCCACCCGCCGCGAGCCTGATCTGCTACGAGGTGATCTTCCCGGGTGCGGCGATGCCGAGCGGCCCCCGGCCGGGCTTCATGCTCAACCTCACCAATGACGGCTGGTTCGGGCAGACCAGTGGTCCCTATCAGCACCTCGCCCAGGCGCGCCTGCGCGCCATCGAGGAAGGCCTGCCGCTGGTGCGCGTCGCCAATACCGGCATCTCGGCGGTCGTCGACCATTACGGCCGAATCCGCGCGGCGCTGCCGCTCAGCGAAACGGGCGTGCTCGACACCTCCCTTCCCCGTGCCGGTGCCGCGACGCCCTATTCCCGCTTCGGCGACCTTTTCTTTGCGGGTGTAGTTGCCAGCCTATTGCTCGCTGGAGTAATAATGCGACGACGGTGATCCCATTTGGAACTTTCTTACGGGGCGACCGCCAAACAGCCGGTCAGACCGGGCCTTCGGGCCGCCGACGGTCTGAACGGAAAGAAAAAGGGGACCGGCCAACATGCTGAAAAAAGTACCAAATCCGATAGATCGTCATGTCGGCAGCCGTGTCCGCATGCGCCGCATGCTCGCCGGCGTCAGCCAGGAGAAACTGGGCGAGGCGCTCGGCCTCACCTTCCAGCAGGTCCAGAAATACGAAAAGGGCACCAATCGGATCAGCGCGAGCCGCCTGCAGCAGATTTCAAAAATGCTGGGCGTGCCCGTCGCCTTCTTCTTCGACGGCGCCCCGACCGACGACACGATCGGGAACGGCTTCGCCGAAGCACCGGCCACGACCTATGTCGCCGACTTCCTCGCCACGAGCGAAGGCGTGCAACTGACCAAGGCGTTCGTACGGATCAAGAGCCCGCGCGTGCGCCGCCGCATCGTCGATCTCGTCGAGTCGCTCGGCGACGCCCCGATCGATACCATCGAGCAGTGATGCACTGAATCGCCGGCCTCCCGCGGAGGCACATCGTCTTTCCGGGACTTCGCGCAGCGAAGGGCCCGGAAAGACAGTGCGATTCCCTCGATTGGCGTTGGCTCAGTGGAGGGCCGGCGCCGCGTCCTGGGTCAGCACGAGCGTGCTCCGGTTGAGCCGCTGCAATTGCGGACTGGGATTCACCAACAGGAAGTCCCTGAGCTTCACCTGGTCCGGCTCCGACATGGAGAGGATCTGGATCGCGAGCCAGAGCTCATCCGGCAGGTCCATGCGATAGGCGACATCCACCAATTCCTGGTGCACCGGCTGGTTGCGCAAGAGGTTGGTGAGCAGGCCCAGCGCATATTCGATCTTGTCCCGGCTGCTGCCGGTGTCATGCTGGCTAGCCATGCGAGATCCTCCGCTCGCCCGGGGTCCTGCTTGCAGCGCGGCGCGACAGGATGACGGGCGCTTCGATATCCTTGAAGGCGAGAGTGCGGCGATAAGCTCTCTCACTCACGGTGATGATCGTGCCGACGCAGTTCATGCCGTCGATCATCGTCGGCAGGCCGAGCGGCCGGACCTCCCAGCCCAGCTCCAGAAAACGCGGCATCCACCAAGTTTCCATCACCACGGTGATCGCCGCGATGTTCTGGGCCAGACAATGCTCGAACATGCCGGCTAGGACCGTATGCAGGACCTTGCTGTCGCTGCCACGCCGCTCCGGAACGACGAAGATGCGCGTCCATTCGACGATATCGCTGCCGCGCTGGATGCCGCGGACATCGGCCAGGAACGGGAAAACGTCCGCCATCAGATGGGGAGATGTCGTCGGAACAAGCCGCGTGCCGCCGATCACGCGCCCGTTTTCGAGCGCCAGCAGATAGGTCGCATCCTCATTGTCGAACTGATCGACCTCGCGACCATCGGGTCGCTCGAGCGCCATCCATTTGCGCTCGCCGACATAGATCTGGTGCCGGATCCGGAAATGCTGCTCCAATTCGGCGCCGTAGAGGTGCCGGTTTTCGGCATCGATAACATGAATCATCGCCGCTTCCCCTCGCTCAACGGGGGAAAGCTGGCTCCTTTCGGGTTTCATGGATATTCCGGAATTCCGGAAGATGCGGCCGATTTCGGCCGGCATCGAATGGCTGTTCCTAGCGTAGAAGGGGTCGGGCCTCGAAGGGGACACGCCTGGAGATATTGGCACGCGATGCGACGCCGCAGTCGGTGGGTTTCACCTCACCGCAACCGGCATGGCGGCCGTTGTTCCAAGGCCGCTGACATCTCTCTATGGTCGAGACTCAACGCAGCCAGTAGGCGACGAGAGCGGCGAGGCAGAGCGAGGCCAGATAGTTCCTGGCGAGCTTGTCGTAGCGGGTCGCG
>NZ_FOKP01000033.1 GCF_900112185.1 Allobosea sp. CRIB-10 | reverse complement strand
AGCTCGATGCCGATCGCGTTCTTGCCCTGCACCACCGCCACACGCGCCGACACCGCGCTCATCGAGCGGGCGATGTCGTCGGCGAGCGAAATCACCCGCGACGACTTCGTGCCGGGGGCGGGCTCCAGCTCGTACAAGGTGACCACCGGGCCGGGGCGAACCTGGCTGATCTCGCCGCGGACGCCGAAATCCTCGAGCACGCCTTCAAGCAGAGTGGCGTTCTGCTCCAGCGCGTCGGTGGAGATGGCGTTTGCGAGGATCTTCTTCGGCTCGGCCAGATAGGTCAGCGGCGGCAGCTCGAAGCCCTCGCGGTCGAGCAGTGAGGGCTGCGCCTCGCGCGACAGGCGCTTGCCGGGCTTGGGGGCGCGCACGGGAGCAGCGACGCGCGGCGCGTTGAGGTCGCGCAAATCCTGCGTCTCGAACGGCTCGTCATCGTCGTCATAGGCTGGCCGGGCGCTCGGTGCCGCCTTGGTAGCAGCGGGGCGCACGAGCTCGGGCGCGACGACAGGGGACCGGTAGGCTTCGGGATCGCCGGTGAAGTTCGGCTCGCGGCGGACCCGGCCGGTCTGGGCCGGCACGGGCATCGCATTGGCGCTGGCGGAGGCCGGCTGCGGCGGGCGCGGCAGGCGGCGCAGGATCGCGGCCTTCAGCGCCATGGCGCCATGGGCGACCCAGCCGATCAGGATGACCGAGAAGCCCGGCTCGTCGTCGCGGCGCTCCTCGCCATCGGCGAAAGCTTCGTCGTCCTGGTCAGGATCGGGGTCCTCGTCGGTGACGAAGCCGAAGCCCGCGGCGGCGGTGACCGAGAGGATGGCGATGCCGGCGAAGACGAAGGCGACGAGGCCGCCGAGCGCGGTGCCGCCGAGGCCGACGATGTTGCGGGTGCCCTGAAGCAAGGCGTCGCCGATGACGCCGCCCATGCCGGTCGGCAGCGGCCAGCGCGGCGTCGCCGGCAGGGCGCTCGCCACCGCGGCGCTCGAGACGATGCCGACGACCCAGAGCACGAGCTTGAGCGCGCTGCGGTCAAAAAGGTGGAAGCGGATCAGCCGGAGCGACCAGAGCAGCGGCGGTAGCAGCAGCGCGACGACACCGAGGCCGAGCAATTGCATGGCGAGGTCGGCGATCATCGCACCGGGACGGCCGAGCAAATTGTGCACGGTGCCGCGCGTGGCGTTGTTGAGGCTGGGATCGTCGACCGACCAGGTCGCGAGGGCGGCGGCGACCGCGATCATCAGCGCGAGCATCGCCATGCCGGCGATCTCGGCGGCGCGGCGCGACAGGAACTCGCGCACCGGATCGGGCAGGCGGTCGATCAGCGATGAGGAGCGTCGGATCGTGCGCATCGGGCCGTGGTCTGCGGGCGTCGGTCAGGAAGGCGGCAAGAGCCGCCCTATCGAACCGGCAGGTTAGGAAGGTCCGGTTAAGGCCCGCTTAACCTTGCGCTGCCGCCGCGTGTTGTCAGCAGTTCGGGGAACGATCGCCCCGGCCGCCGCATTTTTTTGGGCAGCAACCGCAAGGAGGGCGAAATGGCCGATGGCGACGACAGGATCGCGAGAATTGCCCGGATCTGGCGCGGCCGCACCGTGCCGGAAAAGGCCGATGCCTATGCCGCGTACCTGCGTGAGGTCGGCGTCAAACCACTGGCCAGGAAGGCGCTGGGCGCGCAGATGTTCCGCGAGGACCGCGCCGGTGAGAGCGAGTTCGTGACGATCTCCTATTGGGAGAGCGTCGAGGCGATGTCGCGCTTTGCCGGGCCCGATCCGCGCAGGATCCATCATCTCGACCGCGACGCCGAGTTCCTGATCGAATTGCCGGAAGCGGTGCAGGTGCTTGAGATCGTGCTCGACCGGGTCGAAAGCCGCGATTGAGTACGGGCAAAGAAAAACCCCGGCGGTGTCCCGCCGGGGCGATGCATCGAGCAAGATGGGCTGCGCTCAGTCGTGATAGGCGCGCTCGCCATGTTCGGCGATGTCGAGGCCCTCGCGTTCCTGGTCGGGGGCGACGCGCAGGCCGACGATCACGTCGACGATCTTGTAGAGGATCGCCGAGCCGACGCCGCTGAAGACCAGCGTGAACAGCACCGCCTTGAGCTGGGCCATGAAGGCCGTGCCGAACTCGTAGGTCGCCGCGACGAGCTCGCCCGGCTTGGTCGAGTAGTCGGGGATGCCTGCGCCACCCAGCGCCTGGTTGACCAGGATGCCGGTCGCCAGCGCGCCGATGATGCCGCCGACGCAGTGGATGCCGAAGACGTCGAGCGAGTCGTCGTAGCCGATCGCGTTCTTCACGGTCGAGCAGAAGACGAAGCAGACCGCGCCGGCGACGAGGCCGAGGACGATCGAGCCCATCGGGCCGGCAAAGCCCGCGGCCGGGGTGACGGCGACGAGGCCGGCGACCGCGCCCGAGACCATGCCGAGCATGGAAGGCTTGCCCTTGACCGCCCATTCGACGAAGAGCCAGGCCACAGCCGCCGCCGCCGTGGCGACGAAGGTGTTGATCATGGCGAGCGCGGCGGTGCCGTTGGCTTCGAGGTTGGAGCCGGCGTTGAAGCCGAACCAGCCGACCCAGAGCAAGGCAGCGCCGATCAGGGTCATGGTCAGCGAGTGAGGGGCCATCAGCTCCTTGCCGAAGCCGATGCGCTTGCCGATCAGCATGCAGCCGACGAGGCCCGCGATGCCGGCATTGATGTGCACGACGGTGCCGCCGGCGAAGTCGAGCGCGCCCCATTTGAACAGCATGCCGGCATCGGCATTGACCGCGTCGAGCGCCGCCTGGGCCGCAGCCTTGCCGTCGGCGCCAGCCTCGGCGACTGCCTTGGCGGCGTTACCGACCGCGTCGGGACCGCCCCAGTACCAGACCATGTGGGCCATCGGGAAATAGATGAAGGTGACCCAGAGCACGGTGAAGAGCAGCAGCGCCGAGAACTTCATGCGCTCGGCGAAGGCGCCGACGATGAGGGCCGGCGTGATGCAGGCGAAGGTCATCTGGAATGCGATGTAGACGTATTCGGGAATGACGACGCCGTTGGAGAAGGTCGCGGCGACCGAGTTGCCGTCGACGCCGCGCAGGAAGGCCTTGGAGAAGCCGCCGACGAAGTCGTTGAGGCCGCCGCCATTCGTGAAGGCGAGCGAGTAGCCGAAGATGATCCACATCAGGCAGACGATGCAGACGATGGCGAAGACCTGGGTCAGCACCGAGAGCATGTTCTTGCCGCGCACGAGGCCGCCATAGAACAGAGCGAGGCCCGGGATCGTCATCAGGAGCACGAGGATCGTCGAGCTCATCATGAAGGCGACGTCGCCCTTGTTGGGCACGGGGGCAGGCGGTGCAGCCGGGGTTTGCGCCAGCGCGGCGCCGGCCATCGCGGCGAAGGCCAGTCCGACCAGCCCGGCCCGGTTAAGGGTCTTGTTGTTCATCGAGAAACTCCTGGGAAGGTCGGGGATCAAAGGGCGTCGCCGTCGGTCTCGCCGGTGCGGATGCGCACGGCCTTCTCGATCGACGAGACGAAGATCTTGCCGTCGCCGATCTGGCCGGTGCGGGCGGCGGCGGTGATCGCCTCGATCACCTTGGCGATGAGATCGTCGGTGACGGCGACCTCGATCTTGATCTTGGGCAGGAAGCTCACGGCGTATTCGGCGCCGCGGTAGATTTCGGTATGGCCCTTCTGGCGGCCATAGCCCTTCACTTCGGTCACGGTCAGCCCGTGCACGCCGATGGCGGTGAGCGCGTCGCGCACCTCCTCCAGCTTGAACGGCTTGATGATGGCCATCACGATCTTCATGGCTGGGTTACCCCCGCTTGTGCGCCCTCGGACCGCGATCCAAGCGACGTCGTTGCGCCTCTCGCGCCCATTTCGAGCAGGCGCGTCGGAGGGAGCCTTTCAAGGCCCGTGCCAACCGGTGGATGTGGCGCGCGAGCGGGCAATGCCGCGATTCCGCCATGATCAGGCGGGGCTCAGCGGCTTATAATGATCAAGAATTAGGCAGATGCCGCGAAAGCAGGCGCTTGTCCGCTCAAGCGCGGTCGGGCCGCGGCCGGATCAGGCCTTCCTGCGCGACCGAGGCGACGAGGTGCCCGTCCCGGTCGAAGATCAGACCGCGCGAGAAGCCGCGCGCGCCCGAGGCAGAAGGGCTGTCCTGAGCATAGAGCAGCCAGTCATCGGCGCGGAAGGGCCGGTGGAACCACATCGCATGGTCGAGGCTGGCACTTTGGACCCGCCGGTCGAAGACGCTGGTGCCATGGGCGATCAGGCTGGAATCGAGCAGCAGCAGGTCGGAGGCGTAGGCGAGCACGCTCTGGTGCAGCGCCGGCTCATCCGGGAGCTTTTGCGCCGCCCTGACCCAGACGTTGAACTTCGGCTCGCGCGGAGCGCCCGCAGCGTAGCGGCTCAACTCGACCGGGCGGATGTCGATCGGTCGCTCGCGCCGGTAATAGGCACGCACCGCCTCTGGCATGTGCGGCAGCACGTCGCGCTCCATGCCGTCGCGATCGGGCAACTCGTCGGGCGTCGGTACCGGTGGCATCGGCATCTGGTGGTCGTAGCCGGGCTCGGCGATCTGGAAGGAGGCCGACATCGCGAAGATCGCTGCATCCTTCTGCAGCGCCAGCACGCGCCGCGTCGAGAACGAGCCGCCGTCGCGCAGCCGCTCGACCTCGTAGACGATCGGGATGGTCGGATCGCCCGGCAGCATGAAATAGGCGTGCAGCGAATGGGGCTGGCGCTCCTCGACCGTCTTGCAGGCGGCGTAGAGCGCCTGGCCGATCACCTGGCCGCCGAAGACGCGGGTCCAGCCATTGTCGGGGCTGCGACCCTGGAACCGGTTGTGTCCGAGCGGTTCGAGATCGAAGATCGGGAGCAGAGTGTTCGCGGCTGGGTTCATCGGCTGGAAAACCGGCGCGGCGCGGGCTTGCGGCCCGGGCCGGCTATGGGCAAGACGGCGGAGTGTTGCATCAGCAACGAGCGATCCGGCCGCGTCAAGCGGCGCGATGCGAGGACAACCATGGCGCAAAGTTCCGAGGGCGCGAGCCAGCGCATCGTCATCGCCGGTGGCGGCGTCGCCGGGCTGACGCTGGCGGTCGCGCTGAAGCAGGCGCTGGGCGAGGGGTTTCGCGTGATCGTCGCCGACCCCACGCTCGCCGGACCGCCGCGCGCCGACGATCGCGCCTATGCGGTTGCGGCGGCGGCGCGCAACATGCTGGAGGCGCTCGGCATCTGGCGTCTGGCGGAAGCCACTGCGACGCCAATGACCGAGATGGTCATCACCGACAGCCGGACGCCCGATCTGGTGCGGCCGGTGTTCCTGACCTTCGACGGCGAGATCGAGCCCGGCCAGCCCTTCGCCCATATGGTCGAGAACGGGGCACTGATGGCGTCATTGCTTCAGGTCGCCCGCGCGAACGGCGTCGAGCTGCGGGCCGAAGGCGTCCGCTCCGGCACGGAGGAGGATGGCACGATCGCCATTGCCTTCGCCGACGGCGAAAAGCTGGATGCGGCGCTGCTGGTCGCGGCCGACGGCGCCCGCTCGAAACTGCGCGAGCAGGCCGGCATCGGTTGGGTCGGCTGGTCCTATCCGCAATCGGGGATCGTCGCGACCATCGGCCATGAGCGGCCGCATGAGGGGCGGGCGGTCGAGCACTTCCTGCCGTCGGGTCCGTTCGCGATCCTGCCTTTGGCGGATGGCGGCAAGCTCGGCCATCGCTCCTCGATCGTCTGGACGGAGCGCAGCGAGAACGTCCCGGCCTTGCTCGCGCTCGACGACAGCGATCTTCTGCTCGAGGTCGAGCGCCGTTTCGGCCTCGAGCTCGGCGAGATCGCCATGGAGAGCCGTCCGGGCGCCTATCCGCTCTCTTTCGGAGTGGCGCGCCGTTTTGTTGGCGAGCGGCTGGCGCTGCTCGGCGACGCCGCGCATGTCATCCATCCGATCGCCGGCCAGGGGCTCAATCTCGGGCTGAAGGACGTGGCGGCGCTGGCCGAGGCGATCGTCGATGCCGCCCGGCTCGGCCTCGATGTCGGCGGTTCGGAGGTGCTGGAAACCTATGAGAAGGGCCGGCGCTTCGACACTGTCGCCATGGGGGTCGTCACCGACGGGCTCAACAGGCTATTCTCGAACGATTCGACGCCGTTGCGATTGGCGCGCGATCTCGGCCTCGGCCTGGTCGAGCGCATGCCGGGGCTGAAGCGCTTCTTCATTCGCGAGGCGGCCGGGCTCGCCGGGCCGACGCCGCGGCTGCTCAAGGGCGAGATGCTGTAGGCACTACCAGTCATACTCGGGCTTGACCCGAGCATCTCAGGCCGGAAGAGGCTCGAAGCGGCACTCCCTCGTCATGAGATTCTCGGGTCTGCGCTTCGCTTCGCCCGAGAATGACGCGCAGCACTACCGGCACTACCCCTCCAGCTGCCGCGCCTCTTCCGGCAGCATGATCGGGATTCCGTCGCGGATCGGGTAGGCCAGCTTGGCGGCGCGGCTGATCAGCTCCTGACGTGCTGCATCGTATTCCAGCGTCGCCTTGCTGATCGGACAGACGAGGATCTCCAGCAGCTTCGGGTCGATCCGGGTCGCCGCCGGCACCATGCTTTCCTCGTCCGCGTTCATCGTCAAACTCTCTCCAGACCTTATTTGCGCGGCAGATCGGCCAGCATGCCGGCCGCCACCATCAGCTTTGGCAGGGAGAGACCCGACATGGCAATGGCCGAGACGGTCGCACGGGTGCGCTCGGCATCGGCGCCGCGCTCCGCCAGCCAGTCTTTCAGCGCGTCCGGACCCGACTTGCCGGTAGCGATCTCCTGGGTCAGCCCGGCATGGGCATCGGTGAGGGTCTCGACCGCGCGCTGGCGGGCGAGGCGCTCGTAATCGTCGGTCGCGGGAACGGCCGCGGCAGCCGACCTCAGGGTCGAGAAGCCGAAGACCGAATCGGTGCCGAAATGAATCCGGGCGACCTCGACGATGTCGCGCTTGGTCCGGCTGGCGATGTCGACGATATCCGTCGCCTCGGCGAGCCAGGGCAGGCTGGCGACGCGCACCGCGAGTGCCTCGGGCACGCCGTCGGCTGTCAGCGCGGCGATGCGGGCATTGCGCGCCTGCGCCGCCGCTTCCGGTAGCAATTCGGTGAGTGCGCCCTCCAGCGCCGCGACGCCCTTGGCGTAGTGCGCCACGGTCTGCTCGATCGCGCCGGGCTTGGCGACGCCACGGCGCAGGAACCAGCGCATCCGGTCGACGACCAGCTCCTGCGCGGCGGCATAGAGCCCGGTCTGGGTCTTACCCGGCAGTTTGGCGTCGAGCGCGTCGATGGCACCGTTCAGCGTGATCAGGTCGAAGGCATCGCGGGCGACGGCATAGGCCGCCGCGATCGCCGGCGCCTCGGCGCGGGTCTGGTCGGCCAGCGTCGAGACGATGGCCGGGCCGCCGCGATTGATGATGGCGTTGGCGAGCTGCGTCGCGACGATCTCGCGGCGCAGCCTGTGGCCGGCGATCTCCTTGCCATAGCCCTCGCGCAGCGGCTGCGGGAAATAGCGGATGAGCTCGCTCTTGAGATAGGGGTCGTCGGGGATCGCCGATTCGAGCAGCGCGTCGTGCAGGGCGAGCTTGGCATAGGCGAGGAGCACGGCGAGCTCCGGCCGGGTCAGGCCTTCGCCGCGCTTTTCGCGCTCGATCAGCACGGCGTCCGACGGCAGATACTCGACGCCGCGGTCGAGCCGGCCATCCTCCTCGAGCTGGACCATCAGCCGGCGCAGATGCGGCGTCGCCTGGATGCCCTGCGCCTCGGTCAGCGAGAGCGCCAGCGTCTGCAGGTAGTTGTTGCGCAGGACGAGCAGGCCGACTTCGTCGGTCATCTCAGCCAGCAAAGCGTTGCGCTTCTTCTCGGGCAGGCGACCGTCGCGGACAGGGTCGGCGAGCGCGATCTTGATGTTGACCTCGACGTCGGAGGTGTTGACGCCAGCCGAGTTGTCGATCGCGTCGGTATTGAGCCGCACGCCGTTGCGGGCCGCCTCGATGCGGCCGCGCTGGGTCGCGCCGAGATTGGCGCCCTCGCCGATCACCTTGGCGCGCAGATCGGAGCCGGTGACGCGGATCGCGTCATTGGCGCGATCGCCGACCTGGGCGTCGCTCTCGTCGCTGGCGCGGATATAGGTGCCGATGCCGCCGAACCAGAGCAGGTCGACCGGCGCCTTCAGGATCGCGGTCATCAGCTCGGCCGGGGTGACCTGCGCCTTGTCGAAGCCGAGCGCCTGTTGGGCTTCGGGCGAGAGCGCGATGCTCTTGGCCTGGCGTGAGAAGATGCCGCCGCCCTTCGAGATCAGCGACTTGTCGTAATCGGCCCAGGATGAACGCGGCAGGGCGAAAATACGCTGGCGTTCGGCCAGGCTCTTGGCCGAATCGGGATTGGGGTCGAGGAAGATGTCGCGATGGTCGAAGGCGGCGACAAGCTTGATCGCCGGCGAGAGCAGCATGCCGTTGCCGAAGACGTCGCCGGACATGTCGCCGACGCCGGCGACGGTGAAGGGCGTCGTCTGGATGTCGACATCCATCTCGCGGAAATGCCGCTTCACCGCCTCCCAGGCGCCGCGGGCGGTGATGCCCATGCCCTTGTGGTCGTAGCCCTGCGAGCCGCCCGAGGCGAAGGCGTCGCCGAGCCAGTGATGCTTCTCGGCCGAGAGCGCGTTGGCGGTGTCGGAGAAGGTCGCGGTGCCTTTGTCGGCGGCGACGACGAGATAGGGATCGTCACCGTCATGACGGACCGTGTCCGGCGGCGGGACGATCGTCTCGCCGTCGAGATTATCGGTGAGCTCAAGCAAGGTCCGGATGAAGATGCGATAGCTCTCGGTGCCTTCGGCCAGCCAGGCCTGACGGTCGCTCGCCGGCGGCAGCTGCTTGGGCACAAAACCGCCCTTGGCGCCGACGGGGACGATGACGGCGTTCTTGACCTGCTGGGCCTTAACCAGCCCGAGCACCTCGGTGCGGAAATCCTGCGGCCGGTCCGACCAGCGCAGGCCACCGCGCGCGACCTTGCCGAAGCGCATGTGGATGCCTTCGACGCGCGGCGAATAGACGAAGATCTCGTAGAGCGGGCGCGGCAGCGGCATGCCGTCGACCTGGCCGGAGGCGAGCTTGAACGAGATCGTGCCGCGCGGATGCCCGTCGGGACCGATCTGGAAGAAGTTGGTGCGCAGCGTCGCGTCGATCAGGTTGACGAAGCGGCGTAGGATGCGGTCCTCGTCGAGGCTGGTGACGTCGGCGAGGGCGGCTTCGATGCGCTCGCGCTCGGCCTTCATCTGCTCGGCGCGCTTCTTCTCGGAGAGATGCGGATCGAATTTCGCGACGAAGAGCTTCACCAGCCCGGTGGCGATACTCGAATGGCGGGTCAGCGCGTCGGCGATGTAGTCCTGTGCATAGGGCGCGCCAACCTGGCGCAGATAGCGGCCGAGCGCCCGCAGCAGCGCCGCCTCGCGCCAGGCGAGGCCGGCGGCGAGGACGAGCTGGTCGAAGCGGTCGGATTCGGTGAGGCCGCGGAACTGCGCCATCAGCGCCGCCTCGATCGTCGGATCGAGGTTCTCGATATCGATCTCGCCGCCGCTGGCGCGCTCCAGCGTCATGTCGTGCAGCCAGACGCGGGTGTCGTTGCCCGCCCCGCCATTCTGCTGGGGGGTGATGTTGAAGGTGCGCTCGTTGACGACGCGGAAGCCCATGTTCTCCAGCATCGGCACGCGCTCGGAGAGCGAGATCGCGGCGCCGCGCGAGAACAGCTTGAGGTTGGCGCGGGTCGCTCCGTCGCCCTCGCGGCGGTAGAGATTGACCGCGCGCGGGCGCTCATCCGACAGCTTCTGCAGCATGTCGACGTCGACCAGCGCATCCTCGGCCGAATAGCGCTCGCGATAGGCGGCGCCGAAGGCCTCGGCATAGCGCTCGGCGAGCGAGCGGGCGGCGGGGCCGGCCTTCTGCGTGTCGAGCGCGTCCTTGAGGCCGTCGCTCCAGGTGCGGACGATCGCGGCGATGCCGGCTTCCAGCGTGCTGCGGTCGACCTTGGGCGTGCGGCCCTCGTCCCGGCCGATGATGTAGTGCGTGCGAGAAAGCGGCCCTTCCGGATAGGCCGGATAGGCGGCCGAGACACGGCCCTGGTAGATGCCGGCGAGGAACTCGCCGACACGCCGGCGCACCGTGGTGTCGTAGCGGTCCTTCGGGATGAAGACGAGCGCCGAGACGAAACGGTCGAACTCGTCGGCGCGGGCGAGCGCGCGGATGCGCGGCCGCTCGGTCAGCTGCATAATGTCGAGGGCGAAGCGCTCCAGCGTCTCGACATCGATCTGGAAGAGCTCGTCGCGCGGGAAGGCGTCGAGGACGTTGTAGAGGGCGCGGCCGGAATAGCTCGACGGGTCGAAGCCGGTGCTCTTGAGCACGCGCGCGACCTTGAGGCGCAGATAGGGGATCGAGCGGGCGCTGCCGGTATAGGCGTTCGAGGTGAGCAGGCCGACGATGCGCAATTCGCCGTCGAGGCGGCCGTCGGGGGTGAAGAGCTTGACGCCGACATAGTCGAGATGGACGCGGCGGTGGACACGGCTCTTGACGTTGGCCTTGGTGATGATCAGCGCCTGCGGCTTGGCCAGGAAGGCGCGGATCTCCGGCGTCATCACGACGAGCTCGCGATTCTTGCGCAGCACCCGGACATCGGGGTCGCGCAGGATGCCGAGACCGGAGGAATCGACCGGGTCGGCAGCAGTGTCGCCGCCGGCGAAGCGATAGGCGCGCACGCCGAGCAGGGTGAAGTTGTCGCTGGCGATCCATTCGAGGAAGTTCAGGGCCTCGGTGACCTCGTCCTCAGGCAGCGGCGGCGGATTGGCGCGGTAGGACTGGATCACCTCGGTGATTCGCCCGCGCATCGCGGCCCAGTCGTCGACGGCGAGGCCGACATCGACATAGACGCGGGCGAGGCCGGCGGCGAGCCGCTCGCGCGCCTCGGCGGTGTCGATCCGGTCGAGATGGATATGGATCAGGCTCTCGCGGCGGGTGCCTTCGACGGCGCGGCCGGAGGCCTCGCCGGCGAGCGACTGGAAGGTGCCGTCGTCCTTGCGCACCACGGCGAGGATCGGGTGAGCGACGAGGCGCGGCTCGTAGCCCTGCTCGCTCAGCTCGGCCAGGGTCGAATCGAGCAGGAACGGCTTGTTGTCGTTGACGACCTCGAGGATCGTGATCTGGCGCTCGCGCCCGTCCTGCTTCACCGCCTCGTCGCGGAAGCGCAGATTGGGCTCGCCGGGTTTGCGCTTGCCGCTCAGATGGGCATAGGCGGCATCGGCGGCACGAACGAGCAGTTCCGGTGGCAGCGCAACGAGATCCTCGGCGACGGTGCGGCCATAGAGCAGCTTGGGGAAGTCTGCGGGCATCGCCGAACCGAGCTCGCGGGCAGCAGCCTCGATCGCGGTGACGGCTGCAGCCGTGGCATTCGCTTCGCGCTTGGCCATAGTCTTCTTCCCCCTGCTATTTTGCCGAAGCGATGACATAGCTCACCGGCTGCTGCAACTTTCGTCGGATGCCAGCAGCCAGATTGCACCAATATGGCGCGGACGCGGCAAGTCGTGCCCGATCCGCGCGGATATCGACGCAAGGAGTGCAGAGATGACGAAGAAGCATGACAAAGCGATGGTGGGCGAGCAGCCTGCGAAGCAGGACGCGCCGCCCGCCGTGATGGCGCTCTCTCTGCCGCAAGCCGAGCTTTCCGAGCCGATGCAGGCCTATTTCGCCAAATGCGAGGAGAAGCTCGGCTACGTCCCGAACGTGCTCACCGCCTATGCGCATGACGACGCCAAGCTTCAGGCCTTCGCCGCCTTCTACAACGACCTGATGCTGGCCCCGTCCGGCCTGTCGAAGCTGGAGCGTGAGATGATCGCGGTCGCGGTCTCCAGCGTGAACCGCTGCTATTACTGCCTGACGGCGCATGGCCAGGCGGTGCGCCAGCTCTCCGGCGACCCCGTCCTCGGCGAGATGATGGTGATGAATTACCGCGCCGCGCAGCTCTCAGCCCGTCACCGCGCCATGCTCGATTTCTCGGTGAAGCTGACGGAAAGGCCGCACGAGATCGAGGAGGAGGACCGGCAGAGCCTGCGCAAGGCCGGCTTCGGCGAGCGCGACATCTGGGACATCGGGGCCGTCGCGGCCTTCTACAACATGTCGAATCGGATCGCCTCGGCCGTCGATATGCGGCCGAATCCCGAATATCACGGCGCGTCACGCTGACTTGCAGCCAAAGAAAAACGGCCGGCGGAAACCGCCAGCCGTGAGTTGGCCTCGACTCGTTGGCCCGGCCCGCCGCAGCGCCGGAGGGGCTGGGGGGCTGACGTGTCCGGAACCGGACAGGCCGGGCCGTCGAGGCAACGATTCGGAGTTGAGCGCCGCAACGGGGCGCTCGCTTGGCGCAAGCGCGGCGAAATCATGGCAATCGCGGCAAGACTGATGATCGCGATGGGGTCGTCATCAATCTGTCTTGCAGCGCCCTTGCCAGCGCCGGAGGGCGGGCGCATCATCCCTTGCCGGATAATCGCCGGTAACGAACAGGAGGCGCGATGAGCGAAAGCGAAACTCCGCCAGGTCAGCGAGCGGGCGCGGTCGTCGCCTTTCCGGCTGCCGCGCCCTCCTCGGTCACCTTCGATCGGCGCGAGCTGAACGAGCTGTTCAACCTCTATGGCCGCATGGTCGCGGCCGGCGAATGGCGCGACTACGCCATCGATTTCCTGCGCGACAAGGCGCAGTTCTCGGTCTTTCGGCGCACGGCCGAGGTGCCGCTTTACCGGATCGTCAAGGATCCGTCGCTGGCCCGGCGCCAGGGCGCCTATTCGGTGGTGACCGCGACGGGGCTGATCCTGAAGCGCGGTGCCGAGCTCGGGCGGGTGCTCAAGGTGCTCGACAAGCGGTTGAGCGTGGTCAACTGAGATCGGCGGCGGTCATTGGCGAGCCGTTGGTTTTTGGGGCATCCCGGACAAGCCGCCCTCGGGTCCGGCCTTTGGCCGGCCGAAGGACAGGCTCCGCGGCGCCGATCCGGGATCCATTCCGGAGCCTTGCCGACTGAGGTTCCGGCATGGGGGCCGGGTCTTCGCTTCGCTACGCCCGGGACGACTCGCGCTTTTGTCAGCCATTGACGACGCATCTGACGACGCATCGACCGGCCCAACAAAAAAGCCCCGGCCGTGAGGCCGGGGCTTCGTATTTCCTAGGCTGTCGCCCGACTCACTCCTGCTTGGAGCCGAAGAGCGAGAGCAGCATCTGGAACATGTTGACGAAGTTCAGGTAGAGCGACAGGGCGCCGTTCACCGAGAGCTTCGCGGCCGACTCGGAGTCGAGGTCCGAGTACAGGTACATTTCCTTCAGGCGCTGCGTATCCCAGGCGGTCAGGCCGGCGAAGACCAGCACGCCGATCACCGAGATGGCGAAGGAGAGCGCGCTCGACGCCAGGAAGATGTTCACGACCGAGGCGATCACCAGGCCGATCAGGCCCATGATCAGGAACGAGCCGATGCCCGACAGCGACTTCTTCGTGGTGTAGCCGAACAGGCTCAGGCCAGCGAAGGAGGCCGCGGTGATGAAGAACACCTTGGCGATCGATTCACCGGTGAAGACCACGAAGATCGACGACAGCGAGATGCCCATCACCGCCGCGAAGGCGAAGAACATGGCACGGGCGGTCGAGGAGCTCATGCTCTCGGCCTTGAACGAGAAGAAGAAGATGAAGGCCAGCGGCGCCAGCATCACCACCCACTTCAGCGGGCTGAGGTAGAGCGCCTGGCCGAGCGGCGTCAGCGCGGTGACCTTGCCCGAAGGCGAGTAGCCGGCGATCGCCAGCATGGAGATGCCGATCGCCATCAGGCCGGTGATGGCCAGGCCGATGCTCATGTTGTTGTAGACGCCGAGCATGAACGAGCGCAGGCCCTGGTCCACCTCGACGGCGCTGGTCTGCTGGGCGCGGCCGGCGCCCCAGACCTGAGCGTTGCGGTCGAAATCGCTCATGGAGAGAGTTCCCCTTGAAACTTTGCCTGGCGGACGTCGCCCTTGCGACACCCACCGCCGCGCACCAATGTCGCGACATCGCGAAATATGAGGTGGATCACGCCACCTTACAAGAGGCAAGCATGGTTAGCGCCGCCGTCGACATAGAAATTCGGTCGCTAGACGATGCAACATTACCGTTCGTTCATGTTTATGACTGATCGCGATGAGTCAGAACTCATAAATTCCTCAGATGAGAAGCGGGCGCCTTCGATAGTATTTGTAGCGTTCCGATCAATCCGAACACGACGGTGACCACGACAGCTGCAGTCGCAGCGATGATGGCGCCCGTTGGATCGGGGACGAAATCTATCTTCATCACTTGCGTGACGACGCCCCAGCCGGCTGCGGCACCTGCCAGCAGTCCGAACAGGGCGGAAACGACGCCGATACCTGCGTATTCGAGGACGTACGACGAAAGTATGAAGCGGCGGGTCGCGCCAAGCGTCTTCAGAATCATCGCGTCATAGAGCCGCGCCCGCTGTCCGGCCGCCAGAGCACCCGCCAGAACCAGCAGGCTCGCGCTGATGGCGAGGGCGGAGGCGCCGCGAATCGCGCCGGCGAGCTGGCCGACGATGGTGTTGACCGCCTCCAGCGCGTCCTTGACCCGGACCGCCGTCACCGCCGGGAAGGCGATGGCGAGCTGGCGCATCAACGCGGGATCGCCGGTTGCAGGCGTCGCGTCCTTGTCGGTCACGGTGGCGAGGTTGGTGTGCGGCGCGCCGGCGAAGGTGTTCGGCGAGAACACCATGACGAAGTTGATGCCGAGGGAGCGCCATTCGATGTCGCGGAAATTGGCGATGCGGGCGCTGATGTTGCGGCCGAGGACGTTGACAGTCAGCTTGTCGCCGAGCTTCAGGCCGAGACCCTCGACCGCGCGGGCATCGAAGGAGACCAGCGGCTCGCCGCGATAGTTCTCCGGCCACCACTCGCCCGAGGCGAGCCTGGAAGCCTCGGGCATGGAAGCGGAATAGGTGATGCCGCGGTCACCCTCGAGCACCCAGGCCATCTGCTCGCTGGCCTTGATCTGCTCGGCCGGGACGTCGTTCACGCTGACGATGCGTCCGCGCATCATCGGCACGCGCTCGACATGAGCACCGGGGCGCTGCTGCGCGAGGAAGCGATCGAATTCCGCCGCCTGGGCATTGGGGATGTCGAGGAAGAAGAAACTCGGCGCCTTCTGCGGCAGCGACTGGGTCAATTGCCTGGTCAGGCTGACGTCGATGAAGGCGAGGGTCGAGAGCAGCGCGACGCCGAGGCCGAGCGAGAGCACCAGCGAGGGTGTCAGGGCACCGGGGCGATAGGTGTTGGCGAGCGCCATGCGCAGCGCCGGCTGGCGTGGGCGCCCGGCGCGGCGAGCCAGCGCCATCAGCCCCCAGGCGATCAGGCGCAGCAGCAGGAAGACGCCGCCGGCGGCGCCGATATAGATCAGCGCGATGCGCCGGTCATAGGCGAAGACGAGCGCGACGCCGACGAGGCCGGCGAGCGCCGCGAAGAAGAGCGCGAGATAGATCCAGCGCGGCCGGCGCCGGTCCGGCTCGATCTGGTCGCGGAACAGGGCCGAGACCGGGACGTCATGGGCGCGGCCGAGCGGGATGATGGCGAAGACCAGCGCGGTCAGTAGTCCGTAGAGCGCCGCGACGGCGAGCTCGGCCGGGGCGAGCGTCGGCTCGAAGGGCAGAGGCAGGATGTCGGCGAGCATATAGCCAAGCGCGAAGGGCGCGCCGGCGCCGAGCGCGAGCCCGATCGCGATGCCGAAGCCGGCGACGAGCATGACCTCGGTGAGATGGATGGCGACGACGCGGCCCCCGGTGGCGCCGATCGCCTTCAGCGTGGCGAAGTCGAGCCGCTTGGCCTCGACGAAGCGGCGCACGGCATTGGCGACGCCGACGCCGCCGACCAGGAGCGCGGTCAGGCCGACCAGGGTCAGGAACTGGGTGAAGCGCTCGATATTGCGCTGGAAGTTCGGCGCTGCATTGCCGCGCGAACGGACTTCCCAGCCCGCATTCGGCTGTTCGCGCGTGGCGCTGGCGAGGAGGGCCTCGAGGGCGGCATCGGTATTGGCGCCATCGGGGAGGAGGACGCGGGCGGTCCAGCGTACCAGGCTGCCGGGCTGGAGCAGGCCGGAGGCCCGCAGCGCCTCCTGCGAGAGGATCAGGCGCGGGCCGAAGCCAACGCCGGCGGCGATCTTGTCGGGCTCGGAGGTCAGATTGGCGCGCAATTGCACCCGGGCCGAGCCGATCAGCACGGTGTCGCCGGGTTTCAGGTCGAGCCGGCCGAACAGCACGGGATCGGCGATGCCGCCATAGACGCCATCACGCAATCCGAGCAGGTCGGCGGCCGGCTGGGCCGGATCGGTGCGCAATTCGCCGATGCTGGGATAGGAGCCGTCGACGGCTTTGACTTCGACCAGGGCCGCGCCCTTCTCGCCGGCATTCGCCATGCTGCGCAGGGTCGCGATGGTCGAAACCTTGCCATGGCGGGCGAGGAAGGCGTGTTCCTCGGCGGTCGGCTCGCGATGGATCAGGCTGAAGGCGGCATCGCCGCCGAGGATGCGCCGGCCTTCGCGGCCGAGACCTTCGCTCAGGCCGCGCGAGGCCGAGGACACCGCGGCGATCGCCATGACGCCAAGCGCCAGGCAGGCGATGAAGACCCCGAAGCCGCGCAGGCCGCCGCGCAGGTCGCGCCAGGCGAGGCGCAGGGCCAGCGTGAGGCCAGCGGGACGGCGGATCGGAGCGGATGGCGACGCAGAGGGTTTGACGGGGGCGTGCATCTCAGATCGCCAGCGCCTCGGTGCCGGCCTCGGTCTCGATCCGGCCGGCGCGCAGGCGCACGGTGCGGTCGCAGGATGCCGCGAGCGAAAGGTCGTGGGTGACGAGGACGAGAGTGGCGCCCCGCTCGCGCCGGAGCGCGAAGATCAGGTCGACGATCGAGCGGCCGGTGCTCTCGTCGAGATTGCCGGTCGGCTCGTCGGCGACAAGAATCGCCGGATCGGGCGCGACCGCACGGGCGATGGCGACGCGCTGCTGCTCGCCGCCGGAGAGCTGGGCCGGGTAGTGGTCGAGGCGCTCGCCCAGGCCGACATTGCGCAGTTCGGCCGCGGCGCGCTCGAAGGCGTCGTCGGCGCCGGCGAGCTCCAGCGGCAGCGCGACGTTCTCGCGCGCCGTCATGGTCGGCACGAGGTGGAAGGACTGGAAGACGATGCCGATATGGCGGCCGCGGAAGATGGCGAGCGCATCCTCGCCGAGTGCGCCGAGATCCTGGCCGGCAACCTTGATCACGCCGGAATCCGGCCGTTCCAGCCCGGCCATGGTCATCAGCAGTGTCGATTTGCCGGAGCCGGACGGGCCGACGAGGCCGGTCGCCTGTCCCTGCGGGATCGCCAGCGAAACGCCCTTGAGGATATGGACGCGGGCGGCGCCGCGCCCCAGACTGAGCTCAACATTACTCAGCTCGATCACCGCCGGGGTTCCTTCGCTCGCCGCCATGTTTCCGCTTTCATCCCATCCGATGCCGCCGCTTCGACCATCTTTCCGAGCCGAAGGGACCAGAACCGCCATGCGTCGCGCCGCCAACCGATATGGGCGCTTGCCGTCACGAATCCAGCCGCCGCCGCGCATTTGGACGGTCATGCTGCTCGTCTTCGCCAGTCTGGGCTATTTTATGATGAACACCGCGTCTTCCGCCCAAACCAGGCCGCTCAAGCTGGTCGCGTTCGGCGACAGCCTGACCGCCGGCTACAATCTGCCCGCCAGCGCCGCTTTTCCGACGGTTCTGGAGAAGATGCTGCGCGAGAAGGGGATTTCGGTCGAGATCGCCAATGCCGGCGTCTCCGGCGACACCTCGCAGGGCGGGCTGGAACGGCTCGACTGGTCGGTGCCCGACGGAACCGACGGCGTCATCCTCGAGCTCGGCGCCAATGACGCCCTGCGCGGGGTCGATCCGGCACTGACGGAAAGATCGCTTGACGCGATCGTGACCGGGCTGAAGACGCGCGGCATCCCGGTTCTGCTTGCCGGCATGTATGCGCCGCGCAGTAATGGCCCGGACTATGTCGCCCGTTTCGACGCGATCTATCCCAAGCTCGCCGAAAAGCATGGGTTGATCCTCTATCCGTTCTTTCTGGACGGGATCGCCGGCGACCGGGTATTGAACCAGCCCGACATGCTGCATCCGACGGCTGAGGGCGTGCGCGTCATCGCGCAGCGCATCCTGCCGACGGTGGAGCGGTTCCTCGCCTCCCTGCGCCCGCGCTCCTGAGCCAAGGCGCATTCCGCCATTTTCTCGTCATGCGCAGCGTGCCCCGGCGCGCTCGCCGCCGGAGCCTTTCGCCATGGACTACCGCCGTCTCGGCCGCACCGACCTGAAGGTCTCGGCGATCTGCCTGGGTACGATGACCTTCGGCCAGCAGAACACGCAGGCCGAGGGCCATGAGCAGATGGACTACGCGCTCGACCAGGGCGTGAACTTCTTCGACACGGCCGAGCTCTATTCGATTCCGCCGAAACCGGAGACGCAAGGAGCGACCGAGACGATCATCGGCAGCTGGTTCAAGGCACGCGGCAATCGCGACAAGGTGATCCTGGCCTCCAAGATCGTCGGCCGCTCCAGCAATGACTGGTTCCGTGACGACAAGGGGCCGACCCGGGTCAACCGCAGGCAGGTCGAGGAGGCCGTCGACAAGAGCCTGAAGCGGCTGCAGACCGACTATATCGACCTCTACCAGATCCATTTCCCCGACCGGCCGATGGCCTGGGGCTCGAACCCGACGCGCTTCAACCAGGCGGCGTTCTCGCGGGCCGAGGACGAGACGCCGTTCGCCGAGCAGCTCGACGCCTTCGCCGGCATGATCAAGGCCGGCAAGATTCGTCATCTCGGTCTCTCCAACGAGAGCGCCTGGGGCACGATGAATTTCCTCGCCGAGGCGAAGGGAGCCGACCGGCCGCGGGTGCAGTCGATCCAGAACGCCTACAACCTCTTGAACCGGACCTTCGAGACGGCGTTGGCCGAGATCGCCATGCGCGAGCAGGTCGGGCTTCTCGCCTATTCGCCGCTGGCCCAGGGCTATCTCTCCGGCAAATATCTCGACGGCGCCCGGCCGGCGGGCACGCGCACGACGCTGTTCGACCGCGGTCAGCGCTACCAGACCGACGGCGCGGAGGACGCGATCAAGGCCTATATCGCGCTCGCCCGTGAGGCCGGGCTCGATCCGGTGCAGATGGCGCAGGCCTTCGTGACCTCGCGCTGCTTCGTCACCTCGAACATCATCGGGGCGACCAGCATGGACCATCTCAGGACGGCGATCGGCTCGGCCAAGGTCGCGATCTCGCCTGAGCTCGAGGCGAAGATCGACGCGATCCATCAGCGGGTCGGCAACCCTTGTCCATGACGGGAATGCAGAGCCGGCTTGTGAAGCGCTGCTGACGGTGCGAGGCTGCCGTCTCGCCAGAGTCACAAATGCTTGGCACTGATTCGTCATGCCTAGGCTGTTCACCGCGCTAGAGATTCCCGCCGAAGTCGCCTCGGCCCTGACGCTGCATCGCGGCGGATTGGTCGGCGCCCGGTGGATCGAGCCTGCCGACTATCACGTCACCTTGCGCTTCCTCGGCGATGTCGACCGGCGCATGGCCCATGACGTCGACAGCTTCCTCAACGATGTCGGCGGCGAGCCGCTGATGATCACGCTCGACCAGCTCGGCAGCTTCGGCGGCGACCGGCCACGCGCGGTGTTCGCGCGCGTCCAGCCCTCTCCGAAGCTGAACGAGTTGCAGGCCGAGCTGGAGCGATTGATGCGGCGGCTGGGTCTGCCGGCCGAGTCGCGCAAGTTCACGCCGCATGTGACGCTGGCGCGCCTGCGCGACGTCTCGCCGGTCGATGTCGCGCATTATCTTGCTCTGCATCCGATCGTGCGGCCGATCAGCTTCACGGCGCGGCGTTTCGCGCTGATGTCGTCGCGCGATTCGATCGGCGGGGGGCCTTATGTGCTGGAGGCGGCCTATCCGCTCGGCCTGTCCTATCCCAATCGGCCGAGCGGCGCGGTGTCGCAGCGGAGGTGATGATGGGACATGATCGTCCGAAGCGCCTGAGCCCCGAGGCCCGCAAGGAGGCGCTCTCGATCCTGACCGGCTGGACGCTGGCCGAGGGCCGCGAGGCGATGAGCAAGCGCTTCGTCTTCCGCGATTTCAACGAGGCCTTCGGCTGGATGAGCCGGGTCGCGCTGCTGGCGGAGAAGCTCGACCATCATCCGGAATGGTCGAACGTCTACAAGACGGTCGAGGTGACGCTGACGACGCATGACGCCGGCGGCCTGACCGAACTCGACGTCAGGCTGGCGCGCGCGATGGACGCGATGGCGAGCTAACTCGATCATGTTGAATGTGGCTCCGGCGTTCCTTTGCCGTCATTGCGAGCAAAGCGAAGCAATCCAGAGGCGGCAGAGCTCTACGTCCCCCTGGGTTGCTTCGCTGCGCTCGCAATGACGATGGGGCGGACGAGAAGGCCGCTGGCATACTGCCCTAACTAGGGCTTGCCAGACGCCGGACCCAGGCCGCCGGCAGGCGCTTGGCGATCGCCTTCAGCGTCGGGCGCAGATGCGGCAGGGCGAAGTCGCAGGCGAGCTGGCCGCGCCAGCTCAACGGCACGGTGAAATCGCGCACCGGCACGGCCCCGTCGGCATGGTCCTGTTTGTAGGGATCGGCCGGCGCCAGGAGATCGAAGATCGCGTTGCCACGCGCCCTGGCGCTGGCGAAGGCGTGGTGGACAAGCACCCGGCCGAGGCCTTCTCGCTCGAAGGCAGGGTCGCTGGCGATGACATGGCCGAAACTGCGGCCCTTGCAGTCGAAGGACAGGTCGATCCCCACCGGCCGGTGATCGCAGGTCACGACCGAGAGGCGCAGGCCGGTATCGTTCCCTTCGTCTGCGGCGAGTGCGGCGAAGAAGTGCCCGAAGCGAGGGTTCGAGACCGCAGGGGCGACGATGCCGTGCTGGACGAGCGATTCCCGCTTCATCGCGACGGCCTGCTCGGCCAGCATGCCGGCTTCTGGCCCGGGCCCGACTTGGGCGAAGGTGACCTGGCCGCGCTCGGACAGTCGGCGCAGGCGGCGGCGATAATTGGAGCGGTCGCGCGCCGGATAGGCGAGGCTCGGCCCGTCAGGCGCGACCCGCAAGGCGAGGTCGGCGAAGGGCGCCTCCTGATTGACCACGGGAGTGGCGACCCCGAGCCGACTGCAATGGCCGAGCGCCGCATCGGCGCGCACCAGCCGCAGTTCGACCAGATCGATGCCATGGCGACGCAAGGCCTCCCAGCCACGTTCCAGCCAATGCTCGCGCTTCGGGCCGGGCTCGATCAGGACGTCGCCGAACTGGGCCACCGGCGCGCCCATCAGCCGGACCAGCTCGAGACCGAGGCGACGCCGACGCTCCAGCGGCCAGAGCATGACCAGGCGCCCCGCCTCGCGCCCTATGACGAGGCAGAGGCGATCATCGGCGGCCAGATAATGGTCGCACCAATGGCTCAGGAAGGCATGGCGCTGGAAAAGCTGATGCGGCAGGCCGGCGCGAGCGAAAAGCGCGTCCCATTCCGGCTTCAGGGCGAGGAAGGCGTCGCGGCCGCCCAGAATCTCGACGGAGAAGCTTGCCGCTACCTCGCTGCCAGGCGAGGGCCATCCTTCCGAATCCCGGCGCATCGGCTTGGCGGGCATGCTCAGCCCTGACCGCGGAGGTGGTCGATCAGGCGCTTGGCCCCGGCCAGGCGGAACTTCGCGAGATAGGGCGCGAGCAGCAGCGGATGCCGGGCGGCAAAGGGGGCGTCATGCTCGACCATATGACGGATGGCGAGGACCGGCAGCGGCGCGCGCAGGGGCCTGAAATCGCGATTCCACAAGCCCGGCGCGTCGGAGCCTTCGTACATCAGCCCGATCATCCGGCCGCGTGAGAGCGAATAGAATTTGTGGCGCTTCTGGATGCTTTGCAGCATGGCGACGCCGCGCTCACCGGCGCAATTCGGAAAGCCGACGATGACGGTCCGGAAGTGCACCATGGCCGGTTTGCAGGGAATGGCGTCGAGCGCGCCAAAACTGCCGCGGATCAGGGCGAAGGCACGCTCCTCCTCGTCGGGCCCGGCCCCGCAGATGGCGAGTCGCGCGGTGTCGATCCGTGCGGCCTGGCGCGTGAAGGGGCAGACGGCGCCGGTGCGGCCGAGATCGGGATGCTCGCGCATCAGATAGGTCTCGACCCAGCCGAGCAATGTGGCGAGAGGCACATTCGCTTCCGGGCCGGAGACGATATCAGCACGCGCCTGCGCGAAGGTCAGTAGCGCATCGCGCGCTTCCGCCGTTCTCGCCACCTTGTCCAGCATGAGAAACCCCGTGGGCCACTGCAACCGGGGATAGCAGACGCACCTTAGGGAATGGTTGACGAGGTCTTGTCGTCGATCACGGCGGCGTTAGGGTTTAGGAAAGCTTATCGTCGGCGGCCCAGCCGCAGGCCGCGAGCGCCGCGTGCATATGGGGTGGCGGCACCGCTTCCACCCGTATCGGCTCGCGCTTGGGATTGAGCGGAATCGCGATGCTTTGTGCATGCAGATGTAGTCCCGGCCCACCGGATCGCGGCGCGTTGCCGTAGATCTCGTCGCCAAAGATCGCCCCGAAACTGGCGGCGCAGTGTACGCGCAATTGATGTGTGCGGCCGGTCAGCGGGTCGAGCGCCAGCCAGGCGAGCTGAATCCCGTCCAGGCTACCGCGGCCGAGCACGCGGTAGCCTGTCTGTGAAGGCAGACCTTTCGGGTCCGGCTTCATCCACCAGCCGCGCTCGGGCGAGCGCTTCGCCAAGGCCAAGTCGATCAGTCCAGCGTCCTCGGCTGGGCCGCCTTCGACGATCGCCCAATAGGTCTTCTCGATCCGGCCATCGCGAAAGAGCTGATTGAGCTGCGCCATGGCGCGCGGATGCCGGCCGAGCACCAGACAGCCCGAGGTGTCCTTGTCGAGCCGATGGGCAGCCTCGGGCCGGCGCGGCAGCCCGAAGCGCAGGGCGTCGAGATGATCGGTCAGCACCGGGATGATGCGGCCTTTCGCCGCCGGCCCGCGATGGACGGGAAGCCCGGCCGGCTTGTCGATCACGAGCATCATCGCGTCGCGGTGCAGGACAGCGAAGGGCAGATCGTCCTGCGAAAAGGCTGGTCGCTCGGGGCTGGTCATGGCATTGCGCTAAACCAAGACTTCACCGCCATGCAACCCGAAGCTCGCCGCTCGCAGCGGCAGGACGCGCGATGAGCGAGACCGAACCGAAGAAACGTGGCTTCTTCTCGAAGCTGTTCGGACTGGACCAGCCGGAGCCGCCAAGGCCCCCGGAACCGGCGCCCGCTCCCCTGCCCGAGCCACCAGCCGAGCCTGTCGCCGAAATCGTTCCCGAGGCTGAGCCGGAGGCACAGGTCGCGCCGGAGATCCCGCCTGACGAGAGCCCGCCGCTGCCGATTGCGCCGCCGGAGCCCGCGCCCGAGCCGGTCCAACCCAAGCGCAGCTGGTGGCGCCGGCTGCGCGACGGGCTGTCGCGGACATCCTCGGCGCTGACGACCGGGATCAGCGACCTCTTCACCAAGCGCAAGCTCGATGCGGCGACGCTGGAGGACCTGGAAGACATCCTGATCCAGGCCGATCTTGGCCTCGCGACCTCCGCCCGCATCGCCAAGGCGGTCGGCGAGGGCCGCTATGACAAGCAGATCGAGCCGGAGGAGGTGAAGGCGATCCTGGCCCGCGAGGTCGAGGCGATCCTGACCCCGGTCGCCACGCCGCTTGCGATCGATGCCACCAAAAAGCCGTTCGTGATCCTGATGGTCGGGGTCAACGGTTCGGGCAAGACGACGACGATCGGCAAGCTTGCGGCCAAGTTCCGGGCCGAGGGCAAGTCGGTGATGCTGGCGGCGGGCGACACGTTCCGTGCTGCGGCGATCGAGCAGCTCAAGGTCTGGGGCGAACGGACCGGTGCGCATGTCGTCGCTGGTCAGCAGGGCGCCGATGCGGCCGGCCTCGCCTTCGAGGCGCTGCAGAAGGCGAAAGCCGAGGGCACCGATGTGCTGCTGATCGACACGGCCGGGCGGCTGCAGAACAAGACGGGGCTGATGGACGAACTGGCCAAGGTGGTGCGGGTGATCCGCAAGCTGGATGCAGAGACGCCGCATGCGGCGCTGCTCGTGCTCGACGCCACGGTCGGCCAGAACGCGGTCAGTCAGGTCGAGGCCTTCCGCGAGACCGCCGGCGTCACAGGGCTGGTGATGACCAAGCTCGACGGTACGGCGCGCGGCGGCATTCTCGTCGCGCTGGCGGCGCAGTTCGGCCTGCCCGTGCATTTCATCGGCGTCGGCGAGAGCGTCGACGACCTCGAACCATTCTCGGCGCGCGATTTCGCCCGCGCCGTGGCAGGACTGGGAGAAGCGGCATGAGCGAGACGGCGGCGAGCCCGAACGGGGCGAAACCGATCAATCCGCTCGTCAAGCTGGCGCTGGAATTCGGGCCGCTGGCGGTCTTCTTCTTCGTCAATTCCTATGGCGACCGCTGGTTCGGCGTCGCCGAGGACCGGCGCATCTTCGTCGCCACCGGCATCTTCATCGCGGCCTCGCTGATCGCGCTGGCGCTGTCGAAGATCGTGATGAACCATCTGCCGCGCATGGCGATCGTCAACGCCGTGGTGGTCACGGTCTTCGGCGGGCTGACGCTGGCGCTCGACGACGCCTTCTTCATCAAGGTCAAGCCAACGATCGTGAACACGCTGTTCGGCTGCATCCTGCTCGGCGGGCTCTATTTCGGCCGCTCGCTGCTGGCGCTGGTGCTCGACAGCGTGCTGCAGCTCGACGAAGAGGGCTGGCGCAGGCTGACCCTGCGCTGGGGGCTGTTCTTCTTCGTGCTGGCGGCGCTGAACGAGGTGGTCTGGCGTACGCAGACGCAGGATTTCTGGGTCGCCTTCAAGGTCTGGGGCGTGATGCCGCTGACCATGATCTTCGCCCTCGCCCAGACGCCATTGATCCTCAAGCACGAGATCAAGCGCGAGGGTGTGGAGTAAAGTCCTTCCGCGCTGCCATTCCGGGGCCTCGCAAAGCGAGGAAGCCGGAATCCAAGACTGGCTTGCGCGCTGTCGATCTCGCGATGATGGCCTCGCCCGGTCGTGGGTTCCGGGTTCGCCGCGGCGCGGCGCCCCAGAATGACAGGTGTGGCGCAGCCCTATTTCGGCGCCAGCCGGATGGCGCCGTCGAGGCGGATTGCGGTGCCGTTCAGCATGTCGTTCTCGACGATGCTTTTCACCAGCGCGGCATATTCCGAGGCCCGGCCGAGGCGCGAGGGATGCGGCACCGAGACGGCGAGCGAAGCGCGGGCCTCGTCCGGCAGACCGGCGAACATCGGCGTCTCGAACAGGCCGGGCATGATCGTGACGATGCGGATACCGACACCCGCGAGGTCGCGCGCGACCGGCAGCGTCAGGCCGACGACGCCGGCCTTGGAGGCGGCATAGGCGGCCTGGCCGATCTGCCCGTCCTCGGCGGCGACGGATGCCGTGCAGACGAAGACGCCGCGGCTGCCATCCTCGGTGATCGGATCGAGCCCGGCGAGCGCCACCGCCGATTTGGCGATCACGCGGAAGGTGCCGGTCAGGTTGATCGCGACCGCCTTCTCGAAGGTGGCGAGGTCATGGGCGACGAGCTCGCCGGTGTCGCGCTTCTTCGAGACGACGCGGCGGCCCGGCGCAATGCCGGCGCAGTTGACGACGACACGGGCGACGCCATGGGCGGCGCGGGCCTTCTGCAGGGCGGCATCGACCGAGGCCTCGTCGGTGACGTCGCAGGCGCAGAACAGACCGCCGATCTCCCTGGCGATGGCTTCGCCGCGCTCGGCGTTGAGATCGAACAGGGCGACCTTGACGCCGTGGCCGGCGAGCATGCGGGCCGTGCCCTCGCCGAGGCCGGAGGCGCCGCCGGTGACGATGGCGGAAATGGAGGAGTCGAGCTTCATGGCGTCCCCTGATCTTTTGACATTGCTGAATGGGGTTTAGAGGCGTGATGCTCGCCATCCAAGAGGGTTGGACGTGCGATTCTGAGTCGATCCCTTGTGCAGCCCTTCATGCGGGGCCACATTTTTGCGTCGACGGCGGGCTAGAGGAAAGGCGCGCCCAGGGAGAGATGGATGACTGACAGCTTCGGCTTCGGACAGCGTTTCACTGCGGAAGAAATGGCGGCGATCCGCAAGAGCCTGCGCGACGAGGCCCGCTTCGGCTCCGAGTTCATCGGCCGGCTGAAGCGGGTGGCCAAGCGCATCCCCTTCGCCGAGGACCTGCTCGCCGCCTGGGTCTGCACGCGCGACCCGTCGACGCCGCGACGCGTCAAGCTGACGCTGCTGGCGGCGCTCGGCTATTTCGTGCTGCCGCTCGACGCGATCCCCGACGTGATGCCGCTGCTCGGCTTCACCGACGATGCCGCGGTGATCGCGGCGGCGCTCGCCGCCGTCGCCGGCTCGATCACGCCGCAGCATCGGCAGAAGGCCAAGGAGATGCTGACGGATCTGTGAGCGTCTTCCAACTCTGTGGTCATCCCGGACAAGCGGCGAAGCCGCGATGATCCGGGACCCATTCCTGAGACTTTCCGATAAAGGTTCCGGAATGGGTCCCGGGTCTCCGCTTCGCTCCGCCCGGGACGACCCAGGAGTTCAGGGAACCAGGACCACCTTGCCCTGGACCTTGCGCCCGGCGATCAGCGCCAGCGCTTCGGCGGCCTGCTCCAGCGGGTAGGCGCCATGGACATGGGCGCGGATCTGCCCGGCGGCGGCCCAGGCGAGCAGGCGCTCCATATTGGCGCGGTGGCCGGCGGGATCGCGCCGGACGAAATCGCCCCAGAACACACCGCGCAGGTCGCAGCCCTTCAGCAGCAGGAGGTTGAGCGGGATTTTGGGGATCTCGCCGCCGGCAAAGCCGACGACGAGATAGCGCCCGCCCCAGCCCATCGAGCGCAGCGCCGGCTCGGCGAGTGCGCCGCCGACGGTGTCGTAGAGCGCGTCGAGACCATCGGGAGCAAGGCGCCGCAGGCCGGCCCGCAGGTCGTCGGCCGCATAATCCAGTCCCTCCGCCGCGCCATGCTCGCGAGCGAGCGCCAGCTTCTCCGGCGAGGAGGCGCAGGCGATCACCTTTGCGCCCAGCAGGGCGCCGATCTCGACGGCGGCGAGGCCGGCGCCACCGGCGGCGCCGAGAATGGCGAGACTCTCGCCCGGCTTGATATCGCCGCGCTGGATCAGCCCGTGCATGGCGGTACCATAGGTGACGAAGAGGCCGGCGGCTTGATGATCGCTGAGCTTGTCGGGAATCCGGATGGCGGCCTCAGTGGGAACCACGACGATCTCCCGGGCCGCGCCATGGCCGAGCCAGGCGGCGACACGCTCGCCGATATGCCAATCCGTGACACCTTCGCCTACTGCGCTGACCATGCCGGCGCATTCGGCGGAGGGCGAGAAGGGCAGCGGCGGCTTCACCTGATAGCGGCCCTGGATCACCAGAGTGTCAAAGAAGTTGAGCGCCGCGGCGCTGACCCGGATCGCGATCTCGCCCGGTCCGGGCGTCGGTTCGGGCAGGTCGCGGATCACGAGATTCTCGGCCGGGCCAAGGGCTTCGCACAGCAGCGCCTTCATCGATGCTTCATCCTCATCCGGCTGGTCCCTTCGCAGCTACGCAAGGCTGGCATAGCCGGATGCCGAACGGAACCGGGCATGAGCTCTCCCTAAACTATTGAAGGAGAAGGCGTCGTCCGATTAGTGCGCCGGCAGCGGGCGTTCGCATTTTCGCCAGGATCGTGACATTCTATCCGTCGCGCTGCGTCAATCCGGATCGCCGATCCCGCGCATTCTCCATTCGGCGTTAACGTTTTTGTTGGTTACTGGCGATCCATGATTCGCATTTCGGCCCCCTCTTCCGCCCGCCGCCCGTTCCTGGCCGCCGCCCTGCTCGGCCTGGCGGCCCTGACCTTTGCGGCCGCCCCGGCGCAGGCCCAGCGCGCCAGCAGCAAGCCGGCGCCGGCCAAGACCGCCGCGACCGGCGGACAAGGCCAAGCGCTGCTGCTTGAAAGCGCCGGCAAATGGCAGGCCTTCTCCTCGCAACAGGGCCGCACCAAGATTTGCTATGCTTTGTCCAAGGCCGAGAGCCGCTCGCCCGCCAATCTCAAGGATGTCGAAGGCCTGCTGTTCATCTCCAGCCGCCCGGGCGAGGGCGTGCGCAACGAGATCAGCCTCGTCATGAATTTCGACCTCAAGGAAGATGTCGAGCATCAGGCGATCATCGGCAGCGACCGCTTTGCGCTGGTCGCCAAGGGCCAGAATGTCTGGCTGAAGAATCCGGCCGAGGAAGGCCGCATGCTCGATGCGCTGCGCAAGGGCTCCGGGCTCGAGATCAAGGGCACCTCGAAGCGCGGCAATGCGACCAGCGACAAGTATTCGCTCGCCGGCATCTCGCAGATCGTCAAGCGGGCCGAAGAGGCCTGCAAGTAAGATAATTTCGCGATTGGCCGCCGCTATGCTATGAGGCGGCCAATTCCGGGCGGGATGCGCCCGCTGCGAGCCGAGTTCCGATGAATCCCTCTGTTGTTGAAGCCGCCCCTCCGGCGGCCGAACCTGTTGTGCGACGGCCCTCGCTGGCCGGGCGCACGCGCGCCGGCCTGGATGCGGCGCTGGCCGAGATCGGCGTTCCCGAGAAGGAGCGGCGCATGCGCGTCGGCCAGCTCTGGAACTGGATCTACCATTACGGCGTCCGCGACTTCCAGGAGATGACGACGATCGGCAAGGGTCTGCGCGCCCAGCTCGCCGAGCATTTCTCGCTCGACCTGCCCGAGGTCACCGCCGAGCAGGTCTCCAGCGACGGCACCCGCAAATGGCTGTTGCGCATGGCCCCGACCGGTCCGCGCGACCGCGGCGCCGAGATCGAATGCGTCTATATTCCCGAGGTCGATCGCGGCACGCTCTGCGTCTCCAGCCAGGTCGGCTGCACGCTGACCTGCACCTTCTGCCATACCGGCACGCAGCGCCTCGTCCGCAATCTGACGACCGAGGAGATCGTCACGCAGCTGATGGTGGCGCGCGACCGGCTCGGCGACTTCCCGAACCGCAGTGCGCCCGATGGCGCTTTCGTTCCGAATGATGGCGGGCGCTTCGTCTCGAACATCGTCTTCATGGGCATGGGCGAGCCGCTCTATAACTTCGACGGCGTCCGCGATGCGATCGGCGTGATCACCGACGATCAGGGCCTGTCGCTCGGTCGTCGGCGCATCACGGTCTCGACCTCGGGCGTGGTGCCGCAGATCGGCCCGCTCGGCGACGAGATGGGCACGATGCTGGCGATCTCGCTGCATGCCGTGCGCGACGACCTGCGCAACGAGCTTGTCCCTCTCAACAGGAAGTACCCGATCAAGGACCTGCTCGACGCCTGCCGGAATTATCCCGGCCTGTCGAACGCAAAGCGGATCACCTTCGAGTATGTGATGCTCAAGGGCGTCAATGACAGCGACGCCGAGGCGCGCGAGCTGGTCCGCCTGCTCAAGGGCATTCCGGCCAAGATCAACCTGATTCCGTTCAATCCCTGGCCCGGCACCAAATACGAGTGCTCGGACTGGGAGCGGATCGAGCGCTTCTCCGAGATCGTGTTCAGGGCCGGCTATGCCTCGCCGGTGCGCACGCCGCGCGGTCGCGACATCCTCGCGGCCTGCGGCCAGCTCAAGAGCGAGACCGAAAAACTCTCGGCCCGGGCCCGGCTGATGCTGGAGCAGGGCGAAGTCGACGCTGCGGCGGCCGCGCACTGATGCTGCGCTGGCTGCTGCTGATCCCGTTCGCGCTGCTCTTCGCGGTCGGCTCCGGCCTGGTCGCGCTGATGATCGCCGGCGTCGCCTCGCCCGATCTCGGCCTGCTGATCGGCGGCGGCTTCGAGCGTCTGCTCGCGGCGCTGTTCGACCAGGCCGAGCGCGGCTTCGATCCCGGCCCGACCGCCGAGGCGGCGTTTTCGCTGCTCGGCCGGCTCGGCTTCGCCATCCTGGTCCTGCCGGTGGTGCTGGTCGCGATCGCGTCCGAGCTCTTCCGTTTCCGCAGCGGCCTGATCCAGAGCGGCCTCACCGGCCTTCTGGCCGCGATCCTGCCACTCGCCATGCTCGGCATGGCCAGGGCGCCGAGTGCCGGCGAGATGCAGGTCGTGTCGGCACTCTTCCTGGTCGGTGCCGCCACGGGCTTCGTCTACTGGCTGATCGCCGGGCGCGGGGCGGGCGGCGAGCCGAAAACGCCGCCGCAGCAGGTTTGATCAGTCCCCGATCGCGACGCCCTCGCGCCTGCCATCGGCACCGCCGAGATAGCCTTCCGGCGTCTTGATGATTGCCTGGATGCCCGAGGTCATTTCGATCAGCCTGACTTCATGGCCCTTGGCCTCCAGTGCGGCCTTCCAGCTTTCTGCCTCGGTCCCCTTTTCCAGCTCGGTCGGGCCATTGCGGTTGCCGAAATTGGCGAGATCGACGGCGCGCTGCGGGTCCATCTTCCAGTCGAGCAGGGCGACCAGCGTCTTGGCGACATAGCCGATGATCTGGCTGCCGCCGGGCGAGCCAGTGACGGCGTAGAGCCGGCCGAAGGCATCGAAGACGATGGTCGGGGCCATAGAGGAGCGCGGGCGCTTGCCGGGCTCGACCCGGTTGGCGACCGGCTTGCCGTCTTCCGACGGGGCGAAGGAGAAATCGGTCAGTTCGTTGTTGAGCAGGAAGCCGCCCTTGGTCATCAGGCGCGCGCCGAAGCCGTCCTCGATCGTCGTCGTCATCGAGACGGCGTTGCCGGCGGCGTCGATCACCGAGATATGGCTGGTGCCGTTCTCGACGCCGTCGGACGGCGCGAACAGGAAGGCGCGCTTGTTCGGCGGGGTGCCGGCACTGGCCTTGGCCATCGCCTTGTCCGGGCTGATCAGCTTCGCCCGCTCGCGAATATAGTCCTCGTCGATCAGGCCGAGGGTCGGGACGCTGACGAAGGCGGGGTCGCCGAGATAGAGCGCCCGGTCGGCGAAGGCGAGCTTGCCGGCCTCGGCGAACATATGCGCGGCTTCAGCGCCCGGGCCTAGGCGGGCGATGTCCTTGGTCGCCAGCATGCCCAGGATCTGCTGCACGGCGACGGCGCCCGAGCTCGGCGGGCCCATGCCGCAGAGCGTATAGACGCGATAGCGGCCACAGACCGGCGCGCGCTCCTCGACCGTGTAGGCCTTAAGGTCATCAAGGGTGATGTCGCCGGGATTGGTCGCGTGGCCGGTCACCGTCGCAACGATGTCCTGCGCGATCGCGCCCTCATAGAAGGCGTCGGCGCCGCGCCCGGCGATGGCGCGCAGCGTCGTGGCGAAGGCCGGGTTCTTCAGCACGGTGCCGACCGGCTTGGGCTTTCCGTCCGTCTCGTAGAAATAGGCGGCGGCGCGGGCGTCCTTGCCGAGATTCGTCTCCTGTGTAAGGAGACCGTTGAGGCGTGGCGAGATGGCAAAGCCCTCCTCGGCCAGCTTGATCGCCGGGGCGAAGACCTCGGCCCAGGGCAATTTGCCCCAGCGTTTATGCGCCTCCTCGAGCAGCCGGACCGTGCCGGGCACGCCGACCGAGCGGCCGCCGACGACGGCGTCGACGAATTTCATCGGCTTGCCGTCGGCGCCGAGGAAGCGCTCGGGTTTGGCCGCCTTCGGCGCGGTCTCGCGCCCGTCGAGCGTCGTCAGCTGGCGGCCGGCCTCGTCCCAATAGACGAAGAAGGCGCCGCCGCCGATGCCGGAGCTCTGCGGCTCGACCAGATTGAGCACGAGCTGGATCGCGATCGCTGCGTCGGTCGCGCTGCCGCCGGCCCGCAGCATCTCGCGGCCGGCCGCGGCGGCGAGCGGGTTGGCGGCAGCAGCCATGTAGCGCTGCGCCGTGCCGAGGGCCTTGGCAGTGCGGCCGGTGGCGGCTTCCGGCGCGGGCGCCATGGTCTGGGCCGGGGCTGCGGTTGCGGCGGCGAGCCAAAGGCTGACGGCAACGACCGAGCGGGTGCCGAATGCGGACGATGTAAGCGTCATGGTCCACTCCTTTTCCTCGATCGCGAGACTAGCGCGCTTGCCGACCTGCGCGCCATGCTTGCGGCGCTGGTTTGATCTGCCGGACGGCGCGGCTATGGTCGCAGCCTGATTTGTTCTGCCAAGTTGTCCTGCCAAGCCGAAGGGGTTCGTCATGGTGCTCGTGCAGTCTCCGGCGGTTCGCCGTCCCCTCGTCATGCTGCTGGTCGGGCTGTTCGGCCTCGTCCTGGCGGGCTGTGGCTACAACAACGTGCCGACGCTGGAAGAGAAGGCCAAGGCGGCCTGGGGCGAGGTGCAGAACCAGTATCAGCGCCGCGCCGACCTGATCCCGAACCTTGTCGAGACGGTGAAGGGCTATGCCCAGCAGGAGCGCGAGGTCCTGACCCAGGTGATCGAGGCGCGCGCCAAGGCGACGCAGGTCAAGGTCGATGCCTCCACCATCACCGACCCCGCCAAGTTCAAGGAGTACCAGGACGCGCAGAACCAGCTCAGCGGCGCGCTCGGGCGGCTTTTGGTGACGGTGGAGCGCTATCCGGAGCTCAAGTCGAACCAGAATTTCCTGGCGCTGCAATCGCAGCTCGAAGGCACCGAGAACCGCGTCGCGGTCGCCCGGCGCGACTACATCCAGGCGGTGCAGACCTTCAACACGGAGATCCGCACCTTCCCGGGCGTGATCTGGGCTCGCCTGTTCTGGGGCGCCAAGCCGATGGAGAGCTTCTCGGCGACGGCAGGAGCGGAGCGCCCGCCGGCGGTGAAGTTCTGAGCGTGTGATCCTCCGTGGTCCGGGTCTCTGCAGCCGTCGACGTGCCGTCATTCTCGGACGGAGCGAAGCGTAGGTCCGAGAATCTCGATCAGGAGATGCTCGGGTCAAGCCCGAGCATCACGGCCTTCATCCGGCTCGCTGTCCTGCTCTTCTGCCTCCTTTTCCCCCTCATCGCCGCCGCCGCCGAGCCGAACTATCCGGCGCTGACCGGCCGTATCGTAGACAACTCGAACCTCCTGAATGCGGAGGCCTTCAGCCGCATCGAGCAGAAGCTCAAGGCCCATGAGGAGAAGACCAGCGACCAAGTCGTGGTAGCGACGCTCCCGTCTTTGCAGGGCTATCCGATCGAGGACTTCGCCAACGGCCTGTTCCGGGCCTGGAAGCTCGGCGACAAGGCCAAGAACAATGGCGTGCTGCTCATCGTCGCGCCGAATGAGCGCAAGGTGCGCATCGAGGTCGGCTACGGGCTGGAAGGCGCTCTGACCGATGCGCTCTCCAAGGTGATCATCACCACCGCGGTCGCCCCGAAGTTCAAGAACGGCGATTTCGCCGGGGGGATCGAGGGCGGCGTCGATGCGATCCTGTCGATCCTGACCGGCGATGCCGAGGAATGGCAGCGACGCGCCCAGATCCGCAGCGACGAATCCTCCTGGGTCGAGACCGCCGCGGTGATTTTCGTCATGATCATGGTGTTCATCCTGATCGTGAGCTTCATGCGGGAGCTCGGCCGTTCCTCCGGCGGGGCGCGCCGGCACCGGACGCGGGACGGGCGCTGGATCGTGCTGCCGCCTTCCGGCGGCTCGGGCTGGAGCGGTGGCTCCTCCTCGGGCGGCTGGAGTTCTGGCTGGGGAGGCGGCTCGAGTTCGGGTGGCTTCTCAGGCGGCGGTGGCTCGTCCGGCGGCGGCGGGGCTTCAGGGGATTGGTGAGATGCTGAATTCCGACGATCGCGACGCCATCGCCGATGCGGTGCGCGAGGCTGAACGGCAGACCTCCGGCGAGATCGTCGTCGTCGTCGACCGCGCCTCCGGCAGCTATGTCGCGGTGCCGCTGGTGCTGGCGCTGGCGCTCGCGCTTGTCGTGCCCTGGCCGTTCCTGCTGATCACCAATCTGAGCGCGGCGAGCATCTTCCTGGCCCAGTTGATCGCGGCGGCGCTGCTGCTTGCGGCCCTGCTCTGGTATGGGCGCGGCGGACGTTTCGTCCCCGGTTTCGTCAAGCGTCGGCAGGCGCATGAGACGGCGCTGCGCGAGTTCACAGCGCGTGGGCTGACGCTGACGCGCGGCCGTACCGGCGTGCTGCTCTACATCGCCCTGCAGGAGCGCTATGCCGAAGTGGTCGCCGATGCCGGCATCTCGGCCAAGGTCGATGGCGAGGCCTGGCAAAGAATCGTCGAGCCGCTGCTCGCGGCCGCGGCGCAGGATACGTTGCGCGAGGGGCTGATCGCGGCGGTCCGCGATGTCGGCGCCGTGCTCGCGGCCCATGCGCCGCCGGCTGCCGACGATGTCGACGAGCTGCCCAACAAGGTGGTGATTCTGTAGAGGTCGTCTATTTGGCCGGGCCGCGGGCGGCGCCGAGGATTGCGCTCTGCCGTGCATAGGGATCGCCCTGGACCAGCACGACATAGGAATCGGCCTTGGCGGCTGAGCGGACGGTCTCGATCGGGACGGTCAGGGTCGCAGCCTCGCCCTTCCACTCGCCGATCCGGCTGATGCCGCGCACGACATTGGCGTAGGTCACGGTCTTGCCGCTGTTCTCGCCACGCTCGATCGGCACGGTCGCGGTGCGGCTGACCTGCAGCAGCAGGACCACGGCCGGCTTTTCGCCGGTGAACGGGGCCGTACCCAGGTTGATGCGCAGCGCGCCGTCAGCCTCGGCGAGATCGATCTTGACCGGGAAACCGTCCTTGCCCTGCTCCTTGACGAGCTTGTCGATGCCGCCCTTGTCGGAGCCGACGATATGAGCGGCACCGTTGACAACGGCCTGGGGCGTATAGATCTGGCCGTCGCCGCGCGCCTTGGCATAGAGCTTCTGGCGCTTGCTGAAGACCTCCTGGCCGAGGGTGTCCTTCCAGCCGAGATAGTCCCAATAGGTCACCGGCAGGGTCAGCGTGATCAGCCTGGGGTCCTTGGCGAGCTCGGTGAAGAGCGCATCCGCGGCCGGGCAGGACGAGCAGCCCTGGCTGGTGAAGAGCTCGACCACTGCCCTGGGCTGAACCGCTGGCTGCTGGGCATGCGCCGGGGCTCCTGCGAGGAGCAGGAGAGCAGCGGCGGCAGCGATGTTGCTGATGTGGCGGACCATCTTTCGAACTCGACGCCTGTATAGAAGCAGGCGGTTACCAAAAGCGCTACTCTCCACTCAATTGGAAATCACGTTGCCTTGAAAACAGGCTTCTGGACCGGCTGATCGCGAAAACGTGCCAGCGCCTCGGCGCCGATCAGGTTGGGGCGCCAGCGCCGGTGCATCCAGAGCCATTGCTCGGGGTGCTCGCGGACCCAGCCATCGACCACGGCGGTCATCATCGCCATGGCGTCGGTGACGTCGATCTCGCCATTGGCGTCCCGCGGCAGGTCGAGCGGCGGCGTCAATTCGATGCGGAAGCGCCGGTTCGGCAGGCGGATGACGCGCACGCCATGCACCGGGCACTCGAAGCGGCGGGCGAACTTGCCGAGGATCGGATTGGTCAGCGCCGGCCGCCCGAGGAAGGGCACGAGGACGCCGCGGGTGAAATGCTGGTCGATCAGCATGCCGAGATGGCCACCATTCTCCAGGACGCCCTGCATGGCGAAGGCGGCGCCCTGCCTGGCGGCGGCGAGGCCGCCCATGGCGCCGGAGCGGATTTCGTGGACGACGGCGGCGATGGCCGGGTCGTTGGGGGCGCGGAAGACGGCGGTGGTGTCGAGGTCGTAGGTGGCGGCGCAGATCGCCGGCAATTCCCAATTGCCGAGATGGGCGGAGAAGATCAGCCCGGGCTTGTCGTCATCCTTCAGCGCGATGAAGTGCTCGATGCCGACGACCTCGATCCGGCCGTTCGGGTCGGGGTTGTGGTAGTCATAGTCGAACAGCGTCTTGAGATGGGCGTATTCGGCGACTGTGCGGCCGAGATTCTCCCAGCCGCCGCGAACGAGGCGCTTCGCCTCGGTGTCGTCGATGCCGGGGAAGGCGGCGCGGACATTGGCGTATGCGACGCGGTTGACCGGGATCAGCGGGCTGACGCTGCGCAGCAGCCAGCCGCCGAGATCGGAGGCCCGCTCCGGCCCGAGCGCGCGCAGGAAGGCGAAGATCGCGCGGATCAGCCCGATCATCAGCGCAGCGCCGATGCGCGTCGCGAATTGCTTCAACTGCTTCAATATCCCAGCCCGGTCCGCCGGCGCAGCGTCCGGAGGGACCTCGCCATCGCGGCGCGACTTGCGGGATTGCGGCCGGCGCGTCAAGTCGCGCCGGCTCCAAGGGCCCGATCAGAGCGTGACGATGACCTTGCCGAAGACCTTGCGGCCCTCGATCCGGGCGAGGCCCTTTTCGAACTCGGCCAGCGGGAAGACCGAATCGATCACCGGCTTCATCCCGGCTGCCATCTTCTCCAGCGACTGCGCGATGTTCTCGATCCGGCAGCCGAAGGAGCCGGTGATCCGGTATTGCTGCTGGAAGAGCTGCATCAGATTCATCGTCGTCGAGGCGCCCGAGGTGGCACCGCAGGTGACGAGCCGGCCGCCGCGCTTCAGGCAGAGCAGCGAGCCGTTCCAGGTGTCGGCGCCGACATGCTCGAAGACGACATCGACGCCCTTGCGCTTGGTCAGGCGCCGGACCTCGCCCTCGAAGCGCTCGGTCTTGTAGTTGACGACGAAATCGGCGCCGAGCGCCTTGGCCTTTTCGCCCTTCTCGTCGTCGCCGACGGTGGTGTAGACGGTGCAGCCGATCGCCTTGGCCATCAGGATCGCCGCCGTGCCGATGCCGGAGCCGCCGGCATGGACCAGCACCGATTCACCCGGCTCCAGCTTGGCATTGTCGAACAGCATGTGCTGGACCGTGCCGAAGCCGATCGGCGCGCAGGCAGCCTCCTCGAAGGAGACACCCTTGGGCGCCTTGATGACGAGGCGTTCGGGCCGGTTGATCAGCTCGCGGGCGAAGCCGTCGATATGGAAGCCCATGATACCCGCGACGTTCTCGCAGAGATTGTCGCGGCCTTCGCGGCAGGCCTTGCAATGGCCGCAGGTCTCGGCGCCATACATGGTCACCGTATCGCCTTCGCGGAAGCGCGAGACGCCCTCGCCGATCGCGACGACCTCGCCGGCGGCCTCGACGCCCGCCGCCTGCGGCATCTTGCGCTTGGCGAAGGCCATGCCGCGGAAGCCCCAGAGATCGAGATAGTTCAGGCCGACGGCGCGGACGCGGATCTGGACTTCGCCGGGAGCGGGCGGCGGCGGGGGCTCGATCTGTTCGAGGCGGAGGTCGCGATCGCCATGGAGCTGGAGCGAGAGCATCGGTCTTGGTCTTTCAAAGCTGGTCCGGCCATTGCCGGGAGGCATGCAGGACCGCGAGGATTTCGACGCGCCCGTCGCGGACGCGATAGGGAAGGATGTAACTGGTGCCGGCTACCACGAGTTCGCGGGTTTCTTCTACCCGCCCGGACCTGCCGCTATGCGGATAATCGACGAGTTGAGCTGCCGCAGATCTGAGCCGACGGACAAGCGCGAGCGCTGCTGGCGGGCTGAAGTCAGCGACATAGCGGGCAATGTCGCGGAGATCAGCCTTGGCTCGTGCAGTCCAGACCAGCTTCATTTGGCGGAGTCGATACGCGCCTGCAGCTCGGCCTCGATCGCATCGAGCTCTTCCTCCGTGGCGAATTCACCGCGATCGGCCTGGGCGATGCCTTCCTTGATGTGAGCAATCTGCCAGGCATTGAGCTCGACGTAGTTTTCGATCGCCTTGGCGGCGAGCCAGTTGCGCGAGCGATCTGTGTCGGCCGCCAAAGCATCGAGCTTGGCGAGCGTCTCGTCGTCGAGGCGAATGGTGAAGGCTGCCGTCATGATGGTTCACTCCGGTTCACAGTGAACATAGGCAGTTCATAGCGCGACGCCAAGCGCTGGGCGTTTACCATGTTTCACGTGAAGCGCTGGAGCGCTGGAGCGCTTAGCGATGTACGCCGAGATGGGCGGTCAGGCCGCCATCGATCGGCAGCACCGTGCCGGTGATGTAGGCGGCCGGCGGGCTCATCAGGAAGGCGGCGAGGCCGGCGACCTCCTCCGGCCTGGCGAAGCGGCCGGCCGGGATCTGGCCTTCCATCTTGTCGCGATAGGCGGCGTAGGGCGCCATCATGTCGGTGTCGACGAAGCCGGGCGCGATCACGTTGACGGTGACGCCGCGCTTAGCCGTCTCGACCGCCAGCGTCTTGGCATAGGAGATCAGCGCGCCCTTGGACGCCGCATAGGCGGCGTTGCCGGGATTGCCGCGCAGCGCCGCGACCGAGCCGATCGCGACGATGCGGCCGGCTTTGGTGCGGATCATGCCGCGCATCAGGCTCTTGGCGAGGCGAGTGAAGGCCCAGAAATTGACCTGCATCGCCGCTTCGGCCTTGTCCTGCACCAGCATGGCGGCGAGCGTGTCATAGGGCTGGCCGGCATTGTGGATGAAGCCGAAATAGCTCTCGCCCTCGACCGTCTCGCAGAAGGAGTCGAGCGCTGGCTTGTCGGAAAGGTCGAGCGGCAGGGCGCGCACAATTCGGCCGGCCGCGGTGTCTGTGATCTCGGCGGCGAGGGCCTGCGCCTGCTCGCCCGAGGAGCGGTAGGTGAAGTCGACATCATGGCCATCGGCCACGAGCGCCCGGACGATCGCGGCGCCGACGCCCTTGGCGCCGCCGGTGACGAGGACCCGGGTCATGCCGCCGACGGCCCGGCGGTCAGGACGAGGCAGGTGTTCTGGCCGCCGAAGCCGAAGGAGTTGGACAAAACGGTGCGGACCTTGGCATCGCGCGCTTGGTTTGGAATGACGTCGAGCGCGATCGCGGGATCGGGCGTGTTGTAGTTGATCGTCGGCGGGATGCGGCCATTGGCGATGGTCATGAGCGAGATCACCGCCTCGACCGCGCCGGCCGCCGTCAGCGTGTGGCCGAGCATCGACTTGTTCGAGGAGATCGGCAGTTTCGCCATGCGCTCGCCGAAGACGGCCGAGCAGCTCATCGCCTCCATCTTGTCGTTCTCCGGCGTCGAGGTGCCGTGCGCGTTGATGTAGTCGACATCATCCGGGGTGAGACCGGCGTCGGCGAGGGCGTCCTGCATGGCGAGGATTGCCGGCTTGCCGTCCGGACTCGAGCGGGTGCGGTGGAAGCCGTCACCGCGCTCGCCACAGCCGGCGACAATGCCGAGGATGGTCGCACCACGCGCCAGAGCGTGGTCGTAATCCTCCAGCACCAGCGCGCCGGCGCCCTCGCCCATGACGAAGCCGTCGCGGTTCTTCGAGAACGGCTTGGCGGCGGCTTCCGGCGGGTCGTTCTGGGTCGATAGCGCCGAGAGCAGCGAGAAGCGGATCAGCGCCTCGGCATGAACCGAGCCATCGGTGCCGATGCAGAGCGCAGCCTCGGTCTCGCCGCGGCGGATCGCCTCGACGCCCATCTGGATCGCGGTCGCGCCCGAGGAGCAGGCGGTCGAGAGTGAGATCGGCGAACCCTTGGTGCCGAACTTCTCGGCGATGTGCTCGGCGACGCCGCCGAACAGGAAGAGCTCGTGCATCGCCTGATGCTTGTGGCGGGCGGCGACGCGCAGCAGCGCGTCGTAGTCGGCATCGCCATCCACCGCCTGCGCCAGTTCCTGCTTCTGCGGCCATTCCATCTCGACCGGAGGGACCGCCATGAAGAGCTCACCCGGGAAATCGCCGGCCTCGCCGAGACCGCTCTGCGCGACCGCTTCCTCGGCGGCGAGCGTGGCGAGCTTCTCGGAAAGCTCGGGGGCAGAGACGGAGCCGTCAAACAGGAAGTCGACGGTCGCGGCGATGGTGGTGCGCAGGCCGTCAGTCGGGAAGCGGTCGATGCGATGGATGCCGGAGCGGCCCGCGGTCAGGGCCTCCCAGTTGGCATCCTTGCCCTGGCCGAGCGAGGTGACGATACCGAGGCCGGTGACGGCGACGATCGGCCGGCCCTGGCTGTCGCGATGGCTTGCACCCATGACGCCTCTCCTTAAGCCTTGACCAGACGGGCAGCGCCCTCGCCGCGCCAATGCGCGGCGCCGGTGACGATCGCCTCGTTCGCGGCGCCGGTCGAGAGCGCGGCGGCCGCCAGCGCGACGGAGACCGGGAAGGCGGCTTCGAGGGAATGGCCGACGAGGTCGCCGGTCGCGATCCGGCGCGCTCCTGGCGCTGCCTTGGCGATCGCGGCGGCTTCTTCCTCGGTGATCCCTGCGCAGCCGGTCGCGGCCGAGATCGCGAGTGGATCCGATGCGAGTGGGCCGAAGCCGGCGAGCATCTCGTCGAGCGCCTTGGCGACGGAGCCCGGCTGGCGCCGGCTGCGATGGGCGCTCGCTTGGCTGAGGCGGGCGTGGGCCCTGGCGCCGCGCGCCGCGGCGCGCTCGGCTGCCTCAAGCACGAGAAAAGCGCCGGCGCTGCCGGTGATGATGCCGGGAACATCGCTGCGCGCGAAGACGGGCGCAAACTCCGCCGCGCGCAAGAAGCCGCCGAGCTCTAGCAGCAGCAGCATGTCGCGCCGCTCGGCGTTGTAGGCGCCGCCGACGAGGATGATGTCGGCCTGGCCGGCCGCGATGCGGGCGCGGGCGGTGCGGATGGCGTCGACGCCGGCCTGCTCCTCGCCCATCAGCGTGCGCGAGGCGCCGGTGATGCCGTGGACGATGCCGATATTGCCGGCGAGCAGGTTGGAGAGCTGGGCCAGGAACAAAGTCGGCCTGAGATCGCCCATCAGCCGCTCGTTCAGGAAGGCGCCCGGCTGGTTGGCGTTGCGCAGGCCGGTCAGGATGGCGGCGTCGACGGCATGGTCGCGCTCGCCGCCACCGGCGGCGACGATGACCTGGAGCTGGCTCTTGGCCTCGGCATCCTCCTTCAGTCCGGCATCGTCGAGGGCAAGGCCGGCGGCATAGACGCCGAGGCGCTGCCAGGGCTCCATCTGGCGCTGGTCGGACTTCTTCGGAATCTGCCTGTCGAGCTCGAGCGGCTTCAGCGGATGCAGCGGATAGGGCGCGAAGCTCGTGACATCGACGACGGGAGCGGCATTGGAGGCGATCGCCTGCGCATGCGTCTCGATGCCCTCGCCCAGGCTGGAGGCGAGGCCGATGCCGGTGATGACGACGTCGCGGGCCATGTCAGATTGCCTCCGGGGAGAGGCCGATGGCGGCGATGCGGCTCTGCATCAAGGTGCGCATATCGGCGGGGAACGGCATCAGGCGAAAGCGCAGCTCGGCATCGCAGATCGGCTTGCCGGCGATGGCGATCTTCGCCTTGGTCGCGGCATAGCCGGAGCCCTCATGGACGAGCTCGGCGCTGACGTCGAGCACGGCGTTGGGCTCGACAAAGGTGCGGAAGCGCGCCTTGTCGACCATCATCAGGAAGGGCATCTGCGTCAGGCCGTTGAGCCCGAGGAGCAGATAGCCGGAGGCCTGCGCCATGGTCTCGGTGAGCAGGACGCCGGGAACGAGCGGGTGACCGGGGAAATGGCCCTCGAAGACCGGGCTCGCAGCCGGAACGGTCGAACGGGTGACAATCCGCTTCGCTGCCGGATCGAAGCTCTCGACCTTGTCGATCATGTCGAAATATTCGAGGCGCATGCGGTTCCAACCCGTCTCGCCGCGATCGGGGTCGGGCCCCGCTTGCGGCGCTTCAACGTGCAGCAGCGGTCCTTCCGGACCGGAGCTTGTTCAGGCGGCCACTTTGCTCAGGCAGCCTTGGCGGCGACGAGGTCGTCGATGCGCTTGCACAGGTTCTCCAGCACGAAATACTGCTCGGCCGGCGCCTTGCCCTCGTTGACCTCCTGGGTCCACTGCTCCAGCGGCAGCTTGATGCCGAAGGCCTTGTCGATCGCGAAGGCGATGTCGAGGAAGGCGAGGGAGTCGATGCCGAGATCGTCGATCGCGTGGCTCTGGGGCGTGATCTTCTCGCGAGGAATGTCGCAAGTTTCCGAAATAATGCCGGCGACCGTCTCGAACGTGGCGGACATGCGGATGCTCCGTCGTGAATGATGATGGCGGATGGCGTCCGGGCGCGTTCGCCCCGCGCCTGCCCCAAGCCCCCCGCCGAGGATACTGTGACCGCCCCCTTACACCTGAGTGCAAGATTGGACAACCGTCACGGCAAAAGAGAGACGCCCGGCTTGCGGCCGGGCGCCTATAGTATCGGCGTCGTGGAGTTACGCCGCGATGCCGCGTAGCACGTAGTGCAGGATACCGGCGTTCTTGAAGTAGTCGAGCTCGTCCAGCGTATCGATGCGGCAGAGGATTGGAACCTTCTTCACCTTGCCGTCGGCATAGGTGATCTCGGCTTCGAGCATCTGGCGCGGCTTGACGGTGGCGAGGCCCTTGATCGTCACGGTCTCGTCGCCCTTGAGGCCGAGCGAGGCCCAGCTGGTGCCCTCCTGCAGGGTGAACGGCACGACGCCCATGCCGACCAGATTCGAGCGGTGGATGCGCTCGAAGCTCTGGGCGATCACGGCCTTGACGCCGAGCAGGTTGGTGCCTTTGGCGGCCCAGTCACGCGAGGAACCGTTGCCGTATTCGACGCCGGCGAAGATCACCAGCGGCACCTTCTCGGCCTGGTAGCGCATCGCCGCGTCGTAGATCGGCAGCTCTTCCTTGCTGGGATAGTGGATGGTGTAGCCGCCCTCGCGCCCGTTCGGGCCCATCATGTGGTTGCGGATGCGGATATTGGCGAAGGTACCGCGCATCATCACCTCATGATTGCCGCGGCGCGTGCCGTACTGGTTGAAGTCGGCGACGGCGACGCCATGCTCGGTGAGATAGGCGCCGGCCGGCGAAGCGGCCTTGATCGAACCGGCCGGGGAGATGTGGTCGGTGGTGATCTTGTCGCCGAACAGACCGAGGATGCGAGCGCCGACGATTTCGGTGACCGGGGCCGGCTGCTTGCCCATGCCGCGGAAATAGGGCGGGTTCTGGACATAGGTCGACTTGTCGTCCCAGGCATAGGTCTGGCCGGTCGGCGCCTTGACCTTCTGCCAGTTGGCGTCGCCCTTGAAGACGTCGGCATACTTCGCCTTGAAGATCGCCTTGGTGACGTTCTTGGCGATGAAAGCCTGAATCTCCTTGTTGGAGGGCCAGATGTCCCTGAGGTAGACCGGCTTGCCGTCCTTGCCCATGCCGAGCGGCTCGGTCGTCAGGTCGATCTGCACCGAACCCGCCAGCGCATAGGCGACGACCAGCGGCGGCGAGGCGAGATAGTTCGCCTGCACGTCCGGCGAGACGCGGCCCTCGAAGTTGCGGTTGCCCGAGATGACGGCGCCGGCGATCAGGCCCTGATCGTTGATCGCCTTCGAGATCGGCGCCGGCAGCGGGCCGGAATTGCCGATGCAGGTGGTGCAGCCGAAGCCGACCAGGTTGAAGCCGAGCTTGTCGAGGTCCTTCTGCAGGCCGGCCTTGGCGAGATACTCGGCGACGACCTGCGAGCCGGGCGCCAGCGAGGTCTTGACCCAGGGCTTGACCTTGAGGCCCTTCGCCACGGCGTTGCGCGCGAGCAGGCCGGCGGCCATCAGCACCGAGGGATTCGAGGTGTTGGTGCAGGAGGTGATGGCGGCGATGACGACGTCGCCATGGCCGAGATCGAAGGTCTCACCCTCGACCTTGACGCGGCGCGACAGCTCGCCACCCTTCTTGTAGTCGCTTTCCATCGCGGCGGCGAAGCCGCTCTTGATCGCGCCGAGATCGGCGCGGCCTTCCGGACGCTTAGGGCCGGCCATCGAGGCCTGCACGCTGCCGAGATCGAGCTCGAGCGTGTCGGTGAAGACCGGATCGGGCGTCGAGCGGGTGGCAAACAGCCCTTGCGCCTTCGCATATTTCTCGACCAGGGCGACGCGGGCAGCCTTGCGGCTGGTGGTCTCCAGATAGTTCAGCGTCTCGGCGTCGACCGGGAAGAAGCCGCAGGTGGCGCCGTATTCCGGGCCCATATTGGCGATGGTGGCGCGGTCGGCCAGCGTCAGATTGTAGAGGCCGGGGCCGAAGAACTCGACGAACTTGCCGACAACGCCCTTCTTGCGCAGCATCTGCGTGACCGTCAGCACGAGGTCGGTCGCGGTGATGCCTTCCTTGAGCTTGCCGGTGAGCTTGAAGCCGATCACCTCGGGCAGCAGCATCGACTGCGGCTGGCCGAGCATGGCGGCCTCGGCCTCGATGCCGCCAACGCCCCAGCCGAGCACGGCGAGGCCATTGACCATGGTGGTGTGCGAGTCGGTGCCGACCACGGTGTCGGGATAGGCGACCTCCACCGTTTCGGTCTTCTTGCCCTTCTTCACCTTCTCCTTCGCCGTCCAGACGGTCTGGGCGAGGTATTCCAGGTTGACCTGGTGGCAGATGCCGGTGCCGGGCGGGACGACGCGGAAATTGTCGAAGGCGCCCTGGCCCCATTTCAGGAAGCGATAACGCTCGCCATTGCGCTGGTATTCGAGGTCGACGTTCTGCTTGAAGGCCTTGGGCGAGCCGAACTCGTCGACGATGACCGAGTGGTCGATGACGAGGTCGACCGGCACCAGCGGGTTGATCTTCTTGGGATCGCCGCCGAGCGCGACGACGCCGTCACGCATCGCGGCGAGATCGACCACCGCCGGAACGCCGGTGAAGTCCTGCATCAGCACGCGGGCGGGACGGAAGCCGATCTCCTTGCCGGCCTTGCCCTTGTCGCTGAGCCAGCCGACGAAAGATTCGATGTCGGCCTTGGTGACCGAGCGGCCGTCCTCGAAGCGCAGCAGGTTCTCGAGCAGCACCTTCATCGAGAAGGGGAGCTTGGAAATGCCGGCGAGGCCGTTCTTCTCGGCCGCCTTGAGCGAGTAATAGACGTATTTCTTCGTGCCGACGGTCAGCGTCTTGCGGCACTTGAATGAATCGAGCGAGGCCATTTTGGCTTACATCCTGATCAAGGGGTTGCGGTCACGAGCCGAATTCCTCCTGGCGGATGAATCCGGTCGAAGGCCTGTTGCGCATGACGCGCACGCCGCCCCGGGAGTGCCCGAGCCCCGCGCCGGATCGGCGTGCGGCGTAGCCACGGGTTCTATAGATCAATTCCAAGAAGCCCGCTACAGGCTCGATATGCGTCGGATGAAGAGCTAATGACGCTTCGGAAGACAGGCTCGGCGTGACGCAGATTCGATTCCAGACCTTCGCCCTGACGGCCGAAGCGCTCGCCTGCCGCCGCGGTGGTCGCGCGATCTTCGACGGCGTCGGCTTTCGTCTGGAAAATGGCGAGGCGATCGCGCTCACCGGCCGCAACGGCGCCGGCAAGTCGAGCCTGATCGCGATGCTGAGCGGACGGCTGCAGCCCGAGGCTGGTTCGATCCGGCTTGAAGGGCTCGACGACATGCCGCTGGCGGAGGCCGCCCATCTGGTCGGCCATCGCGACGGGCTCAAGACCGCGCTGACGGCGGCGGAGAACCTGCGGTTCGCGCAGGAATTGCTCGGCTCGCCGGGCCTCGGCCCGGCCGAGGCGCTCGCCACGGTCGGCCTGCCGCATGCCGGAGCTCTGCCTGTCGGCTATCTTTCGGCCGGCCAGCGCCGGCGCGTGGCGCTGGCGCGCCTGCTGGTGGCGTCGCGGCCGATCTGGTTGCTCGACGAGCCGATGGCGGCGCTCGACGTCGGCTCGCAGGCGATGCTGTCGCAATTGATGCAGGGGCATCTTGCGGCTGGCGGGGCGATCCTGGCGGCGACCCATGGGCCGCTCGGCCTCGACGGCGCGCGCGACCTCAGGATCGGGCCGTGACCAGCGCCTTCCTCGCCATCCTCAGACGCGATCTCGCTTTGGCGGTCCGGGCCGGCGGCGGCGGCGAGCTCGCGCTCGTCTTTTTCCTCACCGTCGTCGTGCTGATCCCGTTCGCGCTCGGGCCCGACCTCAACCTGCTGTCGCGGATCGGCCCGGCTATCCTGTGGCTCGGCGCGCTGCTGGCGACGCTGATCGGGCTCGACCGGCTGTTCCAGGCCGATGAGGAGGACGGCTCGCTCGACTTGATCCGCGGTGCGCCGCTGCCATTGGAGCTCGCCGTCTTCGCCAAGGCGCTGGCGCATTGGCTGACGACAGGCTTGCCGTTGACGCTGGCCGCGCCGCTGCTCGGGTTGCTCGTCGCCCTGCCGGCGGAAGGCGTGCTGCCGCTGACCGCGAGCCTTGCGCTGGGAACGCCGGCGCTGAGCTTCATCGGCGCGGCGGCGGCAGCACTGACCGCGAGCCTGCGCCGGGGCGGCCTGATCCTGCCGGTGCTGGTCGCGCCGCTCTGCGTGCCCGTGCTGATCTTCGGGGTCTCGGCCTCCGATGCCGCGCGCGGGCTGATGCTGCTGCAGAGCCCGCTGCTGATCCTGGCCGCGTTGTCGCTGATGGCCGCTGTCGTCGGCTGTATCGCGGCGGCGGCGGCGCTGCGCCAACCGGATTGAGGCTTTCAGATTTCGGACAGCATCTCGCCGCTGTCGAGTTCTAGCGCGCAGCCGGATTGGGTTGCCAGCCGGGCGACAACGGCCGCGATATCCTCGAGCGCGACATTGTCGTCGATGAAACGGTGCTGGACCTCTTCGGCGACGCCAAAGACGTCGACAACACGCGATTGAGCGGCCCTCAGGCGCACGGCCGTTTCGATGTCGCGTCGCATGGGATCGGATAGCGTGATGAGCATGACAATCCCTCCTGCATCGACAAATAGGGTAGAGGCGACGATCGTTCAAGATAATAATCTAATAATTTCAATTAGTTAGTAGATTACGCCAAAGGCGCTCGCATTGCATGACGCTAAGGTGACGCCGATTACGCCCTCCCTTGCGAATGAGCTGCTTGTGCCCATATCGTCACCTACTCATTCTTAGCGCGGTGGGGAGCGCGCCATGTCCGAGCTGGAACGCGGCGAACGATTGCAGATCATGCTCAGCGCGGAAGAGCTCCGCGCCGTCGAGAACTGGCGCTTCGACAAGCGCATGCCGAGCCGTGCGGCGGCGGTGCGCGAGCTTTTGCGCCGGGGTCTTCTGGCGGAAGGATTTACCGTCGCAGCCGAAGGCGCCAGGTCGGGCAGTTTCGGCGTTCTCGACGACGAGGAGCGCGCGACAGCGAGCGCGCCCGAAAAGGAGTAGCGCGGCCAGCGGCGTCATCGTCGCAGGGGCGGCTGATCGATTGTGAGCCGGACCGGCGATTGCTACATGCTCTCTGGTCGAAAGAAGAGCAGAGCCGGCCACCCCCTTCATGGCGAGCCTTACCGAACTGGCCAATCCGGCGCGCTTCATGCGCCTGTCGAGCGTCTTGCTGCCCTGGCTTGCTGGGGCGGCGGCGCTGTTGCTCGCCATCGGCTTCTACCTCGTCTGGTTCGTCGCGCCCTCCGACTACCAGCAGGGCGAGACCATCAAGATCATGTACATCCATGTGCCGGCCGCCTGGCTGGCTCTGATGTTCTATTCGATGATGGCGCTGTCGGCGCTTGGCGTGCTGGTCTGGCGCCATCCGCTCGCCGATGTCGCCCAGCAGGCGGCGGCGCCGATCGGCGCCTGCTTCGCGCTGATCTGCCTGCTCACCGGCTCGTTCTGGGGCAAGCCGATGTGGGGCACCTACTGGGTCTGGGATGCGCGCCTGACCTCGATGCTGGTGCTGTTCCTCATCTATCTCGGCCTGATCGCGCTGCGCCGCGCCATCGACGAGCCCTCGCGCGCCGGCCGCGCCGTCGCGATCCTGACGCTGGTCGGCTGCGTCAACATCCCGATCATCAAGTTCTCGGTCGACTGGTGGAGCACGCTGCACCAGCCGGCCTCGGTGCTGCGCCTCAGCGGCCCGACCATCCATTCATCAATGCTCTGGCCGCTCGTGATCACCGCTGTCGGCTTCACATTGCTGGCGCTGGCGCTGCACTGCGCCGCCATGCAGGCCGAAATCCTGCGCCGGCGGGTGCGGACGCTGACGATCTTCGAGGCCGAGCGGCTCGACCGGCTTTCGCTGCAGGCAGCGCAATGATGGACGGGCTCGGGCCTCATGCCGGCTTCATCCTTGCCGCCTATTTGGCGGCGGCCGTGATCCTCGCTGGCCTTGCCACTGCGATCCTGCTCGACCGGCGTGCCCAGCGGCGGGCGCTCGCGGCGTTGGAAGAACGTGGCGCCGGCCGTCGGGGTGGGGTGTCGTCATGAGCGAGGCCACCGCCACGCCGGCGCGACGCTCGCCCTGGCTCTACGCCATCCCATTACTGGTCTTCGCGGCGCTGGCGGCGGTGTTCGCCAAGGGGCTGTTCTCTGGCGACGCCAGCAAGGTTCCATCGGCCCTGATCGGCAAGCCCGCCCCGGCGGTGACATTGGCCCCGCTCGAAGGCCTGCTGCGCGACGGCCAGCCCGTTCCCAGCTTCAGCATGGCCGATTTGGCCAAGGGCAGGGCGACGATCGTCAACGTCTTCGCAAGCTGGTGTGCGCCCTGCCGGGTCGAGCATCCCTTCCTGGTCGCGATGGCCGAATCGCCGGCGGTGAAGCAGGGCAAGGTCGCGCTGGTCGGCTTCAACTACAAGGACGAGGCCGAGAATGCCCGCCGCTTCCTCGGCGCGCTCGGCAATCCCTATTCGGCCGTGGGTGTCGACCGTGCCGGGCGCGCGGCGATCGACTGGGGCGTCTATGGCGTGCCCGAAACCTTCCTGATCGGTCCGGACGGGCGCATTCTGGAGAAGCATGTCGGCCCGCTCGACGGGGCGGCTGCGTCACGCATGCTGGCGCGGGCGCAAAAGGGCAGCTGAGATCGTTTTACTGCAGCACCGGGCCGAAGCGCAGGCTGCGCCAGGTCGCGAGCACGGCATCGAGCAGGCCCGGATCATCGAAATAGGCGGCGATGTGGATCTGTCCGCCATCGCGGGCGCAGGCGAAACCGTAGAATGCCGGCTGGCGTCCGTCTTCCTCGCCTTCATCGAGGCGGTAAGCGAAACGGATGAAGTCGGTCTCACGCTCCTCGATCAGATCGAAGGCGGCGGAGGCATGAATTTCCTGCCATTCGGCGAGTGCGTCGTCCGGCTCGCCGGCATCGTAGGCGTTGAGCCAGAAGGTCAGGCCGCGCGGACTATGCCAGAAGACCAGCGAGCCATCCTCGATCCGGCGGGCCATTGGGAATGGCAGCACCAGACTCCAGTCCGGAACGAGTGGCTGGCGGCCCTCGACGAGCGGGGGCGCCTCGCTCACGCTGCCTTCTTGCCGCCGACCAGGCTTTCGAACATGCCGCGCCCGTCGGTGCCGCCGACAAGGCCGTCGATCAGGTTTTCCGGATGCGGCATCAGGCCGAGCACATTGCGGCCGGGCGAGTAGATGCCGGCGATGCCGTTGAGCGAACCGTTCGGATTGGCGGCTGTCGTGACACTGCCTTCGGCATCGGAGTAACGGAAGGCGACCAGCCCCTCGCCTTCGAGGCGGGCGAGCGTTTCGGGATCGCAGATATAGTTGCCCTCACCATGGGCGATGCAGACATCGATCACCTGGCCCTTGGCATAGGCCGAGGTGAAGGCGGTGTCGTTGCGCTCGACCTTGAGGTGCTGGCGCTTGCAGACGAATTTGAGATTGGCGTTGCGGGCGAGCACGCCCGGCAGCAGCCCGGACTCGCAGGCGATCTGGAAGCCGTTGCAGATGCCGAGCACGAGGCCGCCGCGCGCCGCATGCGCCCGCGTCGCGTCCATGATGTGGGCGCGGCCGGCGATGGCGCCGCAGCGCAGATAATCGCCATAGGAGAAGCCGCCCGGCAGCACGACGAGATCGGTGCCAACAGGCAGTTCATGATCGCCATGCCAGACGTGGTCGACATGAGCGCCGGCCTGGCGCAGGGCCTTGGCGACGTCGCCGTCGCGGTTCGAGCCCGGGAAGGTGATGACGGCAGCCTTCATGGATTGGCCCTTCTTGACTGGCGGTAGCTCTCGGCACTCATCGTCATGGTGATCACCGTGACGGCCTCGCTGCCATGCCCCTGCTCCTCGCGCCGGCTCTCCTCCCTCATCCCGAGGGAAGAGTAAAGAGCGATGCCGTTCGCATTGTAGGCGCGGACGCCGAGCCGGGCACTGCGCGCGTCGAACTCATCGAAGATCACATGCAGCGCATGACCGAGCAATTGCCGGCCATAGCCACGCCGCTGCTCGCCGACGGCGATCCGGCGCACCAGGATGGAGTCGGCTTCGATCGCGACGTCCTGCAGCATCACGAAGCCGGCAATGGTGCCATCAGGCTGGCGTGCGACGAAATAGCGATGCGTCGGATCGGCCAGGCCGGCGAGATGCTGTTCGCGGTCCCAGCGGCCGACGGTCACCTCGTAGCCAGGCCTGCGCTCGCAGGCCATGATCGCGTCGATATCGGCCGGCGTCGCCGGGACGATCATCGACGTATCCGGGCTCATGCCAGCAGCTCGACCCGGTAGTTCTCGATCACGGTGTTGGCGAGGAGCTTCTCGCAGGCGGCCTTGAGGGCGGCCTCCGCCGCGGCCTTGTCGGCACCGTCGAGCTCGATGTCGAAGATCTTGCCCTGACGGACCGAGCCGACGCCCTCGATGCCGAGGGATTTCAGCGCGCCCTCGATCGCCTTGCCCTGCGGATCGAGCACGCCGGTCTTGAGGGTGACGGTGACGCGGGCTTTCATCGTGATCTCCGGAACAGGGCGCTTGCCGGCTCGCTTAGCGGTGAATCGGTGCAGGCTCAACCATTTGTCGCGTTATTCGCCGGGGCGGCGGTGTCGCGGCTGTCGAGCAGGCCTTGCAGGTAGTCGAGCACGGGCCGCGCCGCCTCGCCGCCCATCTTCGCATGCGTAAGCAGCGGGATGCCGTGCGGGCCGGCTGCGGTCAGAGCATCCGGCATGGCGGCGAGATGAGCACGGACGAGGTCGAGATGTCCGAGCATTGCCGCGGCGAAGACATCCATCCGCGCGCCCCGGGCGAGCAGGAATTCGGCGATCTCGCGGCGGCCGGTATGGGCGGCCGCGCCGAGTCCGCTCTCCCAATCACCGCCGCCCCAGTCCCAGACTGCGTTCGCCAGGGCCGGATGCTCGCCGACGAGCGCCGTAACCTTGTCGAGGCTGCCATGCGCGGCCCGGACGAAATCCTGGACGAGCTGAGGGTCGAGCTGCGGCTTGTCGCTCATCGGGGCCTCCTGCTTATCGGCCGATCACGCTGTCAGCGGCTCGCCCAGGTGGCGCGGGCGAAGTCCTGGGCGGCTTGCGAATCGTCGGTCACGGCGATCGCCATGGCGAGGTTGTTGTCCTTGCGGGCGTAGAGGATCGCGGTCGCGGCGAGGCGGCCGCCATCCTTGGCGCGGATCTCGACCAGGATGCCGTCGGTGCCGTCCTGCTTGAAGCGCGAGACAGTGGTGGTGCTCTTCGGCTTGTCGGCCTGCTTCGCCTTCGGGCGCTTAGAGAACTCGCGCGCCAGTCGCGCCGGATTGAGCGCCAACGTCCGCGCCATGTCCGCGGCTTCGCGGCCGTCAAAGCTCAAGAGCGCAGCGACGCCGGGGCGCTGGCAGTCCTGCGGCGTGCAAAACACCATCGCCTTCGGGTTGATGCCGTCATTGACGACCCAGTTCTGGATCGGCAGCGGCTCCCAGCCTCGCCCGGCGGCGAGCTGGACCAGGCCGGGCCCGAAATGATCGGCGCAGCCAGCGACCAGCAGCAGGCCGAGCGCGAGCGCGCCGAAACGCAAACGGGAGCGCAAGCGCCCCCGTGCGGTCGTCGGAGTTCCGGTAGCCGTCACGCTCACTGCACGAGGCGCGGCCCGGTCGGGCCCGGCTTTTCGTTCTCGCCGAGGATGCCGAGGCGGCGCGCCACCTCGGTATAGGCCTCGATCAGGCCGCCAAGGTCGCGGCGGAAGCGGTCCTTGTCCATCTTGTCCTTGGAGCGGATGTCCCAGAGACGGCAGGAATCGGGGCTGATCTCGTCGGCGACGACGATGCGCATCATGTCACCTTCCCAGAGGCGGCCGCATTCCATCTTGAAGTCGACGAGACGGATGCCGGCGCCGAGGAAGAGGCCGGAGAGGAAATCGTTGACGCGGATGGCGAGCGCCATGATGTCGTCGATCTCCTGGGGCGTCGCCCAGCCGAAGGCGGTGATGTGCTCTTCGGAGACCATCGGGTCGCCCAGCGCGTCGTTCTTGTAGTAGAACTCGATGATCGAGCGCGGCAGCTGCGTGCCTTCCTCGATGCCGAGCTTGGTCGAGAGCGAGCCGGCCGCGACATTGCGGACGACGACCTCGAGCGGGATGATCTCGACCTCGCGAATCAGTTGCTCGCGCATGTTCAGCCGACGGATGAAGTGCGTGGGCACGCCGATGTCGTTGAGATTGCTGAAGATGTGCTCGGAGATGCGGTTGTTGAGCACGCCCTTGCCGTCGATCACTTCATGCTTCTTGGCATTGAAGGCGGTCGCGTCGTCCTTGAAATGCTGGATCAGCGTTCCGGGCTCCGGTCCCTCATAGAGGACCTTCGCCTTGCCTTCGTAAATGCGACGGCGGCGGTTCATCGGGATATACCGTGGCTTGAGGAAATCCAAAGGGTCGGCCTCTCTCTGGTCGCGGTTGCCCGCGGCGGGATCATGGCCCTGTTCAGCACGCTCTCGCGCAATCCCGTGCTCTTTCGAGTTCGATTCTGGCGCGCCGATCCGGCTGGTTCACGCGGGCCTCGCTCCTGTGAGAGCGTGCCACGCTCGCGCTATATGGCCCCTTCGCGCCGCAAACGCAACAAAGGCCCGAAAAGCGGCGCGGTCGGCCCCTTTCCCGGCATCTTCCGGTCGTGGAGCGCGTGGCCTCTAGCCCGCACTGCCATCCCATTGCTATATGGCGAAGCTGATATCGCGCCGCAGCAAGATTGCCGCTCCGAAGAGGATAAGTACCAGATGACCACCTTCGACCAGCGCAAGGACGCCTACGAGAACAAGTTCGCGCATGACGAGGAGCTGCGCTTCAAGGCGACGGCCCGTCGCAACAAGCTGCTCGGCCTGTGGGCGGCCGAGAAGCTCGGCAAGAGCGGCGCCGATGCCGAGGCCTATGCCAAGTCGGTGGTTCTCGCGGACTTCGAGGAAGCCGGCGACGAGGACGTGCTGCGCAAGGTCAAAGCCGATTTTGCCGCCGGCGGCGTCGCGCTCGCCGATGACGAGATCCGTCGGACGATGACCGAGCTCCTGATCAAGGCGGCCGACGAGGTCCAGGCCGGCCGCTGAACGATGCCCGGGCGCAAGGCGGCTCTTGCCGCATTGCGCCCTTGAGCATGGTGCATGCCGCAGCGTTTGCCTTTCGCTGATGGTTCGGTCCAGGGTCGCTGGACCCGCCAGTGGTGAAGAGCGGGCAACCGGAAGAATGCGCTCATGACCGTGCTGTCCTCGTTTGCCGATCGTCTCGCCAAGGGCGAGACGCTGCTCTCCGCCTGGTGCGGACTGCCCGATCCGAGCATCGCCGCGATCCTGGCGCAGGAGGATTTCGACGCGGTCACGCTCGACATGCAGCACGGGCCGATCACGCTCGCCGAAGTGATCCGGGCGATCCCGCTGATCAACGCCGCCGGCAAGCCGGCGATCGCGCGCATTCCGGTCGGCGAGTTCCAGAACGTCTCGAAGCTGCTCGATTCCGGCGCCTCCGGCGTGATCGCGCCGATGATCAACACCATGGAGGATGCGCGCCGGCTCGCGGCCTATGCCAAGTACCCGCCGCTCGGCGAGCGTAGCTGGGGCAGCTATGGCGGCCTCGGCGCCTCGGGCCTCGACCAAAACGGCTATCTCCGCCAGGCCAATGCTTTCTCGCTGACCTTCGCGATGATCGAGACCCGCGAGGCGATGGCGATCGTCGACGACATCCTCGCGCTCGATGGAATCGACGCGCTCTTCGTCGGTCCCTCCGATCTCTCGATCGCGCTTTCGGGTGGCGCCTCGGTCAACGCCTCGGCAAAGGAAGTCGACGATGCGGTACGCCATATCGTGGCGCGGGCGAATGCGGTGAAGAAGCCGGTCGCCTTCTATGCCGCGAGCGCCGAGCGGGCCGCGGAAGGTGTTGCACTCGGGGCGCGCCTGGTCACGGTGATGAGCGACACCGGTTTCCTGCGCAACGCGGCACAGACGGCGCTGAAGATCGCGCGAGGCTGACGCCTTCAGGCGTTGATGCCCTCGCGCGATTTCAACACGGCGTAATAGGCCCAGAGCAGACGCGCGGCGACGCCGCGCCAGGGCCGCCAGGCTTCGGCAAGTTCGGTCAGCTCGGCCGGTTTTGGCCGCGTGGCCAGTCCGAAGGCGACCTTCGCTGCCTCCTGCACGGCAAGGTCACCGGCGGCGAAGCCGTCGCGATGGCCGAGGCAGAACAGCAGATAGACATCCGCCGTCCAGGGGCCGATGCCGGAGACGGCGGTCATATGCGCGTGGACGAACTCCGGTGTCGCGGTCTCCAGCGCGGTGAGGTCGAGCCGGTTCTCGGCGATCGCCGCGGCGACGGCGCGCAGCGTCTTCTGCTTCGGGCGCGACAGGCCCGACAGCCGCATCTCCTCGTCGCTGGCGGCGAGGACACGGTCCGGCGTCAAGGGAGTGAGCACGCTCTCGACCCGGGCCCAGACCGCGCGGGCGCTCGCCACCGAGAGCTGCTGCGAGACGATGATCGAGGCGAGGCTCAAAAAGCCGCTGTCGCGCCGGCGCAAGGGCGGAACGCCGGTGCGGGCGATGATCCGCCCCCAGACGGGATCGAGCGTGGCGAGGGCAGCCATGCCCTCTTCGAGATCGGCGGTGCAGGAGATCGTCGTCATCTTGCTCGGGTTTGTCGCCGGTCGCCGGTCCCAGCCCTGTCAGGAGACCGGGCTTGGCGAGGCGCGCGGCGAACCATAGACAGAGGGGGATGGCATCGTCTCCACCCGTTTTCCGGTTTGCACCGAGCCCGAACGGGCGGCTGCATCTCGGCCATGCCTATTCGGCACTGGTCAATGAGCGGCTGGCGGCGCGCTTACGCGGCAAGCTGCTGCTGCGGATCGAGGATATCGACCTGACGCGCTGCCGGCCCGAATTCGAGCAGGCCATCCATGACGACCTCGCCTGGCTGGGGATTTCCTTTGCTCCGCAGGTGCGGCGGCAATCCCTGCATTTCCCGGATTATCGCCAGGCGCTCGGTCAGCTCGAGGAGATGGGGTTGATCTATCACTGCTTCTGCTCGCGCCAGGAGGTGAAAGACGCCGTGCGTCGGTGCGAAGCCGAGGCCGGAACGCCCTGGCCGCGCGATCCCGATGGCGCGCCACTCTATCCGGGAACATGCCGTGCCCTGGGCGAAGCCGAGCTTCGCCGCCGCCGCGAGGCGGGCGAGCCGCATGTGCTGCGCCTCGCCATGGACAGGGCCCTGGCGCGAGTGGCCGGCGAAACGCTCTCCTATCGCCTGTTCGACGAAGCGGGCGAGGAGCGCGACATTCGCGTCGATCCCGCGCGCTGGGGCGATGTCGTGCTGGCGCGCAAGGACGTGCCGACGAGCTATCATCTCTCCGTGGTCGTCGACGACGCTCTACAGAATGTCAGCCATGTCGTGCGCGGCAAGGATCTGGAAGCGGCCACCGACATCCATGTCCTGCTGCAGCGCCTGCTCGGCTTGGCCGTGCCGCGCTATCATTTCCACCGGCTGCTCAGCGACGAGACCGGGCAGAAGCTGGCGAAAAGCCGGCTGTCCCGGAGCCTAGCCGATCTGCGGGCGGACGGGGCGACGCCCGAGGCGATCCGGCGGCAGCTCGGTTTCACGTGAATCGTTCGATCCCGATCAGCCGACGCCCAAAAAGGTCAGCCAGCCGATCGTGGTGAAGAGCGACAGCCCGGTCGAGAGCGCGATCGCGCTGGAGGCGTCGGCGACGCCCTGCTTGTAGCGCTCGGCGAAGAGATAGGCGTTGATCCCGCAGGGGCAGGCGGCGAAGAGCACGGCGACGCCGGCCCAGGCCGTGGGCATCGCGAACACCTTCGTCGCCAGCAGGAAGACGATCAGCGGGTGCAGGACAAGCTTGAGGAAGCTCAGGATCGCCGGCAGTCCGATCCCCGACGCAAGGCCGTAGCGCCGCAGCGCGATGCCGAGACTGACCAGCGCGCACGGGACGGCGGCGCCGGCGATTAGGTCGACGATCGACCAGAGCGGCGCCGGGATCATGCCGACGAAGGGGCGCACGGCGCTGCCGAGCAGGATGCCGACGACGATCGGATGGGTGAACAAGCGCCGGAGCAGCAGGAGAGGCGAGGTGCCGCGGCCTTCGGCGAGCAGGGTCGCGGCGGTCATGGTCACCGGCAGATGCACCGCGAGCAGCAGGCTGAGCGGGACCGCGCCCGCGTCGCCATAAGCCTTCAGGATCATCGGGATGCCGACGAAGACCGTATTCGACTGCGCCGCGGCGAAGCCGGAAACGACGAGCTCGGGGCCTTTACGGGCAAAGAAGCGTCGCGCGACGAACTGGGCGATCAGCCAGACGACGGCGAGGCCGGCGAAATAGGAGATCCAGTAGCCCCAGGGCTGGTCGGGCGGGATCGTGGCCGTCGCCAGCGTCTTGAACAACAGGCAGGGGATGGCGAGGACGAAGACGAAGTCGGAGAGGCCCTCGCCCGTCGTTTCCCGCAACAGCTTCAGCCAGCGCGTGCCGTAGCCGATGGCGATCAGGCCGAAGACGGGAAGGACGATGATGAGGGAGGAGAGCATTGGCCCGCGGGCAGGAGGGGTGAATCTCAGCGCAATTGCGCAGTCTGGCCTCCGGCCTTCTCGATCAGGCCCAGGACCTCGTCACGCTGGCGCTTGAATTCGGCGAGCGCCCGGCCGTCGAGCTCGCGGCCACGCGGCACCTTGATCTTCATCGGGTTGACGAAGTTGCCGTTGACCATGACCTCGTAGTGCAGATGCGGCCCGGTCGAGAGGCCGGTATTGCCGAGGAAGCCGATCACCTGGCCCTGCCGGACCTTGACGCCGGGCGCAATGCCCTTGGCGAAGGCCGACTGGTGCGAATAGGTGGTGACATAGCCGTTGGCATGCTGGATCTCGATGCGTCGGCCATAGCCGGAATCCCATTCCGCCTTGATGATCGTGCCGTTGCCGGCGGCCAGGATCGGCGTGCCGATCTTGTTGGCCCAATCGATGCCGGTATGCATCTTCGAATAGCGCATGATCGGGTGGTAGCGCATGCCGAAGCCGGAGCGCATCTCGGCATCGGTGATCGGCTTGCGCAGCAGGAATTTCTTCAGTGAGCGGCCATCGCTGTCGAAATAGTCGATCAGCCCGTCTTCCGGGGCCTGGTAGCGGAAGACCTGCCGGGTCTCGCCGTTGACGGTGAGGCTCGCCGAGAGGATTTCCGCACGCTCGCCTTCGTCGTCGTCGGTGAAGATGACCTCGAGATTGTCGCCGCCGCGCACGCGCTGCTGGAAATCGAGATCATAGGAGAAGATCCGGACGAGCTCGTCGATCAGCGGGCGCGGCAGATCGTGGCGCAGCCCGGTCTCATAGAGACTCTCATAGAGCCGTGCGCCGGTGCCGCCCTCGTCGTCCTCTTCCTCCTCGTCATCCTGCGAGCCGACCTGCGATTTCTGCTGCGGGCCGACCGTTTCGCTTCTCGGCAGGGCGACCGGAACGAACAGGCCCTTGTCGTTGACCGCGACGGCGGCGGAAGGCCGGCCGTTGTCGAGCAGGGCGAGGCGCATGATCTGGCGGGGGTCGCCGGGGCGCGGCCCCGGCGCGAACAGCGCCTGCAGGACCTGGCCTTCCGGCAGGGCGGCGACCTTCACCTTGCCGTCGAAGGCCTTCATCATCGAGACGATCTGATCGCGACTGGCGCCGGCATTGCGCACCACCGTCTCGAAGTTCTCGCCGCGGCGGGTGATCAGCAGCTTCTCCTCGACCTGCGGCTCGCGGGTGGCCGCGATCGGGGTCTTCGGCGCGTTCGTCACGTTCTCCGGGACGACGCGGACCTCGATGTTCGAGAAGGAGGTGTCGGTGGCGGGCGCGTAGGACAGGAGATTGCCGGCGCCGGCGGCCTGGCTGCCCTGGGCCAAAGTGCGGCTCAGCATGAGCTGCGGGGGGATCGGCAGCGCCGCGCGACGGTCGGCGGCGGCCAGGTTGGCGCGCTCCTCCTCCATCTGGTTCACCACGTCGGCGTCGGTGAGGCTCGCCTTGCCAGGCGTGATCGGCAGGTCGGCGAGGTCGCGCTTGGTTATCGAGACGTCCGCATCCGGCATGTCGGTGACCGGCTCGGCATAGCGCTCGCTGCCGGGCGCTCCCTCGGCGAAGAGACGCAGCGGGTTGAAGGGCGGGATGTTGGCGGCATAGACGCCGCTGGTCAGCGACAGATTGGTCGACAGGCGCACGAAGGGGCGCACCCTTATGACCTCGCGATCGCCGATGCGCTGGGACATCGGCGCGCGCACGCTGTGCCGGGCCGAGGCGATCGGCTGTTCGGCGACGAGCTTGTCGCCCTTGCGGGCACCGCCGCCGGCCGAGGTGGTCTGATGCGGGGTGACGGGCTCGGGGCGCTCGGCGAAGCTGGTGTCGCCGCGTACCGCGACCAGGATGGCGCCGCCGAGAAGAGCCGCGCCGCAGGAGCCGACGAGCAGACAGGCGGCGAGCCAGCGCAGCGAGACGCCGCGGCGGTCCATGCCGGCAGGAGTGGCGCCGGCGGGAGAGATCGGCGGTTCGATCCCGAGGTCGACGAGCAGCGCCGTCGCTTCCGGCGTCAGCGGCTCATGCGGCGCTCTGAGATCCGGAGGGGCGTTCATCGGGCGTCTGGCGAATCCATTGAAGCGCCCGAGGGCGCACCGAGTCGATGCCGCGGACGGGCTCGATCCCTGCCTTATATAGAGCAGAGACCATGCCCGCGTCCCGCACGGGAATCAATCTCGGGGATCGCCCCGCAGACCGTCCCGGCGTCGGCATCGTGGCTGTGAGAAAAAAATGCGGCTGTTTGCGGGCGGGTTCCCTTCAGGGAGCCCGGTCGAGGCGCCAGAGCGGACGAAACACCGGCAAAATGCCCGGAAATCGCGAGCCGGGTAAAAAAACGCGGCTTTGTCGAAAAACTTTCAAGAAGCGTGTTGACAGTCTGAGTGGGGTGCTCCTATAAAGCGGCCATCGAGACGGCGCCGCCGCTGGCGGGGCCGCT
>NZ_FOKP01000066.1 GCF_900112185.1 Allobosea sp. CRIB-10 | reverse complement strand
AGTGAACCGCCCCGGGTTTGTCGGAGGCCCCAACTCCTGAGAGGATGGGGCTATGACGAGCAAGACGACGAACAAGTTCTCGCCTGAGGTGCGTGCGCGCGCGGTGCGGATGGTGCTGGACCATGAAGCCGAGCATCCGTCGCGCTGGGCGGCGATCACGTCGATCGCCGGCAAGATCGGCTGCACGGCGCAGACGCTGAGCGATTGGGTGAAGAAGGCCGAGGTCGACAGCGGCCGCAAGCCCGGGCTGACAACGGACATCGCGGCCAAGCTCAAGGCTCTCGAACGCGAGAACCGGGAACTGCGGCAGGCCAATGAGATCCTGCGCAAGGCATCGGCGTATTTTGCCCAGGCGGAGCTCGACCGCCGACACCGGTCATGATCGGCTTCATCGACGATCACCGTGGGGCTTATGGGGTCGAGCCGATCTGCAAGGTGCTGCCGATCGCCCCGTCAACCTACCATGAGCATGTCGCCAAGCGGACCGATCCCCGGAAGCTGTCGGCTCGGGCGAAGCGGGACCTGAAGCTGAAGCCGCAGATCGAGCGCGTGTTCGGGGAGAACTTCGAGGTCTATGGCGCACGCAAGGTCTGGCGGCAGATGTTGCGCGAGGGGTTCGACGTTGCGCGATGCACGGTCGAACGCCTGATGGCCGACCTCGGCCTGCAAGGTGTCATTCGCGGCAAGCCCCTCCGCACGACCGTTCAGGACAAGGCCGCGCCGTGTCCGCTGGACCATGTCAACCGGGTGTTCCATGTGCCGGCGCCGAACATGCTGTGGGTCTCGGATTTCACCTATGTCAGCACCTGGTCGGGCTTTGTCTATGTCGCCTTCGTCATCGACGCGTATGCTCGGCGGATCGTCGGCTGGCGCGTATCTCGGACTGCACATGCCAGCTTCGTGCTCGACGCGCTGGAGCAGGCCCTGCATGAGCGAAGACCGGTCCATCGCGGCGGCCTCGTGCATCATTCCGACAGGGGCTCTCAATACGTCAGCATTCGATACACCGAGCGCCTCGCCGAGGCGGGGATAGAGCCCTCGGTCGGCAGCGTCGGCGACTCTTATGACAACGCTCTCGCAGAGACGATCAACGGACTCTACAAGGCAGAGTTGATCCATCGGCGCGGACCTTGGCGAAGCTTCGAGGCAGTCGAGTTCGCCACGCTGACCTGGGTCGACTGGTTCAACCATCGCCGGCTGCTGGAGCCTATTGGCAACATCCCGCCGGCCGAAGCCGAGGAACGCTATTACGCGATGCTGGACGAGCCAGCCATCGCAGCCTGACTCAAACCAAACGGCCTCCGGCGAACCCGGGGCGGTTCAC
>NZ_FOKP01000030.1 GCF_900112185.1 Allobosea sp. CRIB-10 | reverse complement strand
GCGATCGGCCATCCCTTCGGCATGAGCGGGGCGCGGCTCGTCGGCCATGCCTTGCTGGAAGGCCGCCGACGCAAGGCGCGCTATGCCGTCGTCACCATGTGCGTCGCCGGCGGCATGGGCTGCGCCGGCCTCTTCGAAATCAATGGCTGAGCCTTCTCGTCATGGTCGGGACAAGGGCGAGCATGACGGTGAGGTGATCAGCCCTCGGCGGCGAAACCGAGCGGGATCGCCGTAGTCGACTTCAACTCCTCCATGGCGAACATGGAGGTGACGTCGCTGAGCTCGATGCGCGAGATCAGCTTCTTGTAGAGCGCATCATAGGCGGCGATGTCGCAGACATAGGCCTTGAGCAGATAGTCGATGTCGCCGCTCATCCGATAGAAGTCGACGATCTCTGGCAGGTCCTGGACGGCGGCGTGGAAGCGCTCCAGCCACTCCATCGAATGGCGCGCCGTCTTCACCGCGATGAAGACGGTGACGCCGGCCCGGAGCTTGTCGCGGTCGAGCAGCGCGACGCGTTGCTTGATGTAGCCTGCTGCTTCCAGCTTCTGGATGCGCCGCCAGCACGGCGTCGGCGACAGCCCGACCGCATCGGCGATCTCGGCCAGCGGCTTGCTGGCATCCTCCTGCAGCAGCGCGAGGATGCGCAGGTCGAAGGCGTCGAGCTTGACCACGTCTGCTTCTCTTCGGAACAGAATATCACTCGCCAAACGCGAGTAGAAATTCTTTTCTCATATTGCGATCAAAATTGGTATCAGTTTCTAAGATTGCGTTGTATCGCACCACGGATCGCAAACCGTTCCTCCCGCGCTCGCCCTATCATTCCCCCGTCATTCGATGCGACGGGAGATCAGGGACATGCAGGGCTTTCTCGGCGAGGAGCAGCGCGGCGCGGTGCTGAACGCCCTGCGCACCCATGAGGGCACCTGCTCGCGCGATTATCTCGCTGCGGCTCGCGCCGTCCTCAACGAACTCGTCGCGATCCCCGACCTGATCCAGGCCCTGCCGCTGCAGCGCAAGCAGGGCGGCTATGCCCGCAACCTGCTCGCCGGCAACGACGCCGTCAGCGTCTGGGCGATGGTCTGGGCCGAAGGCTCCACGACCTGCATCCATGACCATCACTGCTCGTGCTGTTTCGGCATGGTCGCCGGGACTCTGACGGAAACCTGGTATCGCGCCATCGACGCGAAGCGCGCCGTGGCGACGGAGGAGCAGGAGCGTCAGGCCGGCTATGTCGCCTGCATGCTGCCGACGGGGCCGAACATTCACCGCATGCAGAATCGCGGCATCGGTGATGCGATCTCGATCCACATCTACGGCTACGACCACCATCTGCACGATTCCTCGGTCGAGACCGAGTACACGGCGGTGGCTGGCTGAGGCGCGGCGCGGTCGGTCGTCATTCCGGACAGACCGCAGGCCTGAGTCCGGCGTCCACGAACACGACGCTGGTCCAGTTCGTCATGCTCGCCCTTGTGGCGAGCATCCACGTCTTGAACACAGCGTTGCGTGAAGGAAGACATGGATGGTCGGGACAAGCCCGACCATGACGGAACAGGCGGTGTTCGGGGGGGCAGGCTCTTCGCTACGCGCCCTAGTCCAGCCAGCTGGTGAAGCCCTCGACCGGCTCGCGCTCCGGCACGAGCCGGTTGGCCGGCGCATCGGGATCGGCCTTGCCGAGGGCGATGCCGCAGACCACGACCTCGCTCTGGGGAATGGCGAGTTCACGCCGCACGACCCCGTGGAAGCGGGCGAAGATCGCTTGCGGGCAAGAGTCGAGACCATGGCCCTGCGCTGCGATCAGCAAGGTCTGGACGAAGGCACCGAGATCGAGCCAGGAGCCGATCTCGAGATCGCGATCGACCGTCAGCATCAGCGCGACCGGCGCGCCGAAGAAGCGCAGGTTCGCCTCGGTCTGGCGGCGCATGCCGGCATGGTCGCCCTTGGCGACGCCAAGCAGGCCGTAGAGGTCCCAGCCGACCTTGCGGCGCCGCGAGAGATAGGGCTCGCGGAGGGTCGCAGGATAATAGCGATACTCCTCCTCGCGCGGGGAGGGATCGTCGAGCGCCGCAACCAGCGCCGTCTCCAGCTTCGCGCGGGTCCTGGGGCCGAGCACGCGCAGGCGCCAGGGCTGCATATTGGTGCCGCTGGGCGCCTGCGCCGCCAGTGCGATCAGGCGGCGCACCAGTGCGGGATCGACGGGATCGGGCAAGAAGGCGCGCACGGCACGACGGCTGGCAATGGCCTTCTCGACCGCCTCGGCCGCCGCTGCACTCATGCGCTGAGCGGCTGGCGCGCCGCCAGGAAGGCCTCATGCTCGCGGATCAGCCCGCCATCGAGCGCCTTGGCGATCAGCCTGCGGGTGTTGTCGAGGCCGTAGATCGCCGCGAAGGAACCGAAGCGCGGGCCCTGATCCTCGCCGAACATCACCTGGTAGATCGCCTTCCACCAGTCGCCGGAGACGCCCGGCCGCTCCGGCGTCGCATTCTTGGCGCTGAGGTTCTGGTAGCGCGGGATGGCGCGGGCGACGTCGAGGGCCGCATCCTGCACCGCTTCGGCGCTCGCACCTGCCGGCAGCGCGGCGAGTGCCGCGTCCAATGCGAGGAAGGCGGCGCGTTCGGTCTCGTCGGCCGGGCGGTAGTGCTTGGCCGGCTTCACGAAGTCTCTGAAGTAGGCGAGCGCGTAGCCGACGAGCGCATCGAGCCGCGGATGCGTCTGCGGCGAGATGCCGGGCGCATAGCGCTGCAGGAAGCCCCAGAGCACCGCCTTGTCCTCGGAGTTCGCGACGGAGACGAGGTTCATCAGCAGCGAGAACGAGATCTGGGTGCGCACTGCATTGTCGCCGGCGCCGGTGGCGACCAGCTCCGGCTGCGGCGGGGTGCCGGCGTGGATGTGCCAGACCGGATTGCCGAGGCGGTTCTTCCAGTCCTGCCGGTCATAACCGCCAAGGAACTGCAGGTAGTCGTCGACCGCGCGCGGGATCACGTCGAAATGCAGCTTCTTGGCCTCGCGCGGACGCGCATACATGAACAGCGCCAGCGACTCCGGCGGGCCATAGCTCAGCCAGTCCTCGATGGTGAGGCCGTTGCCCTTCGACTTCGAGATCTTCTGGCCCTGCTCGTCGAGGAAGAGCTCGTAGTTGAAGCCCTCCGGCGGCGTGCCGTCGATGGCGCGGGCGATCTGCGAGGAGACCTTGACCGAGTCAATCAGGTCCTTGCCCGCCATCTCGTAATCGACGCCGAGCGCGACCCAGCGCATCGCCCAGTCCGGCTTCCATTGCAGCTTGGCATGGCCGCCGGTCACCGGCGTGGTGAAGCGCTCGCCGCTCTGCGGGTCGGTCCAGGTGATGGTGCCGGCCTCGACATCGCGCGCCTCGATCGGCACCTGCATGACGACCCGCGTCTTCGGATGGATCGGCAGGAAGGGCGAATAGGTCGCGGCGCGCTCCTCGCGCAGGGTCGCCAGCATGATCGACATGATCTTGTCGAAGCGGGCCAGCATCCTGAGCAGGGTCGCGTCGAACTCGCCGGCGCGATAGGCGTCGGTCGAGGACTTGAACTCGTAGTCGAAGCCGAACTGGTCGAGGAAGGCGCAGAGCCTTGCATTGTTGTGCCGTCCGAACGAGTCATGCGTGCCGAACGGGTCCGGCACCTCGGTCAGCGGCTTGCCGAGATGCTGCGCCAGCAGCTCCTTGTTCGGGACATTGTCCGGCACCTTGCGCAGGCCGTCGAGATCGTCCGAGAAGGCGATCAGCCGGGTCGGGATCGCGCCATCGGTCAGCACCTGAAAGGCATGGCGCACCATCGAGGTGCGGGCGACCTCGCCGAAAGTGCCGATATGCGGCAGGCCGGACGGGCCGTAGCCGGTCTCGAACACCGCCTCCTGCTTGCCCGATTTCTGCAGCCGCGCCACGAGCTTCTTGGCTTCCTCGAACGGCCAGGCGGCCGAGACGCGGGCGGCTTCGATGAGCGCGGGGTCGAAAGCGGGCATTTTGGCTTCAGGTCTCGCAGGATAGGGCATGGAAGCGGGCGGTTTCGCAGATATGCGCGTGCGGCGCAACAACCGCGGCGCCATCTGCCGGCAAGATGGAAAACGCCTGCCTGAAAAAGCGGCAGACAACCCCGGTCGGTCGATTGACTCCGAACCGGGCCCCGCTAGCGTCGTCGTACAACATAAGCAGGGGTCGGCTCGATGGTTCGTAATGTGAAGTGGGGGATGTCCGGCTTGCAGCGGGCCGGCAAGGGTTTGGCGTGGGCGCTCAGCCGCCGCGTCGCGCTCGCCGGCGCGGCTGCTTTGGCGCTGGGGGCAATGTCCCCGGCGCAGGCGCAGACCGCGGTGAAGTTCACGCTCGACTGGGTGTTCCAGGGGCCGACCTCGCCCTTCCTGGTGGCGCTGGAGAAGGGCTACTACAAGGCCGAGGGCCTCGACGTGACCATGGATCCCGGCCAGGGCTCGGCCGGCGCGGTCCAGCGCGTCGCCACCGGCGCCTATGATATCGGCTTCGCCGATGTGAACTCGCTGATCGAGTACAACGCCAAGAACGCCGGCAAGGAGATCCTCTGCGTCTTCATGGCCTATGACTTCCCGCCCTTCGGCGTGCACACGCTGAAGAAGACCGGGATCGCCAAGCCGGCTGACCTCGCCGGCAAGAAGCTCGGCGCGCCGGTGTTCGACGCCTCCTTCAGGCTCTTTCCCGCCTTCGCCAAGAAGGTCGGCATCGACGCCAAGAGCGTCAACCACGTCAACCTGACGCCGCAGCTGCGCGAGCAGTCGATGGTGCAGGGCACCGTCGACTTCATCAGCGGCCACTATTTCTCGTCGGTGCTCGACCTGAAGGCGCGCGGTGTGAAGCAGGAGGACATCGTCTCCTTCAACTACTCCGACTACAAGATGGACGTTTACGGCAACGGCATCATCGTCTCGCCGGCCTTCGCCGAGAAGCCTGAGTTGGTGAAGGGCTTCCTGCGCGCCACTGCCAAGGCCTGGAAGGAGGTCGCCGCCAACCCGGTCGTCGGCCTCGCCGCGGTGAAGAAGCGCGATCCGCTGATCGACGAGAAGCTGGAGGCCGAACGCCTCGACCTGTCGCTGAAGATGAATGTGCTGACGCCCTATGTGAAGGAAAACGGCATGGGCGATGTCGACCCGGCCCGCTTCGCCCGCTCGGTCACCGATGTCGCCGACGCCTTCGGCCTGCCCGCTGCGCCGGCGCCTGACAAGGTGTTCTCGAACAAGTACCTGCCGCCCAAGGCGGAGCGCATGGTCGCGCCGTGAGGCGTTGATCTCAGCCGTCATGGTCGGGCTTGACCCGGCCATCTCCTGGAGTTTCCTCGTCCTGAGATTCTCGGGACAAGCCCGAGAATGACGCCCTCCATGCCGGCTTCCACCGACACGCCTCTCGTCGAACTGCGCAAGGTCAGCCTCGCCTATGGCAGCGGGCCCTCGCGCATGCTGGCGCTGGAGGATGCGACGCTCGACATCGCCAAGGGCGAGTTCATTGCCGTGGTCGGCCCCTCCGGCTGCGGAAAGTCTACCCTGATGAAGCTGGTCACCGGGCTGCTGCCGCCGAGCGGCGGCGAGGTCCGGGTCCACGGCCAGCCGGTCAAGGGCCCGATCCGCGGCGTCGGCATGGCTTTCCAGGCGCCGACGCTGATGCCCTGGCGCACGACGCGCGACAACATCCTCCTGCCGCTCGAAGTGGTGGAGCCGCACAAGCGCCGCTTCCGGGCGAACAAGGCCGAATACATCGAGCGGGTCGAGAAACTGCTTGCCTCGGTCGGCCTCGGCGGCTTCGGCGACAAGTTTCCCTGGCAGCTCTCCGGCGGCATGCAGCAGCGCTCCAGCCTGTGCCGGGCGCTGGTGCACGAGCCCGAGATCCTGATGCTCGACGAGCCCTTCGGCGCGCTCGACGCCTTCACCCGCGAGGAGCTCTGGGGCGTGATGCAGGCGCTCTGGCTGGAGCGCCGCTTCACCGCCGTGCTGGTGACGCACGACCTGCGCGAGGCGGTCTATCTCGCCGACACCGTCTATGTGATGAGCCGCCGGCCCGGACGGATCGTCAAGATCAGCAAGATCGAGCTGCCGCGCCCGCGCACGCTGGAGACGACCTTCACCGCCGAGTTCGTCGACATCGTCCACGATCTGCGCGAGCGCATCCATATGGAGCATGCGTGATGCGGCCCCGGCAGGACCACGACAATGAGTGATCGTCAGCGCGCTCTGCTGCTCGTCGCCATGCCCTGGCTCGCCATGGCAGGCCTGCTGCTGCTCTGGGAGATCGCCTGCATCGTCTTCGACGTGCCGGAGATCCTGGCGCCGCGGCCGACACGGATCTTCGAGGTGATGGTCCAGCGCTGGGACATCCTCTTGCGATACTGCCTGGAGACCTTGTGGACGACCGCGGTCGGCTTCGTGCTGGCGATCGGCTTCGGCGTGCTGCTCGGCCTTGCCGTCGGCGCCTCGCCCTTCGTCTATTCCGGGCTCTACCCGCTGCTGATCGCCTTCAACGCGGTGCCTAAGGTTGCGATCGTGCCGATCCTGATGATCTGGCTCGGCGTTGGCGCCTTGCCGGCGATCATCACCGCCTTCGTCATTTCCTTCTTCCCGATCGTGGTGAATGTCGCGACCGGCCTCGCCACGATCGAGCCTGAGATGCGCGACGTGATGCGTTCGCTCGGCGCCAGCCAGTGGGAGATCCTGACCAAGGTCGGCGTGCCCCGCGCCATGCCCTATCTCTTCGCCAGCCTGAAGGTCGCGGTGACGCTGGCCTTCATTGGCTCGGTGATCTCCGAGACGGTCGGCGGCAATCGCGGCATCGGCTTCCTGATGCTCTCGGCCGGCGCGCGCAACGACTCGGCCACGACCTTCGCCGGCCTCTTCGCCATCGCGATCATGGGCGTGCTGATGTACGCAGCCTGTGCCTTGGTGGAGAGGCGCATGACGCGCTGGGCCTTTCGCGGCGAAATCGTGAGCTGACGGGACGTTCGGCCGCTAGTGACAGAGCGGCCTTGCAACAATATACAGTCAATCCAATCAGTGCTTCGCCTCACGACGGATCGCATCGATGGATTGGCTCCCGGACCTGACCCAGAGCGACAAGCCGCGCTATCTCGCCATCGCCGACCGCATTGCCGCGGATATCGCGGCAGGCGCTCTGGCTGCCGGTGACAGGCTGCCGCCGCAGCGCCGGCTGGCCGAGGCGCTCGCCGTCGACTTCACCACGGTGGCGCGCGGCTATGTCGAGGCCCAGCGGCGCGGACTGGTCGAGTCGCGTGTCGGGCAGGGCACCTTCGTCAAGGCGGTGCCGACGAAAGCCGTAGCGCCGGACAGAGGCTCGATACCGCGCGCGTCCGCGCCGGAGCTTGTCGACCTCTCGATGACCTTGCCGCCGGAGCCCGATGATCCGGCGCTGATCACCCGATTGCGACACGGCCTGGCGGAGGTCGGCGAACGACTGGTCAGCCTCTTGCGCTATCAGCCGCTCGGTGGCTCGCCCGCCGACAAGGCTGCTGCTGGGCTCTGGCTCGGGCGGCGCGGGCTTGCTCCCGCCCCTGAACAGCTCTTCGTCGTGCCGGGCGCGAATGCGGCGCTGCTGGCGATCCTGAGCGGTCTCGCCAGGCCGGGCGATGCGGTGCTGTGCGAGGCGCTGACCTATCCCGGCATCCGCTCGATCTGCGCGCAGCTCGGCCTATCCCTGACCGGCCTTGCCATGGACGGCGACGGGCTCGACCCCGACGCCTTTGCCGAGGCTTGCGGCCGCCTGAAGCCGAAGGCGCTCTATCTCAATCCGGTCCTGCAGAACCCGACGACGATCACCATGCCGGAGCGGCGGCGCGAAGAGATCGTGGGCATCGCCCGCCGCCATGGCGTCGCGATCATCGAGGACGATGCCTATGGCTTCGTGCCGCCTGATTCGCCCACTCCCTTCGCAGCGCTCGCGCCGGAGCTGAGCTGGCACATTGCCGGCCTGTCGAAATGCTTTGGGGCCGGCTTGCGGCTCGCCTATGTCGTGGTGCCGGATCTCCGTTCCGGCTGGCCCTTCGCGGCCGCCCTGCGCGCCAGTAGCATCATGGCCTCGCCGCTGACTGCAGCGCTCGCGACGCACTGGATCGAGGATGGCAGTGCTGATGCGCTGCTCGCCTTCATCAGGTCGGAGACGGCGGCGCGGCAGCGTCTCGCGGCCGAGATCCTGCCGGCGGGCCTGTGCCGCACCGATCCGCTCAGCTTCAATCTCTGGCTGGAGCTGCCGCCGCCCTGGACCCGTGCCGCCTTCGTCGGCCAGATGCAGGCGATCGGGATCGGCATCGTCGCCAGCGATGCCTTCGCGGCGAAAGGACCGGCGCCGGAGGCCGCTCGCATCTGCCTGGGCGGGCCGATCGGCCGCAAGGCCCTCGGCGACGTGCTCGCCTTCATGGCACACGCGCTGAAGCAGGCTCCGGAAGCGAGTGTTCGCGCGCTGTAACTGGTTCGCCTGCAACGGATCTGTGCCCGACGCCTTGCCTGCGACAGTGTTGCAGCTCTGCCAATATTGATTGCAATCAATTGTCGCATTATGTAGCCATCAATCTCCGGTGAATGCAGTCAATCATGGCGCGTCACCGCAGGAGGACGACATGGCACATCAACATTGGCCGGCGCTGTCTCCGCTCAAGACCGGCCTGCGCGGCCGCTGCCCGCGTTGTGGCGAAGGCCAGCTCTTCGACGGTTTCCTGACATTGAAGCCGCGCTGCGAGGCCTGCGGGCTCGACTATTCCTTCGCCGACCCGGCGGACGGACCGGCCTTCTTCGTGATGATGTTCGTCTGCGTCCCGGCGGTCGCCTTCCCACTTTGGCTGGAGCTGAGCTACAGCCCGCCGACCTGGGTGCATCTGGTCACGACCCTGCCGCTGATCCTGCTGACCTGCATCCCGCCCTTGCGGCCGCTGAAGGGCTGGCTCGTCGCCTCGCAGTTCTTCTACAAGGCCGAGGAGGGGCGGCTGGCCAAGCCGAGCCAGCCAGTCAAGGACGACAGTCAGAACGGGCTGACCGGGAAGAACCGGATGAACAGCCTGGCATAGGTGCCATCGTCCCAGAGGCCCTGCAGCGCGTAGTCGATCGCCCGCTTCAAGGCGAGATCGTCCTTGCGCAATAGGAAGCCGACGCCCTCGCCGAAATAGCGCGCTTCGAGATAGGGGCCGCCGGCGAAGGCGAATTCGCTGCCGCCGCGCCCGGCGATGCTCAGCGCCAGCGCGACCCCGTCGCCAAAGACATATTCGGCGTCGCCGCTGCGCAGCAGAGCCAGCGCCGCCTGCAGGTCTGGCGCGGCCCGGCGCTGGATGAACGGCGCGAGGCGTTCGAGGAAGGCCTCGTGCGCCGTGCCCGCGATCACGGCGACGCGCGTGCCGCGCAGGCCGACCAGTTCGAGATCGGAGCGGGCATTGCCGCGTGTCGTCAGCAGCCGGGCTGGCGAGCGATGGTAGATCTGGCTGGCGGTGAAGCGTGAGCGCAGCTCGCTCGTGACCGGGATGGCGGCGGCGAGCACGTCGCCGCGGCCCTCGGCGAGGGAATCCAGCAAGGTGTCGAAGCGCCGCGCCTGGATGGTGCAGCTCAGAGCGAGCTTCTCGCAGATCGCGCGGGCGAGCTCGACCGAAAAGCCGGTGACGCCGCCTTCCGGCGTGGCGAAATGCATTGGCGGGAAATCATCGTCGGTCAGGAAGCGGATCACCCGCGGCGGGCCGAGATCGGGCCGCTCGACCCGGACGTTCGGATCCCAGTAGTTCGGCACGACGTAAGGTGAGGCCGGCTGCGCCTGGGCCTTCGCAGCGCCTGAGGGCAGGAGAAGCAGCGCGGCGAAGGCGCTCGTGGCCAGGGCGTTGGCGAAGCGGGCGAACATCGCCTGTATCTGGCGTCAGGGTGGGGTAGGGATCAAGGGGGTAAGCCCCAAACGCGGGTCGTCCCGGGCGACCGAAGGGAGACCCGGGACCCATGCCTGAACCTCAATCGGATAGGCTCAGGCATAGGTCCCGGATCAGCGCGGCTTTGCCGCTTGTCCGGGACGACTTCGCAGGAGGAGGAGGCGGTTATTACCCCAGCGCCGCCGCCGTCGCTTTCGCGCCTTTCTGGAACAGGCCGTCGAGATGCTCCGCCACAGCCTGCCTGAAGCGCTGCTCGCGCGGCAGATCGTCGCCGAAGATCGCGCCGATGCCGAACAGCGCAGTGCTCAGCGCCACCGCGTCGCGGCCTAGCGCCTTGGCGCGCAACGCGAATTCACCGGCGAGCGGATCGCGCACGTCGATCTCGGCGCCCTTCTCGTCGGTGCCGGTGACATAGGACATCCAGGCGGCGACACCGAGCGCAAGATGATCGATCGGTGCGCCGGCCTTGAGTCGCTCGCGAATGGTGCCGAGCAGGCGCTGCGGCAGCTTCTGCGAGCCGTCCATGGCGATCTGCCAGGTGCGGTGCCTGATAGCCGGGTTCTGGAAGCGGGCAAGCAGGTCGCCGGCATAGGTGTTGAGGTCGACGCCCTGCGGCGCCGGCACGGTCGGGATGATCTCGTCCCAGAGACCCTGCAGGAAGCGGGCGAAGACCGGATCGCCGCTCGCAGCCGCGACCGTCTCATGGCCGGCAAGATAGCCGAGATAGGCGAGGCTCGAATGCGCGCCGTTGAGCATGCGCAGCTTCATGAACTCGAAGGGCGCGACCTCGGAGACCATCTGCGCGCCGACGACATCCCAGCGCGGCCGGCCGGCGGCGAAGACATCCTCGACCGCCCATTGCCGGAAGGGCTCGCCGATCACCGGGGCGGCATCGTCGAGGCCGAGCAGGCGCGCCACCTCGGCGATATCGGCCTCGGTCGTCGCCGGCACGATCCGGTCGACCATGGTCGAGGGGAAGGCGCCGTTTGCCTCGATCCAGGAGGCGAGGGTGTCGTCGCGCAGCGCGGCGAAATCGCGGACGAGGCCGGCCAGGACATGGCCGTTCGAGGGGAGGTTGTCGCAGCAGAGCGCGGTGAAGGGGCCAAGGCCCGCGACCTTGCGGGCGGCGAGGCCGGCGACGATCAGTCCGATGGCCGAGCGCGGCGCAGCGGGATTGGCGAGGTCGTGGACGATGTCGGGGTGGTCGCCCCGGAGCTTGCCGGTCGCCGGATCGTGGCAATAGCCCTTCTCGGTGACGGTGAGTGAGACGATCTTCGTTTCTGGCGCGGCGAGCCTGGCGACCAGTGCCTGCGGGCTCTCGGGCGCGACGAGGACATCGAGCACCGAACCGATGACGCGCAGCTCCGGGCCGGCGGGCGCACGCTTCAGGAAGGTGTAGAGCCCGTCTTGCGGCTTCAGCCGGTCGCGCTGGTCGGGCCGCTGCAGGCTGGCGCCGGTGATGCCCCAGTCGCCGAATTCCTGCTCCAGCGCATCGTCGGTGAACTCGCAGAGATGGGCGCGAGTGAAGGCGCCGAGGCCGAGATGGACAATGCCGGGCTGGAGCTTGCTGCGGTCGTAGCCCGGCCGCCTGACGGCGGCCGGAAGCGAGGCAAGGGTGGCAGAGGACAGACGGGTCAATGGAACAGCCTCGGCAGCCAGAGGGAGATGCCGGGGACATAGGTCACGAGCAGGAGCACGGCAACCGAGGCACCGTAGAACGGCCAGATCGTGCGCATGGATTCGCCGATCGAGATGCGCCCGATCGCGCAGGCGACGAACTGGACCGAGCCGACCGGCGGGGTGTTGAGGCCGATGCCGGCATTGAGGATCAGGATCACGCCGAAATGGATCGGGTCGACGCCGAAGGCCTTGACCACCGGCAGGAAGATCGGCGTGCAGATGATGATCATCGGCGCCATGTCCATGAAGGTGCCGAGGACCAGCAGGATGACGTTGATCATCAGCAGGATGACGAGCGGATTGTCGGACACCGCCTTCATCGCCGCGATCGTCGCCTGCGGCACCTGCAGGAAGGCCATCAGCCAGCCGAAGGAGCCGGCGGCGCCGATCACCAGCAGCACCATCGCGGTGGTGCGGACCGCGCCGAGCGTCGCCTCGACGAAGGCCGTCCAGGTCAGCTGGCGATAGACCAGGATGGTGACGAGGATGGCGTAGACCACGGCGACGCAGGAGGATTCCGTCGCGGTGAAGACGCCGGAGCGGACGCCGCCGAAGATGATGCCGATCAAGAGGATGCCGGGCAGCGCCAGCACGACATAGCGGCCGACAGCGGCGAAGCCCGGAAAGGCCTCGCGCGGATAGCCGCGCTTCACCGCGACCGCCCAGGCGGCGACCATCAGCGCGGCGCAGAGCAGCAGGCCCGGCACGACGCCGGCGGTGAAGAGATCGGCGATTGAGAGATTGCCGCCCGCCGAGAGCGAATAGATGATCATGTTGTGCGAGGGCGGGATCAGCAGCGCGATGATCGCTGCGTTGGCGGTGACGTTGACGGCGTAGTCGGCGTCGTAGCCGCGCTTCTTCATCTGCGGGATCATCAGCCCGCCGACCGCGGACGCATCCGCCACGGCCGAGCCGGAGATGCCGCCGAAGAGCGTGCAGGTGACGACGTTGACCTGGCCGAGCCCGCCGCGCAGATGGCCGACCAGGCTCGCCGCCATCTGGATCAGGCGCTCGGCGATGCCGCCGCGGATCATCAAATCGCCGGCATAGATGAAGAACGGGATCGCCATCATGGCGAAGGCGTTCATGCCGGAGTTCATCTGCTGGAAGACGACGACCGGCGGAAGGCCCATATAGATCACGGTCGCGACCGAGGCGATGCCGAGGCAGAAGGCGACGGGCACGCCGATCAGCAGAAGCAGCGAGAAGGTGCCGAAGAGAACCCAGAGTTCCACGATCAGACCTCCTGCTCGGAGCCGAAATGGCCGAAGCCGAGCGGGGCCTGCTTCTCGCCGGTGACGAAGAGCAGCATCTTCTCGAGCGCGAACAGGGCGATCAGCGCACCGCCTGCGGCGATCGGGACATAGTCCCAGCCGCGCGAGATGCCGATGATCGGCATGCGGTCGCTCCAGGTCCCGGCGGCGAGCTGGCTGCCATAGACCAGCATGGCGAGGCCGAAGGCGCAGACCAGGCCTTCTCCGATCAGGATCAGCGCGGCACGCACCGGCGGCGGCGACATGGCGAGGCCGACCTCGAAGCCGAGATGGTCGCTCTCGCGCACGCCGACGGCGGCGCCGAGCAGGATGAACCAGGACATCAGGAAGAGCGAGCCGGCCTCGACCCAAGTCGGCGTGTCGTTGAGGACATAGCGGCCGAACACCCCCCAGGCGACCATCACCGTCATCAGCACGAGGCCGGCGCCGGCGGTGAACAGGGCGTAGAGGCTGAGCTTGGCGCCGAGGCGCGTCAGAAGCGCGGTGAAGGCGTGCATGGGATGTCCAGGGATGACGAGGGCGAAGGCCGGCCTTTCGTCATTGCGAGCGAAGCGAAGCAATCCAGGGGAGCGTAGAGCACTGCCGCCCCTGGATCGCTTCGTCGCTATGCTCCTCGCAATGACGCGCAAGAGCTGCGCCGGCCGAGGGGCCGGCGCAGGAAATCACTTCACCGCCTGGATGGCGGCGACCATTTCCTTCAGCTGGGGATCGGTGACGAACTTGTCGTAGACCGGCTTCATCGCGTCGATGAAGGGCTGCTTTTCCACCGCGTTGATCTGGGCGCCGCCAGCCTTGACCTTGGCTTCCGAGGCCTTCTCGCGGGCGTCCCAGAGCTCGCGCATCTTGGCGACCGATTCCTTCGCGGCGGCCTTGATCAGCGCCTGGTCGGCAGCGTTGAACTTCTCGAAGCTCTTCTTCGACATCACCAGCACCTCCGGCGAGAGCGAGTGCTCGGTCTGCGAATAGAATTTCGAGACCTCGAAATGCCGGGTCGATTCATAGGATGGCCAGTTGTTCTCGGCGCCGTCGATGACGCCGGTCTGCAGAGCCGAATAGACCTCGCCAAACGGCATCGGCGTGGCGTTGGCACCGAGCGCCGAGACCAGCGCGACGAACATGTCGGATTGCTGCACGCGGATCTTCATGCCCTTCATGTCGGCGGGCGTGTTGATGGCGCGCTTGGAATTGTAGAACGAGCGCGAGCCGGAATCGTAGAAGGCGAGGCCGATCAGGTCGTGCTTCTCGAAATCCTTGAGCAGGTTGTCGCCGATCGGCCCGTCCATGACCTTCCGCATATGGTCGACCGAGCGGAAGATGAAGGGCAGCGAGGGCACGTTCGTCGCCGGGATCAGGTTGTTGAACGGCGCCATGTTGATGCGGTTCATGTCGATGACGCCGAAGCGCGTCTGGTCGATCGTGTCCTTCTCCTGGCCGAGCTGGGCCGAGTGGAAGACGTTGATCTTGATCCGCCCCTTGGAGCGCTCCTCGAGCAGCTTGCCCATGTGGCGCACGGCCTCGACCGTCGGATAGTCGGTCGGGTGGATGTCGGTCGAGCGCAGGGTGACGTTCTGCGCCTGAGCCGAGGTCGCGAGCAGCGCGGCGAAGGCGACGCCGGCGAGCGCGGAGAAACTGCGTCGATTGAACATGGTGTTGTCCTCTCCCCAAAAATGATCGCCGGCTTATTCCGGTCGTTCTTGTCCCCAGGCGGGAGCGGCGCCGGCACGGCCGGGCGCAGCGGTCTTTCACAAAAATTCCGTCCGCATCGGTGTGAAGGAATCGATCAATTGCCCGGCCTCGATGTTGACGACGCCGTGGACGAGGTTCTCGGGCACGAAGAAGGTGTCGCCGGCGACAAGCCGGCTGGTCTGGCCGTCGATGGTGACGTCGAAGACGCCGCTCTCGACATAGGATGCCTGGCGGTGCGGATGCTGATGCGCCTTGCCGATCGCCCCCTGCTCGAAGGCGACGCGCACCACCATCAGATCCGGCCCGTAGGCCATGATCTTGCGCTTCACGCCGGGCTCAGTCGGCTCCCAGGCGATGTCAGCGTCGTGCTGGAAGAAGGAATTGAGACGGTTCGTCATCGCGCCAGCCAGCCTCCGTCGACGGGAAGGATCGCGCCATGGATGTAGGCGGCGGCATCGCTCGCCAGGAACACCGCCGCGCCGCCGATATCGGACGGTCTGCCCCAGCGCCCGGCCGGGATGCGGGCGAGGATCGCGGCGTTGCGGTCGGGATCGGCGCGCAGGGCCTCCGTGTTGTTGCTCTCGACATAGCCGGGGGCGATCGCGTTGACGTTGATGCCCTGGGCCGCCCATTCGCAGGCGAGCAGCCGGGTCAGCCCGGCGAGCCCGCTCTTGCTCGCCGTATAGGAGGCGACGCGGATGCCGCCCTGGAAGGACAGCAGCGAGGCGATGTTGACGATCCGCCCGGTGCGTCCGGCGGAGAGCGCGGCCTTGGCGAAGGCCTGGGCCAGGAAGAAATTGGCCTTGAGGTTGAGGTTCATCACCTCGTCCCAATCCTCTTCTCCGAACTCCAGGGCATCGGCCCGGCGGATGATGCCGGCATTGTTGACGAGGATGTCGAGCGGGCCGGCCAGTTCCGCGGCCTGCTCGATCACCCGCGTGGCGATCCCGTTCTGCTGGAGATCGGCGTGGAGCGGAAAGCAGGTGCCGCCCGCTTCAGTGATCAGCTTCTCGGTGTCAGCCATGCTCGAGCGCCCGGCTGCGACGACCCTGGCGCCGGCCTCGGCGAGCGCCACCGCAATGCCCTGGCCGATGCCGGTATTGGCGCCAGTCACCAGCGCCGTGCGGCCGTCCAGCGAGAAGGGCGAAGCCGTCGCCATCAGCGCAGCGTCTCCACCGGGGCGGCATCCATGTCGGTGAACTCGACATTGTCGCCGGCCATGGCCCAGACGAAGGAATAGTTCGAGGTGCCGCAGCCGCAATGGATCGACCAGTTCGGCGAGATCACGGCCTGCTCGTTGGCGACAAGCAGATGCCGGGTCTGCTGCGGCTCGCCCATGAAATGGAAGACGCGGTGGGCCGGGTCGAGGTTGAAGTAGAGATAGGCCTCCATCCGCCGGGTGTGGGTGTGGCAGGGCATGGAGTTCCAGACCGAGCCCGGCTCCAGCGCCGTCATGCCCATGACGAGCTGGTTGGTACCGGTGCTGTTCGGCATGATGTATTGCCGGATGGTGCGCTTGTTGGAGGTCTCGGCCGAGCCGAGATGGATGGTGTTGGCGTCGTCCTTGCGGATGAGCTGGTGCTTGGCTTCGCGATGCGCCGGGGCGCTGGTCAAATAGAACTTGGCCGGGTCGGCCGGATCGGCGCTGGCGAAGGAAACCTCTTTCGCGCCAAGCCCGACATAGAGCGCGTCGAGCGAGGGCAGCTCGAAGCGCTCGCCGTCGATGGTGACCGAGCCGGCGCCGCCGAGATTGATCACGCCGAGCTCGCGCCGCGCCAGAAAGAAGGGCGTGCCGGTCGGCGGGAACGGATCGAGCGTGAGCGGCTTGGCCGCCGGCATCGCGCCGCCGACGATCATGCGGTCGTAATGGCTGTAGGTCAGCGCGACCTCGCCGGGCACGAAGATGCGCTCGATCAGGAAGTCCTGGCGCAGCGTCTCGGTGTCATAGCTGCGCACATCGCGCGGGTGGGCGGCCTGGCGTTCGTCGATGGTCTTGGCGCTGGTCACAGCCGGTAGGCCTCCTTGGCCAGGCGATAGGCGAGATCGTGGGCGACTTCGGCGGCCTCGTCCTCGTCGAGACGGTGCTCGGCGACGAGTTTGGCGAGGTAGTGACAGTCCATCCGGCGGGCGACGTCGTGGCGCGCCGGGATCGAGAGATAGGCGCGCGTGTCGTCGTTGAAGCCGACGGTATTGTAGAAGCCGGCGGTCTCGGTGGTGAGTTCGCGGAAGCGCAGCATCGCCTCGGGCGCATCGAGGAACCACCAACCCGGCCCGAGCTTCAGCGCCGGGTAATGGCCGGCGAGCGGGGCGAGCTCGCGCGAATAGCTGGTCTCGTCGAGGGTGAAGGCAATGACCGTAAGGCCGGGCTCGTTGCCGACCGCGTCGAGCAGCGGCTTCAGCGCCGAGACATAGTCCATGCCGCGCGGGATGTCGGAGCCCATGTCGCGGCCGAACTGCTCGAACAGATATGGGTTGTGGTTGCGGTAGGAGCCGGGGTGGATTTGCAGGACGAGCCCGTCATCGAGGCTCATCTTCGCCATCTCGGTCAGCATCTGGCCGCGGAAGAGATCGGCATCCTCTGCGGAGAACTTGCCCTTCAGGATCTTGGCGAAGAGCTTTTCGCATTCGGCCGGGGTCAGGTTGGCGGTGCGGGCCGTGGCATGGCCGTGATCGGAGGAGGTCGCGCCGCGCTCGATGAAATAGCCGCGGCGCTTGCGATGAGCTTCGAGGTAGCCGTTCCAGCTCCCGACATCCTCGCCGGTGAGCTCGCCGAATTGATCGAGATTGTCCCTGAAGCCCTCGAACTCGGGATCGACGACGCTGTCGGGACGATAGGCCGTGACGACCTTGCCGCCCCAGCCGGACTCCCTGATCATGTCATGCCACTTCAGCGGGTCGAGCGCGCCCTCGGTGGTGGCGATCGCCTCGATCCTGAAGCGTTCGAACAGCGCGCGCGGGCGCATCGCGTCCTGCTCCAGCTGCTCGGCGATGCGGTCATAGATGCGGTCGGCGCTCTCGGCCGAGAGGCGCTCGGTGATGCCGAAGATCGAGAAGGCGGCGTGCTCGAACCAGAGCCGCGTCGGCGTGCCGCGGAACAGGTGCCAGTTGCTGGCGAAAAGCCGCCAGATCTGGCGCGGATCGGCCTCGACCTCGCCACCATCCTTGCGGGCGATGCCGAGCTGCTCGAGCCTGATCCCCTGCGAATAGAGCATGCGGAAGATGTAGTGGTCAGGCTTGACGAACAGCGTCGCCGGATCGGGAAACGGCTTGTCCTCGGCGAACCAGCGCGGATCGGTGTGGCCGTGCGGCGAGATGATCGGCAGGTCGCGGACGCCGGCATAGAGGCGGCGCGCAATGCCGCGCGTCACCGGTTCGGCAGGCAAAAGACGATCGTCGTGCAGCAGCATCGCTGGCGTTTCCTCTATCGGGCCGGACCATAGGCCCGGCGCTGGTGATGTCAATATACTAATATACTAGTATGCGCAGCTTGGCCGTGGTACGCCCTGATTGGCCGCGGAGCGCGCATCGTGGTCCAATAAGGAGGCGATCATGGCCGGGATAGGACGATGTCGGAGGCGCTAGGGATAGGCGAGACCGGGGGCTCGCGTCGCGAGCGCAAGCCGCAGCGCCTCGCCGGAGCGTCGGCAGGCCGCGCCACGGCCGCATCCGTCGTGCAGGACGACCTGCGCCGCGAGATTCTCGACATGGTGCTGCGGCCGGGCGTGCCGCTCTCCGAGAAGGATCTCACCGCCCGTTTCGGTATGAGCCGTACGCCGGTGCGCGAGGCGCTGATTCGGCTGAAGGAAGAGGGGCTCGTCGAGATCTTCCCGCAGGCCGGCACCTTCGTCGCCCGTATCCCGACCGGCGCGATCCCCGAGGCGGTGTTCATCCGCCAGGCGCTGGAATGCGCCACGGTCGAGGTGCTGGCGCGGACGGCCACCGCTGACGACATCGCCCGGCTCGATGCGACGATCGCCGTGCTGCACGAGTCGCATGAGGCGAACGACCAGGAGCGTTTCCACCTCGCCGACGAGGAGTTCCACGAGGTGCTCGCCGACATCGCCGGCTATCCCGGCGTCTGGAAACTCGCCCAGGCGGCCAAGAGCCAGATCGACCGCTGCCGGCGGATGACATTGCCGGTGCCGGGGCGGATGGCGATGGTGATCCGCGAGCACCTCGCCATCGTCGACGAGATCAGGCGGCACGATGCCTCCGCTGCGGTCGTCGCGATGCGCCAGCATCTCGGCACGCTGCTGCCCGATCTGGTGCATCTCAAGGCGAGCTATCCGGATTATTTCGTCTGACCGGGTTGCGCGCCGGCGCTCTTGCCTCCCGCTTCGTTCCCGCGCCATCTTGCGCCGCAACGACTATGGAGGCGGGACGATGACGACGCGACGCGATCTTCTGGCGGGAGCGGGCCTTGCCGCGCTCGCAACCCAGCTTCCGCTCGCAGCGCTCGCGCAGGCCAGGGACAGCGTCACCATCGGCATGACGCTCGAGCCGCCGACGCTCGATCCGACGTCGGGGGCGGCACAGGCGATCCGTGAGGTCGTGCTGCAGAACATCTTCGAGGGGCTGGTGGCGATGGACCGCACCGGCAAGCTCGTACCGGCGCTGGCCGAGAGCTGGACGCTCGCGCCCGACAACCTCACCTACACCTTCAAGCTCCGGCCGAATGCCCGCTTCCATGACGGCACGCCGTTCTCCTCGCGCGACGTGAAGTTCTCCTTCGAGCGCGCGGTCGCGCCCGATTCGACCAATGCCCAGCGCTGGATCTTCACGCCGATCGCGAGCATCGAGGCTCCCGATCCGGTCAGGCTGATCATCACGCTGAAGCAGCCGACGGCGAATTTCGTCTACGGGCTCTCCTGGGGCGATGCGGTCATCGTCTCGCCGGCAACCGCCGCCAACAACAAGACCGATCCGGTCGGCACCGGCCCGTTCAAGTTCGCGCGCTGGAACCGCGGCGACCGGCTCGAACTGACGCGCAATGACGAGTACTGGGGCGCCAAGCCTTCTCTGGTGAAGGCGACCTTCCGCTTCATCTCCGATCCGCAGGCGCAGGTCGCGGCGCTCAGGGCCGGCGACATCGACGTCTTCACCAATCTCTCGGCGCCGGAGGCGATCCCGCAGCTCAAGGCCGATCCGAAGCTCAAGGTCACGCTGGGCAAGACCGAGGGCGAGACCATCCTCGCCATCAACAATGCCAAGGCGCCGTTCAGCGATATCCGGGTGCGCCAGGCGATCTCGCATGTGCTCGACCGCAAGACGATCGCGCTCGGCATCTACGGCTTCGATCTCGACTATATCGGCAGCCATTTCTCGCCGCTGCACCCGGCCTATGTCGACCTGACCGGGACCTATCCGGTCGATCTCGCCAAGGCGAAGGCCCTGCTCGCGGCAGCCGGCTTCCCGAGGGGCTTCGAATGCACGCTGCGTTTGCCGCCGCCGGCCTATGCTCGGCGCGGCGGCGAGATCGTCGCGGCGCTGCTCGCCCAGATCGGGATCACCGCCAAGATCGAGCCGCTGGAGTTCCCGCAATGGCTGGAGCGGGTGTTCAAGAACAGGGATTTCGACCTGACGATCATCTCGCATACCGAGCCGCTCGACATCGCCAACTACGCCCGCGACGACTATTACTTCCAGTACCGGAATCCCGAGTTCAAGGCGCTGATCGAGACGATCGACCGGACCGTCGACGAGGCGCAGCGCAACAAGCTCTATGGCGACGCCCAGCGCATGCTGGCGCGCGATGCGGTCAACGGCTTCCTCTTCATCCTGCCGAAGATCACGGTGACCAGGGCCGATCTGGAGGGCATGTGGACCGACTGGCCCCTGCCGCTGACGCCGCTGGCGGAGGTGCGCTGGCGCTGAGGCCTCCGCGATGATGGGTTACCTCCTGCGCCGGCTGGTGGCGTTCGCCCTGACGCTGCTCGGCGCGGCGATCGTCATCTTCCTCGTGCTGGAGATCCTGCCGGGCGATCCGGCGGCGGTGACGCTCGGGCTTAATGCGGCGCCGGAGGCGCTTGCGGCATTGCGGGCCGAGATGGGCTTGGACCAGCCGGCCTTGCTGCGGTTCTTCTCCTGGATCGGCGGGCTCGTCACCGGCGATCTCGGCCTCAGCTACACCTATCGCGTGCCGGTGACGCAACTGATCGGCGAGCGCATGGTGGTGACCTTGCCGCTCGCCTCGATGGCGATCCTGCTGGCGTCCGCCATCGGCATCCCGCTCGGGGCGCTCGCCGCGGCCAACCACAACCGCGCCGGCGACGCGGCGGTGATGGTCTTCGCCCAGGCCGGGCTCGCCATCCCGAATTTCTGGTTCGGCCTCCTGCTGGTTCTGGTTTTCGCCGTCGGCGCCGGCTGGCTCCCGGCCGGTGGCTTTCCGGGCTGGCAGGCCGGCTTCTGGCCGGCGCTGAAATCGCTGCTGCTGCCGGCGGTGGCGCTCGCTCTGCCGCAGGCGGCGATCCTCGCCCGCGTCACCCGCTCGGCCATGCTGGAGACGATGCAGGAGGATTATGTCCGCACCGCCCGCGCCAAGGGCGTCAGCCGGCGGCGCACCATGCTGCGCCATGTGCTGCGCAATGCGCTGATCCCGGTCGTCACCGTACTGGGCCTGCAATTCTCGGTGCTGCTGGCCGGCGCGATCATCATCGAGAACGTCTTCGCCTTGCCGGGGCTCGGCCGGCTGGTCTTCCAGTCGATCGCCCAGCACGACCTGATCGTGGTCAAGGACCTCGTCATGCTGTTCTCCGCGCTGGTCGTCTTCATCAATTTCGCGATCGAGCTGCTCTACGGGCTGATCGATCCGCGCCTGCGGCAGGCGTCATGAGCGCGGTCGCGCCTCGCTCCCGCCCACGGCGCTGGTGGGCCTCGCCGTCCTTCCTTGCCGGATCGCTGCTCGGCGGGCTCGTCATCGCGATGGCGCTGGTCTCCTATCTCTGGACGCCCTATGAGCCGACGCAGATGGCGATCCTGAAGCGCCTGCGGCCGCCCTCGGCCGAGCACTGGTTCGGCACCGACCAGTTCGGGCGGGACGTGTTCTCGATGATCATGGTCGGCGCGCGCAATTCGCTGGCGGTGGGCCTGGGCGCGGTCGGGCTCGGACTGACCGTCGGCAGCGCGCTCGGGCTGATCGCCGCGATCCGGCGCGACGGCCTGCTCGACAATCTGATCATGCGCATGGCCGATTTCAGTCACGCCTTCCCGGCGGTGCTCTCGGCGATCATGATCAGCGCGGTCTGGGGCCCGGGCATGATGAACGCGGTGATCGCGATCGCGATCTTCAGCCTGCCTTACTTCGCACGATTGGCGCGCGGGGCGGCGCTGCAATGCTGGGCGCTGGACTATGTGCTGGCGGCGCGTGCCGCTGGATTGACCGAGATGGCGATCACGCGCCAGCATGTCCTGCCCAACATCGCCGGCGTGCTGGTGGTGCAGGCGACGATCCAGTTCGCGCTCGCCATCCTCGCCGAAGCCGGCCTGTCCTATCTCGGCCTCGGCACGCAGCCGCCTGCGCCGAGCTGGGGGCGGATGCTCAACGAAGCGCAGACCTTCATGGCGGCGCAGCCCTGGCTCGCAATCTTCCCGGGCGCTGCGATCGCGCTCTCGGTGCTGGCCTTCAATTTGCTGGGCGATGGCCTGCGCGACGCGGTCGATCCGCGCATGCGCCGTTCTCGCGATTGATTACGGATATGCTTGCGGAGTTTCACCCATGATCGAGTTCGCCGATCTCAGCGCCGTCGACATGCTCCGGGCCTTCCGTTCGCGCGAACTCTCGCCGGTCGAGGTCACTGAAGCCGTGATCCAGCGCATCGCGCTCTGGGAGCCGTCGCTGAAGGCGCTCTACGCCTATGACCCGGATGGCGCCCGCGCCGCCGCCAGGGAAAGCGAGGGCCGCTGGCGCCGGGGCGAGGCGCTGCCGCTCGATGGCGTGCCCTGCACGATCAAGGAGAACATCGCGACGAAGGGCGTGGCTGTGCCGCTCGGCACGGCGGCGATGGAGCTCGCCCCCGCTGCTGCGGACGCGCCGCCGGCGCAGCGCCTGCGCGAGGCCGGCTGCGTCATCCTCGCCAAGACGACCATGCCAGATTACGGCATGCTCTCCTCCGGCCTGTCGAGCTTCCACGCGCTCGCCCGCAACCCGTTCGATCTCTCGAAGAACCCGGGCGGCTCCTCGGCCGGCGCGGCGGCGGCCGGTGCGGCCGGCTACGGTCCTTTCCATGTCGGCACCGATATCGGCGGCTCGATCCGCCTGCCGGCCGGCTGGTGCGGGCTTGTCGGGCTGAAGCCCAGCTTCGGCCGCGTGCCGATCGACCCGACATATTACGGCCGCGTCGCCGGGCCGATGACGCGCACCGTCGCCGACGCGGCGCTGATGATGGGCGAACTCTCCAGGCCGGACGAGCGCGACCCGATGTGCCTGCCGCCGCAGGAGATCGCCTGGACCGATCTGGAACGCGAACCGCGCGGGCTCAGGATCGGCCTTCAATTGGAAGCGGGCATCGGCCTGCCGGTCGAGCCGGAGGTGCGGGCGGCGATCGCCAGGGCAGCCGATGCCTTTCGGCGGGTAGGGGCGATCGTCGAACTGGCGCCGCCCTTCCTGACGCAGGACATGCTCGACGGGCTCGACGATTTCTGGCGCCAGCGCGCTTGGGCGGAGATCGGTTCGCTGCCGAGGGAGCGGCAGGACAAGGTGCTGCCCTATATCTACGCCTGGGCCGAGCGGGGCCGCTCGCTTACCGGGGGACAGGTGCATCGCGGCATGAGCCAGATGCTGGCGATCCGCCATGCGGCGCTGAAGGCGGCCCAGCCCTTCGATTATGTGCTCTCGCCGGTCTCGCCGGTACCGAGCTTTGCCGCCGAGCTGGCCTCGCCGATCCATGATCCCGAGCGGCCCTTCGAGCACATCGTCTTCACGGTCGCGGCGAACATGTCGGACCAGCCGGCGATCTCGGTCCATGCCGGCATGACCGCATCCGGCCTGCCGATCGGCCTGCAGATCACCGGCAAGCGCTTCGACGATCTCGGCGTGCTGCAGATGGCGCGGGCTTGGGAAAGGCTGCGCGGGCAGGGGCCGGAGTGGCCGCGCGCTCCCCGGCACGCGGGTTGATCAGGCCTTCTTTGGTTTCGTCCCGGCGGTATTCAGCGCTACTGCCGCTTGGATCAGCGCCGCCAGGGCCGCCTCGTCGATCGCAGCGCCCTCATGGATGTCGATGGCGCGCCTGGTGTTGCCGTCGAGGCTGGAATTGAACAGGCCGGCAGGGTCGGGCAGCGAAGCGCCCCTGGCGAAGGTCAGCTTCACCGCGCCTTTGTAGGTCTCGCCGGTGCAGATGATGCCGGCATGCTCCCAGACCGGGACGCCGCGCCATTTCCAGGTTTCCTCGACCTCGGGATCGGCCTGCCGGATGATGGCGCGGACCTTGGCGAGCGCAGCTCCACGCCAGTCGGTCAGTTCCGCGATCCGGGCGTCGATCTGTCCGGAGGCCGAGATTGCATCCCCGGCCTTGTCGTTCGCCTTCGTCATCGGGCCGATATCCTCATAGTCGTCACATCTTCTCGCCGGGCAAGGCGGCGGCCTGCTTCACCCAGGCGGTGAACTGCGCCTCGTCGAGCTCGCCTTCATGGATGTCGAGATAGCGGACATCCTCATATTTCGACCTGCCCAGCGGCGCGGGCTCGAGCGCAGCGCCGCGAAAGAAGGTCACCTTCACGTATCTGTTGAAGCAATGAAAGCTGACGAACCAGCCTTGGCTCTCGTCCGCAACACCATAGAAGGGCGAGTTCCACTTCACCGCCTTCCTGACGCCGGGGACGGCAGCGCTGATCAGCGCATCGAGGCGGGCGCCGAGAGCGCTCTTCCAGCCCGGCATCGCGGCGATATAGGCCTGCACCGGCGCCTCGCCATAGCCCTTGGCGATCTGCGGATTGCCGCCCGAGAGCAGCACGGGCTGCCCGCCTTCGACTTTCGGTTTCGCTGCCGCTTTCGAGGTCTTGCCAGCCATCGCGCTCCTCCTAGCCTTCCGCCCGTCGCCCTTGTCGCCAGCCGGCGGCATAGGGCAGGGCGAACATGTAGAGGCCCGAAAACATCAGCAGGAACAGCGGCGGCAGCGGGGAGTAGACGATCCAGGCCGGCGGCTGTCCCAGCGCCATGGCGACGAAATTGGCGATGACGGTCGCCGTGAAGATGATGGCGAGCCAGCGATGGCCCTGCCGGATGACGTTGTTCAAGGTCATGAGTGCGCCCTTACAAACATGGCAGTCGGCATGGTCATTCTGCCCGCTCGAGCACCTGCTCGAGCTTGCCGAGGAATTCCTGCCAGCCGGCTTTGGCGCCGCCGAAGGCCTGCTTCTGTTCGGGCCGGAAGCCTGCCTGCTCCATGCGCAGCAGCGTGCCCCTGGGCGTCGGGGTCAGGGTGAAGGTCACCACGCTCTTCAGGTTGAAGGCCGGATCGTCATGGGCGAAGTCCTAGCTGTAGGACAGCATCCGGTTCGGCTCGATGTCGAGGACCTCGCAATCGAGCACGCCGCCCCACTCGCCGCGCAGGTTGAAGCGATGGCCGACGACCGGCGCGAAATCGTTCTTCATCAGCCATTCCGCGATCAGATGCGGCTGGGTCAGGGCGCGCCAGAGCCTTTCCGGCGGATGGGCGATCTCGCGCTCGACGATGACGGAGCGGGTCTGCGTGGCGGTGGTCATTGATCCATCCTTGCGAGCAAATTTTCGAGGTCGTCGAACCGCGCCTCCCAGAACCCGGCCATCTGGCTGGTCCAGTCGATCAGGGGGCTGAGCGCGCCGAGCTGGGCGCTGTAATGGGTCTGCCTGCCGGCCTGCCGGTCACGCACCAGCCCGGCCTGCTTCAGCACGCCGAGATGCTTCGAGACCGCCGGCTGCGAGACGCCGGCCTGCGCGGTCAGCGCGCCGACGGTCAGCTCGCCGTCGCGGCACAGGCGCTCGAAGATGGCGCGCCGCGTCGGGTCGGCGAGCGTCCTGAACAACATGTCGTGGGCGTCTGCCATCTCAATCAATAACCCGTTGGCTATGAGTTAATTCATAACCAATGAGATATGAGTTAGTCAAGCGCCCTCGCGAGCAAAGCAGAACGGGGCTGTGAGAGGCGCGCTGGACCAGGTCGTGCGGCTCACGCAGGATGCCCTCGAAACTGCGGGGACCGTCGCAGTCCACGCGCCCCGCCATCCCGCCTTCGAGGACCTCACCATGGATCTGATGCTGAACGGCAAGCGCGCCCTGGTCACGGGCGGCAGCAAGGGGATCGGCCGCGCCATTGCGCGCCAGCTGGCACTGGAGGGTGTCGATGTCGTCATCGCCGCACGCAATCAGGCGGAGCTCGACGCCGCCGCAACGGAGCTCGCGCAGGAGACCGGCCGCAAGGTCGTCGGCCTGACCGTCGACACGCAGGACGATGCATCGGTCAAGGCGGTCGTGGCCGGCGCCGTCGCGGCGCTGGGCGGGCTCGACATCCTCGTCAATGCCGCGGCGAAGCCGGGCGGACAGGCGCCGCCGCCCAAGCTCGCCGAGATCACCGACGCGCTGTTCTTCGACGACGTCAACGTCAAGGTGATGGGCTATCTCAGGATGGCCCGCGAGGCCGCGCCGGTGATGGCGGCGGGCGGCTGGGGCCGGATCATCAATATCAGCGGGCTGGCGGCGCGCCTGACCGGCTCGACCATCGGTTCGATCCGCAATGTCGCGGTCGCGGCGCTGACCAAGAACCTCGCCGACGAGCTCGGCCCGCAGGGCATCAATGTCACCGTGGTGCATCCCGGCACGACGCGCACGGAGAAGACGCCGGGCGTGGTCGCGGCACGAGCGGCGGCATCAGGGCTGGCGGCTGAAGAGGTCGAGCGCCGCATGGCCGCCAATGTCACGATCGGCCGGCTGGTCGACATGGCCGAGGTCGCCGACATCGTCGCCTTCCTCGCCTCGCCGCGCAGCGTCGCGATCAATGGCGACGCCATCGCCTGCGGCGGCGGCTCGAAGGGCGCGATCCACTACTGAGCGGATCGCGCTCGATCAGAACAGCGCAGTCGGTGCGACCTCGGCGACCACCATCAGCGCGAGCCCGAGCGCGCCGAGGCCGACGCCGGTCCAGGCGAGCAGGGCGACGCCGGTGATGATCGCGGCCGAGGCGACGACGATCGCGATCTGCAGCAGGCCCGAGACGATGTCGTATTTGTCGTCGCGGGCACTTGAGATGTCGCGCCTGGCCTCGGCCGCCTTGGCGCGGACGATCAGCTCCTTGCGGCCCTCATTGGTCTCGGGCTCGGAGTCGTAGCGGGCGATCGTCGCTTTCCAGCCGTCGATGCGCTTCTGCAGGCGCTCGCGTATGGCCGGGTCGGTCGCGCCGGCGAGCTCGACCTCCATCGCGTCGGTGGCTGTGCGCAGCGTCGTGCCGCGGATCGTCTTGGCCTGGAAGAAGGCCCAGAGATTGGACGCCTCGATGTTCCTGGCGAGCGCGTCCTGCTCGGCGTTCTTGCCGCCGATCTCGGAGAAGGCGAGCAGGAGCGCGAGCACGCCGATCAGCAGGGCGATGCGCTTGTTGGTCTTGCTGGTCGGCTGATTGTCTTCGGTGACGTCTGTTGCGGCTGAGGCCATCGGTGATTCCCTCGGAAAGGCCGGGCCTGATGGCTGGTCCGTGAGACGGAATCAAGACGATTTTACCGAAGGTAAGGGAGTTATCCGCGGGCTCGTGGATGGGCGGAATCATAGGCCGCGAGTAGGCGGGCGGAATCGATGCGGGTATAGATCTGTGTCGTCGAGAGCGAGGCATGGCCGAGCAACTCCTGGATGGCGCGCAGGTCCCCGCCGCGACCGAGCAGATGGGTGGCGAAGGAATGGCGCAGCGCATGCGGCGTCGCGCTGCCCGGTAGCCCGAGCGAGCCGCGCAGGCCCTCGACCGCGAGCTGGATGATGCGCGGCGAGAGCGCGCCGCCTTTGACGCCGACGAAGAGCGGGCCGTCGGGCGCGAGCCGCCAGGGGCATTGCGCGAGATAACCGGCGATCGACTCGACCACGACCGGCAGCACCGGCACCATCCGGGTCTTGCCGCCCTTGCCGAGCACGGTCAGCGCATCGGCGGTGCTGACCGGCGCCTGCGAACGCTTCAGGCCGAGCGCCTCGGAGATGCGCAGGCCGCTGCCATAGAGCAGCGAGAGCACGGCGGCATCGCGGGCCAGCACCCAGTCGGGGCGTTCCTCGCCGGCGCGGCTGTCGGGTCTGGTTACCGCGGTGGCGGCCTTGGCGTCGAGCGGGCGCGGCAGGCCCTTGCCGAGCCGTGGCCCGCGGGTCGCGGCGAAGGCGGCGGCAGTCAGTCGTCCGCTGCGCTCACCGAAGCGGGCGAGCGAGCGCAGCGCCGCGAGCTGGCGCATCAGCGTGCGGTTACCGACGCCGTCACGGCGGCGATAGCCGAGAAAGGCGCGCAGGTCGGCCGGTTTCAGTGCGGCGACCGCCTTGAGTGTCGGCGGGGCATCGAGATGGTGGCTGAGGAAAGTGGCGAATTGCTCGATGTCGCGGCCATAGGCCTCGAGCGTCTTCAGCGAGAGCCGGCGCTCATGGCCGAGATGGGCGAGCCAGTCGCGCCGCAGGGTGTCGAAATCGCTCATGCCGTCGATCTTGCCGCGCGAGGCTTAACAAGCGTTGTCCGGCGCGATCATCGCCTGCTATGAACCCTGCAGACATTGTTCAGGGCTGACCAAATTGCACGCTCCCGATCCGCACGGCCTGACCTTCCCCTTTCTCGAACCGCCGGCCCCGGGCCAGCTGATCGAGGTTGCGCCCGGCATCTTCTGGGCCAGGATCGCGCTGCCGTTCCGGCTCGACCACGTCAACATCTACCTGATCGAGGACGGCGACGGCTTCGCCGTAATCGACACAGGCATCGGAGACGAGGCGACCAAGCAGGCCTGGCTCGCGCTGATGGCCGGGCCGCTCGCCGGCAAGCGGTTGACCCGGCTCTTCGTCACGCATTTCCACCCTGACCATATCGGGCTCGCCGGCTGGCTCTGGGAGCGCTTCGGCACGCCGCTCCTGACCAGCCAGACCGGCTATCTCGGCTGCCTCAACATCTCGCTCAGCCCGGGTGCGTCCGAGGCGCCGGTCTACAAGCAGTTCTATCAGCGCCACGGCCTGTCGGCCGAGGTGACGCAGGTCGTCTCGACGCTGGGCCATGGCTATCTCCGGCAGGTCACGCCGCTGCCGCCGACCTTCACCCGCGTGGTCGCCGGCGATGTGCTGCGGATCGGCGGCCGCGATTTCTTCGTGCTGGCTGGCGATGGCCATGCGCCGGAGCAGTTGATGTTCCATTGCCCGGAGGCGAACGTCTTCCTCGCTGCCGACCAGATCCTCGCCAAGATCACGCCGAACATCAGCGTCTGGGCCGTCGATGCGGAAGGCGATCCGCTTGGCCTTTATCTGCGTTCGCTGCGAGCGCTGCCGCAGGCGATCCCGCCGGGGACGCTGGTCCTGCCCGGGCACCAGCTGCCGTTCTATGGATTGCAGGAGCGCTGCGCGGCGCTCGCCGCCCACCATGCCGAACGCTGCCGGCTGATCGCGGGAGCTGTCGCCAAGGGGCCGCATTCGGTCGCCGAGCTGGTGCCGGTGATGTTCACGCGGCCGCTCGATCCGCACCAGCTCTCCTTCGCCTTCAGCGAGGTCTTCGCGCATGTGAACGCGATGCTGAGGCTCGGCGAACTGCGCTGGGCCGAGCCGCAAGGCGGGATCATGAAGGTGATGGCGGCCGGCTGATCGCGGCATCGTCCTCCCCGCGCGGGCGAGGGGAGGAGACACTCATCCTCTCAGGCCGCCGCCATGGCCTGCTGCTCGACCGCGGTCACCGTGAGCACATGCTTCTTGCCGTCGCGGGCGGTCCAGGCGATCGACTGGCCGGCGGCAAGGCCGATCAGCGCCGCGCCGATCGGGGTCAGCACCGAGATGCGGCCCTGCTCGATATCGGCCTCGCCGGGATAGACGAGCTGGACGCGGCGATGCTGGGCGCTGTCGGAATCGAAGGTGACGAAGGAGCCCATGCGCACGACGTCCGCCGGCAGCTTGGCCGGCGCGACGACCTTGGCGCGATCCATCTCGGCGAGCAATTCCTCGGCGACCTCCGGAATGCGCTCGAGTGCGGTGGTGGCGAGGCCGGTCAGGCGCTCATGGTCGATCTCGCCGACGATGATCTTCGGCTTGCGATGGGTCTTCTGGTTCGGCTGGGTCATGGGTCTGGTGTCCTGCGATGACGCGCGCGACGGCGGCGCCAGGGCGCGACCGGCAAGGTCTGGAAGGTTCTTTTTTGGGGGGAGACGCCTTGGACAATCGTGCTGCCATGACGGCGGACAGCATCGACGGCACCCCTGGACTCGGGGCGCGCTCTGGCCGAGTCCGGGGCTAGGATTCCGCGATCGGGGCGACCCGGAACACGAGGCGATGCTTCGTCGTCATACCCATAGAGTTGGGCGCGGACGCGTTGCTGTCAAGGCCGGGAAGGCTTGCCGCCGACCGATGACGAAGTGAAGAGAGATCACAGGCGAGCGAGCTTTCGACAACTCGCTCGATAGCGATGAGAGAGGCCTTTACCGCCAGCTCAGCGGCGTGCCTGAGGCCGGCGCACCGGAACCGGGATCGGCTTCAGCTGCGGCTGCGCGGGGGCGAGGAGGGCGCCGAGGCGGAGAATGAAGCGGGTGAGCAGGTTCATGGCGTCCCTCAGTTCTGAGCAGCGGAGATCGCGAGAATCAGCTCGCCACCATCGATCTTCACTGCATCGTTCCCAGCAATATGGTGCTTCGATGTCGACGGCGCCACTGCATCGGTGGGAACCGTGAACAGATTCGACGATGGAAGCGTGGTCATCGGCGCTGGCATTCCGCGTGGCTGATAAGGCTCAGGATCCCGCTGAAAATACTTCAAATGCCTTACGCTACAGAGGCTTATCGACCTATAGCCTTAACGATGTGCTGCACCGGGCAGCGAAACTCGCCAGCGACGGCGCAGCGACGAGCGCGGTCGGACGCTTTTGCGAGCAAAGCAGCGATTGAACCGCGTCGGCGGCTCGCTTATGGCTAATGAATCGTTAACCGGGGCGTCATCCGAATATGGCCAGCCTGTTCCGGCTCGTGCCCGATGCACGCGCCGAACTCCTGCAGCTGAATTCCTGGGCTCGGCCGCATCAGGCCGGCTTTGCCGCAGCGCAACGCGCGGCGCGCTATGGCGCGGCCGGGCCGGAAGCCTCCGCCTTCATGGCGGCGCGGCGCGAGGCGGCTCTGACGCGGCTTGGCGAAGGCGCAGCAGCCTGGAATGGCTGGGCGGGCGAGATGCTGCGCTTGCGCGGCCGGATCGGTGCCGACGGCGCGCTAGAGGCGCTCTGGCGCCTCTTTGCCGATGTCGAGCTGATCGACGAGATCTTCGAGGGCGATTTCAATGTCGCCGGCATCATCTTTCCGGCCGCTGCCCGCTTTTCCGGCAGCGCCTTCTGCGGCGACGCTTGGTTCACCGAAGCGCATTTCCATGGGCCGGCCAGCTTCCGCGATGCCAGCTTCCGTGCCGATGCCTTCTTCGACAAGGCGCATTTCGCCGGTGATGCCGATTTCGGCGCGGCGACCCTGCACGGCACCGCCGAATTCCGTGACATGCGCTGCGAGGGCGTAGCCTGCTTCGTCGAGGCGGAGTTTGGTGGCGATGCCTGGTTCCGCGGCTCGCGCTTCGACGGCGTGACGCAGTTCCGCGGCGTGCGCCATGCCGGCGAGGCGGGCTTCGGCGATTGCCGCTTCGCGGGCGCGGCCGATTTCGGCGAGGCCGAGTTCGCCGGCAATGCCGGCTTCGAAGAAGCCCGTTTCGGGCAGATGGCGAATTTTGCCGCCGCCCGTTTCGAGCGTGGCGCCTGGTTCAGCAACGCCGCCTTCGACGGCCGCTCGAATTTCGAGCGCGCCCGCTTCCGCGGCCGCCGGCATTTCGAGGGCATCTCGCTGGCGGCGCAGGTTTCGCCCGTAGCGCAGCAGATCGCGGCGCTGGAGCAGTTCCGGCTCGGCCGGCGCTGAGCGCGTAGTCTCTTCATCTCCCGGCCGTTCTGGCCCGTGCCTTGCTAGTCGTCCCGCCGACGGCCGTCACCCGCGGCTGCGACCGGCGAGGACGAGATGAAGCGCGAAGAGCTCACCGAGAAGATTCTCGACATCAAGCGCGAGAAGGGCTGGAGCTGGAAGCACATCACCGACGAGATCGGCGGCATGTCCGAGGTGCTGGTGATCGGCGCGTTGCTCGGCCAGATGAAGCTGGTGAAGCCGCTTGCCGAGAAGGCGGCGGCGCTGTTCGGCCTCTCCGAGTCCGAGAAGCGCATGCTGAACGAGGTGCCCTATCGCGGCACCGGTACGCCGATGCCGCCGACCGACCCGCTGATCTATCGCTTCTACGAGATGGTGATGGTCAACGGCCCCGCCTGGAAGGCGCTGATCGAGGAGGAGTTCGGCGACGGCATCATGTCGGCGATCGACTTCAACATCGCCTTCGAACGCGAGCCGAACCCCAAAGGCGACCGGGTCAGGATCACCATGTCCGGCAAGTTCCTGCCGTATAAATATTACGGCAACGAGCAGGGCATTCCCGACTATGGCTTCAAGGAGGAATAGGCCTCCTCAGGGCATCTGGCCGGGCTCCAGCGTGCCGTCCTTCTGCAGGGTCCGTTGCAGCCCGGGCCGCTCCATCATCCGGCCCATATAGGCCTCGAACACCGGCAGGCGCGGCAGCACGCCGACGATGTTCATGCCGAAATGGATGCCGGCGCCGAGCTGGGTGTCGGCGGCGGTGAAGCGCTCGCCGGCGGCATAAGGATGTTCGCCGAGCTTCTTCGCGAGATTGGCGACCGTGTCGGCATGCGAGCCGAAGGAGAAGCCGCGCGCCTCGTACTGGAACTTGTGGACCGAGGTCGCGATGATCGGGTCGAGCACGGCGTCGGTATAGACCAGCGAGGTGAGGAAGGCCGGGCGGTCGGCATCGCCGATGGCCGGCGCCAGCCCGGCGTCCGGGAACTGCTCGGTGAGATAGAGGCAGATCGCGGCGCGTTCGGTGACGGTGACGCCGTCATGGACGATCGCGGGCACCTTCTTGTGCGGCTGGATGGCGCGATAGCTCTCCGGCGGACCGCTCTGCGCGCGGATGTCGACGATCTCCATCTCATAGGGCTGGCCAAGCTCCTCGAGCAGCCAGAGGATCGAGAAGGAGCGCGACTGCGGCGCGTGATAGAAGGTCAGCATGCGATGTCCCTTTCGGCGTTTCCTCGTGCGATGACGAGGCTGATAGGGCGGCGATATGTCAGGAGTTGTCAGGAGAGTCCTGGCTTGCCCGATGCTCCCTGATCGAAACGCGAGCGTGTGCGAATAGCTCCGTCCGGTCCCGCCTTCTCACGCTATGTCCTGCGCGCGACGATGAAGGGGCGAGTGTCCTTGCCCTTGCTCGCATGGCGTTCCGTGCTGGCGACCTCGAAGCCTGCCGCGGCGATGAGGTCGTTCAGCTCCTGCGCGCTGAAGACGCCGGCATAGGGAGCCTTCCCGATCATCTGCATAAGGGGCAAAGCGAGCTTGATCAGCGGGTTCATGTCGCCGAGGCAGGGTGTCTTGGAGATGAACAGGCCTCCGGGCGCGAGCAGGGCATGGATGCTGCGCAGCGTGCCGGTGAGGTCGCGGACCATGTGGAGATAATTGAAGCCGAGAACCGTATCGAAGCGAGCGGCTTCTGAAGCAAGCGCCTCGGCCGTCGCGGCGCGGAAGGCGAGACCTGCGATCGGGCTTGCGGCGAGCTTCTCCTGCGCAATGGCGATCATGCCGGCGGAGAGATCCGCTGCCAGATAGCTCTCGACCCCGTCTGCGAGGCGCAGCGCCGTCGTCCCGGTGCCGCAGCCGAGTTCGAGCACGCTGTCGTCCGGCTTCAACAAGCCGCTCGTCCGTTCCAGTGTGCGCTCATATCCAGCCTGATCCGAGATCCGCGACCTGGCATAGCTCTTCGAAGACCGGTCCCAGAAGCGGGCGTCGCTTGCGGTGCTCATGCATTGTCTCCCATCGCGATGCGGGCTTAGCACAGGTCCTGCTACAGTTCGTTGCTTGCCGGATGCAGGAAGAAACCAAGTTCGGCTTCGACGATCTCGGCAATATTGAAGTGTTATAACATAACAAATATAACCGAGATCTCAGTAATCACCCTGTCATCTGACGCTCCTAACGCTCTGCCGACCTGGCTTTCCCATGGGGCGGAGACGATCATGCAGAAGCGAACCTGGCTGATGGCGGCGGCGATGCTCGCCAGCGTGGCGCCGGCGACGGCGCAAACCATCTATCCGCTGACCCGGGCCGAGATTCTCGAGGGCTCGCGCTTCGACTTCAAGGTCGAGTTCCCGAACGCCCCGGCCTCGGCCGACGTCAAGGTCACGATCAACGGCAAGCCGATCGCCGAGGCCTTCGGCCGCGAGGTCCAGTTCATCCAGAACGAGGAAGGCCAGAAGCATTCGGCGCTGTGGCTGCGCGGCGCGCAGCTGCCGGCCGGCCAGTACGTCATCGAGGCGACGCAAGGCAGCGAGAAGGCCACCGTCAACTGGACCGTCTACGCGACGGCTGAGCGCAAGGCCAAGAACGTCATCCTCTTCGTCGGCGATGGCCTCTCCGTTGCGCATCGCACCGCGGCGCGCATTCTGTCGAAGGGCTGGGAGCAGGGCCTCTATGGCGGCGAGCTCGCCATCGACGACATGCCGCACATGGCGCTGATCTCGACCTCGGGCACCGACTCGGTCGTCACCGACAGCGCCAACTCGGCGAGCGCCTACACCACCGGCCACAAGTCCTGCGTCAACGCGCTCGGCATCTACTGCGCCAAGAACGCGCTGACGCTCGACCATCCCAAGGTCGAGACGATCTCCGAGGTGATCAAGCGCAAGCGCTCGGGCATGGCGATCGGCGTCGTCACCAATGCCGAGATCGAGGATGCGACCCCGGCCGCGATGGTCGCCCATACCCGCCGCCGCTCGGACTACAACGACATCGTCAAGATGTTCTTCGACGTGAAGCCGGACGTGATCATGGGCGGCGGCTCGCCGAACTTCCTGCCGAAGTCGACCCCGGGCACCAAGCGCACCGACGATCTCGACTTCATCGCCAAGTTCAAGGAGGCGGGCTACACCCTCGCCACGACCAAGACCGAGATGAACGCGGCCGTCGCGGGCGGTTCCAAGAAGCTGCTCGGCCTCTACAACACCTCGAACATCGACGGCGCCTTCGACCTGCGCCTCGCCAAGAAGGGCTCGATCTCGAAGTTCCCGGATCAGCCCGACGTGGTCGAGCAGACCAAGGCCGCGATCGAGATGCTCAAAGGGGCACAGGACGGCTTCTTCCTGATGGTGGAATCGGCTCGCATCGACAAGTACAGCCACTCGCTCGACTGGGAGCGCGCGGTGTTCGACACGATCATGCTCGACAACGCCGTCAAGGTCGCCAAGGAGTTCGCCGGCGATCGCAACGACACGCTGATCATCGTCGTGCCCGACCACGCCCATCCGATATCGATCATCGGCACCTATGACGACGATCGCCCGGGCCAGCTCCTGCGCGACAAGCTCGGCACCTACCACGACTCGCTGCCGCCGAACTACGGCCCGCGCGATGCCGATGGCTACCCGACCAAGGTCGACACCTCGCGCCGCCTTGCCATCGCCTTCGGCAGCTATCCGGACACCTGCGATACCGGCCGGCCTTATCTCGATGGCGAGCGTGTCCCGGCCGTGAAGGGCCCCGACGGCAAGACCAATGTCGCCAACGAGAAGGACTGCACCTTGCCGCTCGCCACCCGCAAGCAGGGCAACCTGCCCTTCGACGCCAATTCCGGCGTCCATGCGGCCGACGACGTGCTGCTCACCGCCATGGGCCCGGGCGCCGAGCGCTTCCGCGGCCACAAGCCGAACGTCTTCGTCTTCCGCGTCATGGCGGAGGCGCTGGCCCTCGGCGGCAAGTGATAAGCGACGCATCAGACCGGCGCCCGTCAGGGCGCCGTGCACTCTCCCGCCGCGGGCTCCTCACCGGGCTCGCGGCGTTGCCCGTTTCGCTGCGCGTAGTCGCGGCCGAGGCAGAGATTCTGACCTTCGACGGTCTCTACAAATCCTTCGGCGTGCTCGGCTTCCAGTTTTCCGACCGGGCGACCTCGCTGCGCGGCAAGCCGGTCAGGATGCTCGGCTACATGGCGCCGCCGCTGAAGCCGGAGAGCCATTTCTTCGTGCTGACGCGCGAGCCGCTGGCGATCTGCCCGTTCTGCCAGTCGGACGCCGATTGGCCGGTCGATATCGTCGTGGTCTTCATGCGCGCGGCGACGCCAATGGTCAGCGCTGGCCAGAAGGTCGCGGTCAGCGGCCGGCTCGAGATCGGCTCCTCGACCGATGCCGAGACCGGCTTCGTCAGCCAGGTCAGGCTCGTCGATGCCGGCTTCCACAGTGTCTGAACGGCTAGTCAGCGCGGCGCAGCCGCTGAATTTCTCCGGCATCCAGGTCGATCATCGCGACGGTGACGGGCGGCCCTTCCGGGTGCTCGACATTCCCGATTTCAGGGTGCCGCCCGGTGCGCTGATCGGCCTGCGCGGCCCCTCCGGCTCAGGCAAGACTTCGCTGCTGCATCTCGCTGCCGGGTTCTTCCTGCCCGATGCCGGCAGCATCGGCTGGGGCGATGTCGTGGTCTCCGCATTGCCGGGGGCGGCGCGCGATCGCTGGCGGCGCGAGACGGTCGGCTTCGTCTTCCAGGATTTCCATCTCGTGCCCGAGCTCGACGTGCTCGCCAACATCACCCTGCCCGCAAGCTTTTCGGGCTGGCGGCAGACGAGCGATCAGGTCGCGCGCGCCACTTTCCTCGCTGAGCGCATGAGGCTGACCGATCTGCGCCGGCGCGCCGCCGTGCTCTCGCGCGGCGAGCAGCAGCGCGTCGCGATCGCACGGGCTTTGTTCAACGCACCGGCGCTGATCCTCGCCGACGAGCCGACGGCGAGCCTCGATCCCGTCCATGCGGCCGAGGTCGGCTCGCTGCTGGTCGAGGTCGCCAAAGAGAGCGGCGCGACGCTGCTCTGCGCCGCGCATGATCCGGCGCTGCTGGCGCGGATGCAGCATGTCGCGGCGATCGGCGACGGGCCGTTGATTCTGAAGGTGGCGGCGTGAATCCTTTGCCGATGGTCATCGCCGACCTCAGGGCGCTGCGCTGGACGGCTGCCGCGATCGTGACGCTGGTCGCGCTGGCGGTGGCGATCGGCGTGTCCATCAGCGCTCAGGAGCGGGCGCTGCGCCAGGCCTCGGCCCGGGCGGCGGACGATTTCGACCTGCTGATTGGCGCGCCCGGAAGCCAGATGCAATTGCTGATGTCGGCGATCTACCTGCAGCCGGAGGCGCTGCCGCTGATCGGCGGGCGCCTGCTCAACGAGCTCGCCCGCGATCCGCGCGTCGCCGCCGTCGCGCCGCTCGCCTTCGGCGACATCGCCCGCGGCCATCCGGTGATCGGCACGACGGTCGCCTTCGCCAGCCGCTGGGGGCGCCTGCAGCCGAGCGAGGGCCGGCTGTTCGTGCGCGCGGGTGAGGCGGTGCTCGGTGCCGACGTCACCTACCGACTCGGCGACAAGATCGAGCCCTCGCATGCGATCGCCGGGCATTGGCCGAAGCGCGGCGTCGCCGATGCCGAAGAGGCGAGCCATCGCCATGAGGGCCATGCCTATGTCGCGGTCGGCCGCCTGCCGCGGCTGGGCTCGCCCTTCGATCGGGCGATCCTGGTGCCGGTAGAAAGCGTGTGGGAGGTGCACGGGCTCGGCAACGGCCATGCCGGGGAGGGCGCCGCGCTCGGCCCGCCCTTCGACGGCCAGCGCATTCCCGGCGTGCCGGCGCTGGTGGTGAAACCGAAGGCGGTCGCCGACGCCTATGCGCTGCGGGCGCGCTACCGGCAGGGCGGCACCATGGCCTTCTTCCCGGCCGAGGTGCTGGTCGGGCTCTATCGGACGCTCGGCGATGTCGGGCAGGTGCTGAGCGTCGCCTCCGTGCTCAACGCCGTGCTGATCCTGGCGGCGATCTTCCTGCTGCTCGTCGCGGTGACCGGGCTGAGACGGCGGCGCTATGCCGTACTGCGCGCGCTCGGTGCGCCGCGAGCCTACGTCCTGCTGGTGGTCTGGCTCGGCATGGTCGGGCTGGTCGCGGCCGGCTGCCTCGCCGGGCTCGGCCTCGGTGCCGCGGCGACGCTCGCGGTCTCCGGCCTGTTCGAGGCGCAGACGGGCCTCAGGCTCTCCTTCGCGCTGGGGTCGGCGGAGCTCGCCCAGGTCGGGCTCATCCTGCTGCTCGGTTCGCTGGCGGCGCTCATTCCGGCGGCGCTGTCCTATCGCCGCTCGATTACTGCCGGCCTGCGCGGTTGAGCCGGGGTTGACCCTGCTTTGCCTCTTCCGGTTAAATCCCGGCGGGGGGCGTTGCAGGGATCATCATGCTGCGCGCCATTGTCTTGACTGCCGCCACTCTCGCTTTCGCTACGCCTGCGTCGGCCTATTCCAACCCGATCAGCCGCGGCCTCGCGGACTTCCTCAACATCTTCAGCGAACAGCCGGTGCCGCGCCAAATCGTGCCATGGAGCGGCAAGCAGGCGCCCGGCACGATCGTGGTCTCGACCAGCCAGAGGCGGCTTTACTATGTGCTCGGACGGGGGCAGGCCATCCGCTATGGCGTCGGTGTCGGCCGGCAGGGTTTCAGCTGGTCCGGCACCAAGATCGTCTCGCGCAAGCGCGAATGGCCGGACTGGCGCCCGCCGGCGGCGATGCTGAAGCGCCGACCCGACCTGCCGCGCTACATGGAAGGCGGGATGGAGAATCCTCTCGGCGCGCGGGCGATCTATCTGGGCTCGAGCCTCTACCGCATCCATGGCTCGAACGAGCCCGACACGATCGGGGCCGCGGTCTCGTCGGGCTGCATCCGGATGACCAATCGCGACGTGACGGATCTCTACGATCGCGTCAGGCCGGGGACCAAGGTGATCGTGCAGCGTTAGCCATCGCTATGGCCGCGCCTGATGCGGCGGACCATCAGCCAGACGGCGAGGATCGCGACCGGCACGAACAGCGCGGTCGCGATGCCGACATCGACTGGCAGGAAGCCGGCGTCCTTGGCGCCCTTGGCGAGATAGCCGAACAGGCTGACGACGTAATAGCCGATCGCCGCGACCGAGAGCCCCTCGACGGTCTGCTGCAGGCGCAATTGCAGCCGGGTGCGGTCGTTCATCGCCGCGAGCAGGTCGCGGTTCTGCTGTTCGAGCGCGACGTCGACGCGGGTGCGCAGCAGGTTTGCGGCGCGGGCGAGCCGGCGCGACAGGTCGAGCTGGCGCTGCTGCAGCATCTGGCAGGTGCGCATCGCCGGCGCCATGCGCCGCGACAGGAAGGCGGCGATGGTCGGCCAGCCGCCATAGGGCGCTTCGCCGATCGCCACGAGCCGCTGCTGCACGATCTCGTTGTAGGCCCGGCTGGCGCCGAAGCGGAAATTGGACGCAGCGACCTCGGATTCCAGCGTCGCGGCGAGGGCGGTCATCTCGTCGAGCAGGGCATTGTCGGCGGCTAGCCCGTCGGTCTGCATCATCGTCCCGGCGATGCGCACCAGCACCTCCTCGGTATGGCGCACGGAAGGAGCGAGGCGGTGTGCGTCCGGCAGACCGAGCAGAGCAAGAACGCGATAGGTCTCGACCTCCAGCAGCCGTTGCGCCAACGCGCCGGCCTTGGCCGGGGTGAGCTGGCGATCGAGCACGAGGATGCGGACGAAGCCGTCGGCCCCAGCGCGGAAATCGGTCGCGGCGATCGCCGCCTCGCCATCGACCAGCGATGCGGCCAGGCTGGCCGCATCGAACACGGCATCGAGTTCGGGCGCCGCCCTTTCCGGCAGCAGATGCAGGTCGACCGCCACTAGATGCGGCCCCGGCTGCGGCAGGGCATGCATGCCGTGCGGCAGGACGGCGGTCGCCGGCAGGAAGGGCATCGAGCCTGGCGAGGACAACTCCCAGGTATAGGTGGTGAACTCGCTGTGCTGCTCCCAACGCAGGCTGGTTTCGCCGAGCCTGGTGCGATGATGCTTGGCGCCCTCTGCCGGGCCGGGCACGCCCCGCTCGATGCAGAAGCGTGAGAGCGCGTCTCGGTCGGCGGCGGCCTGGGCCTGGTCGGTCATGAAGGCGAAATGCAGCAGTCGCTGCGGGGTCGAAAGCGGCGCGAAGGGGCGGGCGTGGATCTCGCCGAGGATGGCGCCGCGCGAGGGATGCGCGAGCAGCGGCGGCGCGCCGTTTTCGGTGGTCCCGTCCATGCAGCTTTGCCCCTTCGTGCGCCTGCTCTCGGCTTTGTCCGCACGCAAGCAGCTTGCCGGAAAGCGCCGCAGCCCGCGAGCCCGGCACGGTGTCGCAAGGAAAGGTGTCGCAAGGAAAATGGAGGGGCCATGCCCCGGTTCGCTTTGTACCGGGGCATGTCCGCGCTATTCTCGTCGACGTCAGCGGGAGCGCGATGATGGGCTACGCCAAGCAGAAGCCGCTTTACGAACCGGCTTCGGATTACGAGGCTGATTTTTATCTCTGGAGCTACGAACAGGCGGAGCTGCTGCGTCAGCGGCGGTTCTCCGAGCTCGACCTGCCGAACATCATCGAGGAGATCGAGAGCTTGGGCCGCAGCGACAAACGCGCTCTCTCCTCAGCCTATCGCGTGCTGATCCGGCATCTGCTCAAATGGCAATATCAGCCGGAGAAGCGAAGCGTTTCGTGGCAGGTCACGATTCGGGCTCAGCGGACCGAGATCGACACGTTGGAGGATGAAAGCCCGTCCTTGGCGGCCAAGGCGGGCGAGATCGTGTCGCGCGCCTATGCCAAGGCACGCTCCGAGGCTGCGGAGGAGACGCTTCTGCCGCTCGCGACATTCCCGGAGAGCTGCGGCTATCTGCTCGCGCAATTGCGCGATTTCGACTGGCTGCCGGGAGAGCCGAGCAAAGGCTGATGACGAAATCGGGCGCGGGACGCGGTTAGGCTCGCTCCATGCCCCTGCCCAACCGCGTCCGCCCCGATGGCTCGCTCTTCGCCGATCCGGCACGCGGGCTGCTGTTCGGCAATCGCGGTGGCAAGTTCCATGATCCGGCGACGAAGGCACTGCCGATGCGGCTGTTCGCGACCAGGCAATGGATCTGCTGCGTGCTCTCGTTCAAGGGCCGCCAGCGCGATGTCTGGGGCCGCTACTACACCGAGCTGTTCTTCTGCGACGAGGTGACTGCATTGGCCGCAGGACACCGTCCTTGCGTCGAATGCCGACGCGGTGATGCGCATGCCTACCGGGCAGCGCTGGTCGCAGGGCTCGGGCTTCCCGAAGTGCCGCTCTTCCCCGCGATCGACGAGCGGCTCGATAGCGAGCGCCGGACGGGCCGCGGGAAGCGCCTGCACCGGCTGCCAGCGGAGAGTTTGCCGGATGGGGCGATGTTCGTCACGCCCGAGGGCGAGTTCCACGCCTTGCGTGACGGGCAGGCCCTGCTCTGGTCGCCGTCGGGTTATGTCGCGAGCAGGCCGCGGCCTGCCGGTCCGGTCGCCGTTGTCACGCCGCCGTCGTCCCTGGCCGCGCTTGTGAACGGCTATCAACCTCTCTGGCACCCGACCGCAGCCGAACCGGCCTGAAACGCGGCTTGCCTGCCTTGTTATCGCGGCGGGCTGTGACACACCCTCGGGCTCGGCGGATCGCGGCGCGCGCAGGGGCGCGCGGCCTGGTCGATCCCGGGGGAGAACACTCATGTTGAGGAAGACCGTCTTCGCGCTGGCGCTTGCGTTCGCCGGCTTTGCCGGGCTGCCGGCCATGGCCGGAGCGCTCCAGATCACCGAAGCCGATCCGGTCGCGGTCGTCACGGTGCCGGACGCCTGGACGACCGCGAAGGTCAAGCGCGGCGTCGAGATCAAGACGCCCGACGAGGAGATCTATATCTGGTTCGAGCTGATCGCGCCCGACGAACTCGATGCGGTGCAAAAGGAGCACAACGGCTATTTCGACAAGCAGGGGGTGACGATCACCGGCGCCTCCGAGACCATGAAGCAGGAGGTCAAGGGCAAGGCCTGGTCCTTCACCGAGCTCAAGGCCAAGAGCAAGGACGGCGATTCGATCATCCGCTACATCGCGATCAATCCGAACGTGGCGAGCGGCAAGATCATCATGATGACCTATTGGGCCTCGCCCGAGGGCGACAAGGAGCATGACGCGGCGATGAAGGCGCTCGTCGACAGCATCGCCTATAAGTGAGATCGACTCCCGGCGGCGGAACCGCCGGCGGCGTATCGACGTTGTCCCGTCATCTTCATCCGATGGCAATCAAGGGGGTAGCGTCGATGCGTTCGATCATTCTGTGGCTGGTGGGCGTTCCGATTCCGATCATCATCCTGCTCTGGTTCTTCATGCGCTGACAGGATCTGGTAGAAGGACTTGCTATGGCCGGGCTTGCCCGGCCATTCTTGTTTAGCGGGATGTCGTGCCGGCAGGGCGAAACGGCACCATCCCGCCTTCACCCATTTGCCGTGCTGCGAGTATAGCGTTCGCCCATGCAACCGATCATCCAGATATCCGGCCTGTCGAAGACCTATGCGTCGGGCTTCCAGGCGCTGAAGACCGTCGACCTCGACATCAGGCGCGGCGAGATCTTCGCCCTGCTCGGACCGAACGGCGCCGGCAAGACGACGCTGATCAGCATCGTCTGCGGCATCGTCCGGCCGAGCACCGGCACGGTTCTCGCCGACGGCCACGACATCATCCGCGACTACCGTGCCGCGCGCAGCCGGATCGGCCTCGTGCCGCAGGAGCTGACCACCGACGCCTTCGAGACGGTCTGGGCGACGGTGTCGTTCAGTCGCGGCCTGTTCGGCAAGCCGAAGAACCCGGCCATCGTCGAGCAGGTGCTGCGCGACCTCTCGCTCTGGGACAAGCGCGACAGCAAGATCATGACGCTGTCGGGCGGCATGAAGCGGCGCGTGCTGATCGCCAAGGCGCTGGCGCATGAGCCGCAGATCCTCTTCCTGGACGAGCCGACCGCCGGCGTCGATGTCGAGCTGCGCCAGGACATGTGGAAGCTGGTGCGGCGGCTGCAGGAGAGCGGCGTCACCATCATCCTGACCACGCATTACATCGAGGAGGCCGAGGAGATGGCCGATCGGGTCGGCGTGATCAGCAAGGGCGAGATCATCCTGGTCGAGGAGAAGGCCGAGCTGATGCGCAAGCTCGGCCAGAAGCAGCTCACCTTGCATCTCCAGACGCGTCTGGATGCAGTACCGGAGCCCCTGTCCGGCTACGGGCTGACGCTGCAGGCGCAGGGCGAGGAGCTCGTCTACACCTACGACACCAAGGCCGAACGCACCGGCATCACTGCGCTGATGAAGGACCTGGCCGAGGCCGGCATCCGCTTCAGGGACCTGCGCACCAGCCAGTCCTCGCTCGAGGACATCTTCGTCGGCCTTCTGAGGGCGAACGCATGAGCGTCAATCTCCACGCGATCAAGGCGATCTATCGCTTCGAGATGGCCCGCACCTGGCGCACGCCGCTGCAGAGCGTGCTCTCGCCGGTGATCTCGACCTCGCTTTATTTCGTCGTCTTCGGCGCGGCGATCGGCTCGCATATGCAGGCGATCGACGGCGTGCCCTATGGCGCCTTCATCGTGCCGGGCCTGATCATGCTCTCGCTGCTGACGCAGAGCATCGCCAACGCCTCTTTCGCGATCTATTTCCCGAAATTCGTCGGCACGATCTTCGAATTGCTCTCTGCGCCGGTCGCGTGGTGGGAGGCGGTCTTCGCCTATGTCGCAGCGGCGGCGACGAAGTCGGTGCTGCTCGGCCTGCTCATCCTCGCCACCGCCTTCCTGTTCGTGCCGCTGAAGATCGCGCACCCGGTCTGGATGCTGCTCTTCCTGATCCTGACGGCGGCGACCTTCAGCCTGTTCGGCTTCATCATCGGCGTCTGGGCCGACGGCTTCGAGAAGCTGCAGGCGATTCCGCTGCTGGTGATCACGCCGCTGACCTTCCTCGGCGGCTCCTTCTACTCGATCGACATGCTGCCGCCGTTCTGGCGGGCGGTGACGCTGGTCAATCCGGTCGTCTACCTGATCAGCGGCTTCCGCTGGAGCTTCAACGGCACGGCCGATGTCGGCATCGAGGTCAGCCTGGCGATGACGCTGGTCTTTCTCGGGGCCTGCATCGCTGTGATCGCCTGGATCTTCAAGACCGGCTACCGGCTGAAGAACTGACGATCGGGCGGCCGCTTCAGGCCGCCTTGATCTGACTGAAGAAGGTCGCGACGGCGCCGCGCAGCGCCTCCGCCTCGCGCGCCAGGTTCTCGGCGGTGCGCAACGTGTCGGAGGCGGCGCTGGTCGCCTCGCCCGAGGCGGCGGCGAGGCTGCCCAGCGCCAGGGCCGCGGTCGCGGCGCCGTCGGCGGTCGCCTGGGCGCTGCGGGCGATCTCCGAAGTGGTGCTCTTCTGCTGCTCGGTCGCGGCGGCAATGGCCCCGGTGTGCTGCGAAACCTCGGTAATCGTTGTGGCGATCGCGCCGATCGCGGCGACGGCATCCCTGGCTTCGCTTCGGAAAGCCTCGACCTGGCTGGCGATGCCGTTCGTCGCCTCGGCCGTGCGGCTCGCCAGAGTTTTCACCTCGGCGGCGACGACGGCGAAGCCACGCCCGGACTCGCCGGCCCGCGCCGCTTCGATCGTTGCATTGAGTGCGAGCAGATTGGTCTGCTCGGCGATGTCGCGGATCAGGTCGATGACACTGACGATGCGCTCGGAGGCATGTGCCAGGCCGTCGACGCGGCGGCTCACATCGCGTGCTTCCTGGGCCGCGCCGCTGACCATGGCGCTCGCCCGCGTCACGCGGTCGGCGATCTCGGCGATCGAACTCGACAGCTCCTCGGCCGCGACCGCGACATGCTGAACCTTGTCGGAGGCATCCTGGGAGGCGTTCTGCGCTCCGTCGATCTGCACGGTGCGGGCGCTGGCGATCTCGCTCACCGCTCGCGCCGCGCCCTCCAGGGTGTGGGCGCCGGTCTCGACGGTCTCCAGCGCATCGGCGAGCCGTGCATCGAAGGCGGCGACGACCTCGCCGATCCGCTGCTGACGTGCGGCGCGGCCGGCTTCGGCCTGCGTGGCGGCAGCTTCGAGCGTCTCGCGGGCCTGGGCGTGATCGCGGAAGATCTCGACGGCGCGCGCCATGTCGCCGATCTCGTCCCGTCGCTGGACCAATGGCACCGAGGTGACACAGCCGCCACTGGCCAGATCGCGCATCGCCGTCGCCAATCTCTGCAAGGGACGCGCGACCCGCCGGTTCACCACCAGCAAGGCGAGGCTGAGGCCGATCAGGACGGCGAGCGAGCCGACGCCGATCTGCAGGTCGACGCTGTCGCGCTGCATCGCTTCGAGGCTGGTGTCGAGCGCGGCGCTGCGACCGTCATAGCTGCCCGCGATGCGCCTGAGCCCGTCGTTCAGCATCTTGCGATTGTCGCGATTGGCCTCGTTGTTTCCGAGTTCACGCGCGGCGGCGATCGAGCCGGCCCGGCCCAGGCGGACGATCTCGCGCCGGAAGCGGATGAAGTCCTGCATGCCGGTGTCGACGCTGGCGAAGGCGGCACGGTCCTGATCGTCGACCAACGGCCGCCATTCCTCCATCAGGAGCGTGATCTCGGCGAGCCCTTGCAGCAAGAGCGGCGCGAAGCGCTCTGCCTCGGCACTGTCGGCGCTCATATAGATGCCGCGTGATTCCATCACCACGCCGTTGACCAGACCATTGATGCGCTCTGCGATGCTGGAGCGGCGCGAGGCCGCCTGCATCTCATCGGTCACCCTGGCGTATTGGCCAAGGCTGTGGACGCCGAGGCCGATGGCGAGAGCAGCGGCAATGACGAGAAGCGATATCGCGGCGAGGATTTGGCTCGAGATGGTGCGCAGCGTGGCCATCTGTGTCGCGAAGCGGCAGGCTGCGGCTTCGTCTCGGTGCGCAGCGGGAAACCCGGCAGCCACGATGGCAGGGTTTGGTTAAATTTGCGTTGGAACGCATGTCATGAACGCAGGGATTGTCGCATCGCGATGACGCTTCGCGCGATTGACTCGCGCGGCCGCATCCTGTCTTGACCACGCCATGACCGATCTTTCGACCATCGACAGCGCGACGACCGCGGCGGCGCCCCATGCGCGCCGGCGGACCTTCGCCATCATCTCGCACCCGGACGCGGGCAAGACCACGCTGACCGAGAAGCTGCTCTATTTCGGCGGCGCGATCCAGCTCGCCGGCGAAGTGCGGGCCAAGGCCGGCCGGCGCCAGACCTCGTCCGACTGGATGAAGATCGAGCGCCAGCGCGGCATCTCGGTCGTCACCTCGGTGATGACCTTCGAATATGACGGGCATGTCTTCAACCTGCTCGACACGCCCGGCCACGAGGACTTCTCGGAAGACACCTATCGGACCCTGACGGCGGTCGACTCGGCCGTGATGGTGATCGACGCGGCCAAGGGCATCGAGGCGCGCACCAAGAAGCTGTTCGAGGTCTGCCGTCTCAGGGACATCCCGATCGTCACCTTCATCAACAAGGTCGACCGCGAGACGCGAGACCCCTTCGACCTGCTCAACGAGATCGAGACGACGCTGGCACTCGACGTCGCGCCGATGACCTGGCCGGTCGGGCGCGGGCGCGAGTTCGTCGGCACGCTCGACCTCGCCAGCAACACGCTGCGCCGCAACCAGAAGGGCGACGAGAGCGATGCCGGCCAGAAGGTCGACGGCGAGGACGACAAGCTCTTTGACGAGCTCCTGCCCCATGGCGCCGCCGACACCTTCCGCGAGGAGGTTTTCCTGGCGCGCGAGGGCTGCAAGCCCTTCGATCTCGAAGCCTTCCGCGAGGGCCATCTGACGCCGGTCTATTTCGGCGCGGCGCTGCGCGACTACGGCGTACGCGACCTGATCGACGCGCTCGGGCGCCTCGCGCCGAGCCCGCGCGCTCAGCAGGCCGACAAGCGGGCGATCGAGGCCGGCGAGCCGAAGATGACCGGCTTCGTCTTCAAGATCCAGGCGAACATGGACCCGAACCATCGCGACCGCATCGCCTTCATGCGGATCTGCTCGGGCAAGCTCTCGCGCGGCATGAAGGCCAAGCTGGTGCGGACCGGCAAGCCGATGCCGATCAACGCGCCGCAATTCTTCTTCGCCCGCGATCGCTCGATCGCCGAGGAGGCTTTTGCCGGCGATATCGTCGGCCTGCCGAACCATGGCACTTTGCGCATCGGCGACACGCTGACCGAGGGCGAGGACATCGTCTTCCGCGGCGTGCCGAGCTTCGCCCCGGAAATCCTGCGCCGCGTCAAGCTCAAGGACGCGATGAAGGCCAAGAAGCTGCGCGAGGCGCTGCAGCAAATGGCGGAGGAGGGCGTCGTCCAGCTCTTCCTGCCGCATGACGGCGCTCCGGCCATCGTCGGCGTCGTCGGTGCGCTGCAGCTCGACGTGCTGAAGGAGCGCATGGAGGCGGAGTATTCGCTGCCCGTCGATTTCGAGCCCTGCCAGTTCGCCATCGCGCGCTGGGTCTCCAGCGACGACAAGGCGGCGCTGCAGAAGTTCACGGCGGCCAAGCCGTCCTCGATGGCGGACGATCTCGACGGCGACCCGGTCTTCATGGCCTCGTCGCAGTTCACGCTGAAATACGACGCCGAGCGTGCGCCGGAGATCAGCTTCTCCGATGTGAAGGACTACCAGAAGGTGTCGGGGGGCTGAGCCCAGCTGCGGCCGCGCCGTTCCGTACTGCCGCCATCTGTCCCGATCGATGATAAGCGTGGCGCCATTCGGTGGAGACCGGCCAGGCCATGCGACGAGATGGTGAGGTTCCCAGGCGCTCGTGGCGTCGGAGCGGGCTCAGGCTGCTGGCTGGCGTGGCAGCTTTGCTTGCCCTCGTTGCAGTCCCTCTCGGCGTCATCCTCTATCCGATGCTGAAGCCCTATCCGGCGGCGAGCGGTTCCGCGGCCGCCTCCCAGCGCGACAGGAACCTCCAGGACCTCACCCATCTGCGCCGCCTGCCGGAGGTCGAGCGCAGTTTCACCGCGCAAAGCCGCGTGGCGTTCGACCAGGCTGTCGCAGCGCTCGAGCTGCGCGCCGGCGAGCTCGACCGGGCCGGTCTGGCGATGGCGGCAGCGAAGGCGGTGGCTCTGGCCGACAACGGCCATACCAATGTGCTCGGGCTTGCCGGCGATCGCGGCTTCAACGCCGTGCCGATCCGACTGAGCTGGTTCGCCGACGGGCTGTTCGTGATCGCCACGGATTATGAGCGACGTCAGCTCCTCGGCGGCGAGGTGCTTGGCGTGAACGGGCGCTCGATTGCCGCCCTGGTCGAGGCGTTGCGCCCTCATGTCGGCGGCCCCGCCAATCTGGCGAGGGAGTTCGTGCCGAATTTCCTGATCTCGCCAGAGCTCTTGCATGCTGCCGGCTTGGCAGTGACGGCCGATGGCAGCACCTTCGAGATCCGCATGGCTGGCGGAAGCGCTGGCTCGGTGGATATCGCGGCCAATGCGGCTACGCAGGCACCTCACAATCGCTTTTTATGGCCGAAGGGCAATTTGAGTCCTCTAGGCCTGGCGAACGGATGGCGGCATGTGCTGGATGGCGTCGCGTTGCCGACCTATCTCACGCGCCTCGACGCAAATTACTGGCACGCCTATCCGGCTGATGATCTTCTCTACGTCCAAATCAACCGGGTGGGCGATCAGCCCCCGGTCGGTCTATCCGCCCATCTGGCCAACATTCTCGATGCCGCGGCGAAGAAGCCCGTTCGCGATGCCATCGTCGATCTGCGTTTCAATTCCGGCGGCGACTACACCCTGACCGCCGATTTCACGCGCCGGCTGCCGGAGCTTCTGCCGCCGGACGGCAGGCTCTTCATCCTGACCAGCGCGAACACGTTCTCGGCGGCGATCAGCACGGCGGCGCGGCTGAAATATTATGCCGGAGCACGCGCCGTCATCTTCGGAGAGGCTATGGGCGACCGTTCGCGGTTCTGGGGCGAGGGCGGAGCCACCTTGCTGCCCAATTCGAAGCTTGCGGTGCGCTACACCACCGCCTTCCACGATTGGGAACACGGCTGCAGCCTGTCGCAGATAAAGACCTGCTTCCTGCTGAACTACGTTTACGGCGTGCCAGCCGGCGATCTCCGGCCGAACGTGACGATCGCGCCGCGTTTCGCCGACTACGCTGCGGGCAAGGACCCTGTGATGCTCGAGGTCACCCGGCAGCGGGCATCGAACCCGCGGCGTTGAGGCGCTCGTCTCGCCTCAACCCTGCCAGCGGTTCAGCGCGTCGCCGATCGTCTGGTTGCCGGCGCTGCCCTTCTCGAAGGTGATGATGCCGCGGCGCCCGGAGGCGAAGCGCACCGGCACGTCGAGCCAGTTGCGATTGCGCAGGAGGTCGAGATTGCGCTCGGCCTCGACCGGCACGTTCGACAGGGCGGCGACGAACAGGTTTTCGCCCAAGGCCGAGGCGATCGCCGAGAGCGGGGCACCGCGCTCGCCCTCCTCGAGCTTGAACTGCGGCACGCCGACCTCGCGGATCGTGTCACTCGCGGCCTCGCCTGTGGTGGTGAAGCGCATGCCGATGATGTGCGAGGCCGGGAAGGCGGTATCGGTGTTGCGCCGGATGGTGAAGTCGAGCGAGAGCCCGGCATCGGCGATCTCGATGGTGGCGCGCACGATCGTCTCGACCGGCCGGCCGGCACCGGCGCTGTCGCTGTCGAGCCGCCAGAGAACGCGACCCTGGACGGTACGCGGCTGCTGCGGCGCGTCTGGGACCTCGATGTAGAGGATGGCGCGCTGGGCGACCGTGATGTCGTTGCCTGCCGGGCTGCCCGCCTGCTGGTTCGGGCGCTGGCCGGAGGATTGGCTCGGCGCTGGGGCCTGTTCGCCGCCGGCGCGTTCGCTGATCTTGCCGGCCTGTTCCTGTTGCGCCTGCGGCGCCTGCGTCTCGACGCGCGGCGGCCGGACCTGCTGGTCCTGCGGGGCGATCTTGTTGACGTAGTAGGCGGCGCCGGCGATCACCGCCACGGCAAGCGCGACGCCGCCGCCGACGATGGCGGTGCGGACATGGCCGGGATTGACGCTGCGCTCGCGCCGCGGGGCGACGCGTGGACGGATCGGCTGCGCATCCTCATGCGAAGCGGTCCGCTCTTCGAAACGCGGCGTCTCCTGCGACATTGCCGGACGCGGCTTCGGTTCCGGCGGAGCGGCAGGAGCCGGCGCCGGCTCGTCCAGGGGGAGAGGCGGCAGGCTCGGCTCGATCGCCTCGGCGAGCGCGATCTCGGCCTCGATGCGCGACACGGCCTCGTCGAGCGAGAGCCGCTCGCGGGTGATGTCGGCTTCCGAGAGCGGCGGGTCGAGGCTGCGCAATTGCGCGAGCAGCGCCGTGCGCGCCCGGTCATAGACGGCGCGGCGCGCTTCCGGCGACTTGTCGGTCAGTCCGGCGATCGCACGCGCCAGAATGGGGTGGAAATCGGCCATTGGCCTCACATGTCCGCGTTGGCCCGGCCCGTCAACCCTCGAACGGGTTCTGGACCAGGATCGTATCGTCGCGCTCGGGGCTGGTCGACAGCACCGAGACGGAGGCGCCGATCAGTTCCTCGATGCGGCGCACATATTTGATCGCCTGCGCCGGCAGCTCGGCCCAGGAGCGGGCGCCCGCCGTCGAGCCTTCCCAGCCCTCGATCACCTCGTAGATCGGCTCGACCCTCGCCTGGTCGCGCTGGCCGGCCGGCAGATGCTCGAGGATCTCACCATCGAGCTTGTAGCCGGTGCAGACCTTGATCTCCTTGAAGCCGTCGAGGATGTCGAGCTTGGTCAGCGCGATGCCGTCGATGCCGGAGGTCTTGACCGTCTGGCGCACCAGGCAGGCGTCGAACCAGCCGCAGCGGCGCTTCCTGCCGGTGACGACGCCGAACTCCTTGCCCTTCTGGCCGATCAATTCGCCGATCTCGTCGAAGAGCTCGGTCGGGAACGGGCCCTCGCCGACGCGGGTGGTGTAGGCCTTGGCGATGCCCAGCACATAGCCGACGGCGGAGGGGCCGAGGCCGGAGCCGGTCGCGGCCTGGCCGGCGACGATGTTGGAGGAGGTCACGAAGGGATAGGTGCCGTGGTCGACGTCGAGCAGCGCGCCCTGCGCCCCCTCAAACAGGATGCGCTTGCCGGCGCGGCGCTGCGCATCGAGCAGGGCCCAGACCGTGTCGGCATAGGGCAGCACCTGCGGCGCGATCTCGGTGAGCTGCTTCAGCAGCTCGACGCCGTCGATCTCGGCGATGCCGAGGCCGCGACGCAGCGCGTTGTGGTGGGCAAGCAGGCGCTCGATCTTGGCCTTCAGGACCGTCTCGTCCTTGAGGTCGATGACGCGGATGGCGCGCCGGCCGGCCTTGTCCTCATAGGCCGGGCCGATGCCGCGCTTGGTCGTGCCGATCTTCAGCGCCGAATTCGAGGTCTCGCGGAAATGGTCGAGCTCCCGGTGCAGCGGCAGGATCAGCGTCGCATTGTCGGCGATGCGCAGGTTCTCAGGACTTATCGCGACGCCCTGCGCGCGCAGCCGGGCGATTTCCTCGACGAGGTGCCAGGGATCGACGACGACGCCGTTGCCGATCACCGAGAGCTTGCCGGGGCGCACGATGCCCGAAGGCAGCAGCGAGAGCTTGTAGACGGTGCCGTCGATGACGAGGGTATGGCCGGCATTATGGCCGCCCTGGAAGCGCACCACCACATCGGCCTGGCTCGACAGCCAGTCGACGATCTTGCCCTTGCCCTCGTCGCCCCACTGGGCGCCGACCACGACCACGTTCGCCATGGAGGAGATTCCCTCTTTGCTGTTGGCGCAAGCGCCCGCACGAACAAAAACCCCGGCGCAAGGCCGGGGTTTCGGGTGAGGTCCTTGCAAGCCCTCTTCGGCCAAGAGAATGGCAAGGTCAAGGCTGACGGGCGCAAAGCCGGGGAAAGAATTTCACGGGCCCTGTCGATTTCACGGTTCCTGCTTCGACGTCAGGGCAGAAGGGGCAGCGCAACGCTGCCCGGCGGATCGCAGGAGAAGCAGCATGCGCAAGCTCGTCGTCACCCAGTACATCTCGCTCGACGGCGTCATCGAGGATCCGGTCGGCATGGAGAATTCCGGCCTCGGCGACTGGACCGGCCCGTTCACGCGCGGGCCGGAAGGCGAACGGCTGAAGCAGGAGGAACTCGATGCGGCGAGTTCACTGCTGCTCGGCCGCCGGACCTATGACGCCTTCGCGGCTGTCTGGCCGCATGTGACCGACAGCGCGTTCGCCGACCAGATCAACGCCTTGCCGAAGCATGTCGCCTCGACGACGCTGACGAGCGCCGAGTGGCAGGGTACCTCGATCCTGGCGGGCGATGCGCTCGCCGCCATCGCGGCGCTGAAGGATGGCACCGGCGGCGACATCCTGGTCTATGGCAGCCTGAAGCTCGTCCATGGCCTGCAGCACGCCGGGCTGGTCGACGCCTACAACCTCATGGTCTATCCGGTTGCGCTCGGCGCCGGCGGGCGGCTCTTCGCCGACGGCGCGCGCAGCACTCTTTCGCTCACCGAGGCGCAGACGCTGGGCGACGGCATCCAGTGGCTACGCTACGAGGTCAAGCATTGACGGGCAGGGCAGCCCTGCGGCGATCGCGGTTGCGGCTGCCGCCAGGGCGGATTAACCCGGCGTCTTCGAGACCGGGAACAAACGCCGATGCTGCCCATCGCCATTTCGACGCTCACCATCTGCGGGATCGAGGAATTGCCGGCGCAGAGCACGCGCAAGGTCAGCCATGTGCTGTCGCTGCTCGATCCCGACCTGCCGGAGCTGCAATCCTTCGTGGCCTATGAGGCGCATGAGCGGACGACGCTGCGCTTCCACGACATCATCACGCCGCAGGAAGGCCGAGTGCATCCGACCGACGCCCACGTCGCCGAGATCCTCGATTTCGGCGCGAAGCTGCGCGAGTCGGCCATTCAGCGGCAGGAGGGCCATCTGCTGGTCCATTGCCATATGGGCATTTCGCGCTCGACCGCGGCGATGCTGTCGCTGATGGCCCTGGTGGAAGCTGAGGAAGGCGAGGATGCCCTGTTCGCGCGCCTGCGGACGATCCGGCCGCAGGCCTGGCCGAACTCGGTGATGATCGGCTTCGCCGACGCGCAATTGAAGCGCGGCGGCCGGCTCACGGACGCGCTGCGCCGGCACTATGCTCATCAGCTCGAGATGCAGCCGCGCTATCGCCAATGGATGGCCGATCTCGGCCGCGGCGCCGAAGTCGCGATGGCGGGCTGAGCGCCTTTTCCCAGGTAGCCCGTTTGGAACCTCAGCCCTCATCCTGATTCGCCCGCAGGGCGCGTCTCGAAGGGTGCTCCAGTTGTCTCCGGAGCCTCCTGGAGCATCCTTCGAGACGGCCGCTGACGCGGCCTCCTCGGGATGAAGGCTTCGGGAAACGTCTACTCGGGCTCCAACCACTCCGACCGCCGTCACTCCCCGGAAGCATGGCTGTTTTGCCGTGCTCGCAGAATGACTTGGCGCCGATCGGGCGTATGAGACAGAGAGGGCGGCGACAGGCGATGGCATGAGCCATGCCTGCACAAGAACGCCGCAGGCTGGGGAACGACATTCATGACGAAGCTCGACGACTGGCTCGGCGCGCACCACGCCGAGTTCACGGCGATCCGCCGTGACATCCACGCGCATCCCGAGCTTGGTCTCGAGGAGTATCGCACGGCCAAGCTCGTCGCCGACAAGCTGCGCGAATGGGGCGTCGAGGTCACGGAAGGCGTCGGCCAGACCGGCGTCGTCGGCGTCATCCGCGGCAACCAGCCGGGCCAGCGCGCCATCGGCCTGCGCGCGGATATGGATTGCCTGGCGCTGGACGAGCTGACCGGGCTGCCGCACGCCTCGAAATTTCCCGGCCGGATGCATGCCTGCGGCCATGACGGCCACACCACCATGCTGCTCGCCGCCGCCCGCTACCTCGCCGAGAACCGGGATTTCGGCGGCACGGTCAACCTGATCTTCCAGCCGGCCGAGGAAGGTCGCGGCGGCGCCAACGCCATGCTCGCCGACGGGCTGTTCGCGCGCTTCCCCTGCGATGCGATCTACGGCCTGCACAATACGCCCGGCCTGCCCGCCTCGCATTTCGGCACGGCGGACGGCCCGTTCCTGGCGGCGGCCGATTCCTGGCGGGTGACCTTCCGCGGTGTCGGCGGCCATGGCGGCTCGCAGCCGCACCGCTCGACCGACATCACCTATGCACAGGCGCATTTCGTGCTCGGCCTGCAGGGCATCGTCGGCCGCAATGTCGCGCCGCTCGACACGGCCGTGATCAGCGTCGGCTTCATCCATGGCGGCGACGCGAACGCCTCGAACGTCATCCCGTCCGAACTCGTCATCGGCGGCACGGCACGGACCTATTCGAAGGAGGTGCGCGATCTGGTCGAGCGCCGCATCGCCGAGCTCGCCGCCGCGACGGCACAGGCCTGGGGTTGCGAGGCGCAGGCCCACTACCATCGTGGCACCAGCCCGCTGGTGAACGCGGCCGAGCAGGTCAGGGTCGCGGTCGCAGCAGCCTCGACCGCGGTCGGGCCCGAGCATGTCAACGGCCAGATGCTGCGCGGCACCGGCGGTGAGGATTTCGCCGAGATGATGCTGGTCTGCTCCGGCGCTTTCATGCGCATCGGCAATGGCGTCGCGGCCGACGGCTCCTTCGCCGGCCTGCACACCCCGCTCTACGATTTCAACGACGAGATCATTCCCGCCGGCGTGCGCTACTGGGTCGGGCTGGTCGAGCAGGAGCTCGGTCAGGGCTGGCAGGCGATCGCGGCGGAATGACACCGTCATGGTCGGGCTTGTCCCGACCATCCACGTCTTCCTTCACCGAGCCCAGTGTTCAAGACGTGGATGCTCGCCACAAGGGCGAGCATGACGGAAAGCGCAGCGCGACCCCTCATCCGGCCGCTACGCGGCCACCTTCTTCCGCAAGGGGAGAAGGGAATATCTACCGCCGCGGCTGATCGAAGATCACCTCGCGGTCGCCGGGATATTTGATCCTGTAGGCCAGGCGGATCTCCTTCTGCGCGCCCGGCGCCAGCTCGAAGCTCCAGGCCGAGACGCCTCGCTTGTCGCCGACCTGCTTTTCGGTCGGCGGCGTGCTCTGCGACAGCAGTTCGACGGTGATCGCACTGTTCTCGGAGAAGGGCACGCGCTCGGTCACGGTCAGCTTGACTGGCTGGGCGTGCAGGCTCTTCACCACCGTCTTGAACTCGCGCTGGTCGGTGCGCGCCTGGCCGAGCCAGCCGGAATCGTTCTCGCGCCGGCGCACCGGTACGCGCGTCACCTTGAGGCGATCATCGGCGCCGAAGCCGAGCTCGACCTTGTCGCCCGGCGCGACCTGCCCGAGCCGGCCCTTGCCGATATAGGCGCCGTCGCGGTGGAGATGGACCTCGCCGGCGAGCAGCGGCGCCTCGTCCTCATGAGTGAAGCTCGCCTCGAGATAAGCCTTCTCCTCCAGCTCTGGCGTGGCGCGCGCCGAGAGCTCCGGCTTGATCTTGCCTTGCGTCAGCACCACCGCCTTGCTGGAGCCGTCTTGCGGGACGGTGACCCGGCCCGGCACCTTGAAGCTCGCCTGGTAGGCGCCGGCGCTGACGCTGGCGGTCTGCACCTCCGCCGGCTTCGGCGCGGCGGCGCCTATAGCCTGGTCGGGCGCGGCGGGCGCCGGTGCGATCGCAAGAGCAGGCGGCCGCGCCGCACGCTCGGAGTCCTGTCTCTGCAGGCGCGCCCGCTCCTCATAGACCACCGGGGGCTCGTAGAAGGCGATGCGCAGCGGGTTGAGCTCCGGCGCCCGCGTGCCTTGCGCCGAGCGTGTGGTCGAGAGCTCGACCGCGACCTCGCTCCAATCCTCGCCGGAGCGCTGGCGCAATTCGGCGCGACGGGTGAAGGCGATCTCGGCGCCGCCACTGGCGTTGCCCGTCGTCAGGCGTGCCTCATAGACCGGCAGCCAGCTTGCGCCGGCGACGCGGTAGCTCACGGCGATATCGGCCGCGACCGGCGCCTTCGCCTCGACGGCGATGGTGACGTCGCGCTTGGGCTGACTGGCGCGCGGCGCCACGGGCCTCGCCTTCTCAAGCGCGGCGATCTCGGCGTCGAGATCGGAGATGCGGTTGCGCAGGCCGAGCAACTCGCCCTGGACCTTGACCAAAGCGGTGCCGATCGCGTCGAACACAGCCGGCCAGTCGCTGACGGGCAGGACCTTGCCGTCGGGACCGAGCTTGTCGGGTCCGATCTTGCCGAAATTCTCGATGGTGGCGCGCTTCGTTTCGATCGCGCTGACCTCGCCGGTGAGCTTGGCCTTCTCGCCCTGCAGCGCCCGGATCTTGCCTTCGAGCACCTGGTCGAGGGCGGGACGGGCCTCGCCCGGAACCTGGCGGACATCAACCGCGCCGATCGAGAAGGCCCCGTCGCCCTGCGCCTCGACCCGGATCGACGCAGGGTCGACGCTGGCGGGCAGGCCGCGCAGCACGATCTGCGAGACACCTTCCAAGAGGGAGGCCTTGCCGAGCCGGGTCACCACCGCGCCGTCGGGGTAGACGGTGACGCGGTCGATCTTCGAGGCGAGTTCGATCTCGGCGGCGCCGGCGAAGCTCGGCACGAACATCAAGGCTGCGGCCAGTCCGGTCTTCATCATGGTGATCCCCCGACAAATCAAGCGGCCGCGATTTGTCCGGTGGATTTCGGCGCGGCGAGGGCGGAATTGAGCCGGAACGCGGGACAGCGCCGCGAGAGCCGGATCCGATCAGGTTGAACCAACCTGATCGGCGAATCCGTCTCTCACTTTTGGTTAGAGACCGCTTTTGCCGATCAGCTTGCGGTGCAAGCTGATCGGAACGGGCTCTAGGCGCCATCACCGCCCGGCGATGATGGCTCGCCCTTGCCGACGCCAGCGCGGTTTTCGCTGCGTCAATGCTTGGCTGGCGCCTTCACCCCCTCAAGCCAGGTGCCTCCTGGCCGGTGCTGGCGACGTATTCGGTGTAGCCGCCGCCATAAAGGTGGACGCCTTCCGGCGTCAGCTCCAGCACCCGGTTGGAGAGCGCCGCCAGGAAATGGCGATCGTGGCTGACGAAGAGCATGGTGCCCTCGTATTGCGCCAGCGCCGTGATCAGCATCTCCTTGGTGGCGATGTCCAGATGGTTGGTCGGCTCGTCGAGCACCAGGAAATTCGGCGGGTCGTAGAGCATCTTCGCCATGACAAGCCGGGCCTTCTCGCCACCGGAGAGGAAGCGGCAGCGCTTCTCGACATCGTCGCCCGAGAAGCCGAAGCAGCCGGCGAGCGCGCGCAGCGAGCCTTGCCCCGCCTGCGGGAACGAGCCTTCGAGCGACTGGAAGATGGTGGCGTCGCCGTCGAGCAGTTCCATGGCGTGCTGGGCGAAATAGCCCATCTTGACGCTGGCCCCGATCGCGACCGAGCCGCTGTCCGGCTGCGAGGCGCCGGCGATCAGCTTGAGCAGCGTCGACTTGCCGGCGCCATTGACGCCCATCACGCACCAGCGCTCCTTGCGCCGGACGTTGAAGTCGAGCCCGTCATAGATGGTCCTGGCGCCATAGCGGACATGCACGCCCTTCAGCATCGCGACGTCGTCGCCCGAGCGCGGCGCCGGCTGGAACTCGAACTGCACGGTCTGGCGGCGCTTGGGCGGCTCGACGCGCTCGATCTTGTCGAGCTTCTTGACGCGGCTCTGCACCTGCGCCGCATGGGAGGCGCGGGCCTTGAAGCGCTCGATGAAGGCGACCTCCTTGGCGAGCATCGCCTGCTGGCGCTCGAACTGCGCCTGCTGCTGTTTTTCGGCAAGCGCGCGCTGCTGCTGGTAGAACTCGTAGTCGCCGGAATAGCTGGTCAGCGTGCCGGCATCGATCTCGACGATCTTGCCGACGATGCGGTTCATGAATTCGCGGTCGTGCGAGGTCATCAGAAGCGCGCCGTCATAGCCCTTGAGGAAGCTCTCCAGCCAGATCAGGCTCTCGATGTCGAGATGGTTGCTCGGCTCGTCGAGCAGCATCACGTCGGGGCGCATCAGCAGGATGCGGGCGAGCGCGACGCGCATCTTCCAGCCGCCGGAGAGGGCGCCGACATCGCCCTCCATCATCTCCTGGCTGAAGCCGAGGCCGGCGAGCACCTCGCGGGCGCGACCGTCGAGCGCATAGCCGTCGAGCTCCTCGAAGCGGCCCTGCACCTCGCCATAGCGGGCGATCAGCTCCTCCATCTCGTCGGCGCGGTCGGGATCGCCCAGCGCCGTCTCCAGCTCCTTCAGCTCGGCGGCGATAGCGCTGATCGGACCTGCGCCATCCATCACCTCGGAGACGGCGCTGCGGCCCTTCATGTCGCCGACATCCTGGCTGAAATAGCCGATCGTGGTGCCGCGATCGACGCTGACCTGGCCTTCGTCGGGCAGGTCCTCGCCGGTGATCAGCCGGAACAAGGTGGTCTTGCCGGCGCCGTTGGGCCCGACGAGGCCGACCTTCTCGCCCTTCTGCAGCGCCGCCGAGGCCTCGATGAAGATGATCTGCTGGCCGTTCTGCTTGCCGATGCTTTCGAGGCGAATCATGATGTCCGGGACGCTGGAGAACTGGGGTTGCGGCGCGTTTACAGGGCCGGCGGCGCGTGGGGAACCCCGCAGACGGCTCGCTAGCCCTTCGCGCTGCGCGCGACCATGGCGGTGATCGTCTCGAACAGCTCCCGCTTCGCCTCGTCGGCGCCGATCTCGTCCGTCGCGGCGGCATGCGACAACCCTTCGGCGGCGCCCAGCATGGCGCGCAAGCCGGCGGTCGGGATCGCCCGGCCGCCGGCGAAGGGGGCGAGCAGGGCCCGGCAGCGCTCGAGGAAGATCAGGTCGCAGTCGCGCTTGACCGCGGCGAGCTCGGGCGAGCCGGCCAGGGCCGCGACGACGCCTGGAATCTCGCGGCCCTGGGTCAGGACGCAGTCGACATAGGACGAGGCGATCGCCCCCGCCTTGCCTGCGAGGCTGGCTTCGCTGGCGTCGAGCGCCGCTTCCATGATCGCGTATTCCCTGGTGTCGAAGTCGCGATAGAGCGCGATCAGCAGGCCATTGCGGGTGGTGAAATGGCTGTAGACCACCGGCTTGGCGACGCCGGCCCGCTCGGCGAGGCGGCCGAGCGTCAGGGCATCGGTGCCTTCCTCGCCGACGATCCGCCAGGCGGTCTCGATCAGCTGGCGCTGGCGATCCTCGCGTGTCAGGCGCTGACGGCGCGGCCGGTCGATATCGAGGCTTGACATATCTTATGTACCAAAAGTAACTTACGAAAAGTATATAGCGATCCACGATGGACCGCAATCACCGCAGGAGACATCCCATGCACGCCCTCGTCGTCGTCGCCCATCCCGACCCCGCCTCCCTCAGCCATGCCGTGGCGCAGGCGCTGGCCGATGGCGTTTCCGGCGCCGGCCACAGCGTCGAGATCGCCGACCTCGCCGGGGAAGGCTTCGATCCGCGCTTTTCGCTGAACGATCTTTCCGTCCACCGCCGCGAGATCGCCCAGCCCGCCGACATCGCCTTCGAGCAGGCGCGGGTGGATCGGGCCGATGCGCTGGTGCTGGTCTATCCGATCTACTGGTGGTCGATGCCGGCGCTGATGAAGGGCTGGATCGACAGGGTCTTCTCGAATGGCTGGGCCTATGACGAGCTCGAGGACATGAAGACGGTCAAGAAGCTCGGGCATTTGCCGGTCCATCTCGTCGCGCTCGCCGGAGCGGACATGCGCACCTTCGCCCGCCACGGCTATTACGGCGCGATGAAGACGCAGATCGACCACGGCATCTTCGGCTATTGCGGCGCGCCGGTCGTGACCTCGGAGTTCCTGGTGCCGGTGCCGGAGATGTCGGAGCATCTCGACACGGCGCGCAAACTTGGCGGAAAGCTGTTCGGAGCGGCAGTGAGCGAGGTGGCTGACGCCGCATAGCCCGTCGCTCCAGACGATGTGGTATCCGTCATGGTCGGGCTTGTCCCGACCATCCACGTCTTAGCTTCGCTAGTCGAGCGTTGTGTTCAAGGCGTGGATGCTCGCCACAAGGGCGAGCATGACGGGATCAAGCCCGCCCGCGCACGCTCGCCTGCGGTTTCACCCGCATCTCCAGGAAGTTGCGCAGCTCGGTCACGCGCTTGACCGGATCGAGCACCTCGTCGTCCAGGCCATGCGCCCAGGCGAGGTCGCGGCGGGCGGGATCGGCGTCGAGCGCGTCGAGATCGGCGAGCCAGGCATTCGTGTCGGCCTCGTCCCGGCGGAAGCCGCGCTCGATCAGGATCTGGCTGTGCCGCCGCAGGATGGTGGCGACGAGGCGCAGCGAAAATTCCGGATGGTACTGCACGCCCCAGAAGCTGCCGCCGTCCTGGCGGAACTCGGCCGCCTGGATCGGGCTCATCGCGTTCGAAGCGAGGATGGTGGCATCGTCCGGCGGGGCGACGATGCTGTCGAAATGGATCGCCGGGGCGTCGAAGGCGGCGGGGCGGCCTGCGAGGAGCGGATGGTTCGCGCCGGCTTCGGTCAGGCTGATCCGGCGGGCGAAGCCGATCTCGAGGCCGTTCGGGTTGAGCGTGACCGTGCCGCCGGCTGCGACGGCGCCGATCTGGATGCCCCAGCACGAGCCGAAGCAGGGCGTGCCGCTCTTGTAGATGGCCCGCATCAAGTCGATCTGCCGGGTCACCGCCGGCTCGGGACTGTCGATGTGCAGGGAGGAGCCGGTCAGGGCGATGCCGTCATAGGAGGACAGGCCGGCGCCGTCGGGCAGATTGGCGCCTTCGTCCGCAGGCAGGCAGATGTCGGTCACCGAGGACGGCTCGATCCGGCGCAGTTCCGCCGCATAGGCCTCGGAAGGGGTCGCGCCCCAGTCGCGGACATACTCCTCGCGCTGCTCGCGCTTGTAGCCGTCGACGACGAGGACCCGGAGCGGCTTGGGGCTGAACACGTTCATGGCTTCCTCGGCACGTTTGCGTCCGGCGACGGGCTGTGTTGCGCGTCCTCTCATAGGACAAGCGCTGCGTGCAAGGCTATGCAAGCGCTCCGCAGACATGAGGACCATGCATCTTGCAGCCGGCGACCTCCCTCCCGCAGCGAGTCTGGGCAAACGCCTATCTGCTGCTGACGCTGACCACGCTGATGTGGGCCGGCAACGCCGTGGCCAGCCGGCTCGCCGTCGGCGAGATCGCGCCGATGACGCTGACCGCGCTGCGCTGGGTCTTCGTCTGCGCGGTGATGCCCTATCTGTTCCGCCAGGGCCTGCGCCAGCACTGGCCGGCGCTGAAGGCGAACTGGCTCAAAGTGACGCTGCTCGGCGCCTTCGGCTTCACCGCCTTCAACACGCTGATGTACGTCGCCGCCTATTCGACCACCGCGATCAACATCGGCATTCTGCAGGGCTCGATCCCGGTCTTCGTGCTGCTCGGCGCCTTCTTCGCCTTCCGCACGCCGATCGGCGGGTTGCAGGCGCTCGGCGTCGCCGTGACGATCGTCGGCGTGCTGGTCACGGCGAGCCGCGGCGACTGGCACGTCCTCTCGCAGCTCAGCTTCGTGCCGGGCGATCTCTGGATGATGATCGCCTGCATTTTCTATGCGGGGTACACGGTCGGCATCCGCACGCGCCCGGCGATGCCCGGGCTGATCTTCTTCACGGCGATGGCGATCGTCGCCTGCCTGGTCTCATTGCCGCTGCTTGGCGTCGAGATCGCCAGCGGCAAGGCCTTCTGGCCGACGCTGAAGGGCTGGCTGATCCTGATCTATGTGGTGATCGGCCCCTCGATCCTGTCGCAACTCTTTTTCATGCGGGCTATCGAGCTGATCGGCCCCGGCCGCGCCGGCGTCTTCGTCAATCTGGTGCCGGTGTTCGCGCCGGTGCTCGCCGTCGCAATCCTAGGCGAGCAGATCGCGCTCTATCATGGCCTCGCGCTCGCTCTGGTGCTGGGCGGCATCTGGATCGCCGAGCGGAAGATTTGAGGTTCCCGCCCAGGGAACCCGCTACTTGGCTGCCGCCACTTTAGCGCGACGAGCTTTGGGCACCTTGACCGGTGCGTTCTTCGCCGCTTGGGCGGCGGCTTCAGCATCCGCCGCCTCCTTGGCGAGCCGTAACGCGCGCAACCTCGCAGTCTTCTCGGCGACGGCACGCCTCTCGGCCTGCACCGCCTCCATGGCGTTCTCGGCATCCTGTCGTCGCTGCTCGGTCTTGGCGAAGTTCCGTTCCGCGCGCAGCTTGGCCTGCTCGGCGGTCAGTCCTTTTGTTGCCATGGCAGCGGCTCCTCTGATCAGGATCAGGACGCGACGGCTGCCGGACGCGGCGGCCGGGCCGGACGCGGCTTCGGCTTGGGCGCGGCGATCAGGCCCTCGCGCTGCGCCTGCTTGCGGGCGAGCTTGCGGGCACGGCGGATGGCGTCGGCCTTCTCGCGGACGCGCTTCTCCGAAGGCTTCTCATAAGCAGAACGCCGCTTCATCTCGCGAAACACGCCTTCGCGCTGCAATTTCTTCTTCAGGACGCGGATGGCTTGCTCGACATTGTTGTCGCGGACGAGAACCTGCATTCGGACTTCCTTCTGGTCTAACCAGCTCTTAGAAATAAAAAGGGCCGGGCTGATCCCGACCCTTCCTCAGCTATCCTGCCTGGAGCGGGCCTGGCGCCGGTACATCCGCGGTCGCCTGTCCCTGATCTCTCACGCTGGACAGCGTATCAGCTCACTCGGCGCGCAGATTGTCGGCCGACATCTTGCCAGAACGCTTGTCCTGGACGAGCTCGTACGAGATCTTCTGGCCGTCGCGCAGATCGCGCAGGCCGGCGCGCTCGACAGCGCTGATGTGGACGAACACGTCCTGGCCGCCATCATCCGGCTGGATGAAGCCGAAACCCTTGGTGCCGTTGAACCATTTCACGGTGCCGTTGGCCATGCCATGCCCCTTTGTCGCAAGTGATCGTTCACGCATGGCGACCGCCATGCGTGTTTCGATGAGGAGAATGTCGTCAGCAAAGCGCACAAAGGCGCGGGCCAATTCGTTCGGCCTAGATCGAGCTAACACAAATGGGGGCTTGTCCCCCATTTGTCAACGCAACTTTGCCGTGCGCTGCTGGCGGCTGCGGCAAAAGCCGCCGCGCTGGGGCAGTCTAGCGCAGGCTTTCGACCGCCAGCCGTGCCACCGCGGCATGGGCTGCTTCGCGCTCCTTTTCGCCGACCTGCGCGCCGGCGAGATAGACGGCGATGGCGAAGCGGCGGCCGTCCGGCAAGGTGACGATGCCGATGTCGTTGGTGGCGTGGTTGAGCCCGTCCGCGCTCGGACCGAGGCCCGTCTTGTGGGCGAAGCGCGCACCGGCCGGCAGCCCGGCCTTGATCCGGTTCGGGCCGGTCTTCGCCTCCAGCATGATCTTGTCGAGCAGCGCGGCATTTGCGGGGTCGCGCAGCCAGGTGCCCTTGGCGAGGCCTTCGAGGAAGGCGATTGAGGATTCGGGCGAGGCGGCGTCGCGCTTGTCGGTCAGCGTCGCCGCGAGGCGCTTCTTGCGCTCGGCAGCCGGGATCGCCTTGATCGCGGCGTAGAACTTGGCGGTGTCGATCGCCTCGTTCCAGCCATAGCCCGGCAGGCCGAGAATCTCCGGCTGGAAGACGCGCTCATAGCGATCGACCGAGATGCCGGTGACGCCGCCATCCCTCAGGATCGCGGTCAGCGCCTGTGGGCCGCCGATCAGGCGTAACAGAAGATCGGCGGCGGTGTTGTCGCTCTCGCCGGTCGAGCGGGCCAGAAGCTCGCGCAGCGGATAGTCGTTGCGCTCGCCCTTGAAGGCCTTGGCGAGCGGGCTGTGATAGAGCGAGAGATCGTTGCGGGTGACGGTGATCGGCTGGTCGAGCTTGAGCTTGCCGGCCTCGATCGCCTGCAGCACGCCGATCGCGAGCGGCAGCTTGAAGACGCTCTGCAGCGGGAAGGGCTCGGCCCCGCGGTAGGACCAGCTCTTGCGATCCTTGAGGTCGGTCAGGCCGACGCCGAGGCGGCCTTTCGTGCTCTGTTCGATGGTCTTGATGCCGGCATCGAGCTTGGCCTTGTCCCAGTCGGCGAAGGCAGGGGAGGCGGCGAGGAAGGCAAAAGCGGTGGAGCAGAGGTAAGCGAAGGCGCGGCGGGTCGGCATGGACAATCCCCTGTGGCGGGCCGCCACAGGGGAGAAAGATTGCGGCGCCGTTTGGGCGTTCAGAAGGCTTTCGGCAGACCCGCCTGTTTCAGGATCTCATTGGCTGTGTGGCGCGACTTCGTGCCGGCATCGAGCGAGACCTGCTTCTTGGTCTCAGGATGGCGCCAGATCTCGTGATCGCCCTTGGCTTGGCGATAGTATTCGTAGCCCGCCTTCCGCAGGATGCGCTTCAGCCGTGGGCCGATCTCGACCATCAGGCTGCCTGGACGACGTCCGAGACCTTGATGTCGAGGTCGAGCCGGAGCTCTTCCTCGGTTTCCAGGAAATCCGGCACGAGCAGCTTCAGCCGCTCGCGCAGGGCTTCGATCGTCTCCGCCTCGGTGACGATGCCGGCGTCGCTGGTCGAGCTGGCGTACCAGACGCCGGCATCGTCATCGCGGCGGACGTCGAAGGTGACGATGCGCATGCAAAAGTCTCCGTTCCGGAGAGATATAGCATGCGCACCATCGTTTCGCAGCGCCCGTCAGAACTTCAGCCGGCGCGCCCGCTTGACCATCGGGATCTCGTGGATCTTGGCGAGCAGCTCGTCCGAGACCGGCTCGTCGACGGCGACATAGCAGATCGCGTCGCCGCCCGGCTTGTCGCGGCCGAGATTGAAGGTCGCGACATTGACGCCGGCCGCTCCGAGCAAGGAACCGAACTGGCCGATGAAGCCCGGCTTGTCGGCGTTGCGGACATAGAGCATGTGCGGCGCGAACTCGGCGTCGACCTGGATGTCGCGGATCTCGATGATGCGCGGCTTGCCGTCATGGAAGACCGTGCCCGAGGCATGGCGCGGCATGTCCTCGGCCTCGACGACGATGCGGATGACGCTTTCGAGATTGCCGGCGACCTCGCGGGTCAGTTCCTCGACAACGATGCCCTTCTCCTTCGCCACAAAAGCCGAGTTGACCATGTTGATCTCGGGCAGGAACGGGCGCAGCACGCCGGTGATCGCCGCGGCCGAGATCGCCTTCAGGTTCAGGCTCGCGACCGCGCCCTCGTATTCAATGCGGATGCCCTTGACCGGTGCTTCCGTGAGCTGGCCGAGGAAGGAGCCGAGCTTCTCGGCGAGATCGACGAAGGGCTTGATCCGGGGGGCCTCTTCCGCCGAGATCGACGGGAAGTTCACCGCATTGGTGATCGCGCCCTTGAGCAAATAGTCGCTCATCTGCTCGGCGACCTGCAGGGCGACATTCTCCTGCGCCTCATTGGTCGAGGCGCCGAGATGCGGGGTGCAGACGACATTGTCCAAACCGAACAGCGGGTTCTGCTCGGCCGGCTCCTGCGAGAACACGTCGAAGGCCGCGCCGGCGACATGGCCGGACTTGATCAGCTCCGCCAGGGCGGCCTCGTCGACCAGCCCGCCGCGGGCGCAGTTGACGATGCGCACGCCCTTCTTGGTCTTGGCGAGGTTCTCGGCCGAGAGGATGTTCCTGGTCTTTTCGGTCATCGGCACGTGCAGGGTGATGAAGTCGGCGCGCTTCAGGAGATCGTCGAGTTCGACCTTCTCGACGCCCAGCTGCAGCGCCCGCTCAGGCGAGAGATAGGGGTCGAAGGCGATGACGCGCATGCGCAGGCCGATGGCGCGCTCGGCGACGATCGAGCCGATATTGCCGCAGCCGATCAGGCCGAGCGTCTTGGCCGTGATCTCGACGCCCATGAAGCGGTTCTTCTCCCACTTCCCGGCCTGGGTCGAGGCATCGGCCGAGGGGATCTGGCGGGCGAGCGCGAACATCATCGCGATGGCGTGCTCGGCGGTGGTGATCGAATTGCCGAAGGGCGTGTTCATCACGATCACGCCGCGGGCGGTCGCGGCCGGGATCTCGACATTGTCGACGCCGATGCCGGCGCGGCCGATCACCTTGAGGTTCGTCGCGGCTTCGAGCAGCTTGGCGGTGGCCTTGGTCGCCGAGCGGATGGCGAGGCCGTCATAATCGCCGATGATCGCGGCGAGCTTGTCCTTGTCCTTGCCGAGATTGGGATCGAAGGTCACGTCGATGCCGCGATCCTTGAAGATCTGGACTGCGGCGGGGGAAAGGGCGTCGGAGATCAGGACGCGAGGTTTTGTCATGAGGATGGCTCCGGCTGCGCCGCGCTGCACGAGGAGCGTTCGGCGCTGAGAAGGGGGAGGGCGCCCCCGCCTGTCATTCCGGGGCGGCGAAGCCGAGCCCGGAACCCATGACGGGGTACGATGCTGCGGTTCTGGATCAAGCGGTGGAGAGGGCTCGCCCGGTCGTGGGTTCCGGGTTCGCGGGCGAAAGCCCGCGCCCCGGAATGACAGGGCAAAGCGCCTCAGGCCGCCTTCTTGCCCAGGCCCGCCTTCGCCTCGTTGAAGGCGTACGCGATCCACGGCATCAGCGCCTTGAGATCGCGGCTCTGCACGGTCGCGCCGCACCAGATGCGCAGGCCGGGAGGGGCGTCGCGGTAATGGCCGAGATCGTAGCCGGCGCCGGCCTTCTCGATGATCGAGACGACCTGCTTGGCAAACGCCGCCTGCGCATCGGCCGGCAGCGCCGTCACCGCGGGGTCGGTGAACTTGAGGCAGACCGAGGTGTTCGAGCGCGTCTTCGGCTTGACCGCGAGGAAGTCGATCCAGTCGTTCTCGCGCACGAACTTGGCGATGACGCGGGCATTGCCGTCGGCGCGCTTCACCAGCCCGTCGAGCCCGCCGACTTTCTTCGCCCAGGCCAGCGCATCGAGATAATCCTCGACCGCGAGCATGGACGGCGTGTTGATCGTCTCGCCGGCGAAGATGCCCTCGGAGAGCTTGCCGCCCGAGGTCATGCGGAAGATCTTCGGCAGCGGCCAGGCCGGCTTGTAGGTCAGGAGCCGCTCGACCGCGCGGGGCGAGAGCACGATCATGCCATGCGCAGCCTCGCCGCCGAGCACCTTCTGCCAGGAGAAGGTGACGACATCGAGCTTGGGCCAGTCGAGACGCTGGGCGAAGGCGGCCGAGGTGGCGTCGCAGATCGTCAGCCCCTCGCGGTCATCGGCGATCCAGCTGGCATCGGCGACGCGCACGCCCGAGGTGGTGCCGTTCCAGGTGAAGACGACGTCGCGGTTCTTCGTGTCGACCTTCTTCAGGTTCGGCAGTTCGCCATAGGGGGCGGTGAAGGTGCGCACATCCGCCAGCTTGAGCTGCTTGGCGACGTCGGTGACCCAGCCCTCGCCAAAACTCTCCCAGGCGACCATGTCGACGCCGCGGGCGCCTAAGAGCGACCACATCGCCATCTCGACGGCGCCGGTGTCGGAGGCCGGCACGATGCCGATGCGATAATCGGCCGGAACCTGCAGCACCTCGCGGGTCAGGTCGATCGCGAGTTTCAGCTTGTCCTTGCCGATCTTGGCGCGGTGCGAGCGGCCGAGCGCCGCGTCACTGAGGGCTTTGAGGCTCCAGCCGGGGCGCTTGGCGCAGGGGCCGGACGAGAAATGCGGCACGCGCGGGCGCGCTGCCGGAATCGTATTCGCCATCGATGTCTCCATCCTTGCAGATGGGCGCGCCGCGTTGGGGCGGCGTGTCCCGTCGATGGGCGTAGGATGGGAGGGGGAGGGGAGTCAATCAGAAAGATAAACTGCACGAAACGGCTGATTGACTTCAGACCACCTCGAAATCAGGACCTTCCACAGGAGCGCCCTGCATCCTCTTCTCAAGTCGAGCGATTAGTCTGCTGATATCGGGCTCTCCTAACTCGACCTCTGCGCGCTTCAGTGCCTTCAATGCGTCATCGAAGAAACTAGGGTCTTTCGTAAACTTGTAATAAAGTATTCCGCACTCTGCGTATTCATGTAAAATACCTTTATTATTTCTGAATTTGGACAATCCAGATACAGCTAATGATCGAGCTGATTCCAGTATTTTTATACGATCTTCTGTCATTATTCCAGGAGATTCAGAAGCTCTTGAATTTAGAAGGGCTACTTTGTACCTAAATGTTGGTCCGTCTATGCCGAAATCTTTCTCAAATATTCTGATCTCAATCTCTGCTTTCTCATACGATCCCTGCTCAATAAGATTTCTTACCAATCTATGCCTCGGCACTCGTTCGGCTGGGGCTGACGACATAAGTTGGCGGAGTAGTTTATTCTGGGTATTCTTATCAGAGATTCGAGGTATCCCAGAAGTTGCATTGCACAATTCACGAATGGTTCGAATTTCGATTTCGTAAGTTGGATTAATATTTTCAATAACATTCTCGAAAAGATTTATCATCTGGTCTTCGTCAGAGAATTTGTACTTTGTCACAATAGCCGCTATCGCTGCATGGCGCGTATCCCACGCGTATATGCCTTCTTTACGATTTAACTCAGTTTCATGAATAATATCTGTCAAGTTGTCAAGTAGAGCTGAAATTGTTCTAAGTGGAATTCCAAGAATTCTTACCAAGAGCTGCCTATGAACTCTAATGCCAGCATTTTCCATTGCGGCAACATATCTATACACATCGCGAAGATTTTGATCGAGATCCGCGTACTCTCGTAGAATAATGTCATCGAAGCTTTCGCTTGCAAATATATTTTTCAGGCAGACAAACATGTCTGATTCGCATCGGTCTATTAGACGGCGGCGGCGTTGCTGCCGTGAGAACCCGCTAAAATTTTGCTCAATTAGGTCTCGGACAGATCGATTTGCGTCAATAAGGTTAAGTAAGGCTTCAATTTCAGTTTGATTTAAGCGAGCAATCAAAAATTCCTGCCCCGCTTTATATAAAGCAGGAGATTTCATTCGCGGGTTCCACTGATGTCTCGTTGATACAACAATTAGCTTTAGGTTGAATATTCCGGACGAATTAAGCTGGTCGGCTAGTGAGTTTAGCTCGAACAAATGCGCATGCGCATCATCAATCATGAGAATGCCAAATTGCGATTTGTCTTTTAAGTTTTTTGCTGCGGAAAACCAATCTTGGCTAGGTAGGGTGAAGTCTGATTTGTGTTCCCAGCAGTATACGCCCTCGCTGCGGATTTGTTGTAGGGCTTGCCTACAAGCGGTTGATTTTCCAACTCCGCTAGCGCCCAGCACTATTGCTGCCAACGAATCTTCTCTCTTGAGGAAGGTGACAATTTCGTCGGCTGATGTCCGCGCAAATGTGTGCCCCGCAAGGATGTCGGCGTGCGAAGCCGGCCAGCCCGCGAACATCGCCTTTACATCGGATTGGCGGCTTTCCGAAGAGTGGGCTACGTCAGTGGTAACAGCGCTCAGGCGCGGGTATCGATCGATTGGCGTGTCGCCGGGCAATTTGCTTGGTGCATTGCCCGCTGCTTTTTGAGCGAGACCTGCGAAGAATTCATCAATTCCACCGAAGCAAATCTTTATACCTCTCCGTTCAATTAGGGCTGCTCGATCATTGTCTTGCTGGAAAAGAAATAAAATAACATCGCCATTTATCTCGGATTGTGATTTTATTTCGATAACTTTTTCTATTAAGTCTTTGATATGCCTGTCTCCTAAGGAATGGCCTATTATAATCAATTTCGCGTCCATGAGGTCTCCGCGCAGGCGCGCGTACATCATCTTTCGATAGTCAGCAAGGTGATCATAGTCATTATCTGTGATGACTATCCTTGCATTGTGTCCATCAACGATGTCTTTCTCAATGGTTCCGTGTATCTTGAAAAGTCGTGTGATGTGCGGCGGCGCGGGATTGCTAAAATCGTAATCCGATGCGCAAACCGAAATCTCCTTCCCTTTGCGTCTGTAGCTTTGTTCAATTATGTTATCGTAATTTGTCGTATATATCGCTTTCCAATTATACAATGGAATATTCAATAATCCACCAGTCGGCTTGATTCTAGTGAAAAGATCTCTGAGTAATTTTATTAATTCATGGCGAGAATTCTTCATCTCTGCGAGGCTGGCGATTTCACTGAGCTGATAGCCGTTCTGGGTAATTTTAAAGGTGTTAGATATGTCGGCAACTAATTGGCCAGCGCTTGGAGCTCCTGAGGGTATTGAAGACCCTGCTCCGAAGAAGAGAACGGTGCGCTCGGGGTCCAGAGTGTCGACCAAATTCTGCAAGGAGATTGGCATTTCGGACCATCGCGTGAATCGAATCGGACAAGGCATTTAAGTCGGTCACAAAGGGGCACTTTCCGCAATCTCTGATTGCAGGGTGCTGGGTTTCTTATTCACAGGAGTTTGAGGTCCTTAGGTAAGGCGATTGGTTGTAGGTGGTGTAAGCCCGATATTCACTAGCAATTGGGTATGCGTTGACCGTTCCCCTCGCCTTTTCTCGCGGTCGCCGCGCCTAACGGGCATTGACCGCAAACTTATCCCCGGCCTCCGAACCTCCCGTATAATCGCCCGCATCCCATCCCCGAGGGGCGGCCAACCGGAGGCATGTCGTTTGGCGGGGTGGGTGCGGCGCCTGCGGGCGAGGGTTGCGCCTCGCTCCCGGGAGGCTTCGGGAACCGACCTGGGGACACTACGATCCCTGCGCGAGGAGCTCGCTAGACCGTGCCGGCTGCACAAGCCGGCGTGACAGAAGCGCGGCCCGGAGCTTTCAAATCGCCGCTGGCGGAGCGCCACGGGGCGTGCGGATGTAATCCATCCGCGCCGCTTCCTGGCTCAATGGAAGCGGATCACCAAACGCGCCTCGCGGCGCTCCGCTGCCCCTCGATTGTGAGAACGCCCGCAGGATGAGCCTGCGGGCGGGGAAAAGCTTGGGCGCGGGAAGCGCGGCGGAAAACCCCTCCCCCTTGTGGGGAGGGGCAGGGGTGGGGTCGCAAAGCCGGAGCGATTGGCAGGACCAGACAGCGCCGTCGCTGCTGCCAAACCCCATTTTCTGCTGGCGATCACCAGGCGGCACCACCCCCATCCCCAACCCTTCCCCACAAGGGGGAAGGGAGTTCGCGTCGCGTCTTTCACCCTCACCCGAGCCCACTGGAAAGGAGGACACCCCATGCCCCGCAATCCCGACCATCGCGGCGCGACGAAGGAAGAGTTCGAGCGCTTCCAGCGCGAGCGGCCGATCATGCTGCGCAAGATTGCGACCTTGATGCAGTGCTGGCGCTTCTGCGGCCGCAAGGATTGCCGGCGGGCCAAGGCCAGTGTCGGGCCGGATGGCGGGCAATGCTCGGGCAAGTTCATGCAAGGCCTTTCCGACGAGATGCGCGCGATCTTCCGTGAGGCGATCCGCCTGCGCCTCGAAGGCGTCGAAGGCAGGGAGGCCTGGTACGAGGCCGAGCGGCGCATCGCCAGGCACAAGACGCAGCTCGAGGCGATTCCGCTGCGGGGCGGGAGGTAGGCGAGGGAAGCGCGGGGAACCCCTCTCCTGGAAGGAGAGGGGCAGGGGTGAGGTGTTCGGAGTGGAATCGCTAGCTGCAACGTAGCCGCGGTCAGCGCTCACGGAACTGGTCCGATCTCCCACACCTCACCCTGCCCTCTCCTTCCAGGAGAGGGTTCCCCGCGCCTTTTCCGGGCGGCTTGCGCTAAACTCCCCGCCAACAGCGACTCACCGAAAGCCCGCGTCATGGCCAAAAAGACCCCCGAACAGCTCACCAAGGAATTCGAGGGCCGCAAGGCCAAGGGACTGGCCAAGGGCGGCGCGGCCTATTGGCCGAACGTGCTGTCGAACGCGGTGCTGAAGCTCGTCGCCAGCGGCGGCGAACTCAGCGTCGCGGCGCTGGCCGAGCGCGTCGCGCAGGAGGGGCAGGTGACGGACCCGGCGGTGAAGGCCGGCGCCGAGGAAGCGCTGGCGCGGCTGAAGCAGGCGGCGGCAAGGGCGGCGGAGTAGGGGCTCTTCCTTCTCCCCTCGGGGGAGAAGGTGGCAGCGCGTAGCGCTGACGGATGAGGGAAGGATGGCTCACCCGGTCGAGCCGCCCTCATCCCCCTGCCGGGACCTTCTCCCCTCGGGATTCCTCTGCGAAACGCGGCTGAGGCCGATTGTTTGGGGTGCTGGTTTGGTGGGCGGTCTTCAGCGGCTGGCTTGGAGGGCTCGCAGTCGGCC
>NZ_FOKP01000061.1 GCF_900112185.1 Allobosea sp. CRIB-10 | reverse complement strand
CGAACCGCTTGTCGAACTCAGTGGCCTTCATAGCGCTCCACCTCCTGTGGCCTGGCGCGGCGGACCGAAATCAGCCGCACGATGCGCCCCCGTGGCGTCCAGACGGCCGTCCAGTGCCTTCCCTCGATCTTCCCGACCGCCACGAACCGCGGCTCGTCCTCGGTCCTCGCAGGGGCTTCCAGAAGGCGCGGGTCGGCCCACAGGGCCTGCGCCTCCTCGAAATCGAGGCCGTGCTTGGCCTTGTTGGCCGCGCTCTTGTCGGGATCGTACTCGAATTCCATGAGGCCATATAGTGCGGAAATTATACCTTTTCCATACCTGAACAGCGTTCGAACGATGTTCGGCCTCGGCCAGTACCGCTAAACGTTTACGCAACATCTCGCTGCAATACTGCGCTACGGCCTCTAAAATGGGCCGAAACGCAGGTGAAACGCATGCTCTCGATGCTCAAAGCCGCCGAGAAGGCCGGCGTCTCCAAGGCCACGATCTTCAGGGCCATCAAGAGCGGCCGCCTCAGCGCCGATCGGCGTGAGGACGGCACATACGCCATCGATCCGGCCGAGCTCGCCCGGGTCTACCCGCCCCAGCCCGAACCGGATCGAGCCGTTCCCCAGGAACAGCGCGACACGGGCCCAGGAGCCCTGATACGCGCCCTGGAACGGCAGATCGACGACCTCCGGTCCGACCGAGACGCTTGGCGGGCCCAGGCGGAGCGCCTGGCGATCGCCGGGCCGCAGGCGGCCACGGCACCGAGGCCGGGCCTACTGGCCCGCCTCTTCGGAGGATAAAGGGCGCGAGGGGAGGGGGTTATCCAGCGGGGAACGCAACACCCAGTTCGGCTAGGATCGGCTGAACGAGCATGCGAGATTCGTCGTCGAGATCCGCTTCCGTAAGCAGCGACTTCACCGTCACCCTGAGATCCCTGTCGGACTTCGCCACCGACAGCACCAGGTCCGCCAGCAGCAGGCGCCGCTGAACCTCCTGGCTCCGGAACGTGGCCGCGTCCCTCGCATCCGCCCTGGTCCTCATCTTCGCCTCCTCGCGCTCGGCCCTGGCCCGGAGCTGGGCCGCCCGCTTCTTCGCATTCTGGACCTTTGCCTCGGCCTCATCGGCCTTCGTTTTGAGACGGGCCAGCTTCTGCTCGGCCGTCAATCTTTCAACGCTCTCCGACACAGGGCTTCCCTTCGAAGTGATTCACGCTATTTTCTAACACAGTGATTCCGTGACCCTGCGGGCGCACTTTAGCAAACCTACGGTTTGCGTGCGCCCGCAGGGGCATCCGCTCCGCGGAAAGGCCGATGAGCTCGTACCATTTCGAAATGAAATCGTTCTCACGTTCTCGCGGCGAATCCGCCGTCGAGAAAGCGGCCTATCGCACCGGTCTCTCGCTCGTCGACGACCGCCTCGGAGAGCGGTTCGACCACAGCCGGCGGACCCGGTCCGGCGACATCGTCGCGACCGGGATCATCGTCGCCGGCCGGCTGCCGAAGCCGGAAGACGGCATCGACACCGAGGAGCTCTGGAACGCGGCCGAGGCGGCCGAGGTGCGGAAGAACTCGATGGTCGCCCGGGAGGTCGTCATCGCGCTCCCGCACGAGCTCTCGGAGCGCGGCCGCGAGATGCTGACCCGCAACTTCGCATCGGACCTCTCGAAGCGCTACGGCGTCGCGGTCCAGTTCGCGATCCACCGGCCCTCGAAGGTCGGCGACAACCGCAACCACCACGCCCACGTGATGTTCACGACCCGGCGCGTCGAGCTCGCCAACGGCGAGCTGCGCTTCGGCGCGAAGACCCGCCAGCTCGACGTCAAGGAGACGTCTCGCATCGAGGTCGCCGCCCTGCGCGAGGGCTGGGCGGAGATGCAGAACGCCGCCCTGGTTCGAGCCGGCTCCAAGGAGACCGTCTCGGCCAAGTCGCACAGGGCCCGCGGGATCGCCCGCATGCCCACCAAGCACCTCGGCCCTGCCCGGGCCGCCATGGAACGCAAGCGCCTCCAGGCGACCGCCAGGCAGCCCCTGGAGGCCCGCCGGCTGGCCGAGGCCCCCGAGATCGGCCGGACGGCCTCAACGGGCCTCCCCGAGGCTCCTGCGACGCCCAAGAAGCCGATCGGCGAGATCGGCGCGGGCCCACAGGCCCTCTTCGATCACATCCGCCACCAGGAAGCGGCTGACGCCGTCTCCTGGCTCGCCCTCGAGAACGAGGACCGCGCCGCGGCCTGGCGCAAGCGCTACGGCCGAACGGCGTTCGAGAGCGATCGCCTCAAGGCCTGGTGGCGGACCCTGGCCCTCGAGGCTCGCAAGAAGCTCACCGCGTGGGTCCAGGACAGACGCCGGAATCCCGCGAGAGAGGGGCCAGCCCCAGCCGCCGGCCAGGGTCGTCGTGTAGGGTCCGGCACGGGCGTCGCCGACTGACGCCGCGCCCCTACCCACGGAGGGGCGGCCGGCGTCGCAGCTGGCCAGGGTTGCGGCGTCGCCGGCCGCAGCGCCGAACAATGCTCGACCTCTATGTCCGCTCCCTGAGCCGAACCCTTCCCCGCCTCCCTCGCGCTCCTTCGTCGCGACGGGTCACCGGCCACGGCGGATGACCGGGCTTCGCGAAGGGTCGGCGCAAAAGCGCCGCCCAGGGTCATACCCGCAGGGTTCGGGACTCATAGAAAAGAAGAGGGAAAAAACGCGCCCTGCAATTTCAATGGCTTACGAGGGGGGGGTAGCTCACCCTAGATGAGCTACCGGTAGCTCACCCTAGATGAGCTACCCTATGGGCTGATTTGGTTCATTGATGACCCGAATCAGTGTATGAATGAGCTACGGGTAGCTCACCTGATTCGGGGGTTCAGACATGCAGGAAATCTCGGTCGCGACCGCCGCAGAGCGGCACGCCAGGCTCTCCGATTTCGCCGGCGAGGACGCGGACCAGAAGGCCCGCGACGCCGCTGCCAAGCGCACCAACGTCGACTTCACCCAGGTGACGCCGAAGGGCTGGGCGAGGGTCGGGGACCTCATCGATAAAAACCCAGCTGCAGCCAAGACATTCGTCTTCCTCGCCCGTCATGTGAATGGACAGGAGAACGCCGTCGTCTGCAGCCAGCAGTTGATCGCCGACGAGACGAAGACCTCCCTGTCCACCGTGAAGCGTCATCTCGACTTCCTCGAGAACGTCGGCGCGATCGTGCGGCTGAAAATCCAGGGTGGCGCCTGCGCTTACTGCCTCGATCCGCAGGAAATCTGGCGCTATTGGGCGAACGCGAAGAAGTACGCTGCCTTCAACACGAGGACCCTCGTGTCGAAGCGCGAGAACAAGCTCGCTGACCGCCAGATGCGCATGCTTTTCGGCCATGAAACGGCCGAGGAGACCGATCAGGCCTAGGCCAGCTTCTCGGCGATCCAGAGCTTGATCAGGGCCTGCCGCGTCACCCCGAGGCGCTGGGCCTGCTGATCCAGCCCGGACACGACCCAGGCGGGGAAGTCGACGTTCACCCGCTTCATCTCGACGTTCGGCCGGCGGGCCTTGGACCAGTCCACCTGGTCGGCCAGGTCCTCGCCGTCGTCGAACCGCTTGTCGAACTCAGTGGCCTTCATAGCGCTCCACCTCCTGTGGCCTGGCGCGGCGGACCGAAATCAGCCGCACGATGCGCCCCCGTGG
>NZ_FOKP01000012.1 GCF_900112185.1 Allobosea sp. CRIB-10 | reverse complement strand
GTCGAAATGGCGGCCTTTGAACATCGAACGACTCCCACAATGCGGAGCAGCCATCATACCACAGCCAATCTCGTGCAGCAGTTTGCGACAGAGCCATGTCGGGAGCACGGCGTAGACCGAGGCAAAGCTCCTGGCCGAACTTCGACGGATGGCCACGCGCAGCAGTGTTTGCCCGCAATCACAAATGGCTGGGCCCCCGCGCCGCGATCGAGGACAGCGGCGATCGCAGGCAGTGGCCGCGTCAGGGCGCTTGCCGAAATCCCGGAAAATTCCCTCGCAGGACTGCTCGCTCGTAGGGCTGCCCGGATAGCAAGATCTGGGCCTTGCCTTGCTGCCGGGTTCGCGCGCCCGGCCGACCCCCGCCGGACTTTCACCCAACGCTTGAATACGACGGGGGAAGGCGGCCTGAAGGCAAAGACCTGCGAGGCAGGAGATTGCGGTCACCCATGGTCACAGGTCAACGCTTTGGCCGGGGTGACTGCACGCCCTCGGGGGCGGATGAGGACATCTCGTTCGCGGAGAGATGCAGCTGACATTGCCGCCGAGGTCTCGGCGTGATCCGCCTTGGCCCGCTCAGATTGTTCGGTGTGCTTCCCAGCGCAGGCGTTCCCGGCGGAGCGCGCCGATGGTGTCGGCGTTACCGCAGTACTGGCGGTAACCTGCCAACGCCTGCTCGCGGTCGAGCTCCCGGCGACAGCGCTGCGTCATTGTGCATCCGGCGCAGACGATCGCCATGTCGCGCATGACCACCGGCTGCTGACGCGACAGGCGATCCGCGTCGAGCCCGGTGCTCGCCAGCAGCCGCGGCAGCAGTCCGGCATCGGAAGCGTTGCGCGAGACGAGATTGTAGAGGTCGGCCTCATTCACGCCGACGTCCCGGGCCAGGTCCCGCAATGCGTCCCGACCGACCGCATCGAGTTGCCGCAGGCCGGATTGGCGCTTCCACCAGTGTTGGGCACGTTCCAAAAGGTGCATGGTATCCTCCTCTTGGGACGCAGCATCCGCCAACCTGCGGCTTCATACTTTGTCCTTGCTCAAACAAGCGGATGATCGTGCTGGCCGCACAGGGGCCTCTCTGATCGGCATTCGCCACTCCGAAGGGCCGAGACTCTCCCAACCCCCCTCCTCCGCCCGCGCCGACCTGGCACAGGGCGATTCCGCTGGTTTGCACTCGATCAAAGAAGGGCGCTGCAATGTAGGGTACGAAGTGCGCCGGAAAATCGACTTTCGGAGCTTTCGATGCAGGGCACGCCTAACGCGGATGAGCGGCTACCGCGCTACACCAGCTATCCGACGGCGCCGCACTTCAACGCCGAGATTGACGCCGGCATCTATGCGGACTGGCTAAGGGCGCTGGCTGCCGGCACGACGGCGTCGCTCTATCTGCACGTGCCCTTCTGCCGCTCGATGTGCTGGTATTGCGGCTGTCATACCACGGTCGCGCTGCGCGACGGCCCGATCGTCGATTATCTCGCGGTGCTGCGCAGCGAGATCGCGTTGGTGGCCGGGCAGCTTTCCGCACCGCTCGACGTTCGCCATATCCATTTCGGTGGCGGCACCCCGACCATCCTCGAACCGGCCGATTTCGTCGAGCTCGTCGCGTTGCTGCGGCAGCATTTCGCCGTGCATCCGCAGGCGGAGATCGCGGTCGAGATCGACCCGCGCCGGCTCGGGCCCAGAATGACCGCCGCACTGGCCGAGGCCGGCGTCAATCGCGCCAGCCTCGGCGTGCAGAGCTTCGACCCTGTCGTGCAGAAGGCGATCAACCGCGTCCAGGGCGTCGAGCAGACCGCGACGGTCGTCTCGGGCCTGCGCGCCGCCGGCATCGCGGACGTCAGCTTCGACCTGATCTACGGGCTGCCGAAACAGACGCTCGAATCATGCCGCGATACGGTCGAGCAATGCCTCGCCATGCGCCCGGACCGGTTCTCGATCTTCGGCTACGCCCATGTGCCGGAGTTCAAGAAGCATCAGCGCCGCATCGCGACATCCGACCTGCCGGACGGCCAGGCGCGGCATGAGCAGGCGGAGACGATGGCGCAGCAGCTCGTCGCGGCCGGCTATATCCGAGTCGGGCTCGATCATTTCGCCAGACCCGCGGATGCGATGGCCAAGGCATTGTCGCAGGGCCGGCTCCATCGCAATTTCCAGGGCTACACGACCGATCGCTGCGAGGCGCTGATCGGCCTCGGCGCCTCGGCGATCGGGCGGCTCCCGCAAGGGTATGTCCAGAATGAGGTGGTGATCGGGCGCTATGCCGAGCACGTCGCCAATGGCGACCTCCCTACGGCCAAGGGCTATCGCCTGACAGCCGAGGACCGCCTGCGCGCCGAGTTGATCGAGCGGGTGATGTGCGATCTCGCGGTCGACATCGATGCCGTCTGCGATCAGCATCCGGTCGACCGGCGGGTCCTCGCTCCGTCTCTAGGCAAGCTCGAGGATCTTTCGCGCGCTGGGCTGATCAGCTTCGATGGCAGCCGGGTGCTGCTCCCGGAGGATGCGCGCCTGTTCGTCCGCAAGGTCGCTTCCGCCTTCGATGCGCATCTCGACCAGCCCGGCCGGCAATTCAGCCGGGCGGTCTAGCTTCCACCCGGGGCCGGTCCGCTGGCTTCGCGATCGGGCCAAGCGGCCATAGCAGTTCCGCCCGGAAAGCCAGGAGAAAGAGCAGGAAGGCGCCGATCCAGCATGCCACGGCCGGCAGCAGCCAGGTGCGGCCCGCGACCTCTACCATGAGCCTCGACGGAACCGCCGCAGCGCCACAGGCCAGTGCCGCTGTCAGCGTCCCGCTCTTCGAGAAGGGGCGGCGCGTCTGCCGGCGGATCATGCTTGCCATCACGGCAAGGCACATCAGGCCGATCGCTCCGACCGCCCAGGCATGGATCGCGGCGCTTTCGCCGAACGGGCCGAGTCCGGCCTGATGGAGGAAAAGGAGCGCGAAGCCAGCTGGCAGCCAGCCATAGGCGAGATATAGCGCAAGCAGGCCGGGATGATCGAGCGCGTCCAGGGGTCGCCAGGAGAGCAGCCGCACCGAATGCAGGATGGCTGCGCAGGCGCTGGCTGGGGTGCCGACGCCGAGGCCGAGACACCAGCAGCCCAGCGCGGCCGCGAGGGCGACGGCCGAGGCAAGTTCGAAGAGCGGCGGCAGGCGCCGGGCAGGATCCTTGTCGTGCAGGCACAGCCAGGTCGCGGTCAGCGCAGGGATGATCCGACCGGATATGATGGCGACCAGCGCGAGCACGGATGCCAGTGCGAGCCGATGCGAAAAACCCGCCGGAAGCCGATCCATCGCGACGCTCGGCAGCACGGCCGCAAGAGCGAGCAGGACCAGGAGCGCGACGATCTTGTACTCGCGCGTCTTGCCGGCCGCGACCACCCTGACGCCGAGCGTCGCGGCAAGTCCGAGGATGAAGGCTCCGGCGAGCAGGCTGCCGTGATCCGGCCACCACCAATGGGCGAAGCGGCCTGCGAGCCACAGCAGAAGGAGCGCATCGACGAGCGCGGCCTGGATGGGCGGCGCGTGGGTCCAGCGTGGCAATGCCGTCAGCAGGAAACCGGCCATGACGGCCGGCACCATGCCCCAGAGGAGTTCCTCGCGATGCCCGTTCACACTCGGCGAGTCATAGGGCAGGAGCCAGAGCAGGACGCCGGCGATGGCGTCGAGCGCAGCCAGGGCGAAGAAGGAGCGGAAAGGCTGCCGCGAACGGGCGAGCGGCTCGGACTCGCTCATGCGTCCCCACCGCGTCATTCGACGACGGGCAGGCCTTCCAGCGATAGGTCGAGCAGCCCGATGGCGCGTAGGGCTATCTGGTCGATGATTGCGGCGATGTCGCGCGGCTGCAGATAGAAGGCGGGGACCGGCGGCGCGACGATGGCGCCGTATTCGGTGACCTGCGCCATCGCCCGCAGATGGCCGAGATGCAGCGGGCTCTCGCGCGCCAGCAGCACGAGCCGGCGGCGCTCCTTGAGCTGAACGTCGGCGGCGCGCACCAGCAGGTCCGCGAGCTGGCCGTAAGCGATGGCACAGAGGGTGCGGATCGAACAGGGCGCGATGATCATCCCGGCGGTCCGGAACGAGCCGCTGGCGATGCTGGCGCCGATGTCGCGATGGTCGTGGCAGTGACTGGCGAGGCTGCGCGCTTGCGCCTGCGCGCCGGGGCCGATCTCAGTCGCGAGCGTCCGCTCTGCTGCCGGCGAAATGACGAGATGCGTCTCGACCCCGCCGGTCTCGGCCAACCTCTCCAGCACACGCAACCCGATCGCCGCGCCGGAGGCACCGCTGATTCCGACAATGACGCGTAGCGGCGGATTCATGGGGAAGCTCCGGGGGAGGCTGCCAGCCAAAGCACCGGCCAGAGTGCGTCGATGCGCGTGCTGACCTCCGGGCCCATCGCCATGGGCCGGCCCCATTCCCGCTCGGTTTCGGGCGGCAGCTTGTTGGTGGCGTCGATGCCGAGCTTGCCACCGAGCCCGGGCTTGGGCGAAGCGAAGTCGAGATAGTCGATCGGTGTGTCGCTCAGCGTGACGAGATCGCGGCTGGCGTCGGCGCGGGTCGCGACCGCCCACATCACCTGTGCCCAGTCGCGCGGGTCGATGTCAACGTCGACGACGATGACGAGCTTGGTGTAGCTGAACTGCGGCAGCATCGACCACAGACCGAGCATCAACCGGCGCGCCTGGCCGGGATAGCGCTTGGCGATGGCGACCACGGCGATCCGGTAGGAGCAGGCCTCCGGCGGCAGCCAGAAATCGACGACTTCCGGAAATTGCCGCTGCAGCAAGGGCAGGAACAGGGTGTTGAGCGCCTCGCCGATGCGCGAGGGTTCGTCCGGCGCACGGCCGGTGAAGGTCGAGAGATAGAGCGGCTTCCGCCGCATCGTTACCGCGCTCACCCGCATCACCGGGAAGGGCTCGACGGCGTTGTAGTAGCCGGTGTGGTCGCCGTATGGTCCTTCTGGAGCGGTTTCGTCGGGCGAGACCAGCCCCTCGATCACGATCTCGGCTTCGGCCGGCACGGCAAGCGGAACTCTGACGCAGGGAACGAGCGCCGGCCGCTCGCCGCGCAGCAGCCCGGAGAAGCGCAGCTCCGACACGGTTTCCGGCAGCGGCAGCACGGCCGAGAGGATCGTAGCGGGATCCGCCCCAATTACCACCGCGATCGGCATGTCCCGGCCGAGCCGGCGCCATTGCGCATGGTGGCGCGCCCCGCCGCGATGGGCGAGCCAGCGCACGATGGCGCGGTCGCGTCCCAGCACCTGCATCCGGTACACGCCGAGATTACCCTCGTCCCCGGGTGAGGGCTCGGGCGGCGCTGTCAGCACCAGCGGCCAGGTGATGAGCGGCGCCGGTTCGCCCGGCCAGCAGAGTTGCACCGGCAGCGCCGTCAGATCGATCGCCTCGCCCCGGAAGATCAGCTCCTGGACCGGCGCGCGCTTGCATTCGCGCGGGCGCATCGACAGCGCGGCGCGCGCCAGCGGCAGTGCCTTCCAGGCCTCGGCGAGCCCCTTCGGCGGACGAGGCTCGCGCAATTCGGCGAGGGTCCGACCGAGGGCGGGCAGGTTATCGAGGTCGATACCGAGCCCCCAGGCGACGCGCTCGACCGTGCCGAACAGGTTGGTCAGCAGTGGGATGGGCGAGACCGTGCCGTCCGGACGCACGGGCCGCTCGAACAGCAGCGTCGGCCCGCCTTCGGCGATGACGCGCCGGTGGATCTCGGTAATCTCGTGCACCACGCTGACCGGCTCGGCGATGCGCCTCACCTGCCCGGCCGCCTCGATATGGGCAAGGAAGGCACTGAGATCACGAAAACAGGGCAGGGTGCGCATGGGCAAGGGCAGAGGCTCCGGTTGCCGGACCATGGGCCGTTTCATTCGCGGCCGTCTTTGCGCAGGAGCAACGAGAGTTGCGGCTCGCGGCCTAATCTCGGATTCCGGAGGTGATCGATGTCGGATCCGCAGATGACCGAGCTACCGGTGACGCCACCGGCGCTGCCGCCGTGGCTGGCGCGCGCGATGGCTCCGCTGCCGCTGGCGCCGCTGCAGCCGGCATTGGCGCTGATGCTCGACCGCATCGGCCGGACGCACCCCGATCTCTATGGTCGCCTGGGAGAGCATGCGGAGAAGTGCTTCGGCATCGATCCGACCGACCTGCCCTTCGCATTCGTCCTGGAGCCGAAGCCGCTGCGGCCCCGCGCGCGCGCCGTCCGCAATCTGCCGGCGGGTCTCGACGCCTGCATTCGCGGCCCGCTGGCGGGGCTGGTCGGCATGGCGGAGGGAACGCTCGATGGCGATGCGCTGTTCTTCTCCCGGGTGCTCTGGGTGGAGGGCGATGTCGCCGCAGTGCTTGCCCTGCGCAACGCCATCGACGATGCGCGGATCGATTTCGGCACCGTCATCTTCGGAAGCCTCGGGCCGCTGGGCCAGCGACTTGCGGACGCCCTTCGTAGACAGCTGCAATCCCTGCCTGTGACCTCCTCGGGGGGCCGGACGTGGAGCTGATCTGCCCGGCCGGGACGCCGGCAAGCCTTGAGGCCGCCGTCGAGGCGGGCGCCGATGCTGTCTATTGCGGCTTCCGCGACGAGACCAATGCACGCAACTTCCCCGGCCTCAACTTCTCGCGCGACGAGTTGCGCAAGGGCATCGCCTTTGCGCATCGGCATGGCGTCAAGGTGCTGGTCGCGATCAACACCTTCGCGCGGGCCGGCGCCTTCGGGCTCTGGCAGGCAGCGATCGACGATGCGGCTGCGGCCGGTGCCGACGCGTTGATCCTGGCCGACCTCGCCACGCTCGATTATGCGGCGCGCCGGCACCCCGGCCAAAGGCTGCATGTTTCGGTGCAGGCCGGAGCCGCCAATCCCGACGCGATCCGCTTTTATGTCGAGAATTTCGGTGTGCGGCGCATCGTGCTGCCGCGTGTGCTCAGCGTGATGGAGATCGCCTCGATCGTGCGGGAGAGCGCCTGCGAGACAGAGGTCTTCGTCTTCGGCGGACTGTGCGTGATGGAAGAGGGTCGCTGCTCGCTCTCGTCCTATGCGACCGGCCAGTCGCCGAACATGAACGGCGTCTGCTCGCCGGCGAGTCATGTCGCCTATGCCGAGCGCGACGGGCGTGTCGTCTCGACGCTGGGCGGGTTCACCATCAACAGCTTCGGCAAGGACGAGCCGGCCGGCTATCCCACTCTGTGCAAGGGCCGCTTCACTACGCCCAAGGGCTCCGGCTACATCTTCGAGGAGCCGGTCAGCCTCGATGCAGCCTTGATGCTGCCGGCGCTGCGCGATGCGGGCGTGACCGCATTCAAGATCGAGGGCCGCCAGCGCGGGCGCGCCTATATCGCGGGCGTGGTGCGCTCTTTCCGCAATATTCTGGCGGCAATCGACGAAGGTCGCAGTGCTCCCCCGGCCGGCCTCGCGGCCATGACGGAAGGGCAGATGAGCACGGTCGGTGCCTATCGCAAGGGCTGGCGCTAGCACGTCGGGATCAAACGAAGGAAAAGGCGATGCAGCTCACCCTCGGCCCTGTCCTCTATCACTGGTCGCCGGAACGCTGGCGCGATTTCCATTACCGGATCGCTGATGAGGCGCCCGTCAGCACCGTCGTGGTCGGCGAGGCCGTCTGTTCCAAGCGCGCGCCGTTCAAGCAGGACCATATCCCCGCCGTGGTCGAGCGTCTGGAAGCGGCCGGCAAGCGGGTGCTGCATGCCAGCCTGATTCTGGTCTCGCTGCCGCGCGAGCGCCGCCAGACCGGCGAACTGATGCAGGCCGACGAGGCAGAGGTCGAGATCAACGACTTGACCTGCCTCGCCACCCTGGCGGGGAAGAGCTTTGCGGTCGGCCCGTTCGTCAATGTCTACAATGAAGCGACGGCGGGCTTTCTGGCGGAGCGCGGGGCGATGCGCATCTGCCTGCCTCCTGAGCTGCCACTGTCCGCTGTCGCGACCATCTCTGCCGCGCTGCCGCAGGTTGCGACTGAAGTCTTCGCCTTCGGAAAGGTACCGCTGGCAATCTCTGCCCGCTGCTACCACGCCCGCGCGCACAACCTGACGAAGGACAATTGCCGCTTCGTTTGCGAGCAGGACCCTGACGGCATGCCCGTCAAAACGCTTGAGGGTGCTGGCTTCCTTTCGGTGAACGGGGTGCAAACCTTGTCGCATAGCTGCGCCAGTTTGCTGCGCGACATCCCCGCATTGCGGCGGGCCGGAGTGGCTTCCCTGCGCCTCTCGCCGCAGAACTGCGACATGGTGGCGGTGGCACGATTGTTCCGCGACGTCGTCGACGGCCTGCTCGACCCGGAGGAAGGCGAGCGCCGGCTCGGCGGGATCTATCCGGATGTGCCGTTTGCCAATGGCTTCCTGCACGCGGCCCCCGGCCACGTCCGCACGGGCGAAGGTGGCGGGAGTTTGGGCGAATTGCGTTGAACCGCCGGAGAAGGAAGTGGGCCGCTCATGAATGGTGGGTACGACAGGGGAGCATGCAGTGCTCCCGAACGAGGCGCTCCGGCGACGCCGGCAAGTGAGCTTATCAGCCGGCTGCGAAGAGTACTGCGGCCTGAAGAACTCAATTGTGCCTGCCGAGAGACCCTGGACGGCGCCCTCGATCGCTTCGATCAACTTGAGCGCCGGCGCGAGTCGCGCCGGCGCCTTGCAGCCGCACGCGACCATAAGGAGCGGATTTTTGCGCTGCTCGCCTTCCTCTCTGAGCTCGATACGCTGACTGAAGCCGAAAGCGATCGCAGCGTTTTCGAGGAGCTGGCGCTTCTCTTCATCGAGATCGCAAGCAGCGCCGAGGCCGGTGCGGCTGCTTTGCGCGAATTGTGACGCAGGGCGGGCTTGGGCTTGCTGCGCCGAGAACTATGCGACGTGTCTCGTAGCGCGGTGTAGTTGAGGTGGTCTCGGCAGCTGCCGGTCAAATGTGTGGTCACGAGATCCAACCCTGATCCGAGAGACATCAGCTGCGATCCATCGGCATTCAACCGAACATCCTGCTTTGCAGAAGCGATCGCCACATCCCGGCGGAAGAGCGGCGGAAGCTCGCGTCATTCTGCAGCGTCGCACCCTCGTCCGTTATTGAGGCCCTCGACGCAGCGAGCATTTACGACGTCCCGCTCGCCTATCATCGGGAGGGTCTCGACATCGAGGTGCTACGCCAGTTCGGGATCACCGACTCGGTCGAAATCGATCTGAGCCGTTGGCAAGAGATCGCCGATGCCGTCCACGCTCCGACAGGCACGGTGACAGTCGGTGTCGTGGCAAAGTACGCCCACAAGGACGCTTACAATGCGGAAACATCGGATTCAATCGAAAAGCGGATCCCGCTTTTCGATCCGATGGCCTACCCCATGATGTGGTAGCCGGCATCGACATAGATCGTATTGCCGGTCATGCCCGTGGCCGCGTCGCTGATCAGGAAGGCGGCGACCTGCCCGACCTCGTCGATGGTGACGACGCGCCCCTGCGGCGCCCGGGCGGCGGCCTGAGACAGCAATTCGTCGAAACCGGCGATGCCGCCGGCGGCGCGCGTCTTCAGCGGCCCCGGCGAGAGCGCATGCAGGCGGATGCCCTTCTGGCCGAGCTCATGGGCGAGATAGCGCGTCGTGCTCTCGAGCGCGGCCTTCACCGGTCCCATGATGTTGTAGTTGTCCAGCACCTTCTCGGCGCCGTAATAGCTCATGGTCAGGATCGTGCCGCCCGCCGCCATCAGCGGCTCGGCGGCGCGCGTCATCTCGATCAGCGAGTAGCAGGACACCCGCATCGCCTGCTCGAAGCCCTCGCGCGAGACATCGACGACACGGCCATGCAGGTCGTCGCGCGGCGCGAAGGCGATCGAATGGATGACGAAGTCGAGCTTGCCCCATTGCCGTGCGATCGCCGCGAACACCGCATCGAGCTCGCCGGGGACCTCGACATCGAGCGGCATGATGATCGGGCTGGCGAGTTCCTCGGCGAGCGGTCGCACCCATTTCTCGGCCTTGGCGTTGAGATAGGTCACGGCGAGTTCGGCACCGAGCCGGTGCAGCACCCTTCCGCAGCCGAAGGCGATGCTGCCTTCATTGGCGATGCCGACGATCAGACCCTTCTTGCCACGGACGAGTTCACCGATCGGCGTCATGGGATCAGTCTCCGAAGATCACGCGGCGGAAACGGCTGAGCGCGTAGGTGAAGTAGACGCCACCGATGACGATCAGCGCGACGAGCTGCAGCCAGACCACCGAAAGCCCGGCGCCGCGATAGAGCACCCCCTGCGCGAATGCCACGAAATGCGGCGTCGGGCTGATCACCTGCATGGTATATTGCAGCCAGACCGGCATGCTCTCCATCGGCGTGCTCGAACCCGAGAGCAGCTGCATCAGCACCAGGATCGGAATGGCGAGCAGCCCGAACTGCCCCATCGTGGTCGCGAGCGTGCCGAGCATGATGCCGAGCGCCGCGACGGCGAAGACATAGAGCCCGGCACCGGCCAGGAAGAGCGTCAGCGAGCCGGCGATCGGCACTTGCAGCCACCATTGCACGACGAGCGCCAGCGACAGCCCGGCCGCGACCAGGATGACGAGCCCGTTGGCGATGATCTTCGCCAGCATGATCTCGGTCGGCACCACCGGCATCACCAGGAGGTGCTCGACCGTGCCCTGCTCGCGCTCGCGGATCAGGGCGGCGCCGGTCAGGATCACCGTCAGCAGGGTGATGCTGTTGATCACCTGCATCACCGAGGTGAACCAGGCGGAATCCAGGTTCGGATTGAACTTGGCGCGGATCACCACATTGACCGGGGCGCTGGTCACCGTCTCGCGGCCGGCCAGGAAGTTCGTCACCTCCTGCGCGATGATCGACTGGATATAGACCGCGCCGTTGCCGGCCTGCGTCATCGCGGTGGCGTCGACATTGAGCTGCACGGAGGCGCGCCGGCCGGAGAGCAGATCGGCCTGGAAGGATGGCGGGATCTCCAGCACGAAGACTAGCCTGCCATGGTCCATCTCCTCGTCGATCTCGCGCGCGCTGATCAGCACCGCGCTCTTGAACAGCGGCGGGTTCAGCGCGTTGCGGATCTGGCGGGAGAGGTCCGAGCGATCCTCGTCGACGATACCGACCGAGAGGTTCTTCGCCTCGGTCGAGGCACCGGTCGCCACCGTGTAGACGGCGATGCTGAAGGAATAGACCAGGAGAATCAGCATCACCGGATCGGCGCGGATGCTGCGCAGCTCCTTGATCACCAGCTGCCAGATATTGGCCAGATGGACACGCAAGCCGGAAAGCCGTGGCTGGGCCGGGGCCGGGGCCGGGGTCGCCCTGGAGGTTTCGGCGCTCATCTCAGAGCTCCTGCTTGCGCAGCAGCAGCTGCGATAGCGCGAGGAAGAGCAGCCCGAAGCCCGCGAGCATCACGAGGTTGAAGGCGAGGTCGTCGAAGCCCAGCCCCTTGGTGAAGGCGCCAACGCTGATCGGCTGGTACCAGGCCGTCGGGAAGCCGAGCCCGATCAGCCGCGCCCCGCCCGAGAGCGAGGCGACGGGGACGAGCAGCCCCGAAAAATTCACCGCCGGGATGATCGAGAGGATCGCGGTCGCGAACACCGCCGAGACCTGCGTCTTGGTGAAGGTCGAGATCAGCTGGCCGAAGCCGGTTGTCGCCGTGACATAGAGCAGCGTTCCCAGGGCCAGCAGCGCGGCCGAGCCCTTGATCGGCACGCCGAACAGGAACAGCGCGAGGAGCACCAGCAGCACGAAGCTGATCATCGCGATCGCGATATAGGGCAGCTGCTTGCCGAACAGGAACTCGAACTTCGTGATCGGCGTCGACTGGAAATTGGCGATCGAGCCGGTCTCCTTCTCGCGCACCACCGCGATGGCCGACATGATCGCCGGGATCAGGATCAGCATCAGCATGATCACGCTCGGCACCATGGCATTCACGCTCTTGAAGGCCTGGTTGTAGCGGAAGCGCGTCTCGATATTGATCAGGCTGGCCGCGCTCGTGCCGGTGCTGTTCTGGACCAGCCATTCCTTGGCGTATTGCGCGGCGAGCCCGGTGACATAGCCCTTGGTCGTCTCCGCGCGGAACGGCATCGCCCCGTCGAGCCAGACCGCGACCTCGGGCTTCCGGCCCGATTGCAGGTCGCGCCCGAAGCCCGGCGGGATCTCGATGGCGAGCTGCAATTCGCCGGTGCGCAGACGCTGGTCGAGTTCGCCGGAGCTGCGTAGTGGCGGGCGCTCGTCGAAATAGCGCGAGCCGGAAAAGGCTTCGATCAGTTGCCGGCTTTCGGGCGTGTTGTCGTGATCGAGCGCAGAGAAGCGCAGGTTCTCGACATCGAAGGAGATGCCGAATCCGAAGGCGATCATCAGGACGAGCGGGCCGAGGAAGGCGAAGGCGAGCCGGATCGGATCGCGCAAGAGCTCCATCGTCTCACGCCGCGAATAGGCCCAGAGCCGCTTGGGATCGAAGCGGCGCGGCGGGCGGATCGGCTCGGGCGCCGGCATCGGAGCGTCCGGATCGGGCGCCTCGGTCTTGGCCGCGCGGTCGATGCCGGCAGCCTCGGCGAGATAGTCGACGAAGGTGTCCTCCAGCGAGGCACTGCCCCGTTCCTTGACCAGCTCCTCCGGCGTGCCAACGGCGAGCACCTTGCCGGCATGCATCAGCGAGATCCGGTCGCAGCGCTCCGCCTCGTTCATGAAATGGGTCGAGAGGAAGATCGTGACGCCGTCATCGCGCGAGAGGTCGATCAGCGTGCGCCAGAAGGCGTCGCGAGCGATCGGGTCGACGCCCGAGGTCGGCTCGTCGAGGATCAGCATGGCCGGTCGGTGCAGCACCGCGACGGCGAGCTGCAAACGCTGCTTGATGCCGAGCGGAAGGCTGTCGGGACGGGCATCGACCACGTCCTTGAGATCGTAGCGCTCGAGCAGCTCGGCGATGCGGCCTTCGATCTCCTCGCTCGGCAGATGGTAGAGCTTGGCGTGCAGCTCGAGGTTCTGGCGAACGGTCAGCTCGGTATAGAGCGAGAAGGCCTGCGACATGTAGCCGACGTTCCGCCTCGTCTCCATGTCGTTCGAGCCCATCGGCTTGCCGAACAATTTGGCCGTGCCCTCGCTCGCCGGCAGCAGGCCGGTGAGCATCTTCATCACCGTCGACTTGCCGCAGCCATTCGAGCCGAGGAAGCCGAAGATCTCGCCGCGCTGGATCCGGAAGCTGACATGGTCGACAGCGGTGAAATCGCCGAAGCGGCGGGTGAGCCCCTCGGCCTCGATCGCCGGCACATCGGTGTCGCTGGCCGGGCGCGGTCGCACGACCACCTCCTGGTGATGCGCCCGCTTCGCCTCGGGCAGCAGCGCGATGAACGCCGCCTCCAGCGATTTCTGCCCGGTCTTCGCAAGGATTTCGTCGACCGGCCCGGAGGCGATCACCTTGCCGTCATCCATGGCGGCGAGCCAGTCGAAGCGCTCGGCCTCGTCCATATAGGCGGTCGCGACGATGACGCTCATCTGAGGACGCCTGCCGCGGATCGTGTTGATCAGGTCCCAGAACTGGCCGCGCGAGAGCGGATCGACGCCGGTGGTCGGCTCGTCGAGGATCAGGAGATCGGGATCGTGGATCAGGGCGCAGCACAGGCTGAGCTTCTGCTTCATGCCGCCCGAGAGCTTGCCGGCCGGGCGGTCCTCGAACGGGTCGAGCCCCGTCGCCTGCAGCAATTCGTCGATGCGCCGTCGCCGTTCGGCCTCGCCCTGGCCGAACAGCCGCCCATGGAAGTCGATGTTCTCGAAGACGCTCAGCGTCGGGTAGAGATTGCGGCCGAGGCCCTGTGGCATATAGGCGATGCGCGCGCCCTGCTGCTCACGATGCGCCTTGTCGGCCATGTCGCCATCGAAGACCGTGACGACGCCGGTCTGGATCTGGCGGACCCCGGCGACCAGAGCGAGCAGCGCCGATTTGCCGACGCCGTCGGGACCGATGACGCCGACCATGCGGCGCGCTGGGAACGCGATCGAGACGTCGTCGAGCGCGACCGTCTTGCCGTAGCGGTGCGAGACGTTCTCGACCCTGGCAATGTAACCGTCGCTCATCAGGGGAGCTTCACGCTGAGGTCTTCGGGCCACTGGATCGAGGCGCTGGTGCGGACGAAGCCCATGCCGCGCACGCCGGTCTTGGCCTGCCGGTGGTATTTCTTCAGGACGCGCGGATCGATCTGCAGCTTGACGCGGAACATCAGCTTTTCGCGCTCATCCGCGGTCTCGACACTCTTCGGCGTGAACTGCGCATCGGCCGCGACGAAGCTGACATTGGCGGGGATGACGTAGTTCGGCAGCGGATCGACGGTGATCCGCGCCTCGTCGCCGAGCGCCAGCAGCCCCGCCTGGGCGGCCGGCAGATAGATCGTCATGTAGACGTCGCTGAGATCGAGCAGCGTCAGGATGCGCGCGCCGGCGCCCACGACCTCGCCGGCCCGGGCGAGCTGGTACTGCACGCGGCCGCTGCGCGGGGCGACCAGGGTCATGTCGACCAGCACGGCCTCGATCCGGTCGACCTCGGCCTCGGCGCTCTTGATCGCGAACGCGGCCTGGTCGCGCTGGGCCTCAGCCGCGACGAGCGCTGCCTTTGCGGTATCGGCCTTGGCGACGCGCTGGTCGAAGGTCTGGCGGGTCAGATAGCCCTTGTCGACGAGCTGCTGGCCGCGCTCCAGCTCTGCCTGGGCGAGAGTGATCTCGCTCTTGCGCTGGACGATCAGGGCGTTCGCCTCGGCCAGCCCCTGCTTGGCCTTCAGCACCTGCGATTGCGCGCCGCGCAATTGCGCCTCGTATTCCGGCGAGGAGATCTTCGCGACGACCTGCCCGGCGGTGACGTCATCGCCCTCATTGACCAGCACCTGCGACAGGCGCCCGGCATATTTCGCCGCGACGTCGATCTGCGTCGCCTCGATACGGCCGTTCGACTTGGCGATGCCGGCGGGGAGTGAACCGCTGCGCAGGCGCTGCAGGAACTCCTTGATCCGCGGCTGGGCCTGCGCCGAGGTGCTCAGCGAGACGTCGTGAGAGACCGGGGTCATGACGCTGCCGAAGGTCAGGAGCGTCACGGCCAGGGCCGTCGCGGTCGATAAGCCTGCGAATCTCATTTTCGTTCTCCGAGCTCGGGCCGGCGCGGGGCCCCGGCCTGCTTCGTCATGCAATCCTACGGCCGAGCGGCGAGACCGGCTGCGAGTTTCGGTTGCCGCAAGAGGCGTAGCGTGTGCTGGCCGATCATGCGTTCTTCATCCGTCGGGACGACGAGGATCGGAACGCGGCTGTCGCTGGCCTCGATCCTGCTATCGTTGCGGCTGTTAGCCCCGTCATCGAGCGCCAACCCGGCCCAATGCAGGCGTTCGACCACATTGCGGCGGACCTGATGGGCATTCTCGCCGACGCCGGCGGTGAAGACGAGCGCGTCGAGGCCGCCGAGCGAGACCGAGAGGCTGGCGAAGGCCTGCGCCACACGCAGGCTGAAGAAGTCGATCGCCATCGCCGCTTCCGGCCGGTCGCTCTCCAGCAGCGCCCGGACATCATTGCTGATCCCGGACAGGCCGCGCAGGCCGCTCTCATGGTAGAGCATATGCCCGACTTCCGCCGGGCTCATGCCTTTCTGCTCGATCAGATGCAGTACGACGCCGGGATCGAGCGAGCCGGAGCGCGTCCCCATCGGCAAGCCGTCAAGCGCGGTGAAGCCCATCGTCGTCTCGATGCTGCGGCCGCCTTCCAGGGCGCAGACCGAGGCGCCGGAGCCGAGATGGGCGATGATCACACGCTTGTCGGCGATCTCCGGCGCGATGCCGCGCAGCGCCTGCGAGACGTATTCGTAGGAGAGGCCGTGAAAGCCGTAGCGCCGGACACCTTCGTCATAGAGCCCGCGCGGCAGGGCGAAGCGGTCCGACAATTCGGGATGCCCGCGATGGAAGGCGGTATCGAAACAGGCGACCTGGGGGAGATCGGGCCGGCGCTCGCGCAGGACGCGGATCGGGTCGAGATTGCTGAGCTGGTGCAGCGGCGCCAGCGGAATGAAGGTCTCGAGCGTCCGCATCACGGCGTCGTCGACCAGCACCGGCGCGGAGTAGACCGGGCCGCCATGGACGACGCGGTGGCCGATGCCGATGAGCTGCGCGTCCTTCATCTCGCCGCCGACCCAGTCGGCGATGATGCGCTGCGCCTGTGAGGAGTTCGCGACCTCATCCGCGGCGTAGCTACGCTCGATCAGTGTCTCGCCGGCATGGTCCTTCGCTTTGAGCCGAGGCCTCGTCCCGATGCCATCAACGGCACCGCCGAAGACCAGCGCGATATCATCGCCGATCACCCGGTAGAGCTTGAACTTGATGCTCGAACTGCCGGCATTGACGACGAACAGGACCTCGCTCACCGCCTAGCCTCCAATCGGACGCGTCTGGGCCAGCGCATGGGCGTAGAGCCCGGCGACGGCGCAGGAGGCGAGCCGGGTGCGGACATTGTCGGCACGGCTGGTCAGGATGATAGGCACGCGCGCGCCGAGCACGATGCCGGCGGCATCGGCGCCCGACAGGAAGGTCAGGTTCTTCGCCAGCATGTTGCCGGCTTCGAGGTCCGGCACCACCAGGATCTGGGCCTTGCCCGCGACCGGCGAGACGATGCCCTTGATGCTGGCGGCTTCCGGGCTGATCGCATTGTCGAGGGCGAGCGGCCCGTCGAGCAGGCCGCCACAGATCTGGCCACGATCGGCCATCTTGCAGAGGGCAGCCGCCTCCAGCGTGCTCGGGATCTTGGTCGTCACGGTCTCGACCGCCGACAGGATCGCGACCCGCGGCGTGCCGAGCCCGAGCCCGATATGAAGGTCGATCGCGTTCTGGATGATGTCGCGCTTGGCTTCGAGATCGGGGAAGATGTTGACCGCGGCGTCGGTGATGAAGAGCGGCTCGGCATAGGTCGGCACGTCCATGATGAAGACATGGCTGATGCGCCGGCCGGTCCTTAGCCCGGTCTCCTTGTTGGTCACCTCGGCCAGCAATTCGTCGGTGTGCAGGCTACCCTTCATCAGCAGCGCCGCCTTGCCGGCATGCACCAGCTCGACCGCCTTGGCGGCCGAGGCATGGCTGTGCGGGGTGTCGACGATCTCGAAGCCGGCGATGTCGAGGCCGGCCTGCTTCGCGGTCGCGATGATCCGGCCGGTGGGGCCGACGAGGATCGGCGTGATCAAGCCTTGCGCCGCCGCGTCGAGCGCGCCCCTCAGCGAGGCTTCGTCGCAGGGATGCGCGACCGCGGTCAATGCCGGCGGGATCTCGCGCGCCTTGGCGATCAGGCGCTCATACTTGTCGCCATTGGCAGCGGAGCGCCGGGACTGACCGGCTTCGGCGGCGAGCGTGGAGGTTTGGGCCATCGTTGGGCTCACTTCTGCGGGGCGGTACGACGGCGCGTTTCGGTGCCGGGCCTGCGCCGCTGCGCTGCCGGCTTGGGCGGAGCTGCGCGAACCGTCGGGGGCGGCGTTCCCGCCGCCGGCGCCGGCGGCTCGCGCCCCGGCGCGTGATCCGGGAACATCCTGCTGACGCGTTCGTAGCGAGCGAGCGCTTCCCCTTCGAGCGGGCCGGCGGCGGTCAGGATGCCGTGGAACTCCTCCAGCGAGATCGGCGGTGCCTGCGTGCGCAGAGCACGCTCAATCGCGGCGACAGCCTCCTCCCGGTCGAAGCGCAGCATGAAGAACTGCTCCCGGACCTTGGCCTTGAACTGCCAGAGCGTCGTGCCTTCCAGGCTCTGGTGCTTTTTCTGCAGGCGCCGAAGAGCGGCGAAGATGCGCTCGTCCAGGCTCTTGCCTGCCGCCAGGACGAACATGAAGGCACGCAGCACGGCAATGTTCGCCTCGAGATCGCTGACCCGCTGGCGCAAGCCGGCAAGCCCGGCCTCCAGCTCGGCGACGCCGCGTTCGCGGTCGGCCGGCACGGGGCGCGCCGTCTCGTCGCTGACGCCGAGCGCCTGCTGCAGGGCCGGCCAGCCATAGACCTGCTTGAACAGGAGTTCGGTCGCGGAATCGCGGATGTCACGGAACAGGTCGAGCGAAGCGGCGAGGTTCTGCGAAGCCATCTGCTGCCAGGCGAGGAACGGATTGCCGGCAGCCGCTGGACGGCGATTGCGGCGGACCTGCTCCGCCAAGGCCGGAACGCCGCGCAGGAACGGGTTGTTGTGCGAGAACGCCTCGAATTGCGAGCGCAGCGGATTGAGCCGGCGCGACAATTCCGCGGAAGGCGCGTTGGCGACGGCCTTCACCCAGGGACGCAGCCAGGTCTTGTAGAGATCGGCATTGATCTCCGAGAGCTTTGCAACGGTCGCGAAACGCCGGTCATCCTCGGCCGTGTTCAGCCCCAATGCCCGGATGTCGTCGAGCTTGCGCGGCTCGAAGCGCAGCACATGCTTGCCGGCGGCGAGGTCGGCATAGTCCTGCCCGGGCTCGCGCGGGGTGATCACCGCCTCCCATAGCCCGGGGGGCAGGATGTCGATCAGGTCCATGTTCTCGGTGAGCTCGGTATGCTCCTTCCTTGCGACCGAGCTCGAGACGAACACGCCGAGATGGCCGGCCTGCGGGTGGATGCAGTAGACGATGGTCTGCTCGGCCGCGATCAGGGCGAGATCGCTGGCATAGAGATCGGTAACCCAGCCCAGCGCCTGCTGCGGCGGAGTGATGTTGTCGCCCCAGGAGCAGAAAACCACGATCGGCGAGGTGACCTCGCGCAGGTCGATCGTCTTGCCGGAGGACAGCCTGACCTCGCCCTTGGTCAGCTTGTTGCCGACGAAGAGCTCCTCGACGATGAATTCGATCTCCACGCGGTTGAGCAGCACATGGCCGCCCCACCATTTCTCGAAGGAGAGAAAACGCTCGGCTTCCGTGTCGACCTGCGACCAGACATCGTAGAGCTTGCTCCACCAGGTGTTGGCCGGGTTCAGCCTCTCGAAATTCTGGACGAGATAGGCCCCGTCGAAGATGCCGGCGCCGAGATCGCCCGTCAACGAGGCCAGCCAGGAGCCGCCGAGCATGCCGCCCGAATAGCGCATCGGGTTGAGGCCGTCCTTGCCGTTCCAATAGGCCAGCGGCGCGCCCGCCGCCATGATCGGCCCCATCAGATCGGGGCGGGCGGCGGCGAGCCCGAGCACGGCCCAGCCGGCCTGGCAGTTGCCGATCACGCAGGGTTTGCCGGGATAATCGGGATGGCGCTTGATCACGGCCTCGATGAAGGCGGCCTCGGCGCAGCCGACATCCTCGATCGTCTGGCCCGGCACCGGATCGGGCAGGAAGCCGATGAAATAGCAGGGATGGCCGGCGGCAAGCGCCGCGCCGATCTCGCTGTCCGGTTTCATCCCGCCGATCCCCGGCCCATGGCCGGCGCGCGGATCGACGACGATGAAGGGGCGCGACGCCTCATTGGTGACGACGCCCTCCGGCGGAACGATCCGGACCAGCCAGTAGTTCACCGGGCGCGGCAGGTTGCGGCCGCTCATCACGGGCTCGAAGCTGAAGCCCAGGACATGCGGGGCGATCATCGCCACATGCTCGAGATAATTGTCGCCGCGCCTTCGCAGCACATCGAGCATCAGGACATTGCGCTGGGCGACATCGATCAGATAGTCGCCGAGATCGGAGCGAAACAGCGCTTCCGCCTTTGCACCGGCGGATGGGTTCACCGAGAAGGGGCCGGTCATATCGCTTTTCCCTACGCGCCACAGGGCTTGTACGTTGGAGCGTCGCAGCAGCTTGCCGCACTGCACTATCGCCAGCGTAAGACGCTTTAGCAACGACCCTGGCCGCTGCCCGCCTCAACATACATTCCCCAAGTGGCATGCCGTCTGACGTGAGTTTCGCCTGAATCCGACCGCAGGACAATCATTTTCCGTCCCGAGCGGCGTCGTCGGGCGCGCAAGGCGCTGAGACAGGGCAGATCGGCCCGCGAAGCCGCCGTGTTGTGCCCTGGTGGCGGTGTTTTTCAGCGCAGCGGACAGACCCATCCTGCCGTTTTCGTTCAGTTTGGGCGTGGATGGCGGTCATGCGCATAGCGGAGGCGCTCGCAATCGGCGGATGGCGGCGAGGATGGCGCGGACCATCGGACCGGTGACGGCCACCTCGGCCAGCTGGAAGGTGATGGCGCGGGCATGGCGGACGACACGTGCCCCGATCTTGATCAGCTTCAGTTGCAGGCTGGTCAACGACCAGTCGGCCATCGTCTCGGGCAACTCGATGCAGCGCAAGAAGATGGCCAGGTTGTAGGCCAGCGCATGCAGTTGCAGTCGCACCTCATTGTCGCGGAACTTCCGGCATGACAGCCGCGTCCAGTGGAAGGCATATTTACCTTCCTTGATGTGCTGCTCGGCGGTGCCGCGCTGGTTATAGAACCGCACCACCCAGTCGGGCTCCATCGGCAGGTTGGTGACGATGAAGCCGACACGCGGGAACAGTTCGCCCGGATGCCATTCGATCTTGGCGATCACCCGGCGTTCCTTGTCCCAGGATGCCGCCTGATACTCGAAGTCTTCGTAGAAGCGCTTGACCTTGGTCAGCGAAGGTCGCCCGACAGGGCGCGTCAGCCGATGCGCGATCTTCTCGCGCAGGACGTTGTTCGCAGGCAGCCGGATGGCGTAGAAGAATCGGGCTTCTTCCAGCCGCTCATAGATCGCGGGGATCGCGTAGGCGGCGTCAGCCCGGAAGAACCGGCCGCAAAGGTCGCGCTCCGCGTAGCGGGCGATGACGGGGTCGAGAACGTCCCGCCAGCCATCGGCGCTGTGGACGTTGCCATGGCGCAAGGCGCAGCGCTCCAGCATGCCGAACTGGTTGAACAAAAAGTTCGGGTGATAGCAGGTGCAGTCGAAATGCCCGTTCCAGGCCGCGCCCTCCTGATCGCCATGGGTGGGGCTGACCGAACTGTCCATGTCCAGAACGATGTACTTCAGCCCGTTACGGTCATGGAACCGGTCGATCCATTGGCCATTCAGGTCGGCCAGCGCGGCACGGTTCTCGGGCTGTGCCAGTGTCTCGGTCTCGAACCGTCCCATCTGCGAGGCCGAGGCCGCTTGCGCATCGACAGCCCTTCCACCCACGACCTGGCGCATCACCGGATCGAGGGCCAGGCGGTCGGCGTCGTTCACATCCTCGTATCCGGCCAGTCGCCCGAACACCGATTGCCGGAACAACCCGTCAAGCCGGTGGACCGTGTTCTTGCCGCGCCGGGTGTCGCGCAATGCTTTTGCCGCCAGATCGGACAGCCCGAGCGCGTCATCCAGCTCGCGCATCACCAGCAGGCCGCCGTCGGAACTGAGCTGCGCACCTCGGAACTCCACATGCACCCGGCGGTCGAACTCGACCCGATCTGCCCGCTTCGAACCCGCACCCTCTGGGTGATCCATCAAACGCGCCCCTCACGGCCATCAACACCATGATTTATATCGGAAATATTGAGATCCTGACAGCAAAATCAGCGATTTACTTGGGGAATGTGGGATCAGATGATGCTAGCCGATTGATAATAATAGACGCCTTGCTGAGATTGAAGGTTGCATGCGAATAATTGACCCCAAAAAACATAGCGCTCGGGTACAGCAAATCCTTGACGCTGCACGCATTTGCTTTGCAGAAAAAGGATTTCATCAGACAAGTACCGCTTTCATCTGTATTCGAGCCGGTATGAGCTCTGGCAATGTATTCCATTATTTTCCTAACAAGCAGGCCATCATTGCTGCCGTCGTTGATGGAGTGCGCAAGGACATCGCTGAGTGCTTCAAATCCGCGCTACAGGCGACCGACCCGTTGGGTGGAATCCTGGAATTCACGGACATGATTTTAGGCCTGGCAGCCGACAAGGCCTTCGCGGGACTGGCCCTCGAGATCGCGGCTGAAGCAACGAGAGATCCGGCGATCGGCGTGCGGGTCTCCCGAAACGACATCGAACTTCGTAGCGCACTTCAGGCTCTTATCATCGCAGCCGAGGAGCGCGGCCAGATTGGTAGAGCGCTTCCTTCCGCCGATACCGCCACATGGATCGCCACCCTGATCGACGGGATATTTTTGCGCGTCGGTGTTGACCCAGACTTTCACCCCGAGGCTCACAGCAGCACCCTCCGCCTAATGATCGCCCGCATGCTCTTCACAGATGCAGCGGGTCATTCTGGCGTAATCTCTCTTTGAGCATCAGATCACGGCTCTGGACTCCGCCGACGCCCGCCGCACCGATGCCCCCGCCCCGCACGGCTCGGCGGGCTTCGGATATGGCAACGTGGTGGTGCTTGAAGAACCGCCTGGCTCGCCACTGAGCCGCGCTTACATAGCGTGGGGCGTCCACGGTCAATACGTCTTGAATGCGGGAATAAGGTCTTCATTCTGCTGCCTTTGCTCTGGGTGGTCGCAGCTCAGGAACATCGCTCGAACTCGACGCGAAGTTGCGTTTTCGCAAAGTGCCGGCAAGCCGCATCCGATAATGTTGCGGTGCAGCGAGAGATTGTTGAGCTCGCTACCGTGATGGAGAAGACAGATGTTCAGGACCATTCTGGCCGGCGCGCTGATGACGCTGGCGACCGTGGGCGCGAATGCCGCCGAAGTTGAGGTTAAGATGCTCAACAAGGGTGCTGCCGGAGTCATGGTGTTCGAGCCGGCGCTTGTGAAGATCGCGCCGGGCGACACGGTGAAGTTCCTTCCTACCGACAAGAGCCACAATGCCGAGAGCATTCCCGAGATGCTGCCGGCCGGGGCGGAGCCCTTTAACGGGAAGATGAACGAGCAGGTCGAGGTGACCTTCAAGGAAAACGGCGTGTACGGCGTTCGCTGCAAGCCGCACTACGGCATGGGCATGGTCGCCCTGATCGTAGTGGGCGAGCCGACCAATCTGGAAGCAGCTGCTGCCGCTAAGCATCCCGGCAAGGCCAAGCAGGCCTTCGCCGATCTGGTCGGCAAGGTGAGCCAGCTCGCCAAGGCGCAGTAGCCTTAAACATTCACGATTGCAGCGCGGCCGGTTGAATCCGGCCGCGGGAGGACGGTTCCGATGGCACCCATACCGAGGTTGCGGGCCTATGAGGGACCCGCCTTACTGTCATATGGCTTTCGGCCGTTTTTCCTTTTGGCCGCGCTGCAGGCCGGACTGACGATCTTGATCTGGCTGCCCTTCGTCACCGGTCATCTCGTCGTTCCGACGGCCTTCGTGCCGGTAGACTGGCACGTCCACGAGATGCTCTTCGGCTATCAGGCCGCCGCGATCGGCGGCTTCCTGCTGACCGCCATCCCGAACTGGACGGGCCGGCTCCCCGTGCAGGGGACGCCGTTGCTCGTGCTCCTGCTCGCCTGGCTCGCGGGACGCGTCGCGGTTACGTTCTCGGCCCTGATCGGCTGGCCCTTCGCCATGGTCGTCGATTGCCTCTTTCTCCTCCTGCTCGCCGGTGCGGCCGCGCGCGAGATTATGACGGGGCGCAACTGGCGCAATCTCAAGGTCGTGGTGCTGGTCGGGCTGCTGCTTGCCTCCAACATCGCCTTCCATCTCGAGGCCGGGCTGGCCGGGAGCGCCGATTTCGCGCGCCGTTTTGCCATTGGCGTCGTTCTCCTGCTTGTCGCGCTGATCGCAGGGCGCATCGTGCCGAGCTTCACGCGCAATTGGCTGGCGCAGCAGGGCCAGGGGCGGATGCCCATTCCGTTCGGCCGCTACGACAAGGTGGTTCTGGCGGTGAGCGCGGCCGCACTCGGTCTCTGGGTAGCTCTGCCGGGTATCCCTGCGACTGGCCTGACGCTAGCGCTCGCTGCTGGGCTGCACTTCGTCAGGCTCGCCCGCTGGGCGGGCGACCGCTCATGGCGCAATCCCCTGCTCGTCATCCTGCATGTCGGCTATCTCTTCGTGCCTGTGGGCTTCGCGCTGACGGCGATGGCGAGCTTCGGCCTCATCGCTCCCGCGGCCGGCACCCATGCCTGGACCGCCGGCGCCTTCGGCACAATGACGCTCGCCGTGATGTCTCGTGCCAGCCTCGGTCACACAGGCCGGCCTCTCGTCGCCACGGCCGCGACCCAGCTTTGCTATGCGCTGGTCGTCATCGGTGCGGTGGCGCGGGTCTGCTCGGCGCTCGGCCATGGCCCGGTCGCGCTGCTGCACGTCGCCGGGCTGAGTTGGTCGCTTGCGTTCCTGGTTTTCGCGACGGAGTACTGGCGGGTGCTGACCGGTACTCGCCTCGCTTCGAAGGCGTCTCCCGTCGCGCAGCGGGGCTGAACTCAGCCGCAGCCGCCTTCATCGCGCTGCGGATCGTTCAGGATCGGCCAGAAGCCGATCAGCCAGGTGCCGAAGGAGGCCGACCAGAGCCCACTGGCCAGCTGTGGTGCAGCCCGAGTAGGCTTGTGCCGATGTCGAGCTCGGGCAGGACACGTAGAAGCTCGGCTGCGGTCATCAGCGCCAGCTTGGCTGCCGGCGGCAGCACCAGGTCCCGCCCGCTGTGACACAACCCTGCGATCACGAGGATCGCCATCACCGCGAGCCCGAGCGCCCCGACCGAAAGCAGGTGCAGCGAAGGTGTGAAAGTTGGCGTGCGGCTTCTCTAGTCGGCTCGACCGCCTAGGCCACGACCATCCCGATTGTAAGTACGGCTTTGGCCGAAACCCAGAGCCCGCCGTAGAGAGCAACAGCCTGCGCCCGGTCGCCCCGCGGAGCAAATGTATGTGGGAACGCTAGGGCGAGCATAAGCGGTCCGGGCAAGCCCTGGACAGCCAGCACCGATAAAATTTCGATCAATTCGCCCATAACGTCCCGCCTCATTCATGACGCGATGCGACGATACGTGTCGATTTCTAAGGCCATCCTTGGCAATACGCTCAAATTTTAATGATCGAGGCTCGCGGGCGGCGCGCGGAGGCAAAAACTTGTGGCTAAGCCTGCTTCGTGGTGCCCTGTGTCTGGAGACGAGACGGCAAGGCGCCTAGCGTCCATGTCACAGACACCGGCTCGACGGCTCGCCGTCCTCTGACAGGCTTTGGTAGAGACGCCTTGCGTATTCTGTGCTTCGACGACGCCCTTCGACAATCGGCACCGCTGCCGCTGAACTTTCGCTGGAGCGCTGCCGAGCGTATCGGTGGGGGCGAATTGGCCTCGCCTGGCGCCGCTGTTGTCCGGCATGCGGCAGACCTTGAGCGCCTGGCGCAGATGCTGCCGGCAAGTGTGTATTCCGTGCTGCCGCTGATCGCTCTCGATGACGCGCTTTGCGATCGTGCCGACCTCGTTGTCGGGCCATCCTTCTCCGCGATCGTCGATGCGCTTCGGATCCTGCAGCCATCGATCCAGCGTGCAGCCCAGCTTCCGCTTGCCTATACACGGCTTCGCGATAACGCGGCTCAGCTGCTGGCCTATCTCGTCGTTCGTGACGCACCGCTAAAGCCCAGCTACGATCCCGGCCTTCCAGAGGTCGTCGGCTACGGCGTCGCAGGTAGCCGATTTGGGCATACGATTGTAGCCGATGCTGCCCACTTATCGGACCTTGGCTATCTCCAAGCCCGCTTCTTCGACCGAACGAATACATGTCCGTCATGCTCGTCCGCCCGCCTGTTGCTGCGCGAGGAATGCTCGGCCTGCCGGGGCGGCCGGGTCAAGGATGAGGCGATTATCCATCATCTTCGCTGCGCTTATCAGGCCGCGGAGAGCCGCTTTGAGCGAGGAGCCGACCTTGTCTGCCCCAAATGCCGGCAACAACTCAATCATTTTTCGGTCGATTACGACAAACCGGGCATGGCCCTTGTTTGTGGGGATTGCGGCCACATGACGGGGGAGCCCGCGATCGGTTTTCGCTGCATCGATTGCGGTATGAAGGACGACGCCGAGCGTCTCATTGCCCGGGACGTTAATGCGTATGAGCTGAAACATCAGGGACGGACCGCCGTCTACGACCCAGCCTGGCTCGCCCGCTTCAGTCGCGAAGCTGATCTGGCCGGGCCGGAGCGCCACCAGATGGCGCGCCACGAGGTGGCGGTCAGAAACGGCGAACCCACCAGCCTGCTTGAACTCCGCGTCCATGCCGACCACGCGTCTTGGCGCTGGTGGCGCCCTCGCTCGCCTGGCGACAGCCGCACCAGGGCCTTGATCGGCCGCCTGATAAAGGAACATTTCGACGGAGCCGCAAGCATCGTCGAATCTCAAGGGGGCTATCAGGTTCGCATTCCATCGCATTACGACGACGTCGAACGGCAGCTGCCGGAACTCGAAAGAAAGCTCAAAACCTTCGTTGCCGGCCGAATGACTTACGATTTGCGCGTTTTGCCGGCAGCGGAAAATGCGATGACGCGCCTGGCTCAGGGCTAGTCGTGATGCTCGACGCCTATCACTTTCTCACAGCCTTGAGCGAGGAACAGGTCATCGACCTGTTTTGGGTTGCTCTCGCGCTCGACCTGCCGCGCTACTTCCTCGGCTTTGTGGCTGTCATCGCGTGGCAATTCTTCGCCATCCCCTCGCATTCGGGGCGCGGCGGGGTGCCGGCAAAGGTGAGCGTCCTTGTGGTCGGCCACAATGAGGAGCACTCGTTAGAGCGCTGCGTCCTTTCGCTGCGCGAGCAGAGCCTCAGCGGCGTTGAAATCGTCTGCGTCGATGACGGGTCCGCGGATCGCACCTTTTCGATTATGCGCCGTCTTGAACGCCAGGGGCTTGTTCAACGCGCGGTGCGCCTCAGTCTGAGGGGTGGCAAATCGGCCGCCCTCAACCTTGCCGCCGAATTAGCGACGGGGGATATCTTCATTGTCGTGGACTGCGATTGCTCTTTCGATCGCCACGCACTGCGGGAGATCGTAGCGCCTTTCGCTGATCACGAGATTGCGGCGGTCTGCGGCAACATCCTGGCGCGCAACTGGCGCAATAGTCTCGTCGCCTCGCTTCAAGCGATCGAGTATCTGGTCGCAATCTCGCTCGGCAAGACTCTGGCAGACGGCTTAGGCCAGGTCACCTGTGTCTCGGGCGCGTTCGGCGCTTTCCGCCGGCAATCCTGGCAGGCTGTCGGCGGCCAGGACGTGGGGCCGGGCGAAGACCTGGATTTTACCTTTCGTCTCCGCCTCGCCGGTCACCAGATTCGCTTCGCCCGCAGTGCAATCTGCTACACGGACGTGCCTGACACCCTTGCCGCGTTCGTTCGCCAACGCGCTCGCTGGGAACGAGACGCATTCTGGATTCGGTTGCGCAAATTCGGTTACGCCTTCAATCCCTTTCACCAGCGTTTCAGGCCTAGCGAGTTGGCGAACCAGCTGGATTTCCTCGTCTTCACGCTTCTTCCCACGGTCGTCTTTCCGGCTTATCTGCTTTACCTCGCGCTGATGATGCCGGGATTCGCGCCGACTCTCATCGTCGCCGTAACGATCGGTATTACGCTCTTCGAACTGATCGCCTTTGCACTCGCCATCGTCATTTCGGGCCGCCACGAGTATTGGCCGCTCGTCCTGTTCATTCCCCTGTTTGGAATATTCCAGGCATATTTCATGCGCTGCCTGCGCCTGTGCGCCTATCTCGACGAGCTCATCTTCTCGCGGTCGCTGGAGGACAATTACGTGCCCGCCAAGGTGCGGGCTTGGTCAAACTGGCGATGAAGCAATGTCGAAAGCCGTGAGGAAGCCTTCATGATCCGCCGCAGCCTTGCCCCGAAGGCGCGTCCGGACCTTCTCGTCAACCAAGCTCGTTCGGCTCGCCGGAGCCCGCTTCGCATCATCTATCTTGGCCTCGTCGTAGGGCTCGCATTTTATCTCTCGGTGATTGTGGTCGGGCCCTTCGTTACACTGCAATCTGGTGGGATCGTCACGACAGAGCGCTTCACAGTGGCCTCAGCCTACGCTTCGCGCGTTGCGCGCGTGCACGTCGCGCCCGGTGACGAAGTTAGGGCAGGCGCGCCGCTTCTCAATGTCGAGTCGCCGGAAGTTCTCGATACGGCGGCGAAGCTCTCGGCCCAGAAGAGCAGCCTGGATGATCGCCTCCTGCAGACCAAAGCACGATTGACGACCGTGGCGCGCTTGCTGCCGATCGCACGCGAGCGCAAAGCGCGGGCTCGAAGCACTGCGGCCCAAATCGGCGGACTGGAGACCAAAGGCCTGATCCCGCTTTCCACGCGAACCCAGACGATTCGCGAACTCTACGAAGCGGAGCGGGAGGAAGCGACGCTGGAGGGTGAGGTCGCGGCCCTGGAGGATCAGCTGAGAGGCCTGCGGGAACCGCTCGCGCGGATCGAGGCGGCTCTGGAGCAGCTCCACCGCGCTTACGCCGACGGTTTGATCCGATCACCTGTTGCCGGGATCGTGTCGGCAAAAGTATCAAGTCCCGGCTTTGTCGCACGGTCCGGAGACGCAATGTTGGAGATTCTTCATGGCGCCCCGTTCGTGCTCGCCTATCTGCCGACGGGACGTCTGTACGATGTCGCCCCCGACATGCCCGTCGTCGTGACCGATGGCGTGAACACGGCTCGCGGCCGGATCGAAAGGATCGAGAATGTCGCGGACACGCTCCCGCCGGAATTTCAGAACGCGTTTAAACCGAGTGAGCGACAACAGGTGATGCGCATCGCCTATGCCGGACCGGAAACCTTCCCGGTTTCGACCAAGGTCACGGTCCTCTCGCCCGGCAGTGCCGGCGAACTGCCGACACGCATGAAACATGCGCTCGCCTCGCTCCAGATGCCGCCCGATGGCGAGTGGCTTGCCGCGGCTCGAATGGTTGACGAATTCCTAAAGATGCTCTGGCGCGAGATCGGCGAGCTCTCTGCCATCAATATCCGTTGATTGCGGCACAGCGCGCCGTCCAGGCAGCTTGGATCAGGGCTGGTGCCGAACGGCTAGGATGGGCGCTTCGGGAGGACTGCCGCTGCGTTGATTGCTGCAAGTGCCGCTAGACCTAGCAGGACGTGGGAGGGCTGTCCCGACCCGGCAGACGCATAAAGTCGGAGAAAAAGCAGAAAGACGGCGGCATTCGCGGCGGCCAGCAGGTAGCGTAACAATTTCATCCACTTACCTTGAAATACCTTCTATTTTGACGTGACTCTCCATAATATACTATAGAAACAAAATCACAATTTTATGCTATTAAATATTGCGGGATCTACAATTTACCTTCAGATATGACTAACTGATCGATCTTCAAGCCTTAATAGAGAGATATTGTCAGTATTTTCGTTTTAAATACATCTCAATTTCGATAGTTATGGGAATGGGCGATTACCTGCGACTGCGCCGACTGCCGGACCCAACGCCTATCCTCGACCGTTATCCGCTCCAGCTTCTCATATTTGTCGAGAAATCCCCCGCGACAATCCAAAAAGGCGCCTTCCCGACGAGATCAGGGAAAGAACGGGCTAACCTTTTGGCCACGGCAATGCGGTGGTCGGCCTCGAATGGCCACTCTCCGGAAAGTAACGGGGGGAGTTCGGTCCCTTAGCGGAAGTCCCCTCCGTTGACCTAAGCTCCTAGGTGCGGGTGTCTCCACACCTTCGCGGCAGATACCAGGAGGATGAGCGTGAGCCCCGGTAGCAGGACTCCACTTGGAACGAGGCCAGCAACTGTCCGCCCAAGAGCGTGCCGACAATGGAGCCGCAGCCATCGTCAACACGAATGTCTTGCTCTTGCCGACGACCGAAAAGCTCTGATCACGGCTGAAGCGCGTGAAAGGGCCCTGCCGCTATTCTGCGTTCTCTGCCAGACCCTTCAGGCCGGCGATGTCGCGGACCATGAGCTTCTGGCGACCTCCTTCGACCAACCCTTGCGTCTCCCACGCACTGAGGATGCGCGAAACCGTGTGCAGTGTCGTACCCGTCATCTCGGCAATGTCGCGCCGAGAAATCGGAAAATCGACGTGTAGGCCGGCTTCATCGCGCCTTCCGGCCTGCTCGACCAGCCGCAGAACGGCATGGGCCACGCGGCGCTCGACCTCCTCCGTCGACATTTCGCGGATGCGGGTGTGGGCCTCGTCGAGGCGCTGACCGATCGTGCGGATCGCGTTCATCGCCAGATGCGGGTTGCTCTCGACGAAGCTGTCCCAAGATTCGGTCGGCCAGGCCGCGACCAGGCTGTCGACGGCCGCCGTCGCCGTGCCGGGATAGTCGCTCCGGCTCAGCGCGCGCGTAAAGCCGAAGAGATCGCCGGGATGGACGACACGCACGATGATCTGCTGACCATCGCGCGTGACCTGCGTTACCTTCAATCGGCCGTGCAGCAGAAGATAGAAGGCCTTTGCCGCGTCGCCCTGTTCGAACACCGTTTCACCCTGGGGGATTCGGCGCGCACTGGCCTGCGCTGTCATGCGGTCGAGCTGCCCGTCGTCCATCGTCGCAAACAGCGGGATGCTGCGCAGGACGCTGCGGTCCATTCCCACGAGATCGTCTTCCTTCCGGCGGACTCGAACCACCAGCGACGGGCTGTCGTTCTCGGCTGGCGCCGCCGGATATGACCTCAATCACCCCGACTGTTCAAGTGCGTCACATTCAGCCGACGAGGGCGATCTTGATTCCGGTAAGCATGCACAGGAGCGCGGCATAGCCGATGAGGGCAGTGGCGAGGGTCGGGCTCTCCCGGTGCAGACGCATGAAGCCCAGCACCACCAGCGCCGCCTTGGTCAAGCTCAGCATTGCGATGGCGACGCCGCGCGGACCAGGAGCGAACGCTGCCGCGGCCAGCAGGCTCGCGCCCGTCGCGAGCAGCAATGCGAGCAAGATGGCGGGGAACGGAATATCGCGGGAAAGCTGCATCTCAGCCCAGATAGATGACGGGCAAGATCAGGAGCCAGATCAGATCGACCAGATGCCAGACCGTGGCAACTGTTGCGACCTGGCGGGGAGCCGGGCGCCATGCGACGACCAGAAGCAGCGCCCCGACGAACAGCACGTGCGCGAGATGGAAGCCGGTAATGAGCCAGTAGAGTTCGGGCAGGCGGCCGTCCATGGCGGCGAGCGTCGGTAGTTCATAGCCGAAGGATACAATTTTCAGCGCGCAGAAGGCGAAGCCGCCCATCGCCGCAGCGACAAGGTTCGGTCGTGGGTTGTGCCCAAATGTGGCACGAGTTGCGAAGCAGCCGCTGGTGAGCAGCGTCGCGGTGGCGATGCCGGCGAGAGGCAGGTCGAGCGCGCGATGCAGGACTGCCAGCGCCGACGGATCGATTACGCCCATGATCAGGAAGGCGCCGAGCAACGCGCCGAAGATGATGAACTCGCTCCAGACGAGGATCCAAAGCAGCAATTCCATGCCGCCTTCGGGCTCGGGCGCCGGTCGTGCGTCGTCCAGACTGCGGCTGCGTAGCGCGACGTTCATACCGGCAGCAGCCGATGCAGGGCCGCTGGCAGCCAGCCGCGCCAGCCGTTCTCCCTGACGAGGCGGAAGCCGAGATTGTCAGGCGGAGTGCCGGCTGAGCAGCCGCCGCTCTTCGGATTGCGGATGAAGGACGTCATCATCGCGCGATGCTGGCCCTCGACGACGTAGACGCCGCAGTTGGTGGTCTCGCCGATCTTGTGACCAGCGGCGTCCAGAGCGACGCGGCGCAGGCAGCTGTGCGTCCACTCCCAGACATTGCCGGCTATGTCGTGCACGCCGTGTTCATTGGCCCCGAAGCTGCCGATTGGGCGCGGGGTGGGAGTTCGCGCGGCCTTGCGGTTGGCCTCGCGCTCGTAGTCGGCGAGCCAGCGCAGAGCCGGGTTGTTGACCTCGGGATCGAGGCCTTTCGCGTCGTCAACGAAGCGCGAGCCGGCCGCATGCGCCCATTCCTGGTCGCTCGGCAAGCGCCAGACCGTACCGATCTGGCGCGACAGCCAAGCCGCATAATCGGTAGCGTCGCCATGGCTGACGCCGGTCACTGGGAGGTCGCCGCGCGCCGCCAGGCTGTCCAGGCGTTTGCAAGCGCCGGCGGCAACGCAGCGGGCGTAATCGGCCGCAGTGACCTGATAGCGCATGATTTCGAGCGGCCGGTCGATCCGGAGCGCGACGCGTGGGGCATCTACCGGCCGACCGGCCCGGCTGTACTCGCCGTCGAGGTGATGCAGCAGCGTGGCAGGCGGTACAGTGACCGTTTGCGGCAACGGGAAGGTCGGCACCGGCCGTTGCGCGGGGGCCGCCAGCAGGAGGGCGGTGGCGCCCACCATGAACAGCAGGCCGAGCGAGGTGGTCAACGCCGGCAAAGAAGGACGCAGCGTCGCGACCATGATGATCGTCCCTTCTCGGAGAGGGGCGCCTCCCACCCGGCGGCGGGAGGCGAGATGGTGGCCTAGATGGCGGCGGGGCCGACGAGCTGCTTCATCAGATCGTCGTTCCACTCACCCTCGACCTTGAAATGTCCGGCTGCGCCGAGTTCGAAGGCCTCGATCAGGTTGTGGTTGACATAGGCGTAGATGCCAGGCTGCAGGAAGGTGTAGAGCGCCGCGCCCGCACAACCGCCGGGAATGAACCAGGTTTCGAGGTCGCGCTCCGGCGGGTTGCGGAACTTGCCCGTCGCCCAGACATAGTCGCCGTGGCCGCCGATCAGATGCGGGCGGGTGTCACGGTTGGCTTGTGAGTGCATGATCAGCACCGTTTCGCCGACCTTGGCAGTCAGGGCATTCTTGCCGGTGAGCCCGCCGACCTTGCCGTTGAAGACGACGTGCGTCGGGGTCAGCGTCCGCATCGCCTTCTGCACGTCCTCATGCGCCTCGCCGGGGCTGGCGTAACGCTTGAACTTGCCGTTTTCGTCGCGCGGGATGTAGAAGTCCTGCTCGCCGACGTAATAGGCCTTGTCGTATTTCAAAGACTTGCCCTGATGGTCCTTCAGTCCATCGCGCGGCAGCACTGCGATCGCACCGTTCATGCCGGCGGTGACGTGCCAGGGCACCATGCCCTCGGGCGCGCAGTGATAGACGAAGACCCCCGGCCGAGTTGCCTTCCACCGCAGGACGACCCTTTCGCCAGGGTTGACCTGGGTCAGCGCGCCGCCGCCGAGCGCGCCCGTCGCCGAATGGAAGTCGATGTTGTGCAATAGCTCGTTGGTATCGGCGTTGATCAGCGTGAGTTCGACATAGTCGCCCTCATGCACGACCATCATCGGGCCGGGGACCGTACCGTTAAAAGTAAAGGCGAAGGTTTCGGTGCCGGTGTCGTCGATGACGATCTTCTTCTCGCGGATCGTCATCTCGAACTCGACCACTTTGGGTCCGCCAGTGACGATCTGCTCGTGAGCGTGCACGAAAGGGGGATCAACCAGCGTCGGCTTTACTCGTGGCAGCTTGGCGACATCGGCGGCAGAGGCCTTGTCCATGACCGCCTGCGCCTGGGCCGGCGCCGTGGCCGCTTGGACTATTGCCCCAGTGGCCGCCGCTCCGGCCAGAATGCTGCGGCGGGTCAGGTTGAGCTCTTCGCCCATGACTTGTCTCCTTGCCGAACGACCGGTGAATGACCGGCCATGAAGACTTTAGGGCAAGGGCGATTCTGATCTTTGTTGCAGCACAACATCTTTGGCGATCTTTGCTGCTTATTCGGCGGCGATCATCCCCGGCTGCCAGGCCGGCTCGTAGGTCAGAGCCACCACGACGCCCGTGACGCCCTCCACGGCTCCGGCAGCCATCGCCACGGCTTCCTTTAGAAAACCAGTCAGCGGACAACCACGGGTCGTTGTGGTCATGGTGATGGCGATCGCTCCGCCCGGCATGGCCGTGATTGCGTAGATCAGACCGAGATCGACGACGCTGCGACCCATTTCCGGGTCGAGCACGTCGCGCAGCGCGATCTCGACCAGGCGCTCCAGATTCGCGCTCATGGTCAATGCCCTTCGCTGCCGCCGTGGCGGATGAGCAGTCTGTATGTCGTGCCGGACGCGTCGAAATTGCCGGCCCATTCGTGCTGGCGCTTCGCCAGTTCGGGGAAGAGGAAGACCGGCTCGCGCGCCAGGAGGGCGAATAGCACATCCCCCTGCTGCAGTTCTTCCAGTGTTTCCAGGATGCGTACCATCGGTTCCGGCGGCTCCAGATCGCAGAGGTCGAGCTCCTGGATGGGGGCGCCCCAGAATACGGCGGAGGAACTGCTGCCGATCGCGACCTCCTCGCTTTCCGCGTCCGTCGCCAAGGGCGAGAAGATCACTTCCCAGTCGCCGCCGCCAAGATCGCGGTCGTTTGCAGCGAAGCCGCGATTGGCCATCACGGAGAACAGCGGCACCGGTCTGAACGGCGCGATGAGGCGTAGGCACTGGCCCGGCGCCAGGGCACTCACGGCGTCCATGATCGCCTGGAACGGCTCCTCGCCGGCCCGCAGCATCGGTCGGACGTCAAGCTCGCGGGCTGGCAACGCGTCGGTGGTCGGCATGGGAGGAACTCCTTTCATCGGCTCGGGCCAGCAGCAGCCGCGGGCGTTCATGCACTGGCGGGCGGTCGCCGACCCTGATCTCGGATAGCAGGCGCACGCGGACCAGTTCGGTGACGATCCCGGCGGTTCCCACCAGGCAGGACAACATGGCCCATCGGAAGCCCGTGGCAAAACCGCCAGCAAGCATGGTCACACCCAGTGCGACCCCGGCATAGTAGAACAGGAACCACCAGCCGGTGCGCGGCATCGCCACCAGATCCCCGACTCGTGGTGCCGGGCCACGCCCGAGCCGCGACGCATAGGTTCCGAGCCAGGTCATGAAGGATACGATCTTCACGAGCTGGGCGAGCGTCAGGCCGCCGAGCCAGCCGAAAGCCAGCAGGAAGGCGAGCGCCGCGACGATGCCTTCCCCCGCACCGGCCGCGATGGCGACCGGTAGCAGCGCGATGCCGAGCCCGAGCGAGGCGAAGGCCGGAATGCTGGCGAGCATGTTGATTTCGAGCGCCTTGCGCCGGCGCGTGCGATAAAGAGCGAGTATGTCCCGGCCATAGAAGGCGCTCGCGAGCGCCAGTACGCTGAGCGCCGTCGTGATGAAGGCGCCCCCGGGCTGCAAACCGGCAAGCGGGGCGACAAGCCCGGAGAATCCAAGCCCGAGCGCCAACCCGGCGGAGACGAGCACCGTGCGGACCCGGTGTGGCGCCGGATCCGGAGCCAGCATGAACATCACCAAGAGCCGATAGCTTGTGCCGAAGGCGATGAGCCCGAGCCAGCCGCCGAAGCCGAGAAGTGCATGGAAGGGCAGGCCGTCCGGCAGCAGGGACAGCGCGTCCAACCAGCCCCCGCGACCGGATAGGATCGCGGCGAAGGCCGAGCCGCTCAGCGCCGTGGCGGCGAGGCAGGCGAGGCCGATGAGGATGAAGCGGGAAAAGAGCCCGACCGGTCGCGCACTCAGGAGCGTCGCGAGCAGCATCAGCCCAAGCAGGGCAAAGCCGATGAGCAGGGTTGCCGCCGCCAGTGGTAGCAGGTCCAGCGGCCCGTCGAACCAACCGGCGAGCACGGCGAATCCCGAGCAGAGCAGGAACAGCCCGGCGACGAGGGCCGCGAGTGCGGGCAGCGCAAGGTGCGGGAAAGCAAGGGGGCGCGAGACCAGAACAGGGACGAACTGGAGCAGGGCCCCCGCCATGGCGAGGCTGAGCCAGCCGATCGCCACGAGATGGACGAGGATGAGCGTTGCAGGCTCGGTGAGGCCGGCGGCAGGATAGCCAAGCCCGGCGACGGCTAGGACTTCGGCCGCGATCAGGAAGGCGAGCGCTGCCGCGAAATAGCTCATCGTCCAGCGGGACAGCGATGCCAGTAGCATGGCTGCGGTCTCCCGGTGTGGCGGCTTCAGTGGCCGCAGGTGCAGGAATGGCCTTCGTCGTGGCCACCGCAATCGGCAGTATCGGCCTGTGCATCGGCGTCGTTGCGGCCGATCTCGACCTGCCAGATCTCGGGCCCCTGCACGACGTAGGTCCAGGAATAAGTGCCGGGATAGCGCGCCTCCATCTGACGCCGCAGCGGAGCGGGGTCATGATCGTTGACGATGCTGAAGGCGTCGCCTGGAGCCAGCCGCTCCAGGATGCCGAAGATCGTGGCATGGCGTACGACCGGCGGGATCGCGCGCACGTCGAGTGGTTCGAGAGGCTGGATGGTCATGGCTTTCGGCTCCGGTTGCGACCCTGCTGCGGGCTGATGTCCAGCCTAGCGGACGCGCTCTGGCGGCAATTTGCCGAAGCGCAAACAGCGCGCCGCTGTCCGCCTCATTGTTCCAGGAAAAGGATGACCGCGATGGCGAGCGACATCAGCACGGCTGCGGCGACGCCGCCCTTCTGCAGAACGCCCATACGATAGAGCAGCAGCGCCATCACGATGATGGCGGGCGTGGCGACGGCAAGGCCCATCTGAGCATCGGTCATGACGATCTCCTCAGGCAGCCAGCACGCGATAGATCGCCGGCAGCGCGGCCGGTAGGCGGTCGAGCCGGGACACCACGGCATGGCCGTTGCGGCCGAAGAGGTGCGGGATGTAGGCGCGCGACTCGCGGTCGACCGTGACGGCGAAGACGCAGATGCCGGCACGGCGCGCCTCGATCACCGCCATGCGCGTGTCCTCCATGGCGAAGCGGCCTTCGTAGTGGTCGATGTCGTTCGGCTTGCCGTCGGTCAGCACGAGCAGGAGTTTGCGGCGGTCCGGCCTCGCCTTGAGCCCTGCCGCAGCGTGGCGGATGGCGGCGCCGATGCGGGTGTAGTGGCCGGGCTTAAGCGCAGCGATGCGCGCCTCCACCGCCGGTCCCATCACCTCGTCGAAGCGTTTGACCGTTTCGATCCGAACCCAGTCGCGCCGGCGCGAGGTGAAGGTCATGATCTCATGATGGTCGCCACAGGCGGCTAGCCCGTGGGCGAAGACCGTCAATGCCTGTTTCTCGACATCGAGGACGCGCAAATCATCGAACCAGGAATCGGTCGAAAGCGAGACGTCCATCAGCGTCGTCACTGCAAGGTCGTGCGCCTGCGGCCGTGACGCAAGATGGATGCGGTCGCTGCCGGAACCGCCGGCGGCGAGGTCGGCCTGGCGGCGCACCACCGCGTCGAGGTCGAGATCGGGGCCGTCGATCTGACCGCGCTGCGGTTCGCGCTGCGGGCGCAGCGCTTCGAACTGGCGGCGAACATGGCGCACCAGCGCGCGCGTCGCGGCGTCCTGCGCCGGAGGGTCGAGCTCCTGCCGGGCCGTGGCGGCAAGGACGCGGCAATGGTCTTCGCGGTAGCAGGCGCTGCGGAAATCCCATTCCGGGTAGGTCAGTGCGCCGGTGAGTGTCGTTTCGTCCATCGCTTCCGGCGGCAGGTCCAGATCGAAGCGGAAGCGCGAGGCCGGGCGGCCCTTGCGCTCGCTCAGCACCATGTCATCGAGCTCGTCGGCTGCCTCAGGATCGTGCTCCTCGCTGTCGTCGGAGGGGCGGTCGACCGCCACCATCTCCGACATCGCCAGGATCTTCTCGAAACGATTGAGGATAAAGGGGCTGCGCTCCCGCCACTCTTCGGCCGTCTCGTCGCGGCTCGCCGCATAGGCTTTCATCTGCTCCTCGACCTTCGCCAAGGCCGGCGGCGGCTGGTCGTCGTCACGCCGGCGCTTGCGGGCGGGAGTGGCCGCGCTGGCCAGCGGCCAGAGCGGAACGCCGAGAGCAGGCAGATAGCCAGGGGGTGCCTTGGTTATCCAATCTCCGGCGGCGATGTCGGCGGCCCCGCCGCCTAACAGCGTGCGGATCATGGCTTCCACCCTGGCTTCAGTCGCGGGCAGCCCCTTGCGATGACGGCTCGCGAGCAAAGCCGCGGCCAGTCGGCGATAGACCGGGACGAGGCCAGGAAAGGCGGCGAGGACCCTCGAGATCAGCTGCTGCGCAGCTCCAATGAGCGCGAGGTCGCGCTGCAGAGGGTCGTTCTCCGTCACCGGCCGGGGCGGCATCGCGGCCATGCACGCGGCGAGCCAGACATAGAGATCGCGGTTGAGGCCGGTCTCCGGGAACAATGAGATCTGCGCCGGAAGCTGCAGGCTGTCCGGCGTGCGCAGTGCCTGCGACAATCTTTCCTCGCCGAGGCCGACGCGCTGGCGCAGGTTGAGCCGGTGCCCGGCAGCGCGCTCGCGCGCCGGGACGATCCTGACACCGGCCTCGCCGCCGAAGCCGCGGAAGCAGACCGCGAGCGTCGTCGCCATGCTCGCCAGCGTCACCGCCGCCTGCGGATGATGCGGCAGGCTCGCGGTGTCGCCGACCAGCCGGTGCCAGAAGCGCCCGACCGTCTCTTCCAGCTCAAGAAAGTCCAGCATCGCAAGCCTCCTAGGCGAGGACCGCGCGGGCGACCTCGACCAGTCCGGCTCGAACCTCCGGCTCGTCGGTCAGGGGTTCGATGATCGCAGCGATCACGGCCTCCTGCCGAGGCAGGCCGGCCGCGATCAGGCTCGCGGCATAGACGACGAGGCGGGTCGAGACGCCTTCCTCGATATCCTGCCCCTTGAGCGTGCGCAGCCGCCGGGCGAGGTCGACCAGCGGAGCGACAGCGGCCTCGTCGAGCCCGCTTTCCTGCGCCACCACGGCGATCTCCGCCTCGCGAGGCAGGAAGTCGAAGCTGATCGAGACGAAGCGCTGGCGGGTCGACGGCTTCAGGTTCTTGAGCAGGTTCTGGTAGCCGGGATTGTAGGAAACCGCGATCATAAAGGAGGGCGGCGCGGTGAGCAGCTCGCCGGTGCGCTCCAACGGCAGGATGCGTCGGTCGTCGGTCAGCGGGTGCAGCACCACCGCGACGTCTTTGCGGGCCTCGACGATCTCGTCGAGGTAGCACAGTCCGCCTTCGCGCACGGCCCGCGTCAGCGGTCCGTCGACCCAGACGGTGTCGCCACCCTTGAGCAGATGGCGGCCGGTCAGGTCGGCGGCTGAGAGATCGTCGTGGCAAGCGACAGTGAAGAGCGGCAGGCCCAATTGCGCCGCCATATGGGTGATGAAGCGGGTCTTGCCTGAGCCGGTCGGCCCCTTGAGCAGCAGCGGCAGGCGCCGCTCCCACGCCTTCTCGAACAGGAAGCGCTCATTGCCGGAGGCGGTGTAGGCCGGGATGTCGACCAAGTCGGCCGAGGGCATTTCGACGGGTAGGCGCGGAATCATGTTCATCTGGAACGTCCTTGACACAGATGCGAGCGGCAGCCCGCCGGCCGAAGCCGCCGGGCCCAAGGGCGTCATTCCGCCGGCAGGGCGAGCGCGACCTGTTCGGCCCGGCGTTCACGGCTGGGCACCAGCACAGCCCAGATGAACATCAGCGCCGAGATCACCACCGCGATTCCCGACCCGAGCCTGATCCAGTAGAACAGGGCGAGGTGCTCCTGCACGTCCATGTAGGACTGGCCCATCACGCGCTGAAGGTGGATCTGGATCACGCCCGCAAATGTGAGGGCGAAGGTCATCACGATCATTGCCGAGCACATAATCCAGAAGCTAGCGATCGACAGCCACTGGTTGTACGGCGCGCGGCCCTTCAGCTCGGGAATGGCATAGGCCATGACCGCCAAGTTCAGCATCACATAGGCGCCGAAGAAGGCTAGGTGGCCATGCGCGGCGGTGAGCTGCGTGCCGTGCGAATAGTAGTTGACGAAGGACAGCGTGTTCAGGAAGCCCCAGACGCCGGCGCCGATGAATGCCATGACCGAGCAGCCGACTGACCACAGCAGTGCAGCACGGTTGGGATGGTTGCGCCCAGCCTTCCTGGTCAAATGGACGGTGAAGAGGATCATCGAGAAGAAGGGAGCGACCTCCAGCGTCGAGAACAGCGAGCCGATCCACTGCCAGTATCCCGGCGCGCCGATCCAGTAATAGTGGTGGCCAGTGCCGAGGATGCCGGAGAACAGGGCGAGTCCGACGATGACGTAGAGCCACTTCTCGACGACTTCGCGGTCGACGCCGTTCAGCTTGATCATCAGGAAGGCCAGCACCGAGGCCATGATCAGCTCCCAAACGCCCTCCACCCAGAGATGGATGACGTACCACCAATACATCTTGTCTAGCGCCAGGTTGGCCGGGTTGTAGAAGGCGAAGAGGAAGAAGATCGCCAGCCCCCACAGACCGAAGAGGAGGACGTTCGTGACCGTGGTCTTGCGACCCTTGAGAGAGGTCATGGTGATATTGAACAGGAAGATCAGGGCGACGACGACGATGCCAACCTTGATCGCGAACGGTTGCTCAAGGAATTCCCGCCCCTCATGGATGCGAAAGAGGTAACCGGCGACAGCGACGGCAGCCGCGATAAAGAACAGCCAGAACTGGATGACCGCGAGCCGGCGGCTGTAGAGTTCGGTCTGCGCCTCCTCCGGAAGCAGATAGTAGGTCGCGCCCATGAAGCCGAGCAGCAGCCACACCACTAGCGCATTGGTGTGGATCATACGCACGATGTTGAAGGGCAGAAGCTCCGACAGCGTGTTGGGCAGCACATAGATCAACCCCGCCACCAGCCCGAAGGCGACCTGCGCCATGAACAGGGCGAGCGCCCCGTAGAAGTAGAGCATCGCGACGTTCTGGGTCTGGTATCTCGTTGTATTGTAGCCTGGCATGGCTCTCTCCTGTCGCGAGGTCTCAGCCGGCATCGTTCGGCGGCCAGTTTTGGGTCTTGATCCGGCTTGTCCATTCGAGGAAGTCGGCCAGATCCTTGAGTTCCTGCTCGGTCAGGTTGAATTGCGGCATCTGACGCCGGCCTTCGATTCCGGTCGGCTGGGCCGCCATCCAGGCCTTCAGACTTTCGCGTGCCCCAGCTGGGTCCTTGTCGCCGCCATAGCGCTTCCAGACATTGCCGAGTTCGGGCGCGAAATAGGCACCTTCGCCGAGGAGCGTGTGGCAGTTGATGCAGGAGTTGCGCTCCCAGACATGTTTGCCGCGGGCCACTGCTGGGGTCAGCGTCGACTCGTCGGTGGATTTCGTCCGCATGAACCAGTGGCTGTGGGCGGTGAGCCCCACGAAGATGGCGAAGAAGAAGATCGATCCGCCGTAGAAGACATTTCGCGCTCCCGCCTTTGTCAGACGTTCGACCATACGTTTCCCCTCCCTTGCGAGTGCTCGCGGCGAAGCCGGTGTCCCAGCTTGAATCCCCGCCGACGAGGCAGGGAACCCGCTGTTAGCGGGGCGCTCGAAACGCTTCTTTGCGAATTGGCAAAGTGGGTGAAGACACGCTAGCGCCGTTGCCCCCAGGGGCTCACGTCGGCCTCTGGGTCAGTTGCCAGGCGGATTAGCGCAGGAACGTCGCGAACCAGAAGCGTTCGCCTGCCGCCGGCGATCACACCCTGCCTCTTCCAACGCACTAGAATGCGCGACGCACTATGAAGCGTTGTTCCAGTAAGGGCAGCCACGTCGTGCCGGGAAACCGGAAATGCGATTCGCACCCCGTCTGCCTCCCGCCGTCCGGCTCGGTCGATAAGGCGAAGAACTGCAAGCGCGACCCGCCGAGGAACGTCGAGGCAGGCCATTTCCACGAAACGCTCCTGTAGGTCAAAGAGTCGTTTTTCGAGAATGTGATTCACACTGAGGGTTAAGCCCGGGATCTCATTTTGAAGTTCTCGCCAGATCGCTATCGGCCAAACGGCAAGTTTGCTCTCGCGCAAGGCGATGGCAGACGCCGGGCGACGAATTTCATGCGTCACGCCGAGACCGAAAGGCTCGCCGGGATCGACGAAGCCCAAGATTACGATTTCCCCACTGCTGGCTGTCCGCACAAGCTTGAGGTGCCCTGAGAGGCTAAGAAAGCAGTGGTTCGTTGGGTCTCCCTCTGAGAAGGCTGGCTGGCCCGCTGCCACGATCTTTGGCGACGATGCGGTCGCGATTAGTTTTCTTTCTTGGGCTGAGAGGGTTGCGAAAGCCGGGAAAGGGCTGAGCATCGCCATATTCATGATCACAAGAAATCCGGATCGCCCTCACCGCTGCTGCGGCGACGTCGAGCCATCCAATACCGGGTGTTCGCGCGGCCTTATTTGCACTGCGTCAAATATGGCGCAGAAAAGCAGGCCGGTGGCTCGGCTTTGGGTGGACAAACCCGGCCGGGAATCTATTTTCCTTTCTCGATCTCTAATCTGGCGACGGCGCGATTCGTAAACGCCCCCGCGCGCGAAAGGACGAGAGATGACGACCGAGACTGCAGGAGCGAGGGGCCCGGAAACCGCTTCGGAAAAGCCGACGAGACGAGCCGAGTTCCTGGCTTTCCTAACCTTGGCGGTGCTGATCTGGCCCATCGTCGCGGTCGGCATCGTGGGCGGTTATGGCTTTCTGGTATGGATGAGCCAGATCGTTCTCGGTCCGCCCGGGCCTCCACATTGAGGTCGGCCATGGAACGCACCGCTATCAATCGCGGCCGCCGTAACCTCCTGACAGGCCGGCGCCTCTCATTGCCCGACAGGGTTCGCCCGCCGTGGTCCCGCGCCGGGTCGATCGCTGCGGCTTGTAGCGGGTGCGGCGCTTGTGTGCCCGCCTGCCCGCAGCACATCATCGCACTCGACGAGTCCGGCCGGCCTGCCCTCGATTTCACGGGGAACGAGTGCAGCTTCTGCGGCGCCTGTGCCGATGCCTGCCCCGAGCCGGTCTTTGACCGCGCCATCGCCGCCTTCGACCATGTGGCGACGATCGGTCCGGCATGCTTCGCCAGTCGCGGCATCGTCTGCCAGAGCTGCGGCGATGCCTGCCCGGAAAGCGCGATCCGCTTCCGCTCGCGGCTCGGCGGTCCTGCCTTGCCGGAGCTGGCAGCCGATCGTTGCATTGGTTGTGGCGCTTGCATGGCCGCCTGCCCGGCGCAGGCCGTTGCCGTTTCCCCCCGCGTCGCGGAGGCCGCCCATGGCTGAGCGACCGGCCCAGCGCTTCCATCATATTTCGAGCGCCGTCGTCTCGGCCCTGCCGGCGCAGGTCAACGCCGTGCTCGCCCGCATCCGCAAGCTGCCCGAGACGGAGGTGCACCGGGTCGAGAACGGCAAGATCGTGATCGTGCTGGAAGGTTCTAGCACGGGCGTAATCGGCGATCGGCTCGCCACAATCGGCCTGATCGACGGCGTGCTCTCGGCCAACATGGTGTTCGAGCAGATCGAAGACCTCGCAGACCTCGACGACCCTGGAGTAGAGCCATGACCCTGACCCGTCGCGAGATGCTGAAGGCGCAGGCGGCCGGTGTTGCCGCGCTCGCCGCCAATATGAGCGTTCCGGCCGAGGCTCAGCCGGTTTCCGGCGGCGTCGACGCTCTGCAGATCAAATGGTCGAAGGCGCCGTGCCGCTTCTGCGGGACCGGTTGCGGCGTCATGGTCGGCGTCAAGGAGGGCAAGGTCATTGCCACCCATGGCGACATGAAGGCCGAGGTCAATCGCGGCCTCAACTGCATCAAGGGCTATTTCCTCTCCAAGATCATGTACGGCGCCGACCGGCTGACCCAGCCTTTGCTACGCAAGAAGAATGGCGCCTACGCCAAGGACGGCGAGTTCACGCCGGTTTCCTGGGAGGAGGCCTTCGACACCATGGCCGCCAAAGCCAAGGAGACGCTGAAGGCAAAGGGGCCAACCGCGCTCGGCATGTTTGGCTCCGGCCAGTGGACGATCTTCGAGGGCTATGCCGCGACCAAGCTGATGCGAGCCGGCTTCCGCTCCAACAATCTCGACCCCAATGCCCGCCACTGCATGGCCTCGGCCGCCTACGCCTTCATGCGCACCTTCGGCATGGACGAGCCGATGGGCTGCTATGACGACTTCGAGCATGCCGACGCCTTCGTGCTCTGGGGCTCGAACATGGCGGAGATGCACCCGATCCTCTGGACGCGGCTGACCGACCGTCGTCTTGGGCATCCGCATGTGAAGGTCGCTGTGCTCTCGACCTTCACCCATCGCAGTTCCGACCTCGCCGACATCCCGATCGTGTTCAAGCCGGGCACGGACCTGGCCATCCTGAACTACATCGCCAACCACATCATCACGACCGGGCGGGTGAACAAGGACTTCGTCGACAAGCACACCACCTTCGTAAAAGGCGCGACCGAGATCGGCTACGGCCTGCGGCCGGACGATCCGCGCGAGGTAAAAGCACGCAAGGCTGCCGACGTCACCGCAACGACGCCGATCGATTTTGCGGCCTTCGCCGCCTTCGTGAAGGATTACACGCTGGAGAAGGTCTCGGCCCTGACTGGAGTCGAAACCGGCTTCCTGGAGCAACTCGCCGAGCTTTACGCCGACCCGAAGCGCAAGGTGATGTCGCTCTGGACGATGGGCTTCAACCAGCATGTGCGGGGCGTCTGGGCCAACCAGATGGTCTACAATCTGCATCTGCTCACCGGGAAAATCTCCGAGCCCGGCAACAGCCCGTTCTCGCTGACCGGGCAGCCCTCGGCCTGCGGCACGGCGCGCGAGGTCGGCACCTTCGCCCATCGCCTGCCCGCCGACATGACGGTGACCAACCCCGAGCACCGCAAGCACGCCGAGGAGATCTGGCGCATCCCGCACGGCATCATCCCGGAAAAGCCGGGCTATCATGCCGTCGAGCAAGATCGGATGCTCAAGGACGGCAAGCTCAATTTCTACTGGATCCAGGTCAACAACAACCTGCAGGCCTCGCCCAACAACAGCAACGAAGCCTATCCGGGCTATCGCAACCCCGACAACTTCATCGTCGTCTCCGACGCCTATCCGACCGTGACTGCGATGGCGGCCGACCTGATCCTGCCTGCGGCGATGTGGGTCGAGAAAGAGGGCGCCTATGGCAATGCCGAGCGGCGGACCCATGTCTGGCACCAACTCGTCAACGCACCTGGCGAAGCGCGTTCCGATCTCTGGCAACTGATGGAATTCTCCAAGCGGTTCACCACCGACGAGGTCTGGCCGGCCGAGATTCTGAACGCCAATCCGAACTTCCGCGGCAAGAGCCTGTTCGACGTGCTCTACCGCAACGGGCAAGTCGACCGCTTTGGGCTTTCCGAGATGGACCCGGGCTACGAGAATCGCGAGGCCAAGCAGTTCGGCTTCTATGTGCAGAAGGGTCTGTTCGAGGAATACGCCGCTTTCGGCCGCGGCCACGGCCATGATCTCGGACCCTATGATCTCTACCACGAGGTGCGCGGGCTGCGCTGGCCGGTGGTCGATGGCAAGGAGACGCTCTGGCGCTATCGCGAGGGTCTCGACCCCTATGTGAAGCCCGGCAAGGGCGTCGAGTTCTACGGCAACAAGGACGGCAAGGCCCGCATCATCGCGGTGCCCTACGAACCGCCGGCTGAGAGCCCCGACGGCGAATACGATCTTTGGCTGGTCACGGGCCGTGTGCTGGAGCACTGGCATTCCGGCTCGATGACCATGCGGGTGCCGGAGCTCTACAAGGCGTTTCCGGGCGCACGCTGCTTCATGCATCCGGAGGATGCCCGCAAGCGCGGGCTCAACCAGGGCGCCGAAGTCCGCATCATCTCCCGGCGTGGCGAGATGCGCACCCGCGTCGAGACGCGCGGGCGCAACCGCATGCCGCCGGGCGTGGTCTTCGTCCCGTGGTTCGACGCGAGCCAGCTGATCAACAAGACGACGCTGGACGCGACCGATCCGATCTCCAAACAGACGGATTTCAAGAAATGCGCGGTCAAGATCCTCTCGGTCACCGCCTGATGCGCGCGCCGACCGTCCTTGGGGCTGCGCTCGCGGCCTGCCTCGTCCTCGCCTTCGGCGCAGCCCTCTCGCAAGAGGGCGCGTCAGTCAAGAATGTGCCACGGCTCACCGGCACGCCGCAGCCGATGACGCTGGAGCGGGTGCCGGCGCTCGGCCGGCCGGTGGTCGACGATGTCAGGCGCATGCGCAACTACCCGGAACAGCCGCCGGTCATTCCGCATGCGATCGACGGCTATCAGCTGACGCTCAACACCAATCGCTGCATGGATTGCCACAAGCGCGAGTTCACTGAAGGCTCGGGTGCGCCGATGATCAGCATCACCCATTTCCAGGACCGGGACGGGCAGGTGCTCTCCGACGTGACGCCGCGGCGCTATTTCTGCACTGCCTGCCATGTCCAGCAAACTGACGTGCCGCCGCTCGTGCCGAACCTGTTCCAGGACGCCAAAGATGTCGGCCGGAAGCCGTAGCGGGGCGAGATGATGGCCAGGCTCAAATCATTCGTGCTGTGGTGCTGGGGCGTCGTCGTGCGCTTCTGGCGCATCATCAGCCGGCCGAGCGCCTATCTGCCGCTCGGCTTCCTGACGCTGGGCGGCTTCGTCTGCGGCGTGCTCTTCTGGGGCGGCTTCAACACTGCACTCGAGGTTACCAACACCGAGAAGTTCTGCACCTCCTGTCACGAGATGCGCGACAACGTCTATCAGGAGCTGCAGCAGACGGTGCACTTCTCCAACCGCTCGGGCGTGCGCGCGAGCTGCCCGGACTGCCATGTGCCGCACAACTGGACGGACAAGATCGCCCGCAAAATGCAGGCGTCGAAGGAGGTCTGGGGCAAGATCTTCGGCACGATCTCGACGCGCGAGAAGTTCCTCGACATGCGGCTCGAGCTCGCCAAGCACGAATGGTCCAGGCTGAAGGCCAACGACTCGCTCGAATGCCGCAACTGCCATTCTTCCGTGGCGATGGACTTCACCAAGCAGACGCGCCGGGCAGCCGATATTCACAGCCGCTTCCTGACCACGGGCGAGAAGACCTGCATCGACTGCCACAAGGGCATCGCCCATCTCCTGCCGAACATGACCGGGATCGAGCCGGGCTGGAAGGAGGCACCAGAACTGCAAGGCAAGGGCAGCGCATCCTGGCACGGGCCGGAGCGAGCCTTGCAGTCTTATCTCGCCAGTATCGAGGCACGCTGACCGGGAATGACAGAAGGTGCTCCGCATAAGCCTGGCACGGCTCGATCAACCGGGCTCTGATCCAAATCAATGTTTGAATGCGCCTCCGGCTCGATACTCTCATCATGAGTCACCAGCATGGGAACCTAGGGCCGAGCCGTGGCCCCTTCCAGAACGACGGTTCCGTGCCTCAGCCAGGCATTGAGGCCGCCAGAGGCGTTCAGAGGCTTTTCCTGCCATTTGTGGCGATCCTCTGGCTCGGCCTGCTGCTCGGCGTCTCGTTTCTGGCGACGCCGGTCAAGTTCGAGGCCGTTTCGCTCGCTCTTCCGGTAGCGCTCGATGTCGGGCGCGTCACCTTCGCGCTACTCGCCAAGGTGGAATGGCTGTTCACCGCGACTATCGTAGTCGCCATCCTGCTATCGCCGCCGCCGCGCCTGCTGCGCTGGTCCTGTTTTGGAGCGTTGACGCTGGTCCTGCTCGTCCAGGCGCTCTGGCTGCTGCCGGCGCTGGATGCGCGCGTCGCCGCAATTCTCGCCGGGGGCGCGGTGGCGCCCACTAACCACCACCTTCTTTACGTCGTTGCGGAACTTGCCAAGGCGCTGGCGCTGCTGACACTGTCGGGCGAGGCGCTATGGAGCCTCTCTGGGCGAAACGCCGGTTGCGGCCGATCTGCTCCTGCATCTGTCGCCTCACTCCCGTCCGATCCGGCGGCGCTCCGCTTCCAGGGGAATTGACCAGATGATATCAGCGCTCACCCTGGCGGAACGCCAACTCGCAATCGCAGTCTCGTTGCTGCTCGCCCTGTGCGGCCTGGCGATGGCGATCGCCGGGCGCGACGACTTGCTGGGCGTTCACGGCGCCATCGTCCTTCTCTTCGGGATTGGCGGCATATTCCTGGTGCTGTCGAAATATTTCGAGCCGGAGCCGTCGGATGAGCGCCTGACCCGCTATTACGACGACCCGACCAAGGTCGGCATCGTGCTCTCCCTTGCTTGGGCGGTCGTCGGCATGTTCTTCGGCGTCTGGGTCGCGGCGCTGCTGGCCTGGCCGGACCTGACCTTCGACGCGGGCTGGGCGAGTTTCGGCAGGATCAGGCCGGTCCATACCTCGGGCGTGATCTTCGGCTTCGGCGGCAATGCGCTGATCGCCACCTCCTTCCATGTCCTGCAGCGCACCTCGCGGGCTCGCTTGCCCGACCAGTTCAGCCCGTGGTTCGTGCTGATCGGCTACAACCTGTTCTGCGTGATCGCCGCCAGCGGCTATCTGATGGGACTGACCCAGTCCAAAGAATATGCCGAGCCGGAATGGTACGCCGACCTGTGGCTGGTCGTTGTTTGGGTGACCTATTTTCTGATCTACATCCGCACGCTGCAGCGGCGCAAGGAACCGCACATCTACGTCGCTAACTGGTACTACATGGCCTTCATCCTGGTCGTGGCGGTGCTGCACATCGTCAACAACCTCGCCCTCCCGATCTCGCTCGGCAGCGCCAAGAGCTACACGGTCTATTCCGGCGTCCAGGATGCGATGGTGCAGTGGTGGTACGGCCACAACGCCGTCGCCTTCTTCCTGACCGCCGGCTTCCTCGGGATGATGTACTACTACCTGCCAAAGCGGGCGGGGCGGCCGATCTTCTCCTACAGGCTGTCGATCATCAGCTTCTGGGGCATCACCTTCATGTACATGTGGGCGGGCTCGCACCACTTGCACTACACGGCCCTGCCGCAATGGGTGCAGACACTCGGCATGACCTTCTCGGTGGTGCTGCTGGTGCCGTCCTGGGCCTCTGCCGGCAACGCGCTCGCGACGCTCAATGGCGCTTGGCACAAGGTCCGCGACGATGCGACGCTGCGCTTCATGATGGTCGCCGCCGTCTTCTACGGCCTGTCGACCTTCGAGGGTTCGTTCATGGCGATCCGCGCCGTCAACTCGCTGTCGCACTACACCGACTGGACAGTCGGCCATGTCCACGCCGGGGCGCTCGGCTGGGTGGCGATGATCACCTTCGGCTCGATCTACGCGCTCGTGCCGTGGATGTGGAAGGTCAAGCAGATCTATTCGCCCAAGCTGGTCGAGGTCCACTTCTGGCTCGCGCTGTCGGGGACCATCATCTACGTCTTCGCGATGTGGAACTCGGGCATCATCCAGGGCCTGATGTGGCGCACCTATAACGACAGCGGCACCCTCGCCTATTCGTTCATCGACAGCCTTGTCGCGATGCATCCCTACTACATCGCGCGCACCGTCGGCGGGCTGTTGTTCCTAATCGGCGCGATCGTGGCCTCCTACAATGTCTGGATGACGATCCGGATGGCGCGCTCGCAGGCCCCGGAGCACGCCGCCGAGGCGGACATACCGGCCGGCACAGCCCTGCAGCCGGGAGAGTGAGCGCCATGCCGAATTTCCACCGCAAGCTCGAACGCAGCGCCATCGGTTTCGTGCTCGCTATCATCGGCGTCTCCGCGATCGGCGGCTTCGTCGAGATCGCCCCGCTCTTCACCATCCAGGAGACGGTCGAGAAGGCGCCCGACATGCGCGTCTATACGCCGCTCGAAACGGCCGGACGTAACATCTACATTCGCGAAGGCTGCTATGCCTGCCATAGCCAGATGATCCGCACCCTGCGCGACGAGGTCGAGCGCTACGGGCCCTATTCACTGGCGGTCGAATCTCAATACGACAAGCCGATGCTGTGGGGCTCCAAGCGCACAGGCCCGGACCTCGCCAGGGTGGGCGGCAAGTATTCCGACCAATGGCATGTCGCGCATCTGATCAATCCACGCGCCGTCGTCCCGCAATCGGTCATGCCGAAATATGGCTGGCTCATGCGCACCGAGCTCAACACGGCCGACCTTGGCCAGCACCTCGCAGCTCAACGCAAGCTCGGCGTGCCCTATACCGAAACCCAGATCGCCAATGCCAGTGCCGACGCCTATGGCCAGGCCAGTCCCGACAGCCCCTATGCCGGTGGCGTCGGCGAGCGCTATGGCGAGGCGACAAATGTCCGCGCCTTCGACGGTGAGCCCGGGCGCCTGACGGAGATGGACGCGCTGGTCGCCTATCTGCAGGTGCTCGGCAAGCTGACCGATGCCGCCCACAAGCAGACCGCCGCCACGGGGAAATGAGCCGATGGGCCTCGATCACCAGACGCTGGTCGCCTTCGCCAAGAGCTGGGGGCTGTTCTACCTGATCGCCCTCGCGATCGGTGTGCTGATCTACGCCTTCTGGCCTTCGAATCGAAAGCGCTTCGACCGCGCCAAGAAGAGCATTCTCGACAAGGACGACAGACCGGGGGATTGAGCGATGGACCATGCTGAACGCGATCCCGTCACGGGGCGGATGACGACCGGCCATGAATGGAACGGAATCGAGGAGCTGGACACGCCGGTCCCGCGCGTAGTCCTGTTCTTCCTCGCGGCCGCGACGCTGTTCGCGATCGGCTACTGGCTGCTGATGCCGGCCTGGCCACTGGGTTGGACCTACACCAAGGGGCTGCTGGGCATCGACCAGCGTCAGGTCGTGACGCAGCAGGTGCAGGAGGCGGCGGCGGAGCGCGCGAGCTGGACGAGCCGGATCGAGCAGACCTCCTTCGCCGAGATCGCCGCCGATCCGGCGCTGATGCGTCATGTTCGTGACACGGGTCGCACCCTCTTCGCTGACAATTGCGGCGTCTGCCACGGCACCGACGGCAAGGGCGGGCCGGGCTATCCCAATCTCGCCTCCGGCGCCTGGCTCTGGGGCGGCGACCCCGAAACCATCGCGCAGACGATCCGCGTCGGCATCAATTCGACGAGCAAGGATACGCGCGCCGCGCAGATGTTGGCCTTCGGGCGCGACGGCGTGCTCGACCGCGCCCAGGTGCTTGCTGTTACCGCCTACGCCCGCTCGCTCTCGGGGCAAACGCTGTTGGAAGCCGAGCAGGCGCGCCTGCCGGCCGGCAAAGAGGTCTTCGCCGCGAATTGCGTCGCTTGCCACGGAACGGAGGGCAAGGGCATGCGCGATCTCGGCGCACCCGACCTGACCGACACCGTTTGGACCTATGGCGGCGACGCGCAGTCCGTCTACGCCAGCATCCATTCGGGACGTCAGGGGCACATGCCACATTGGGAGGGCCGGTTGTCCGCGGCCGAGATTAAGCTGCTCGCGCTCTATGTCGGCACGCTCAAGGAGGGTGCGCGATGAGCGCCCCGGCCGATCGCGCCCCCGGCAGCAGTCACAAGAGGAAGGGGCGGCTCCTCGCCTGGCTGCTGGCGACCGGCGTCGTGGCGCTGCTCCTCCTCGCCAATGCACATCTGGTCTATGTCGCCGTCGGGTCGCAGCCCGATTGCGTGCCGCATGAGAAAGCAGCGGGTTCCGGTATGTTCCGGGCCGCCCGCTCGGCCTGCTGAAGGGAGTGACGGCATGGGCACGACCGAATCCGACGGGGACATCCCACTCCCTCTCTACCTGCAGCGCCGCCGCAACCTGCCGGCACGCGCAGCGTTCGACTGGCTGGCGAGCGGCTGGCGAGACCTGTGGACGAGCCCGGCGCCGAGCTTGATCTACGGCTTCGCCATCTTCGCCGTCTCGCTGTTCATTGTCTGGGGTCTGTTCCGGCTGGAACTCGACTACATCCTGTTTCCTGCCCTGGCCGGCTTCCTGGTGGTCGGCCCACTTATCGCGATCGGCCTCTATCAGAAGAGCCGCGCCCTCGAAGCCGGCCGGCGCGTGAGCCTTGCCGGCATGATCTTCGTGCGCGCGGCCTCTGGCGCCCAGGTCTGGTTCACGGGCGCGCTGTTGTGCCTGCTGATGCTGGTCTGGATGCGCGCCGCGGTGATCATCTACGCACTGTTCTTCGGCCTGCGGCCGTTTCCGGGGTTCGGAGAAGTCGTCACCATGCTGCTGACGACGCCGGTCGGATGGGGCATGCTGCTGGTCGGCACGGTGGCCGGCGGCATCTTCGCCGCCTTCTCCTTCGCCATCAGCACCTTTGCTATCCCGATGCTGCTCGATGAAAGGGTCGATGCCTTCACGGCGATGGGAACCAGCATCTCGCTGGTCTGGAATAACCTGCCCGTGATGCTGGCCTGGGGCGCGATCGTGCTGGCTCTGATCCTCGCGAGCATGGCGACGGGGCTGATCGGCCTGATCGTCGTCTTCCCGTTGCTGGGACACGCTACCTGGCACAGCTACCGGGCCATCAAATGAGCTGCTGCGCCACGCCGCTGCCGGCCGACGCCGAGACGGTGGCGGCGGCTTCGCGCGAGGAGATGCGGCTCGCGAGCCGGTATCTCGGCGACGGCCTCCTTCAGACCGATCTGGCGGCGCCCGGCGTCCATTGCGCCGCTTGCATCCACGCCATCGAGAGCGGGCTAGCAAAGCTTGCCGGCGTCGCACATGTCCGGGTCAACCTCTCGACCCGGCGGGTGGCGGTGAAGTGGCGCGGCGAGGCGCCACCCGACCTGCTGGGCGCCATGGCCCACCTCGGCTATCCGGCCCATCTCTTCGAGATCGACGCCGATGTCCGGGATCCGGAATTCTCACGGCTGATCCGGGCCCTCGCGGTCGCCGGCTTCTGTTCGATGAACATCATGATCCTCTCGGTCTCGGTCTGGTCTGGCGCCGAGCCGGAGACGCGCGCCGCCTTCCACTGGATCTCGGCGGCGCTGGCGCTGCCCTGCCTGCTTTATTCAGGCCAGGTCTTCTTCGCCTCGGCCTGGTCGGCGCTGCGGCATGGCCGAACCAACATGGACGTACCGATCTCGATCGGCATCACCCTCGCCTTCGGCCTCAGCCTCTACGACACGGTCCATGACGGTCCGCATGCCTATTTCGAAGCCGCGACCTCGCTGATCTTCTTTCTGCTGATCGGACGCACCCTCGAACATGTGATGCGGGAAAGGGCGCGCGCCGCCGTGCGCGGTCTCATGCGCCTGGCACCGCGCGGTGCCACGGTGCTGCGCGCCGACGGCGGCCGCGACTATCTTCCGGTCAACGAGATCGAACCCGGCATGCGCATCGCGCTCACTGCGGGCGAGCGTGTCCCCGTCGATGGCGTGGTCGAGGACGGGGTTTCCGAGCTTGATTGCGCCATCGTCACCGGCGAGAGCGCGCCCCGCCGCGTCGAACTCGGCGCCGCGGTGCAGGCCGGTACGCTCAATCTTTCCGGCGCACTCGTCATCATTGCCTCCGCACGGGCGGACAGCTCCTTCCTTGCCGAGATGGTCAGGCTGATGGAAGCCGCTGAAGGCGGGCGCGCCCGCTACCGTCGCATCGCCGATCGCGCCGCAACGCTTTACTCGCCAGTCGTCCACGCCACCGCCTGCCTGACCTTTCTCGGCTGGATGGCGTTGGTCGGGGAGTGGCACCAGGCGATCACAGTCGCCATCGCCGTTCTGATCATAACCTGCCCCTGCGCACTCGGGCTCGCCGTGCCGATCGTGCAGGTGGTGGCATCGCGGCGGCTGTTCGAGAACGGCATCATGGTCAAGGACGGTTCGGCGATCGAGCGCATGGCTGAGATCGATGCCGTGGCCTTCGACAAAACCGGAACTCTGACCCTAGGCCAGCCGCGTCTCGTCAATGGCAAGGATGTCGCGCCGGACATGCTGGCGATTGCGGCGGAAGTTGCACGCCGCTCCAATCATCCCCTGTCGCGGGCGATTGCCGATGCGGTGCCGGCGGGCGATCTGGTTTTATCGGAGGTGAGTGAATACCCGGGGCTCGGTATCGAAGCCAGGCTTCTGGATCGCCTTTTTCGGCTCGGGCGGGCTGAATGGGCGCTCTCAATAGAAATAGCCCCGACACAGACTGCAGAGAGCGGCACGGTGCTGAGCTGCGACGGCGACTTCCTCGCCCGTTTTGCATTTGAGGAGGCAATGCGACCGCAGGCAAGGCCGGCCGTCGGCGCCTTGCACGCTGCAGGGTTGGACGTCAGCTTGCTTTCCGGCGATGCCCCAGACGCTGTGCAGGCCATGGCGAGAAAGCTCGGGATCGACTCTGTCGCTGCGAGTTTGCTGCCAGCGCAAAAGGTCGAGCGGCTCGCTGCGTTGACCGCGGAGGGCCGGAAGGTGCTGATGGTCGGGGACGGGCTAAATGACGTGCCCGCATTGGCCGCTGCCCACGTCTCGATGGCGCCAGCGTCGGCAGCGGACCTTAGTCGCAATGCGGCGGATTTCGTTTTCCTGCGCGAAGGGCTTGATGCGGTCCCAATGGCGATTGCCGTATCGCGTCACGCCGGCCGGCTGGTCCGGCAGAACTTCGCACTCGCAATTACCTACAACGCCATCGCGCTTCCGATCGCGATCGCGGGCCACGTCACGCCCCTGATCGCCGCGTTGGCAATGTCGCTGTCCTCGATCCTCGTCGTTGCGAACGCACTGCGCCTTGACGCGGGCAGGCGCTCTCGACCGCGCGATGCGCAGCCAGATTTGATTGCTCTCGCTCCGACCTTACGGGCAGGCGGATGAGCAGCCTCGTTTTCCTCGTGCCTCTGGCGCTTGTCCTTGGCGGAGCCGCACTGGCAGCCTTTCTCTGGTCATTACGGAGCGGCCAGTACGACGATCTCGAAGGCGCGGCCGCACGCGTTCTGCTCGACGAAGAGAACGACCTGATCGCCGGCGCGAGCAACTCGTCGAATGGCCGCGAGAACGATCACCGATCGGAAGGTTCCGGAGCAACCTAGCTTCTGATGGCGATGACCTCCTTAGGTCGGATCTGCGTTTTCTGCGCTTAAGGGCAATTTTCGGAACAGCCTCGCTGGTCGGCGGTTGAATTCGGAGTTGGATTTCCATCTACGGGGAGCTGGATCGCGCCCGCTTGAGCAGCAGCTTTAAGGAGCAGAAAATGGCTGAGGAAATTGAAAGTGTAACGGACACAAATATGGAGCAGATCAAAATCGCACTGAACGCGTTATATCTTTGTATTGGCTACTCCATGAAACACATTTCCTCTCATGAAGGCGTCGAAGCCGCCGCAAGATTTAAAGCGGGAATGCTGCGAGGACTAAAGAATGGAGACATAGATATGGCTCTGCTGGAGGAGAGGAAAACCTTCGAACTTATTGTATCGAAGATTGAGTCCCTAGCTACGGACTAGGCTTAGGAGTCCTTGATCAGAGCCAGAAGATGACGGTCGCTGCGATACAGATGGCCGAGAAGAATGTGTGGGCGTATCGGTCGTATCGTGTGCCGATGCGCCGCCAGCCCTTGAGCCTGGCGAAGAGGTTCTCGACCTTGTGGCGCTGGCGATAGAGTGCCTGGTCGTAAGCGAAGGGGATTTTCCGGCTTCTGCTCGATGGAATGCAGGGTTCGATGCCTTTAACGACCAGCGCCTAGCGGAACGCGGCGCTATCATAGCCGCGGTCGGCGATGAGGGGCTTGGTTGGCGGCAGGGCTGCGGGCATGAGGCTTGCGCCCTGATGGTCGCTCATCTGGCCTTCCGAGAGCATCGGGCGGCCGCGATCGTCGCAAACGGGACGGTCTTGAACAACAACAGAGCGAGGGTACCGTGGCATTGCAGCACGCGAAACCGGGAGAGGTCGTCGATTTGCGGCCGTTCGGTACCAATTTGAAATTCGCCAAAACGGCGGCGATCATCAAGTCCAAACATTTTGAGGCCGTCCGGCTGGTCGTCCTAGCCGGAACGAAAATCCCGCCGCATAAGGTGCCGGGCAATATCATGCTGCATTGCCTCGAAGGGTGCATCTCGCTCGGCCTCAGAGATAGGCCGGTCCTATTGAGTGCCGGAGAATGGGTTTATCTCGCCGGCGGCGAGATTCACTCCTTGGAGGGTATCGAGGATTCCTCTCTCCTTCTGACGATCCTCCTTAACCACAGCTAGATCGGATGAATTCCGGTTTAGCCACGACAAAGCGACATGCTGTCCGTTCGGCGCGAATCGTAGGTGAGTATTGCCGAGGTCATTCCTGTCTGAGGTCGATTTCTCTCGATGGAGCCGAGTCGAGCGCCTCAATGAGGTGCAGCCGTTCCGGTACGTCGACCCGTGCAGCATGCGCGTAACTGCCCCATAGGCGGTTTTGACCGAGTCGAGGCGCACTGGAGTCGCAATCATTGTCGGCCGGAAAATGTCGAATTGGCTAAAACATGCATATACAATGTATCTTTTATAGCGTAATGAGATTGCTAGAAATCCTTCCTTTGGCTGTGCAGTTATGGTCAACCAACCTCAGAACATATCCAAGGTCCCCAACCCCGACAGCACGTTGGTGCCCATGCTGATATGGGCCCTCGTCCTCATTGTCATTGGAATGACCCTCGTCATGGTCTTCGTCTAGCACGAGCGCGCCATTCGGCTTTGGCGGGAGCAGCGTGCTGAATGAGGGAGCTGCGACGCGGGCCACGGAATTGGACTCGCCGGTCAGAGCAACCCGGAAAGCGGATTCCCTCTACGCGGCCTGGCTGTAACGGAATGGACGCGTGCTTGCGAAAATTGCGCGCGATACATCTTGCGGGGAAGCGAGCGGCCAACTGAGGCCACTGGCCAGAAGCCGGAATCAACGATGCGATTGACGAGCTTCTCCGACTATTCCCTTAGAATCCTGATGTACGCGGCGGCCCAGGGCGAGCGACTGATTACGATCGAGGAAACAGCCTTCGCCTATGGAATCTCCCGCGCGCATCTGATGAAGGTTGCCAATCTGCTCACTAATGCCGGGTTCCTCAGAGCGGTCCGCGGGCGTTCTGGCGGTCTCGTCCTGGCTAGAATTCCGACAGAGATCAGAATCGGAGAGGTCTTGCGCCTGACAGAGCCAGATTTCGCCCTGGTCGAGTGCTTCGGCAGCGGCAATGGCTGTCGGATCACGTCGCGCTGTCGGCTCAAGGGCATTCTCCACGAGGCGCTCGCCGCTTTCCTCAGCACGATCGACCGTTACACCCTGGCCGACTTGATGCTGGGGCCCGAGGACTTCGGCATCCGGCCAGCGGCCTGACGCCATCAACGCTCCCGGTGGCTCCTAGAGCTCGGCAGCGGAAAGGAGAGCCTGGAGGTGACGCGACTGGTATTCGACAGGGCCCTCTGCGTCGACCAGGACAGCCTGCGCGACGTCATTTTAGCATTTAGTGAGGGACTGCGCGCCCACACCAGGTTTGTTGTTGCCCCTCAAAGACCGGACACGTCCTCCGCAGTTGAACGGTCTGCGATGAACTCTCGGGGTGAACGGTATCCCAGCGCCTTGTGCGCTCGAGATCGAGAAGCTGCGGCGGGAGGTCGCCAAGCTCAAGGCGGAGCGTGACATCCTAAAAAAGGCCGCAGCCTACTTCGCGAAGGATGTGACATGAGGTTCGCGTTCATTGCGAAGCACCGGGGGATCTGGCCGGTGGCGTGGCTCTGCGAAGCGCTGGATGTGTCGCGCTCGGGCTTTCATGCCTGGCTCGCCAGAACGCCGAGCAAGCGCAGCCAAGACGACGAGGCGATCGGGGTGAAGGTGCGGGCGAGCTAGTGACGCGTTTCTCGTTCGCCTTGATCTGCTCCGAATGTAACACCGCCGATGCAGCAGCCAAAGCCCAACTGCGCGACGAGATCGACTCGCGCTTCACCTTCACTGCAGACGAAATCGGGCGTTTCGTCACGAGCAAGGCCAACGCGCAACATGTCGTCGATTTCGGGCGGGCGCGAACCATCTGGCACGAGCAAAGACCCGGATTTGAGCACCGACTATCGCTGATCGACCAGTTGCTCACGAGCGCCCGTTCCGGACTCATCGCCAGGAACCACAAGGGGCTGGCCGACGCCAACGCGGTGATGTCGGCGATGGATTCCGCCGGGCTCCTTTCGCAGGCATTCCACCGAGCAACGGAGGACACTCAGCGCGCAGGCCTGCTTAGCAGCTTCCGAGCAGAGTTCTTGGCGCGCTCGACGAGCAAAGATTCCGCGCGCCTGGTACCAGTAGGAAAGAAGCCCGCGCCGGTCCGTGAACCTACCGATGAGGAATACCGCTCCTACGTCAGTCCAACCACGAAGCGCTGGGCTGCAGCTCCCGACAACTGGACCTGTCCGATATGTGCAAGACAGAAGCGCCAGATCCTGCGCATGAGCAATGCGAAGAAGTGGAGCGGCAGCATCCGCGAAATCCAGGTGTTCACCGACGAGCGCGACGAGGATGCGATCGCCAACCGACTGACGCTTTACGCGGATTTCAGCAATGAGAAATTCGTCAGGCACACCGCGATGCTGGAGGTGTGCTCAGATTGCGCAGACCTTTCAACGCTCGTCGGGCAGCGCGATCGGTCGCTTGTCTATCCAATCCTCACGCCCGACGATATTCGCGCAACCATCCTCGCGATCGCCCCGCACGCGGCGCACGAGATTGACTACGATGCCGCGATAGCCCGCGCGCGGGCCAACGAGCCATATGCATCAGCACTCCAGGCATTCAACAGTTTCCGCTCGCGGGCCAGTGACTTTGCCGTCCGCTTCGCCTTGTTAAATCGGCGCGGCGTCGAAGCTGACGCGATTCTGGAGGAGTTCACGGAGGACGTGAAGGTCTTTCACTGCATCGACGATCCCGCGGAGTGCCGCAGGCTGGCTGACTGGCTGCTTGAAGAGGGTCGTCGGTTTCATCGCGGATCGGACACCCGAGGCACTGGCACGTTCGAAGGTGCGATGGCGGGAGCTTTTGGCTCAGATCGCTTGCGAAGAACCAGCATGCCATGGCGATCTCTTCTCGATCGTGAATGGAGAACGATCTTTATCCGCAGCAGGCGTTGCGCAGGATGCGGATTGCCAAGGGGACTACGGCCTGCATTGTCGACGACGCTGGGAAGATCGTCGGTGGCAAGGCGAAGTCCGATCGAGGTGCCCTAAGCGAGAACTTTGAATCCAGCACCAGTTGCCAATCCTTAATTGACAAATTTTGTACTCAGTAAAGTCTCCCTCGCGTTCGCTTTAGATTCATGCGATTGTATCAAATATGAATGGACAATCGCAGGGCAAGCTAAAGCAACTCCTCCAGCGTGTGCCCCCTGGTTTCCTGGTGGACACCGGATGGATGAGCCGTCACGCCATCTCACGGCAATCCGCATCAGCATATGTCAAAAATGGCTGGCTCGAACCGGTCATATCGGGCGTGTATCGTCGCCCGTTCACTACGGACGCCAATCCAGAAGCCGTCGGCGGCTGGAAGATACCGTTGCTTTCCGCCGTATGGCTCATGCGGCGCAAATTCCATGTCGGCGGCGCGAGTTCTCTCGCCTTGAGCGGGCACTCCCACTATCTCCACTTGGGCGGCAAATTCGCCCTCTATCTATACGGATCCGACATCCCGTCCTGGCTCCCGAAGTTGCGGACGGACGCCGACGTGCTGGTCAGGAGCAACACGCTCTTTGGCGAAGCCACGACCGGGATCGAGAATATGGATTTCAGCCTCTCGAACGACGACGATCCCGAGCTGCCGCAGAGCCCGTGGCGCTGGCCGATGCCGATGTCGTCACCTGAGCGTGCGATCCTCGAAATGCTCGACGAAGTGCCGAAGGGCGAGAGCTTCCATAACGTCGATGTGGCCTTCGAGGGCCTCGCCAATTTGCGCCCAAAACTGCTGACGACGTTGCTCGCCTTGTGCCGGCGCGTGAAAACCAAGCGCCTCTTTTTTGTCTATGCCGACAAACACAATCACGCTTGGCGTCGGCATATCGACATGTCGGAAATCGATCTCGGCAGCGGCGATCGGGCATTGACGCCGGGCGGCCGCCTGCACCCCGTCTACCGCATTACGATCCCTGCCGACCTGATGCCGACGGAGACGCACGATGGCCCGTGAACAATACATGCGCCAGGTCGCTCTCCTGGTGAGGACCCTGCCTTTCATAGCCCGCCATGACGCCTTCGCCTTGAAGGGCGGCACGGCAATCAACCTCTTCTACCGAGACATGCCACGGCTCTCGGTAGACATCGACCTCACCTATCTGCCGATCGAGGACCGCGAAACGACGCTAAAGAATATCGACGCCATCCTTGATCACATTCGTAAGGACCTGCAGCGCAATCTCCGTGCTGTCAGCGTTCAGCGGATCGCCGGCGGCGGCAACAACGACACCCGCGTTCTCGTCCGGCAAGGAAACGCCGAAATCAAGATCGAGACGTCGCCCGTTGCGCGCGGCACCGTCCATCCGCCCGAACGGCGGCGGGTGAGCCCAAGCGTCGAAGATGTGTTCGGCTTCGCGGAGATGCAGGTCGTCTCATTCGAGGATCTATTCGGCGGAAAGCTGCATGCGGCTGTCGATCGGCAGCATCCGCGCGACTTGTTCGATGTGAAGCTACTCTATGAGAACGAGGGCCTGACCGACGCCCTGTTTCGAACGTTCCTGATCTATGTCGCAAGCTCCGGTCGCCCGCCTCACGAGTTGGTCAAGCCTTCGCTCGCTTCCCTCGACGAAGCCTTCGTGAGGGAATTCGAGGGGATGACGACCGAAGTAGCCAGCATCGAGGAGCTGAAGGCCGCGAGGGAGCGGTTGACGAAAGATCTGCTTGTCAGGCTCGACAGCAATGCGATGCGCTTCTTGTTGTCACTTCATGATGGCAAACCGGACTTCGACGCAATCGGGCTGCCCCAGGCGGCCGAGCTGCCGGCGGTTCGCTGGAAGCTCCTCAACCTTGAGAAACTCAGAGCGCAGAATCCCGCCAAGCAGGGGTCGGAACAAGAGCAGTTCAAAATCCTGCGCTAAGGTCGAACGGAGCGGGAACGGCCCACTGGGCGCATCTCGAATAGAGCATCAATGATCGGGCATTCCGGAACCTGGTTGCCGGTGCATTGCGCGGCCATATCCGACATTGCCCGCTCCAGACGTCGTAGATCGGCGATTTTCTGACGGATATCTTTCAGGTGTTCGATGGTGAGGTCATGAACCTCACGGCAGGTGTAGCTATGCCCGTCGACCAGGCGAAGCAGTCCACGCAGTTCGTCGAGGCTGAAGCCGAGCTCACGGCCGCGCCGCACGAAATGCAACCGCCTTGCGTGATCGTTGCCGTAGACGCGATACCCGCCCGCGCTGCGCGCTGGTTTCGGCATGACGCCGATCTTCTCGTAATAGCGAATCGTCTCGATGTTGACGCCGCTGCGTTCGGACAGGACGCCGATCGAAAATTCATCAGCCTGTTTCATCACATAGCTCGCACAACACCGTGAAACTTTCCCGCTTGACCCTGTAGTTACTACAGGCATTAGGGTCACCATAGATCAATTGCGGGAGCATGTGAACGATGATGCAGAACGAAGCGCGGCCACTGGCAGATACGGCCCTGGAGCCCGTCGAAAAGGGTTTTGATCAGGCAGCGCTGCTCTCGGTTGGCGGCATCGTGGCGGCACTGGGCGCGGCAACCTGCTGCGTGGTGCCCTTTGTCTTGTTCTTTGCCGGCATCAGCGGCGCGTGGATCGGCAATCTGACCGCGTTCGAGCCCTATCAGCCCGTGTTCGTCACGATCGCGCTCGCCTGCCTCGGCTACGGCTTCTATCTCGTCTATCGCAAGCCGAGGGCGGCTGAGTGCATCGAGGGCTCCTACTGCGCGCGTCCGTCGTCCCATCGCAACGCCAAGATGGGCCTTTGGATCGCAACGATTCTGATCATCGTCGCCGTGGGCTTTCCCTATGCAGCGGGGTTCTTCCTCACCGCCTAACCTCAAGGAGTTCCTGATGAAAACTTTACACCTTATCGCTCTCACCGCGTCCCTGCTGGCGAGTGGCGCCGCTTTTGCCGCCGAGCAGACCGTCACGCTGAATGTCGCCAATGCCACCTGCGAACTTTGCGGCCCGATCGTGAAGCGGGCGCTCAGCAACGTGTCAGGGGTGCTCGCGGTTGACGTGTCGGAGGCGACAGATGGGGCGATCGCCAAAGTGCGGTTTGACGACGGCAAGACAAATGTCGCTGCGTTGATCACCGCAACCACCAACGCCGGCTATCCCTCCAAGGTTTCGCAGTAGGGAGGCTCAGCATGACGGATGGAAAGTTCATCGGCATGGGCGGTGTCGGGCTTCTCGCCGTCATTTGTTGTGCCGCCCCATTTCTTTTGGTCGCTGCGGGCTCCTTCGGGGTTTCCGCATGGCTCGCTGCAGCCGGCTATGTGCTGATCCCGATCGCACTCGCTGCTATTGGGCTGGCGGCATTTTACCTTTATCGGCGCCGCCGTTCCGGCCCATCGGCTGATGCCGATTGCTGCTCAATCAATGACAAACGACAGGGATAAGTTAGATGTGCGAAGCTTGTGATGCTCCCAGTTCCAGCAAAGGCAACGGCCGTTACGATCTTGTAGTCGTCGGGGCTGGCTCGGCCGGATTCTCTGCCGCGATCACGGCCGCCGAACAAGGCGCGCAAGTGGCCCTTGTCGGGCACGGCACGATTGGCGGCACCTGCGTCAATATCGGTTGTGTGCCCTCGAAAGCCCTGATCCGGGCCACGGAAGCCGTGCGTCACGCCAATGATGCGGAAGCCCGCTTCGATGGCATTGAAAGCGGCGCGCGCGTCGTCGATTGGGCCGCTCAGATTGCCCAGAAAGACGCCCTGGTTGCGGGTCTTCGGCAGGCGAAATACGCTGATCTGCTGCCGGAGTATAACAATGTGGTCTATCGCGAAGGGCAGGCCCGCCTCGTTGACGGCGGCGTCGAGGTCGCGGGCCAGCGCCTCGCCTCCGAACGGATCATCATCGCGACGGGCGCGCGCCCAGGCCTGCCGGGAATTCCGGGGATCGTCGACGTGTCGCCGCTCGACAGCACGACGGCGCTGGCCCTGGCCGAACTGCCGCGCTCGATGATCGTGCTTGGCGGCGGCTATATCGGTGCGGAGCTTGCCCAGACGTTCGCGCGGGCCGGCGTCGCGGTGACGCTCGTATTCCGCAGCCGGCTTCTGCCGGAGGCTGAACCCGAAATCGGATCGGCGCTTGCAACCTACCTGGCCGATGAGGGCATCAGGATCGTCAGCGGGATCGCCTACGAATCCATCCGCAAGACCGATGACGGCGGTGTGGCGCTCACCATCGCGCGGGACGGTCGGCCGGAAATCCTGACGGCCGAACGGATTCTCGTGGCAACGGGACGCCGCCCGAACACCGAAACCCTTGGCTTGGCTGAGGCGGGTATTGCCGCAACGCCGGCCGGCGCCATCATTGTCGATGACCGCATGCGCACCTCAAAGACCGGCGTCTATGCCGCCGGAGACGTGACAGGAAAAGATCAGTTCGTTTACATGGCCGCCTATGGCGCCAAGCTCGCCGCCAAGAACGCGTTGAACGGCGATGGCCTGCGCTATGACAATTCCGCGATGCCTGCTGTCGTGTTCACAGACCCACAGGTGGCGAGCGTCGGCATGACCGAGGCGCAGGCGCGTGTTGCGGGGCATTCGGTTCGCACGTCCGTTCTTTCCCTCGACAATGTCCCGCGGGCGCTGGCGGCACGCGATACACGCGGCCTGATCAAGCTGGTTGCCGACGGGGCAAGCCGGAAGCTCCTGGGCGCGCATATTCTTGCGCCGGAAGGAGCTGACAGCATTCAGACGGCGGCGCTGGCTATCCGCGGCGGCCTGACGATCGACGATCTGTCGGAGGCGATCTTCCCGTACCTGACGACCGTCGAAGGCTTGAAGCTTGCGGCTCAGACCTTCGACAGGGACGTGAAAAAACTATCCTGCTGCGCGGGGTAACGGCGAAAGGGAAACGGGTGCGTGCTCAAGTTGTGGCTTGGACGAAGCGGGCACTTCATCCCTGACGCGCATGATGGTCTGGCGGCTGGTGTCGAATTTTCTGGCGAGAGCGGAAACGCTCATCCCTGTCGCGAGATCCTCGCGCACTTCCTGTTTCTGTTTTTCGCTCAGGGTGGAGGGGCGGCCGAGGGTCTTTCCTTCTGACTTGGCGCGCTTGAGGCCGGATTGCGTCCGCTCGATCAGCAAGTCCCGTTCGAACTGTGCGACGGCGTTGAGGACGTTCATAGTCATTGTGCCGGCCGAGCTGGTGAGATCGACACCGCCGAGAGCGAGGCAATGAACCCGGACGCCGATTTCGGCCAGCGCCTTGACCGTGGTGCTGACATCTATGGCGTCTCGACCGAGGCGATCGAGCTTTGTCACGATCAGCACATCCCCTGATTCCAGCCGATCCATAAGCCGGGTGAAGCCCCGCCGTTGGGCGATGGCTGTGCTGCCGGAAATCGTCTCAGTGATGATGCGGCGTGGCTCGACGTGGAAACCAGCGGCCTCGATTTCCTGAATCTGGTTTTCGGTGGTCTGGCCGGTCGTGGAGACGCGGACATAGGCGAAGGTGCGTGGCATGGGTTTAATTTCGTCCGAATAGGCTGTCCGGAATATTTCTCCTGTTCATTACTGTGTCAATCTAATTTGTGGACAGGTTGTTTCGCCCCTGTACGAAACCGAACCTTTCCGTACAGGGCAAGGTCATTGGCGCGCAAATGTAAGGAGTAGCAAATGGCCAAGCGGAAACTTCTCAAAATTCAGGATCGGCATGCGCTGTTCGACATTCCGACCGACGAGGATAGCCTGATCCGCCGTTATTTCTTGTCGTCTGCCGACCGGCTTGAGATTGAGGTTCGGCGACGCGAGCATAACCGGCTCGGCTTTGCGGTGCAGCTCTGCCTGATGCGTTATCCCGGCCGTCCGCTCCTGGCCAACGAGACGCCACCCAGAGCGATGCTCAATTATGTCGCCGAGCAAATCGGCGCCGATCCCGCTTCATTCGGACTTTATGCTCGCCGTGAAGAGACGCGCATGAATCATGTCGCTCACCTGCTCGATTATCTGGGGATGAGGGGGCCGACAGCCGAGGATCGGCGTGCTGCGCTGCTGGCGGCAATCGAAGCTGCGGCCGCGACGGACAAGGGAGCAACGATCGCGACTGCGATCATCACCACCTTCCGCGAACGCCGGGTTCTGCTGCCTGCAGCGAACATGATCGAACGGATGGGACTGGCTGCCCGTGCCATCGCTCGTCGTCAAGCCGAAGCCGCTTTGATCACGGACCTTGATCCGGAAACGCTGGGAACCCTCGATGGACTGCTGGCCGTCGATCCGGCAATTGGCCAGACGCGCTATCATTGGCTGCGGTCAGCGCCGGAGGCACCAGGCGCGGGAAACTTGGTGGGCCTGACCGAACGGATCGCATTCCTGAGGATGCTTGGGATCGATCCCCGTTTGCAGACCCGTGTCCCTTCCGGGCGGTGGGATCAGATGATCCGCGAGGGTGACGCCACTCCGGCATGGCTGGCCAGCGACTTCAATGCCAGTCGCCGGCGTGCGACGATCGTCGCGCAGATCATCAAGCTTGGCCAGAAACTCACCGACGATGCGGTGATGATGTTTATCAAACTCATGGGCCGGTTGTTCTCCCAGGTTAACAACCGCAAAAAGCAGCGCCATATGAGCGCACGCCTGGAAACATCGAAGGCACTACGGCTGTTTCTGGACACGATCGTCGCCCTGCAGGCGGCCAACGACATGTATGCAGATCCCATGACGATCCTGGATCGGCGCGTAGGATGGCATCGGCTGCTTCAGGTCAAACCCGGTCTCGAGGCCATGGTGGAGAACAGTGATGTGTCGCCTCTGGTAATGGCGGCCGAACAACATGCGACCGTCCGCAAATATGCCGGCGATTTTCTCCAGACGTTCACCTTCCGCTCGCAGCGACGGCACGATCCGTTGCTTTCCGCCGTCGCCACCATCAAAGAGCTCTACGCGGAAGGCCGCCGCGTGTTGCCCGATCGTGTTCCGGTCGGGCATCTGACAAAATCGGAGCGCGAACTGATCTTCGAAAATGGCAAGCCGGATCGGCGGCTTTACGAGCTTGCGACACTCACGCATTTGCGTGACCGGCTGCACTCAAGGGATGTGTGGGTCGAAGGCAGCCGCTCGTTCCGGCCGATTGATGAACATCTGATGCCGAAGCCGGCCTTTGTTGCCCTGAAGGAGGAAGACAAGCTTGGTCTCGGCGTCCAGGCCGACGGCACGGCATGGCTGGCGGAAACCCAGCAAATGATGGACTTCAACCTGAAGCGGCTGGCCTGGCGCGCCCGCTATGGAAAGCTTGAGGGCGTGAGAATGGAGAATGGAACCCTGATCGTGACGCCGCACAGAAGCGCTGTGCCAGCCGCGGCGGAAACCCTCTATGCCGAAATCACCGACATGTATCCTCTGGTCGAGGTACCCGATCTGTTGCGGGAAGTGCATGAATGGACGGGATTCGCCGACCAGTTCACCCATGTCCGGACGGGAGATGCACCACAGAATATTGCCGCCATGCTGGCCGGCGTGCTTGCCGATGGCACCAATCTCGGCCCGAAACGCATGGCGGGGGCCTCGAAAGGCATCAGCGCACATCAGATCGGCTGGATGCGCAGCTTCCATGCCCGCTCCGAAACCTATCGCGCCGCACAGGCCTGTGTCACCGACGCTCATACGCGCCATCCGCATTCGCGACTATGGGGTGATGGAACAACCGCTTCATCCGACGGGCAGTTCTTCCGGGCTAGCGATCGGGCTGCCAAGCGGGGTGACATCAATCTCCATTACAGCAACGAGCTGGCACGAAATTCTACAGCGGACTCTCGGACCAATATGGCTACTTCAGCATTCTGCCGATCAGTCCGACCGAGAGCGAGGCCGTCTATGTCCTCGACGGCCTGTTCGATCACGACACGATTCTGGAGATCGAAGAATTGTTTACCGATACCGGTGGCTCCAGTGACCATGTCTTTGCGCTGTTTGCCCTGATCGGCAAGCGCTTCGCGCCCCGTCTGCGCAATATCAAGGACCGGAAATTCCACACCTTCGAGAAGGCCGATGCCTATCCGGCGCTGGCCAACCATATCGGCGCACCGATCAACACGGCACTCATCCTGGAGCATTGGGACGATCTCTTGCGTCTGGCCGCCTCGATTATGACCCGTACCGTTGCACCATCGACGATCCTCAAAAGGTTGTCCGCCTCATCGAAATCCAGCGATCTGGCCAAAGCGCTTCGCGAGGTCGGTCGTATCGAGCGAACCCTGTTCATGATTGAGTGGTATTCGAGCCCGGCGTTGCGCCGGCGCTGTCAGGCCGGTCTCAACAAGGGCGAAGCCGCCCACAAGCTCAAGCGCGCCGTCTTCTTCCACGAGCGCGGCGAAATCCGCGACCGCTCCTTTGACAGCCAGGCATTCCGGGCCTCCGGCCTCAATCTGGTCGTCAGCGCCATCGTCCACTGGAACACCGTCTATCTCAGCCGTGCCGCTGCCCATCTGCGGCAACAGGGCCGGCATATTCCTGACGATCTGCTCAAGCACATCTCGCCGCTCAGTTGGGAGCACATAAATCTCACTGGCATCTATTCCTGGGACACCGAACAGCAGATGCCGGAAGGCTTCAGATCTCTGCGCATCCCTGGCCAATTCCTGCGAGCGGCATGACGTTCTCAGTTCGTTCGAGCTTAACGCAGGATTTTGAACTGCTCTTGTCCTGACCCCAAGCATGCCGAACAGCGGCGCGAGATTGAGGCGCTACGGTCATAGCTGTGTTTCGTCTCCAGCGCGAAGGCACCGGTCAAGCTGCTATGAAGCGGCACCTCGCAATCGAAGGCCCATGTGCTCTGTTGGTCGCAAGCCAGGTCACGAACTGAACGCAGCACACACGGCTGCAGTTATCCTTCGCCGGCGGAGAGGAGGACGCGAAGCGAGTTCAGCTTTCCCAGCAACTCGTCGAACGTGATGATCGACAGGCCGGCGAGTGCGTTACGATAAAGTTCAAATGACCGCTTGCGCTCGACGTCTGGAATGACCCCTGCCACCAGCACGCCGCGAATACCGAAGGATTCCATTCGGCGCTCAGGGTTCAGCGCTTTCAGGCGAAATATATCGCTCTGAAGCTGGTTCACTTGATCGAGGACCTGAGTAACAGCGGACACGAGCTCGGGCGCGGGGCCGTACACGCCGGCGCGATATTCCTTGTTATTCAGCAGCGCCATACCGGGCGTCTTTATCTCAAGGACCGCCAGGTTGTCGGTGAGCTGGTTGGCGAACAAAAAGTCCGTGATCTTCTCACCGGCTCCGGTGAGCTTCTTACCTCCAACATGCGCCTGCCCCTGCAGCAATAGGACCGGCACGTTGAACGCCATGTCGAGGATGAAGGGGTTCTCCCGGCAGATGCTGCTGTCCCATGTCGCCGATCCTCTGGGGCGGCCCGTCGGCCACCTTGATCCGCACGGCAGCGAAGCGGGCCTTGAGTGGGCCCTTGGTGCCACGCCGCCAACTCAGCGTGCGCCAGGGCGCCGTCGCCAGCGTCTTCTCCGCCGATACCGACTTCGCGTCGGGCACATGGTTCTTGCGCGGGCGACCCCGCCCGGCGACGGGAAAGACGAGGGCCACGTCGATCGGATAGACCTTCTGGCGCCCCCCAACGCCGACGGCCCAGTTGAGACCACGCTCGCTCAAGGCCTGCCGGAATGGTGCGGAGAGGCCATAACCGGCATCGGCCAGCACGCAGCCGAAGCGCAGGCCGGCCGCGCGCGCCCGATCGATCTCGGCGAGTGCGATCTCGGGCTTGGTCCGATAGCCCCCGTGATCGTCCGGCACACCGGCTCGGGCCAGCCGCGCAGGATCGCTCGTCCAGCTCTCGGGCAGGAACAGCCGCAACCCCACCATGACCGGGACTTCACCGGAAGCCAGCGTCAGCGACACCAGGGTCTGGCAGTTGGCGTTCTTGCCCAAGGCAGAGGCGTATTGCGGCGCGACGCCGACCGAGCGCTCGCCCTTCTTCGGCAGGGCCGTGTCGTCGACGATCAGCCAGGCCTCAGCGCCACCAACCATCCTGTCGGCTTCGGCAAGTAAGATCTTCTCAAGCGGTGCGGCGTCCCACGCCTCGCTGGCGATGAAGTGATGAAGCTGGTCGTAGCCGACGCCACCGTCACGCGCCGCCATCGGCTGGACGCTCTTGCGATCCCCAGCGCCGATCAGCCCCGCCACATAAGCCGGACACATCCGCACCCGAACCTTGTGCCGCAGAGCACCGAGAAAGGGTGCAAGCCAGCGCTCAAGATCCGACTTCCAGTTCTCGTCCATGGCCGGCCCTCCATAAGCCGACCACCCATGAATCACGCAAATCGCGCCGCGGGAATCCCAAAAATGCCAGCGCGTCTAAAAATCTGCCAAAGTAGTGCTAGTTGTGTCTTCTTCCGGCGGCTGGACGCGCGCGCCTTGTGGTCGAACCGGTCGGCTCCGCGCCGCAGCTCGTTGAACAGCCGAAACCCCATTTCGTAGGTCTTGCCGTCGTCGGAGCGTGATACCTCGAGTGTTTTCTGGTCGGTGAGGCGCAAATGTTCGACACCGTCGATCTGGGCCAGTGCCTGAACGATGAAGGAGAGGGTGCGGTCCAGTCCCAGCCCGAAATTCGGATCCTTGGTAAATCCCGCAGGCATGCACTCGTTGAGGTACAACTGAACGTCCTCGACGGTGCGGGGCAGAATGTAGTGTTCGCTATCGTCGAGATCGTCCACGATATGGATCAGGCTGTTCTTTTCGACGAGCTCGATCGAGATGATGGGCGCGTGCTTGGGCGCGAGGAATCGTGCCGAGGTGGGCATCGTATTGATGGGAAAGAGCGTCGTGGTCTCCTGCTTGGCATCGAAACGCAGCAGCAGCACCCGAGCGTTCGGATCGTCGATCCTGCGCGCTGCACGCAAGCGTATGGAGGACGGTGTGAAGTACACGCCAACCACACCGGGTTCCAATGCCTCGACGGACAATGTGCCCTGATCCTCTTCGCCGAATTGTGGGCCGAACGTAGCCATAGTACCGGTTGAATGCCCCATTTCCTGTGCAACGCAAGTGAAATGCCGCCTCTGGACAGAAGCTGATCTTGCGCTTCACTGCATAGCTTCGTTGTTGTTTAAACCGCCGTCTCCGCCTATCCAAGACTGTACGTCAGTGCGGTTCCTTGGGAGAGGGCATGCGTATACAGAAGGTCAGGGTCCAGGGCTTCCGCCTGCTCGAAGATGTCGAGATCATGCTGGAGCCAGGATCGACGGTCATCGTGGGCCGCAACAATAGCGGCAAGACCTCACTCACCGACGTGTTCGAGCGTTTCGCGGGCGATGGTGGCGCGAAGTTCAGGCTGGAGGATTTTTCCGCCGGCACACGCAGCAGTTTTTTCGAAGCGAAGGCACTCCGGGAAAAAGGAGAAGATCCGGGAAAGGTCCTTGCTGCCATTCCGACGATCACGATCACCCTGACCTTCGCCTATGACAGCGCCGCCCCCTCCCTGGGCCCGCTTTCCGCGTTCATCATCGATCTCGATATGGACTCGACGATAGCCATCGCGAAACTGGAATACGCGCCGACACTCTCTTCCCTGCAGCAATTGCTTGAGGCCGCAGATACCCCCGAAGGCGTCGATGCGAAGGTGCATTTCATGCGGCACCTGAAGGACGCGATACCAAAGGCCTATAGCGTTCAGGTCAGTGCGATCGACCCCACCGATCCGGCGAATGTACGGCAGTTCGAGGGAACATCGCACCTCGCGGCGCTGCTTCAGTGCAACCTCGTGCGCGCCCAGCGCACCCTCGATCACGCCAAGCATGGCGATGCCGATGTTATCGGCAAGCTGCTCAGCACCTTGTTCAAGACCGCATCGACGCCGACTGCCGCCGCCGCGGACCAGCAACTCGCCGCACAGCTTAAATCCTCGGTCGAGGGCATCGAACGGGAGGTGCAGTCGGAATTCGATACGATGCTGAAAGCATTGCTGCCGGCGATGAGCGTGCTTGGCTTTCCGAGCATGAACGATGCCGAGCTGCAGCCGGAGACGTCGCTGAATATTGATGCACTGCTTTCGGACCATACAAGGGTGGTCTATGCGGGCACCGACGGCGTGCATCTGCCCGAAGGCTATAACGGGCTGGGCACACGCAACCTGATCTACATGCTCCTGCAGCTGGAGACCTACCATAAGCTCTACCGCGCGCGGCCAACGCGTCCCGCGACGCATCTCATCTTCATCGAAGAGCCCGAAGCACATCTGCATCCCCAGATGCAGGAAGTGTTCATCGCGCGGCTAAATGCTGCGATAGGCAAGCTGTCAGCGAAATATCCGGGAGAGCCGGCATGGCAGGTGCAATTCGTCATCACGACGCATTCGTCCCATGTCGCGAACGCCGCGCCGTTCGAAGCGATACGCTATTTTCTGAATCAGCAGCCGGTGCCGGCGTCGGGGCGCCGGACCAAGGTGAAGGATTTCAAGAAGGGCATGGCAGCGATTCCGAAGCCCGATCAGGAATTTCTGTACCAGTATATGACCCTCACCAAATGCGACCTCTATTTCGCGGATAAGGCGATCCTCGTTGAGGGCACGACCGAGCGGGTACTGATGCCAAGGCTTTGCGAGATCGTCGACCGCGATCTCGATGAGGAACGTAAGCTGTCTAAGCAGTATATCACCACGGTCGAGGTCGGCGGCGCTTATGCCCATATCTTCTATCCGCTCCTGAACTTCCTCGAGCTCAAGACGCTGGTCATCACCGATCTCGATGCCGTTCGCTCGGCCACCAGGACGGACAAGAAAGGAAAGGTGCGCCAGGTCTGGGAGAAATGCCCGGTCGCCGCTGGTGAGAAGACCTCGAACGCAGCGATCCGCGAGTGGTTCAGGCCGGCAGGCGGGGAAGGTGATGGCTATGCAGAAGGCACGCCTGCCCCTGAGATCGACCTTAAGACCTTGCTTGCTAAGACCGATGCCGAGAAGCTGTCCGGCTATCGTCGCATCGCCTACCAGGTGCCGGAGAAGCCGGACTCGAAGGTCTGCGCGCGCAGCTATGAGGACGCCCTTGTCCTCGCCAATCCGGATAGATTCCAGCTTGCCGAGAGCGAAGACCAGGCAGAGGACGCCTGGGAAATCGCGCAAGACTTACCCAAATCGGAAACGGCGCTGCGCTTTGCGATCCGTGAAACGAATTGGAAGGTCCCGCGGTACATCCACGAAGGCCTCAAATGGCTCTCTGAACCACCGCCGCCGCCCGCCGAGGATCCTCCGGCAGTGCCGCCCCAGCCCGCCGAAGCCGGGGAGCCGGGCCAGTGACGCAAAAGCCTGACAATCCCGCTCTCATCGCCGCGAAAGACGCCCAGGCGAAGGTCGAGAAATGCCTGGACGAAGGCCGAAGTTTTCGGCTTGAAGCGGGCGCGGGCGCTGGCAAGACCTATTCGCTCGTCGCCGCGCTCAAGCGCACTATCGCCACGCGCGGCGCCGAGCTGATGCAAAGTGGGCGCAAAATCGCCTGTATCACCTACACCGAGGTGGCGCGCGACGAGATCGCACGAGAGGTCGAACGCCATCCCGCCATTTTGGTCGAGACGATCCATGCATTTTCATGGGCATTCCTGCGGCAGTACCAGAAGGCCCTGCGCGAGCTCATCGCGGCATCGGAGAAACGCAAGGACAAGCTTGAGGAAGCGGGCGGCGTCGGGTCGAAGCTGGTGGAGTACGAGCTCGGTTTTTTCGGCGTCGACGACAAGCGTATCACGCTCGCCCATGACGACATCCCCCTATACATGTCGCAGCTTCTCGCGAAGCCCAAGTTCCAGCTGCTATTCCAGCAGCAGTTTCCGATCGTCTTCATCGACGAATACCAAGACACCGATCGTGATTTCATGACCGCGATCACCGATCACTATTTCACGCCCAAGAAGGGACCTATCATAGGGCTGTTCGGCGATCATTGGCAGACGATCTACAACAGCGAGTACGAGTTGGCTGCCTATCCGGTCGAAGCGATAGACAAGGGATCGAATTTCCGTTCGGTGCCCGCGATCGTCAACGTCCTGAATCGCCTCCGCCCGGAACTGACGCAGGCCGTCGCTGCCCCCGCAGCTGCCGGCGAGGCGCGGTTCTTCCACACCAACCAGTTCACGGGAGCGCGGACAAACACGCCGCACTCGAGGGCCGATCTCTTTCCCGAGATGGCCCGCACCGTGCGGGAGTCGCTGATGCAGCGTTTGCAGGGCGAAGGATGGGATCTTGGCAAGACCAAGATGCTCATGCTGACCCATAACGTGCTTGCGGCCGAGCAGGGCTATCCCTCCATCGCGAAGGTGTTCTCCGGACGGAATGACGCGTTCGCGCGCAAAGAGGACCCATCGGTCAGGTTCTTCGCGGAGACCCTCGAGCCGATGGCGGAGGCCTATCAGGCGTCCAAATACGGCGAACTCTTTCGCCTTTACGGTGCGCGACCTGCCATCGATACCCAAGCGGACAAGCAGTCATGGCGCAATGACATGGATGCATTGATGACACTGAGGAACGAGGGCACCATCGGCGGCGTCCTCGAGCATCTGCAGGCAACGAAGCGTCCCGTGCTGCCCGATCGCGTGCTTCGCCGCGAGGAGGAGCTCCGGCAATTGAACGGGCAGCCGGTGCCGGAGGAAGCGACAAGCCTGCAGCGTCATCAGGCGCTGCGCGAGATTGCCTATCCAGAAATGGCCGCTCTCGTCAGGTTCGTGGAAAAGCAGACGCCTTTCGCTACCCAGCACAGCGTGAAGGGAGCCGAATTCGAGAATGTGCTGGTCGTACTCGGCGGCGGGTGGAATCACTACAACTGGCCGCTACTGCTGGAACTCATCGAGACCAAGGCGCTCACAGCAGCGAACGCGAAGGGGTTCTACCGCGCACGCAATCTCTTCTACGTTTCGATCTCTAGGCCCATGAAACGGCTTGCGGTGTTGGCGACACAGACGTTATCCGCCACAGCCCTGACGACGGCGGCGAAGCTTTTCGGGGAAGCCAACGTCGAGGCGCTTGCGGTAGTCGAATAACCGCCCTTCCCCGCTTGTCTTTCCCGTCACAGGCTATCCAGGCAGGACCGCAAAAAGGCCTACGATAGTCAGCCCGCCACTATGGCGTCTCGACGCTGCACGGCCCCAGCAGATGGCACGTGCTTCTTCCTCCGCCCGTTCCCGCAGCGAATGGCGCTACGCGATAGACGAGTTGCTCAGCACCTATTCGGTCGAGGTCGCGCGCTAGCCGACTTCATCAATGGCGATGGGCAGCGTATCTTCGAAGCGCTCGTGTTGCAGACCGTCGAGCATGACTGCTCCGATGTTTTCGCAATCTCGCACCTGCAACCGCAGCGGGATGTTATTGCCCGGACCGAGCTGGTTCATCAGCCATCCGACACAGTGCGCCTCGTCGCCTGGCTGATGCTCATGGCAGGCCATGGCTCTGCCGGTACCGACGAGCGAACCCGGGTGCGCTATCGTTGCAGCAAGCGCAAGGTGCTGGTCCTCGCTATAGCCGTTGGGGGTATCGCGCGGATCGGCCGAGATCTTCCAGGGGCATTTTGCGCATTGCCGGACGCGCTTCAGTCTCCAGCTCAACATTGCCTCCGTGTCTCAGCCTCTGCATATGCGCCGAATTGGCTTGGATTTGAACCCACGGTACAAATTTGATGCCGCAAACGGAATCAACCGGTTAGCATGAGCGGACACCCGAGTACTGCGCCGTCAGGAGAATGATCAGCGTGAGCCCGAAGCATGAAGTCGTGTGGGATGGACGCAGCGTTTGGGTCAACGACTTTACCGGATGCTGCATCGGTCGTTTCACTCGCCGAGGCGTGGATGTCCATAGAACCGGCCCTGAGCAGGTCGCGACGGGAACCCAGTGCCTGGATTGCTTCCACGATGTGGATCCGGCTCATGCCTGGGATCGTTTTGTCGTGTCCATGATGCAGCATCACGGCGTTGAAGTGCCGGCAGCGGCAAAACCAGAATTCGTCCTCCCGGGCTGAGTCCGCCACTGGCGGCGGGAACTGGCTGGCCGTCGCCGCAATAAGAGCCCAAATGATCAATCTGCACGAACGTCTGTCCGAGTTCTCATACGGTTTCGGCGTCACCCGCGAAGTACAATCGCTGCTGGAGGGAATCGGGTTGCGGCCGACCCCCTTCCTGCCCAATTTGCTCCATGAAAAGGAGCTTGGCTTCGATGTCGGCTTTAACGACCGCGGCCGGGTTGTCGTGTTGCAGTTCAAGCTCGGCCACGAACTGCGCCGCTTTCATCGCGCGACGCCATCGCAATCCATTCCGGTGTTGGAGCGCCCATTCTGGCGATTTGTGGTCGACACATCGGGGCACCAGTTTCAGCGCCTAACCGAATTCGAGGCAACTGACGCCGACACCTTTTACGTCGCGCCCCAATTTTCCGACTGGAAGGTGTACGAGAGCGCGTTCCAGGACGGAAAGGTGCTTGAGAAATCGCTGCTGCTGAAGCCGTCGGAGATTTCGCGAGGCGTCCTTGCCCAGGGCGGATCTGCCGGGGCTCATCGGATCGTCTATGATGGCTCGAACCGATACGTCTGCTCCCAACCGACACCCCTTCACGACTCTCGAAAGGACGAGATGGCAGCCGAAATTCGCATGCGGATCGATCAATCGGCAGCGACACTCGAAGAGCAAATCGGCCGCCTTTACGAACGTACGCGGCCGACCGACGGACCTGGCGCGCTCGCCCCTTCAAGACGGGATGAAATATTCGCTCGCTCGAAGGGCCGGACACACGGCATGGCCGCGATCATCGGACTCGAAGCCTGGTCACAGGGCGCGCAATTGTTTTTCGTGACGGAAGCACAGGGCTGACACAACTCACGAGAGATCCTGGGAGGTCATAGACAGCGGCCTCCTGCCGGAGCTCAGGTTCCGCCTCCTACAAGATTCCCCAAGCGCGATAGCTCCCCCTCCCCGTCATTTCGCGAGCCGCAACGAGCCACCCCGATAGCGATGAACACCGATCGAACCTCGCGCAACTAGGCTGCCTCGTCCGCGCGAATCTCGCCACAGGCGGTGCAGCGCAGGTTCGACCACGGCCGTTCAACCGTTTGCACGCCACCGCGATGCTCACCGTATTCAGACCGCCACGCCTCGCTCAAACGACCACCAAGATCGGCGATGCGCCGGGCCGATGTGACGAGTATCCGGCTTGACGATTGCAACGGCGGTGTGAGCAGACAGTCGAGTGCCAGTTCGCTGAGCATTGTGGTCACATAGTTGAGCTCGATCGGCCCGTATGGCTGATAGTGCGCGCCACAAGCGGGCTCTTCCTGATTGGCGTCGCCGCCATCCGGCCAATCCACAACCTTGAACGCCGGCGTACCAGTACGACCGATGTGGCATTGCAGACAGCCGCCCTCGCCTGCGATCGCCACACCATGTCCAGCGCAGGCATGAGCTTCGGTCCAGCCATACAGGATCGGTAGCCGCCGACCTTGGGCGAGATGCCAGCGATTGAGCGCATTTTCGGCCACCCAGCTGCCCGTCGTCGCAACGATCAGATCGGCCGCTTCCAGGAGATCCGGTTCCTTTGCGAGCACATAATGCAGATCGCAGACCCGATGCTCGACCTGGAGATGAGGAAAATCAGCCTGCAGGCGCTCGGCCAGTGCCTCCGACTTATCCCGACCGACCGCCGACGCGCCCAACGGATGCCGGCCGACATTCGGCCAAGAGAGCGTATCAGAGTCGACCAGGATCAAGCGGCCGACACTAGCCTGTGCGAGGGCGACGGCGATTGGCCCGCCGACCGATCCGCAGCCGATCAGCACGACCGTTGCGCCCAGCAGCCTTTCTGTTCGGGGATCGCTGCCGCGGCCATGGACCCACATTGCATCCGCCCGCTGAAGCGAGCTCCGAATGACAGGCCCGGAGCCGAAAAAACGGCTCAGCAAGACCGGCTTGGGTGTGCGGCCAGGCCGGAAGCCTCTCGACAGGGGTTCCCGTGGAGACCGCGGAGACGACTTCAGGTATTTCGGATTGGGTACCTTGACGCCGACCATGCCGGCGCCACCGCGACCCATCGCCCCCAACACAACGACGAGATGATCGGGTTCTCCGACCGCCGCTTGTTCAATGACCGCCCTTGCGCCGCTCCCGAGCTCGGTCGCCAGAGCATGAAGGTGCGCGGCCGTCTCAGGGTAGGCGGATGGAAGAAGTGGCTTGTCCAGCCAAAGAAAGGTAGCCTCCTCGGTGTTGACGCCGACATCCGGGCCGAAACGGCGGCGCGCCCATCGGGCCAATTCCTCAGCCGTCTCACCGACAACTTCCAGTCCCTCGCCTCTCCAGACCTGCACCGAACGCGACGGTGGCACCGGTTCGAGCAAGCTATAGAATTTCTCCCCCTTCGCGTGCGCCTTATAGGCCCAATAGGTCAAGAACTCCTCGCGAAAGTCCCGCTCGACGATGGTGCCTTCCAGCAGCTCCTCAATCAGGCGAATCGAACGGTGCAACAGGTTCGCGGCCACGGCCGAGGGATCATCGGGATCGCATTCCGCCATGTTGGGCAACAGGCAGAGAATTCCATCGCTCTCGACATGTGGCCAGGTCAGGAACGCAGGATGGTCAACGAGCGCCGTGCGGACCGGTACAGTCGGGAAGCCCGCCGTCGCAACGATGTCGATCCGGCGCGTCACGCCGTCCGAGAAGGCGACGCTGACACGCCAAGCAGCGACCCAGCGTCGGGTCGGATAGTTGCTGCTGATCGTCGCCTGATCGAGACGCGTGGGCGCCTGCCCGGTCAGCTCGCGCAATATCGCTTCGAGCCGAAGTGCGGCCTGCCGCCAACGGAGCGAGCGAGGCTGCTCACGCATGGCGGCCGCCACCGGCGCTGCTGACGGCCGCAGCCGCAGCTGTCGTCGCGCCCAACAGCGCCGCCGAGCTGATAATCGCCGGGGCTGCCACGGCCGCGCGCTTCTCCTCCTCGAGCCGTTCGCTGAAGAAGGTGGTCGCGAACACCTTGTCCCAGCATTTCAGGGCGCGCTCGCGCGTGCAGCCGGTTTCGAACAGCGGCTGGAGCGTATCAATCGCCTCAGTCAGTTTGTCGCGAAAGCACCGCGCCCGGGCATCATCGCTGCCGCTGGTGATGTAGTCGCCGGGCGTGACCGGATGCGCGATTTGCAGATCCCAGCTGAGCCGGTCGCGGATCGCCACCATGGTGTCATAGAGCGCCTGATCTTCCCGGTCGTTGACCCGGAACCGCTCGGTCGTGAGCACCGTGATGCCGAAGCCGCTGAGGATGCCGCCGCGCCAGCTATAACGACTGCGGGCGTACTTCTTCAGGTCACGGTTGATCCGGCGGAGCTGGACGCCATCCGCCGACTTGGTCCTTTCATCCTCATACCAATCGGAGACATCGCGTGCGTCGGATCGTTTCCAGCCGCTGCTCGCCGCGAGCTCGTAGTGGACCTCTTCGCCGAACGCGGTCGAGGTCACGACGCGACGGTACACCGGCAGGTCGACATGATAACCTTTCTCGTAAAAGACCCGAACGCAGTTGGAGCGGACCTCGGGCGCACGCTTGAACTTGCCGTCATCGAGCGCATCCCGGACCATCTGGCGGGCCTGCAACGACGTCATCTCGGCGCCGCGTTCGCCGACCAGATCTTCCTTGCGGAAGTAGACGCCGTCATCGATGTCGTAGTCATTGTCCGGGTCGCGGACCATGGTTTTCATGGCGTAGCTACCCTGCTTGACGAACTCGAACGGCGCCGGCTTGCCAGCGTTGGCCAAGCCGTTGCGCAGCCGGGTACGGTTCGCGTCGCGCCGGTCGCGCATCGCATCCTGCTCGGTCTTGGGAAGAGTCACCTCCTGATCGTGATACGCACGGACGTCTTTGGCGCAATCGTACATCACCTATGCTTTCTGGGTTTGTGTCAAAGCGCGATCCCAGATCGCGCCGCTGACCGGCATTGCCGGCAGGTCGAGCATCAGGCGCCGGATCATTCGGCCGTCTTCGCTGTTCAAGTCGTCGCAGGCGCTCTTGGTGAGGTCGGCGTCAGTGTTGGCCTGACCGATCAAGCGATCCATCGCCTCGGGGCGCGTGTCGTCGAGCGCCAGGTACGGCATCATGCTGGCGGGGACCGGCTTGTTGGGGAACCGCACCCGCCGGATCGAGCGCCCGCAATTCGTCATCGCGTTAGCGAGCAGCCGCGCCATGTTGTCGAAGGCAAACTCCTGTGCCGCGATGCTAAGCGGTGCGACGTCGGCGCCAAGCGACCAGTCGAGCATCGAGCGATGGGCAGTCTCGGCGTCGAGATGATCGCCTTCCGGACGCGGACAGGTCCCGAGCGAGAAGATCTCGATCGGCTGCGCCGGCGCAGCGATCGTTAGCGCGTCGACGAGCCCGACCATGATCGGATTGTTCGCCCACAGCCCCCCGTCGGCGAACACCTGCTTCGGACCGCTCGGGGTATTAGGGTCATCGATCGCAGCGAGCGACCGGTAGATCGGCGCCGCGCTGGACGCCAAGCACACATCGACGAGCGGATAGCGATCGTCACGGACGCCACTCTTGGGCGTTTTCTTGAAGACCCAGGCGCGATGCTCGCTCATCAGCACGGCTGGGACGGACAGTGAAATACCCCGCTCCTCGAAAACATCAAGCATGGTGACGTCACCGAGCACTTCCGTCAGCGCTCCGCGAAGCGCTTTGTCGCCCTCGCGGACAAAACGACTGCCTTGCGTGGCGCGGTAGATCGCGCTGCGCTTGCCGGCGATCCGATGAGGGAAAATCTTCGGCCCGTGCTCCCGGTAAAGCCTGACGATCTCCGTCATTGGCCGCCCGACGGCGAGCGCGCAGCCGACGATCGCGCCGGTGCTGGTCCCGGTGATGAGATCAAATCCCCGACCAAGATCGAGCGCCGATTCGCCTCTGATCCGGGCGAACTGATCGGTCAGGCGGCCGAGGAAGGCCGCCGTATAGATGCCGCGCATGCCGCCGCCATCGAGGCTGAGCACGCGGAACGGCCTCCTAAGCTGTTGATCTTCTTCGGACGCTTCCATGCAGGCCATCCCGCTCCTTGACGACGCGGTTGCCTTGCACCCTACGTCCGTCCATATGATTTGGGGACGGCGCGCCATCGCGTCAAGTAACTAGACGTGATGATCAGATGAGAATCGCGTTTTTTGGAGGATTGCGCATGGAGGAGGGAAGCGAGCGGCTGCGCTGGGGGGTCCGCCGACGGCTCGAGTTTATCGACTTCAGACTATTCTGGGACGGCCGTTTCAACCGCAGCGACCTGTCGGTTACGTTCGGCATCTCGGCACAACAGGCGTCGGCGGATATCGGGCAATACGAGAAGATAGCCCCCGACAACCTCCATTACGACCGCGCCGAGAAGGCCTATATCCGTGCCGAAGGTTTCGCGCCGGCGTTCATCGGCGAGACGATCGAGCGCTACCTTCTCCAGCTCGTCGCGATCGAAAATCACTGGATGCGGCCCGGCGACACCTGGTTCGACGCCATTCCGCCGATCGAAATCATCACCTTGGGCCGCAGAGCCACCGATCCGACGGTGTTGCTGCGCGTGCTGGACGCGATCCGCAAACGGCAAGAAATCGACATTGACTACGCGTCGCTGACCGGCTCGGTTCAGCCTTCCCGGACGATCGCACCCCATGCCCTCGCTCATAGCGCCGGCCGCTGGTACGTGCGGTCATGGTCACGCGACCACAATGATTTTCGAGACTACAATCTCAACAGGATTATCGCGGTCCTTGCCCACCGGCCGGCTGCGGTTGACGTCGCACTCGATTTCGAGTGGGTCCATAAGATCAATCTCGTCATTCGGCCGAATCCGGGCTTGTCGCCGGAGCGTCAAGCAGCCGTAGCATCCGAGCACGCCATGACAAACGGCCAGCTCATACGGCCATGCCGTTTGAGCCTCAGCTTCTACCTGATGAGCGAATATAATCTCGACGTCGAGCCGGGCGTGCTGAAACCCGAGAAGCAGCAGATCGTTCTTCACAATCGTGACGAGGTCACGCAGGCGCGCGCGTCCTCGCGTCAAATGTCGATCGAAGCGCTCGCACGCGCTTCACAATCCGTTTGATGACAGTGAGGTACTCGACGACGCGCGCCTCGTGTCCCCAACTCTGGCGCCTGTATCAACCATGGCGATAGCGGCGACCATTTTGTTCGGGAGTCTTGCCCGCGCCGATCAGTCGGAAGGCTCCGACACCGATCTCTTGATGATCGACCTCGACGACGACACCCGTCATGTCTCGGTCGGCCATCTGTCGCTATTCGTCTACCCTTGGCACCAACTGGCGCAGGACGCGCATAGCGGCGATCTCTTCGTGTGCCATCTTGTCCGCGAAGCGAAGGCACTCGTCGATCCTGACGGCTACCTCGAGAAGCTCCGAGATGCATTTCACTTCAGGTCGAGCTACGCGGACGAGATCGGCCACGCCGCCGACTTCGGTTGGTATCTCGTCCTCTATGGGAACGAACTTAACCCGTCGCTCCTGACGAAACGGGCTCTTTGGTGCATTCGAACGGTCCTGATCGCCCGGAGCGCCGAGCGGCGCGATCCCGTCTTTGCTCCGCACCAGCTCGCGGAGGAAACCCGGTCGGTTGCGGCGCGCGAGTTCCTGAGCCACCGGCACGATCCACGCGACGACGCCACGGTTCGTCAGGTTCTTCGCTCATTCCTTGAAGCAGAAGAGCTATCGGACGCCGATCTCCTAAATGCCAATCGCGAGACTTTTTTCCAACGGTTTTCCGCTACCGCCAACAAGGTGGCGTTGCAGACGCTCCATCAGGAAGACCACAGTCGAGCAGGTTATGTTGGTTAGCATGGCAATAATCCGCAAAGCTGGATCAGCCGGCTTTAAGCTACCCGAGATGCCAATCTACGGGATCACAGGATTCCCCAAGCGCGGTAGCTTCCCCTCCCCGTCATCTCCCGCACCCCGAGCTCGGCAATCAGATTGAGGGCGCCCCGCGGCGTCACGTTGGCCGCCTTCGCAACCATGGCGGCCGAAACCATCGGCCGCGACAGGAACAGCTCGATAGCGGCCGGGAGGCTACTGGTCGAGCGGCGGCCGCGGAGCTTGCGCTCCATAAGCTGGCGAGACTGATCGAGCCGGGCGATCTCCTTCATGCCCGCCTCCGCCGCGAGGCACATCGCGTCGAGGAAGGCGAGCAATCGCTTCGTCCGATCGTGAGAGCGCCGCCGCTCGCGAGGCACGGCTTTCAGGCCGACGTTGAGCGCCGGCAGATGCGAAACGACCTTGCCTTGGGCCCGTAGACAGGTGGCGACCAGCTGCCCGCCGAGCCAATGCTGCCGCTGCAACGGCTGAATGATTTCCCAGGCGTCGAAGAGGAGCGCGGCCGACAACACCGGCGGCAGATCAGCGACGTGCTTCCTAACACTTTGCCATTGGGAGAGCCGCTCCTTTTCGTGCCATTCCGCGTCGCGGATAACGAGCCCGCCGACGACGAGCGACGGCTTTTCAGACGCCACCGCCGGCGTGGCGACCCCGTTGAGAACGCGCCGCGAGCGTTCGAGCACCGCATCGATGTGTGCGAGCTCGCGAGAGAGCGGATCATCGTCTTCATCGGGAGGCTCGTCGGCCCCCTCCCCTCCCCTCTCATCAGCAACGCCCGGTGCCTTCGATTGGGTGACGCGCTCAGCCCCTGTCAGCGCCGAGATACCGGCTTCGGACACTGCCCACCCAGGCGCGGCGCCGGCCATGCGACGCCGCGCGCGGAGGATGCCATGGCCGATGACCAGTTCGTGAGTCGGCGATCGGATATCCATATGGGCATCGTGAAAGACCAGGTCCTCGACGTGGAGGAGCTCGCCCGAGTTCCACATGCTGCCGGCTGCATCAAGGAAATGTCCGCGCTCCGCGAACCCCTCCCCGACCGGGCTTCGGCGTACGATTTCATCGAGCCGGGCCAGTTGGTCCTCAGCAAGCGCCACCCTGGGAAGGAGGGTCTGGAACGGCAGATCTCCAATTTCATAAGTCATTGTAAATACGCTGCTTCGATATCAATATGGAAGCTATCACTATTTTGCCTTCCGTCACATAGATATCTAGCAGACACGCTCGTGGTGGGCAGAGTTGCCTGGTCGTCCGGATTGAACAGGGGCACGCCGGTCGTGCCTCAGATCGACGAGAAGCCCCGATTTCATTGGGTTTTCTAGCGGGCCGCCCTCCGGAAATAGCACCTAGAGACGTTTACAAACGATCGGTTATCCGTATCTTCTGCATTTGGAAAATCGCCGCTCGGCGTTCTCTCAGGCGCTCCAAATGGCTCGCGACACCCAAAATCGAGCTTCCCGTCGACCGCAGGGCCGCCTGATCGGCTATGCACGGGTGTCGACCGACGAGCAGACGACAGAAGCGCAGGAGATCGAACTGCGCTCGGCCGGCTGCGATCTCATCGTCCAGGAGCACGGTTCTGGCGCATCGCGTGCTCGGCCAGCCCTGACGAAGCTACTGCGGGAGATCGGCGCCGGCGACACGCTCATTGTCGTTCGGCTCGACCGCCTGGCGCGCTCCGTCAGCCATCTGCTCGACGTGATCGAGGATCTGACGGAGAAGGGCGCCCATTTTCGTTCGCTGCGCGATCCGATCGATACGACGACGCCGCAGGGCATGTTCTCGCTGCAGGTCCTCGGCGCCGTGGCGCAGCTCGAGCGCGCGCTGATCTCCGAGCGGACCAAGGCCGGCATCAAGGCCGCGAAGGCCAAGGGCCGGCTTTCCGGCAATCCTGGCATTCGCGAGCGCCGACCAGAGATGCTGGCGAAGATGACCGCGGCGCAAAAGGCAGCCTATGGCGATCGCGTTCAGGCGACGGCGAGCCAATGGCTGCCGACGGTCAGGCGCATGCGGCCGGATCATAACTGGGACGACGTCGCCCGCGTGCTGAAGCAACGCGGCTTCGACTGGACTCCCGAGCGCCTGCGCCGCGCCGTCAAATGGCTGGTCAGCGAGCACACGGCCGACCGGACCCTCCTGCGGAAATCTCCTCCGCGCCTCCCGGAGGATCGCCTGGTCACGCTGGTGGCCGGCATCCACGTATCGAACCCCACCCTGACGCTCCGCGAGATCGCAACCCAGCTCGAACGGCTGCACGAGCGGACGCCGCGCGGCGGCTCGAAATGGTCGCCCTCCTCCGTGAAGAACCTGATCGACCGCGCCCGTCGTTCCGGCTTGATCGCCGGTGACGGCAACGCTCCCACAGCCGGCGTAGCTCAGGGGTAGGCTGGTCCTCATCACGACCGCGGCTTCTGCAGGCTCTTCAGCAGCGACGCCGAGGCCTGGATGCGGGGTTTCTCGTCCGAAGAGCCGTCCTCGGCCGGCCCCTCTTCCAACCCTGCCGCCTTCTGCACATCGAGACGAGCGCGCAGCAACGCCATGACCATCGGCCAGGTCGAGAATTTGTCCTCTTTCGCCCGGTCGGTCAGGCTGCGCAGATAACCACCGGCGTTGTTGATCTGTCCGGCGCGCTGATACATCGCCGCCAGCGTGATTGCGGCGTGCTGCTCACCCATGACCTCGCGCGCTTCACGCCAGGCGCTCGGGCTGATGCCGAGCGACGGCCGGGCCAGCTCCGCTGCCGCCAGGAAATCGCGCCAGTGTCGGATTTCGCCGCCTTGCGCCAGATCCCGCAAGTTCGGGCAGGCATCGAGGACGATGCCAAGAGGCAGTTCCCGCTTCGGCAGGCTCCGCACGTTGTCGGTTTCCGCAACGATGGCGGCCGCTTCTTCACTTTCCGAAAAGCCGTGTTCAGATTCAGATAGGGGATCTGGATTTGAATTCTGTATGTGGCGCCCAAAATGGGACTCATTGCCATCCGGATTCTGAGCTTTCATAAAGGATTCCAGCACGTCACGGATCTGCGTGCAGAGATCTTGCAGATCGGTGCAGATAGCCTCCACGAGCTGCCTGGGAGCCGTGCGGGGCAACCGGCCGATGATCGCCTGGTAGGTCTGCTGGACCCGGCCCCAATTGCCCGGAACACGCTCCTCGATGCCAGCGTCAATCATCTTGACGATGTCCCGGCGCAGCAGCGTGAGCCGCTCCTTCGCGACACGAAAAGCCTTCTTCTCGGCGTGAACGGCCTCCGCCAGGTCTTTGATCTCGTCGGCGCGTGCGACGATCGGCGCGAGGTCGAACCCGTAGGCCTGCTCGATCTCCCCTCCCCTCCCCTTCCTGGCGAAGCGCTTGCCGTTCGGGCTATCCCGGCGAACGATCAGACCGCAATCGACGAGCACCGCGATGTGCCGCCGCAGCGTCGTCGCCGGCATGCCGTTGGCCCGGGCCATCAATTGCTCGTTCGACGGCCAAACGACGAGCTCGGCGTCGCCCGTGAGCGCGGTTTCCGGATGGAACGTCAGCAGTGCGTTGAGGATCGCAAGCGAGCGATCCGTCGCGCCGAGGAGCTCCCTCGCCACACGGATGTCCTGGAAGACCTGCCACTTGTGCACGACGGCATCGGGCTTCGCGGCCTTTGCCGTCATCTGAGTTGAAATCTGGCCGAGCGTCATCGGCCGCCGCCCAAAGGGCGTCGTTGTGATGTGCGAGAACACGTTCCTTTACCTTTTGTTAGGCAAAAGAATCCGGCTCGCCAAAACGGCACTGCGTTCGACGTGACTCTTGACAGCGATTCGCGGAAGTGTGATTCTCAGGCTGCTTACACGAGAGAAGGGCTTCCGGAATTCGTTTCGGGGGCCTTTTTCTTTTGCGGGTTACACCTGCGTTTTCTCCTGCTGAAGAAACTCTCCATAGAGGGCGTCGAGACGTTCAGCGAGGAATCGCCCGAAACGGGCGGAATCCTTCGACTTGAACGCGACAGAAAATGTCTTCCCGGTGTCGACCAATTCGGCCGCTAAGGCTTTGTCAGCCGGCTGCCATTTAGCTTTCGCCGGTTTATCGGGGCTGGCGCGCCGCGGCTTGTCCGCCTTCTTCAATTCTCCGAAGAGCATCTCAAATCGCACTTCGGAGGTCGCCGCCAAAAAAACCGTAGTTTGGCAGACCTGCGAGAGCGTCGAACGATTTGAAGGCTTCTCGTAAAGCTGCGCAAACTCCAGCCAGCGGTCACGACCAATCGATTTGGCCGGGCCAATGAGCAGGAGTAGATCCTCTTCAATGCGCCCCGACACCGAGAGCATTCTCGTCAGCATTGGAGCGTCGACCGACAGGGCAGTTTGGACTGTCCCACGATCATGGCCGCGCCCGATCAGACGCTGAGCGAAAAGCGCACGCTCAATAAAAGTAAGATTCTCGCGAGCGGAGTTTTCTTGGCCCTGCGCGATAACATGCTCTTCGTCAGAGACATTCCGGACAACCGCTTTGACCTTTCGGCCAAGCTGCCGCGCTGCTCGCAGCCGCCGATGTCCAAACACCGTTTGGTAGCGCCCGCTGTCGTTCGGATGCGGGCGAACGAGAATCGGCGTGTCCTGCCCTCGCTCTCTGATGCCGCTTACGAGCTCTTCGAACGCGACATCGTCTTGCGTCAGGCGATCGGAGACAAAAGAATCTTCGATTCGATCCGGATCGATCTCTTGAACGACCTCACCGTCGATCGACGCCTCGGCCTGCGCGGCCTTTGCCGCGAGCTCGTTGATCGAGGCCAACATATTCTTGCTGGCACCGCGGGAGGCGTAGCCAGGTGCGGCCGCCCTATCCGATTGGCTTGTATCGACTTCCTTGATTGCCCGGAAAATATCACGGCGCGCCATATTGGCACCTCCGAAATGCATTTAAGGTTCTGAGTTTCAATGAGAAAAGCTCGATCTGTACGGCTGACAATTCCGTCATCAGCGTGCCCGTCCCCAGCTTGTTTCGATGAGAGAAATCACTTCGGAATTAACAGCGTCGAGAGATTCCCGGGCTCGGTCATAGGTCGCCGGCGTGAACGCCGAGCGTTCGACCTCGTAGAGGGATTGTTTGGTCAGGCCCGCGTCGGAGATTGCCGTGGATTTGACCATAGGGTTCTTCAGCATCTGTCGGGCAAACATGAGTTGCATGAGCCCCACCATCTCCTGCTGGGGTACGTCCCCGGGCTCAAAGCGCGTGACGAGATAACGAAACCAGTCGAGCGAGACTTTCGCACCGGCGTTCTCGATGCTCTTCAGAATATCGCCGAGCATGAGCAGGAACTGACCCATGGACATGATATCGAGCATTTGCGGGTGCACAGTGATGAGAACCGACGTCGCAGCAGCTAGAGCAGTTAGGGTGAGGTACCCGAGTTGTGGGGGGCAATCGACCACCACGACGTCGTACTGATCATCGACTTCTTCCAGCGCCGCCCCCACACGCGTAAAGAACGTGCGGCCAGCAGTCGGATCCTTTGCCCGCATCGCGATCGGCGTTTCGTACTCGTATTCCTGGAGTTCCAAGTTCGCCGGCACAATGTCGAGGGCAGGGAAGTTCGTTTTCTGAATGACCTCTGTTAGCGGCTTGCGCTCGCTGTCGTAGCGCAAGGATTCATAGAAGGAGAGATTTTGGTCGATCTCCGGCTGAATCCCGAAAAGGGCGGTTAGCGAGGCCTGGGGATCGAGATCGACGGCGAGTACCCGATAGCCCTTGAGAGCGAGGTGCTGAGACAGGTGGACAGCCGTAGTCGTCTTTCCACTGCCGCCCTTGAAGTTCACGACCGCGATGATTTGCAGCTTCTCGCCCGCTTTGCGCCGAGGAGAGCGATCGAGCAACTCGCGCAGCTCGTTGACCTGCTCTCCCGTGTAGTAGCGCCGCCCAGTAGGCGTAACGATAGGTTCAACGCCTTTCCCGGAAAGGTGCAGCTTCTTGAGATAGCTCTGCGAGACACCAATGAAGTCTGCGACCTCGGCCATTGAGAACCGGCGAAGCGACTTCTGGGCGTTTGGCGGAAATTTCTCAATGCGCAGCATTTCTAGCCGCCGAGAGATCTCGTTCGACTGCTGCAAGATCACGTCCGCGAAGGACGGTTCAGATTCTTCTTTTGCCTTTGGAACGCTCATTCGCGCCAATACCTATAGTGTCGATAAATTCGCCATCGCAGCGAAATTATCGACACCTTGGCTACGGATTCGATTCGGCGCAAGGAATTTTGGGTAAACGAAAGCTTAACGCCAAGCCTTTTGACCTAGGAAAGCAGGATTGTTGGGCCCCAAAAGCAGGGCAAATGCCGGGCAGTCGAAATAGAAGGAGCGTGTCACGTGATATCGCGCGGCCTCCTCAGGCGAAGGCGCCGCGCCAAAGCCCAGTCTCAAAACCGTAGAGCAAGCTGAATTGCAGGATGAGCCCCGTCGCATCGTCTTCGGAATCTGACTGACGAACGCAGAGACGCACCAGCAGGGGCGGGGACTGCACTTCCAGCAGGACAATCACCTGCATCTGTCACCTGCCGGCCCACCTTCATAATTCATCGATCACGAACGTGAATCGATATGGCCGAAGCGATTCAACCAATCAATTGGACCCACCGCATGGCGAATGGAAGGATTCAGCCGACGCAGCATCGTGGGTCCGCCATGTCTCTTCTTCACATCCTCCTCGAGCGCATCGACCCATCGCAAAACATGGCGCGCTACTACGTACTCTCGATTGAACCAACGTTGTTCGGCGACAGCGCCCTGGTCCGTGAGTGGGGACGCATCGGCTCGTTGGGCCAGCGGCGCACCGAATTATTCCCTCAGCCGACCGACGCCCATCTCGCGCTCGACGCTTGGCTGAAGCGCAAATGCCGCCGAGGCTATCAGCAGCGATCGTAGCCCAGGCCGAATTTTCAGCAGGGGAGGGGGCTTTCGATACGCGGTCGATAATGACCATGATGAGAAACGTACAGAGGAGAAGGACTGCCCGCTCAGTTCTTCCGCTTAGGCACCTCGTGGTATGGGTCGCGATCCCGTTCGGAAATTGGCACCCGATGACGACCCGGCCATCGCGCCAGGGGATCGCCATTCTGCGAAGCGGAAGGAACGCCGACGGCGTCCAAGCGCAATGGTGGAGCGGCAATATCTGCGCGCGATGCTGTGCGATCGAATGCGTCGTGGAGCAAACTGTCCACCAACTTGCCCTTACCTCATTCTCGTGGTCATCTCGCTGCAGAGAGCCGCCGAAGAGCGGCGTGTTGGGTGGAGAGCGTCGATGCTGTTGAGCCATCGTTTCACGGGCGTGTGGATCCGGACCGGCATTGTTGCTTTGCTATTCGGAGTGGTGGTGCTCCCGTTGGCGTTCGCGCGCTGACGCTTTCGAGGAAACAGCAGCGGGTTGTCGGCAGCGGCGTGAGATTCCCCGATGCGCGGATCGGTGGCTCGGCAAGGTCGCTTCCCACCTGAAAATGACGAGGAGTGCTTTCCCCGCAGCGCTGCATTCGCTATGCCGTAGGCTCTCAGCAACGGCGAGAATGACTGTGTACCAGGTGAAGGCCTTCACGCGGACTTCCAAGGAAAACAAGCGCGCGGCCTCGGCCGCGGAAGCGCTTCGCCTCTTTCGGGAGATGCAGACCGGCTCCGGCGTGACCTCCTGCGCCGTCTTTCAGAAGGGTGTGCTCGTCAGCCAGTCCGAGCTTGAGCGAGCTGCCAATCGCGAGCAGAACCTCCGCGCCTGACACGCTGGGTCAATATGGCCATGCTATGCGTAAGGCGCATAACGAATCTCTTTAATGCTGCATTGCAAAATGACCAGCGCAGGACGATATCAGTGACACGGTTGTTCTGAACGGGCTCCGCCACCTCCTCCCGGCGTCGACCCCGTTTCAGCCGTTCCCCTCTGAGATATTCGGCGTGTCGCCGGGTGTTTCAAACTTTCAAGGCCGGCTCCCGAATGGGACGCCGGCCTTTTTTTCGCATCCGAGCTTCCCAATCGCAACGATGGCGAGGGATCTCTGACGACGAAGGGGGGCAAGCAGTCACTCAAGAAAAAGGGCCTCATCGGCCCTTTGGAGTTCGCCTGGAGACCAGGCTCAGGGGAGGCACGGAAGGGTCTCTCATTCCGTTTAGTCAAATTACCCGAAGAAATTGGCAGCGCAAGGGAAATGCACTCCGCAGTTGCAATGATGAAGTGCCGCGCGAGGTCGTTTCCGCCACCAGGCTCGGTCACACGGCCCACTACCCAGCAGATGTTGGCGATTAAGCCCTATGAATAAGAGGGCTGGAGTGTCCAAGAATCGTGCAGGCATGATATTTTCATTCTCAGAGGTCCGCGCTCCCTGTCTGTTCAGTTTTGAGACATCCTATGATCCCGAAGCCGAAAAAAGGACCATCAACTCCGCCGGTTCGAGCCAAGAACTGGCAGCGTCCTGGGCAGGGGATCGTGCGGGTCGGCGCGGTGCACGGGCTGCCAGGGGGCAGCTCTGCGCAACAGTCTGTACCCCAATCACTAAATTGCTGGACATCGCGAGCCTTTGGAGTCATGCGCGCTGTGCTGCTGTCCATGAGCAAGGCTCTTCGAGCATGCTGGTTGAGGAAAACGTCCGAATATCAAACCTTGATCGACGCCCGTACCTATAGCCGCGAATGGAATCGGTTATGAGGAAAGGGTCGCCTTCAGGGGCACGGATCTACAAGAAGCGCGAGCGCAGCGACGATCCGTGGCTGTCTTCGGTTTTGGCACTTCGCCTGAGACAGATCGAGCGCACATATCCCAGCCACGAGGAATTCGTGAAGGCCTCGCGGCTTTCCCGCAGCACCCTGCTCCTGTTGCGCTATGGCCGCGGCAACCCCTCCCTGAAAACCTTGACCACGCTGGCAGATAGCTTCGGTGTTTCGGTTTGGAGCCTGCTTGGAATCCGCGAGGAGAGTGTGAAGGGCGACGTCGAGTCCTTCGGGCTCCCATATGACGGCATTTTCGAGCAGCTGAACAAGGAAATCGGGGCGGAAGCACCGGTCCCGCAGCCGTCCCGGAAGCAAGAAACTGTCGCCAAGAAGCGCCGCTGACACGCATTAGTTGCGTGAACAGCCCCCTTACATCTCGACTCGGTTCGTTTCCCCGGGTTAATTTATTGAGCCTGATCAAAAGTCGAGGCTCTATGACGATGCCTGGGAGAAAGCCTGCCGATACGACCGATAGGTGGCTAAATAGTGTGCTTGCATTGCGGCTTCGGCAGATTGAGCGCTCTTTTCCCAGCTATGCGGCCTTTGCCGAGAAGTCCGGGATTTCGCGTCGGACGTTAGCGCTGCTGCGCAATGGAAAGGGGAATCCAAGCTTCGCGACACTGCTCACCCTGGCGGCTTCGTATGAGGTTTCTGTTTGGAGCCTCCTTGGCATTCGCGACGAAACCGTCAGCAGCGGGGCGCAGTCATACGGCCTCTCGGCCGACGAGATCGATCAGCTCTTGTCCCACGAATATTCGGACGAGCGCTTCGACGACGATCAAGCCCCCCAGCAGTCGCAGCGTTCTGTTTCGAAGGCTGAACCGCCTGACGAATAGATCAGCCCCGGGTGAGAGCGCTGCCCGACCGGTGCTCCGCCATCCGCGATCCGACGACGATGTCGGTATCCATGGGTTGCGGGACGATGCCCGCCAGCCCCGCATTGCCCGCGGGCGCAGCAGATCCTGCAACCAGGCTGGGACTCGTGCCGGGGTTGGGAAAGTCGCCGGGACTGACACAGGCCGCGCTCTGGCTCCCGCTGCATGCCTTCGCCATCAGGCTCGGCGTATTGAGCAATTTCTGATGAGCGGCGCCGACGCCACGCGCCCAGCCCGCCTGCTCACCCGGGCGGGGTGAGCCGTTGTAGTTCGCCGACAGGCAGGCATAGTCCATGCCGCATCTGTCGTAGGCGGTTTTCAGGACCTTCATACCGCCATTGACGTTTTGCTCGTTGATGTCGCGATCGTAGCCGTAGGACCGGCCGGTTCGCTTGGTGAGCTGCATCGGCCCTCTGACGCCGGTATCCGAGCCAGCGCAGGAATTGAACCCGACCGCTTCATGATAGCTGACGGCGAGAGCGAGTTCGGGCGGAACACCCATATTCTGCGCGGATGCGTAGACCATCGAGACGTTGTTCTTCTGCCGATCCATCGCCGTCGCCATGTCGCCACCAGATTGCGAGGTAAATCCGTTCGGACAGAGGGATGCCAGCGACGTATTGTTCTTGAGCATCTCGTCGCCCTGAGGGCAGGTGCTCGCGAATGACACGGTCGCGAGCATTGTCAGTGCGGCGGTCACGAGCGGCCGATGCATCTCACTCTCCGCAGAATTGGAATTGCTTGCCGGACATCGTGAAGGATGTCTGCGATTGTACCGTCACCATCGCCTCGACAACCGTCCGATCCGGGTCGGTGTCGATCTCTTTGGGATCGGGTCGATTGGGACCCTGGGCCTCGATGCAGGTGTTGCGAACGCGCGATCCGCCGAGCGGGTCGGTCCGGCACATTTGATAGTGGCCCGAGAAATTGCGTCCATCGAAGGTCATGGTGCCGGCACCACCGAGAGCACTACAGGCGGCCGGCCGCTGGACATAGGAGCCCGGGCGCAAGTCGCGGATGTCGAGGGCGTATGAGGCAGCGCCCAGGCCGATGCTGAGTGCGAATGCGATGCTCGTCGTCATGGCGAACCTCCGAGGACCTGAGGCCACGGCCCGGCCGCGGAGCGGCGCTGCAGTCAAGGCCGCGCGCAGCGCGCCCGCAGGGTTGCCTTGACCGCAAGGCGACGAGCCGCGGCACAGTGGACACTCAGGTTTGGTTCGGCTCGACGACGATCGCATGATGAACCTCCTCAGGATCGGGGAATGGGCACGCGGAACTGGCACTCGTCCGCGGCTTGGCCCTGGAAGACGATGCCGGCGCGGATCGCCCGGCTCTCGATGTCGTAGGCGGCGAGCGCCGCGTTGCGCACCATGTCGGGTGCGGTGCCGCCCTGGCTGGCCGCATATTCGATGAAGCAGCCTCGGCCGGCATCGGCAACGCGCGACTGCCCGTTCTCGTAGATCGCGAGCCGCATCGGGCAGCTCTTCAGGGTCGCGTGGCTTACGTCCCGGCGCAGGGTCGTGCACGCTGTAACCGTATGCAGCACCGACAGGACGACCACCCGTTCCGGGCTCCGGATCACGACGTGGCTCTCGGCAGCCGGAGCGTTCGCCACCAGGAAGCGCTTGTCGCCTCTGGCCTTGTAGGCGTCATTGTTGCGCCTGAGCTCGTCGGCCCAGAGCGAGGCATAGGGGAGGGCGGCTTCCCCCGGAAGCTGGAGATCGGCATAGACAACCGGCCGCCATTTGCCAGGCTCGGCCGTCGGCGACTGTGCCAGGCCCGGAGGCGACGAGAAAAGAGCGGCGCCGAGCGCCATCGTCGATCGCGCGAGCATGGCCTCCCTCACAATTCGCTATTGCTTAATATATTGAGCCAGCGATTGTCGAGCCGGAATGAAGGGCGGGCCGATAAGGGAAGGGCGCTGGTCTGTCCGAGACCCGATCGAGCCCAATACGATTTTGGCCGAAGGGAACGCCCGGATGGGTGAACAGATCAGTAGCGATCCTGCCAGGGTAACCAGCCGGAGCTCCTGGGCGGGGAGGGCTCGTTCTCGACCCATGGCACCGGCTTGTAGCCCGGCCGGGGATCCTGAACCCGCCAGGCGTTTTGCCAGTAGTAGAAATTGAGCGGAACGCGCGCCAGGACCGCGCCATCAGCGCCGAACAGATCGGAGGCACAGACGACGACGGGGCCGCGATAGGTCCGAACGCGGCCGGTCACGCCGTCCAGGGCCCCCGGCCGACAGGCGAACAGACGAACGCGATGGGCAACGGTGTCGGGGAGGGCAGCGGGTATGGCGATGGTCTTGATGCCCTCTTTCGTGACGAGCGTTCGGATCGGCACCGTTCCCCAGCGCGAGAGCCGCAGCGCTGTATTGGCCTGGTTCCGCGTCGGATAGCCGGTGCGCGCGGTCATGACAGGTGGGAACCGCTCGTAGCCGGAGCCGTATTCCTGTCTGCCGCGGTCGACCTGTTCGGGCGCGAGGTAGGCGCTGGTGGCCGGCGACGAGATCTGCGCATCGTGCGCTGGCTGCGAGGCACAGCCCGCCAGCGTGACGGCTGCAACCGCGATCCCAATTGGCAAAACGTACCGGCACATGATGATCAAATCCGTCACGGTTTATTCGGAGGGCTGGCTTGCTGCCGGAATGTCCACGGCATCTGAAACGAGCTCGCCCAGATGCCGCGATAGGCAGCGCGCGCATCCTTCTCGAGCTGGGCGTAGGTCGGAATCAGCCGGTCCTCGGGGGAGGGGAGGGTGATCGCGTGGCCGAGCTTCAGCATCTCGGCGGCCAGATCCGGAATCTCGCCGGTCGCACACCGCCCGAGCTTCAGGGTCTCGGTCTGCCGGATGGGCGTGCAGGCCACCCAGCGATTGAGGGTGACGTTGACGAGCCAGGCGGTTGCGACGACCCCGCAGGGCCAGGTCTGCTTGCCGAAAGTGGCGGTTTGGTTGGCATCGCAGGCGTCGACGCCATAGAGGCGATAGAGCTGCTTCGTTTCAACGTCGCGAAAGGTCGTGCTCGTCACGACTTCGACGCGCATCGGAACCGTCGCGGTTGTCGACTGCGGCGCGTAGAGATCTGGCAACTGCGGAGCCGCGGGCGCGCTCGTCGGCGCTACTGGTGTTTGCGCGACGGAAGCTCCCGCCGCGAGGAGTAGGGGGGCAAGCAACCGGTCAGAACGCGAAGCCATCGCCTCATCCAAACTGATCTCCGTTCCGCGCGTTGGCCACTCTTGCCAGTCGCGGGTCGCGCTGATGCCGAACGGGCCAACGCTGCCGGCAGGGCAGGGGCGCAGCGCCGCTGATGACAAGGGGCAGAATGCCAATTCCCACGCCCCTGATGGGCCGAGAACATTGCTTAAAGCATCCGGCCGCGTTAGATCAATATATTAAGCGAGACGGGAAACAGGCCTGCCGGGCAGGAGTGAGACGGAACAGAGGGGACGAGACGAAAGCGTCCCACAATTCCGTCAAACCGCGAGTGGTATCAGATGGATAAGCGTTGGCACCCGCACACCTACAATGAGATGAACCAGCAGGTATTCCGGTCCGGTGGCGCTCCGAGCTTCGACGGAATTCTCGGATCTCTGCTGCTGCTCTTTCTGTTCGCCAGCGGCATCGGCATCGCCGCCGACACCATCGAGCGCTGGATACCTGGCCTTGGATATGTGTTCGCCTTCTCCGTATTGGGACTCATCGCCTTGGCGCTCCTGCGCCGAGGCGTTCGCCTCGTGAAGACATTGATCATGGGATTCATGGTTCGAAATTAGGCGACGAAGGCAGCAAGCTCGCGACCGCTTCGCGCGTTACCAACGCGCCGCGCGGCAACCCGCCTTCTCGGCGTCCGCCGGCGTGCAGAACCATCGCTTTCGATCCGACCCATTCATGTGCACGGCATCGTAAAAGCGCTGACCTGGTTGGTGGTAGATGCAGGAGCCATCCGCCTTGAAGTTTCCCTTGATCGCACACGCGCCAGCTGGGCCTCCGGCCTCCGAGACCGAGTTGAGCAGGATCTTCTGTGCACCGGCCGGAACACTGACGGCAACATGGATCACGGTGCTGGTGCTGCGGGAGCGCCAGTCCCACGGGGCGACGAAGGCGCCACTCCAAAGCCCATGTCGGGCGGAGCGAGCCGCTTTCTCGTCTTCGACATAAGCGGAGGAATAGCGGATGAAGGCGAGCGCCCACCCTTGTGCAACCATCCAGCGTCCAACGTCCTGTCCTTCGATCTGGCATCGCGCGACGTGCCGGCCATACTGGTCGACGTCGACGCTCGTACAGGACCATGACCGCCCGGCGCCAAATGACGACAGCGCGTTGCGGGCGTCGACACCACAGGTGGAGCGGCGGGTCGCCGCATCGAGGCAAAGCTGCTCCATCTCCGGCGCGTCGATCCCAAAAATCCGGATGCGCTGGTGGGCGATTTCGACGGTGTCGCCGTCGAGGATCTTTGGAACGCCGCAGATCTCGGCAGCCGCTGCGATCGAGGTCAGGAGGAGACTGACGATCACCGCGATCGCGGGCTTGGTGAAGGTCATCGGTTGGCCTCGGACATCGGTTTGTGAAGCGCTTCACGCGAGATCGCGAAGCATCGGGGAGGGAGGAAAGCTGTGCTGACGCGATTCTCAATCGATCCACGATTGGGGATCATCATGGCGACAATCCTGATCCTCGCCTTCGGTGGTTTCCGGCTGATCATGAACTGGGACGAGGCGACGCTGTGGCGGGATCCCGGCCTGTTCGCCGCGCTGTTCATCGGCGGGCTCTCCGGCCTGGCACTTGCGATCGGCTTCCTCATGCACCGACGTGTGGAAACGCTCACAGAGGACCGCGGGAACCGGCCGCCCATCATCGAACTGGAGCCGGAGCGGGGAGGGGAGCGCCCGGAGCAGCGGCGGCGCCGGCGCGAATCTGCCTGAGGATGATGGCGTTCGGGTCCGGCATATCGGGAAATCGCCAGAGGCCGAGACGCTCCTTCCGGGCGACGGCCTGGGCAACCAGATAGGGCTCGTGGACCGCAGCACCCTCCGGGTTGACGGCGGCGAAGGCCCATCCGCTGGAAACGAGGGCCGTGCCGAGATCGATCCGCGAGCCGGCGCCCGCGCCCTGGCCGGGTTGAGCGACACAAACCACGAAGCGCGTCTTCGAGACAGCCTGCCACCCCGCTGAATAGCAGAGCGGATTGAGGTCGCGGACGAGCGAGACGAGCATGGTCAGACTCGCCTCGCCGCAATCGATCCGGGCGCCGCTGCCATTGGTGAAGTGGGTCCCGCGCAGGCAGGCCTGAACGCCGTAGAGCCGATGCGTTTCGCCGGCATAGGTCCAGGTGTCGCCGGTCGTGAAGACGGCGCCTTTCGGGATGGCGAACCAGGGGTTTGGCTTTGCTGGATCTTGCGCATGGGCGCCGCCGGCGAGGAAGACGGCGATCATAAGAGCGAAGCTGCGACTCACGGCGCAATAGACTTGCCGAGCGGGACGCGCGTCGTCCCGTCTTGGCCCAGGATGTCAATGGATTCGCCCGCCTTGTCGGGCAGTGCCGACATGTTGGCCTCTGGGCATTGCGGCCAGGGGCGGCGGCTCGCAACAAGGGCGAAGGCCTTCTGGACCGGCGGAACGCAGTACGGCACCGACGCCCATCCTTGGGGGTTCAGCATGCAGAGAAGCACGGTACAGCCGAAGGTATCGGCCCGGGCGGGCGCCGGCGAAATCGCCGTGAGCGTCGGCAGAATTGCCAGCGGTGCGAACAGATGCCGGGGTCTCATATGACCGCTCCGTGATTTTTGGTTGCCTGCGCCTCGCTCAATATATTAAGCGTACAGCATGATGCGGAGCAAATCGACATGAGCGCCCGACGCAGAACGGCGCTGGCAGGGATCGCGCTTCTCGCTGCGGCAAGCACCTCTTCGGCGCAGCAATCGGACGCAAACAGTCCTATCCCGGCCAAGCGTCAGGAGCGTCTTCCGGCGCCGGTCGAGCGCCCGGCGGTCAGATCTGCCTCCGTCGACGCGGATGGGCGGATCGTGCCGGACGCCACCGACTCGGCCGAGCCCGTGCAGCGGATCGGGGAGGGCGCCCGCGCTGATCCTGATGCCGCGAAGGCCACATCGCCCTGCGCAGAGGGTGCCCCGCTCAACCGCGAGGAGGCAAGGCGTCTGGTCGAGACGACGGCGCGCGAAGAGCAATTCATGCCTGAGTTCGTGCTGTCGGTCGCGCAAGCCGAGAGCCGTTACAACTCGACGAGCTTCTCGGGGAAGGGCGCCTATGGGCTGATGCAGCTCATGCCGGCGACCGCCCAGGCCTACGGCGTCGACATCTGCGATCCGAAAGACAATGTGCGCGGCGGCATCGCCTTCCTGCGTGAGCTGACGGCGAAATATCGCAATCCGGTCTATGTGCTCGCCGCTTACAACGCCGGCGAACCGGCCGTCCTCGAGGCGGGCGGCGTGCCGCCGACACCTGAGACCGTCGGCTTCGTCGCGGCAGTGTTGAACGAGTTCTACCAGTGGCCCGCCCTTGGCAGCCGGACCGACGCCTTCGCGCCTGCGCCCAGGCGCGGACCCAATGAATCCACCGGTGAACCCACCGGAAGCGTGCCGAGAACGACCGCGCCGGCCCGAGCGGGCGCGCGCCGCCAGGCCGAGGGTTGGCAGGGCGGCTTCGTCCAGAATTTCGATTGAAGGAGAGCAAGACCATGAGGCTTGAGGGCTGGATCCAACGGAGCGCATGGGCGGGCGCCGTGGCTATGGCAATGGCAGCACCGGCCCTGGCACAGAGCGGCGGTCAGCTTCAGCCTGTCCAGAGCACCCTGCAGACGCTCGTCAACACGCTGACCGGGCCGATCTCGACGTCGCTCGCGGTGCTCGCGGTCATTGCCTGCGGACTCATGGCGTTCGTCGGGCGCCTGACCTGGGGTTTTGCCGGCTCTGTCATCTTCGGCATCGTGCTCGTGTTCGGATCGGCTCAGATCGTCCAGTTCTTCCAGTCAGCGGTCGGCAGGTGATCGCATGGCCGAGGATGTCGACCAGCCGTTGATCACGCCATTGGTGAAGGGCCTGACCCGGCCGCCGAGCCTTCTTGGCGTGCCGTATCAGTTTTTCATGCTGATCGGCGTCGTTTCGGCCGTCGTCTTCCTCGTGACGAAAAACCTCCTGATGCTGCTGACGATCCTGCCGCTCTACGCCATCGGCCGGATCATGATCGTGCGCGATCCGGCGATCTTCGAGATCATGCTGATCCGCGGCCGAAAGGTCCCGCCCCGGAGCAAGGGGTTCTGGGGCGCCACGAGCTACCGGGTCTAGCCATGGCGATTGCGCGGGCGCTGCGTGACGAGCTGAGCTTTGGTGCGGTTTCCCGGCGCGAGAACCCGGTCGCTGCGCATATTCCCTATTCACGGCACGTCTCGGACGAGGCAATCAGGACGGATGACGGCATGCTGATGTCGTTCCTGCACCTCTCCGGCTTCTGCTTCGAGACGGCTGATATCAGCGAGGTCAATTCACGACTGCTCGGCCGCAACGATCTCCTGCGGGCGCTGGGCTCGTCGCGCTACGCGCTCTACACCCATATCGTCCGGCGCGAGGTGAAGCCTTCGATCGCCTCGACCTTCGACAACGATTTCTGCCGCGAGCTCGACGAACGCTATACCGCCGGCCTGCGCCAGCGGCGGATGTTCGTGAACGACATCTACCTCTCCGTCGTCCGCCGGGAGCTTCAGGGCAGCGTCGGCACGGTCGATGTCGTGTTGCGCAAGCTGTTCGGGCGCCACGACGCGGACGGCCGCTCGCTCAGTGAGGAGCAGGCCGTCAACGAATTGTCCGACGTGATGACAGCCATGCGCGAGACGTTGCAGGCCTACGGCGCTCGGGTCCTGCGGGTCGTCGAGCGCGGCGGCGTCTGGCATTCGGAACCGCTGGAATTCCTGGTCCAGCTCGTGAATGGCGGAATGCCGCGCCCGATGGCGCTGCCGCGCATGAAGCTCGCCGAAGCCCTGTCGACGAAGCGGTTGTTCTTCGGCCGCAACGCCGTCGAGATCCGTGGCGCCTCGCCGGAGGACACACGCTTCGGGGCGCTGATTTCGGTCAGCGAATATCCGGCGCTGACTGGCCCGGGGATGCTGAACCCGATGCTGCGGGTGCCGCACGAGTTCATCGTCACGCAGTCCTTCGCCCTCATCGACAAGCCGATCGCGATGACGCAGATCGATCGCGTCGGTCGTCAGATCGAGATGTCGGACGAGGCCGGCTCGGTCGTTGCCGAGCATCTCTCGGATGCGCGCGACGAGCTTCTCTCGTCGGAATCAATCTACGGCCACCACCATCTCAGCGTGCTCTGCCTCGGCCGCGACATGGACGAGGTGACCAAATGCGTCACCGACTGCGGCACGGCACTGACGGATGTCTCGGCGATCTGGGTGCGCGAGGACCTGAACTGCGAGCCGGCCTTCTGGGCGCAACTCCCCGGCAATGCCTCCTATATCGCGCGCTCCTCCATGATCTCCTCGAAGAATATGGCCGGGTTCTCCTCGCTCCATAACTATCCGAGTGGGCAGGCGAGCGGGACGCATTGGGGCACGCCGATCTCGGTTCTCGAGACGACGTCGCAGACCGCGTATTTCTTCAATTTCCACGTCCGCGACCTCGGCAATTTCACAGTCACGGGGCCGTCCGGCTCGGGCAAGACGGTGTTCCTCGGCTTCATCTCCGCCCAGGCCCAACGCGTGCAACCGCGGCCAAAGCTGGTGCTGGTCGACAAGGATCGGGGCCTGGAGATCTTCGTGCGCGCGCTCGGCGGGCAATACGAGGTTCTGCGCGCCGGCGAGCCGACCGGGTTCAATCCGCTGCGGCTCTCCGACAATGGCGCAAACCGCGAGTTCCTGTTCCAGCTCTTCAGCTTCATGCTCCGGCGCGCCGACGGCATCGGTCATTCGACCCGCGAGGAGCAGGTCATCCGCAATGCGATCACGCAGGTCCTGACGGCGCCGCCGGAAGGGCGAACGCTCGACGAGTTCGCCGAGCTGCTGCGCGGCGCCATGCGGGCCGGCGACGACGATCTCTACGCCCGTTTGCAGCCCTGGATCCGCGCGGACCAGCGCGGCTGGCTGTTCAACAACACCGAGGACACGTTCTCGATGTCCGCGATCTTCGGCTTCGACATGACCAGCGTGCTCGACGATCCCGTCAACCGGACGGCGGCGCTGATGTACATCTTCCACCGGCTCGACGAACTGCTCGACGGCCAGCCAGTGATGATCTTCCTCGACGAGGGCTGGCGGCTCCTCGACGACGAGGTCTTCAGTTACTTCATCAAGGACAAGCTCAAGACCATCCGTAAGCAGAACGGGGTCATCGGCTTCGGCACGCAATCGGCGGCCGATATCGTGAACTCCAAGCTCGCGCATACGCTGATCGAGCAATCGGCAACGAACATCTTCTTCCCGAACCCCAAGGCCGACGAGGCGTCCTATGGCGGTGCCTTCCGTCTGTCGGCGCGCGAGGTGCGCTGGATCCGCACCACGCCGGCGGAATCGCGTTCCTTCCTGATCAAGCATGACCAGGACAGCGTGATCGCGCGCCTCAATCTCCGGGGCATGCCGGAGCTGATCAAGGTGCTGTCGGGCCGCACCGAGACGGTCGCCGAGCTCGACGCGCTGCGCGCCCGGGTCGGGGACGATCCGCAGGCCTGGCTACCGGTTTTCATGGGAAGAGACTGATCATGCGGTTCCAGACATTCGCCTTGATGCTGCTGGCAGCGGGGATCGCGGGCCCTACCCTTGCTGCGGTGCCGGTGAATGACGGGGCAATCCTCGACCGGCGCACGGACGAGTCCACCAAGAAGGTCGAGATCAAGCTCATCACCGGCAAGACCCAGACATTTACGCAGGGCATCAACTGCTCTGTGACCAAGCCGAAGAAGGACAATGCGGTCACGAGCCCGACGCAGAAGCCTGATGCGGGCCGCGGCGCGGCGACCCTCGATCGAGCTGACCCAACCATCAAAACGTCGCCGGCTTTCGCCAAGCCGACGACGACCGGGTCCACGAGCACTGGGGCACAGCCGGCGACCGACTGGACGGCCGGGCCGCGCGCTGATCGCGAAGGCACGGGCCAGGTCATCGGCGGCATGGAGACGGTGCAGGCCTCGCTTCAGCCGAACCGCCAGGTCTTCGAACGCATGGGCCGCGAGGTCGGCTCGGACGGTACCCTGATGGAGGCCATGGACCGCAATAGCGCGATCCGCACGCAGACGGGGCTCACCTTCAACGAGGCCATCCACGGCGTGTCTTTTCTCACGCAAGCCTTCAACCTGCCCAATCTTGCCGCCGCCTCGATGTCGAGCCAGGGCACGCGCGGCGTCACGCTGCCGACATCGGCCCGCGGACCGGCTAGGCCGCCACAGACGATCAATCTATGTCCGGCCGGGATGACGGGGGAGGGGACCGCCGCAAGCCCCTGCGTAGCCGCGGGCTGCTCGACGACGCCCTACGGGACGACGCCGGCGTCGGGCTGCGTCGCCCGCCGCTACAACGACACGGCGGGGAATGTCTCCTTTGCGATCGAACGCGAAGCCGCGCGGGCGAATGCCGCGCAACAGCCGCTGTCGAGCGATGAGCTCGTGGCCGCGGTCCGACAGTACCAATCTCGCTGAAGGGAGCGATCGTGATGCGCAAGTCCATCCAGACCCTGTGTGTGAGCGTCGCGGCCGTGCTTTTCGCTGCCGCCGCCTCGGCCCAAACGCCGGTGATCGACAACGCGAACCTGCGCAAGGCGCAGGAGATCGCGACGACGACCAATAGCATCCTCGCTGCCGACCGGCAGATCATGCAGTTCACGCAGAAGACGCTTGCCGCCGTGACCGGCGATCGCACCAGTCAGGCCGGGCAACTCTCCCAGATCGCGCTCGGTGGCGGCAGCTTTTCGATGGGCGGCGCACCCTCCCTTGGCAGCGTGATCTCCGGGGGATCGCTGTCCTTTGCCGGGATGGGCGGCGGCTCGCAGAACATCGTCTCGGGTCTCATCAACGGCCTGCAGCTCGTGAAGACGATCTCCGGCCTGATCAACGGCCAGACCAGCCCCATGGACAAGAGCTATTCGCAGCTCGTCAATACGGCCGGCACCATTACGGGCCTCGTCGACTCCACGCAATCGGGTGTGCAGACCCGCAGCGGATCTTTCAAGCAAGGCGCCGGCATGATCGGCCAGGCCCCGGACCTGAAGGGGAGTGTCGACCAGAACAGTCAGATCATGGTGCAGACCGGCATCACCGTGAACGAGCTGATCGGCGCGGTAAACACGGCGACGGCCGCGGCCAACCAACCCAACATCGACCGCATGACCATGATCTCGCAGGCGACCCGCGCGCTCGAGTACAAGGCGGGGCGATGAGGGGAGGGCGCCTCATCGCGGCCGGCGTCCTTACCGCGCTCATCGGCGGGTGCGCGGTGAAGCCGCTCAAGGCACCGTGCTCGCGCGACGAAGGCCCGCCGATCGTGCCGATGGCGTTTTCATCGCTCGGAGCCGTGTCTCCCGCCGCCTCCGACGAATGCGGTCCGATGCGGCCCGTCAACGCGGCTCCAGCGCGTTAACACGGAGCCGCGGCGCATGAATTTCAACATCACGACGCTGCTCTCGACCGTCGACCGCTTCGGCAACAATTTCGTCGCCCAAGCCTATCAGAACCTCGCCTCCGCCCTGACGGGCGACGGACAGGTCGGCGTCGCGGGGTTGTTGCTGACGCTCTATGTGATCGTCTGGGCCTACGGCATCTGGTCGGGAACCGCGCAGGGCAATCCAGCGGAGATCACGTTCCGGTTGCTACGCGCCTTCGCGATCTATGCGCTGGCGACAAGCTGGAACGATTTTCAGACTTTCGCCTATCAGATGCTGAACGAGGGTCCCTCGGCCATCGGCAACGCGATGCTGACGAGCGTGAGCGCCAACGTCACCGGCACCTCGGCCGGGCTCAACTCGGTCAACGGCGTGCAGACCGGGCTCCAGAACATGTGGGACTCGCTCGCGGGCTCGACGACCAGCTTCATCAAGAATCTCGGCGTGCTCAACTTCGGCGGCTATGTCCTCGGGGCGGTCATCCTGATTTTCGGGGCGCTGCTGGTCGGCTACGCGCTGTTCCTGATCATTCTCGCCAAGATTTTCCTCTGGCTGCTGCTGGCACTCGCGCCGATCTTCATCATCCTCCTGCTGTTCGGCTACACGAGCCGGTTCTTTTCCGGTTGGGCATCCTCGATCGTGCAATATGTTTGCGTGCAGATCCTAGTCTACGGCTTCTGCGCCTTCTTCATCTCGATCAGCCAGAGCTATTTCGACGCGGTCAACCAGGCAAACGCGAAGGTGGCGACGAGCTTCACCGAAGCTGCGCCCCTCGTGGTCATCTGCGTGATCGGCATCCTGCTGCTCTCGCAGATCACGATGGTTGCCGCCTCGATCGCCGGCGGCATCGCGGTCCAATCGCCGCGATTTGGCGGCATGTACTCTCGGATCGGTGCCTTTGGCGCCGCTATGGGCGGCAGCGCGCTCGGACGAAGGCTGCTCGACAGAACGGGTTGGACCACGCCCGCAGAGCGCCATGCGGGGAGGGCGCGCGCGCGTCTCCATTTCACGCAACGGGAGTTCGAACAGAGCGCCGACTACAAGCGCCTGGCGAAGAAACTCACAGAAACCGCATAGCGGTCAGGAACAGGCATGACGGAATTGGTGAGTGAGGCCACGGGAGCGACCCAAGGCAGGGCGCCGCCCTTGCCATATTACACCGACGCGGCGATCTGGGAGAACGACATCGCCCGCCGCAACCGCTGGTCCCGTTCGATCGCCTGGACAATCGCGCTCGTCATGTCGGTGATCGCGGTCGCCGCGCTCGGGGCCCTGGTCCTGGCGCTGCCGCTCAAGACCTATGAACCCTATATGGTGGTGGTCGACCGCTCGACGGGGTTCGTCGAGGTGAAGCGGCCGATGGCCGAAGGGCCGCTGCAGCAGGATGAGGCGATCGCGACCTTCGATCTCGTGCGCTATGTGAAGGCGCGTGAGACCTATGATCCCAAGGCGCTGAAGGACAATTTCGACCTGGCTCAGCTTCTCTCGATGGGCGACGCCTCGCGCGAGCTCGTCGAGATCTACAGCCCCGCCAATCCGCAGAATCCCATCAAGATCCTCGGCTCGAACACGATCGTCGCGGTCAACGTCAAATCCGTCACCTTCCCGAACCAGCGCACCGCGCTCGTCAGATTCTCGACCGACGAGAAATCCCAGACGAACATCGTCACCCGGCACTGGGTGTCGCTGATCCGCTTCCGCTACACCGCGGCGCCAGCCCGCAATGAATATCGTTTCCAGAACCCGCTCGGCTTCCAGGTCCTCGAATACCGGCGTGACCAGGAGACGGTTTCGCCCGAAGGGGGCAGGCCATGACAATCCTCGCGCGCATCAGCGCGCTTGCGGTTCTCATCATACAGGCCGTCGCCTTCGCCCTCCCGGCTGCAGCGGAACTCAGTCCACGTGCAGGCCCTCGCGACAGTCGCATTCGCTATGTCTGGTATCACAAGGACGAGGTCGTCTCGGTGCAAGCCTCCTATGGCGCCTCGACCATGATCACCTTCGCCGAGGACGAGCGGATCGAAACCCTCGGCGCTGGTGACGCGTTGGCATGGCGCATCGAGCCCAACAAGAAAGGCAACGTCCTCTTCGTGAAGCCCGTCGAGAAGGAGGCCCACGCCAATCTCAACGTGCTCACCAACAAGCGCTCCTACGTCTTCATCCTGAAGGGCGAGTTCCGACCGGTCGCGCAGCAGGTCTATTCGATCGTCTTCCGCTATCCCGACGAGGAGGGCGACAACGCCGCCATGATGGCCCAGGCGCGCGAACGCGCCGCGCAGCCCAATCTCCGCAACCTCCGGGCCGAGAATGTGAACTCGGCCTATGGCTACAAGGGTGCCTCCGCCAACAAGCCGCTCGTCATCTTCGATGATGGCGTAAAAACCTTCTTCCGCTTCGATCCGGCGCGCGAGACGCCCGCGATCTATGTCGTCGACGCGGAGCGTAACGAGAGCCTGATCAATTTCCGGCGGGAGGGAGAATATCTCGTCGTCGATCGGGTCAATTACCAGTGGACGCTGCGCAATGGCGACGACGCCATCTGCATCTTCAACATGCGCCTCAACAATGTGAACGAGCCGACGGGTCTGGAGCCTCATGCGCCGCAGCGCATCGGTGGCCCAAAGCCGCGCCCGGTGAGGACCCACAATGCCATCTCCTAATGAGTACCGGGCTCTGGCCGAGGAGGCTGCCGGCAGCGTGGTTGCGGCGCGCGCCTCACGGATCGGGACCTTCGTGAAGGTTGTGGTGCCGGCCGGCGCCGTACTGGTCGCCGGCTGGATGATCTACAGCGCGATGCGTGCCCCCGACCGCCCCTCGATCACAAGCCCGGATACGGAGGATTTTCGGACGACCCAATATCCGGGCCCATCGATCGACACGCCGCGGCCGCAACTCGACAACGGCACCATCACGATCCCGACTGCGCCCGAACCTCCTCCTCCGCCGCCGGCGCAACCACCGACGACAATCGAAGCGCCTCCACCGCCGCCACCACTCCAGCCGCCGATCCAGGAGGCGACCGTACCCGACGACAGCGAAGCGCGCCGGCTGGCCGAGGAGGAGCGGTTGCGCTTGGCTGAGGAAGAACGGAAGAAGTGGGAGCGCCTGCGCGCGGGCCAGCTCGTGGCCGATAGCGGCGGCACAGCCAGCGAAACGAGGGGCACCAATCGCAATGGTTCAGTGACCGCCGGCGCCACCGACAATACCGAAGACGATCCGAACCGTCGCTTCCTGGCCCGCACCGGGCAGGCAGGCGTCGAGATCTCGGAGGCGACGAAAAACCCGCGCATCGACGCTTTGGTCGCGCAGGGAACCATGATCAAGGGCGTGCTTGAGACCGCGATCCAAAGCGATCTCGCCGGCATGGTGCGCGCCGTGGTCTCTGAGAATGTCTGGTCGTTCGATGGCCGCCGTATTCTCATTCCGGCCGGCTCACGCCTGATCGGCGAATACCGCAGCGGCCTGAGCACAGGCCAGACCCGCGTCTTCATCGTCTGGACGCGGATGCTGAGAAGCGACGGCGTCTCCGTGCAGCTCGGCTCGATGGGGACCGACGAACTCGGCCGGACGGGCATGACCGGCATCGTCGACAAGCACTGGGTCGAGAAGTTCGGCTCAGCGATCCTGCTCAGCCTCGTCGGCGGCACGGCGCAGTTCATCGCCAATCTCGGCCAGGACAACCAGTCAGGCCAGAACCAGTACAGCACGATCGATCCCAATACAGGCCAACCGGTGCTCGTGCAGGGCCAGCCGAACCAGAACGCGCTCTATGCGCGGCAGATCGGCGCGCAGCAGGTTTCGATGACGCTGAACCGGATCGCGGAAGAGGCGCTACGCGACTCCATCAGCATTCCGCCGACGATCCATGTCGACCAGGGCTCGCGCATCATGGTCTTCGTTCGGCGCGATCTCGATTTCTCGGCCTTCTATCCGGATCCGGTGAAGGAGGCCTTGCGGGAAATCCGGCTTGAACGATCCCGCGCACGCACTATGAAATAAATCATGAAATAGGAATATGTTCCATAATTCTCATTATGCGAATCGCGACTGAGACCGATGAATGACACCACCCGGACCGTCTTTCTGAGCCGCGCGCTGGAGCCGATCAGGCGCTGGCTCAGCGACGATACGGTCGTCGAGATCTGCGCCAATCGCCCGGGCGAAGTCTGGGTCGAGGTCGCCGGCGGCACCGAAATGGAGCGCCATGCCGTGCCGGAGCTCAACCGCGCCGCGCTACGCCATCTGATGGAACGCGTCGCCGCTTTCAGTGGCCAGTCCGTCAACGAGGAGCATCCGCTACTCTCTGCCGCCCTGCCGGATGGCGAGCGCTTCCAGGGCGTACTGCCGCCGGCGACGACCAATGGCGGCGCCTTCGCGATCCGCAAGCAGGTCGTGAAGGACATGCGTCTCCAGGAGTACCGCAAGCGCGGCTCGTTCGAGGCGATCGATATCGGCGATCCCAATGCGCTGAGCGCGACCGATATCCGGCTCTGCGAGCATCTCGACGCCGGCGAGATCGAGAACTTCATCCGCCTTGCCGTGGCCGAGCGCTATTCGATCCTGCTCTCCGGCGGAACGTCCTCCGGCAAGACGACCTTCCTGAACGCGATCCTGCACGAGGTGCCGCCGGAGGAGCGGATCATCACGATCGAGGACACGCGCGAGGTGAAACCGGTCCAGCCGAACTATCTCCCGCTCGTCGCCTCGAAGGGCGACCAGGGCCAGGCGCGGGTGACGATCGAAAGCCTGCTGCAGGCCGCCATGCGACTGCGACCGGATCGCATCTTCCTTGGCGAGATCCGCGGCGCCGAAGCCTATTCCTTCCTGCGCGCCGTCAATACCGGTCATCCCGGATCGATCACCACCATCCATGCCGATAGTCCGCACGGTGCCTTCGAGCAGCTCGCCTTGATGGTCATGCAGGCCGGCCTCGGCCTGCGAAAAGCTGAGATCATCGACTACATCCGCTCGGTCCTGCCGATCGTCATCCAGCAGACCCGCCGCGGCGGCTGGCGCGGTACCTCCGCGATCTTTTTCAACCGCATGGCCGATTGGCAGGCGGCCAGAAAGGGCCTCGGCAATGGCGCGAGTCTACGCCTTTAGGCTGCTGATCGCGCTGCTTGCGCTCGTCGCCGCCGTCCTGCTGACGAGCCTCGCCTACGAGCTCGTCGCAACAGCGCGCTGGAATCCTGCCCTCGCCGGCGAAGGGAAATCACGTTGGGCGCTCCTCCAGTTCCAGAACAGCCGCCGCGATCCGGGTGCCCTGCTCGTCGCCTGGGAGCATTTTTCGCAGCGGCTCGCCTATCCGGGCACGCGCGAGGAGACCATCCTGCGTGGACTGATCGCCGTTGGCGCAACGCTGGCGCTTGCCGCAGGCATCGCCCTCTTCGCTGTCGTCATGCGCAAGCCCACCCATCATGGCAATGCGCGTTTCGGCACTCTGATCGATGCCGGCCGCAAGGGACTTCTAGCCAGGCAGGGCCTGATCCTCGGCCGGCTGAACGGCGCGACGATCACCTCGGACGATCCCTCCCATGTGCTCGTCGTCGGACCCACCCGATCGGGCAAGGGCGTCAGCTTCGTGATCCCCAACGGTTATAGCTGGCGCGGATCCTCAGTCTGGTTCGACCCGAAGCGCGAGCTGTTCGAGGCCATCGGCGCCCACCGGCAGGCGCTTGGCGACAAGGTGTTCATGTTCTCGCCCGGCGAGCGCGAAACGCATCGCTTCAATCCCCTCGACTTCATCCGCCGCGATGCGCACATGGCAACGGATGCGGCCGTGGTCGCGTCCTTCATCGTGCCGGAGGGAACCGGATCCTCGGAGATCTGGGCCCGGACAGGCCGCCAGCTCCTCACCGCCCTGATCGGCTATGTCGTCGCGAGCCCGCGCTATGAGGGTCAACGCCATCTTCGCGCCGTCACGAACCTGACCGCGACGGGCGTGGAATTCCTGCGCGTGCTGACCAATATCCGCGACGACGAGCAGGAGTTTTTGCCAAGCTGGGTCGTCCAGGGTCTCAACCAGTTCATCGCGCTCGAGAAGGAAACCCGCAACTCGGCCTTCTTCAACCTGACCGCCGCGCTGAACCCGTGGACCAACGATCTCGTCGCGGCCGCGACCGCGAGTACTGACTTCGACATCGCGCAGCTCCGCAAGGATCCGACTGCCATCTTCATCGGCTGCTCGGTCGCGCAGCTCGACATCTTCCGGCCGATCATCAAGATTCTGATCCAGCAAATCCACGATGTGCTGATGACCGCGATGCCGGGCTCAGACGAGCCGCATCAGGTCCTGATCGTGATCGATGAGTTTCGGCAGCTCGGCAAGATGGAGTCGCTGGTCTCCAAGCTCACGATCAATGCCGGCTATGGCTTCCGCATGGTTCTGATCCTCCAGGACCTCGCGCAGCTCGACGAGCTCTATGGCCGGGCGACGCGGCAAACCACCGTCTCGGCCTGCCAGGTCAAGCTCTTCATCCGCATGAACGATCTTGAGACCTCAGAATACGTCTCGAAGATGCTCGGCTCCACCACGATCGAGGTGCGGACCCCGATCATTCGCGCCGGCAAAGGCATCTTCGCCAGCCGCGACAAGAGCGTCAGCTATCAGGAGCGTGCGCTGCGCACCGCCGAGGAATTGCGCCAGATGCCGTCCGACCGCGCGATCGTGCTGGTGCCGAATGCACCGGGCTTCGTGATCGGCAAGCTGAGGTATTTTCGCGACGCACCCTTCAAGGCGATCTATCGGCGGTGTCGTGACCGTCGACTGAAAGTCCCGCCCCTCCCCGCCTGGGAGGTCCAGCCGATCACATCGTTGGCGGAGGTGAAGGCCAAGCTTGCTCGGGAGACCGCCCAGGCGGCCTCCCACCTGCCGATCGACCTCGTCGAGCCCGAGGTGCTGCCTCCCGTCCGATCCAGCCCACCACCCGCGGCGGCCTTCCCGCCAGACCTCGATGGACCGGACACGATCATCGAGGAGCCACCGCTACCGCCAGGACAGGAGGCGGCTCCAGTTCCGGAGCGCCTCGATGAGAGCGATGACGACGAAATCGTCGAGCTCAGACCCGGGCCCCCAACAGAAGCGGCTCCGCTCCCGAAGGTCGCGAACAGTGGAGAGCGGACGAAGGAGCCCTCACCCTCCCCTTCCCGGTTGCTGGCACTGCCGATGCGTCCTGGCGCCCGGAACGTCAGCATTTCCGCCTTGATCCAGGCGAATGCCGATAGGACCGCCACCGAGCAGCTCGAGCTGATGCCGACCGATATGCTGGCCAATCTGAGTGCTGAGGCCCAAGCGGCGATCGACGACGTCAGCCGTCAAATCAAGGATCATGGCGAGGGTCGCAGCGGCTCCTGACGCTTCCTTGGCCGTCCATCGACGGGGTTTGAGGGGGCAGATGCCGGTGGTGTCGGTGCCTGCCCCTCCGCCGAGCGTTCTCGGGGTTTCTGCTTTCAGAATTGCCCGAGGCCGGGAGCCGATGCGCTAAACCCGCGCGATGACGGTGATGTGGAGCATGTTCAGGATCGCGTGCAGCGATCCGAGGCGGGGCAAATCAAGGGCGGGGCTATTGGCCTCAAGCTTCAATGTCGCTGCGCGGTCGTAGACCGCTATGCACTGCTTGTTGGTGATGCGGGACATGTAGATGATCCCGTCGAAGTCGGTTCGATCGTAGAGCTGCTGACTGAACCGCCGCCCCGCCAATTGCGCCTTGGCCCTGACGGCGTCGGTCGAGACGCCAAGAAGGCTTGCCCCCTCGTGCCGAAGGTCGAGCAGGAGCAGGGGCACCGAATTCCGGATTGCCGCTATCGAATAGAGATCGAATTCCTCCTGCAGGATCTCGCGTTTCGTCTTGCGCTCAAAGCGGTCGCGGACGATCGTTTCCGCGACCGCCGTCATCGTATCCTGGGCGAGGTAGAGCAGACGGAACTTGTCCTTCGGGCTTGAGAACCGCGTCTTTCCGAAGCCCATGCCCAAAGGTGTAGCGGCGTGCGCGCGGCCGACAATCCTCACATAGTCGGTGACGTCTTCCCGCACGGCGAGACGTTGCAGAACAACCCTGTCGAGCGTCATTGCGCATGGAAATAGGCGCGGGCCACGTCGACGACCTCGTCGACGCGATCCTGTTTCAGGACGTCGATCGGTTTCCGGCCCGAAAGAGCGGCATTCGGCCTGCTGAGCCAGAACCAGGCGATCCGGGAATTTCCGGCAAGGGTGCTGATCGCGGCGAGGCCTCTGGCAGGACGCCCGTCGACAAATTGCGCGATCGGATAGACGTGGTTCCTCGTCCCCTTCAGCAGGGCGATCACCTCACCGGCGTGATGCCAATGATTGAGCGTCGAGCGGGGGACGCCATAGTCGCGGCTGAGCTCGCTCGCACCGGCAACCGGGCCGGCCCAGTCCTCCAGCCTTCGGGCAACGGCTATGTCGCTCAGCAAGCGTTCCCCCTCTTCACGCGAGACGATCTCACCGAGCCCCTCGCCTTTCGACGGGGCGACGTCCCCCGGCAGGTCGAGTTCGATCTTGCCAGCGGATGGCTCGTCGCTGAAGGCCTTGACCAGCCTGCGGATGCCGCGTGCGAGCTCGCCCTGCCGCTTGCCGAGCTCGCGACGCGCTTCGACAGGAAGATCCACGACAGCAGCAGCCGCGGCTCCGGCGATGCGGGCCGAGAGAGCAAGGGACCCGGCCTCAAAGGCCTTGTCGCTGCGCAGCGCATCCTTCACCTTGCTCGCAACGCGGGCCGCCACATTCGCCTGCCCTGCTCCGTTTCGTTGCATCTGGGAACTGGCCATGGATCACACTCCAACACTGTGTGACCAATATAGGTGAGCGGCCGCCGATTGTCCAATATGTCCAATTTGTGCGATACGATCGAGATGCCCATGGCTATGCCACGGTAACACGACCCGGGTCCGACGCCGGGCGCCCGGTCCAGGGCGTTCCGACGCCCGAATATCAGCCATCACATGCGCTGGCTCGACGGCTTCTCCCTGTCCGATTCCTCGCCCTCGATGGGCCGGGTGTTGATGCCGGTGTCCTGCTGGTGCTTCAGCTCCTGCAAGCGTTCACCCTGAGCGAGGTTGGGATCGAGCCGCTGGTTTGGGTTCTCCGCAAGCGCGCGCGCCGCCTCGACCGCGGCCTGGGCCTCCCGGCGTTCGCGCGCCGCGATCGCCTCGGCATGGTGCGTGGTGGCACGGTCTTCGGCGACCTCCCTTAGCGAGGCAGGATCGATTGCGCCGGAACTCTCCTCCCGCCTCTGCTCGGCGATCGCTCGATCGCGTATGGCCTCGGCCCGTTCGGCCTCGCGCTGCTCAGCCGCCTCGATCTCGCGGGCGCGTGCGATCAACGCGTCGGCATGTGGCCCGAGAAGCTGGCGCACCTCATCCTCGGACATATGTGTCTGTCCGCTTTCCTGATTGGCCTTGAGATCGGTCTGGATTGCCAGCTTCTCCATGGTCGCAGCGGTCCGGCGCAGGAACTCCATCTTCGTCGCGCCCCCCATGACGCCGGCAGCAAGCGCCACGGCCTCGCTAATGTCCTTCAGGTTTTCCCGCATCTCGGCGGCGGTCGCGTCAGCCATGTTCGATGCCTTTCGGTACTGATTGAGCGAGACCAGAATCTTACCCGAAGCGAGGCTTTGCGTCAGCCGCGCAATATATTGAGCCGCAGCCGGATGGTTCGGCTGCGCCTGTGCGACCGCCTGCCAGTCCCGCAGCCCCTCGCCTGCGGCAGCGAGTTGTGACCCGGTCTCCGGCAGCCGAACGGGGTTGATCCTGGCGCGCTGAATGCGCTGCCGCGCTTTCTCGACGACATGCGGATTGGCCTTCGCATAGGCTCGGTCCTGGGCCTCCCGCCCCGCGCGCGGCCGTTCAGCGACGTCGACAATCGCCTTGTCGCGCGGACCGTAGCTCTGCGACGACGCGCGGTAGGCGGCCGAAGTGGCGACGATCTTGAGACCTTGCTGCTGGGCATGAGTCGCATAGACCGCACGCCAGTTCCGCAGGTCGGCCGGGCCCGGCCGCAGTCTCTGCCCGTCCTCGCCCTTGACTGCGACGATGACGTGGACATGCATATGCCCATCGACTTCTTTGTCATCATGAAGCGCGAATGCGAATTTATGCTCGGGGAACAGCTCGTGCAGAAACCCGCGCGCCGCCCGAACCAGCGCCGCCTTGTCCTCACCGGCCTTCGCCGACAGGATCATGTGCATCGTATCGCGTGGCGAGAAGGAACGGAGCGCCTTGCTCCAGGCCTGGGCCGCAGCGCGCACCTGCGGCTCGGTCGCGATCACCTCGCCATCTCCGCCTCGTGCCTTGCCGTCATGGGTCAGCCGAGAGAGCTGGTAGATGACACCAGCCTTGCCGTGGCTCGCCTTGCCAACTGGAACGACATCGACTGCCTCGGCTGGGATACCGATCGCGGCGCCGACACGATCAGCGATCATCTGTCGGGTGGGGGCGCTGAACCGGCGATCGCCCTGCACCCGGGCATCGGAGAGATGAAAACGGTGATGCAGCTTCTCATCGCCGTTCTCGCCATTCACAACGCTGTGTCCGGCCATCGTCGCGACGATGCGGGCGGAAGCCGTACCATCTCCGCGCCGATCGATCCTGTAAGCGTAGCGGTGGCCTGCGAAAGCTGCCTCGACCGCTGCGGCGAGGCGCTCCGGGTCCTTCTCGCCCGCCACGGTTAGCCGGAACATCGCGACATCATCGCTCTCGCGGCGTTTGTCGAAGTCGCGCGCCCAGGTCTTCATTTCAGCGGCAACCGCGTCCTGCGTCGCGAGAATTCTCCCGTCATGTGTTTCCAGCGCTGCCTGGTCCCGCTGGATGTATTGGCCTATCGCCGTGGCCCGCGCGACGCCGTGACCGTAGGAGATCACCTTCAGCACCGCCGGCTGATAACCGGCCGCGAGCAGTCCAGCCGGAGTCGCAGCCCCGGCACTGGGCACGAGCCGCGAAGCCCTCGCCCCACCGGCAACTCGCCGGCCAGCCTTTCCGTGCGGCGGATCCTCCACGTCGAAGCGTGACGCGACGGGACGCGCAGGCATGCCATCGCCCACGGGGAGTCCGTGGGCTTGCCGCGCCGCGATGAATGGCTGTGGCGCGGGATGCCCCTCCCCCGCCCTGGACTGCCGGCGCACGCGGTTCTCCGTCTCCACCGCAAGGCGAGCGAGCATCCGCATCGCCATGCCATGCAAGACGGCTTGGTCGAGGCTCATCCCTTGATCGCCGGCAGATGCGCAGCCCGACGGAGCTTCAGGCCGTGCGCCACGGTCATCGCCGTCAGCTCATGATCGATGGCGCTCACCCGCTCATCCAGGATTTCCCAGATCGGCAATGCCGCTTCCATCGCAGTGGCGCGGCCGGCATGGATCGCGTGAACGAGCTGCGACAGGTTCCGGCCCACCATCCGGACCTGGGATGCAAGCGCTGCGACCGTTCGAGAGTTCTCAGCGGAGAGCGCCGGACCGACATCAAGGCTCGCCTGAATCAGACGCCGCAGGGTTTCTGAACGGCTCAGGCCAAAGGCCCGCGACGCTTCGTCGAGGCACGCGCTCACCTCGGGCGTGAGATCGATACGGGCTCTCTTGCGGTCGTCGGCTCGGATCTTGGTCGCAGACATGAAAGCTCCCTTGGAAGGGAAAGGTGCCGGCGCAGCCGGCCCAGGTCGCCGGCGGCGCGACCTGCCGATCAATTTGGACCCAAATTGAGTATCTTGTCAATTAAATCTCAAAAATACCCGCAATGCACTCATAAATACATCTAACAATCCGACGATAACTTCATTCCATCATTCGACTTGCTGGCCATCCCGTCAACTTCTCATTCTTCTATTCTGTCATTCGCATTGCCGCTCATCGTGTCATTCGCTCATCGCATCACGCTCCCATCCCCTCAGCCGGGACTGAAACGACGTGACTTTTCGGATCTTTGCTTGATATATTGAGCGAATGACGTCATTGCAGAATGGTGGAATGACTCAAGTTCTTTGAAGGAAAAGCGCCAGGTGAGCGAACCTGACAGCGAAGCCCTACAAGTCACGATCGCCTCGCCCAAAGGTGGGGCGGGAAAGACCATGACCACGATCCTGCTCGCCGGCGAGTTCGCGGCCGCTGGACACAAGGTCCTTGTCGTCGATACCGATCCGCAGGAATCCGCCTCGCGCTGGTACCGGAACAGCAAGAAGGTTGGCTTCGCACTACGTGATATCGACCTGGTCTCGGTGACCGATGTCACCGCTCTCGGCGAGACACTGAAGAACGCGCGGCACTACTCCCTGATTCTCGTCGATATCCAGGGGACTGCGAGCGCGGCCATGGGTGCCGCCGTTGCGTATGCCGACTTCGTTGTTATCCCGACCCGCCCACACGTCTTCGATGTCGACAGCTCGCTGGCTCTGGTCCGGCAAATCGAATTGCTCGGAGGGCGGCACCGGACGATTCCGTACGGCGTGCTGATGAACGGCGTGTCGGGCATCGACAAGAACACCATGGCCTTCAGGACGGCACTCGCGCAATTGACGAAAGCCGAGGTGCAACTGTTCGACAGCTATCTGTCGCAGCGGCCTACCTTTGGCGCGATCGCGACGGCAGGCACCCTTTACGAGGTCGACGGCGAGACCAGGCCCATTAAAGAGGCGCGGGATCAGACGAACGCCGTCGCCGCGGAAATCATCAATCGGTTGGGGAGTGCGCGCTGATGGCCGAGGAGCCCGACAAAGCGGTGTCCGCGACCGGCAGCCGGCTACCCTCGTTGCCAAAGAAGCGGAGCTCCGGCCCGTTCCAAAGACTCGAGGAGCTGACCGAGATCGGCGACCCACCACAGGATCTGCGGCTTCAGGCGCAACGCGATCCGCGCAGCCTCGATGTCGGCGGGATGACGAACGATCCCGTTAAGAATGCGAACTCCGACACCCCACCGACATCCGACGCGGCTCATTATCCCGAGCGACCAACGGCCCCCATATCATCGGCCCCGGTCGAGAAGCCCGAGCACATGGTGCTGCAAACGACGGTCCCCATCGACAAGGCGCAGGCCTTCAAGATGCACTGCATCAGAAACCGGACCACGGTTCGTGAAGAACTGCGTCGGCTGGTGGATCAAGTGGTCTCCACCCAACCGACCGAACGCTAGACAGTCGCGTCACAAGGAATGCCCGGATCGTGCCCCGAAGGATTGCGACGCTAGCGACGCCAAACTTCCGCTTCGAGCTGCCTATGACAATCTCAGCCGAAAAGGTGACGCTGGCGTGCGAAAAGTAGCGAAATTCCGTGGATTCCGGCGCGGAGCGTATTCCTCGCCCTACCATCGCCACAAGCCACCTGCGATACCGGACAAGCTTATCAACCTGACTGGAGATTTCTCCCATGACGACCGCAGCCGATATCGCCGACAAGATTGCCAGCGAGCAGAACCTGACCAAGGCACAGGCGAAGGCCATCGTCGACAGCGTGTTCAAGCAAATTACGGAAGCGGCGAAGACCGGGGGCGAGACGAACGTCGCGGGGTTCGGCAAATTCAAGATCAAGGACATGCCGGAACGGGAAGCCCGCAATCCCTCGACCGGTGCGACGATCAAGGTCGCCGCTTCGAAGAAGCTGACTTTCACCCCGGCGAAGGCCGTGAAGGACGCGCTCAACGGCTGAGCCCGCCAAGCGCGCTCAAAGCAAAAGCCTCCCTTAGAAGGGAGGCTCGCTGCTGTAACGGCCCTCGGCTTCCGCCAGCATTACCTCGCGCTCGGCCAGCGCCAGCACCAGCTCCGCCTCGATCTGGCGGCGCTCAGAACGGTCGGTTGCATCCCGCTGCTCGGCGCGCAGTTCCTCGATGTGCTGTTCGATCGTCATCGTCGTCTCCTCGATTGAGTGTGAAAGACGACGCCGGCGGTCATGGTGGGCCGGAGGGGTCAGGGATCGCGCAGCGACCGGCCAAGCCGGCGAGTGGGGGAGCCGATTTTGTCGGCGGGCGCGCGAGCGGCCGGCGGCAAAATTGGGGGCACCGCTCGTCCTTGAGGCCTCCGGACCGCCATGACACTCTTGGACGATCTGAGCAGACTATTTGGGCTCCGGTCGGCACCAGAGAGCCGAAGGCCGGCTCGATGCCGGCCTTCGGCTGAGACACCCAGAATGACGGTCCGGCGCCGGGCCGAAAGCTCCTCGGCGGGTTCCCAAGCGCACTTTCGCGAGCTCAATCTGCGTCCTCACTCGTACGGTTGCAGCATCGATCATGGCGGGCGAAACTCCCTTGCGAGGCGAGGAGGATTTGGATGCGCCGGTTCGAGATCGCAGGCGCCGTACTGAACGAAGACGAGCCGGCGTTTTCCGTGGCGATCGCGGCGGCTTATCGCAATCGCATCCGCCCCCTATGCCTATGCCGCCAGCCCGGCGTTCCGATGTATGTCGCGGCGATGGGCGAGCAGCATGTGATCAAACGCATGCCGCTCAGCGGCGGCCAGCACGATCCGGGCTGCGATTCCTATGAGCCGCCGGTCGACCTATCGGGCCTTGGCCCTCTGATAGGCAGCGCGATCCGGCTCGATCCCGACAGCGGGATGGCCGCGTTGCGATTGGAGTTCAGCCTGACGCGGACCGGCAGCCGGGCTGCGCCGACGCCGGGAGCATCGGAATCGACCTCGGTGAAGAGCGAGGCACGCCGACTATCGCTCCGCGCGCTGATGCACCTCCTCTGGAATGAGGCTGGCCTGACCAAATGGACCTCCGCCTGGGCCGGCAAGCGGCACTGGTGGAACATTCGCTGGCACCTGCTCGAAGCGGCGAAGACCATGCTGGTGAAGGGCGCTCCGTTGAGCGAGATGCTGTTGGTACCGGAACCGTTCCGCGCCGAGAACAGGGATGCGATTGAGCAACGACGGGTCGCCGCACTGAGCGTGATCCAGCCGCAGAGGACCGGTCCGCGAAAGCTCATGGTGCTGGTCGGAGAGGTCAAGGAATTCCAGGCGGCGCGTGGCGGCCACCGGCTCGTCGTCAGGCACTGGCCCGGCTTTCCGTTCCTGCTCGACGACAGGACCTGGGCGCGTGTGCAGGCTCGCTTCGAAGCAGAGCTTGCGCTATGGGCGGCGAATGATGCCTCGCATCTGATCGCGGTCGCAACCTTCGGGCTCAATGCCGCTGGCCTCGCGATTGTCGAGGAGATCGCATGGATGGTCGTGGCCGAGAACTGGATCCCCTACGAATCCGCGCAGGAGTTGCGCCTGGTCGAGGCGCTGGCGAAGACGCGCGAGCAGAGTATCAAGGGCCTGCGATTTGCTTCGCCCGCGGACCAACCGATCGTGGCCGCATTGCTGATGCAGCACCGGCCAAGGCCGCTGGCGCTTTTCGTCGTGCCTGCGAGCGCGGACGAAACCTATGCGGCCGCGCTCGAGGAGATGATCGCCGCTCGGCCCGAGATGGATAGCTGGATCTGGCATGTGGGCCAGGGCGAGATGCCGGCCCTTCCGGCCCGGTAAGATGCCAAAAGAGTGCGCCGTCCGCGCCGAAGCAAATCGCGGCTTCGAAGACTCCCGCTTTCACGAGGACCCAAGCAGCGGGACCCGTTCCCACGAAAAATCCCGGCGGCTTTCGCCGCCGGGCCTTTGTCCTGCCGATCAGAAGGGGATGTCTTCATTTCCCTCGGGCTGGTCGGCTTCGCTCTCGGTCTGGGGCGCCCGGCTCAGGAAGTCGACCGTCTCGGCGATGATCTCGCATCCGTAGCGGTCATTGCCCTGCTGGTCGGTCCATTTCGTGTAGTGGATGCGGCCGCGCACCAGAACCTTCATGCCCTTCCCGCAATGCTCCATGATCGTCTTGCCGAGGCCGTTGAAGGCGGTGATCCGGTGCCATTCCGTGTCCTGGACCCGGTACCCTTTCGCGTCGCGGACGACCTTGCCTTCCGCGTAGCGGGGCCGCGAGGTGGCCAGCGTGAAGTGGGTGATGCGGGTGCCACCTTGGGTGGTGCGGGCTTCCGGGTCCTGGCCGATGTTGCCGGCGAGAATGACGATGTTCTGCATGGTAGGTCTCCGTTGCTTCTCGGAGGGACCATCCCTCCGACGAGACCCGGCCAAGGCCGTCGGGAGACTCCTGCAACTGCTGGCCTGACAGCAGCTTGCCCTTAAGGCCCGGAGTGGTGCGGGCAGCCGCGCGTGCGCGGCAACACGGTCCGGAGCCGCGGGGGTTGCCGGAGAAAACCGAACGGACTTAGGGGATCAGTCAGTCGGAGGGATTGGTGCCTCTGAAAGCGCACAGACGGAGACGTTCAGCCGATCCATCGCCTTCGACGGCAGCGATGAAGCGGCAGGCCTGTTTCACGCCCACCACCCGAAGCGGCTCCCACCTCTACGATCTTCCCAGCTACGTCAGCTGATCGGTCGCAAGGCAAGGTCCTCCGGGAAGGCAGCGAAGCCGGTCATCGGGTTCAAGGCGCGGATCGGCATCGCTCTGGCTCGACGCATACCCGCTCGGCGCAGGAGCATTGCGGAGGGCTCTGACAGAAATCCTGCGTCTGCATCCACTCTACCAAGTGGGCCGCTCGCCGGCATAGCGCCGGGCGGACAGCCAGATCCAAGCAGATGATGGGCTCCCTCGCGCACCGAGAGTTTCAGATCGACAGCAGCGACCAGGCCTCCAAGAAACGGAGATCCTGACCGAGCAGGGGGCAAGGCTGGCGGCAAATGTCCTGGCAGGGTTCCCCGAAAACGACCGATCGCGGAGAGCCGGTCGGTTCGGAGCGGACCTCATGCCGTCGCGCGGTGCAGGAGGATCGTCATGCGGATGAGTGGAGACCGCCTGCGGGCTCCGGGAGCGCCCCGCAGGGCGCGAGTAGAACTGCCCCAGGGGCTCGCCCAAATTCCGATGGAGGACGCCTCGCGGATTCTGGCAATCCGGCTCCGATCCCGCGTTCCAATGATGTCCTGGCGCGATGGACCTTTTATGCAAATCTTCCATCCCGTATCCGGCGCTATCCCTGCGACGCAGCCTCGGGAAAGTTAGAGCGCAGATACTCGTTCGCAGCTTCCGGCGTCGGGAACGAGGCCAATTCCTTCTGCGCTTCGTCGGGCCGCTGCGGCTGGCGAACCAGCAAAATCTGTTCGCCTCCGAGATGAACCACGGGCCGCTCGCGGAACCGGAGCCATTCGGCTGGCTCTGTCGCAAACTGCTGCACGAGATTGGCTGTGGTATGATGGCTGCTCCGCATTGTGGGAGTCGTTCGATGTTCAAAGGCCGCCATTTCGACCGTTCAGTGATCCTGCTGTGCGTGCGGTGGTACCTGGCCTACAGCCTCAGCCTGCGCGACCTGGAAGAGATGCTGACCGAGCGTGGGGTCAGCGTCGATCATTCGACGATCCATCGCTGGGTCGAGCACTTTTCGCCGCGGCTGCTCGAACGCTTCAATCGGCGCAAGCGCGCGGTCACCGGCAAATGGCATGTCGACGAGACCTACATCAAGGTCCGGGGTCGCTGGATGTATCAGTATCGCGCCATCGACAGTGTCGGCGATACGGTGGAGTTCTGGTTCAGCGAGCACCGTGACCTGCCGGCGGCCAAACGCTTTCTGCGGAAGGCGCTTGCGCGCCATGGCCGGCCTGATCGCATCGTGATTGACGGCAGCCAGACCAACCGGGAGGCGATCATCGCCTGCGACACCGAAAGCCGGCTGCTGGATCGACCCCGACGACCGCTGAAACGGATCGGGATCCGGCAGAGCCAATACCTCAACAACCGGATCGAACAGGATCACCGGAGGATCAAGCGACGGGCTCGGCCAATGCTGGGGTTCAAGTCCTTTGGCTCGGCGGCGATCACGCTGGCTGGCATCGAGATGGTTCAGATGATGCGCAAACGCCAAGGACGCTTCGCCTTCAATCCGGCTCCGACGCTGAAAGAACAATTCGAGGCCATCGCCGCCTGAAGACCGTCTTCACCGGCCCTCGCTCCGGCTCGAAACAAAATTTGCGACAGAACCATTCGGCTTGCTTGGCCTCAGCCAGCGCGCAGGCTGCATCATAGTCGGCGGCGGTTCCGAGATATGTCGAGCGATCCCACGTGCCTCCGTTCAGGCACCGCACGTCGATGCGGCCGTCCGCTCGCGTGACGCCGTAAGGTCGGTCCCACCACTGATCGAGCTGCGCCTTGCTGCGATCTTCGTTCGCGGTGGCGTCGAAGGCCTTTGGCAGTTTCGGGTCGAGTGGAATCCGGTTCGGCATCTGCAACCTCGCTTGATAGAGAATTTGCCAGAGAATGAGGTGACTTGGGAGGGCAAAATTCGCGGCCGGCGCCGAAAGGCTATTGCCGAAAGAACCGGAGAGACCGTGTCGACAGCAATGTGCGAACTCGTCTGGTCCGAAAGCGGCGCTTACGCGCCGCCGTCGAACTTCATAACGGGGATGCCGAGCTTGCGGGCCTTGTCCGCGAGGTTGTCCTGGATCCCGGTACCGGGAAAATGGATGACGCCGATCGGCATGGTGTCGAGGATGGCGTCGTTGCGGCGGAAAGGAGCTGCCTTGGCGTGTTTGGTCCAGTCGGGCTTGAAGGCGACCTGCGTGACCCTGCGGTTGTCGGCCCATTTGGCGGCGATGAGCTCGGCGCCCTTCGGGCTTCCACCGTGCAGCAACACCATGTCGGGATGCTTGGCGTGAACCTGATCGAGCTTGGCCCAGATCAGGCGGTAATCGTCGAAATCGAGACCACCGGTGAAGGCGATCTTGGGTCCGGCAGGCAGCAGCACCTCGTTCTGCGCGCGCCTCTTCGCGGCGAGGAAATCCCGGCTGTCGATCATCGCGGCGGTGAGGTTGCGATGGTTGACCATCGAGCCCGTGCGGGGGCGCCAGATCGAATGGGTGTTGCGCTCGAAATGCTCGGCGGCCTGGTCGCGCATCAGCTCGAAGGCGTCGCGCCGTTCGAGAAGCGTCTGCCCCTCGGCCGTCAGGCGCTCAAGCTCGGCGGACTTCACCTCGGAGCCGTCCTGCTCCCGCTGAAGGCGGCGTTGGGCGACTTCGTTGTCGTCCAGCTCGCGCTCAATCCGGTCGGTCGCGCGATGGAAGAGGTTGACCGTGCCCCAGAGCAGCTCTTCGAGATCGGGTTCGAGGCGGGTGTCGGAGAGCGCCACCACGAGGGCATCGAAGATGTCGGCGATGCTGCCGGCGACGATGTTGCCTTCGGGGAGCGGCCGCGGATCGGGTTCGCCCTGGAAGGGACGATAGCCGTAGAGCGCGAGTTCCTGCAGGACGTGATCGGTCGGGGAGGCGCCGTGGTGCGGCTCGTAGGTGGTGCCGTGTTCGTCGGTCATGGCGGTCTTCCTTCGGCTCGAAGCCGCGCCCATCGCGGCCTTCATGGCGGCGGAGGCGGCGGACGGGACGGACCTGCACCTGAAGTGCAGCGAAAGGCCGGAACGCAGTGGAGGATGGTGAAGGCCGGCGATTTTGCTTCGCGATGCAAAGCGTCCGCAGGACGCGGCGGAAAATCGTCGGCCGCAGCCATTGCCTGTCCGTCTCGGCTGACGCCCGATCGCCCTCTCAGAAGGCCGTGGGTGCGGCCTCGCAGGCCCGAAGACCTCTGTCATCACCGTGATCTCTCACGCCACCGCGACAGCCCACCCCCCCTGCCGGTCATGACACCAGGGACATGAAACGGACGATGTCCTGGGGCGCGAGCTGGTTCCGCAACCCCGTCGCCAATGCGTCGCGACCGAGCAGCCGGAGATCCTCGTTGAAGTCCCCGAGCCGTGGTATCAGCACGACGGTCTCAATGCCGGCGGCGCTCGCACGCTCGATCAGGGCCGCCATCGCAGCGTCGCCTGCTGGGTCGTTGTCGCGGGCGATATAGAGCCGCCGCAGCGTCACCGGGAACAGGATGGCGGAAAGATGGGCCGCCGACAGCCCTGCTATCGACGGCAGGGTGGGCAGAGCGGACCGAACCGACAGCACCGTTTCGATGCCTTCGCCGGCTGCCATCACCTCCGAGCCACCCCCGAACCGGACGGCCGATCCGAGGAGATCACCCATCGCACGCCGGGGCGTCTCGATGGGCGCACGGCCGAGATGGGCCTCGGAGAAGCCGCCGGGATCGAGCCAGGTGCGGTGCGCGCCGGTCAGCTTGCCGGAGAGGTCGGTGACGGCGGCGATCATCGCCGGCCAGGTCTCGGTCGGGGAATATTCGTCAGGCCGATAGTAGCAGGTTGGATGGAAGCGCAGGGCTCCAGTTTCATGCAGGGCCGTGATGGCGCGATCCCGCAGGTAGGTCTCCACGCGCGTCCGCGCGATGGACTGCGACATGGCGAACAGCCGCCGCGCCGCTTCCGGTGAACCTGCTGACGCGGGCGAGGCGCCTCCCTTCCGCTCATCCGGGTTCGGATCAGGATGGGGAAGACTGAGGAAACTGCGAGCTTCCTCAGCCACGTCCTTGAAGTCGACGAGACCGCAACTCTCACGGATGACGTCGAGGAGGTCGCCATGTTCAGCGGTCGCCGCATCGGTCCATTTTCCGGCCGCGCCCTTGCCGGTTTCCGCGCCCTTGAGGCGCACGAACATCGAGCGGCCCGGCGTGTTGCGGACATCGCCGACCAGCCAGTAGCGGCCCTCGCGGTGTCCCGATGAGAGATAGTGGCGGCATACCGCCTCGGCCTGACGGCCGAGGCGGATTGCGAGTTCGCCGGCATCGAAGCGAGCCATTATGCGGCCTCCTTCTCGCCGATGCGCTCGACGGGCCAGCGTTCAAGCAGCCTTTCGAGAACGGCCGCGCCGTTGCTATCGGTTGGCACGAACATCCGCAGCTTCCACGAGATGATCTCGTGGAAGAGCCCATAGGCAGACAGCCGCTCCCGCATCGTATCGGTGAAGCCGGACAGTTCGATGCGGTGGGCACCCATGACGCGGACGCGCCGAAGCTGAAGGCCCTCCACGAGTTCGAGGATGGTCCGGCCGTCCATCAGCGTTCTGAAGGCATCGTCTGCCGACAGCATCGTGGTGCCGGTCGCCATGGCGCCGGCGACCCAGGCCGGCGAGACCCTCCGGCCGATGATGCGTTCGCCATCATCGGTCTGGAGCCGATAGACCCGCGTGGATTCATTCGGCAGGCGCTTCCAGATCGGCAGCAGCAGGCCGGCCACGACATGGATGTTCGATTCCGAGAAGCTCGGGATTTCGGCCAGCTCGGCGTTCCATGCCTTGGCGAAGGTCGCGCGGTCGGTTTCGTGCCAATGGCTCTCAGCCATGGCCTTGAGCGTCGCGTAGTGTTGCTCCATCGGACGCAACAGGGTGACGCGGCGCTCGATCTCGCCATCGTCGAGCATCAGCGATGGCGCCGTAATCTGGACCGCTGCCCGCCCGGACCGCTCATTAACGAGAAGAACGGCGCGTGGGTCGTTGAGCCATGCCAGCGCAGTCTCTAGCGAGACTGGCCGGTTCTTCTGGCGCTGCGCCACGGTAAGGAGCTGCGTTGCCGCACCGGTGTCGGGATGGGTGTAGATGGTGCGGCGATCCTTGACGACAAAACTCTCCGCCTGGAGCGTTTCGAGGCCGAGATCGTAGATTCCGGCCGCGATCGCGCCTTCGACCTTGGCGGTCAGCAACTGCTCGAAGGCCGAGTACAGGATGTCCTGCAGCTCAATGGTGAGCGCCAGGAGCCGATTGAGGAAGGTCGTGATAGGCGGCAATTCATCCTTGATGCTGTTGTCGTCCATCAGCTTCAGGCCCGTCGTATCTTCGAAGCGCTGGAGCGAGCAGCTCTCGACCTTGCCGCGAACGAGGAGGACATAGAGCTGGCGTAGCGCGTCGCGGGCGTAGTGCGATTCCAGATTGTCCTCGGGCCGGAACAGCCCCTGGCCGCCTGTCTGGCGCTGGCCGCGCGTGATCGCGCCCAACGTGTCGAGGCGGCGGGCGATCGTGGAGAGAAAGCGCTTCTCGGCCTTCACATTGGTGGCGATCGGCCGGAAGAGCGGCGGCTGAGCCTGATTGGTGCGATTGGTCCGGCCGAGCCCCTGAATGGCGGCGTCGGCCTTCCAGCCGGGTTCGAGCAGGTAATGGACGCGCAGGCGCTGGTTCTTCGCGGCGAGATCGGCGTGATAGCTGCGACCGGTGCCACCGGCATCCGAGAAGATCAGCACGCGCTTCTGGTCATCCATGAAGGCTTGCGTCTCTGCGAGGTTGGCCGAGCCGGCGCGGCTTTCGACGACGAAGCGCTGGCCCCTGCCGTCGGCGCTGGGCTTGCGCACGATACGGCGGGAGCGGCCGGTCACTTCGGCGACCATATCCGTGCCGAAGCGCTGTACGATCTGATCGAGTGCACCCGGGACCGGCGGCAAGCTTGCGAGCTTCTCGATCAGCGCGTTGCGGCGTGCCACCGCCTCGCGGCTTTCGACAGGCTGGCCATCGCGGAAGACAGCGCGCGATGAGACATTGCCGTCGCCGTCCGTGAACGGCTCATAGAGCTGCACCGGGAAGGAATGGGCGAGGTAATCGAGCACATATTCGCGAGGCGTGATGTCGACGCGGATGTCGGCCCATTCCTCAGTTGGGATCTCCGCCAGGCGGCGCTCCATCAGCGCCTCCCCGGTCGAGACGATCTGGATGACGGCCGAATGGCCCGCCTCGAGGTCGCGCTCGATCGAGCGGATCAGGGTGGGGGTCTTCATTGATGTCAGCAGATGGCCGAAGAACCGCTGCTTGGCCGACTCGAGGGCAGAGCGGGCTGCGGATTTCGCTTGCTTGTTCAAGGTACCGGAGGAGCCGGTGATATTGGCGGCCTCCATCGCAGCATCGAGGTGATTGTGGATGACAGCGAAAGCTCCGGCATAGGCATCGTAGATGCGCCGCTGCTCGTCGGTGAGCTCGTGTTCGAGGAGTTCGTATTCAACACCATCGTAAGAGAGGGAGCGGGCCGTATAGAGGCCAAGCGCCCTGAGATCGCGCGCCAGGACCTCCATCGCGGCAAGGCCGCCAGCCTCGATCGCCTCGACGAAGTCGGCGCGGGTCGCGAAGGGAAAGTCGTCGCCGCCCCAGAAGCCGAGCCGCTGGGCATAGGCGAGATTGTGGACTGTGGTCGCCCCCGTCGCGGAGACATAGACGATGCGGGCGTTCGGCAGGGCGTGCTGGAGACGCAAGCCCGCACGCCCCTGCTGCGAGGCGGCGACATCGCCGCGCTCGCCCTTGCCGCTGGCCGCGTTCTGCATGGCGTGGCTCTCGTCGAAGACGATCACGCCATCGAAGTCGGGCCCCAACCATTCGACGGTCTGCTTGACGCGCGAGACCTTCTCGGCCCGATCATCGGAGCGCAGCGTTGCGTAGGTCGTAAAAAGGACCCCTTCCGGCAGCGCGATCGTCTTACCCTGGGGGAAGCGGGACAGAGGTGTGACAAGCAGGCGCTCCATGCCGAGCGCGGACCAGTCGCGCTGCGCATCTTCCAGGAGCTTGTCGGATTTCGAGATCCAGACGGCTTTGCGGTGGCCGCGTAGCCAATTGTCGAGAATGATGCCGGCCGATTGGCGGCCCTTGCCGGCGCCGGTCCCGTCGCCGAGCATGAATCCGCGGCGGAATCGGACGGCGCCGGGTGCATCCTCCGGGGCCGCCTTCACGATGTCAAAGGTATCGTCGACGGTCCAGGAGCCGGCGAGGAATTCGCCATGGGCTTCACCGGCATAGATGACGGTTTCGAGCTGAGCGTCCGAAAGGAGCCCACGGCTGACGAGCTTCGCCGGGAGCATCGGGCGATAGGACGGCTTCGGCGGCGCGATCGAGGCCATCGCGGCGGATTGGACCAGCTTGGTCGGATGCGCCTGCGCATCGGGAATACGGATCGCCTGCAATCCGTATTCTTCGTAGATGGCATCGGTCAGGCGGGCGCCGTCCGGGGGCGTCCAGTCGACCGTCTCGTACGCGAGCTCGACGCCCTCGATCTCACCGATCGGTGGACGCGCCGGCGCAGTGGTGGCGGCGCGCGCGAGATAGCTGCGCACGGTCCGCGGTGCGATCGCAGCGGGCGTGACCTTCGGAGCGCCGGCGATCAGCAGCCGCGGCGGGACTTGCGCAGCGATCCAGGCGAAGAGCGTTGCGACGTCGGGGGCGAAGCCCGACGAAGCGGGAAAGCAAGTGGGATCGATCGCCGGCAATTTGTCGATGACGGTGAGGCGCGTCTCGATCGTCGTGCCGTGCCTGGCATAGACCGCGCCGTCGATCGCGGCAGAGAAGACGATGCGGGCGCACCCCTGAAGGCGGACGAAGGCGTCCCGCCAGGCCGTGGCCTCGGGGCTGAAATTTGAGCCGGTGATGGTCACGAGCCGGCCGCCATCGGCCAGCCGCGCCAGGGCGCTGGCAACATGGCGATAGGCGGCATCAGTGACACGCCCCTCGACATTGGCGAGGACCGAGAAGGGCGGATTCATTAACACGACGGAGGGAGCGATTGCCGGCTCGAGATGATCGTTGATCTGCGCGGCATCGAAGCGCGTCACAGGTTCGGCCGGAAAGAGAAGGGAAAGAAGGCCTGCGCGCAGCTCCGCGAGCTCGTTCAGAACGAGCGATCCGCCGGCGATCTCGGCGAGGATGGCCAGAAGCCCGGTGCCGGCCGAGGGTTCCAGGACACGATCAGTGGGCGTGATGGCAGCAGCCGTAACGGCGGCGATGCCCAGCGAGATCGGTGTCGAGAACTGCTGGAATGCCTGGCTCTCCTCCGAACGGCGGGTTTGCGTGGGGAGAAGGCCGACGATCTTGCCGAGAAGCGGCAGGAGAGCGGCCGGAGAGCCGGCTCTGCGGAGAAGCGACTTCCCATATTTCCGCATAAACAGGACGGTCGCGGCCTCGCAGGCGTCATAGGCAGTCTTCCAGTCCCAGGCCCCGGAGGCGTCGGACGCGCCGAAAGCGCTTTCCATGGCAGAGCGCAGAACGCTTGCATCGACACGCTGGCCGCGTTCGAGCTGCGGAAGCAGGAGAATGGCGGCGGCGTGCACCGCAGCGGCGGGGGCGACGACAGCGGCGTCCGGCGCGGTCGCGGCGTCAGGAAGAGGAAACACGGCGTTCATCGGGCAATCCCCGGGAGAGCGGGAGGAACAAACCCGGCGGCGCTCTCTCTCGGACCGGACGGGCTCAAACCCCGTCCCGGCCACACTCTTTCTCTCAGGCCGTCATTGACTTGGACCATTCAATGGACCATCTCTCGGGAGAGGATTTCTACCTAGCGGAGGGAGCCGCGCGATGCGCGTATCTGTCAGCGATGCGAAGGGGCAGCTCACCGAACTGGTGAAGCGGGCCGAAGCCGGCGACGAGGTCATCCTGACCCGTCGCGGACATGAGGTTGTGCGGCTCGTCGCCATGGCGGCCGCGCCCGGGTTGAAGGGCCGGCGCGCGCTGATGGAGAAAGTCAGGGCCGCGGCCGCGAGCAAGGCATTGCCGGGAGCGGATGCCGCCCACAGCCAGGACTTCCTCTATGGCGATGACGGGCTGCCCGCGTGATCGCCGTCGATACCTCGGCCCTCATGGCGATCGTGCTCGGCGAACCGCAGGACGAAGCCTGCATGACCGCGATCGAGGAAGCCGAGCAGCTGCTGATCTCGGCCGGGACCGTCGCCGAGGCGCTGATTGTCGCCGGACAGCGCAATGTCAGCGACGAGGTCGGTGCATTGATTTCCGGGCTGGGCTTCGAGATCGTCTCGGTGACGGCGGCGTCGGCCCGCCGGATTGCGGGCGCCTATGCTCGGTGGGGCAAGGGCATCCACCCGGCGTCGCTGAACTATGGCGACTGCTTTGCCTATGCGGTTGCCATCGAGCACGATTGCCCGCTGCTCTATATCGGCGACGACTTCGGCCAGACGGATGTGCGCTCGGCCCTCCAGATCGGGCGATGATCTCAGGCATCGGAGCCTCCTTCGCCTGAGAGCGCCTCCCGACCACGACCCACTCCCACCATTTTCGGATCTTTGGCTCCGGCAAGGATGGCTTCGCCCCGCGCGACCGCCCACGCAGCGCGCGATACCCATTCGCTCGAGGGCGTAGAGCCGGCGCGGATGTCGACCATCATCATTTTGAGAAGGCCCAGCAGCGTTTCGAAATGCCGGGCCTTGCGCTGGATAGTCTCCCCGAAATGGGCCGGCACTGTGAGGGACGGCGCCGAATAAGCGGCCTTCGCACCGGGCCAGATTCCGGAAACGAAGCTCTCGTGGGCGGACTCGTAGTCCGGCCTGCCGACGTCCCAGTCATCATCGTCGATGGCGAGGCGGCAAGCGGCGGCGATTGTCCGGGCGTTATAGTCGCGATGGCGAAAGACGGGCAGGTGATAGGTGGTTTCGATCGTGAAAACGGGCATCGAAGCTCTCCTGAAACGAGATCGCCCGGCTCGGAGCCGGGCAGGTTCGGTGGGATGCCGTGGGGAGGTTGCGGCCAGCGGTCAGGCGGCGTGAAGCAGCGCCGCGCGCGCCCGCTGCCGCCAGTCGGGATGGACGAGCCGGCCTTCGAGGGCACTGGCCCGGAAGCGAAGCGAGCGGGCTTCCCGATGATGCTCCGCAGCGGCCGCGCACGAGGCTTCTCGGCGCAGGTCGCAGGCCTGCGAGATCACAAGCCTGGCCTCGCCGTCAGAGGCGACCGGCTCGCACCATTTGATGCCAAGACCGTCAGGTTCGCCGGCGATGACCTGGCATTGGTCGTCATCGACGACGACGAAGAGCCGTGGCGTAAAGGCGACCGCGCTGTCATCGTGGATGGCGATCCGATCCTGACCGGCCAGAACTTCGACGGCCGCGATCGCGCCAGCGATGGAGCCGGCTGTTGCCAGTGCGACGTTTCGCGGGGCGGAGTAGGCGCGGGAGGCGGGATCCCCGTCGCAGTAGTGCGCCTCGCCCAGGCAGGTGATCCGCAGCGGCAAGCTCGGTGCGTTGGTGAGCGCGGCGCTCGCGCGGGCAGTAGGCGTCCGGGTGCTCAGGCCAGCAATCGGGAACGAGGGACGAGCATTCATCACGGTTTCTCCATGACGGGCTGCAGGAGCCACTCTCCCGCACCACGACCCGTCACGGCCGGACCGGCCGACCTCTCCCTCTCTGCTCTCGACCAGCGCCCGAGGCCGACACGACAAAAGCGCCCCGCATCGAGCGGGGCGCTTTCGTGGATCAGTCGATGGTCTGGTAGATTTCGGACGCTTCGGGATGGCCGTCGACGTAAGCGTGAAGGCGCTCGTAGCCATCGCTCAGGAAGCTCGAGCGGAACTGGAACGAGAGATGCGAGAAAGTAAAAAGGGTCGCGATGATCCCGGCTGCCTCGGCCGAAACTTCCCCTTCGAAGCAGGTGATCTCGCCTTCGATCCGGAGCCGGGGCTTCGAGGTCGGCGCGAGGAAGAGCGGCTGGCCACGATCCTCGTAGAAGTTCCAGTGGCCGCCGCCATAGTCGCGCGGACTCAGGCGATCCATCATGGCGTAGACGGTGTTTTCGGCGACGATCAGCATCGGAACGCCGAAGAGCTCGGGGAGGAATGCAGGTCGGCGTTCCTCGGGGACCAGCGTTGCAGGATGCTGGGTCATGTCGCCGCCCTCCCTTCGACAATATCGGCGCCGACGGCGTCCGCGCAGACTGGTTCGAGACGGGCGCTGCGGTAGCCAGTTTTCGCGAGCCACAGTTCCGCGGCGTCCTGGTCCTCGGCCAGATGCAGCAACTCGTCGCTCTCGCCGACGGTCTGGACAATCCGGACCTGCCCGATGCGCGGGCGTTCCACGACGCGGAAGGTCAGATCGCTGTCGATCCCGTAGGTGCGGGTCACGGTCATGACGATGATGCCGTCCTGTCCGAAGCTGCCCTCGTTCAAGGTGAAGCAGGGCAGCGCGGTGTAGGTCGGACGCTCGCGCTCCGGCACCTTGCGCACAAGTCGGCCGACGCCATTGCGCCGTTCCCAGGCCGCGAGCTTCTTGCTGAAGCGGGCCGGCGGTTTTCGGCTCCCATCGCTGTAGCCGATGAGCGAGCCGAGGGGAGCGATGTCGAATATGAGCGATGCGGACATGAATGTGTCTCCAGAACGAAAATGCCCCGGTCGACGACCGGGGCAGGAATGCGATGGTGACGATCGGCGGGGCGGCCGAAGCCGCCCCGCCGATGACTATTCGGCCGCGACGAGGTGATGGTCCTCGCCCTCATCCGCCGCATCCGCGTCGTCTCCGATCAGGAATTCCGGCAGCGCCTCGTCCTCGCCATGGGTCTCCGCCGAAACGGCATCCCCTTCGAGGTGGGGGGTGCGCAGCGGTTCGGGCAGCCAGCCGGTATCGGCCAGCAGCCGTTCGGCCTGCGTGGCCATGTCCCCCTTCTTCAGATGCTCGATGAGCGAGGCCGCACGGTCGCCGGCGCCTTCACGGACGGCGGCCAGGATGTGCGCCTTGGTGACGATCCCCAGATAGTTGGCGACGGTCGGCCGCCAGCCGGCATCGACCACCATGTCGAGGCCGGTCGCGCGCGCGAGGCGGTCAGCACCAGCGAGACGGCGCACCAGACTATGCTGGCTCGGTCCTGCGGCGCTGTGGTCGTTCGGCCGCTCGTAGAGCGCGTTGACGCCATAGCTGACGCAATGGGCGAGAAGCGCCATGCGGCTGGCGTCGTCGAGGTCAGCGATCCAGTCCCACAGGGCGCCCTCGTCCGAGGGGATATCGGTCTTCCAGGCCTCGTAGCGTTCGTCGATCGCCTTCGCGGAAGGGGATTCGGCGAGATCCGATCCCTGCGAGGCTAAATACCGGTGGCGAACCGAGATTTCGAGGCAGCCGGTTGGCGCGGAGTAGGAATAGCGCTCCATCACCATCCGGTGCAGCAGCGCCGTCATCGCAACATGCGCGTTTTCGGCGAGGGCCTGCTGCAGGGCGAGCGTGCGGTGGGCCGTGAGCTGGCCGACCAGGCGCTCCGGCAGGAGCTTGATGACGCCGTCGTCCTCTTCCTCCACGTCGACCGGCTGGCCGCCGATCGAGATGGCGGTACGTTGGAATGATTCAGTGCCGTCGACGAACTCAGGATCGTCACCCTCCGAACCGGAGTCTTCCCCATCGATGACCAGCGGCGCCTCGTCCTCAGGCCGGACATAGCCGCGATCGACGACAAGCTCGCCGTCGCGGTTGATGGTGAGGAAGACGCCGGCGCGCGCGACCTCATCCGGCTCGAAGATCGCGGGCCGGTTCTCGAAGCCCGCGAGAGCTGCTTCGATCTCGCTGAAGCGCTGATCGACCTCGTCCGGCAGTTCGTCAGCATCGGAATAGGCAGCTTCGAGGTCGTCGTACTCCTTGCGCAAGGCCTCTCTGCCTGCGCGCTCTTCCTCGGTGAGCTCCTGGGAGACGCTGCCGATCTTGCGCAGGCCGTTGGCGTAGCCATAGGGCAGCTCGACCGCGGCTTCGATCCACTTCCAGCCATGGCTCGCGAGCTCGTCGGCCAGCATGTGGAGCTTCTCAGTGACGAGGCGATCGAGCAGGCCGACGTCCTCGAGCCAGCCGCCGTCGTCGTCGGAGAAGAGGTCGCGCAGAACGGGGCCGCCGGCGGCCTCATAGGCCTCCAGTCCGACAAAGAGAGCACGCTTGTCGGCCGACGGCACCGTGGTCTCCGTCAACATGCGTCGGATCTGCCAGGGCTCCTTCTGCCAGGAGCCGGTAATGCGCTCCCAGACCTGCTCCTGGCGCGCGTGGTCGGGGTTGACGGTGAAGGCTTCGAGCATCGCCAGCGTCATCTCGTCGCCCGCATAGAGCTCGCGCAGCGCTGGGGAAACGGAGGCGAGGCGGAGGCGCTGGGTGACGTAGCGCGGCGTCGTGCGATAGGCGTCGGCGATCTCCTCCCTGGTAATGCCGTCATCGATCATGCGCTTGAACGCCTTGAATTGATCGAGCGGGTGGAGTGCGAGCCGCACCGTGTTCTCGGCCAACGAGTCGTCGATCGCTGAAGTCTTGGCGTTGGCCTTCTTGACGAGGCAAGGGACGAGTCCATCGACCGGGAAGCGGCCGGCTTCCACCAGACGCGAGATCGCCCGGAAGCGGCGGCCACCGGCGGGAGTCTCGAAATCGCCCGTCTCATTGCCGTCGGCGTCAAGCACGGCACGGACATTCAGGCCCATCACCAGGTCCTCGCGCCGATCGATATCGTGGGTCAGCTCATCGAGGCCGTCTTCGACGCCGATTTCACGGACATTGCTGTCCGACAGCCTGATCCGGTTGAAGGGGATGTCGCGCGAGCGGGAGAATTCGATCATCGCGACGACAGGGGTCTGGATCTTCTTCCTGGAAGCCTTGGCCATGGTGTCTACTCCGCGACGGATCCCCGAGAGCCACTCTCTCGGATCTGAAATCCGTCACGAAGCGAAGCGCCGCCCTCTTCCTCTGGAGGGCAGCGCCACGCTCAACCGGACCGGAGTGGTCCCCCAGCGCAATGCCGTGGAAGCGGCTCTGGTTTGTCGAGGACCCTGCGGCGCCGATCAGGCCGCGCGATCGAGCAGCTTCTTGGCCTTCGCCTCCAGGTCAAGGCGGGCGTCCTGATGGGGCTTGGCACGCGCAAGAGCGGTGATGCCCTGGACGAAATCGAATATCGACTCCGGCGGGCGTCCCTCCTCAGTCAAGACCGTATCGATGATCTTCGCGGTCTCGCCCTTCGAGAAGCCGCGGCGGCGCAGGAAATCGGTGCGGTCTTCGTCATTGCGGGCGACGATGCGTTCGCGCGAGGCCTTGATGCCGTTGATGAAGGGCATGGCTGAGGAGTTGGCGAAGTTCAGCAGAGCCGGCGTGGCCTCGTGCGCGAAGCGGGAGGCTGCGTATTTCGAGTGGCGGATCGTGATCTCCTCGAAATCCTCGACGCCCCACAAATTGCGGTTCTGGCAGACCGCCCGAAGGTAGAAGCTGGCAAGGCCAAGTGTTTTCGCGCCGACCTCGGAGTTCCAGCAATAGAAGCCGCGGAAATAAAGGTCGGGTGAGCCGTCAGGAAGTTTGCCAGCCTCGATCGGATTCAGGTCGTCGACCAGGAAGATGAAGACGTCGCGATCAGAGGCATAGAGCGTCGTGGTATCCTTGTTGATGTCGACCCCGGGATTATAGATGCCGGTTGACCAGTCGAGGACGCCCGGCACCTTCCAGCGGGTATCTCCGGTGCCGTTGCCGGCGATGCTTTGCACGGCCCCGACGAGTTCATGATCGAAGATGCGGCCGTAGTCGGGGCCGGTCACGGCGCGCAACTCGACACGACCATCATCGGCCTCGAAGGTCTTGACCTGCTCAGCGCGATGGTTGGCGAGGCCATATTGCAGGTTGATGCCGGCGAGCGGCGCAGGGAGCTGGCGCAGATAGGTGGCGGGCGCACCGACCAGACTGGCAAGCTGGCCGATACTCCAATGGGTTGGGGCGACCGGAGCCTCCGCGCCTGGCAGGATCAGGCTCAGCCGTTCGGGATCATTTCGGCTCGCTTCCACATGGATACGTGCGCTCTCGACGGTCCGCGTGCGGCTGCGCTCGGACCGCGCTCCGACCGTGCGCGCGAGATCAGTGAGCGAAAGGAAGCGCTCATCATCCGGCCGTGAGAACCACTCGGACGAGACACGGCCGATGCGTTCGCCGCGCGATACATCCACCTTGTAACCCCCGCGAGGCTGGGGAGTGGCATTGAGAACTTGCGTGTTCATGGCTGAGGTCTCCATGACGGGCGCCGGAGACTCTCTCTCGGTCTTAAACCCGTCGTGGATTCCTCGCTCTCCTCTCACTCTCGGAGACGCGGTACTCTGCCATCAAGCTGTTGAAGGCGTCGTGGATAGTGCGGGAATCCGCGCCCCGATGGGACTTCCTCGCGCCATCTTCGCTGCCCAGCGGAACAGCATCGTTCGGCTGCAGTTAGCCCGCGCGCTATCTCCGCGCTGCCCGGCCCCCGCAAGACGGAACATTGTTACAGATTGTAACGGGGAGGAACCCCCGCTCACCGCACGCGTCTTTCTCTGGAGCAACAAAGCTCACCGCGACTGTAACGGGCCCAAGGAGATAGGCTATGCACCGCCCCGCCCCAGAAATGCAGGCCTGCGTCGACGAATGTCTGCATTGTTATCAAGCCTGCCTCGGCATGAGCACAAATCACTGCCTCAAGCTCGGAGGTAAGCACGCCGCGCCGGAGCACATCCAACTGATGCTCGCCTGCGCCGAGATCTGTCGCGCCAGCGCCCAGGTCATGATCATCGGTTCCCCGCACCACAAGCATCTCTGCGCCGAATGCGCCGACATCTGCGACGACTGCGCCAACGAATGTGAGCGGATCGGCGACATGGACGATTGCGTCCAAGCTTGCCGCAGCTGCGCAGAAAGCTGCCGGAAAATGGCGGTGTAGCCGCTCCTCCTTCCTCTCTTCCTCGGAGAACTCACATGATGCGTCTCGCACTGACCGCTGGTCTCGCGGCCTCTATGATGACTGCGGCATTCGCCCAACCAGCTCCGAAGCCGCAGATGGGCGATAACATGCCTATGAAAATGATGATGCCGGAGGCATCCGACTCCGCATCAACCAAGGAATACAAGGCGAGCATGATGCGGATGATGCAGGCGATACCGTCGAAATTCACCGGCGACGCCGACGTGGATTTCATGATGCAGATGAAAGCTCATCATCAAGGTGCGATTAACATGGCCAAGGTAGCCCTCGCCAACGGCAAGGACCCGGCGGTCAAGAAGCTCGCCAACGAGATCGTCAGCGCTCAAGAGAAAGAGATCGAGACAATCGATCAATGGCTAAAAACGAAGGGAAAGTAGCGGCACTTCCCGAATTATTTGGAAGATTTCGAGACACCAATTGGGCTTTTCGCAGGAGGCCGCCATGGAGCATGGCAGTGACCATAAGGGCCAGAACCATTACGGGCGCCTGGCGATCGAACTGACGCTGGATTTCATCGTCATGTACCTCGTCATGTACACGATGATCGCAACGCTTCGGCATTTCCACTTCAATCTCAACAACGTCTACATGACGCTTATGATGGTCGCGCCGATGACCATCATCATGCTCGGCTCGATGCGCTCGATGTTTCCGTCGCAGCGCCTCAACATGATCATCGGAGCCGGCGCCCTGTTGATATTCCTCGCCAGCTTTGTCGCGATGCGCACGCAAGCTGGCGTCGGCAACGCCGAGTTCCTGCGCTCGATGATCCCCCACCATTCGGGCGCGATCTTGATGTGCAACCAAGCGTCCATAACCGATCCGGAAATCACCGCGCTTTGCCGCGACATCGTGACCTCGCAGGAGAAGGAAATCGCTCAGATGAAGGCCATTCTTGCGCGCTACTGAAGGCGATCAGGGCTCGCCGGGTTGCGACGCGAGGCGCTCCTTCATGACATGCGAAATGAACTGCCTGGCGCGCGCGCAGCAGTCGCCGCAGAAGAAGGCCTCCGGAAGCGCCGTTTCCTGGATCGCGCCGTCGGCCATGAAGACAATCCGGTCGGCCACCGCTCGCGCAAAGCCCATCTCATGGGTCACGCAGATCATGGTCATGCCCTCGTGCGCCAGGGACATCATCACGTCGAGTACCTCCTTGACCATCTCGGGATCGAGGGCTGAGGTCGGCTCGTCGAAGAGCATCAGCTTCGGCCTCATCGCCAGGGCCCGTGCGATCGCAACCCGCTGCTGCTGGCCGCCTGAGAGCTGTGATGGGACCTTTCGCGCCTGATCGGCGAGCCTGACGCGCGCCAAGAGCTCCATCGCGCGATGCTCGGCCTCCTCGCGGCCGATTTTGAGAAGCTTGCGCGGACCAAGCGTCACATTGTCAATGACGGACAGATGCGGGAACAGGTTGAACGACTGGAACACCATCCCGACCTCGCGGCGGACCGAGAGCAGGCTGTCGCAATCGGCATTCACCAGGCGGCCCTCCAGCCGGACCTCGCCCGTCTGATAGCGCTCAAGCGCGTTGACGCATCGAACTATCGTCGACTTGCCAGACCCTGACGGACCGCAAACGACGATTTTTTCGCCGGCGGTGATACTGAGATCGATGTCGCGCAGGGCATGCATAGCGCCGAACCACTTGTTCAGGCCCGCGATCTCGAGGATCGGCCGTTGCGCTGCCAACACCATCACGCGCGCTCCGCCGATCTCATGTCGCGTTCGAGCCGCTGGCTGTACCGCGACATCCCGAAGCAGAGCGTCCAGAAGACCAGCCCCACGAAGATGTAACCTTCCGCATGCAGACCGAGCCAGTCCGGGTCGGCTGCGCCAGCCGCCACGATGTTCAGGACTTCGAAAAGGCCCAGGATCACCACCAGGGTTGTGTTTTTGAGCAGGGCGATCGCGTTGTTGACGATGCCGGGGACAACCATGCGCAGCATCTGGGGCAGCGTGATGTAGATCGCCGTCCGCCAGTATCCGAAGCCGATGGCCGAAGCGGCTTCGGCCTGGCCTTTCGGGATTGCCTGGAGCCCGCCGCGGAAGACCTCGGCGAGATAGGCGCTCTCGAACAAGATGATGCCGACCACGGCGAGTGCCAGCGGGTCGAATTCCGTGCCCGGAGGGAATGCGTATGGGAGCAGGATGCGCGCCATGAACAGCACGGCGATCAACGGCAGGCCGCGGCAAATCTCGATATAACCAACGCTCGCCCAGCGCAGCACCGGCATCTCGCTTTGACGCCCCAGGGCCAGGACAATGGCGATCGGGAAGGAAACGACGATCCCGGCGACGCCGAGAAGGATCGTCAGTGAAAGCCCACCCCATTTCTCCGTCGTCACACGCGGTAGCCCGCCGATACCGCCATGAAGCAGCACAAAGGACAGGAATGGGAAGACGAGAATGAGGAATGCAGCGGCGACCTGCTTGCCCGCTAGCCGCCGGTTCAAGAGGACCAGCAGCGCCGCTGCGAAGGCGAGAAAGACCAGATCGACGCGCCAGCGCTCGGTGGCCGGGTAGAAGCCATAGATGAATTGACCCGAGCGATTGATGATGAAAGCCCAGCAGGCCGCGTCCGGCCGGCAATCGGCCCGGCTGGATCCTTGCCAAGTCGCATCGAGGATCGCCCATGGCAAGACGGCCCAGATCAAGGCGACGGCTGCGAGGGCAATTCCGGACGTGAGGATGACGTCGATCGGGCGGGCGAACAGGTTGGTGCGCGCCCATATGACGAGCGAACGGGCGTGATAGCGGCTAGGGCCACCATCAGTCGGATTCGAATTCGCAATCGTGCTCATCGTTCGACGATCCTGATGCGATGGCCATAGAGGTTGCTAAGGCCAGTGATGATCAGGCTGAGGGTGAGATAGACCAGCATGGTCATGGTCATGATCTCGATTGCCCGGCCCGTCTGGTTGAGGCTCGTGCCGACGAAGACGTTTACGAGATCGGGGTAGCCGATGACGGTCGCGAGCGACGACGCCTTGACGAGATGGAGGTACTGGTTCGTCAGCGGCGGCACGAGCACGCGCATGGCCTGGGGGATAATCACTAGCTTCAAAATTTTGGCACGGTCGAGCCCGAGCGAGGCGGCCGCTTCGCGCTGGCCCTTGCCGATGGCTTCGATCGACCCGCGCACCAGTTCGGCGATGAAGGAAGCGTTGTAGATCGCAAGTGCGATCACCAAGGCCGCAAGCTCCGGCGAGAGCGCCATGCCGCCGGAAAAGCTGAAGCCTTGCAGCGCCGGCCAACTGATGCCGATGCCGCCCCATGCCGCGAGCACGACGCTGGTCGCGGCCAAGATCAGAGAGACAGGAACCGCAACAGCTGCGCCCTGCCCGGTCTCGTCGCGACGGCGACGCGCATGGCGGAGAATGGCAATCACCGAGAGGGTCGAAGCCCCCGCGACGAGGGCGAGTGGACCCCAACCCAGGCCGATTTGAAGCGACGGAACGACGATCCCGCGGTTACTGAGGAAAATACTGTCGAAAAGGCCGATCGCCTGCCGGGCCGGCGGCAGGGATCGGATCGCAACGTTGTACCAGATCAGCACGTGCAGCAGGAGCGGCAGATTCCTAACCGTTTCAACATACACCAAGGCCGCCTTGGCGACGGCCCAGTTGGGCGACAGACGCGCGATGCCGATGACGAAGCCGAGGATCGTCGCCAGGATGATGCCGAGGATCGACACCAGGATCGTGTTGGCGAGGCCAACAAGAAAGACCCTGAAATAGGTGTCGGTCTCGCTATAAGGGATGACGGTGAAGGGAATGCCGAAGCCCGCCTCCTGCCCGAGGAAATCGAACCCCAGTGCAAGCTTGCGCGCGGCCAGATTGGTCTCGACATTCTGCCACGCAGCCCAGAGCAGTAGTCCGATTGCGAGCAGGAAGACCGCCTGACAAGCGAGATGACGACGTTGCCGTCCGGTCAGGGCCCGCGACGGAGCTGCCGGACGCTCGGTTGCCTTTAGAGAAAACAGGCCTGTCAATGTCATGGCCGAAGGTCCCGGCTGGGCATCCGGCGAGGCCGGGGCCTCGCCGCTTCACCGTTCAGCGGAAAGGAGGGCTGTAAAGAAGCCCGCCATTGCTCCAGAGCGAATTCAGGCCACGCTCCAGTTTGATCGGGCTGCCATTGCCGAGGTTTCGATCGTAGAGCTCGGCGTAATTGCCCGTCGTCGCGATCACCTTGGCGGCCCAGTCCTGTTCAAGGCCGAGCATCTTCCCGAACTCCCCGGACTTGCCGAGCATGCGCTGCACTTCCGGATTCGTCGATGTCTTCGTGAGTTCGGAGACGTTGGCCCTGGTGATGCCGAACTCTTCCGCCGCCACGATGATGTTCAAGGTCCAGGCGACGATGTCGCGGAAACGCGCATCATCCTGCCGAACCGTCGGCCCCAAGGGCTCCTTCGAGAAGACATCCGGCAGAATGACCCAGTCGTCCGGGTTCTTCATGGCAGTGCGGCTTGCCGCGAGACCGCCGCGCTCGTTGGAATAGGCATCGCAACGGCCGGCTTCGAGGTTCTGCTGGTTCTGTTCTCGCGTCGAGCCGGTGATGGCGGTGAACTTGAGGTTGTTCGCGCGAAAATAGTCCGCGAGGTTCAGCTCCGAGGTGGTGCCGGCCGAGACGCAAATCGAGGCGCCGTTCAGCTCCTTGCCGCTCTTGGCGCCGAGCTTCTTGGCGACCATGAATCCCTGGCCGTCATACATGTAGACGCCGGCCCAATCGAGGTTCAGCGACGTGTCGCGCGAATAGCTCCAGGTTGCGGTTCGCGCCAGGATATCGGCCGCGCCTGACTGAAGCGTGGTGAAGGCAACCCTGAATTCCAGCGGGACGAACTTGACCTTGCTGGGATCGCCGAGCACCGCCGCAGCCAATCCGCGGCAGAATTCGACCTCCATGCCTTTCCAGTTGCCCTGATTGTCGAGCGTCGACATCCCGGTCGAAACCCCCGTCGAGACGCCGCAGAGCAATTCGCCACGCGCCTTGATGGCCTTGACCGTATCGCCATCGGCTGCGCCGGCAGTGTTAGTGGCCGCACCGGCGAAAGCCAGCGCAGCCAGAACGATCGTCAGCTTCTTCATGATTGAACCCCTCTGTTGCCCGGACGGACGGTCTTTCAGGATCAGGGAGTGCCTGATCCGCGCCGCCTTCACCCGCATGAAGTCGATTAGGCTGACGCAGGCGCCGCGCTCGGGGTGTAGCCGGCGCCGATCACGATCGATTTGATCGCCGCGTAGTCGCCATAGCCCTCCACGGTCACAAGCTTGGACTCCGGATCGGCGTTCACCGCCGTCCCCGGCAAGGTCGTCTCGATGGCCTTCTTGATGGTGCCGGCGCAGTGGCCGCAGGTCATGTCATCGACCCGGAAACTCACGCCGTTATCCAGCGGCTTCGCCGCAGTCTCGGTCGTGGACTTGGAATGTTCTTGGCACGAGCACATCGCTGCGGCCCTCCTGTTCAGTTGGCAGTGAACCGAGGCTGCAGCTTTCCACAGTGGTAAGGTCAAGGGCCTTTTTTTGCGGGCGAGCCAATAGCCAAAACCGCTCTCGATATTTCTGCTCTAAGCGACGCGAAAGTCCTTGACCTTACCATTATGGGAAGGAGCATATCCGTTGCCATCACGGTTCGGAGAGACGTCATGTCGACTGCAACGATGGCAAGAAGCGCGGGCATTCCCGCGGCCCATCTCGATATTCCTGTGGCCGGAATGACCTGTGCCTCCTGTGTTGGCCGCGTCGAGCGCGCGGTGGCTGCGGTGGAGGGCGTTAAATCGGTCGCAATCAACCTTGCGACCGAAAGGGCCCAGGTCACGTTGTCTGACGCAAAAGTCGATATTGGCCCGATCGCCGAGGCGATTCGCAATGCGGGCTACGAGCCGGCCGAGAGCACGATCGAACTGAAGATCGCGGGCATGACCTGTGCGTCTTGTGTCGGGCGGGTCGAGAAGGCGCTGAAGGCGGTGCCGGGCGTCGTGGAGGCCAGCGTCAATCTGGCGACCGAGCGCGCATCCGTGCGCTCACTGGGCAGCGGTGATCTGAAGTCGTCCCTCATCGCCGCCGTCGTCACAGTCGGGTACGAAGCCGAGCTGGTTCAATCCGGGGCCTACACGAGCGATCGCGAGCAAAAGGCACGCGACGAGGAACAGGCGAAGCTGAAGCGCGCAGTTGCGGTTGCCGCGATCGCCACGGTCCCGCTCCTTGTCTTCGAAATGGGCATGCATTTGTCCGAGCCGCTGCACCATTTTCTGGCCGGGCGGGTCGGCGAGTTCAACATCAAGGTCATGTCCTTTTTGCTCGCCAGCTTCGTGCAATTCGGGCCGGGCCTGCGCTTTCTCCAGAAAGGCTGGCCGGCGCTGCTGCGCGGCGCGCCAGACATGAATTCACTGGTGATGCTCGGGACGAGCGCCGCTTACCTCTATTCGACGGTCGCGACCTTCGCGCCTGGATTGCTGCCGGACGGCACGGACTACACCTATTTCGAGGCTGGTGCGGTCATCGTCACGCTGATCCTGACCGGCCGCTGGTTCGAGGCGCGCGCCAAGGGCCGCACCAGCGAGGCCATTCGCCGCTTAATGTCCCTGCAGCCGAAATCAGCGCGCGTGCTGCGCGACGGCAGCGAGATCGATGTTGCGATCGATGCCGTTGTCCCAGGTGACACCGTGATCGTCCGACCGGGCGAGCGCATTCCGGTCGATGGCGAGGTCATCGACGGCCTCTCTTATGTCGATGAGGCGATGATCACCGGCGAGCCCATTCCCGCCCGAAAAGATCCGGGCTCGGCCGTCACCGGCGGCACGGTCAACGGCACCGGCGCCTTCCGTTTCACAGCGCAGAAAGTCGGCACTGAGACGCTGCTTGCTCAGATCGTTCGGACTGTCGAGGCGGCGCAGGGAACCAAGCTGCCGATTCAGGCACTGGTCGACAGAGTGACGATGTGGTTCGTGCCCGCGGTGATCGCGCTCGCTCTGCTCACCTTCGCAGCTTGGCTCGCCTTCGGCCCGAGCCCAGCCCTATCCTACGCGCTCGTCAACGCGGTCGCCGTCCTGATCATCGCCTGCCCCTGCGCGATGGGGCTGGCGACGCCGACCTCGATCATGGTCGGCACCGGCAAGGGCGCCGAGCTCGGCATTCTCTTCCGTCAAGGCGAGGCGCTTCAGTCGCTGAAGGATGCGAAGGTCGTGGCGCTGGACAAAACGGGCACCCTGACAAAGGGCAAGCCCGAACTGACCGACATCACGGTCGCAGCCGGCTTCACTGAAGCCGAGGTGCTGCGCCTGATGGCTTCCGTCGAGACGCGCTCGGAGCATCCGGTCGCCGAGGCAATCGTGACTGCGGCGCGCCAGCGCGGCCTCGCATTAGCCGAGCCGACGGATTTCGCCGGTGAGCCGGGCTTCGGGGTCAGCGCGAAGGTTGATGGCCGGACGATTGAGATCGGCGCGGACCGGCTGATGCGCCGCCTCGGCCTCGACCTTGCGCTGTTCGCAGACGCCGCTGCCCATCTCGGCGACGCCGGCAAAACGCCGCTCTTTGCGGCCATAGATGGCAAGCTTGCCGCAATCGTGGCCGTGGCTGATCCAATCAAGGAGACCACGTCCGAAGCCATCGCCGCGCTGCATGACCTCGGATTGCGCGTGGTGATGATCACGGGCGACAACAAGCGTACGGCGGACGCCATTGCAAAACGGCTCGGCATCGACGAGGTCGTTGCCGAAGTGCTGCCGACGGGCAAGGCGGAGGTCGTCAAATCGCTGCAGGCCGGCGGGACCAAGGTCGCCTTCGTCGGAGACGGGATCAACGACGCCCCTGCCCTCGCGCAAGCTGACGTCGGAGTCGCGATCGGCACAGGCACCGATATCGCCATCGAGAGCGCCGACGTCGTGCTGATGTCGGGCGACCTCAACGGCGTGGCCAAAGCCATCGCCCTGTCGCAGGCGACAATCGCGAACATCCGCCAGAACCTGGCCTGGGCCTTCGGCTACAACGTGGTGCTGATTCCGGTCGCCGCCGGCGCGCTCTACCCAGCTTTCGGCATCCTGATGTCGCCGATGTTCGCAGGCCTTGCCATGGCGCTGTCCAGCGTCAGCGTGCTCGCCAATGCCCTGCGTCTGAAACGCTTCGGTGGATCGGCCCCGAAGGGCCAGAAGCCGAATCCGCTGCCGCGCCTCGCCGCGGCAGAATGAAGTCGAACCTCTGAAGGGAGCGATGCCATGAACATAGGACAAGCCGCCACCACCTCGGGTGTGGCCGCCAAGATGATCCGCTACTATGAGAGCATCGGTCTGATCCAAGCGCCCGTCCGCACCGAGGCAGGTTATCGCGTCTACAGCAGCGACGACATTCACGCGCTGCGCTTCATCAAGCGGGCCCGGACGCTCGGGTTCTCGATCGAGGAGGCGCGCGAGTTGCTGGCGCTCTGGCGCGACAAGAGCCGGGCCAGCGCCGATGTGAAGGCCTTCGCCATGAAGCATGTTCGCGATCTCGAGATGAAGATCGCCGAGCTTCAAGCGATGTCGCAGACGCTCCGGCACCTGGCCCAGACCTGTCATGGCGACGAGCGCCCCGATTGCCCCATCCTAGCCGACTTGGCCGACCCCGCCGTAGCGCTCGATACGGCGGTCAAAAAAAAGGCCCCTCGCAAGGAGCGGCACGATGCGGAATGCACCTGCGACGACGCGAAGTCGTCGGCAAGTGTGCAGCACTGAAACGACCGGCTGATGGCTCACAAAGCAATGGACCAGCCTCTCGACATCGACGCCCTGCGCGCCGAGACACCGGGCGCCGCCCACCGCGCTCACTTCAATAATGCGGGGGCCGCGCTGATGCCTTTGCCAGTCATTGCCGCCATGAAGCAGCATCTCGATCGCGAGGCGATGCTAGGCGGCTACGAGGCCGCGGAAGCCGAGGCGGACGCCATCTCGGCGGTCTACGGCTCAGTCGCCCGGCTGATCAATGCCGATATCAGCGAGATCGCCCTGACAGAGAACGCTACCGTCGCCTGGCAGATGGCGTTCTATGCGCAAAGCTTCAGACCCGGCGACCGCATCCTGACGGCGCGGGCGGAATATGCGGCCAACTACGTAGCCTTCCTTCAAGTCGCGCGGCGTACCGGCGCGACGGTCGAGGTCGTTCCGGACGACGAGACGGGAGCCGTGAACCCCGCAGCCCTTGACGCGATGATCGATGAGCGCGTCAAACTGATCGCCATCACCTGGATCCCGACCAATGGCGGACTGATCAACCCCGCGGCCGCCATCGGCAAGATCGCTCGCCGGCACGGCATCACCTATCTCCTCGATGCGTGCCAGGCAGTGGGCCAGATCTCGATTGATGTCGCGGAGATTGGCTGCGATCTGCTCACGGCGACCGGCCGCAAGTTCCTGCGCGGTCCTCGCGGCACCGGCTTCCTCTATGTCCGGCGCGGGCTCCTCGATCAGCTCGAACCGGCGATGATCGATCATTTCGGCGCACCTTGGGTCGAACCCGATCGCTATGTGCTGCGGCCCGACGCGCGCCGCTTCGAGACCTGGGAGAAGAACTACGCTTCGAGGCTCGGGCTGGGAGCAGCTATCGATTATGCGCTCGCGCTCGGACTTAAGCGGATCGAGGCTCGCTGCCGGCTTCTTGCCGACCGCATCCGAACCGAACTTGCCGCCATCCCACGCCTGACGCTTCACGATCTCGGCCGGGATCGGGCGGCAATCGTGAGCTTTTCCATCGAGGGCTACGCGGCCGAGGCCGTTCGAGCCGCGCTGACGGCCAAAGGGATTAGCGTCAGCGTCTCCAAGCCCAGCAGCACGCTCCTCGACGCAAGCCTTCGCGATCTTCCGGTCATCGTCCGCGCCTCGCCGCACTACTACAACTCAGATGAGGAGCTAGAACGGCTTTTTGAGGCCGTTCAGGAACTGGAACGATAGTCAAGATGTATACTTGAAGACCATGGGGCGGCGCCCCCGCGCATATCGGCGACCTTGGGGAATAGGCAGCGCGCTCCGTGGCCTGCGGAATTCCCGCGGCGAATCAAATGCGATGCTCGTGGCTCGACGCTTTGCTGCATCACCAACGGCCGCAGCGCCTGTTCCAGGCGTAGAGAAGATCCGCGAAGCGATCATAGACAAAACGAGTTGCGGGCCGGACGATCAGGTTGCCCGCCACTGCTGCGAGCCAACGTTCACCTGGCGTGAGACGCCAGACCGCGATGACGACGTCGGCGCCAACCAACAATTGACCCGCTTCGTTGGTCGCATGAAGGCGCCGACGCACGTCTTCGAGCGTCGCGCCGAATTTTACGAGTGTTTCTGGCTCCCGATTGATGTCCCGGAATTCGATGACTCCGGTTTTCACTGCGTCGAGAAGCTTGTTCCGCTGACGGCCAATGCCGGCGTCGCAGAGGGGACAGCGCGTGTTGTACCAAACCACGAGACTCATGGTCAGCCCTCCCCTACACCGGGAGCATCAGATCGCGGCTTCCTCGATGGATATCTTCTCGCGTGTCTTTCCTGACACCTTGTATCTCTCGGGAGCGCTATTAGTTTTTAGGAGTTGCTCAACGTGCCATCAAGCTCGTTGCTTTTCCGTGGGCGTTCCCAAGCCTTGTTGTACAACACCTTGCGACCTCACTCATCGCTCGGATACAGGCCTCCGGCCCCGGCCGCCATTGTGCCGCCCCCAAACCAAGCGCCAGACATCGCCGCGAAGCCGACCATGCATTAGATTACAAGTGGGCCACCCAATGGGGGCAGACCACGCCACGACATGATTGCAATCATGTCAGCGTGATCGTTCCGTCGCCTCTTTGGATAGCCCGTTGAGCCTCGAGCTGCGCCAGCGTCCGATAGAGGACCTCGGGCGTCAGGCCGATGGTGGCGGCGAGATCTTTCAGCAGTCCCTTGATGGCGACAGTTCGGCCATCCGCTCCGGCTTGTGCCACAAGATGGGCAAGTAAACGCTCGCGCGCCGAGCGGATGTCGCGCAGGGTCAGGGCAGACCGGAGCTCCATGACCTGCCGCGCAAAATCGGCCGTCAGGTCCAGTCGCGCATCCGCATCGTTCTGCAGCATGGCGAGCGCTTCCGTCTTGGGAAAGCATGCGACCGTACTCTCGGTCACGGCCTGCGCATCGCAGTGATAGGTTCCCGCAAAAAGCGAAGCCTCTGCGAAACGCTCTCCCGGCCTGGCGACAAAGAGGACCGTCTCGCGTCCGCTCGCGCCGAAGCGGACCAGACGGATCTGTCCCTTCCGGACCACGAAGAAGCCCCGGGTCGCATCTCCCGTCGCGAACAGCGTTTCGCCTGCCGCGAGTTGCCGGATGGTTGGTTTCAATCCCACGAGGATTGATTCAGAGCTGGCTCGGGAAAACTGTACAGGTCGGATAAGTGGAGTTTCTGCCTGAAGGCGGCATGATGGCCGCGACAGGAGAGACCATGGCGAAACGACCGCGGCGGAACCACACGCCGGCCTTCAAGGCGAAGGTGGCCCTTGCAGCCGTGAGGGGCGAGAAGACGATCGTCGAGCTGGCGCAGCAGTTCGACGTGCATCCGAACCAGATCACGCAATGGCGCAATCAGCTTCTCGACGGGGCTGCGGGCGTGTTCGACGGCGAGGCGAAGGCCGCAGCGCCAGCTCCTGCGGTCGACGTGAAGACGCTGCACGCGAAGATCGGGGAACTGACGCTGGAGAATGATTTTTTGTCCGGCGCGCTCGGGAAGGCCGGCCTTCTGAGCGCAAAGCGATGATCGACCGTCAGCACGATCTGCCGCTCAGCCGGCAGGCGAAGGTTCTGAGGATCAGCCGGGGCAGCGTCTACTATCTGCCCCGCGCGGTTCCGGCTGCCGATCTGGCTCTGATGCGCCGGATCGATGCGCTGCATCTGGAATATCCCTTCGCCGGCAGCCGGATGTTGCAAGGCCTTCTCAATGCCGAGGGGCATGTCACGGGGCGCCTGCATGTCGCCACGCTGATGCGGCGCATGGGGGTCGAAGCGCTCTATCGCAGGCCGAACACCTCGAAGCGGGCTCCGGGGCACGCGGTCTTCCCCTATCTGCTGCGCAAGCTGCCGGTGACGCGTCCCAACCAGGTCTGGGCGATGGATATCACCTACATCCCAATGGCGCGGGGCTTCGTCTATCTCACGGCCGTCGTCGACTGGTTCAGCCGCAAGGTCCTGGCCTGGCGGCTCTCGATCACGATGGACACCGCCTTCTGCATCGAGGCGGTCGAGGACGCCATGGCCCGCTTCGGCAAGCCGGAGATCTTCAATACGGACCAGGGCTCGCAGTTCACCAGCCGCGAGTTCACCGGCCTGCTGATCGCAGCCGACATCAGGATCAGCATGGACGGCAAGGGCGCCTGGCGCGACAACGTCTTCGTCGAACGCCTCTGGAAATCGGTCAAATACGAGGAGGTCTATCTGCGCGCCTATGCCAGCGTGTCAGAGGCCCGTGCCTCGATCGGCCGGTATCTCGACTTCTTCAACACCCGGAGGCCTCATCAGGGCTTGGGACGCCAGACGCCCGACCAAGCCTACTTCAACGCGCTGCTGCCAATCCCGGCCGCGGCATAACCAAGGCTGAAACCCACTTAGCGAAAGCGCCAAAACTGTTCAGATCAACCGAGCCAGCTCTATTCAACCTGCGGAAGGCGTCCACCTTCGGCTGCCGTGCCGAAAATTGCCGTCTCAATCATCAGATCTGCTGCAACCCGCGATAGCGCGCGAATATGTTCTGCCTGCCAGCGGAAAAAATGGCGATATCGTAGGTCTGCGGCGCCTGACCAGGCACCTCCATCCCGGGCGAGCCGACCGGCATGTCGGCAACCGCGATTCCCGTCGCCTTCGGACGCTCGGTGAGCAAGCGCTTCACCGCTTCGGCCGGGACATGGCCTTCAATGACATAACCGCCGATCTCGGCTGTGTGGCAGGACATCAAGGCCTCCGGTACCCCGAGCCTGGCCTTGAGCGGCATGACGTCATCGACCTGGACCACGTCGACCGGAAAACCCGCGGCTTTCATGTGCTCCACCCAGTTGCCGCAACAACCGCAGTTCGGATCGCGGGTCACGGTCAGCTTCGGCAGTGTTTCCGAGGCCGCCGCCGTTCCGGCCAGCGCCAAAGCGGCGCATGCTTGCGCCGCTCCGATCATCAACCCGCGGCGGGTCGGTGAAATCTCGATCTGCATGGTATTCTCCTTGAATCTTGCCCATTTGACGTATTTTCAGCGCCTTCACCGAAAGAAGACGTATTTGACAAGCGCCGCGATCGCTAACAGCAGCACGGCGACACCGAGCCAGTGCAGCGCCCCCATACTCCAGCCCATACTCATCATGTCGTGCATGTTGGTTCCTCCATTGAAGTAGCAGCCGCAGCTCGCTGGTGCACCGGCGTGGGCGCGATTGCCTTGCTGTCTGTCTCCTGGGCCGGCGGCAGCCGCCAGCCCTTGATCAGGCCGTAGATCGCCGGGATCACCAGCAGCGTCAGCACGGTCGAGGAGACCATGCCGCCGATCATCGGCACGGCGATGCGCTGCATCACCTCCGAGCCGGTGCCGGTGTTCCACAGGATCGGCATGAGGCCGGCCATGATCGCGACCACCGTCATGATCTTCGGCCGCACGCGCTCGACCGCGCCGAGCATAATCGCCTCGTGCAGATCGGCACGCGTGAAGGCCCTCCCCTGCGCGACGCAGCGCGCCCGCACCTCGCTGAGCGCATGGTCCAGATAGATCAGCATGATCACGCCAGTCTCGGCGGCAACGCCGGCGAGCGCGATGAACCCGACGGCGACCGCCACCGACATGTTGAAGCCCTGCCACCAGAGCAGCCAGACGCCGCCGACCAGGGCGAAGGGCAGTGAGAGCATGACAATGATGGTCTCGGTCAACCTGCGGAAGTTCAGGTAGAGCAGCAGGAAGATGATCGCGAGTGTCACGGGCACGACAAGCTTGAGGCGGGCCTCGGCCCGTTCAAGGTATTCGAACTGGCCGCTCCAGGCGATGCGGTAGCCTGCCGGCAGCGTGATGCTTTGCGTGATCGCGTTCTGGGCATCGCGAACATAGCCGCCGAGATCACGTCCGACGGTGTCGACGAAGATGTAAACCGCCAGTTCGCCGTTCTCGGTGCGGATCGATGTCGCGCCGCGCTTGCGTTCGACACTCGCGACCTCGCCGAGCGGCACGCTGGCACCGGAAGGGGTCGAAACCTGGACCTCGCGGGCGATCGCCTGCGGATCGGAGCGCAGGTCGCGGGGGTAGCGGATGATGACGCCGTAGCGCTCGCGCCCCTCGACCGTCGTCGTCACAGTCTCGCCGCCCATCGCCATCACGATCGCATTCTGGACGTCGCCGACAGAAAGCCCGTAGCGCCCGAGCGCGATCCTGTCCGGCACGATGTCGAGGAAGTAGCCGCCGATGACACGCTCGGCATAGGCGCTGCTCGTTCCCGGCACCGCCTTAAGGACGGTTTCGATTTGTCGAGATACCGCCTCCATCTGTGCCAGATCCGTGCCGAAAACCTTGACGCCGATCGGCGTGCGGATGCCGGTCGCCAACATGTCGATGCGGGCTCGGATCGGCTGCGTCCAGGCATTGGAGACGCCGGGGAACTGGAGCGCCTTGTCCATCTCAGCCTTGAGGCTGTCGAGGGTGACACCGTCGCGCCATTCCGTCTTGGGTTTCAGGTTGATGATGGTTTCGAACATCTCGGTCGGCGCCGGATCGGTCGCGGTCTGGGCGCGGCCAGCCTTGCCGTAGACCGAGGCGACCTCCGGGAAGGAGCGGATGATTCGGTTCTGAGTTTGCAGAAGCTCGGCCGCCTTGGTCACGGAGATGCCGGGCAAGGTCGTCGGCATGTACATCAGCGTGCCCTCGTTCAGCGTCGGCATGAACTCGGAGCCGAGCTGCCGCGCCGGCCAGACGCTGACGCCGAGGGCCGCCAGGGCCAGCAGGATCGTCAGCACCTTGGCCTTGAGCACGCCGCGGATGAGCGGGCGGTAGAGTGCGATCAGGACCCGGTTGATCGGGTTCTTGTGCTCCGGAATGATCCTTCCTCTGACGAACACGACCATCAGCGCCGGCACCAGCGTCACCGAGAGCCAGGCCGCCGCCGCCATGGCGAAGGTCTTGGTGTAAGCGAGCGGCCCGAACAATCGGCCTTCCTCCGCCTCGAGCGTGAAGATCGGCAGGAACGACACTGTGATGACGAGCAGGCTGAAGAATAATGCCGGCCCGACCTCGCTTGCCGCCTCGATCAGGATCTCGATGCGCGGCTTGTCGGGCGCTGCCCGTTCAAGGTGCTTGTGGGCGTTTTCGATCATGACGATGGCGGCATCGATCATGGCGCCGACGGCAATCGCGATGCCGCCGAGGCTCATGATGTTCGAGCCGAGGCCGAGCGCCTTCATTGCCGCGAAGGCCATCAGGATACCGACCGGTAGCATGATAATCGCCACCAGGGCGCTGCGCAGATGCAGCAGGAAGACGACGCAAACCAGGGCGACGATGATGCTCTCTTCGATCAGCGTGCCCTTCAGCGTCTCGATCGCCCGCTCGATCAATCCGGAGCGATCATAGACCGATACGATCTCGGTCCCGCCCGGCAGGCTCGGCACGATCTCGGCGAGGCGCGCCTTGGCGCGCTCGATCACGGCAAGCGCGTTGGCCCCGAAGCGCTGCAAGATGATGCCGCTAGCGACCTCGCCCTCGCCGTTGAGCTCGGTGATACCGCGCCGCTCGTCCGGCCCGATCTCGACCCGGGCGACATCGGAGAGGCGAAGCGGCACGCCCCGATCGCTCTTCAGGACGATGTTCTCGATATCGGCGATCGACTTCAGATAGCCGCGACCGCGCACCATGAACTCGAACTCGCTGAGCTCGACAGTGCGCCCGCCGACGTCGAGATTACTGCTGCGGACGGCCTCGCGCAGCACCGCCAGCGAGACGCCCTGGGCGCGCAGCCGCACCGGATCGACCACGATCGCATATTGCTTGACGAAGCCGCCGACGCTGGCGACCTCGGCCACACCCTCGGCACGCGACGCGGCAAAACGGATTCTCCAATCCTGCAGCGAGCGCAATTCGGCCAGGGTCATGTCCTTGGCCATCACGGCGTATTGATAAACCCAGCCGACGCCGGTCGCGTCCGGCCCGAGCGTTGGGGTCACACCTGAGGGCAGACGGCGCGCTGCCGTGTTGAGATATTCGAGCACGCGCGAGCGCGCCCAATAGGGGTCGGTGCCATCCTCGAAGATCACGTACACGAAGGAGACGCCGAAGAAGGAGAAGCCGCGCACGACGCGCGCCTTCGGCACGGTCAGCATTGACGTCGTCAGCGGATAGGTAACCTGGTCTTCGATCACCTGCGGCGCCTGGCCGGGATACTCGGTGTAGACGATGACCTGAACGTCGGAGAGGTCCGGAATGGCGTCGAGCGGCAAGGTCCTGAGCGCGTAGACGCCGGCTGCCACAGCGAAGGCCGCTCCGACAAACACCAGGACCAAGTTGCGCGCCGACCAAGCGATCAAGCGGGCGATCATGGTTTGGCCTCCGGCTGTGCAAAGCCGCTCAGGGCGGCCTTGAGGTTGCTCTCGGCATCGATCAAGAAATTGGCCGAGACGACGACGCGGTCGCCCTCGGAGACGCCCTCGCTGATCGCGACCAGACCGTCGCCGCGGCGGCCGAGCTTGACCTCACGCGGCTCAAACCGGCCTTCGCCCAGATCCAAAATCACAATGCGCCTTGTGCCGCTGTCGATGACGGCGCTGCTGGGGACCGCGAGCGCGGCGCTTGCATCGCCCGCGCCGATTTCGACATCGGCGTACATATTCGGCAGCAAGACGCCATCGGGATTGGCGAGCTCAATGCGGACCTTGGCCGTGCGCGTCGCCTCGGCAATCTGCGGATAGATCACGCTGACGCGCCCTTCGAACGCAACCCCGGGACGCCCGCGCAGCCGAACCGTCGTTGGCGCGCCGATACGAACGTCGGATAGCTCGCGCTCCGGCACGTCGGCCAGGACCCAGATCGTCGAAATGTCGGCGAGCCGGAACAGGCTGGTTCCAGCCGCCATCTTCATGCCGTCGCTGACATTGCGCTCCAGCACGATACCGTCGCGCGGCGCTGACCAGTTGATCGTCGGTGGCACCTTCCGGCTGCGCTCGATCTCGGCGATGATTTCAGGGGGAACGCCGAGGTTTTCGAGACGCTGCCTTGCACCGCCCTCGGGCACACCGCGTGCAGCGGCATTGAGCTCGGTGATGAACTGGGCGCCAGCCGTGCTGATTTCAGGCGAGTAGATGCGCGCGAGCCGCGTACCCTTGGCGACGCGATCGCCAGTCGTCACCGGCGCGACCTCCTGGACGAAGGCGTCCGCGCGTATCGCCACGACGGAAATGCGTCGCTCGTCGAGCTGCACCACCCCCGGAACCCGAATGATCTGAGCGATGCTTTGGCGACGGACCGGTTCGGATCGCACCCCACTGCGCTGGATGCGCCCCGGCGTGAGCTTGATGATCCCGTCCTCGCTCGCTTCACCTGCGTAGACGGGGAGATAGTCCATCCCCATCGAGTCCTTCTTCGGCACCGGCGAGGTGTCCGGCAGCCCCATGGGATTGCGGTAGTAAAGGATGCGCCCCTTCTCCGCTTGGGCCGCCTGCTCCTTGCTCTCTGGCTTCTCCTCGAAGGCGATGTCCTCGCTGGCCCGCACGGCCCTGAATGGCCGGCCATCGGCCGATTGACGCGGCTCGGCCGAATAGACCGGCTTGCGATCCGGATCCTGATAGTAGACCACGGGCCCAGTTGCGGCGGGCTCGTTCGCGGCGAGCGACCCTTCGATGCCGAGCCAATTCCGCAGAGCAGGCAGCGCGATCCCGCGATGACCGGCCCAATAGCCTGCTCCTCCCGCCGCCAGAACAGCGGCGAGCGCAAAAATCCCGAACAACGCGCGTTTCATGGCAGAGCCTTGAGGACCAGCTTGTTTGCAAGCGTGCCGGTCTCACCCTGGACCTTGGCAGCGAGCGACAAGCGCCAACCGCCCTCCATGACCAAATTGGTCTTGAAGCTGTAGGCACCTGCTTCCGGAGCTGGGAGCACTTCGATCGGAGCGGCCATCGTGGCCATGCCTTCCGGCTCCATGTCGATGCGCTTGGCAAATATGACAGCATCCGGCACCGGCTTGCCGGATCGCTTGTCGATCAGCTTGACGGTGATGACGACACCGTCGCCCTGCTTGAATTCGCTCTGGGTGAGCTGGAATTCATAGTCGTTGATCTCCGCCAGAGCCGGCAACGCGATGGCGGCAAGCGGAAGAGCGGCGACGAGCGCGCGCAAAATTGGGTTAATACCCATTGTCGAAATCCTGAGACGGTGACGCTGCTACACCTGCGCGCGCAGCTCCCAACGTGGCGTTAGCCACGGTTCACCGACCGCACGGCATCACCGTGCGATCGCAGCCGGCACATCAGCGCCGGCGATGTCTCAGCTTCGTGGTGGTCGGGCCGGAGGTTCCCCCGGTCGCGAGATGCGTAGCGCCTCGTTAGGGGCAAGCCCGAGCGCCGCGACAACAGGTCGAACGACTGTGGCGAAAACCGCTGGCGCGCTCGCAAAGCACTTCGCTAGGCAGAAGCTCACGGCCGGGCAGTTCGTCGTGCAATCGGGCTGCTTGTCTATCGGATTGGGACAGCACGGCATCTCAGGCGACATTGCCGCCATCGTCTCATTGTCAATGCGGGCATAGCCGGCCTTTGCCGGCGTCACCAGGGCAGCCACCATCGTGGCCGTGACAAACAGGCCCAAGACCAAGACGTGAGTGAGAAGCCGAAACCTCATGACATCAGTTCTGCCATGGCGGCGAAGTTCGCAAAAGAGCGAGAACTGCGGCTGTTTGACCGGGATCAAGCAAATCGCTGCTTCGTGATCTCACTCTTGGCTCTTCAGCATGCGGCGCAGAATGTCATCGCGGCGATAGAAATGGTGCCATAGTGCCCCGGCAACATGGATCAGCGCGAGCACCAGGAGCGTCCAGCTGAGCAATCGGTGCAGGGGCGCTGCGCGGAAGCTGAGATACATCGCAACCGTGCCCGTGAACGGCAAGAACAGCAGGAGGCCATAGAGAGCGACATGAACGCCTGTCGCAGCCCATCGTTCGAGCGGCGACAAGCCTTCGAGCGACGGGCGGCCATAGAAGTAGCGCAGCGCAATCTGGATCAATGCCAGTCCCAAGATCAGCCAGCCGATCCAGGCGTGGACCTGGTGCAAAAACAGATCGAACGGGTCGGGCTTGGTGAAACCATGCGCCAAATGGGTGCGCTGGATCGCCCAGGATGTCGGAACCTGGGCGATGCATAGAACCGGCACGCTCCAGTGGATCCAGCGCTGATAGGCGCCAAACGACCTGCCCGAGCTGATCTTGGGAACAAGAACGCTTTGCAACAAGCTCACGATGCAGATCCGTTCATGGGGACGCCAGCTGCGATCGTCCGAGCCGAGGCACCGGACACAACGCATTCGATCCCGAGAAACATTAAATATCGCCCTACTTGAGTGACACTGTCCTTAAGCGCAGCGCGTTGGCAATCACGCTGACCGAGGACAAGGCCATCGCCGCCGCTGCAATGATCGGGGACAGCAGCAGTCCGAATATTGGATAGAGCACGCCTGCGGCGACGGGCACGCCCGCCGCATTGTAGATGAAGGCGAAGAACAGGTTCTGCCGGATATTGCTCATTGTCGCCCGGCTCAGCTGAAGCGCGCGTACGATGCCCTCCAGATCGCCCTTGAGCAGGGTTACCCCGGCGCTTTCGATCGCGACATCGGTGCCCGTGCCCATCGCGATCCCGACATCGGCCGCCGCTAGCGCAGGGGCGTCGTTGACCCCGTCGCCGGCCATGGCTACCACTCGGCCCTCCGCGCGCAACCTGCTGACGACCGCGCTCTTGTCCTCGGGAAGGACCTCGGCTTCGACCTCGTCGATACCGAGCCGGCGCGCGACCGCCTGTGCCGTCGTCTTGTTGTCGCCGGTCAGCATGACCACCCGAATTCCGGCGGCCTTGAGGGACTCGATTGCCTTCGGGGTGGTCTGCTTGACCGGATCGGCGATGGTCAGCAGGCCGGCGACGTGGCCATCGATCGCGACGAAGATCACCGTGCCGCCCTCGGCGCGCAGCGTTTCCGCTTCGGCCGCTTGAGCGGCGGTATCAATGCCGGCCTCAGTCATGATCCGATGGCTGCCGATTACGAGCGCGCGACCTTCGACGGTACCCGTGACGCCCTTGCCGACCGGGCTGTCGAAATCCTGTGCCTCGGCCAGGGCGAGGCCGCGCTCCTTGGCGGCATCGACGATCGCGGCGGCGAGCGGATGCTCGCTCGCCCGCTCCAGCGAAGCGGCAAGCCGCAGCAGCTCGTTCTCATCGATTGCGCCGACCGGCTTCAGCCCGGTCAGCCGCGGCTTGCCTTCGGTCAGCGTGCCGGTCTTGTCGACGACGAGGGTATCGACCTTCTCGAAGCGCTCCAGCGCCTCGGCATTCTTGATCAGCACGCCGAGATGCGCGCCGCGCCCGACCCCGACCATGATCGACATCGGCGTCGCCAGGCCGAGCGCGCAGGGGCAGGCAATGATCAGCACGGCGACGGCGGCGACGAGGCCGTGGGCAAAGCGCGGCTCCGGTCCGAACGCCATCCAGGCGCCGAAAGCGACGATAGCGATGACGATAACGAGCGGTACGAACCATCCGGCCACCTGGTCCGCCAGGCGCTGGATCGGCGCTCGCGAGCGTTGGGCTTCCGCCACCATCGAGACGATCCGGGCCAGCATGGTATCGCTGCCAACCTTACCGGCGCGCATAATGAATCCACCGGTCGTGTTGAGCGTGCCGCCGATCAGGGCCGCACCGACCTCCTTGGTGACCGGCATCGATTCACCCGTGACCATGGATTCGTCGATCGAGCTGCGGCCTTCGATCAGCTCGCCGTCGACCGGAACCGTCTCGCCCGGGCGAACCCGCAGGCGATCCTCGACATGGACCGCGTCGAGATTGATGTCCTCGTCCTCGCCATCATCCCTCACCCGCCGGGCCGTCTTGGGCACCAGGTCGAGCAAGGCCCGTATCGCCCCGCCTGTCTGCTCGCGAGCCCGCAGCTCGAGGACCTGACCGAGCAGCACGAGAACGGTAATCACGGCGGCTGCTTCGAAATAGACCGCGACCGCGCCTTCCGCAGAGCGGAGCGTTACCGGGAACAGGTTCGGGGCCACGGTGGCGACGACGCTGTAAGCCCAGGCAACGCCAGTGCCCATCGCGATCAGCGTGAACATATTCAGGCTGCGATTGACGAGCGAAGCCCAGGCTCGCTGAAAAAATGGCCAGCCGGCCCAGAGAACGACGGGCGTCGCCAAGATGAGCTGTAGCCAGTTCGAGCTCTGCTGGCTGAGCAGACTATGCAGGTCGACGAGATGGCCACCCATCTCCAGCACAACCACCGGCAGGGCGAGCACGACACCCACCCAGAACCGGCGTGTCATGTCGACGAGTTCGGCGCTGGGCCCCTCCTGAACCGTGGCGATCTCCGGTTCGAGCGCCATGCCGCAGATCGGGCAATTGCCCGGTCCAGACTGGCGGATCTGCGGATGCATCGGGCAGGTGTAGATCGCGCCTTCAGGCGCCGGCTTTGCTGCCACGGGGGATGGGGCCTCATGCCCGACATAAGCTTTCGGGTCGGCCTCGAATTTGCCGTGGCAGCCGGCGGAACAAAAGAAGTAGCTCTGTCCCGCATAGGAGGCGCGATGCTTGGCCGTGGAGGGGTCGACGGTCATGCCGCAGACCGGGTCTTTCACACTCTCCCCCGCTCCATGGGAATGGCCGTGGTGGTGTGAATGGTCATCGTGCTGATGACCGGCGTGACGCTGATGATCTGCCATGGATCGCCGCCTTGCTCCCCTTGCCCCCTACCTTGCCAATGCATGAGCGGCCGGCGGGTTCACGCTGGCCATCCGCGATCAGCCGACGCGGTCCGGGCTGGGCGTATATCCAGCGCCCGTCACGATCGATTTGATAGCGGAGAAGTCGGACGTTCCGACGACGCTGACGAGTTTCGAAGCCGGGTCGGCGGTGACCGCGGCTCCGGGCAATTGATCCTCGATCGCCTTCTTGATCGTGCCGGCGCAATGGCCGCAGGTCATGTCTTCGACGCGAAAGCTGATCGCGCCCTCAGGCGCGCCGGTTGCCTTGGCTGCGGTTCCGGAATGTTGCTGGCAGGAGCACATAGCTGCAATGTCCCATAGTTGACGGTTGCCGCAACTTGCGCCTTCCCACCGTGGGAAGGTCAAGCACCTTTCGTTCGATCTCGATCAGGTGCGCGCGCTGGCCAGTACCGCCGCCCTCAGTGCAGGATCTGGCTGAGGAAGAGCTTGGTGCGCTCGTGCTGCGGGTTCTTGAAGAACTCGTCGGGTTCGTTCATCTCGACGATCTGGCCGGCGTCCATGAAGATGACGCGGTCGGCAACCTGGCGGGCAAAGCCCATCTCGTGGGTGACGCAGAGCATGGTCATGCCCTCATCGGCGAGCGAGACCATGGTGTCGAGCACCTCCTTGACCATTTCCGGGTCGAGCGCCGAGGTCGGCTCGTCGAACAGCATGATCTTCGGGCTCATGCACAGCGAGCGGGCAATGGCGACGCGCTGCTGCTGGCCGCCCGAGAGCTGGCCCGGATACTTCAACGCCTGCTCGGGGATCTTGACGCGCTTGAGATAGTGCATCGCGATCTCCTCGGCGTCCTTCTTGGGCATCTTGCGAACCCAGATCGGCGCCAGCGTCAGGTTCTCCAGGATCGTCAGATGCGGGAACAGGTTGAAGTGCTGGAACACCATGCCGACGTCGCGGCGAATCTCGTCGATCTTCTTGAGGTCGTTGGTCAGCTCGGTGCCGTCGACGATGATCTGGCCCTTCTGATGCTCCTCCAGCCGATTGATGCAGCGGATCATTGTCGATTTGCCGGAACCTGACGGGCCGCAAATGACCAGCTTCTCGCCGCGCGAGACCTTGAGATTGATATCGCACAACACATGGAACTCGCCGAACCATTTGTTGACGCCGATCATCTCCACCGCCGTCGCGGTGTTGAGCGAGGTCGGCTTCAGCGCCGCAGGGCGAAGGTCTATTCTGGTTTCGGCCATGGCCAGGGTCATAGTGACGTCTCCTAATGAGCAGCGGGACCGCGCCGCTCGAGGAAATCGGCGAAGCGGGCGAAGGAGAAGGACAGCGCGAAGAAGATCGCACCGATGAACAGGAAGGTTTCGGCCGCCGGTGACGGCCAGGCCGGATCTGCGAGAGCAGCCTTGCCCGAACTGATCAGGTCGAACAGCCCAACCACGAGCACCAGGCTGGTGTTCTTGATCATCACGATGATGGTGTTCGCCAGGGCCGGGATCACCACCCTGATCGCCTGCGGCAGGATGACGAGATACTGCGTCCGCCAGAACGGCAAGCCGAGTGCAGCGGCGGCTTCGTATTGCCCTTTCGGGATCGCCTGCAGGCCGCCGCGGATGACCTCGGCCAGATAGGCCGCCGCGAAGATCGTCAGAGCGACGAGGGCGCGCACGAACTTGTCGGGCAGCAGTGCCTCCGGAAGGAAGAGCGGCAACATGATCGAGGCGACGAAGAGGATCGAGAGCAGCGGCAGGCCGCGGACCGACTCGATTGCGACCACCGCCCCGATCCTGACGACGGGCATGGCAGAGCGGCGCGCTAGCGCCAGCAGGATGCCGACCGGAAAGGCGATCCCGATGGCGACGACGGTGAGGATCAACGTCACCGGCAAGCCACCCCAGGCCGATGTCGGGACTTCTTCGAGCCCCAGGCCACCGCCCATCAGCCAGACGATGAGCGCAAGCGCCACCGCCCACAGCCGGACCAGCCGCGGTGTCCAGCTCGCCGGCCGAACCGACCAGCCGAGCAGCACCAGGATCAGCAGGCAGACCAGAGCGGGCCGCCAGCGCTCGTCGACCGGATAGATGCCAAACAGCAGCTGCCCTGATTTGGCGTAGATGAAGCTCCAGCAGGCACCCGACGCCGCGCGGCAGGCGGCAGGGTCCGGGTTGAACAGGACCGCGTCGAGCACGAGCCAGCGCAGCATGGGCGGCACGGCAACCAGGATTAATGCGCTGAAGACCAGCGTCAGGACGGCATTCAGCGGCGAACCGAACAGGAGCTTGCCGCTCCGCCGCAAGGAAGCCGGGAGCAGCGCAGACCATGCGCGCGTCGGCACAGGAGCCTCGGGGAGAGGGAGCGATATCGTCTTCACGGTCTCAGCGTTCCACGATCGCGATGCGGCGATTGTACCAATTGGCCGCGCTCGACAAGGTCAGGTTGAGGGCGAGATAGACGCCCAGGATGATGAAGACGCCTTCGATCGAATGGCTGGACTTGCTGATGATCGTGTTCATCACCGCGAGGAAATCCGGATAGCCGACGGCGATCGCCAGCGTCGAATTCTTGACGACGTTGATGTACTGGCTATTGAGCGGCGGCACGATCACCCGCAGCATTTGCGGGACCACGATGAGGCGCAGGATCTTGGCGCGCGACAAGCCGAGCGAGCGGCCGGCATCCCACTGCCCGGTGCCGACCGACAGCACGCCGCCGCGCACGATCTCGGCGATGAAGCCAGTGGTGTAGATGGTCAGGCCGATCAGGATCGTGCTGAGTTCCGGCGTCAGTTCGAGACCGCCGCGGAAATTCGAGCCGGTGAAGACAGGCCAGTCGATCGAGAATTCGACATTGGCCAGCCAGAGGCCGAGCAGTAGTGAGGCGACAGCTCCCCATGCGATCTCCGACCGGAAGCGCCGAAGGGAACCTGCACGCCAGGCTACGATGCCGAGCAGCATCGCGGCGAAGATCAGAGCAGCTCCTGCGCTATCGATTTCAAAGCGGGCGGCTGGAACAACGAAGCCGCGCATCGAGGTGGGCGAATTGTCGACCGTTTCGGATACCGAACCCACACGGAGAGATTTCCTCTACCTGACCACCGGCTTTACCGGTGCGGTGGGGGCAGGATTCTCCCTTTGGCCGCTGGTTGCCTCATTCCAACCGAGCGCCGACACGGTCGCGCTCGCCAGCGCAGAATTTGATCTGGCGCCCATTGAGCCTGGTCAGCGCATCACCGTCCAATGGCGCGGTCAGCCGGTTTTCATTGTCCGAAGAACGCCCGAGCAAATTGCTCGCGACCAAAAGGACGACACCGCCGCTCTTTTGGACCCCGAACCCGTCGAGAGGCGCTTACAGCGTCCCGATTGGCTGATCGTCGTCGGAGTGTGCACGCATCTCGGGTGTATACCGCTCGGACAGAAGACCGGGGATCCTCGCGGCGAGTACGGTGGCTGGTTCTGCCCCTGTCATGGCTCGGTTTATGACGCGCTGGGCCGCGTGCGTCGCAGGCCAGCGCCCAAGAACCTGATCGTTCCTCCCTACACGTTTCTAACGCAAGACAGAGTCCAGATCGGATAGTGAGCGCCGGCGACACGGGCGGCTGCGCATTCGTCTCAGTCGTGCACAGCTGCGATCCGTCACCGGAGCTCAACTCGCCATTCGCTCGCCACGAAGGGACATCTGGGAGCGGATCGGTATCGGAGAAGCGGCACCCTGGCCCATGGCCCTGGTGACCTCGCTGAAGCGTGCCTTCGCATCAGACCAGTTCTGCATGTAGTCAAACAGCTCGCGCAGAGCCGGCGAGATTTCGCGGTAAGCGGCAAGAGCGGCAACAAGCGCACCGAGCGACAATTGCTCCCTCACAACCAGATAGCCGCCGATGGTGAAGAAAAAGAACGGCGTCAGGTTGGAGGTGTAATTGTAAAATCCCTTGATTCTGCCTTTCAGGTCGCTGATTTCCACCCGAACTTTTTCCAGGCTCGCCGTCATCTGCATCTGACGACGTAAAATTGATTTGTCCGATGGGCAGCCTTCAGTCCGCGAGCCAAGAAATTTTGGATCGGAACCGTCTGACACCATAAGTCCGCCAAGCCTTCGCGTGGAACGAACCCTGTCGCGCACCTTCGCGTTCAGCCGTTTCTGCATGCCGGGCAAGAAGGTGAGCTGCAGGGGGAGCATCAGCAGCGCCGCCAAAGCCAGGGCCGGATTCTGCATCATCAGAAAGAGGATGCTGGTCAGTAGAGCCCCACCCTGAATGACGGGAACAACGGCAAGGCTCCCGCCGAAATACCCGATGGGCTCCACCTCTTGGACCACCACCGCAGACAGGTGCGCGCGCTGCTCGGCCGTCATACCGGCGCGGGCCCCACGTAAAACTCCGAGCCGAAGCCTGCGAACCAGGCGTTCGCTGACACGACCACGGCTACGCGTAGCCGCGTACTTGACCATCCCGTTCAGCGTCAGGGCTCCCAAGTAGCCTGCGCACAGCGCAAACAGGAGCGTCATGCGATCAAGCGGAATGCCCAGGAAGGTCATCTCCACGGGGCCGCTATCGCTGGCATCGGCGAGAGCGTGATTGATAATGTGCTTGGGTATCTCGAGCAGAAGCCATGCCGTTGGCAGCGTCATGATCGAAATAATCACGAGTTTCGCCTGCGGCTTTGCCGTAGCGCGTAGGATGTATGCCTCGAGCGAACGGGCACGATCGCCGACGTTTAGGCGATGGGCATCGCGCACAGTCGCTGCTCGCAAACGCGCGCGACGACGGCGCCTGCCATAGAAGCGCCGAAGAAAAAATCGGACAGCAATCCATAGCGTCCATGCCGGCGCGACAACAAACAACAGCGCCGCCGCAATATTGATCAGCCAATGACCATGCGGGTAATCAAGGCCCATGATCCGGTGACCCAGGTCATGGATAAATTGAATTGTAGAGTTCACGTCTTTCGACTCAACATTTGGTGGCGCAATGAATTTCTTATCCGCGCCACCGGCTTTCGCTTGGAGCTGTTACGCGTCCTAGCTTGGGGGCGCGCGCAGGGTGAGATAGAGTTCGGTCACTCCATCGCTATAATCGGCACCGGGATTGCGTTCGCAGAAGTTCCGCAAGAACTCGGCCTGTTTGAGAAGCGGATAAGCCTCTGGCATGAGATCCAGGTCTTCATCCTTCCCCGGAGGGGCCCTCCACAGCAAACCGCTCATGTAGCCCTGTGCCCAAGCAAGGAAATTCTTTTCGACTTCCGGCCTGCCGCTGGTTTCTCGCAAGAAATACTGACAGCTTGAGGCGCCGATTCCGACGATCTTGACCGTCTGAGCTTCGGCTTGGCCGAGAAACAACGCCGCAGCGGATACAGCCCAAAGCGACCATAGCGTGCTCATTCGAGATCGCTTCGAGCGGAATCTGGTCCTGCGAAGGCCTTTGCCGAAGTTGCTGAGCTTTGCTGGGTGTGACTTCATTCGGGATCATCCTGACTATGAGGTGGATGATGTGCTGAGCAGCGTCCGTTCGTGCAGACGATCTTGAAACGCCTGCCGAAGCAGTTCGCCTCAAAGACCTCACTCTGGCCAATCGGTTTGAGGCGCGTGACTTTGGCATTGGGACAGGCCGCTTCGACAAGCGCGCGCTGCAGATCGCCATCATCGGCCTGCACGTGAACGGCAACGACAGTGACGAGAACAACCAGCAAGACCAATCGCATGGCTCGCCTTTCAACTATTCTGTCTGCACGCCACGGCAAGTCTGTGACGGCGAGGAGGACACAAGGCGCAGGGGCTAAGGCGCGCTCTCGCTGCCCCATGCCGAGTTCATCGGCATTTGAGCGTCGAGGCGACTGCGACAGGGCACTCGGAGATTATGCTAGGTCAGCTTGCCGGCATCGGCATCGGCAGCTGCATGCGGCAAGGCGACTTGCGCCTTGCCGCATGTGAGCATCACTTGGTCTTCTGGAGCTTGGTGACGGTGATCTGGCCGTTGACGCGGTCAGCGTCGAACTTGATCTTGTCGCCGGCCTTGAGCCCCTTGAGCATGGCCGGATCGCTGGCGCGGAACACCATGGTCATGGCGTCCATGTCGAGGTTCTTGATCGCGCCGTGATTGATGGTGAGCTTGCCCTGGGGCTCGTCGACCTTGGTGACGGTACCGCTCACCGACTGGGCGGCGGCCGGCAGGGCGACGATCAGGAATGCGAGGGTGGCAGCAGTCTTCAGCATGGGACGCTCCTTTCGCTGAGAAGTTGCTTACTTGACGATGATCTTGCCGGTCATGCCCGCTTCGCGGTGACCGGGGATCAGGCAGGAGAAGTCGAATTCCCCCACCTTGGTGAAGGCCCAGACGATCTCGCCGGTCTTCTTCGGGGCGAGGCGCTTGGCGTTCGGGTCGTCGTGCTCCATGTCGGGGTTCTTCTGCATCTCGACGGCATGCTTGAGGTTCTCCTCGAGCGTCGCCAGGACGAGCTCGTGATCGAGTTCGCCGTTGTTGCGCAGAGAGAACTTCACCTGCTCGCCGCGGCGCACCTCGATCCGATCGGGGATGAAGGACATTTTGCCGTCCTTCTCGGTCATCACGACCTGGACGGGGCGGGCCGGCTTCTTGGGATCGCCGGGCTTGCCATAGGCGGTCTCGTCGCCATGGCCGTGGCCGGCCCCGCCGGGGCCCGCCAAGACGGTTCCGGCCGACATCAAAAGTGCGATCGCAGCCAGTTTGAACGTTGCAGTCTTCATATAGCTCTCCAGAGGTGGGTTTTTACTTCGTCGCCATTTCAGTGGTTGGAATGCGGGTTCTTTGCGGGTGCGCGCGGCTTGCCGTCCGGCCCGAGGTTCGGCTTGCGCGGGTCCTTGACCTTCCATTCGGTCGGTTCGAGGCCGCTGTCCGGGGAGGTGCCGCGCGGCGCCTCGGCGAGCTTCTGGCCCTTGTATTCGAAGGCGACGGTGCCTTCGGGATGCTTGAACCAGCCGGGGTCCTTGTAGTCGTTCTTCGCCAGCCCCTCGCGGACCTTCACCACCGAGAACATGCCGCCCATCTCGACGGGGCCGAACTGGGCGAAGCCCGTCATCATCGGCAAGGTGTTCTCCGGCAGCGGCATTTCCATCGAGCCCATCTCGCCCATGCCGTTCGAGCCCATCGGCATATAGCCCGGCGCGATCCTGGCGATCCGCTTGGCCAGGTCCTTCTTGTTCACACCGATATAGTTCTTCACCGAATGCCCCATCGCATTCATGGTGTGGTGCGATTTGTGGCAATGGATCGCCCAGTCGCCGAGCTCGTCGGCGACGAAGTCGAAGGCGCGCATCTGGCCGACAGCGACGTCGATCGAGACCTCGTCCCAGGCCGCGGCCGGATCGACCCAGCCGCCATCGGTGCACGAGACCTTGAACTCGTAGCCATGCATGTGGATCGGGTGGTTGGTCATCGTCAGGTTGCCGAAGCGGATCCTGACCTTGTCGTTCTTGCCCACGACGAGCGGGTCGATGCCCGGGAACACGCGGCTGTTCCAGCACCACATGTTGAACTCGGTCATTTCGGCGACGCGCGGCACATAGGAGCCGGGCTCGATGTCGAAGGCGTTGAGCAGGAAGACGAAGTCGCGATCGACGCGGCGGAAGGCCGGGTCCTTGGGATGGACGACGAAGAAGCCCATCATGCCCATCGCCATCTGCACCATCTCGTCCGAATGCGGGTGGTACATGTAGGTGCCCGAGCGCCGCAGCTGGAATTCGTAGACGAAGGTCTTGCCCGAAGGGATGTGCGGCTGGTTCAGGCCGCCGACGCCATCCATGCCGTTGGGCAGGCGCTGGCCGTGCCAGTGGATCGTGGTGCTCTCCGGCAGCTTGTTGGTGACGAAGATGCGGACCCTGTCGCCTTCGACCGCCTCGATCGTGGGCCCCGGCGACTGGCCGTTATAGCCCCAGAGATAGCCCTTCATCCCGGGCGCGAACTCGCGCACCACCGGCTCGGCGACGAGATGGAACTCCTTCCAGTCGCCGTTCATGCGCCAGGGCAAGGTCCAGCCATTGAGCGTCGCGACCGGCTGGTAGTCGGGCCCCGTCGTCGGCACCAGCGGCGCCTGCGTCGTCGCCTCGGTCATGGTCGGGGCCTCGGGCACGGCGGCGAAGGCCGTGCGTCCGGACACGGCACCGGCCGCGGCGACGACGAGGCCGGAGGTGCCGATGAAGCCTCTGCGCGATAGCGTGGTCATTGTTCCGCTCCTTCCGCCCCTCAGTGTCCGCCGCCGCCGGCATCGCCGCCGCCTGCTGCGGCTACCGTGGCCGAGCCGCCGCCTCCGCTGCCGCCGCCGATCAGCGCGTGCTTGAAGTCGGTATGGGCGATCCAGAAATCGCGCCGGGCATTGATCGCCGCGACATTCGAAAGGATGCGGTTGCGCGCATCGGTGATGAGATCGGTGACGTCGTTCAGCATGCCGCTGTATTGCAGCAGTGACTGCTCCTGGATGATCTTGCGCAGCGGCAGGACGTTGTTCTGGTACTGCCGGGTGATGTCGTAATTGGCTCGGTAGGCGGTATAGGCCTCGCGTGCCTCGGAGCGGGCATTGACCGCCTTCTCCGCCAGCCTATTGGCGGCCTGCATGTAGGTCTGTTCGGCGAGCGCCACCTTGGACTGGCCGAAATCATAGATCGGGATGTCGATCTCCAGCTCCAGCGTCCTGCTGCGGCTGGATTCGCGCTCGACATGGCCATCTGCGCCGATGCTGCGGCCGCGGTCATAGGTACGGCGTCCGAGCAGGTCTATGTCGTTGACGAAGCGCGTCGCATTGGCAAGGCCGAGCGATTTCGCCAGCGTGTCGAGCTCAGCGCGCGCGATCTGGATGTCGACGCGCTTGCGCAGAGCCTCAGCCTCGATCGCTTTCACCGATTGCAGCCGTGGTAGCGGCGGCAGGCTGCCGAGCCTGAACTTCAGGTCACCGCCCCAGAGCCCAAGCTGGCGCACGAGGCGCTCTCGTTCCTGAGATTGCTGCTGGCGCGCCTGGGCGAGCTGCACTGTCAATTCGGCCTCGAAAGCGAACTCGCGCGCCTGGTCGATCTTGTTGACGCCGCCGGATTCGCCGAGCCGCTTGAACAGCTCGGAGGCGGCATCTGCGGAAGCCTTGGCCTCCTGATAGAAGGCGACCTGGGCGTTGGCGGCGACCGAGCGATAATACTGACGCCGCGCGTCGGCAGCGAGCCGCAGCACCGCCTCGACCGCCCGCAACTGCGCGGTCCTGAAGCGGTCGCCGGCGATCTCGGCCCTGGCCGGCAAGGTGATGAGCGCGAGCAGGCTGCCGACGATCTGGCGCTCGACCTCGACCTCGAAACGGCCGGAGAGCTTGGAGATCCCGAAGCGCGGATTGGGCGGCAGGCTGGCGGCGACCATCTGTGCCTCGGCGATGCCGAGCTCGTTGAAGGCGGCCTGCAGGCCGCGATTGTTGAGCAGCGCGACCTGCACGGCGCTGTCAGCCGTCAGCGGCTTGCGCAGGAGCTGGTCGACCCGCGCCTTGGCCGTCAGCGCCGCCTGATCGTCTCCGATCTTGGTCACGTCCTTGCCGATTTCGGCATACGCCGCGGCCTGGATCGGCGCCATGCCGCCATCGGGCGAGAAGCCGGCGCAGCCGCCGAGCAGGGCCGCCGTGCCGGCGAGCAGGCCCCAACGCAGCAGATGGCGGGCGTTCGGCACAGTCGGAGCAGTCAAGGCTGGCCTTTCGATCGATGGCGCAAGGGAAGTGGTTGGACGAACAGGCAGCGTCATGATTTCGGCCCGACCTGGCGGTTGAGTTCGCGCCAATCCTTCGGATCGGTTGGACGAAAAGTCGCGGCGCCGGCGGTCACGCTGCGGTAGGCGACAGCGGGGACGCGGACGTTCGGATCGGCCGGTCTTGCCAGATGATCCGGGACCGTGGCGGAGCAGGCGCCCAACGCCAATCCTATGCCTGCCAAGAACGGCACCTTCACGAACGTCACGATTCGGCTCCCTATGTTTCCACGAGATAGGGGTAGCAGCGCTCTTCCGCCCGTGTCCGTTACAAATTGTATCAAAGCAACGCGGGCGGCGGCGCGACAAGCGCGCTATTCTGCGATCGCCGAGACGGCAAAAGCATGAAGACACAAGTTTGTTCAGGAAACTCACGCGCGAGATGGATCAGGATCCGATCAAGACTGTAGCCGATGATCACGGGCATATTCTGGTGGTGGATGACGATCCACAGATCAGGCTCCTCGTCACCCGCTTTCTCCAGCGCCACGGCTATGAGGTCACCGGAGCGCCGGATGGCCGCGTGATGATGGATGTCCTGGCTCGCACAACCATCGATCTGATCGTCCTCGACCTGATGCTGCCGGGCCGATCCGGCGTCGAGCTCTGCCGCGACGTGCGCGCGACCTCGCAGGTGCCGATCGTGATGCTGACGGCCCGCAGCGAAGAGAGCGATCGGATCATCGGGCTTGAGGGCGGAGCTGACGATTATGTGACCAAACCGTTCAGTCCGCGTGAGCTGCTGGCACGCATTCGAGCCGTCCTACGTCGGTCCCGGACGGCGCGCGGCGCGACTGAGCCTCGACCCACCGAGGTCATTACCTTCGATGGCTGGACGATGGACCTGCGGCGGCGCGAGCTCCAGTCGCCTGCGGGAACGCTGATCGATCTCTCAACCGGTGAGTTCGACCTGTTGGTTGCCTTCGCTGAACATGCCAACCGCGTCCTGTCGCGAGAAAGCTTGATGCAGTTCGCCAAGGCCCGGACCAGCGGTGCCCACTTCGATCGCACGATCGACGTCCAGATCAGCCGCCTGCGCCGCAAGCTTGAAGCCGTGACGAATGGTGGTCACCTCATAAAAACCGTTCGTGGCTCCGGCTATTTGTTTGCGTCCGACGTCCGCGTGCGGGAAGGACATTCCGCTTGAAGACGCTCACCCAACGAGTCTGGCCCGACACCGTCGCCAGCCGCGCCATCCTGATCCTGGTTGCGGCGCTGCTGGCTTTTCACCTGCTCGGCTTCTGGGCCTATCGTGTCGGCTTCGAGAGCCTCGCGACGGCGGCGCGCGACCGCGGCCTTGCCGAGCGCGTCGTCTCGATCAAGCGAGCGATCGCGAGCACTCCTGACGCGCCGGAGCGCGATCGCGTCGCGCATGATCTGTCGAGCGCCAGCCTCGAAGTGCACTGGAGCAAGGTCAGCCTGGTGCTCGGCAACGCACAGGCGACAGAGCGAGCCAAGATGATGGAGGCGCGGCTCAAGGAGCTGGCTCCCGAACTCGCCACGGAGTCATTCCGGGTCGGCTTTGCGGATGACGGAGCTTTGGGAAGCGGAAAGGCTGATGCCTACCGGCACATGATGCTGGTCTCAGTCCGGCTGGCCGACGGCTCCTGGGTGAACTTCTCGTCCTCCGCCCTCGGAGCAAGCCAGCATATCGACTGGAGTGTAGTCGCAATCACTATCTGCTTCGGCGTCGGAATCGTCGTCGTCGCCTTGTTGCTGCTGCGCTGGGCGACGCGACCACTGCGCGATCTCGCCGTCGCGGCCGAGCGCTTCAGCCTTGATCAGACGCCCCAACCACTTCCCGAGAACGGTCCCATTGAGGTGCGCCGGGCAGCCCGCGCTTTCAACACCATGCGCGAACGCATCCAGCGCCTCGTCACCGAGCGCATGCAAGCCATGGCAGCGGTCTCGCACGATCTGCGCACGCCGATCACGCGCCTCAGGCTCCGCTCCGAGCTCTTGGACGATGAGCCTACGCGTGTACTCATCGATGGCGATCTCGGCGAGATGGAAGCTATGATCGATTCGACGCTCGAATATCTGCGCGGTGGGGTCTCTAGCGAGGCGATCCGACGGATTGACCTCGCCTCGGTCATCGAGACGATCGTCGACGATCATATTGACCAAGGGCACTGCGTCGCGCTGGCGGGGCTTACATCCGCCCCGGTTCTGGGACGCATGCTGTCCCTGAAGCGCGCCTTCTCCAACATCATCGGCAATGCCATCAAATATGGCGAGACAGTCAGCGTCATGATTGCCGAGGCCAATGATCAACTCGTCATCACGGTCGAGGACGAAGGGCCCGGCATCCCGGAAGCCGATATGGGACGTGTGTTTCATCCTTTCGTTCGTCTTGAGGAATCCCGCGGCCGCCAGACTGGCGGCACCGGCTTGGGGCTCACCATCGCAGCATCCGTGATCCAAACTCACGGCGGACAGATCAAACTGGCCAACCGCGCGACCGGCGGTCTATGTGTCACGATCACCATGTCGAAAGTGGGCGATACCGGAGCCCAGCCGAGTGGTTCCTCGCCTGGCCAGTCAGTCGGTCAAGCTGATCATCAGCGGCAGATTGCCTAGCTAGCCCCCCTGCAAAAGCCGACAAGCGGGCTTCGGTCACGAAAAGCGGGTCTGACGCATTTCTGCTGACGCTTGCGGTCATTGCGCGCCGATCAGGCGCGCCTGGAGAAGGTCGACCGTAAGCGCCCCGCCGGTGCCCTACGGATTTGGGGTTGAGGTTTTGCGGAAGCGCCATGGCATGAGGTCTTCGACGGTGCTTTGAGGGTAGCCGTTGAGGCTCTGTCGCAAACTGCTGCACGAGATTGGCTGTGGTATGATGGCTGCTCCGCATTGTGGGAGTCGTTCGATGTTCAAAGGCCGCCATTTCGAC
>NZ_FOKP01000018.1 GCF_900112185.1 Allobosea sp. CRIB-10 | reverse complement strand
AGCATACGCAGTGACTCCGCCGCCTCGCGCCGATCGTCCGGCCGGTTCAAGGCTTCCGTCGACCCCGCGTTCCTCACGCAGATCACCGACGCGCTTCGTCTCCGATCTTCAATCATGCCGAACCAGCGTTGGAAATCCCCGACGTCAGCCAGCCCCAACCGGATTTGGTATGAGTTTTGAGGATTCGAATCGGACTGGCCGTCGCATCTGCGCCGCACGTCGATACAGTTCAGGATTTTATTAGATGCCACCCCGCTTATGTGACAGGGCCGCATGCAAATCGCGGACGCTTTGCCGATCTGCCGGATCGTCAATTGACCGCAGATCGAGCGTCATCGGCTCACTCTGCTGGTCATCGGAGCCCCTGCTAATCTCGCGCGATCCTTCTGCCGTATAGGCTTGCTGCAGTCTGGTGTCGAAACCTTGTCGCGCCGAGCCGGATGCGTCGGTCGAGCGCTCGAAGCTCTCAAGACTCCATCCTGAAAGCGCTTCAAGCGCTCTCACGAACTCAAGAGGAACTCGGCTCTTCCCGGTCTCATATTGGGAAACTTGCTGCTGGCTGACGCCGGTGCGCCCCGCAATGCCGGTCTGGTTCAGTCCCATTGCCTTGCGGCAATCCCTCGAGAAAACCATCGCGCTTTGGCTGATAGGCCCCTTCGGCGTCCTTGGCATACATCCCCCGGGACCGCTCTTGCCTCGAAGGGAGCGTTTCCAGTGCGAGCCGGACAACGAGCTGCAGGTCGAAAGACAGTTGTGGATCAACCTTTGATTGAAATCTGGCCGTTCCGGTCCGATGTTGGAGCGCCTGCGGCTTGCCGAGCGCCTGACCGTTCGGTTTTCGCAGCCGCTGCCGATAACTCGCAAGACCGGATGCTGCGCCGCCAACGCTGACTCGCGTCCTTCCGTCATTTCCGAACGGATGCTCCAGGCTCCGTCTGGCCGCTGGCGCATGTCCTGCTGAGCCGCCCCTCCATGGGAAGGACAACGGGCAATTCATCCGGCAGATTGACCTTTGGGGGCTATCCATGCTGTCGGGCTCGCCGCAAATGCGAGCACGACAGGGCCGAAGGCGAGGCCTTTCGGCTAACGAGAACCCCGCTCAGGCAACCGCCGCGACCTTCGCCGCGTTACCAGGCTCGGCGCCTTCGAGATCGGCCATCGCCGCTGCGACACCGCCACTGCGATGGGGAACGCCCGCTGCGGCGAGGCCCATCTCGACGCCGGAGAGGGCGCCGAGCAAAGCGAGCTCGTTGCACTCGCCGAGATGGCCGATGCGGAAGACCTTGCCGGCGACCTTGCCGAGGCCGGAGCCGAGCGAGATGTTGAACTTCTCCAGCGCGATCTTGCGGAAGCGGTCGGCATCATGGCTCGGCGGCATCAGCACGCCGGTGAGGACCGGCGACTGCTCGGCCGGATTTTCGCAGAGCACTTCGAGCCCCCAGGCCCTGACCGCGGCGCGGCAGGCGCTGGCAAGGCGCTGATGGCGCGTGAAGACCTGGTCGAGCCCCTCTTCCTGCAGCATGGCGAGCGCCTCCTTGAGTCCGTAAAGGAGATTTGTCGCCGGCGTATAGGGGAAGAAGCCCCCGGAGTTGATCCTGATCATCTCCTCCCAGTCCCAGAAGGAGCGCGGCAGCGTGTTGCTCTTCGAGGCCGCGAGCGCCTTCTCCGAGACGGCGTTGAAGCCGAGGCCGGGCGGCAGCATCAACCCCTTCTGCGAGCCGGAGACGGTGACGTCGACCTGCCACTCGTCATGGCGATAATCGACCGAGGCGAGCGAGGAGATGGTGTCGACCATGAACAGGGCGGGATGGCCGGCGGCGTCGATCGCCTTGCGAATCTCGGCGACGCGGCTGGTCGCGCCGGTCGAGGTCTCGTTGTGGACGACCATCACCGCCCTGATCCTGCGGGTCTTGTCCTCGGCGAGTCTCGCCTCGATCGCGGCCGGATCGGCGCCGCGGCGCCAGTCGCCCGGGATGAACTCGACCTCGACGCCGAAGCGCGTGGCGATGTTCTTCCACAAGGTGGCGAAATGGCCGGTCTCGGCCATCAGCACGGTGTCGCCGGGCGAGAGCGTGTTGACGATCGCCGCTTCCCAGGCGCCGGTGCCGGAGGAGGGGTAGATCACCACCGGCTGCTTCGTCTTGAAGACGGTCTTGCTACCTTCCAGCACGGTCTTGCCGAGCACGGCGAATTCGGCGCTGCGATGGTCGATGATCGGCATGGCGATGGCGCGCAGGATCCGGTCCGGAATCGGGCTGGGGCCGGGAATGTGCAGGAAGTGACGCCCTTGCATGGTCTTGTTTTCCTCCCGTCAAGGCTTGAGCGCCGCAGCGCTATTGCCGGCTATTTTGCATTCATTTTTTAGAAGATCAACTGCGCTATGGTATGCTGCTGGCCGACAATCGGGCTCGACAGCTGGCCCGAGCCGACTTAGCGATGATGCATGAACGAGCCTTTTCTCGATACCATCGATGAGCAGGGCCCGGCGCCAGCCGAGGCTGCGAAGCCGGCCGCCTCATTGCACGAGGGGTTGCTGGTCGCGCTGCGGGACTTCATCGTCGAGGGCAATCTGGAAGACGGTGCCCGCGTTCCGGAGCGGGCGCTGTGCGAGCGCTTCAACATCTCGCGCACGCCCTTGCGCGAGGCGCTGAAGGTGCTGGCCGCGGAGGGGCTGATCGAACTCCTGCCCAATCGCGGCGCGCGCGTACGCGAGCTGAGCTCCGCCGATGTCCGCGAGCTTTTCGATGTGATGGGTGGGCTGGAGGCGCTGGCGGGGCGGCTGGCCTGCGAGCGGATTTCGGATGTCGAATTCGCTGAAATCGAGCGTATCCATCATGAAATGTATCGTTTCTATCTCCGCCGCGACATGCACGGCTATTTCCATTGCAACCAGGCGATCCATCAATTGATCGTGGCGGCTGCCGGCAATGCGACGCTGGCCGCGACCTATGCGAGCGTTGCCGGGCGAATCCGGCGGGTGCGTTATTCGGCCAATCTCGCCAAGGACCGTGATCGTCTCGGCGAGGCCATGCGCGAGCACGAGGCGATCCTCGATGCGCTGCGGCGGCGCGCAGGCTCGGAGCTCTCCGACATCCTGTTCCTGCATCTGCGCAACAAGCGGAAGGCGGCGCAGGCTTCGGCCGGTTGAGGCGGTCATCATTCGATGGCGTCATGCTCGGGCTTGACCCGAGCATCTCGAAAGCCAGCGATCTCTGTTCTCGGGTCTGCGCTCCGCTTAGCCCGAAAATGACTGAGGCCATCGTCGGCAATCTCTCTATTCTGATTTTTTGGATTGAATGCAAAACTTTTTGATCTAAGCTCCCGTCACCGCGCCGTCAGAGCGCAATTACAGGGAGGTGCGATCATGAAGCAGCAATGGCTGGCCGCGACCGCGATTCTGGCCGCCGGCATCGCGCCGGCTTCCGCCTGGGAGCCGACGAAGCCGATCGAGATCGTGGTGCCGTTCTCGGCCGGCGGCGCGTCCGACCAGATGGCGCGGACGATCCAGGGCATCATCCAGAAGCAGCAATTCACCAAGCAGCCGATCATCGTCGTCAACAAGCCTGCTGCGGGCGGCGCCGAGGGCATGCTCGACATCCAGAAATCGGCAGGCGATCCGCACAAGCTGATCACCACCTCGAGCGGCATCTTCATGACGCCGATGGCAACCAAGCTGGCGCTGAACTGGACCGACTACACCCCGGTCGCGATGCTGGCGCAGGACTCATTCCTGCTCTGGGTCAACGCCAAGGCGCCCTACAAGACCGCAGGCGACCTGATGACGGCGGCCAAGAGCGCCAACCCGCCGATGAAGATCGGCGGCACCTCGTCCAAGCGCGAGGACAACCTGCTGGTCTTCGCCATGGAGAAGCAGGGCGGCACCAAGTTCGCCTATATCCCCTACACCTCCGGCGGCCAGGCGACGACGCAGCTGGCGGGCGGCCATGTCGAGGCCACCACCAACAACCCGGCCGAGGATCTCGCCAACTGGCGCGGCGGCGCCACCCGCCCCCTTTGCGTCTTCGCCGAGCAGAAGATGGCCTATACCGAGAAGGTGGCGGACGGGCAGTCCTGGGCCGACATCCCGACCTGCGCCTCGCAGGGGCTGAACGTCAGCTACCAGATGCTGCGCGGCATGTTCATGCCCGGCAAGGTCAGCAAGGAGCAGCAGGCCTTCTATGTCGACCTGTTCAAGAAGGTCTCCGAGACGCCGGAATGGAAAGAGTACCTCGCCCGCAATGCGCTGGCGGCTGATTATCGCGACGGCGAAGCCTTCGTCTCCTTCCTGAAGGCGGACGAGGCGAAGCACGAGAAGCTGATGACCGAAGCCGGCTTCATGGCGAAGTGAGGCGACCGTAACCGCGCCTCGGCGTCATGGTCGGGCTTGTCCCGACCATCCACGTCTTCGCTTCCTGATCGCGTGCGGTGTTCAAGACGTGGATGCTCGCCACAAGGGCGAGCATGACGCACTGGAGCTGCCAGCCTTGGAATGACGACAGCAGCGCCGCTGACGCGGCTTGTCCGGGATGACATGGAAGGGGACGGATAATGTCGGGCCCTAGCGAAACCGAAACACCCGAACCCGGCATCTCGCGCCGCCCGGTCGAGATTGCCACGGCGCTGCTGCTGATCGGGTTGGCCGGCATCGTGCTCTACGACTCGCATGGGCGTGGCGCCGGCTGGGATGGCGGGCCGCAGAACGGCTTCTTTCCGGCCCGCGTCGGCTGGATCTTCCTGGCCGCCTCGCTCTTCATCCTCTGGCAGTCATTCCGCCGGCCGGATGGCGTCTTCGTCACCTATGAACAGTTGCGCCAGGTGGTCCGTGTGCTGGGGCCGCACATCCTGTTCGTGGCGCTGATCCAGCCGCTCGGGATTTATGTCGCCTCGGCGGTCTTCATCATCGCCTTCATGGCGGTCGTCGGGACTTCGCGTTGGTGGTCGATCTTGCTGACGGCGCTGATCGTGCCGATCACCTGCTTCTGGGTCTTCGAACTGCAGTTCCGCGTGCCCCTGCCGAAGGGCCCGCTCGAAGCCATGCTCGGCTACTGAAGGACGACAGATGGACGATCTCGCCTCGCTCATCGCCGGCTTCCAGGTCGCGCTGTCCTGGCACAATATCGGCTTCATGGCCGTCGGGGTCATCCTCGGCATCATCGTCGGGGTGCTGCCGGGCCTGGGCGGGCCGAACGGCGTCGCGATCCTGTTGCCGCTGACCTTCGGCATGGACCCGACCTCGGCGATCATCCTGCTCTCGTCGATTTATTGGGGCGCGCTGTTCGGCGGCGCGATCACCTCGATCCTGTTCAATATCCCTGGCGAGGCCTGGTCGGTGGCGACCACCTTCGACGGCTATCCGATGGCGGTGCAGGGCAAGGCGGCGGAAGCGCTGACCGCAGCCTTCACCGCCTCCTTCATCGGGGCGCTCTCGGGTGTGGTGCTGATCACCTTCGTTGCGCCGCTGGTCGCCCAGTTCGCGCTGCGCTTCGGCCCGGCCGAGTTCTTCGCGGTCTTCCTCCTGACCTTCTGTTCCTTCATCGGCATGGGCCGGGAGAACCGCGCCAAGATCATCGCCTCGCTCTGCATCGGCTTCCTGCTCGCGGCGGTCGGCCTCGACTCGATCTCGGGCGATTTGCGCATGACTTTCGGCTCGACCGAATTGATGCGCGGCTTCGACTTCCTGATCGTGGTGATCGGCCTGTTCGGCGTCAGCGAGATACTGCTGACGGTCGAGGAAGGGCTGGTGTTCAAGGGCAAGCAGGCCAGGATCGACCTGATGGTGGTCCTGCGCACCTGGGCCGGGCTGCCGCGCTATTGGGCGACGCTGCTGCGCTCGGCCGTTGTCGGCATGTGGATGGGCGTGACGCCGGGCGGGGCGATCGCCGCCTCCTTCATGGGCTATGGCTTGGCCAAGCGCTTCTCGAAGCGCGGCAGGAATTTCGGCAAGGGCGAGATCGAAGGCGTGCTGGCGCCTGAGACCGCCGCCCACGCCGCCGGCACCAGCGCGCTCCTGCCGATGCTGGCGCTCGGCATCCCCGGCTCGGCGACGGCGGCCGTCCTGCTCGGCGGCCTTCTGGTCTGGGGGCTCCAGCCCGGGCCGATGCTGTTCGTCGAACAGAAGGATTTCGTCTGGGGGCTGATCGCCTCGATGTATCTCGGCAATCTCGCCGGGCTGATCATCGTGCTGGCGACGGTGCCGCTCTTTGCCGCGATCATGCGGATCCCGTTCTCCTTCGTCGCGCCGGTGATCCTGATCGTCTGCGCGATCGGCGCCTATACGATCTCGAACTCGATCTTCGACATCTGGCTGATGCTGATCTTCGGCATCGTCGGCTATGTCTTCAAGAAGCTCGACTACCCGTTGGCGCCGATGATCCTGGCGCTGGTGCTCGGCGACCGCGCGGAAGACGCCTTCCGCCAGGCGCTGCTCGGCTCGGGTGGTTCGCTCAACGTGTTCTGGGCGAACGGGCTGGTTGGAACGCTCGTCGTACTGGCTTTGCTGCTGCTATGCTGGGGGCCGGCCGGCGATGCGATTGCCGCCCTGCGCGGACGCAGCCGGACAGACCCCGAGACCGCTGAGGCCACACGATGACGCAGGCCGCGCTGCCGCGCCCGCACAGCCGCAATCTCGGCTTCGAACGGAAACTGGCACAGGCGCTGGCAGGAGAGGTGCGTTTCGACGCCTTCACCCGCGGGCGCTACGCCACCGACGCCTCGATCTACCAGATCGTGCCTCAGGGCGTCGCCTTCCCGAAGAGCGAGGCCGATATCGTCGCGGCGCTGACGATCGCGGCCGAGCACGGCGTGCCGGTAATCGCGCGTGGCGGCGGCACCTCGCAGAACGGCCAGCCGATCGGCGATGCGCTGATCCTCGACATGAGCCGGCATTTCAACGCGATCCGCGACTACGACCCGGCCAACCGCACGGTTTCGGTCGCGCCCGGCATCGTGCTTGAGGCGCTCAATGGCCATGTGAAGAAGGACGGGCTGTTCTTCCCGGTCGAGCCCTCGACGGCGAGCCGCTGCACCATCGGCGGCATGGTCGGCAACAACTCCTCGGGCGCGCGCTCGCTACGCTACGGCAAGACGGTCGACAATGTCATCGCGCTGAAGGCGATGTTCCATGACGGCGAGCCCTTCGCGCTCGGCGAGGGGCCGGTCGGTGACAATGCTTCGCCGCGGGCGCGGGCGCTGATGGAGACCATGCTCGCGCTGGCCGACCGGCATCGCGACGAGATCGAGGCGATCTTCCCCAAGGTGCAGCGGCGGGTCGGCGGCTATAATCTCGACGAACTGATCGTGCCGCGGCCGAACCTGTCGCATCTGCTGGTCGGCTCGGAAGGCACGCTGGCGCTGACGACGCAGGCGACGCTGAAGCTCTCGCCCCTGCCGCAGCACCGCGTCATGGGTGTCTGCCACTTCCCGAACTTCCGCGCGGCGATGCAGACGACGCAGCACCTCGTCGCGCTCGGGCCGGTCGCGGTCGAGCTCGTCGACAACAACGTCCTGGTCTTAGGCGCCGACATCCCGCTCTTCGTGCGCACGCTTGCCGACATCACCAAGGGCAAGCCGAACTGCCTTCTGCTGGTCGAGTTCGCCGGCGACGACCTTTCCGCGCTGAGGGGCGACCTCAGGCGCCTCGACCAGTGCATGGCCGATCACGGCTTCGCCGATGCGGTGGTCGAGGTGGTCGAGCCCGCCCGCCAGAAGCCGGTCTGGGAGGTGCGCGAGGCCTGCCTCAACATCATGATGTCGATGAAGGGCGACGGGAAACCGGTCTCCTTCATCGAGGATTGCGCCGTCCCGCTCGAGCACCTCGCCGACTACACAGATGCCGTCACCGCCCTGTTCGAGCGGCACGGCACACGCGGCACCTGGTATGCGCATGCCTCGGTCGGCTGCCTGCATGTCCGCCCGATCCTCAACATGAAGACGGAAGCCGGGGTAAAGGCGATGCGCGGCATCGCCGAGGAGGCCTGCGATCTCGTGCGCCGCTTCAAGGGCTCGTTCTCGGGCGAGCATGGCGACGGCATCTCGCGCTCGGATTTCGTCGAGCCGATGTTCGGGGGACCGCTGACCCGCGCCTTCGAGGCGGTCAAGGACGGCTTCGATCCGGGCAACCGGCTCAACCCCGGCAAGATCGTCCGCCCCTACCATATGGATGATCGCAGCCTGATGCGCTTTCCGCCCGGCTACGCCACGCCGGTGCCCGCGGAGACGGCGCTCGACTGGTCCGACTGGGGCGGCTTCGGCGGCGCGGTCGAGATGTGCAACAACAACGGCACCTGCCGGAAGATGGCCGGCGGCACGATGTGCCCGTCCTACCGGGCGACGCGCGAGGAGCAGCATCTCACCCGCGGGCGGGCCAATACGCTGCGCCTCGCCATCTCCGGCCAGCTCGGCGAGGACGCCTTCACCTCGCCGGAGATGAAGGAGACGCTCGATCTCTGCGTCTCCTGCAAGGGCTGCAAGCGCGACTGCCCGACCGGCGTCGACATGGCCAGGATGAAGGTCGAGTTCCTGCATCATTACCACGGCAAGCACGGCCTGCCGCTGAAGGAACGCCTGATCGCCTATCTGCCGCGCTATGCGCCTTTCGCGGCGAAGCTCGCGCCGCTGATGAACCTGCGCGATCGCATCCCGCTGCTGGCTAGGCTGAGCGAACGCTGGCTCGGCTTCTCGGCGCGGCGCTCGCTGCCGGTCTGGCTCAAGCCCTGGCGCGAGACGGCTGCGCCGTCGAGCCCGTCACACGTCAAAGGCGATGGCCGCGACATCGTGCTCTTCGGCGACAGCTTCAACCGCTATTTCGAGCGCGAGAACCTGGAGGCGGCCGAGCGCGTGCTCAAGGCCGGCGGCTACCGCCTGCATCGCGTCGAAGCTGCGGGGGGAGGGCGGCCGCTCTGCTGCGGGCGCACCTTCCTCTCTGCCGGGCTGGTCGACGAGGCGCGGGCCGAGGCGCGCCGCACGCTCGATGCGCTGGCGCCGTTCGTAGCCAGGGGAGCGCGGGTCGTCGGGCTCGAACCCTCCTGCCTGATGAGTTTCCGCGACGAGTTCGGCGCGCTCCTCCCGAAGGCCGAGGTCGAGCCCTTGGCCAAGGCGGCGTTGCTGATCGAGGAACTGCTCGCCGCCGACATGGCCGCGGGCCGAACCAGCCTGCCATTGCGCGATCAAGGCGGACGCGTCGCGCATCTGCACGGCCACTGCCACCAGAAGGCCTTCGACGCGATGGGCGCGGTCGAGAAGACCTTGCGGGCGGTGCCGGGACTGGAGGTCAAGCCGATCGAATCGAGTTGCTGTGGCATGTCCGGCGCCTTCGGCTATGGCGCCGCGACGATCGACGTCTCGCTCGCCATGGGCGAGCTCTCGCTGCTGCCGGCGGTGCGCAAGGCTGCGCCGGACGACCTCGTCGTCGCCGACGGAACCAGCTGCCGCCACCAGATCCATGACGGTGCTGGGCGGGAGGCCATTCATGTGGTGCGAGTGCTGGATGAAGCTCTGTAGGAAGCTCGCCGGCCGTCTGCGCCTCAGCATCGGGAAACGACCGCAGCGTGGAATGCGCTGCGGTGCCGGAGCTAGCGGCCCTGCTTCTGCCGCCTTGCCGCGAATTCGAGCAACTCCAACGCAAGCTTGCGGTCTTCGGGGCTCTTCAACTGATCGAAAGCGCGGGCCAGCTTCTGGCGCTCTGCTGAGACAGGCGGTGCGGAGTAGCGGGCTTGCTCGGCATCGGAGGCCCCGGCGGCCAGGATCATGGGGGCGAGGCTGTCGAGGAAGTAGCCGGCGCCGACATCCAGAACCTTCGCAATCGTAAGCAGCTGCATGAGGCTCAGTCGGTTCTTCCCGTTTTCGAGCTTGGAGACTTGTTGCTGCGACACGCCCAGGGCAGTCGCGATGTAATCCTGGTCGTGGCCCAGTTCGTCGCGACGCTCCCTGACGCGCCGCCCGATCTCACGATAGATCTCGTTCCTGGGCTGCTTCTCCATTCGGCTGTCCTTACAGCTCCGGTGGTGCGCATGCGGTCAGTGCGGTCGGTCATCGACCGCGAGCTGAAGGCCCTCCTGTGAAGGGCCGTCGCGCCTGTCTATCAATCTGCCTTTGCAATGGCGGCCTGGCCAGCCCGTCCGTGACATTCTCGAGCGAAGTGGATACCGGTTCGCGTGAAGAAAATGCTCTAGAACGGATTCTGAACTGGTTGCCGCCGTGGTTTGAGTGGTGGCTAGGCGGCCGTGTTCTCGATGCGCGCCTGGCGGCCTCGCATCGAGGCGAGGATAGTCCAGCCGATAATCCCGATCGTGATCGCGGCGAGAACGGCGGCGATCGGCCGGTCGACCAGGCCGATCAGCCGGCCGTCGGACTTGATCATCGAGTTGATGAAATACTCCTCCAGCAGCGGGCCGAGCACGACGCCGAGGATCACCGGCGCGACCGGAAAATCGTTCTCCTCGAGCACGAAGGCCAGCACGCCGAAGGCGAGCATGATGCCGACATCGAACAGCGAGTTGTTGATCGCATAGGAGCCGACGATGGCGAAGAGCAGGATGATCGGCATCAGGATTTTGCGCGGCACGGTCAGCACCCGCGTCGCGACCTTGATGATCGCCCAGCCGAGCGGCAGCATCATCAGGTTGGCGATGACGAAGACCAGGAAGAGCGCATAGACGTTCTCCGGATTGTTGACGAAGATCGTCGGCCCCGGCGCCATGTTCTTCATCATCAGCACGCCGATGGCGATCGCGGTGATCGAGTCGCCGGGAATGCCGAAGACCAGGGCCGGGATCCAGGCGCCGGCGAGCGAGGAATTGTTGGAGGCGCCGGCCTCGATCAGCCCCTCGGGATGGCCGGTGCCGAACTTCTCCGGCTCCTTCGAGAAGCGCTTGCTCATCGCATAGGACATCCAGGCCGCCATGTCGGCGCCGCTGCCCGGCTGGATGCCGATGACCGTGCCGAGCGCGCTGCCGCGGATGAGCTGCCAGGGGTACTGCTTGGTCAGCCGCCACATATTGGCGAAGATCGGGCCGATCTTCTGGATCACCACCGGCGGGGCGCCGCCGCCGGAGACCATGTGCCGCATCACCTCCGAACAGGCGAACATGCCGACCATCATCGGGATCAGCGAGACGCCGCCGAGCATCTCGGTCGACTCGAAGGTGAAGCGTGGCTGGCCGGCCGGATTGTTCATGCCGATCATCGCGATCAGCAGGCCGATCAAAAGCGAGATGCAGGCTTTCAACGGCGTCGAGGAACCGATGAAGACGGCGCCGCCCAGGCCGACCATGACGATCCAGAAGAACTCGACCGAGCCAAAGCCAAGCGCGAAATCGGCGATGGCGGGAGCGGCCACCATCATCACCGCCGTGCCGAACAGGCCGCCGAGGACAGAGAACCAGAGGCCGATGCCAAGCGCGAGCTCCGGCTTGCCCTTCAGTGTCATCTGGTAGGAATCATCGACATAGGCCGCCGAGGCCGGCGTGCCGGGGATGCGCAGCAGACAGCCCGGAATATCGCCGGAGAAGATCGCCATGGTCGAGGTGGTGACGATCGCGGCGATCGCCGGCACCGGCGGCATGAAGAAGGTCAGCGGCACCAGCAGCGCCGTCGCCATGGTGGCGGAGAGGCCGGGAATGCAGCCGACGACGAGGCCGTAGATCGCCGAGAGGGTGATGACGAAGAGCACATAGGGATCGAGCACCATCCCGAGTGCGGTGACATAGGCGTCGAGCATGATGACTACCAGCGCAAGGGTTCGAGCGGGCCCCAGGGCAGTTGCACGCCGAGACCGAGATAGAAGATCGAGTGGATGATGAGCGCGGCCGCGAGCGAGAGCCCGACCGCATGCACCGGCTTCGTGCCGCCAGACAGGAAGAGGACGACGAGGATCAGCGTCGCGCAGATCAGGAAGCCGAGCGTCTCGGCGAAGACCATGTAGAAGATGATTGCCGCCGGAACGAGCAGCAGTCGCAAGATCGCGCCGCCGCTGCGGGCCCAGTCGGCGAGGCCGATCAGCGGGCCGCTTTCAGTCGCCCGGGCGCCATTGACGGCGAGGATCGCGGCGCAGAGCGCCAGCAGCCCGGAGAGGATCAGCGGAAACGCCGAGGGACCGAGCGGCTGCTGCGATGGGTTCGGCAGGTTCCAGGAGGCGAATGCGACCAGACCCGCGAGGGCGAGGAAGACGAGGCCTCCGAAGAGATCGTTGAACTTCATGGCTGGGACCTGTCGATCGTGCTCCGGATCAGGCCGCCTTTCGGCGCGGCCCGACCCGTCATTGCGAGCGCAGCGAAGCAATTCAGGAGCGGCAGGGTTCCACGTTCCCCTGGATCGCTTTGTCGCTGCGCTCCTCGCAATGACGGCAAGCGTCGTTTTCATGGGTTCCGGGCTCGCCGCTACGCGGCGCCCCGGGAAGACGGTGGAGAACTATTGGCGCAGGCGCAGGCCGAGCGCACCCATGATCTCGCCGTTGTTCTTGTGCTGGGTGGCGAGGAAGCTGCCGAAGGCCGGGCCCTTGGCGAAGGCGTAGCCGAAGCCGCGCTCGGCCAGGAACGACTTGTAGGCCTCGGAGTTCGCGACCTTCTCCGTCGCTTCGACGAGGCGCGCGGTGACGTCCGCCGGCAGGCCGGCCGGAGCGGCGAGGCCGCGCCAGGTACCCCCCTCATACTCCTTGCCGATCGCATCCTTGACCGTCGGCACGTTCGGGAAGGCGCCGATCTTCTCCTTCGACATCACCGCCAGCGACTTGACGCGGCCGGCGTCGAACATCGCCTTGCCCTCGGGCAGGGAGGAGGGGACGATCTGGACGCCGCCCGAAGCCAGCTCCTGGAAGCCGGGAGCGGCGCCCTGGCTCGGCACCACGACGACCGCCTTGGGATCGATGCCTTCGAGCTGCAACAGGCCGGCGAAGGCGAGGTGATAGGCCGCGCCCGCGCCCATGCCCGAAAGCTTGTACTTGCCGGAAGGCTGCTTCTTGATGTCGTCGAGGGCGGCGCGCAGATCGGCCCAGGGCGAGTTGGCGGCTACGTTGAAGGCGGCGGAGTCGAAGTTCACCAGCGCGATCGGGGTGAGCTTCTCATAGGTGAAGGGAGCGGTGTTCGACCAGTAGAAGGTCGTGACCTCTGCGGTGGCGAGGCCGATCGTGTAGCCGTCGGGCTTGGCGTTGACGATCTCGGTATGGCCGACCACGCCGCCGCCGCCGGTGCGGTTGACGACGTTGACCGGCTTGCCGAGCTCCTTCTCCAGCCCGGCCGCGAGGATGCGGGCGACCGCATCGGTGCCGCCGCCGGCGGCCCAGGGCACGACCAGCGTGATCGGGCGCTCAGGCCAGGCGGCGAGGGCCGGCAGCGACACCGCAGCGAGGGCGGCGGCGAGCAGCAGCTGTGTGAGTTTCATGGCGTTTCTCCCGATGCGGTTTTTCTGTTTGAGCTGGCTCCGTCCGCCAGCGCGGAACTGGAGACCATGTGGCCGCGCGTGTAGCCGAGCACCTGACGCATCGCCTGGCGGGCCCGCTCGGGCTCGCCGGCGGCGATCGCCTCGACGACCGCGGCGTGGTTGGCGAGGTTGCCGGCGAAGACGTCGACGGTGAAGTCGAACATCGCGCTGAGGATCGTGTCGATCGCGCCGCGGAAGCTGCGCAGGATCGGGTTGTTGGTGGCGTCGAGGATGGCGAGGTGGAAGCGCTTGTCGGCGGCGATAGCGGCCTGCGGGTCGTCCTGGCCGGTTTGCATTTCAGCCAGCGCCGCGCGGATGCGGGCGAGGTCGTCGGGCGTGGCGCGGGTCGCCGCCAGCGCTGCCGCTTCCGGCTCGATGATCTCACGCGTTTCCTCCAGAGCGAGCAGCAGGTCGCGGTCGAGCCCGTCCTCGCTGCGCATCCAGCCGAGCACGTCGCGGTCGAGCAGCGTCCAGTCGTGCTGGGGCCGAACTTGCGTGCCATGGCGCGGACGAACGGTGAGCAGGCCCTTGGCGACGAGGATCTTCACGGCCTCGCGGACGACGCTGCGGCCGGCGCCGTAGCGCTCGGCCAGTTCCGGCTCGGGCGGCAGCACGGTGCCAGAGGCGATCTCGCCGCGCACGATGGCAGCGCCGAGCGCCGCGACCATCGTGCCGATCTTTCCTGGCTTGCTGCCCCGCGCCATGACCCATCTTCCCTCCCGAGGCGGGAAACTGTCACGTCGAGGGCTTGCATGCAAGCATTCATCTGATGTTTAACATCTGATCATTGAAGCGAGGCACGGCCATGACCACTGAGACCGCGTTCACCGGCATCCATGCGATCCTCTATGCGCTGTTCGATGCGCAGGAGCGGCTCGACCGGCAGGCGATGCGCCGGCAGGTCGAGATCTGCTTGCAGCACGGCGCCCATGGCATCGCAGCGCTGGGCCTCGCCACGGAGGTCTCCAAGCTCACCGTGCCCGAGCGGCGCACCGTGATGGAATGGACGTCGGAGGATGTCGGTCGACGCAAGCCGCTCGGCTTCACCATCTACGGGACCTCGGTCGCCGAACAGATCGAGCTGGTCAGGGCGGCCGAGGCGGCCAAGGCCGACTGGGTCATCCTGCAGCCGCCCATGGTCGGGAGCTTCGCGGCGGCTGAGTACATCCGCTTCTTCGGCCGGGTCGCGGATGCCACGACCCTGCCCGTCGCGATCCAGAATGCGCCGGCCTATATGGGCCGCGGCCTGTCGGCGGAGGACATAAGCAGCCTCGTCGCGCAGCATCCCAACATCCAGCTGGTGAAGGGCGAGGGACCGGCGACCGAGATCCGGCAGTTGATCGAGACGACACAGGGCCGTCTGCCGGTGATGAACGGCCGCGGCGGGCTCGAGCTGATCGAGAATCTGCGTGCCGGCTGCGTCGGCATGATCCTGGCGCCCGAGATCATCGACTTCACAACGAGGGCCTATGACAGCTTCATTGCCAGCGACGAGGCCGAGGCGGAGCGCATTTATCGCGACATCTTGCCTGTGATCGTCTTCATGATGCAGTCATTGGAGAGCCTGATCTGCTACGGCAAGCGCATCTTCGGGGCCCGGGCGGGCATCGCGATCCACGATCGCGCGCCCGCCATGCGGCCGACCGCCTTCGGCGAAAAGCTGGTCAGCGACCATGTCGCGAAGCTGGGTCGGTTTCCCGACCCCACAATGTAAGGCCCCTGGGAGCGGGACTCCTCACATCTTCTTGCCGTCCTTGTCGAACTGCTTGAGGAAGGCGGTGAGGTCCGCGATTTCCTTCTCGTTCTTGATGCCGGCGAAGACCATCTTGGTGCCGGGGATCTTGGCCCGGGGATCCTTGATGTATTCGGCGAAGACGGCCTCGTCCCAAGTGATGTTGGCGCCCTTGTTGGCGGTCGAATAGCTGTAGCCCTCGACCGCGCCAGTGTGCCGGCCGAACAGGCCGTTGAGCTGTGGGCCGACGAGGTTCTTGGCGCCTTCGCCGAGCTGGTGGCAGGCGCGGCACTTGTTCCACGAACGCTCGCCGGCGGCGACGTCCTGCGCCTGGGCGCTGGTGGTGATGAGAGCGGCGGCGAAGGCAGCGGCGATGACAGGCAATTTCATGCGTAGGACCTTGATGCGGAGTGGAGGGTTGGCGCGGCCGCGCGAAGCGACGGCGCAGTGAGCGGCTTCAGCTGAACATGTCGGCGGTGATCGCGGCGTACCAGCCGACGTTCTCGGCCTGGTTTTCCTTACGCAGCCCGGCGCTTTCGCGCGGCTGCGAGACAAAGGTCTCGGTCGCCGCGATCTTGCCGTCCTTGGCCTCGTAGCGGCCGCCGACCTTGATGGTGTCGTCGGTCTCGATCAGCGACCAGCAGGTGTTGATGTAGCGCGCCGGGAAGGTGCGGCCGCCGGCGAGCTCGCCGCGGATCACCATCGCCGCGACCTTGGCCTGGCTGTTGGCGGAAAAGGCGGATTTCGGCATATCGCCGGCGATGCAGGCGTCGCCGAGAACGAAGATGTTGGGATCGGCGACCGACTTCATCGAAGCCGGATCGATCGTGCAGTAGCCGCCGGCCAGCGCCAGTCCGGCGGAGCGGGCGATCTCGCCGGCCATCTGCGCCGGGATAACGTTGACGAAGGCGCAGTCCTTGTAAGTCTCGAAACCGGTGACGACGGTATGGGTCTTCGGATCGACCGATTTGATGCCGTCATGCACCTTCGGCCCGAGCCATTCGATCATCGCACCATAATGCTTCTCCCAGCCTTCCTGGAAGACGCCCTGCTTCGAGAAGCTGTCCTTGGGGTCGAGGATGAAGATCTTGCAGTCGCGCTTGCCACTCGCCTTGAGGACATGGGCGAACATCGAGGCGCGCTCATAGGGGCCGGGCGGGCAGCGATAAGGATTGGGCGGGGCGATCATCACGATCGTGCCGCCATTTGGCACCGCCTCGAGCTTCTGCCTGATCAACTGCGTCTGCCGGCCGGGCTTCCAGCCATGCGGCATCGCCTCCTCGGATTCCTTCGACCAGCCGGGGACGGAATCATATTTCAGGTCGATGCCGGGCGAGACGACGAGGCGGTCATAGGGCAGGCGGTCGCCAGCCTGGAGCACGACCTCCTTCTTGTCGCGATCGATCTGCGTGGCGCGGGCGCGGGTGAGCGTGATGCCGTGGTTCTTCGCCAGCGCGTCGTAGCGATGGCTGATGTCATCGTAGCTCTTGAAGCCGCCGATGAAGAGGTTGGAGTGGAAGCAGGTCTGGTAGACCTCGTTCTCCTCGACCAGCGTCACAGCGATGGCACCGTTCGAATCCTTGGCGATGTACCTCGCCGCAGTCGCGCCGCCGGCTCCGCCGCCGATCACCACGACGCGCGGCTTGCCCTGGCCGAGCACGGCAGGCGAGGCGATGGCGAAGCTGCCGGCGGCAAGGCCCGACAGGAATGTGCGGCGGCTGGTCGACATGTTTCCCTCTCCCCTTCCCATGATCAGCGGTGGGCCTTCTGCGGGCCCTATCCGACCTTCAGATAGGCGAAGCCCTTGGCTTGCATCGTGGCGACGGCAGCGACGCCCGACGGCACGAAGCCGACGAATTCGGCCTTGCGCGCCCTGCTCTTGTCGATCTTCAGCCGGGAAAAGGTGATCTCGCAGAGATGGACCTTCAGCCCGTTCTTGGCGACGTCCTCGACCCGCTCGAAGATCTTCGGGACCATGGCCTCCTCACGCCATGGCGTGTCGTCGAGATTCTCCAGGAAGAACTTCACGCCCGGCCCGTGGGCGACGATGGCGAGCTGCAGCGCGAACGGATCGGCGCCATAGGCGGAGTAGTGATTAGAGATGTTCTGGAGCATCTGGACGAAGCGCTGGGGCTCGCCGAAATCGCAATGATAGAGGCAGGCGACATCCGCCTCCTTCTTGAGGTCGGCGAGCGCCGTCTGCCGGGGCGCCGCGAGCACCGGCGTGGCGGCCGCGACCACACCGCTCGCCGCCGCCAGCATCAGTGCCCGGCGCGATGCCTGCTGGGTTTCCTCCGACATTACGTCCTCCTCCGCTGCCCAGGCCATATGCCCGGCTAAGGATTGGGCTTCAGACTCTCGTAATAGGCGGCCAGCGCCGCGATCTCCTCGCTGGAGAGCCGGGCGGCGACCGCCTGCATGACCTGGTTGTCGCGCTGCCGCCCGCGATAGGCGTTCATCAACGCGACGAACTGCTCGGCCGGGTGGCCGACGATCGCCGGGATGCCGCCGACCTGCCTGCCGCTGCTCTGGTGGCAGCTGGTGCATTCGGCGGAGAGATATTCCCCCAGCGCCCTGTCTCCGGCGGCTTGCGCCGGCGCGCAGGCCAGGACGAAGCCGAGCACCGCAAGACGGACGGCGCCGGCTCTTCGCATCAGTCGACCTTCGGCGCGGTCTTCGAATCCGGCGTCACGTCGAGGATCACCGCCCGCCCGGTGATTTTCACCTCCGGTTTGCAGTTGGTCATGCACGGCTCCTTGCCCCAGAAGGCCTTCTCCGTGGTCTCGCGGTCGTCATCGTAGAAGGCGGCCGCGTTCGGCAGCTTCACACTGGTAAAGTTCTTATCGGACAGTTCGAAGTCCTCGTCCTTCACGATGTCGTTCAGATAGAGCAAATAGGCGGTGACGGCGTAGAGCTCGTCCGGCGACAGCGACTGGGCGTTGCCATAGGGCATGGCCCGGCGGACATAGTCGAACACGGTCGAGAGATCGGGCCAGAACGAGCCGATCGTCTTCTCCGGCCGGTCGGATTTCAGCGAGCCCATGCCGCCGGCCAGCACCGGCCAGCGCCCATTGCCCTGGCCGAACTCACCATGGCAGCTGGCGCATTGCGCCTGGAAGATCTCGTCGCCCTGCTTGACCGTGCCCTTGCCGGGCGGCAGGCCCCTGCCGTCGGGGCGGACCGCGATGTCCCAGGCCTTGATCTCCTCGGGCAGCGCCTCGCGGCCGAGGCCGAGCTTCGCAGCCGGGGCCGGAGCCTGGGCGGTTTTGGCCGGCGGATGGGCCTGCGCCTGCTTGGCCGCCGGCTTGGTCTGCGCGATCAGCGGCGCGGCCGCGAGCACGGCGATCGCCGCCAGGCCCGCGAGCAGGACGGGATTAACCGATCTCGACATTTTCGGTCTCCCCGTTCGCCTTCACATGCCAGGTCTGGATGCCGTTGTTGTGGTAGATCGAGTTGGTGCCGCGGATCTTGCGCAACTCGTCCTTGGTCGGCTGGAGATAGCCGGTCGAATCGATGGCGCGCGACTGGATCAGCAGGTCCTGCCCGGCCCAGTCGAAATCGACGTAGAAGCGGGTCAGCGACTTATCGAGCACCGGCCCGTCGATCCTGGCGTGCTGCCAGTTCTTGCCGCCGTCGAGCGTGACGTCGACTCTGCTGATCGTGCCGCGCCCGGACCAGGCTAGGCCGGAGAGGACGTTGCGGCCCTTCTGCTTCAGCGGCGCTTGCGGCGACGGATCGGTCACCACCGACTTGGCGTCCATGACGAAGGTGAAGCGGCGCGAGCGGCCATCGGCGAGAAGGTCGGTGTACTTCGAGGTCTCCTCGCGCGCCTGCCAGGGCTGGTCGCCGACCTCGATGCGCCGGAGCCATTTGACCCAGAGATTGCCCTCCCAGCCGGGGATGACGGCACGCAGCGGATAGCCCTGCTCGGGGCGCAGCGCCTCGCCGTTCATGGCGAAGGCGATCAGCACGTCGTCGAGCGCCTTCTCGAGCGGCAGCGAGCGGTTCATGCCGGAGGAATCGGCGCCTTCCAGCAGCAGCCATTTGGCATTTGGCTTCACGCCCGCCTCGGCCAGCAGCACCTTTAGCGGCACGCCGGTATACATGACGTTGTGGACCATGCCGTGGGTGAACTGGCAGCCATTGAGCTGAGCGCCGCGCCACTCCATGCCGGAATTCGCGGCGCATTCGAGGAAGTGGATGCGGTTCTGCCGCGGCATCCGCTTGATGTCTTCCATGGTGAAGACCAGCGGCTTGTCGACGAGGCCATGGATCATCAGGCGGTGATTGGCCGGGTCGATATCGGCGATGCCGCCATGATGGCGCTCGAAGCACAGGCCCGACGGGGTGATGATCCCGTCGAGCTCGTGCAGCGGCGTGAAGTTGACCGAGGATTCCGGCGAGGCCGTCAGCCAGGAGACGTCGCGGCGGATCACGTGCTTCTCGAAGCGCGAGGGCGTGCCATAGGGACGCTTGTCGACGCCCTCGCCGAGATAGCGGCTCCAGTCCTGGACCTCGGTGATCAGCGGATCGGGCTTGCCGGCTTCGGCGCGGACGGCACCTGCGCCGGCGAGGCCGGCTCCGGCGACCGCCGCCCCGCCGAGGAAGCGGCGGCGGCTGAGCGCATCGGGTTTTGCGGGAGAGGTCATGCCTCGTCTCCTCGTCTGGCGATCGTCCTCGCGGCGAAAGCCCCGGCAATCGCTTGGAAAGTCTTTTTGTCGTGGCTGGAGGGCTCTAGCCCTCCCCCCGCTTGCGGTGGGGAGGGTTGGGTGGGGGGCCGTGCCGCTTGGTGCGAGCGGGAAGAAGTCCCGAGCCCTGCTTTCCGGCCCCCCATCCCTAACCCTTCCCCACCGCAAGCGGGGGGAAGGGGACGAGCCCGGCCTGCAAGCGAGCGCGCTGTGACGGAGGCGCTCATGCCCCGCTCACCTTCACGGCGTCGTTCGGCTTGATGGTGATGGTCTTGGCCGCGGCGACGTGATCGCGCACCACGTCCCAGATCGGCGGCCCCTGCGTGCCCTCGTTGACGCTGGCCCAGCCGGCGACGACGTATTTGCGGGAGGCGTCGATCGGTTTGCCGGATTTGAGGTGGGTGAGGCCGGAGATGCGGCTGCCCATCGGCTTGCCGACATCGATGGCGTAGCCCATGCCGCCGATCCGGACCATGTCGCCGCCGCCCTGGAAATAGGGGTCGGGGTGGAAGATGTTGTCGGCGACGTCCTCGAGTATCTCCTTGAGCTGCGCGCCGGTCATCTCCATCCGGTAGCAGTTGGGATAAGTGATCGCGGTCGCGTTCGTGATCGCCTCCCAGGTGATCGCCTCGCCCGGCAGCAGCGAGCCGCCCCAGCGGAAGCCGGGCGAGAGCGCGATCTCGGCGTCGCGCTGCGAGAGCATGGCGTCGCAGATCAGGTCGTCGAAGCTGCCGTTGAAATTGCCGCGCCGGTAGAGCAGCGACTCCGTGCGACCGATCTCCTTGGCGAGCTCGGCGGCATAAGGTGCGCGCAGCTTGGTCACCAGCGTCGCCATCTCCTGATCGGGCGCGATCGCTTCGGCGAAGACCGGCATCAGCTTGAAGCGGATATCGGCGACCTTGCCGTCCTTCACCGCGATATCGAGGCGCGAGACGAACTTGCCGTGCGAGCCGGAGGCGACGAGCGCGGTCTGCCCGACCCGGATCAGGCCCGGCATGGCGTCATGGGTATGGGCGGTCAGGATGACGTCGATGCCCTTGACCCGGCTCGCCAGCTTGCGGTCGACATCGAAGCCGTCATGCGAGAGCAGCACGACGATCGCCGCGCCTTCCGCGCGAGCTTCCTCGACCTGCTTCTGGATTTCCTCCTCGCGGATGCCGAATTCCCAGTCCGGGAACATCCAGCGCGGATTGGCGACGGCGGTGCGCGGCAGCGCCTGGCCGATCACCGCGACCTTGACGCCGCCCTTCTCGAAGACCTTTCGGGGCGGGAAGACCGGCTCGTTCCATTCCTTGTCGCGGATGTTCTGGGCGAGGAAGGCGAAGGGTGCGGCTTCGACGATCTCCTTGACGCGCTCGGCACCGAGCGTGAACTCCCAATGCGAGGTCATCGCGTCGAGCTTCAGCGCCGACATCACCTCGACCATGTCCTGGCCCTTGGTCTGGAGCGCGCTCCAGCTGCCCTGCCAGGTGTCGCCGCCGTCGAGCAGCAGCACCTTGTCGTCGCCGCGCTCGGCCCTGACAGCCTTGACCAGCGTCGCGATCCGCTCGAGCCCGCCCATCCGGCCATAGTTGCGGGCGAGCGCGACGAAATCGTCCGAGGTCAGCGCGAAGGCGTCGGCCGAGCCCGCCGCGATCTTGAAATGCTCGCGGAAGGCGGCGTCGGTCAGATGCGGCGGCAGGCCCTTGACCTCGCCGACGCCGAGATTGACCGCCGGCTCGCGGAACTGCAGCGGCATCAGCTGGGCGTGGATATCGGCCACATGCAGGATGGTGACCTGGCCCTGCGGCTCGAAGCGCAGGATATCGGCCTGCGACAGCTTCTGCTGCGCGGCAGCGCGCCCGAGCGGGCCGAGGCCGGAACCGGCCGTCAGAGCCGCGGCGACCGCCGTCGCCTGCAGGAAGTCTCGTCTCGAGATCATGACCCATCCTTTGGATGCGCGCACATCGCGATCCAGGGAATCCAAAACGGAGGCGCCGCCGAAACCGGCGGCGATACGATGCCTAAAAGCTCAGCCGACCGTCAGCTTGTTCTTGGCGGTGTATTCGGAGCCGTTGTCGTCCTTCCAGGTGAAGGTGAACTCGCCCGATTCGGTCGCCTTGAAGAAGAAGGATTGGTAGGGGTTGGCCGAGATCGCCGGGAACCAGTCGGCCGAGAACACCGGCTTGCCGTTGAAGCTCGCCGAGAACTTGTTGATGATCTGGCGCGGAATGGTCTCGCCCTTGGCGTCCTTGCGCTGGCCGGATTCCATTTCGTGCGAGATTAGCGTCTTGATCTCGATCATTTCGCCGGCGGCGGCCTTGGCCGGAACGCGCACGCGGGGCGTGGGCTTGGTGGTCATGGGTGTTTCCTCGCCTTGTTCTGTTCGATGACGATGCCGGGCGTCAGCCGCCGCAGCCGCCGATCGTGACCTTGATATTGGCCTTGGCCGTGTGCAGCGCGCCGTTCGACATCTCGGCGACGCAGATGATGTCCTGTGTCTGGGCGAGGCGCATGCGCGTCGCGGCCGCGGCCTTTCCGCAGGCCGGAGTGAACTGGTAGCTGACGACGCCCGGCTGCGGGTTGCCCTCGGCGAAGACGTGCACGGCCTTGACGTAGTCGGCCTCGGTCATCGGGCTCTCGATCTCGACATTGATCGGCACGACCAGGCCGTTTTCGGCGATCTCGGGCACGTCGAGCTTGATCTTGCCCGAGGCCATCGGCTTGTCGCCATAGAGCTTCTTGATCTCGGCGGCGACCGCCTTCTCGTCGGCGAAAGCGAGCTTCGGCGCGATCGCGGCGGCGGCAAGGGCCCAAGCGGCGGCCTTCACCGCATCGCGGCGCGACAGCGTCGGCGGTTGGATCTGCATGCGGGGCTCCTCCCTGGAATTCGTCTCGTTTTAACGCTTGACGGCGCCGCGTCGGGTCGCCAATCATTTGCACGTATCGTGATATTGTTTTTTGTGAATGTAAAGCCCCCGAGAGGGCCGGCGACGAGATCGCAGTATAAGCGGTCCAGCAGAAAAGATGGAGACCGTTTTGCCGGCCGCTTGCATTGCAAGCGATCGGAACGGGCTCCGGGAAACGAAAGGGCGAGGGATGAAGCTTCCGATCCTCGGAGCGGCTGCATTGGCAGCCGTCATGATCATGGCGGCCGGACCGCTGACCGCGCAGTCGCCGCCACAGGACGAGAGCGAGAAGGAGATCGAGCGCTATCGTCAGATGCTCTCGGACCCGTTCTCGAATCCGGGCTTCCTCGCGGTCGATCGCGGCGAGGTGCTGTGGGCCGGGAAGCGCGGCACCAAGGGCGTGTCGCTTGAAGGCTGCGATCTCGGCGAGGGGCCAGGCAAGCTCGAAGGCGCCTTCGCCAAGCTGCCGCGCTATTTCGCCGACGCCGACAAGGTGATGGACACCGAGCAGCGCCTGCTCTGGTGCATGGACAAGCTGCAGGGGCTCGATACCAAGGACGTGGTGCTGCGGCGTTTCTCCGGGCCGGCCCGGGCGTCCGATATGGAGGACCTCGTCGCCTTCATCGCCAACAAGTCGAGCGAGATGAAGATCCAGCCACAGCTCTCCCATCCCAAGGAAAAGGAGATGGCGGCGGTCGGCGAGGCCCTGTTCTACACCCGCGGCGGCGTCAACGATTTCTCCTGCGCCACCTGCCATGCCGAGGAAGGCAAGCGCATCCGCCTGCAGGGCCTGCCCAACCTCTCGGTCAAGGGCAAGACCGCGCAGGAGACGATGGGCTCCTGGCCAACCTACCGGGTCTCGCAGAGCGCGCTCCGGACGATGCAGCACCGTCTCTGGGACTGCTATCGCCAGCAGCGCTGGCCGGTGCCGGAATACGGCTCTGAGGCCCTGACCGCGCTCACCGTCTTCCTGCAGAAGCAGGCCGAAGGCGGCGAGATCAAAGTTCCGTCGATCAAGCGCTGAGGGGAAACGTCATGATCAGGACACTCATTCCCTTCGCGGCAGCGCTTCTCGTGGCAGGTGCCGCCAGCGCCCAGGAGCGCCCGGCCCAGACCGTCATCGACGCCTATATCAAGTCGACCTTCGGCAAGGCCTCGGCCGAATGGCAGGCCAGGATCAAGCCGGACGACTCGCTGGCGGTCTGCAACACGACCCGCAACAATCCCTCCTCGGCGGAATCGGAGGCGATGCTGAAGCGCGAGAGCGCCCGCGTGGTCTATCCCGCCGACGGCAAGTTCCTCGGCGACTGGAAGAAGGGCTATCAGGTCGCCAACAACGGCCGCGGCGGCCAGTTCTCCGACCCGGCCGGCACGGTTTCAGGCGGCAACTGCTTCGCCTGCCACCAGCTTGACCCGAAGGAGGTCAGCTACGGCACACTCGGCCCGAGCCTCGCGGCCTATGGCAAGGACCGCAAATACGATCCCGAGACGATCAAGGACGCCTACACCAAGATCTACAATTCGATGGCGGTGGTGCCCTGCTCGAACATGCCGCGCTTCGGCGTCAACAAGGTGCTGGACGAGCAGCAGATCAAGGACGTGATGGCCTATCTGTTCGATCCGGAATCGCCGGTGAACAAGTAGGCCTTGCCGGAGCAGACCATGCTGACGCGTCGCCTGTTCGTCTCCGCCGGCGCCTGTGCCCTGGCCTCACCGGCCCTGGCGCAGGTCGTGGCGACGCTCGGCTCCGGCGAGGAGATGCTGACCGTCCTCAGCGACGGCAGCTTCGAATTGCCCTTGTCGATGCTGGCGCGCGACGTCGCGCCGGCGGAGCTTGCGGCCGAGGCGAAGCAGACCGGGCCGACGCGCTCGGTGCTCAACGTCACCTGCCTGAAGCGCGGCAAGGACGTCGTCCTGTTCGATTGCGGCTCGGGCGCGAACTTCCTGGCGGGCTCGGGCAAGCTCGCCGAGAGCCTGAAGACTGCGGGGATCGAGCCCGATGCGGTGACGCATGTGCTGTTCACCCATCTCCATCCCGATCATTTCTGGGGTGCGCTCGACGAGTTCGACAGCCCGCTCTTTCCCAATGCGCGCTGGCTGGTGGCGTCGCCCGAGATCGGCTTCTGGAGTGACCCGAAGGTCTATGCCGGCCTGCCCGAGGATCGGCATGCCTTCGCGGCCGGTGCGCAACGCATCGCTAAGGAGCTCGGCGACAAGCTCGAACGGGTCGAACCCGGCCGCGAATGGCTGCCGGGGATCGAGGCTGTTGCGACGCCCGGCCACACGCCGGGCCATGTCTCCTTCGCGTTCAAGACGGCCGGCGGGCCGGTCATGGTGCTCGGCGATGCGCTGACGCATCCGCTGATCTCATTCGCGCGGCCGGACTGGCGTCCGGCCTCCGACCATGACGCGGACCTTGCTGTCGCGACGCGGCGCAAGCTGCTCGACCGGCTTGCCCAAGAGAAGGGGCAGATCATCGGCTACCACCTGCCCGGCGCCGTCGGCCGCGTTGAGCGGCAGGGCACGGCCTACCGCTTCGTCGCGGGATAGCGACGTCTCACAGCGTGTTCAGCGGGACCTTCAGGAAGCGCTTGCCGCTCTCGTCCGGCTGCGGCAGTTCGCCGGCCTTCATGTTCACCTGCAGCGAGGGGATGATCAGCCTGGGCATGGCGAGCGTTGCATCGCGCGCCTCGCGCATCGCGACGAACGCGTCCTCGCCGATGCCGTCGCGGACATGGATGTTATGCTCGTGCTGCTCGGCGACCGTCGTCTCCCAGCGGATCTCACGGCCGTTCGGGCCATAATCATGGCACATGAACAGGCGGGTCTGCGGCGGCAGCGCCAGCACCCGCTGGATCGAGCGGTAGAGCGTGCGTGCATCGCCGCCCGGAAAGTCGGCCCGGGCCGAGCCACCATCCGGCATGAACAGCGTGTCGCCGACAAAGGCGGCGTCGCCGACCACATGAGTCATGCAGGCCGGGGTATGGCCCGGCGTATGCATGGCGAAGGCCTTCAGGCCGCCGATCAAATAGCTGTCGCCATCGGCGAACAGGCGGTCGAACTGGCTGCCGTCGCGCTGGAACTCGGTGCCTTCGTTGAAAACCTTGCCGAAGGTCTCCTGCACGACCGTGATGCGCTCGCCGATGCCGATCTTGCCGCCGAGCTTGCCCTGGATATACGGCGCGGCGGACAGGTGATCGGCGTGGACATGGGTTTCGATCAGCCATTCGACCGCGAGCTCGTGTTCACGGACGTAAGCGATGATCTTGTCGGCGGAGGCATAGGCGATGCGGCCGGCGGCGTAGTCGATGTCCATTACCGAATCGACGATGGCGCAGGCTTTCGAGCCGGGGTCCTTGACGACGTAGCTGACCGTGTTCGTCTGCGCGTCGAAGAAGGCGGTGACCTCGGGCTTGGCCGACAGGTCGACCGGATGCGGGATCGCGCTCATGGCTCTCTCCTGAACTCGACTGGTGGCATGGAAACGACGGTCGCTGCGGCGAGCCGGCGGGCGAGCGCCATGCCGGCGAGCATCGCCGCGAGGAAGACCAGCGCCGGCAGGCCGCCGGTCAGGGCAGCGACCAGCGCCGGGCCGGGGCAGAAACCGGCGAGCCCCCAGCCGATGCCAAACAGTGCAGCGCCGGTGACGAGCCTGGCATCGGGCCGGCTGGCGCCCGGCAGGGAAAAGCGCTCCGCCAGCAGCGGACGTTCGCGCAGAAAGGCGAGCCGGTAGCCGAGCATGGCTACGGCGACGCCGCCGGCCATGACGAAGATCAGGCTGGCGTCCCAGCGCCCGGCCGGGATGGCGGCGAGGTCTAGGAAGTTCAGCACCTTCGCCGGGTTCGCCATGCCGGCGAGGATCAGGCCAAGGCCAAAGACCAGGCCGATCACGAATTGCACGAGGATCGACATGGACGGCCTCAGAGTAGGTACCGGACGACGAAGACGGTCGCGATCGCACTCGCCATGAAGGTCGCGACGGCGACCAGCGAGCGCAGCGACAGGCGCGACAGGCCGCAAATGCCATGGCCGGAGGTGCAACCGTTGCCCCAGACCGAGCCGAAGCCGACCAGCAGGCCGGCGACGACGAGCACCGGGATCGTCGCCGCGATCTGCGGAACCGGCCACGCCGATCCAGCAGCATAGGCGACGAGCGGGGCGAGCACGAGGCCGGCGACGAAGGCCAGCCGGCCTGCCGTCTCTCCATCCGCCTCCGGCGGCAACAGGCGGGAGACGATGCCGCTGATCCCGGCGATCCGGCCCTGGAACAGCATCAGCAGCACCGCCGCCAAGCCGATCAGGGCGCCGCCGGCGAGCGACGCGATGGGCGTGAACGCCGTTTCGATCATCTCAGCGCCGCTCCGCCGGGCAGGTCCGGATGCCGAGCAGGGTGTAGGCCGGGCAGACGCGAAACGTGGCCGTGAGCAGCATGACCGCGCCCCAAGCCGTGAGCGCGTATTTCCAGGCGCCGAGCGGCGCGACCCAGCCGGCGAGCGGCGGCAGGAAGGCGGCGGCGAAAAGCGCTGCGCCGAAAATAAAACGAAGCGCCCGATCGAGAGAACCGACATTGACCATGGCCAACTCCTGCGTTATTGAATTATAAATATCATATATATAGAAAAAGATATATGTCAATTGACATTCTGTTCCACGCCGAAGCATCCGCCAGCCCGCCGATCGAAGAAGCGGCCGCGCTTCTCGCCGCCATGGCGAGCCCGCGTCGGCTCGCCATCCTCTGCAGGCTGGTACAGGGCGAGGCCGGCGCCGCCGAACTCGCCGGGGTCACCGGTCTCAGCCCGGGGGGTGTCGCCTCGCATCTGGCACAGCTGCGCAGGCTCGGGTTGATCGCCGCCCAGCGCCGCGGCGTCGCGGTCGTCTTCTCGCTAGCGAGCGACGAGGCGAAGGCGGTGCTGGAAACATTACACGCGCTCTATTGCGCGCCGGCGCAGGCCGTCAGCCGCGCTGCCAGAGACCCCTGAGCGAGCCTTCGACCAGGAAGGCGATGCCGATCCGTGCGCCGACCATCATCCCGGCGATCGCCAGCGGCCAGGACAGCGCCAGCATCGAGCCGGCCGAGATGCCCTGACCGATCGTGCAGCCGCCGGCGAGCACGCCGCCGCCGCCCATCAGCACGGCGCCGAGGAGATGGCGGCGCATCTCGCGGTCGTCGTCGAAGGCTTCCCAGCGGAATTCGCGATCGTAGAGCGCCGAGAGGAACGAGCCTAGCGTGACGCCCGCGAGCGTGCCGATGCCGAATTCGAGCAGGGCGGAGGGCACGCTCAGCACGGCATAGAGCGCCCGGCCGACCGGGGAGACGAAGGTCAGGCTCTGCGCCCGCGGCACGGTGTCGAAGGCATCGACCGCAATACCGGTCACCCACCAGCCGGCGATGACGGCAAGGCCGAGCGTCGCGCCGGCCAGCAGCAGCCGCGGCGAACGGCGCAAGCGCGGATCGACGGCGACGATCGCAATCAGGGCGAGTGCGCCGGCAGCGGTGATCAGGATGCGTGCGGCAGGGGCGCCGAGATAGGTCAGGATGCCGGCGAGATCGCCCTTCAGGCCGCCGGGCAGCGGCCAATAGACCTTCTCCAGCACCTCGATCCGGATCGGCGCGAGCATGCCGCGCAGCGTCGCATAGGCGACCGCGCCGAACACCATCATCACGATAAGGCTGCGCAGGTCGCCGGAACCGAGCCGGATCAGCGAGCCGAAGCCGCAGGTGCCGACCAGCGCCATGCCGAGGCCGAACAAGGTGCTGCCGACGAGGATCGACAGCCAGGGCAAAGCCGGCTGCACATAGGTGGAATTGGCGGGGTCGAGCAGATGGAGCCCGATCAGCACCTGCGTGCCGACCAGCGCGATCGCCAGCGCAAGGCCGAAGATCCTGAGGCGCCTTGTGTCGCCGCCCATCCAGGCATCTTCGACCGCGCCGAAGGAACACAGCCGCGCCCGACGGACGGTGAAGCCGCAGGCCGCGCCCACAGCGACGCCCGCCAGCGCGGCCCCCCAGGCCGGCAGCTCGATCATGGCAGGCGCCGAGGCGGGCGGTGGTTGCTCACGATTGTCCGGCTTCGGGTCCGGGCGGATTGCAGAAGATGTCGTAGATCACGGCGATGACGCGCCGGACATCGTCGCTGGCGAGGCTGTAATAGATCGCCTTGCCGTCGCGGCGGGTGGTGACGAGCTGGTCGAGGCGCAGGCGCGCGAGCTGCTGCGAGACCATGGGCTGGCGCAGCGAGAGCAGGTTCTCGAGCTCGGTCACCGTGCGCTCGCGCTCGGCCAGCAGGCAGAGCAGCAGCAGCCGGTTCTCATGCGAGAGGGCTTTGAGGAAATCGCTGGCCTTGCGGGCCTTGCGCATCAGCTGGTCGAGCTCGGGCGAGAACTCGGCGCCGTCGCGCAGTTCGGTTTCGAGCGCTTTCGAGACGATCGCGGTCATTGGGTCCGTGTGCCTGATCGTTGAACCTGGTCGGGTGACTCAATGACAGCAACCAGCCGCCCGAGCAAACCCCAGAACATGTCGTCGTTGAGATAGCCGGTGATGCGGCCGATTTCTTCGCCCTTGTCCACCAGCACGAAGGTCGGCGTCGCGATCACCGGCTCGCGCAGGCCCTCGCCCCGCACGCCACCGGCGGGCAGATTGATCCGCCGCAGCGGCGCCGCCTTGCCTTCCGGCGTCCTGGCATAGACCGGCGCGATCTCGCGCTCGAAGCGGACGCAGAACGGACAGCCATTGCGCGTGTACATCACGAGCTCGGCGGCGACGGCAGGCAAGGACAGCAATAGCGGCAACGTGAACGCTGCCGCCAGCCCCGCGCGATATCTGCCGCTTGCAATCATCCGCGGAACATAGTCGTATTCATATGTTTATACTAGAGCCGACACGGGCTCCTGCGGAGGCGACGCCATGATCACACGACGCGGCCTGCTGGCGAGCACGGTGGTGGCGATGTCGGCGCCGGCTTTGGCCAAGGCGAAGCTCGGCGAGGACGGGCTCTACCAGGAAGACTGGTATCTCGAAAGCTTCCTCGATCTCGCCGAGGATCTGACCAATGCGAGCCAGAGCGGCAAGCGCTTCGTCATCCTCTGGGGCCTGCGCAATTGCCCGGCCTGCCGCCGCATGCACGAGGTCCATCTCGCCGACCCGGCGATCGAATCCTATATCCGCGACAATTTCGCGGTGCTCCATCTCAACATCCTCGGCGCGCGCGAGGTCACCGATTTCGGCGGCGGCAAGCTGACCGAGAAGGCGCTGGCGAAGCGTTACGGCATCGAGGGGACGCCGGCGATCCAGTTCTTCCCGACCAGCGCCGCCGGGCTGGCGGCGAAGCCGCCGAAGGAGCGCGAGGTCGCGCGGATGGCCTCGCTACCCGAGCCGCAGGCCTTTATCGCCCAATTCCGCGCCGTCAGGAACGGCGTGTAAGGGATGGTTCCCGCGGTTGTGGAGCTGGGCCGGCGGGTTTGCGCCGCTGGCGACCCGTGGCCCCTTGCGCGATCGAGACATGTGCGCGGGCCGGCCTTGTCCTGACGAGCCGACAACCCGGGCGATGCGCGCCGCTTCAAAAAGGTGCTGAAGCCGGCGCTGGCAGCCATCAAAGGGCCCCTATCTGGCCGGAACCTGGGAGCTTGCCGGCAGTTGATTCTTCAGGGGCACTGTCGGCAAGGCCGGCCGGCGCTGGAGGGCTACCACGATGGAACGGGACAGCGAGGTATTTCGTCTATTTTCTGAAGATTATCGAAGCTACTCACAGGAAGAGATGAGCCTTCAGGAGTATCTGCTGGCTTGTCGAGAAGACAAGTCGATGTACGCCTCCGCTGCGGAGCGGATGGTCGATGCGATCGGTACACCAAAATTGTTCGATACCAGCCGGGACGAGCGCCTCGGTCGGATTTTCGCGAACAGGACTATCAAGATCTATCCTTCCTTTGCCGATTTCTTCGGCATGGAGGATACGGTCGAGCGAATCGCTGGCTATTTCCGCTATGCTTCGCAGGGCCTGGAGGAGCGCAAGCAGATCCTCTATCTGCTCGGGCCCGTCGGTGGCGGCAAATCGTCACTGGCCGAGCGACTCAAGAAATTGATGGAGGAGCGTCCGTTCTACACGCTCAAGGTCGGCGGCCAGATCAGCCCCGTCTTCGAATCGCCGCTCGGCCTGTTCCGTCCGGACAGGATGGGTGATCTCTTCGAGGAGAAATACGGCATTGCGCGGCGGCGCCTGACCGGGCTGATCTCGCCCTGGGCGGCCAAGCGGCTCGACGAGCTCTCGGGCGACATCGCCAAGTTCAGCGTCGTCAAGCTGACCCCCTCGCGCCTGCGGCAGGTCGGCATCGCCAAGACCGAGCCGGGCGACGAGAACAATCAGGACGTTTCGACGCTGGTCGGCAAGGTCGACATCCGCCAGCTCGAGAACTTCAGCCAGTCGGACCCGGACGCCTATTCCTATAGCGGCGGCCTCAACCGGACGACGCAGGGCCTGCTCGAATTCGTCGAGATGTTCAAGGCGCCGATCAAGGTGCTGCATCCGCTGCTGACCGCCACCCAGGAAGGCAGCTACAACGGCACCGAGAATTTCGGCGCATTCCCTTACCAGGGCATCATCCTGGCCCACTCGAACGAGTCCGAGTGGCTTCAGTTCAAGAACAACAAGAACAACGAGGCGTTCCTCGACCGCATCCTGGTGGTCAAGGTGCCCTATTGCCTGCGCGTCACCGAAGAGCGGCAGATCTACGAGAAGCTGCTGCGCGAGAGCGAATTGGCAGGCAGCCCTTGCGCGCCGGAGGTGCTCGACATCCTCAGCCGCTTCTCGGTCTCGACCCGGCTCGCCGAGTTCGAGAATTCGCCGCTCTACACCAAGATGCGCGTCTATGACGGCGAGAACCTCAAGGAGCTGGAGCCCAAGGCCAAGGCGATCCAGGAGTACCGCGACGCCGCCGGCGTCGACGAGGGCATGACCGGGGTCAGCACGCGCTTTGCCTTCAAGATCCTGTCGCAGACCTTCAACTACGACACCGAGGAACTGGCCGCCGACCCGGTGCACCTGATGTACATCCTCGAAGGGGCGATCAAGCGCGAGCAGTTCCCGAAGGAAACGGAAGCGGCCTATCTCGATTTCATCAAGTCGGAACTCGCCACGCGCTATGCCGAGTTCATCGGGCACGAAATCCAGAAGGCTTATCTCGAATCCTATGGCGAGTATGGCCAGAACCTGTTCGACCGCTACATCGCCTATGCCGACGCCTGGGTCGAGGATCAGGACTACAAGGATCCCGACACCGGCCAGCTCCTCAACCGGCAGGTCCTCGACAACGAATTGTCGCAGATCGAGAAGCCGGCGGGGATCGCCAATCCCAAGGACTTCCGCAACGAGGTCGTGAAGTTCACCTTGCGCGCCAGGGCCAGGAACAACGGCCGCAACCCGTCCTGGACCAGCTATGAGAAGCTGCGCGAGGTGATCGAGAAGCGGATGTTCGGCCAGGTCGAGGACCTTCTCCCGGTGATCAGCTTCGGCTCCAAGCAGGACAGCGTGACCGAGAAGCGCCATCACGGCTTCGTGCAGCGCATGGTCGAGCGCGGCTATACAGAGCGCCAGGTCCGGCGCCTGGTGGACTGGTACATGCGCGTCAACAAGGCGGGCTGACCACGATCGGAGCGTGCCATGCCGATCTTCATCGACCGCCGGCTGAATCCCAAGGACAAGAGCCTGGGCAATCGCCAGCGCTTCCTGCATCGCGTCCGCGCGGAGCTGAAGCGCAGCGTCCAGGAGCAGATCCGCGCCGGCAAGATCGCCGACGCGGACGGGGAGCATTCCGTTTCGCTGCCGGCCAAAGGCACGAGCGAGCCGAGCTTCCGCGACGCCAGGGACAGCGGCCGGCGCCAGCACGTCCTGCCCGGAAACAAGCATTTCTCGCCGGGCGACAAGATGCCCAAGCCGGGCCAGGGGGGCGGCGGCGCGGGATCGTCGCCCGGCCTGAAAGAGTCCGAGGACGATTTCCGCTTCGTGCTCTCGCGCGAGGAGGTGCTCGACCTGTTCTTCGAGGATCTCGAGCTGCCCGACATGGTCAAGCTCAACCTCAAGGAGATACTCGCCTTCAAGTCGCGGCGGGCCGGCTTCTCGGCGAGCGGATCGCCGACCAACATCAGCGTCGCGCGCACCATGCGCAACAGTCTCGGCCGTCGCATAGCCCTCCAGCGACCCAAGCGCGCAGAGGTCGAGGCCATCCTCGCTGAGCTGGCGAGGATCGAGGCCGAGGGGACGGAACCCGCTCGTGCCAGGGCGGCCGCCTTGCGCGCCGAGCTCGAACGGCTGGAGCGCCGGCGAAAGGTGATCGCCTTCGTCGACCCGGTCGATATCCGCTTCAACCGCTTCGATGCGCAGCCCCTGCCGAACGCGAAAGCGGTGATGTTCTGCCTGATGGACGTCTCGGGCTCGATGGGGGAGCGCGAGAAGGATCTGGCGAAGCGCTTCTTCGTTCTGCTGCACCTGTTCCTGAAGCGGCGCTACGACCGCACCGACATCGTCTTCATCCGCCACACCCACACGGCGCAGGAGGTCGACGAGGAGACGTTCTTCTACAGCACGCAGAGCGGCGGCACTGTCGTCTCCACCGCGCTGGAGGAGATGCAGAGCATCATCGCCAAGCGCTACCCCAGCCGGGAGTGGAACATCTACGCCGCGCAGGCTTCGGACGGCGACAATCTCGCCAGCGACTCCGAGCGCTGCCTCGGCATGCTGGATAGCGAGATCATGCGCCTGTGCCAGTATTTCGCCTATGTCGAGATCATCGACGAGCGCGAGAGCGAGATCTTTGGCTCCACCGACAACGGCACCTCGCTCTGGCGCTCCTATCTCGCGGTCAAGGAACGCTGGCCGAATTTCGACATGAGCCGCATCGCCAGGGCCGCCGACATCTACCCGGTCTTCCGGCAGCTCTTCACCCGCCAGCCGGCGCAGCAGCGCAGCCTTGGGAGACGGCGATGACGAGGGCGGCGTCCAGACCCGGCCTGCTGTTCTCCGGCTCGGACTGGAATTTCGCGACCCTGTCGCATGCCTACGACGTCATCGAGGCGGTCGCGAAGGAGGAGCTCGGGCTCGATATCTACCCGGTGCAGATGGAGGTCATCTCCTCCGAACAGATGCTTGATGCCTATTCCTCGATCGGCATGCCGCTGATGTATCGCCACTGGTCGTTCGGCAAGCATTTCCTCCATCACGAACTGCTCTATCGCAAGGGCGGTCGCGGCCTCGCCTATGAGATCGTCATCAACTCAGATCCCTGCATCGTCTATCTGATGGAAGAGAACACCATGGCCCTGCAGGCCCTGGTGACGGCGCATGCGGCCCTCGGGCACAACCATTTCTTCAAGAACAACTATTTGTTCCGGCAATGGACCGATGCCGACGCGATTCTGGGCTATCTCGATTTCGCCAAGAGCTACATCAGCCGCTGCGAGGAAAAACACGGCGTTGCGGCGGTGGAGGCCGTTCTCGACGCTGCCCATGCGCTGATGGACCAGGGCGTCTTCCGCTATCGCCGCCCGCCCCGGCTCTCCTCCGAGAAGCAGCGCGAAGGCTTGCGTGAGCGTCTGGAATATGAAGAGCGCTCCTATAACGACCTCTGGCGCACGCTCCCGCGCCAGGCTGATGGCGCCAAGGCGGCGGCGGAAAATGCGGACCTGATCGCCGAGCGCAAGAAGGCGCTCAATCTGCCCGAGGAGAACCTGCTCTATTTCCTCGAGAAGACCAGCCTGATCCTCGAGCCCTGGCAGCGCGAAATCCTCAGGATCGTGCGGGTGATCGCGCAGTATTTCTATCCGCAGCGACAGACGCAGGTGATGAACGAGGGCTGCGCCACCTTCGTGCACTACACGGTGATGAACGCGCTGTTCGACCGCGGTCGGATCGGCGAAGGCGCGATGCTGGAAATTCTGCGCAGCCATTCGAACGTCGTCTTCCAGCCCGGCTTCGACGACCCCCGCTTTTCCGGCATCAACCCTTATGCCCTCGGCCTCGACATGATGCAGGACATCCGCCGCATCGTCACCGAGCCGACCGCGGAGGATCGCGACTGGTTTCCCGAGATCGCCGGGAGCGGCGACTGGCGCACGGTCCTGCTCGACGCCTGGGCCAATCACCGCGACGAGTCGTTCATTCGCCAGTATCTGAGCCCCGCCCTGATCCGGAAATGGCGACTGTTCGTACTCTCCGACGCGGCGAACGAGTCGTTCTACAGCGTCGCCTCGATCCACAACGAGCGCGGCTACGAGCGCATCCGCTCCACTTTGGCGCAGAGATACGACATCGGCGCCAACCATACCGACATCCAGGTCGTCGATGTCGATCTGCTCGGACAGCGGCACTTGCGCCTGCAGCACAAGGTCCGCGACGGCATCGTGCTGGACAGCGGCAGCTGCGACGCGACCCTGCGCCATGTCCAGCGGCTCTGGGGCTACGAGGTGAGCCTGCAAGGCGTCGATGCGCAGACGGGGAGCACGATCTATGAACGCTCCAGCAGCGGACTGACGGAATAGTCGCCGGATCGCTCCGGTTCGCCACTTGCCGGGCAATCCGTGCGATCACAACGACTCGGCGATCTTCCAGCCGACATAGCCGAGCAGCGCGAACCAGCTCAGCGCGACGGCGGCGATGGCGGTGCCGAGGATCGTGCCGACGAGCTTGTCGCTGGCATGGCTGGCCGGTGCGATATCGTACAAGGCCGGCTCGGCTTCTCTCGTCGGCGAGCATCCGTCGTCAGGCGCGACGGCGCGGCAAGCCGACGGCCGATGGATCGCCGAGCCCTGGATGTCGGCATCACGGGGAGCGAGCGGGCTTTGCGATCGGGCGTGGACCGCATCCGCGAACTGAGAAGGCCGGGCGGGGAGAGGGTTGTGCCGTGACGATATCCAGCGGCCGAGTCTGATCATCGGGCGCTCGACTGTGAGGTAGACGAGCCAGGACAGCAGCAAGGTCAGGCTGACGCAAAGCAGCATCGTGCCGATGTCGCTGAACTGTCCGGTCAAGGGCAGGATGCGATAGACGAGCCCGTTCACCGTCCCGTGGAATAGATACATCGAATAGCTGATCAGACCGATCCGCGCGAGCAGGCGCGAGCGCGGCCACTCCAGCCCGATCGCGGCGAGGAACACCGCGATGGCGAGCATGTAAGCGCTCAGGACAGGCTTCAGCCCCTCCATGACGAAATTGTCCCCTCGCGCCAGCGAAAAGCGCGTGACCAGGAGAAGGCCGGCGATTTGCGTGAGAATGAGGATCGACGCCGCGAACCCGCTCCTTTGCCTCTGCTCGATCAGCCAGAGCCGCAGCAACAGGCCGAGAAACAGGAAGGACAGATGCATGCCGAGATACTGAGCCGGCAGGCTGGCGATGCCGTGCACATGCAGTTGCACCGGCAGGACCGTCGCGGCGATCAGGGCCAGGCTCAGGCCGAGCAGGATGCCGACATGTCTCAGCACCCTTGCGAAAAACAGCAGTGCGACGAGGACGTAGAACAGCAGTTCGACGAACAAGGTCCAGTGGATCGGCGAGAGCCACGGCCGGCCGAAGAGCGGCGGCGCCATGGTCAGATTGGCCAGCACCGTCGCTGTTCGCGGCGTATCCGCATCGAGCCAGGCTGTCATCGTCAGCGCCGCCAACGCCAGCCAGAATGCGGGATAAAGCCGGAACAAGCGCGAGATCGCGAAATGCCTGAGCGGCCGCTCACCAGAGATGCTAAATGGCACGACGAAACCGCTGATCAGGAAGAACAGCGCCACGCCGAACCGCCCGAGGCTAAGATTCTCGATGACCGATCCGGCTAACATCCTCATCGCACCTGTCGCGGCGGGAGCCTGCCTGAGCAGGTCGCCGACCATGTGCTCGACCATCACGGCGAGCGCCGCGATCGCCCGCAAGGCGTCCAGATGGGCGTAACGCTGTCGCGGCACGTCGGGGCTCATCGCAGCAGCCCCAGCGCGCGACGGGTCGAAGCGTCGAAGCCCGGACCGCTCTCGTTCTCGGCGAGCGCGAAGCCGCCCGTCCCGGCATAGGTCCAGCAGGCCCAGGCGAAGCCGTACGCCTCGGCGAGCTCGCGCATGTCGCGCAGCCAGGTCTCGCGTGCAGCCGCACCCTCGGGCGTGTCCAGATAAGGCGTCCGATGGATACCAAACTCGCCGAGCAGGATGGCCTGGGCTGGCAGGCGTTGCGCTACGCGCCAGGCGCTTACCTGTCGAAACGTCCGTTCGAGGGCCGATCGATCAAAGCCGGCATAGTGCGTCAGCGTCCGCTTCGCCCGTCGCGCCTGCTTCAGGGCTGTGCCGTCCAGGCCGAGGCTTTCGATACGCCGCTGGGTCGCTGCGATCATCGCGTCGACCGATTGCGGCGCCGGATAAGTGATCGCGTCCAGCGCATACGCCGGATTGCCGCGCACGCCCTGATGGGTGAACTGCCAGGGCGAATAGTCGTGATAGGTGTAGATCAGACGATGATCGCCGACGAACGGGCGCATGTCGATCTGGGTTAGCGCCGCCGCCGCGTTCATCGCGCCGCCACCCAAGACCAGCGTCAACGTCGCCGAGCCGCTGCGCGCCGCCCGATAGGCGGCTTCGAGCATGGATTGCCAGGCCGATTGCGACAGTTCCGGCTCATTCATGAGTTCGAGTGCAAGCCTCGGCGCGCCCGTCACCGCCCTGCCTTGCCCCGATTGTTCCAGAAGATGGGCAACGCGCCGCAGCAGGCCAAGTACAGCCTGAAAGTTCGGCGTCTCGACGCCTGCAGTCAGCGCCGCAGGCCGATAAGCCGGATTCATCGCGCTCGGATGGAGATCAACGATCACGCCGAGATCGGCCTCGACGAGGCCACGGACTGTGCCGATCAGGAGAGCGTCGAGCTGATCGCGCGCGGCTCCGGTAAAGGCCAGGAAGGGACCGGGGTCAACGGCCAGGCGCACGAAGTCGAAGCCGGCCGCCCGGATCGCCTGCCGCTGCGCCAGGTCGAAACGGAAACGCGGGCCTGAGAACGGCGCGGCCCGATAGGGGCCGTCGGCCTCGATCTCGGCCCAGCCCAGCGCATGCGAGACGCCGATGCCGCGGCGGAACAGCGGGATGCCGTCGCTGGCTGCTCTTGTGGCTTGCATGCCCGGGAACGCGGCAAGCGCAGCAATGCCGGTAAGGCCGCCGAGGACGGAGCGGCGGCTCGTCATGACGCAATCCCCCGATCGCCGCCCGGTCCGGGATAGCGCGCCGTCAGCGCGCCATCGAGAACGAGCATGTCGCCCCGCCCCGTGAAGGGCGCGGCAAGGCCGCGCAGCGAGGCCTCGCGAAGCGGGGGAGCAATCAAGCGCGACGGCATGAAGCAGACATCGCTCCAGCCCTCGGCCGAAAAGCTCCGGACATAGTCGGCAGGGCGCTGCCGGTTCGGCTGGCCGGGAAAGCGGAAGAGCCGGTAGATGGCCTCGGGATAGCGATAGATGTTGTTCGGGTCGTGCTCGCGGATCCAGCGCGAATGCGTCTGCAAATCGACGATGTGGACGGTTCGGCAGCCCGGCCGTGCGACCTGCGTCAGGCCGGCGATCGCCGCTGCCGGATTGTCGTAGTGCTCGAAGGCGGCGCAGCTGACGATCAGGTCGAAGCTGCGTCCCTGCGCTAGGCGCGGGATGTCGAAGTCACGCCCGACTGCATAGCCGAATTCGCGTGCGCCGGCGCTACGCGCGATGGACCCGGCGCGCTCCCGATCGGCCGCGCGGCCTTCGGCAAAGCGGTGGAGCAGCTTGTCGTAGAAGGCGGGCGCTTCGTCGCCCGCGAGGTCGAACGCATCGATGGCGTGATAGGAGCGTGCCCCGAGCCCGAGGAAGAGCACACCGTTGCCGCGCGAGGCGCCGGGGCTCAGCTCCAGCACGTCGCGGCCGCGCAGGTCGAATTTCGGCGGCAGGAAGCGGCGCAGCGAGGCGAAGATGTCGAGGAGATAGTCGATCTTTCCCTCCTCGTCCGATTTCGCCACGCGGTTCGGCGTGGTGTAGCCGTTGAGCTTGCTCTTGCCACAGGCAAGGCCGAGGAAGCCGAGGCCGAGGATCGTCATTTCTAGATTGCGCAGTGTGGGTGTCATCAACGCCCCCCGAATTCGACCCGTGTCCCGAGGCCTGCCCTGCCGCGGCGCGGGCTGCTGGCCTTCCAGCCCAGAAGCGCGCTCTCGTAGACCTCCATTGTGCGATCGACGATCGCGCCCCAGCCGAAGGAATCGAGGACCCGGGCGGCGCGCTCGGCGCCTTCGGTCGGGTTGGGAGCGGCGAGTTTCGCGCGCAGAGCCTCGGCGAGCGCAGCGATGTCGCCCAACGGAAAGTAGCTGTCTCCGCCGAGATCGAGCGCGAGGTTGGCATCGATGTCGCTCGCCAGGCAGGGCGCCCCGTAGCTGAGGGCTTCGAGCAGCACCATCGGCATGCCCTCATGGCTCGAAGGAAGAACGAAGAGAGCGGCGTGCCGGTAGAGCTGGGACAGGGCCTCGCCGCGCTGGAAGCCCGCCATCACCACGCCGGGCGTCGCCGCGGCCGCCGCTTCGACCTCGCGCTGGTAGCGCCCGGCATGGTCGGCCGTGCCGGCGATGACGAGCTTGAGGCCGGGATCGCCGAGGCGCGCGAAAGCGCGGATCAGGTCGAGATGCCGCTTCTCCTCGACGATCCTGCCGACGCTGAGGACATAGCGGTGCGGCACGACCGCGATCCGGTCGAGATAGGAGGTGTCCTGCTGCGGGAACGGGTTCTCGACGCCGTTCGGGATGAAGGTCGCGCCGACGCTGAATCTGCGGCGGACGCTGTCGACGATCCCCTTCGACACGCCGATATTGGCATGGGAGAACAGCATGCCCATGGCTTCGCCGGTCCGCAGCACAGACTTGGCGAGGCGCCCCCATTTCTGGCGCTCATAGTCGAAGCCGTGATGCGTCACCACGACATGCAGGCCGAGCAGGCGCGCGAACGGCGTGAGTAGGGCCGGCCCGATCGCATGGATATGGACGAGGTCCGGGTTGCGCCCGGCCGCGACGATCAGGCCGAGCGCCGTATGCGCCAGCGCCTCGAAGCTGCGCGAGCGCGGCGTCCAGACCGGCGTGATCGTGACGCCCTTCCAGGTATAGGGCCGTTGCGAGGGTAGATACGGGGCCCGGCCGAGAACCTCGACGCGCCAGCCCCGCTCGGCCAGGCGCGCGGAGATCGCCGCGACATGGGTTTCGACCCCGCCCTGGATCTCCGGAATGCCGCGCAGGCCGACGAAGATCACGGTTCGCTCAGGCGGAGTGGCGCTGCTTGGTGGGATCAGGGTGTACATCAGCCGAGCGCCTCGTAGAGAGCCATGGTGCGGTCGCGGTATCCGGCGGGCGAGAACTCCCGGAGCACCCAGTCGCGACCGGCGGCGCCCAAGGCGGCGCGGGCGGCGGGAGTGAGATCAGCAAGGGCGGCGAGCGCATCGGCCAGCATCACGGCATTGCCCGGCTCGACCAGGCGGCCCGTCTGCCCGTCGGCGACCAGTTCGGGAATGCCGCCGATCCGCGTGCCGATGACCGGGCGCCCGAGCGCATAGGCTTCGAGGACGCTGATCGGCGCGTTCTCGTACCATTCGGAGGGGAGGACCAGCGCGCGCGCCTCGCCGATCAGCCGTTTCAGTTCCGGCTTGTCGAGATGGCCGGTGAAGGCGACCTCGGCGCCCTGTTCCTGTGCGAGCTTGCGTAGGGCGGACTCTTCGGGGCCGCTGCCGGCCAGCACCAGCCGCTGGCGTGACAGGGCCGCGGCGCGCACCAGCGTCGTCAGCCCCTTCTCGGGCGCGAGCCGGCCAGCATAGACGATATAGTCGCCTTCATCGCGTGCCGGCGAATACGCGTCCGCATCGATGCAGTTGGGGATGTAGGCGATGCGCCCCGCATCCCAGCCCCATTCGATCAGCTTGTCGCGATAGAAGCGGCTCGGGGCGACCAAACGGTCGATCGTGTCGCGATAGAGGCCGAAACTGCGATGGACCAGGGTCTCCAGGAGGACGAGCCCGCTCACCAGCGCCGATTCCTTGACGCAGCGATGGAGCAAGACGTTGTGGATGCGCCCGCCCTGGCAGCGCTCGCAGACGCGGCCCTGGCTCAGCATCTTGTAGGCCGGGCAGGCGATCTTCAGATCATGTGCCGTCATCACCAGCGGCACGCCCTGCGCCTTGAGGGCGCCGAAGATCGACGGCGAGATGTGATGATAGACGTTGTGGGCATGCGCGATCGTCGGCGGCGCCCGCCCGATCAGGGCGCGGATGTTTCGGCGGGCCTCCAGCGAGAAGATGATCTTGGCGGCCTGCTTGGCCTTGGTGAGCGGTCCGCCGGCCCCGCCATATTCGATTTCGGAAACGAAATAGTCGGACCAGGGGCTCGGCAGGTTGGCGGGATGCCGCATCGCAAAGGGCACGACCTCCCAACCGGCCGCGGCGAACAGCTCGATATGGTCGAGGAAGACGCTCTCTGCGCCGCCGCGTCGATAGAAGTAGTTGTTGATGGCCAGGAGCCGCCGGGCGCGTGTCATTTCGCCTGCTCCCGCAATCCCATGCGGTCGAGCGCCGCGTCGACGGTCAGGACCCGGCAGCCGCGCGCAAGCGCGTAGCCGACCAGCAGCCGGAAGCCGGCAGCCGTGCAGCCATGGGGCGTGGGCCGCGGCGAGATGTCGTGCGTAAAGAAGATCAGCCAGCCGGGATCGGCGACCAGCGCATCGATCCAGCGGGCCAGCCCCAATACATGCTGCTGTGGCTGGCGGATCTCGACCGCGCGCAGGAAGGTCGGGTCGGTCGGGCCGCGATTGATCCCTTCGCCCCCGGCGCGGCAGCTGCGGAAGGTGTTCGCGAGGATGGCTCGCTTGCCGAAGGAGCCACTATTGTAGGGATAGGCGAAATTGCGCCGGCCCGGCTTTGGATCGATCGCGTCGAGGTAACGGGCGTTGCGGGCGAGGTCCTCGACCAGGGCATCGCCGTCGACATGTCGCAGGTCGCGATGGGCATGGCTGTGGCAGCCGATCTCATGACCACGTGCCGCGAGCGCCCTGCAGCCGGTCTGGTCGATCAGGGTGCGGCCAGGCTCGATGCGCCCCTGCAGCCCACCGGAAATGTAGAAGGTGCCACGCACGCCGTCCGCTTCGAGGATCGTCGCGCCGACGTCGAGGGCGGAAGCAGGCACGTCGTCGAAGCTGAAGGAGACGATCGGTTCGTCTGTCGGAACCTGCATGACTTGCCATGGCGCGACCCGGAGCAGCCGGTTCTCCAGGCGCCCGGCGAAGCGGTCGATCAGGGCCGGCAGACGAGACAGGCGTTTGGGTGACGGCGGAAACGTGGCTGCGCTAGACATGGGCCGGCTCGATGCTGCGGCGATGATGAGCCGGCTCTTTGATCTCGTGTGCGTTCGCCTGGAGGTGCAGGCCGAAGATCGCGACGACCAGCATGAACCAGATCAGGCTGCCCGACTGGAAGAACAGGCTCTCGACGCAGGCGACCAGGACCCCGTAGAGCCAGATCCGCACGAAGAAGCGCGTCAGGGCGGGGTCGTTCGTGGTGGCCTCGGCCCGACCAATGTCGCGCAGCGGCAGCCAGACCAGCAGGATCAGCGTCAAGGCGAGGCCGGGAAGGCCCGTGGTGATCGCCATGTCGAGATAGGCGTTGTGGCCGTTGAAGGCGGCGAACGCCCAGCTCGCTGCGGCCCCGCCCTTGTGGACCATCGCGTCGGTCTGCCAGAAGAGCTGGAAGCCGTAGCCGGTCAGCGGATTGTCCAGGGCGGCGCCGGCGCCGATCTTCCAGATGTCGGTGCGGTTGGTGAAGCTCGGATCGATGCCGAGCTGGGCGACCAGGCCGCGCATGGCGGGCGACACCGAGCAGCCGATCGTCAGCATGTTGACCGCGGCAATTCCGATGACGACCATCGGAGTGCGCATGGTGCGCCAGCGCTCGAAAACCCAGGCGATGGCGAGAATGCCGGGCAGGGCCATGGCGGCGGATTTTCCGCCGGTGCGGGTGAGGAACACGACCGCCAGCAGCACGATCGCCCCGCCGAGGAGCCGGCGGCCGGTGCCGAACAAATAGAGCCCGGCGAAGCTGATGATCACCATGGCCGCGGCCGCGACGTTCTTGTGGGCGAAATGGCCGCGCCAGAGCCCGGCATTCATCGGTTCGCGGACCTCGCTGGCCTGGTGGATGGCGAGCTCGGGCATCAGCACCACGCCGACATAGGCGACCCCGAGCGCGCCGAGGCAGCAGAGCGTCAGCATGCCGGCAAACTGGCGTTCCGAACGTGGCAGCAGCAGAAGGATGCTGCCGTTGATGATGGTGAGCATCGCCAGGAAGACGCGCTTCAGGGCCAGATCGGGCTGTGCCGAAAACGCCGAGACGACCGCGAACCAGAACAGCAATACGATCAGGAGGCCGCGCGGGCGCGCCACCAGATGGCGCCCGGGCGAGTTGAAGACGGTCAGCCACAGGGCCGCGGTCAGGCAAAGATAGATCAACTGATTGATCGTGTTCGACTTGGCCGTCGCCGCGTCGCTCGTGCCGGCCGCCGACAGGTCGATGAAAGGAGTCAGCGTGACCAGGTAGAACAGCAATGTCGCCGTGAAGAGCAGGGCGCCCAAGGTGCCCGCGGTCGCGGTCTCGCGCCTATCATTCGTCTGGGTCATGGGGCTGTGCTCCCGCCGGACCGGAATTCGCCGAGATAGCCGAGAGCCAGGAGTGCGCTCGCCGACAGCAGCAGGCCCAGAAGCATGCCCACCGCGGCCGCGACGATCGGGCGTGGCGGCCAGGTCGGGCGTGAGGGGGGGGCGGCGGCGGTGATCACGCGGACATCCGTCGCGTCGATCTGCTGCCGCTGGGCGGCCTCGCCCGCCCGGGTCAGGAAGGTCTGGTAGAGCGCGGTCTTGGCGCTGGCCTCGCGCTCGAGCTCGCGCAGCTTCACCTGGGCCTGGTCGTCGATCGAAACGCTGCCGCGCAGCAGGCGTGTCTCGCCGGTCAGCGCATCCAGCGCCTTCCTGGCCTGATCGACCTCGATCCGGGCGGTGCGCCGCAGACGCTCGGTCTCGGATCTGATCGCCTTGGCCAGGGCATCGGCCTCGGTCAGCACGCTCGTCAGCGAGGGATGGCGTGGCCCCAGGGTCTTGGAGAGCACGGCGACCTGCCGGCGCAGGGCCGCCTCGTCGGCGAGCAACCCGGCCAGGGTCTGTGACTGGACGCCGCCGCCTTGCGCACCATGCTGCGACACGGCCCGCGAGACCTCGGCATAGCGTGCCTCCGCCTCGGCGAGGCGCGCCTTGGCATCGGTCAGCTTGCCGCTCATCCGCTCCAGGGCTTCCGCGCTCAGCGCCTGCCGCGATGTGTTCTGTTGTAGGCCATGGTCGCGGCGGAAGGCCTCGACCCGGTCCTCGGCCTCGGTCGCGGCAGCTTTGATCTCGGCGAGTCTGGCGGTCAGCCCTTGCGCGGCACGGCCGACCCGCTCCGCATCGGCCCGCACGACCTCCTCGCGGAAGGTGTCTGCGACGGCGTTCGCGAGCCTGGCCGCCAGCGCCGCTTCGCTCGCCCAGACCGACAGGGAGACGACATAAGAGCGTTCCTGCCGGGTGACGGTGATGCGCTTGGCCAAGGCCGCGGCGACATCGGCTCCGCTGCTGGAAGGCTGGGATTGATCGAAAATACCCAGGAGGCCGAACAGCGGCGGCTTACCTGCGAACTCGGGATCGCTCTTCAGGGCGAGCCCGTCGACGACACGGCGCAGGACGTTGCCCGAGGTGATCATCCTCATCTTGCTTTCGACATCCAGGATCTGGCTGTCGCTCTGGATATTCGCCGCGTAGAGGTCGTTGGGAGCGATCAGCAGGTTTGACGGCGCGATCGTCAGCTCCGTCGTCGCTGTGAAGCGCGGGGTCAGGAGACGTGTGGCGCCGACGGCGGCAACGGCGCCGACCAGCACGGCGATCATGACCCAGAGCCAGCCGCGCCGCAGCCACCCGAGGACCTGGACGGCATTGATCGAGCGGGCGGACGCAGGTCCCTGCTCGACGGTCCGTCGATAGGAAAACTCATCTCCGGGCCGCGTCTTGCTGGTGTCGGTCGTGAGGTACATGGCGGGGCCTGCGTCAGCGGGAAAGCCCGAGACCCGAGACGCCAGGCCGTTCTGGTTTGGCGAGGCGCGTGTGGCGGGCGATGCGCGCCTTCGCTGGCGAAGCTGCATGGCCCGACGCGCTGAAAATCGGCGCAAGGCTGGCGGTTGCAATCGTGGCCATGGCTCTCCCCGTATCCGCTAGTCTTTCAAGGACTGCAATTACTGGTTGAGATTGCCGCGTTCTTCTGCAATTATGCAACCTATGGTAGTTTATTTAATTAAACGTTAACCTTACCGAGCGGGGCCACGTATCTCGCCCAATACGGAACGGACATCCGGAGGGAGCTGTTATTGGACGAATGCTTGAAGGACATCGGCGACAGAATTCGGCGTAGTCGCCCAATTCTCCTCAGCTACTTGCTGTCGGGTGGGGCCTTGGCGTCCGCCGCATTGTCGCAGCTGGTGACCTTCGCCATCCTGGCTCGCTCGCTCGGGCCGGCCGAATTCGGCTTGTTCGTGCAGATTTCGGCTGTGACGGCGGTCGCGGTTCAGCTCTGCGGCCTGGGCGCGTCCGACTGCCTGCTCCGTGGCGTATCGCGAGATCCCGGCAGCTATGCGCGTCTGCTCGGTCACAATCTTCTCCTGATCGGTTTCAGCGGAGGCGTACTCGTCATTGGCGGCGTCGCGGCGATGTCGTCATGGTCTCGCATCGGCTCCGGCCCCTCGGTCGACATGACGACCCTGGCGCTACTGTTCCTCGGCAATGTCGTTCTCGTGCGGGTGATCCTTCTCGTCGAAACGGTGTTCCTCGGCCTCGGCCGGGTTCAGGCGGCCAATCGCGCCGTTGTCGGCTTCGCGCTTGCGCGCATGGCCGCCGCGGCTCTGGGCTGCCTGGTGTTCCGGGTCACGAGCCTGGCGGATTGGGCGCTCTGGCAATGCGGCGGGAATTTTCTCTACGCCCTGCTCGGAGCCATCTGGCTCTCGCCTCTCGGCCGGCCCCGCTTCGCGATCCTGCGCGCGGAGTTGCGCTCCGGACTGTTGTTCTGCTCGCAATTCGTGGGCCGAGCCGTCCGCTCGAATATCGACCTGCTGGCGATCGGCCTGTTCACCTCGATCGAAACGGTCGGCAGCTACGGGGTCGCCAGGCGGATCATGGACAGCAGCTACCTTGCGATCGATGCGCTCAACCGGCTGCTCTATCCGCGGCTGGCACGTGAGAGCCGCAACGGCCTGCACCTTGCTTTGCCGATCGCCAAGCGGGCCCTGATCGCCGCGCTCGCCCTCGGTGTGCTGACGGGCCTCACCCTGTTCCTGCTGTCGCCCACCCTTCCAGCCCTGTTCGGCCGCGATTATCACGACCTGCCGTTCTTTGTGCGCTGCCTGTCCGGCACCATCGTCCTGATCGCTGCCTGGGCGGCTGCGGTCGACCTGCTCGGCGCCTCTGGTCGGCAGGATGTGCGGGCCTGGATCTTGAACGGCGCCAATCTGCTGGGCAGCGTGGTCATCGCGGCGGCGACCTCGCAGGCGGCGCCGATCGGCACCTTCATCGCGCTCTATGCGGTCGACGGGGCCATCGTCTTGGCAGCGTGGCTCGCGCTGCTTCGGCTCGCACGGCGCAGCCGCTCGCATGTGGCTGCGCTCGCGCGGGCGAGCCCCGTCATGACAGGTCCTTGACGATCCGGCTCTCGATCCAGGCTTCCGGAGCCTTCCGTGACTGGAAGAAGCCGAGCGGCAAGGCGGCGGCGTGGAACACCCAGGCGACGACCGCATACAGTCCGAGCGACAAGCTCCGCTGCCGCAGGCTCATCGCGCCGACGATGCCGGCGGTCAGGATGGCGTCCAACGCGAGCCCCATGGCCGGGCTCGGCAAGGCGAATGGAAGCACGATCATCGCGATCAGCCAGAGATAGACGCCGGCCCAGAGCTTCAGCTCGGGCAGGTCCTCGATCAATCGCCGCCATTGCGGCTTGCCGAGCGCGGCGCGCAGCAATTCGCCGATCCCGCGCAAATAGCCCGATTTCCAGCGCCGCAGCAGCAGGCTGTAGGCGTTGATCGCATGCCCGAAATGACGGACGAAGCGGCGGTCGAGACGGTGCAGGCTCCAGCCCCGCGCCCGCAGGCGCAGGCCGAGGTCGAACTCCTCATAGCCGTGCAGATTGCGGTCCGAGAGATAGCCGGCCTGCTCGACCGCGTTTCTGCGATAGAGGCCGCCGCCGTTCATCCGGTCGATCGTGCCGGTGCGGCTCTCGGGTGAGACCCGGCGTCCGCGCCTGATGTATTCGAGGCTGGTGTCGTTCATCTCCTCGACATGGCCGGTCACGCCGGCAGCACGGGGATTGCTGTCGAGATAGGCGAGGGCCTCGGGCAGGAAATCGGGATCGAGCAGCATGTCGCCGTCCATCAGGCAGATGAACGGCTCGCGGCTGTACTGGAAACCGAGCTGGGGGCCGATGCCGCAGCTCGGGCGGATGGCCGGTTCGAGCTGGACGACACGGACGGGGTAGCGCGCGGCGATGGCGAGCGTGCGATCGCGCGAGCCGCCATCGGCGACGATGACCTCGCCGCCGATGCCTTCCAGCGCCGCCAGCACACTCTCGACCGCGGCGCCGATCCTCGCCTCCTCGTTGAGCGCCTTGAGGATGACCGAGACCGCCATCGCATCCGCCTCAGTGGAAATCGCCGAGGAGCCGGCTCCAGTCCTCGCCGGCGAGGCCGCCGACATAGACATCGCCGCGCGCGACCGCGTCGTTGATCTCGGGAACTCGCGTCAGCACCATCGCGAAGGCCCGGTGCCGGAAGACGAGCCAGCGCTGCAGCGAGAGTCCGGCCATCAGGGCGAGCTGCGCTCGGCCGCGCGCCGCGACATGGCCGGTCTCGTCGAGATGGCGGAACATCGCGTCGAGGACGACAGTCTCGCGGTCGGGTAGCGACAGGACGTTGAGGACATGCGCGGTTCGCCCCGGCGCCGCATAGTAGACGAAGCAGCCGATGATCGTCCCTGGGTGGTCGACGACGGCGCGGATCGTGAAGGCGCCGAGCCGGCTGTTCTGCGCCGCCAGCGACACCAGCCAGGAGAGCTCCTCCCGCGCCCAGAGCGGCCGCACGGTGTAGTGGGCGATGAGCCTGGGGGCATGGTCCAGGAAATTCGGAATGGACATGTCCGTGACGCTCGCTACGGCGGCTTCCGGCGCATCCTGGTCAGGCCGCAGATGCCGCAGCAGACTGTCGAACGGGCGCGCGACGATAGGGAGGCCGAAAGACCTGCCGCGCAGGAACCGCTCGGCGAAGCGTTGCGTCAGGGCACCGACGGGGCGGAAGCTGCGCGTCCATTCGAGGTTCTGCATCGGAACCGGCTTGCCGCCGATGGCGAGGAGATGGCTCCGGCTGGTGGGCGAGGCGCTGTCGCAGAAGGCGAAATCGGCACGTCTGGGGCGCAAGGCGAGGATCAGTTGTGCCGCGCCGGCAGCCTCCTTGTCGGCGTCGCTCATGAAGACGCCGAGCAGCCTGCCCGGCAAGCTCGTTCCGCAGGCGACGAACCGCATCGGCACGGCCAGCAGCGCGCTTCGGATGCGTCCGTCCTGCTGCTGGTAGACCTGCGTGCCCATCGTCTCGTCATAGGTTGGAGACGCCAGGGTCAGGCTTCCCAGATAGTGTTGAAGCTCCATATCCGCCGGCCTGTCGGCCCCCCTGAAGATTTTCAGGAACAGCTGCGCGACTGCCGGCACATCGGCGGGGCGCATCGGCCTGACTGAACCCTTGCGTGAAACGCGCGCTTCGATTGCGGTCTGCGGCTCGATCGGCCGCATCAAAGGGCGCTCGCCGGGCTTGCGTCGCGGAGCGGGCTCGGGAGGGGAATGCGGCAGCAAGGCATCTTCGCCCACCTCGTCCTGGGGCCGGCACGCCGGCGCTCATAGGATGGCGAAGGGCATCCAGCCGAGCGTTTCGCGATGCGATCTGCAACTTATACGATTAATTTGTAAGGGATATGTAAAAATAAGACATGTCGTTCTGGCGGGTCGTGATCCGCGCGCCGCGCGGCCGACCCATCCAAAGGTATCGGCGACAATATTGTGCGATGGATTAGCCCTCTCCGCCGGCCGATCTCTGTCGCGTCCGATTCAGGGAGATGCGTCATGGACGGTCTTGAGCTCATCGATGTGGTTGACGCGCCGGTGCGGGACAGCAGCGTCTGGCAGGCGCGATGGCTTCTCCTTCTGCCCTTTGGGCCGTGGTTTCTCGTATCCGTCGCCGACCTGGTCCTCCGCTGAGCACGCGCGCGATAGCCTGTCGAATGGGCTCGGCGGCTCCCGGGCGCGTCCCGATTGCATCCACGATGACGTATCGGCGCAATCCGTTTCGGCAAGGCAGGCGCAGGCGCCGTCGGGGCCGGGATTGACGGAGCAAGGCGTGCCGGCGTCGTCGCGCTCCGATTGGGGCTCTCTCCACCATCGCCCCTTCAGCGTCGCGAGAGGCTGACTTTCAGTCTCGACGGCTGCCGCGCCGGAGCGGACGTCCTTAGTTTCCGGTCACCACCAGACGCCGCGAGCGCTTGATGCCTCGCACCGCAACCAGGAGATACGAAGATGACAGAGATATTGGGAACTGCCGTCGTGACCGGCGCATCGAGTGGCATCGGTGCGGTCTATGCCGACAGGCTGGCCGAGCGGGGATATGACCTCGTTCTCGTCGCCCGCAGCGCCGACAAGCTCGCCGCGGTCGCCGACAGGATCGGCAGGAGGACCGGGCGCAAGGTCGATATCCTGCCCGCCGACCTCGCCGATGCCTCCGACCTGGCCCGCGTCGAAGCCTTCCTGAAGGAAACCCCGGACGTCAGCATGCTCGTCAACAATGCGGGTCTCGGCGGGGCGCTGAAGCTACTGGAGTCCGACATCGACGAGATGACCTCGCTGATTTCACTCAACGTCACCGCGCTGACTCGCCTGACCTACGCCATTGTTCCGCAGTTCATCGCCCGCGGCGCAGGGACGATCGTCAACATCGCCTCGATCGTCGCCGTCAATCCGGAAGCGCTCAACGGCGTCTATGGTGGCAGCAAGGCTTTCGTGCTCGCCTTCAGCCAGAATCTACGGCACGAGCTCGCCGGCACCGGCGTGACCGTGCAGGTCGTGCTTCCGGGCGCCACCGCCACCGATTTCTGGGCGATCGCCGGCCGCCCGGTCGAGCAACTGCCGAGCGAGATCGTCATGCGCAGCGAAGACCTCGTCGACGCGGCGCTCCTCGGGCTCGATCGCGGCGAGTTCGCGACCATCCCTTCCCTCCAGGATGGCAAGCTCTTCGACACCTATGAAGCCGCCCGGCGGGCGATGATCGGCAAGCTGTCGACAGCCACTCCGGCACCGCGCTACCGGGTTGTGGCCTGAGCGTTCCGGCCCGCCGCGGCACAAGATGGGAGGTCCACGATGGCATTGCTCGACGAGGTGATCGAGGCACATGGCGGCTTGGCACGGCGCAAGGCGTTCGAGCGGGTCGAAGCTTCGGTCGTGACCACCGGCGGTCTGTTTCCGCTCAAGGGCCTGCCGACGGACAAGACCAGGCGACGCATGAGCGTCTGGCTGCATGAGCAGCGGGCCTCGGTCGCTCCGTTCGGCGCACCCGATCAGCGGACGAGCTTCACCGCCGAGCGGGTCGCCGTCGAGAAGGTGGATGGCGCCGTCGTCGCCGAGAGCCGGGACCTGCCGGCGCTGTTCGCCGGGCACGGGCTCGGCACGCCCTGGGGGCCGCTCCACCGCGCCTATTTCAACGGCTATGCGATGTGGCTCTACCTCAACTCGCCCTTCCTGCTGGCGGCGGAGGGTGTCACGGTCCGCGAACTCGCGCCCTGGCGGGAAGGCGAGGAGGAATGGCGCGTCCTGCGGGCCTCGTTTCCGGGCCAGATGGTCACGCACAGCCGGCAGCAGGACTTCTATTTCGACCGGGCGTTCGAGTTGCGGCGGCACGACTACCGCGTCGACATCGCCGGTGGCTTCGCCGCCGCGCAGATGATCGGCGGCTATGTCGAAGTCCAGGGCCTGCGCGTCCCGACGCGGCGGCGCGCCTATGTCCGCGGGCCCGACGCCCGGCCGGTGACCGACCTCCTGATGGTCTCGATCGATCTCGACGAGGTGACGTTTGCCTAGGGGCTCGGCCGGCCGCGCCCAAAGTTGCGCAGCCTGTTGATATGTGCCGGCTGTGGCAGCGGCGGATTTTCAGACGATAGGGAAGGTGAGGGGACATGACACAGCTCTACTTGGACGATCTTCAGCCCGGCCAGACCTTCGTCAGCGGTTCGCATGCGCTCGACGAGGAGCAGATCAAGGCCTTCGCGACGGCGTTCGATCCCCAGATCTTCCATCTCGACGGGGCAGCCGCGAAAGGCACCCTGTTCGGCGGCCTGGCCGCCAGCGGCTGGCACACCGCGGCGATCACCATGCGGTTGAACGTCGAATCGGGCTTGCCGCTCGCGGGCGGCATCATCGGCGCCGGAGGCGAGATCGCCTGGCCGGCCCCGACGCGGCCGGGCGACATCCTCCATGTCGAGAGCGAGGTGATGGAGGTCGTTCCCTCGCGCTCGCGCCCCGAGCGCGGTATCGCCACCATCGTCAGCAAGACGCTCAACCAGCGCGGCGAGGTCCTGCAGATCTTGACCGCCAAGCTGGTCGTCTATCGCCGGCCTTCGGCCTGAGCGCCGCAGACCGCGCGCTCCTGGCGGGCGCCGCTATCCGCCGGGTTCCGAGGTCGGGGCAGGTACGGCCAGCGCCTTCAAGGCGTGCCTCAGCCGCGGCACCATCCAGTCGATGAACACCCGCACTTTCAGCGGCAGCAGCCCCTGGCGGGCATAGACCAGGTGGACAGGGAACGACTGGCTCTCGCAGTCGCCGAGCATGGCGATCAAGGCGCCTGATTGCAGGCCCTTCGCCACCTGATAGCGCGGCATCCGGATGATGCCGACCCCGCGCAGGCCGGCGGCGACGGTCGCCATGGCCGTGTTCGCGCGCATCCGAATGGTCGGTCTTCCTTCCACCTGGCGGCCTTCATGCTGGTAGATCCAGCCCGGCTGGGTGATCTGGCCGAAGACCACGCCGTCATGCTGCCCGAGATCGTCCGGGCTCGCAGGCGATCCCTTGCGCGCCACATAGTCCGGGCTGGCGCAGGTCACGAAGCCGAACTCGCCGACCTTCACCGCGTGCAGCGCATTGTCGGCGAGTTCGCCCAGCCGGATCCCGACATCGACATGCTCCTCGACCAGATTCACGAGGCGGTCGAGGGCGAGCACGTTCAACGCGATCTCGGGATGCTCGCGCAGGAAGTCGTAGGCGAGCGGCAGCACATGATCATGGCCGAATGCGATCGGCATGGTGATCGTCAGGACGCCCCTCGCGGTTTCGTATTCCCCCGATGCCCGCGATTCGGCGTCTTCGACTTGCGCCATGATCTGGCGCGCGGCTTCGACATAGTCGCGTCCCGCATCGGTGAGCTGGATATTGCGGCTGGTCCGGACGAGGAGGCGCGTGCCGAGATGGCGCTCGAGCTCCGCGACTTTCCGGCTGACACTCGGCAGCGGCGCGTTCAGCTTGCGGCTTCCAGCCGACAGACTGCCAGCGTCGACGACGGCCAGTAAAACCTGCATCGCATCGAAGCGGTCCATGAGAGTCCAAGCCGAATGTCAAAATCACACTGCAATCATGCTGCACCCGGGTCGAACCCCGCCACCCCTCGGGCTGACAGGAGCGGGCGGATGCGGGCAAGGTTGTCGATGGTGTGTGAGAGGTGGCTTCTGAGCCGGGCCGCAGCCTCGTCCTGGTCGCGGCGGGCGAGGCTGTCGAGAATGGCGAGATGCTCCTCGCATTGTGCGCGGTAGCGCTTGCGGTCGAGCATGGAGCGATAGGACAGCAGGCGGCGGATCCGGTTCAGCCGCCTGATCGCGTCGAGGAAGAACGGGTTGCCGCTGGCGCCGACGATGGTTTCATGAAAACGCACGCCGCGCTCATGCAGGGCATCGGCGCTGTCGGTCTCGATGGCGCCCTGGAGGAGGCGCTCCTCGGCCTGGCGGCAGCTCGCGATCAGCTCGGGTGCGAGAGTGTAGCCGGGCTCCAGCAAGGCGGCCGGCTCGAGCGCGAGCCGCAGGCGGTAGGTCTGCTCCAGGCTTTCGGGCGTGGTCAGGACCGGCAGGAAGCTCCAGCCATAGCCGGCGCGCCGCTCGGCCCAGCCCTCGGCGCTGATCCGGGTCAGGACGGTCGAGAGCTCGGTGCGCGTCAGTTGATAGCGCTCGCGCAGTTCCGATTCCGTGATCTGCTCAGGCAGCTGCGCGCGCAGATGATCGTCGGCGATGCGGAAATAGGCCGCCCCGATCCTGTCGTCCTGAGCGAGACCGAGCTCGTCGGCCGAGGGCTGCGTCTCGGAGGCGACGAAATAGCCGCGATTGCGTTCATGGCGCAGCACCCCCTTCTCGGCGAGGATCTGCAGCGCCTGCCCGATCGGGAACCGTGACACGCCGAGGCGGCTGGCCAGATCCTGCGAGCGCAGATGCGTGCCGGCGGCAAGGCGCTGCTCGCGCATCTCGCCGAGCAGCCGAGCCGCCAGCACCTCGCCGAGATCGCCTTTTGCCAACGCCGCCGTCCCGCCGGCGCATGACGCGCCGGCAAAAGGTGTAGTCGACGGGCTGCGGGACACAACCCTGTTTCTCGCGCTCGCTTATTTCACCAGCCCGATCGAACGCAGCACCTCGGCGACGCGGAGCTGCTCCTCCTTGAGGAAGGCGACGAAGGGCTCGCCCGCGAGATAGTAGTCGTCCCAGCCGCGGGCTTTGAGCACCTCGGCCCATTCCTTCGATGTCGCCATCCTGTCGAAGATCGCGGTCAGCTCCTTCTTCTGATCGGTGCTGATGCCGGGGGCGGCCATGACGGCGCGCCAATTGGTCACCTCGACGTCGAAGCCGAGCTCCTTGAGCGTGGGGACGTCGGCGCCGTCGAGCCGCTTGCCGGAGGACAGGGCGAGCGCCCGCAGCTTGCCGGCCCTGATCTGGCTCTCGAACTCGCCATAGCCGGAGACGCCGGCGGTGACGCGGCCGCCGAGCATGGCGGCGAGTGCCTCGCCGCCGCCGGAGAAGGCGACATAGTTGAGCTTGGCGGGGTCGCTGCCGGCGGCCTTGGCCATGAGGGCAGCGAGGATGTGATCGGCGCCCCCGGCCGAGCCGCCGGCCCAGATGAAGCGCGCCGGGTTGTCCTTGATCGCCGCTGCGAGATCCTTGACCGTCTTGAGCGGCGAGTTCTCCGGCACGACGATGACGAGCGGATCGCCGGTGAGGCGGACCAGCGGCGTGACCTGGTCGAGCGTGACCGGCGCCTTGTTGGTCAGGATCGCGCCGACCATGGTGATGCCGTTGACCATGAGCTGGCTCGGATCGCCCTTGGCGCCGTTGATGAACTGGGCGAGCCCGACCGTACCGCCGGCGCCGGTGACGTTCTGGACCTGGACGCTCTTCGCAAGGCCCGTACCCGTCAAGACCTGCTGGACCGAGCGTGCCGCGGTGTCCCAGCCGCCGCCCGGCCCTGCCGGCGCCATGATCTTGAGCTCGGCCGGCGCCTGCGCCAAAGCCGGTCCGCAAAGCCCTGCTGCGGCAAGCCCCGCAATGATGATCCTGCGCGAAAACATCTCTTCTCCTCCACTGTTATGGTCGATACGCGCGCTCAGGCGCAGTCAGGCTTGGCGGGCGGGGCTCCTGCGATCGTTTCTCGATCTCCGGCTGAATGCCGCGGGCTTCGGCAGGAAGCGCCTCAGGATCAGGGGCAACATGCCGCCCGCCCGCAGCGTCTCGCATTCGAGCGCGGTCTCGACAGCGAGACGCATCGGGATCGTGGCGCGCGCACCCTCGGCTCGGAGGAGCGTCACCACCGTGCGCAGACGCGGCGCCAGCTCTGCCGCCGGCACGGCGATCTCCAGCCGGTCGCCAGGCCGTAATCCGAGATTCGTACTCTGGGTCGCATCCTCGAAGACCAGCGGCAGGATGCCCATGCCGATCAGGTTGGAGCGGTGGATGCGCTCGAAGCTCGCCGCCAGCACGGCGCGCACGCCGAGCAGGGCGAGCCCCTTGGCCGCCCAATCGCGCGACGAGCCGGTGCCGTAGCGCTCGCCGGCAATGACGACGGTCTCCTCTTCTGCAGCGCGATAGCGTTCTGCGGCGCGCCAGAGCGGGAGGACGTCACCGCTCGGGACATGCACGGTCGAGCCGGCCGGCAAAGCCCGCCCCAGCTGGTTCACCACGGTCCGGTTGGTGAAGAGCCCGCGGAGCATCACCTCCCAATTGCCGCGCCGCGCGGCATAGACATTGAGGTCGCGGGCATCCTCGCCCTGCGCGACGAGCCAGCGCCCCGCCTCGCTGGCGGCCGGGGTCTGCCCGGCCGGGGAGATATGGTCGGTGGTGATGTCGTCGCCAAGCACCAGCAAGGGGTGGGCCGAGTAGCGGCCGAGCGCCGACGGCGCACCGGCGCTCGCGAAGGGTGGCCGGCGCAGATAGGTCGAGCTGCGATCCCAGGGGAAGCGGGCGGTCGCCGGCGCATCCAGCTCGGCCCAGCTCTTATCGGCCTCGGCTTCGGCGAAGGCCGCACGGAAATCGCGCTCATCCAGGCTTGTGCCGAGAGCGGCATCGATCTCCGCCCCGCTCGGCCAAAGATCCGCCAGGAAGATCGCCTTGTCGCCGGCATGGGCGAGCGGCTCGCGGCTGAGATCGCGTTGGGCGGCTCCGGCCAGCGCATAGGCCACGACCAGAGGCGGCGACGCCAGGAAGCCGGCCTCGACCTGGCCGTGGACGCGGCCGGGAAAGTTGCGGTTGCCGGAGAGAATGGCGACGGGCAGGGTCTCGCCGGCGAGAACGGCGCGCTCCATCGTCGGCAGCAAGGGCCCGGAATTGCCGATGCAGGTGGTGCAGCCATAGCCGACGATGGCGAAGCCGACCGCTTCGAGATCGTCGAGCAGGCCGGAGCGTCGCAGGAAGCGCTCTGCCGCCGGCGAGCCCGGCGCGAGCGAGGTCTTGACCCAGGGCGGCGGCGCCAGGCCGAGCGCCCGCGCCTTGCGCGCGACGAGGCCGGCCGCGACGAGCAGGCGCGGATCGCTGGTGTTGGTGCAGCTCGTGATCGCGGCGATCGCGACCGGATGACGCGGCAGCTCCGAGGTCGGCCGCTCCGGCTGCGGCAGTCGCGACAATGCTCCGGGAACATCCGACAGGCAGATGCGGTCCTGGGGGCGGAACGGCCCCGCAAGGCTCATCCTCACCGCGTCGAGATCGATTGCAACGGTGTCGGTGAAGCGCGGCTGCGCCTCCGGTTCGAACCACAGCCCCTGCGCCCTGGCGTAGTCCTCGACGAGCGTCACCGTCCCGGGCGCGCGGCCGGTCTGCCGGAGATAGGCGAGCGTTGCGGCGTCGATCGGGAAGAACGCCGTCGCGGCGCCGAACTCAGGCGTCATGTTCGCGACGACCGCGCGCTCGCCGGCCGACAGAGTCGAGACGCCCGGCCCGAAGAACTCGACGAAGGCGCCGGCGACGCCGCGCTCGCGCAGGCGCTGCGTCACCGTGAGGGCGAGATCTGTCGCCAGCACGCCCTCTTTCAACCGGCCGGTGAGCCTGACGCCGATCACCTCCGGCAGGCGCATCATCACCGGCATGCCGAACATGACGCTCTCGGCCTCGAGGCCGCCGACGCCCCAGCCGAGGACGCCGATGCCGTTGATCATCGGCGTATGGCTGTCGGTGCCGATCAGGGTGTCCGGCAGCGCCACGAGCTGCCCATCGATCATCCGGGTGCTGACCACGCTCGCGAGCTGCTCGAGGTTGATGGTGTGCATGATGCCGGTGCCCGGCGGATGCACGCGCACGCCCCGCAGCGCCCGGGTCGCCCATTTCAGGAAACGGTAGCGCTCGCCATTGCGGCGGTATTCGCGCGCCTTGTTCAGCTGAGCGGCGGCGGGCGAACCCGAAACATCGACGCCGAGCGAATGGTCGACTGAAACGTCGACCGGCAGCATCGGGCTCAGCGCGTCAGGGTCGCCGCCGGCCTCGGCGAGCGCGTCTCGCAGGCCCGCCACGTCGACCAGCGCCGGCGTGCAGGTGGTGTCGTGCATCAGCACGCGTTCGGGCTGGAATGCGATCTCGGCCGTGCTGGTCCCGGCTGCGAGCCATTGGCGAACCGCAGCGAGCCCTTCCGCGCACTCGTCGTCGGACGATGCATTCCGCAGCAGGTTCTCGACGAGAATGCGCAAGACATGCGGCAACCGCGAGAAATCGACGCCGAACGCCTCCGCCGCTGCGATCCGGACCAGCGAGCGCGGCGTTCGTCGGGAGGAAATGGCTGTGGTGGGCAGTTGCCGGTTCATGCCAACCTAATTGCATATATTGATGTATAAATGCAATATGTTCTTTGCTTGCTCCGGCGAGCATCGCTATGACGGCATTGCCGCCGAACACCGCGTCTTTGTCTGGGAACGTCCGAGCTGGGCAATCACGTCAGACGCATAAGGGGCGCCAAATCGGCACAGCGACTTGTGAAATCAAGCGATGCCGCGCCGGAGCGAGACCCGGAATTCCGGTGCCGCGATCTCAGTCGGGGCGAGCGCAAGCGCGGTTCCTGACAGGCCGGCCACGGCCGCGACGCCGAATTCGGTGACGACACGGGTGACCTGCGAGGCGGTCGCTGCACCGCGGATCATGGCCGTCTCGAACGCGATCGACATCTCCAATCGCAGTCGCCGCAGCGTCGGCGAGGAGCTCACCGCCGCCGCTACGACGTCAAGCGCTCGGCCCAGACATTCCTTTCGCCGCCCTGCATGCGATCGGGATCGTCGACGGCTTGTGCTCGGGCGGAGCCGACCCCCCAGCGCGACGGCATGGCGATCTCGGTTTGAGGCTCGGCAGCCGTTACGGGGGTAGTCGGTGTTCGCCGAGCGTGTAGGATCGCGGCGGGCTGGAGACGTTTGATGTTCCTGAGCGTGTTCGACGTCTTCAAGATCGGGATCGGCCCGTCATCATCGCATACGATGGGGCCGATGACGGCTGCAGGGCATTTCCTGGACCTGCTGCGCCAGCATCCGTCCCGTCATGAGGCGGTGGCGGTCGGCGCGACCCTTTACGGCTCGCTCGCCTTCACCGGTAAGGGCCATGCCACGGATCGCGCCGTGGCGCTCGGGCTGCTCGGCTGGACGCCGGCCGAGCTCGATCCCGACGAGGCCGAACGCCAGCTCGATGCGCTCGGGACGACGCATCTGCTTCGGCTCGACGGCCTGCCGCCGCTCGCCTTCGATCCCACCACCGATATCGTCTTCAACTATGGGCCGCCCTTGCCGGGCCACGCCAACGGCCTCGTCTTCTGCGCCCGCGGTGCTACCGGCGCGGAGCTCCTGTCGGAGACCTACTATTCGATCGGAGGCGGCTTCGTGGTGACGGCGCAGGAGCGCGAGGCGCCGCCAGCCGCCGCCGCGGCGTCGTCCTGGCCCTATCCGTTCGCGACTGCGGCGACGATGCTGCGCATGGCGCGTGAGAGCGGACTGTCGATCGCGCAGATGAAGCGCGCCAACGAAGTCCACCGCCAATCGCCGGACGAGGTTGATCGCGGTCTGGCCCGTCTTTGGTCGGTGATGAACGGCTGCATCGAGCGCGGCCTAGGCCAGGAGGGCGAATTGCCCGGCGGTTTACGCGTGCGCCGCCGGGCGGCGACGATCCATCGCCAGCTCGAGGCCGAGCGGCTGGCCAATCGCTCCCAACCGCACGCCTCGACGGACTGGCTCAGCGTCTACGCCATGGCGGTGAACGAGGAGAACGCCGCCGGCGGCCGGGTGGTGACCTCGCCGACAAACGGGGCTGCCGGTGTGGTGCCTGCGGTGCTGCGCTATTATCTCGACCATTGCATCGGGGCGGAGCCCGAGAAAGTCGCCGATTTCCTGCTGACGGCCGCGGCGATCGGCGGCCTGATCAAGCACAATGCCTCGATCTCAGGTGCCGAGGCCGGCTGCCAGGGCGAGGTCGGCTCGGCCGCCGCGATGGCTGCGGCCGGGCTCTGCGCGGTGCTGGGTGGCTCGCCCGAGCAGGTCGAGAACGCCGCCGAGATCGCCTTGGAACACCATCTCGGTATGACCTGCGATCCCGCGGCAGGTCTCGTCCAGGTACCTTGCATCGAGCGCAACGGCATCGGCGCGATCAAGGCGGTCGCGGCCGCATCGCTTGCTTTGCGCGGCGACGGCTCGCATTTCATGCCGCTCGACAACTGCATCGAGGCCATGCGCCAGACCGGCGAAGCGATGAACGAGCGCTTCAAGGAAACCAGCCTTGGTGGCCTCGCGGTCAATCTGCCGGAGTGCTGAGCCCGACGTCTTCTGTACGATAGCCCCCAGCGAACCTTCAATGGACGCTGGCGAGGCCAATAAGGACCTGGTTGCATGATCGTGGATGATTTCCGTTCGGATACCGTGACGCGCCCCGGGCCGGGCATGCGGGCCGCCATGGCGGCAGCCGAGGTCGGCGACGCCGTCTATGACGACGACGCGACCACGAAGCGGCTGGAGGCGATGAGCGCCGAGCGACTGGGCAAGGAAGCCGGCCTCTTTTTCCCCACAGGCACGCAGGCCAATCTCGCCGCGCTGATGGCCCATTGCGGCCGCGGCGAGGAGTATCTCGTCGGCCAGATGGCCCATACCTATCGCCTGGAAGGAGGCGGCGCGGCTGTGCTGGGCTCGATTCAGCCGCAGCCTTTGCCCAACGAGCCGGACGGAACCATCGCGCTGGGCGCGATCGCCAATGCGATCAAGCCGGACGACTTTCATTTCGCGATCACGCGGCTGCTCGCGCTGGAGAACACCTTCAACGGCCTTCCCCTGCCCGATGCCTATCTGGAGGCCGCGACCGGGCTCGCCCGCTCGCGCGGTCTTGCCACCCATCTCGACGGCGCCCGGTTGATGAACGCCGCCGCAGCGGGCAACCGGGACGCAGCCTGGATCGCCGGGCGGTTCGACACGGTGTCACTGTGCCTGTCCAAGGGACTGGGTGCCCCGATCGGCTCCGTTCTCGTCGGCCCCAGGGAGTTCATCGAGAAGACACGGCGCATCCGGAAGATGCTGGGCGGCGGCATGCGTCAGACCGGCGTGATCGCCGCGGCTGCGATCTACGCGCTGGAGCACAATGTCGCCAGGCTCGGCGAAGATCACCGGCGTGCCGCGGCGCTGTCGGAGGTACTGATGCGCCATCCGGAGCTCGGCGCCGGACCCGCGCGCACGAACATGGTGTTCATGACACCCAAGGAGCTCGACACCGCCGCCTTCACCAGATTCTTGCGCGAGCGCGGTATCGCTGTCAGCGGGCGCTATGGCACACTGCGCTGGGTCACCCATCTCGACGTGGACGATGCAGCCCTCGGGCGCGTCGCCGAGGCCTGCGAGGCTTTCTTTGACAGGCGGGATGTGGGTGCCGCATCCGCAACTCTTTCGCTCTTGTGATGCGCCAGGAGCGGATACTGGCAGGTCGCCTAGAACCGGACAGTCATGAGATCATGGCGAATGGCCATGCTCGATCGACGATCTATATCGCTGGGCATGGGCCGAAACAGTCAGCCGGGCCGTGCCAGCGCCCTTGAAGGACCCTTGGAGGGTCGCAATCTCCGGCAGCCGGCTCGCGAATGCTGTCGGGATCAGGCACTGTCCCGTTGCTGATGGGGCGAGCGGGTCGAGCATGCGCCATTGCGCCCCCTCCCAGATCGCGATCCAGGCGTGACGCCGAACCGGGCGCATATCGCCTGATGGGCCGGAGAGGCGGTAGCCGCCGACGAAGCGAGCGGGGATGTTCCGAGCGCGGATGATCTCGACGGCGAGGCGCGCGATTGCTTCGCAGGAGCCTATCCGTCGCTGCGCGATCTCCTGCAAGGCTTGCCGCTGGCGATGCGGTTCGTCGCTGTAACGCCAGGATTGGCGGAGGTCGGCCAAGGCCTGGCGCCAAGGCGTCGAGGCCGTCGTATCCAACAGCCCTTCCAAGACAAGGTCTGCGGCGGTCGGCGCGAGGGCCGGCAAGGCCGCATCAGGGTCGACCGGATGGTCGAAGCTGGCATTGAGGCGCAGGCGGAGGGCCGGCCCGGCGAGCCTCAGCCTGTCGACGACGCTGCCGTTCCCATCGACCTCCGCCGGATCGAAGCGGCCCTCCGGCTCGCTGGCGAGATGGATGGACGGCAGACCCGTGTCGGTCGCGAGCAGCGGCCGTACCCGAAGCTGGATATCGAGATCATGCGCGGGCTGATCGAAGGCGTAGGCGAGATCGAGGGTCAGTTGCGCCCGCTCGGCTGGCAGGCGAGTTTCCGACGTCATGCGTCCGCCTCGACGGCAAGATGCATGCGCAGGAGATGCTCGAGTTCCGCGCGCGATGCGGTCGCATCCAGTGCTTGTTTCGCTCGCCAGGCCATCAGCGACGGATAGAATCGCGTTCGCCCGCCCTCTTCCTGCCAGATCCAGTGTGGCGCGCGCGGCAGGAGCGCGATGCCGGGGCGGCCGAGCGCGCCGGCAAGATGCAAGGCAAGACAATCCGGCGCCAGCACGAGATCGAGCGCAGCGATGACGGCGGCAAGGTCCTCCGGGCCGGCGATGCGATGGCCGGCATCGATCACGTCAGGCGCATGGGCGAGCGCGTCCCGCGCTGCGCCCGTCGCCAGGCTCACCACCGTGCCGAGCGGCCTGGCGGCTGCCAGAAGGTCATCAAGCCCTATTCCCCGGAGATGCGCCGACCAGACGATCCCGATGCGCGGGCCCGGCAGCGCCGCGACCGCATCCTTCCAGCGCCTGGCGTGGCCGGGCTCGAGGGTGATGTAGGGCGCCGCCATCGCGAGCGTGTCGGCATCGGCGCGCAGATGCGCCATCGCCTCGGCGAGAACGAGCGGCTGCATGGCGTCGGCTCGACCCGCTTCCGAAAGAGCGGGTGCGAGCGGCGCCAGCAGCGGATGGAGGGCCGGCGGGGCCAGCAGCGGTAGCTCCCGGCCGGCCTGCGCTGCCAGCTTCGGCAGCAGACGAAGCGCGAAGACGACCTCGCCGAGGGACATGTCCGGTGGAATGAGCACCGCGTCGATCCCAGGGTGAGGCTCCGGCAGGTTGCCATAGGCTTCGCCGAAGCGGCCGAGCGCGAACAGGCAAGCGTGCCGCAACGGGCGAGCCTCGGGAAGCTGCAGCGCCACGGCGCGCTCGCTCGCCAGCAGCGCATCGCCGAAGCGTCCTGCGCCGGCGAGCGTCCGCGCCAAGGCGAGCAGAGCCAAGCCGTTCCCGGGTTCGCGGGCAGCCGCAGCCAGCTCGGCAAAGGCTTGCCGGACGGTTGCAGCGTCCGTCGCGATCAGCGCCTGCAGCTCCAGCGCGGGCAGGTAGCCGGGTGCGAGGGCCAGCGCCCGCCGCAGCAACTCGCCCGAACGTCCGGGATCGCGGACGACGAGGAGCCGCGCCAGGGTGGTGATGTGCACCGGATCCGACGGCACGCAGAGATAGGCGCGCTCGGCGCAGTCGAGCGCTGCAGCTTCGTCGCCGAGCGAGGCATGGGCTTCCGCGAGGTTGTGCCAGGCCTCGACGCAGGCCTCATCCAGGGCGACGGCCTCCTCGAAGCAGGCGACGGCGAGCGGCCGGTCTGAGGCGGCGAGTGCGCAAAGGCCGCGCAGCAGCCAGGCGCGCGGCCGTTCGGGATCGCATTCCAGCGCCCGCTGCGCCTCGTTGGCCGCGTCCGAGGGGCGCCGTTGTGCCAGAAGAAGCTCGGCCCGGCGTTCCCTGATGCCGGCATGGCGAGGAGCGAGGCGGACCGCTTCGTCGAGGCAGAGCTCGGCGTCGTCGATGCGGTCACATTCGGCGTGCAGGGCAGCGAGATTGGCGAGGATTTCGGGCTCGCCCGGCAGCAAGCGCGCCGCGGCGCCGATCAGCCTTTCCGCCATCGCTGTGTCGCGCCTCAGCAGCGCGACGCCGCCGAGCCCGTTCAGCACCCAGGGATCGTCCGGCCGGGCCGCGAGCGCCTCGCGCAGGATCGCCTCGGCCTCGTCGGTGCGGCCTTCGGACAGGCGCATCAGCCCGGCCCGCACTCTGGTCGCATGGCTGGTGGCGGCTGAAGGCGCGCTCATCCGATCGTCACGCGCTTGGCGTCGAGGCGGATATCGTCGCGCGCCAGATGCGTCTCGACGGCAGCGCTCACGGTAGTGAGCTCGGTCTGCGAGACATGCGTGCCGATACGCTCAGCGTCGATGCCGGCGATCGCGGTGTTGCGCTCTTGCGAGGTCACCTCGATGCGCTGCGCCACGGTCGACTGGCAGCCGACGACTGTGGTCAGGGCATCGCCGACGATGGAGGCCAGCCGCGAGATTTGCGTCAGCACGTCGGTGACCAGATGGAAGCGCCGGCTGGTCACTGCTACTTCCGGCGCGTCGAGCCCGAGCCGGGCCGTGGCGTTGAGGGCGATGCTCGGCGCCGCGATGGCGAGGTTGGCAGCCCGGTCCGGCAAGGCGAGCGTCGCATCGCCCAGGCCAGTGCGGGTCAATACGGCGAGGATGAAGACACGCCGGCCGGAGACGACGATGAGCACCTCGTCCTCGGGCTGCGGCTGGATCAGGCACGACACGGCGCGCGAGGCTTCGCGCGTCCCCGCCTCGTCCTGCACCAGGCAGCGTTCTCCGGTGACGGCGAGCACGCGCGCAGAAGTCAGCCGATCCGCCTCCTGGAAAGGTGTGGAACTCGCGCCGGCGGACGCCTCGACGATGGCGAAGGGGCTGTGCAAGGCTCGATTCATGACCGAAGAAGCAGTCCGGTTTTGACATCGACGTCCTTGCCGCCGATCTCGACTGTGCTTTTCCCCAGCACGACCGCCTTGAGATAGGCGTTCATATCGGCGTTCTTCACTTCCAGACCGAACTTCTTGCCGTCGATGCCGACCCATTTGAAGTCCAGGCCGTTGACGTATTTGAAGTCCGAGCCGAGCACCGCCTTCGTGTCGAAGCCGACCACGGCCTTGAAGGCGACGCCGATGATGATGTTCATGTCGATGGCGAGATTGATCTTGAGGTCGATCGCGGCGTTGAGGCGGAACTCGACGCCCATGGCGAGCGTCAGCGTCGCCGCCATGGTCAGGTTGATGCGCGCTGCCAGGTTGGTCGAGGTCTGGTCGCCGAGGAAATAGCTGGTCGACACGCCGAAGAACTTCTTCTCCTCGTAGCCGTGGAACTCCGTATATTTCTCGCCGTAGAACCACTCCTTGGCCGTGCCATAGGTCTTCTTCTCGGAGGTGGAATAGAGCCATTCCGAGAGCGGCCCCTTGGCCTCGTTCTTCACATAGCCATAAGCCAGCAGGGAGATGTTGGCCGGCGCGTCTGGCGTGCCGGCGGTGATCGAGACGCCGGAGAGCGCGTTGACGGCGAAGACGCCGGCGGGCGCGGTGAACTTGATGTCGCCGTCGGAGACGTTGGTGGTCTGGCCCTTGACGATGTCGACCAGCATGCCGCCGCCGACGCTGAGGTTGACGTCCGAGTCGGTCTTGCCGAGGAAGCCGTCGCCGGACGAGGTCGTCGTCGTCGCCTTGGTCGAGATGGTCATCAGTTCCATCTGGCCGGCCTTGTTCTTCACGAACTTGTCGCCGCGCTTCAGATAGCCCTGCTTGACGCTGCCATCGGCATTGGTCGCGTCGCTCTCTTTGGCGGCATTGGCCGTCTCGGCGACGGCGACATAGGGGTTCTTGCCGCTGAGCAGGGAGGCCAGCGACAGGTCCGGGCTAGGCTCGGTCTTGGTCGTGTTGGAGGCGGTGCTCTTCGACAGCGTGAGCTCGGGCATCATCGTGCCCTCCTCGCCCTCGACATAGGCGCCGAGGCGCAGATAGGTGCCGCTGCCGAATTCGTCTGGCTTCAGCGGCACGTCGATGCGGGTATATGGCCGGCCGGCCGAAGCCTCGCCTTCGGTGACCGAGGCATCTTCGTAGTGCGGCACTGGCGGCAATGGCCTCGGCTCGTCGTCGATGACAGCCGGACCGGCATGCTGCGCCGGGCGCGCCTCGCGACCCAGTACGGCGAGGATGTGCCATTCCTCGCCGCCGGCCCAGGCGAGAACCTGGTCGCCGACCTGCGGCGCGAGCGGGCAGGAGAGGGCGACGCTGGCCGGCACCTCGCTAGTCTCGGTTCGCAGAAGCAGCTGGTCGCCGGCGCGGGCGACCACGGTCGCCGGGCGCAAAGCCGGCATGACGCCGGAGGGCGGGATCGAGGTGGTCGCGGCGGGCATCATCGGTGCTCTCCCGTGGGATCAGAAATGCGGCCGGTGTTCAGGACAGACAGATCGTGGTGACCTGGCTGGGGGCGAGCGTCACGCCGACGATGTTCGGGCTCATGCCGTTCTGCATGGTCGGGTTGAGCATCTTCGTGGCGGGCGGGCCGCCGAGGAACATCGTCACCGAGCCCATCGCATGCCTAACCGGGCCCATGACGAAGCCGGAGGCGACGCCGAGCAGGACGCCGGGCTGGTCGCCGAGGCTCAGCGGCTTGGTGGTCAGCAGGTTGTGCGCGGGCATGCAGGTCAGGAAGGTGGTGAGCTGCGTCGGGATCGCCGTCGGCGCCAGCGCAATGTTGGGGTAGGGCACCGGGATCGGTACGACGGCCGGAGTTAGGCAGACATCCGGGAAGGCGAAGTCCGGGGCGGGGATCGGCCCGGAGGAGTTGACGAAGACCATCGCGCCTCTCCTCAGGCCAGGGCTGCGACACGCGCGGGATCGTAGAGATCGGCGACGGCACGCTGTGGGTCGGTCGGAAGGGTCGAGCCCGTCGCATGCTGGAACAGCGCGCCCTCGGCCGAGACGGCGTGAAGGCTGGTGCGATGAAAGCGCGCCGCAATGAAGGAGGCGCCGTCGAGCCGGGCGTAGGGGAACTGCGCATGGTCGAGCAAGGCGCGCTCGAAGCGGGCGGCGCTACAGTCGGTGCGTTCGAACAGGGCGTTGCTCAACCTTGCGTCCGAAAGGTCGGCGCCGGCGAGCTTCGCCTCGCTGAAATTCGCGCTGGTGAGATCGGCTCCGACCAGCTTCGCCGCTGTGAGATCGGCGCCGACCATCAGCGCCATCGGCAGCCTCGCCCCGGAGAGGTCTGCGCCCGAGAGATCGGCTTCCAGGAAGAGGCTCTGGGAGAGGTCGATGCCGGCGAGGTTGCAGCCGGAGAGGCGCGCCTTCATCAGATTGAGGCGCGACAGCCTGATCTTGCGCAGGTCACGACCCGACAGATCCGCCTCCATGGCGAACATCGTGTCGATGTCGGCGCCATCGAGAATGGCGGTCCGCAGATCGCCCTTGACCAGCGTCAGGCCGCGGATCGTCGCATCCGATAGGTCGACGCTCGCGAGGGTGCATTCGACCAGCGCGACCGTCGTCAATTCGACCCCGGCGAAGCAGGATCGGGAGAGATCGACCCGCGCGAAGCTCGTGCTTGCGAGTTTCGCGCCGGTGAAATCAGCCTCGGTCGCGTCGGTTTCGGCAAACTGGCAATGAAGCAGCGTCGCGCGGGCGAAGGATGCGGCGATCAGCCCGGTGCGAGGCCATTGCACCGTGTCGAAGCCCGCGCCGCTGAAATCCGCCCGCTCGAAACGGCACTGGACGAGCTGGCATCGCTTCAGCTGCGCCTCGCGAAAATGGGCACCGGAGAAGTCGCAGCCGATAAGGATCGCGCCATCCAGCGTTATGCCGCCGAAATCCGCTCCGGCGAAGGAGGCGCCCTCGACCGGCAGGCCGAGCTCGACGCGCTCAAGCAGATCCTCAGGGCGCATCGGCGGGCATCCCGAACAGGGTCTTGTCGAGCAGCGCCTGCGTCAGGTCGGCGCCGACGAGCGAGGCATCCGAGAGGTCGCAGCCATAGAGATTGGCCCGCAGCAGCCGGGCGCCGTCGAGATGGGCGCGGCGCGCCTGGGCATTGAACAGATTGGCGCCGAAGAGATCGGCCCGCAGCAGGATTGCCTTGCCAAGCGAGGCCTGCTTGAGCGAGGCGAGGGCAAGATCGGCCTCGCTCAGATCGGCCTCGCCGAAATCGACCCGGTTGAAGCTCGCCCGTGCGAAGCTGGCACGGATCAGCCTGGCGCCACGGAAGGAGCCGTTCATGCCGACGGCGCCGTCGAAACGCGCGCCGGCGAGATCGCAGCCGGCATGGAAGCCGCTCTGCTGCAGATGCGCCCCGGAAAAATCGGCGCCGGGCGCCTTCAGTTTAACCGCCGAGAGCTTGAACGCCTTGAGCCTGCGGGCATCGAGGCTCTTCGCCTTGACCTCAATCAGCGCGCAGCTCTCCATGATCGCATCGGCGAGGACGACCCGCGTCATGTCGGAGCGCAGGATCGTGACCCGGTCGAGCTTGGCACCGGCGAAGGAGACGTCCGACAGATCGGTTTCGATGAAATTGGCCTCTTCGAGCGTCGCGCCGGCTAAATCGCATTGCGACAACTGGCTCTTCAGCCATTGCGCCCGGCGCAGGTCCGCTCCGGCGAAGCGGGCGCCACGGGCGTCGGCAGCGCCGAGATTGGCCTCCAGCAGGCTGGCCTGCGAAAAATCCGCTCCGCGCAGATCGGCACCGGCGAAGACCGCGCTGGTGCAATTGGCGCCGTGGAAGCGCGCACCGCGCAGATCGCACTGCTCGAAGAAGGCGCCGCTCAGGTCGAGCCCGCTGAAGTCCTGGCCGGAGAGATCAGCGCCGGCCATGTCTCGGCCGGCGAGGCCGTCCGCTTTCGCTGCCATGATCGCCTGGCCGAAACGCTGCGCCGGGTCCGGCGGCAATGGCGTGATCGGATGAATCGGCTCCGGGGCGAGCCGGCGCATCGTCGCCATGGCCTCGCCGAGCTGCGGCTCGAGCTGGTCGAGCTGTGCACTCGCGCGGGCGAGCTGCGTCTTCGGATCGGCCGGCTCTTTGGCGTCCGGCAGGATGTCGCCCGCCAGCAGCGAGCCGAGGAGATCGTCGAGCGATTGCCCCGGTGGTGCGAGCTCAGGGAAGGCTCGTCTCAGCTTGTCGCCGGCCGCGTCAGCCTCGGCAGGCAAAGAGATCGTCGGCCGCTCCACTTTGCTGATCGTCGCGACGTCCGGGACGAGATCGTCGCTCTGAGCCGCCTGCGCGCCTGCGAGGCCGTCGCGTGCGGCAGCAAGCAGCGTTGCACCTGGCCCGCTTTGGAAGCGCTGCAGCGCATCGCGCAGCGCCGCTTCCGGATCGACCGTGCTCGCCGGCAGTTTGAAGTCAGGCGGCAACGCGGTTGCGGCGAGGTTGGGCTGCTCCGGCAGGTCGAGCTCGGCCAGCAGCGCGTCGAGTTCGCCGAAATCTCCGGTCTGGCGGAAGCGATCGCCACGGTTCGCCGCGGCATGGGCCTGGGCTCCCAGCTCGCGGCCGCGTTCGTCCATCTGCGCCTGGAGCTGCTGCGTGCCTTCGAACAGCGTGGCGAAATCGATCTCACCGCTGGCGATCTCCTCCGGCGAGGGCATCCACGCGGGAGGCGGCTCGGCGGGCGGCAGGTCCGGCATGAAGGCGGCGGGCAGTCCGGCCCTGTCGAGTGCGTCGCGCAGGACGAGCCGCTGCGCCTTCTCGGTCCGCTCGCGCTGGCGTTCGTGATGGGCCATGCGGGCGATCCGGCGCCGCTCGACCGCGGCGGGATCCGGAAGAGGCGACAGGGCGCCGTCGGCGAGCGGGTATTTCAGCTTCTCGGCCGGATCGCTGCGCAGCCGGAAGGCCTCGGCATAGTGCTCGGCCGGGCGCGGCTCGTCGGCGAGGCGCTCATAGGCGAGCATGACATGGCTGACGTCGTCCCCGTCGATATCGGCGACCGGGCAGGCGCCGCGATAGATCAGCACGCCCTTATGGGCGCTGGGGAAGAGCCAGGCGGTATCGAGGACGTTCGGCAGCTCGAAGAGCCCGTCGACGCGCGCAATGAAGATGCGCACGCGCATGCCCGGCAGGGCGCCCTCGATCACCGGATGCTCAGCCGAGAAGCCAACGAGCCGGTAAGGTTCCTGCCCGGAGAAGTAGCCTTCGATGCGCTGGTCCGGCGTCGCGACGCAGAACAGGCGCGGATCGGCGTCGGGGGCGAGTCCCGGAAAGCCGTGCTTCAGCCAGCGCTCGTCATAGGTGCCGGCCAGTGCCCGCCGGGAGGGATGCGCCGGATCGATCGGTCCGAGACGGATCGGCTCGGGCGCGTCCTCGGCGTTGCGGATCAACCGGTCGGCGCGCTCGATGTTCGGCAAGAGGACGATCTCGCCGGCATCGACGCGGCGGGCCGCCTCCATCCCCCGCCCAAGCGGATTGTCCGGATGATTCGGGCCGCCGAAGCAGCGCTCCGGGACGAGCGGCATCTCGGTGAACGGCCTGGGCTGCTCGAAGACCGGCCCTCCGGCGGTCTGGCGCCAGACGCGGTCGCCGAACACCGCGAGTCGCTTGCGGACCGCGCCGAGCGCAATCTCGAGCGAAAGCGCCGGAACCGGTTCGCCCCCCGCGGTACGGGCGAAGCCGGCGACGAGGACCTCGCCGCAGGGCTTGGGCATCGCGGCGTCGAAGATCGTGCCGGCCGGCATCTGCTCCATCGCCGTCGGCCAGAGCGCGGTGTCGGGCTCGAAATCGCCGGGCTCGAGCAGCGAGAACAGTCCGAGCGCCGAGACGACGAGCGTCGCCGAACTGCCGCGGCGCTTGACCTTGGTCAGGATGCCGAGCTTTCGTGGTTTGATGATCGTCGGCATGAAGCTGTCTTGGTGGCTCGCAGGTGACGCTAGGGCGGGTAGACGACAGGCTGACGACGCTGTTCAGGGTTCGCGGGTGATCAGGATCTCGACGCGCCGGTTGCGGGCCCGGCCCTCGATGCTGCCATTGTCGGCGATCGCCTCGGACGAGCCGCGGCCGTCGACCGCAAGACGCCCGCCTTCGCGCAGGGCCGGCCGGATCAGGGCCGCGACCGCCTCCGCCCGCGCGATCGAGAGCGCCTGGTTGTCGCGGAAGGGGCCGCCGGCCGTGACCGCCTGGTCGTCTGTGTGGCCGACGATGCGCACCGGGCCGTTCTCGCCGTCGATCACGCCGGCGATGCGGCGCGCCACCGGCACGAAGCCGGGCAGGGCGGTCGCCTGTCCCGAGGCGAAGGTGATGAGGTTGCCGACCCTGATCGCGACCCAGCCGCCGAACGGATCGACCGTGATCGAGCCGGCCTTGATCTCCTCGGCCAGCGCCGCCCGGATGCGTTCGAGCTGGCCGGGGCGTGGCGCAGGGGCCGGAGCGGGCTGCGCCACGACTGGCTGGGCGGGCTTGGGCGCAGGCAGCAGCCAAGGCAACAACATGGCGAGCACCGCCAGCACGGCGATGATCGCGGCGCTGTAGAGGCCGATCTGGACGAATTTCGATCTGACCTGCGTGCTCGCCGCCATTGCTCCCCCCGAGCCGAGGCGACAGAACACGATGCCGGTGACGACAGGACGATGACGGCCCGGTTATTGTGAGGACGCAGCGGCATTGAATCTGCCTATATTTGAAAAGACGTATAGTGAAGTAATTAGCCGACATATTGAAACAATACTGTCAGAATTCCGCTCTAGACGTGCCGGGGTGATTTCCCGGCCGCTGACGAGAGACCGTCCGTGACGAAGGTCCTGGGCGATGAGACGCCTGCGCGCTTGAACGGAGAGGCCGAGGCGTCTCCGATCGCCGAGCCGTGTGCGACAGGTGCTATGGCCTTCTCGTCGGTGCTGCCTGCGGTCTTCGTCATCGCAGGCGTCGTCTGCCTGTTCGCAGCCGGCTCGCTGCTGCTGCGGCAAGGGCTTCGCCCCGCGGAGTTCCGCATCGCCCAGCCCGCCAGCCATGCCGAGCGGGAGGCGGGCTTTGCGCTCTATCGCGCCAATTGCGCGGGCTGCCACGGCGCCTTTCTCAGCGGTGCGGCCGGATGGCGCGGCGATCCGCAGGCGGCACCGGCGCTGAACGAGAGCGGCCACGCGACCAATCACAGCGACGCCGATCTGTTCTTCCGCGTCTCGGCCGGAGCGCGCACGGCCGATGGCCGCATCGCCATGCCGGCCTTCCGCGGCACCCTGTCGGAACAGGAGATCGTCTCCGTGCTGGCCTATGTCATGTCCTGGTGGCCGGATGAAGAGCTCAAGCGGCGGGCCGGTGCCGACTGGACCTTCCAGGCCGTGTGCACGCCGGCCGAGGCGCAGGTTTCCGCGAAGGCCGGGCTTTGACGCGATCCTCTCCTCCAGCGATAGGCGCCCGGCTCCGGCGACGAAGGGTCCGGCTCGCGCATCTTGTCGCGTCGGCTGCCCTCTGCGTATCGACGGGGACCGCGCAGGCGCATGTCAAATGGTTCGCGCCCTATAATGTCGCCGTTCCGCCCGCCGCGCTCTGGGACGTGTTCTCGGTCCCTTTCGTGATCGCCCTGTCGCTGTCGATCCTGCTGATCGCGATCGTTTTCGTGGCCGATCGCGCGATGAGTGCCGCAGGGGTCGAGGATGCCGTCGATGCGCTGTTCGAGCCCCTGAAGGGCACGGGCCCCGACATCATGCGCGTCAGCCTCGGCGCCTTCCTGCTCTGCCTCTGGCTGCTCGGCGGCATCCTGCTCACCCCCGAATTGAAGACCGAGAGCCAGGCCGTCTCCTGGTTCCAGCTCCTCCTCGCCATCTGCACGCTCTGGTGGCGGACGGTCTTCATCGCCGGCTTCGGGATCGTCGCGCTCTACAGTCTGGCGGTCGCGCAATATGGCGGCTTCCATCTGATGGACTATCCGCTCTTTCTCGGCATCGCCGCCTATCTGATCATCCATTCGCTGCGGCTGGCGCGGCTCCAGCCCTACGCCCTGTCGATTCTCTATGCCGCCATGGCGCAGACCCTGCTCTGGGCGTCGGTGGAAAAATGGGCCTATGCGTCGTGGACGCTGCCGCTGCTCGCCCAGCACGAGCGCATCACGCTCGGCATCAACCATCACATCTATGTCATGCTGGCGGGTTTCGTAGAGTTCGTCGCCGCCTTCCTGCTCCTGTTCGGCATGCTCAGCCAGCGCCTGGTCGCCGCAATGCTCCTCGGCATCTTCGTCGCCGCCATCATCGACTTCGGCAAGGTCGACGCCGTCGGCCATCTGATGATCATCGCCTCGCTTGGCGTCGCCGTGATCGAGGGCAACACGCTGGTCAACCGCGCGGTTCAAAGCGGCATCCGCTCCTATCGTATCGGCGGGCTGGAGCAGGCAGCGACCTATGTCGGCGTCCTCCTGCTCTTCTTCCTGATGTATTACGGCGCACACGGTCTGGCCTATGGCAGTCTGGCATAGATCGATGGCGCGACCGGGTCCCGGCAGGGAGGAGCCCTGTTCGCGCCTGCGCGGCTGGCGGCTGCTGGCCGGCGTCGCGATGGTGCTGCTAGCGGGCTGCTCGACCATCGAGCCGCTGATCGAGAGCCCGGCGAGCCTCGATGGTGAAGGCGGCGCTCTGACGAGCGAGCAGGCAGAGCAGAAGGCAAGGGCAGCCGCGCGCCCGCTCGACCATGCGAGCTTGCGCGCCAAATATCGGCGGCCAGCCGAATTGCCCGATGGCGCACGCGCCTCCGCGCCGGTGGTCGCGCTCGGCCACAAGCTCTTTCACAGCACCGAATTGTCCGGCAATCGTCGCATCGCCTGCGTCACCTGCCATCTGCCGAATGCCGCCTGGGCCGATCGCAAGGCCAAGCCGATCGCCGACAATGGCCGGCCGATGGCGCGGCGCTCGCAGACACTCTACGACATGGCCTGGGCGAGTGCCTTCCTCTGGGACGGCCGGCAGGATTCCCTCGCTGGAATGGTGAGCGGGCCAATCGCCTCGCCCGACATCATGGGCCTGTCGCTCGATGCGATGGTGCAGCGCCTCGCTTTCTCACCGGAGTTCTCGGCTGATTTCGAGCGCGTCTATGCGGGCGTCGGGCCGACGCCGGAGACGGTCTCCGACGCGCTGGCCGGCTATATGAACACGCTGCGCTCGCCGGCGACCCGCTTCGACCGCTGGGTCAAGGGCGATGAGCGGGCGCTGACGCCGGCGGAATTGCGCGGTTTCAAGCTGTTCAACGGCAAGGCCAATTGCGTCGCCTGCCATTCCGGCTGGCGTTTCACCGACGAGGGTTTTCGCGATATCGGCCTGAAAGACACCAGCGATCGCGGTCGCGGCTGGATCAAGCCGCAGATCGAGAGCCTCGCCTTCGCCTTCAAGACGCCGACCCTGCGCGGCGTCGCCGAGCGCGCGCCCTATATGCATGACGGCTCGATCGCCACGCTGGAGGCCGTGATCGAACATTACGATCGCGGTGGCGTGCGCCGCCCGAGCCTGTCGCCCGACATGTTCCCGCTTGGGCTCGCCGCGCAGGAAAAGAGCGATCTCATCGCCTTCATGCGCTCGCTCTCGGGCCCCGCGACATCCGCCCAGACCCAAGCCGATCCGGAGGCCATGGCCCAATGAAGCACGTCCCCGTCATCCTTCTCGCGCTGGCTTGCGCCGGTGCCGTGTCGACCCTGGCAGAGGCGACAGAATTCCGGATCACCCAGAAAGGCCAGCAGTTCAATCCGCGCGTGCTGACGATCAAGGCCGGCGATGAGGTCGTCTTCGTCAACGACGACACCGGCACGCACAATGTCTTCTCCGAGAGCGCTGCGAACAGCTTCGATCTCAAGGCGCAGCGCCCGGGCGCCAGCACCCGGGTCGCCTTTCCGAAGGCCGGCAAGGTCGATGTCCGCTGTGCCATCCATCCTTCGATGCGGATGACGATCGAGGTCGAGTAGCCCGGCCGCTCGCGGGTGGCGCGCAACTGTCACATGCCCATGCTCCGATGCGTCGTCTCGCTGCGTCCCGGCGAGCGGCATGAGGCCCGAGCGTTGAAGATGACCGTCAAACGCAAACTCTACGGGCTCGCCGCGCTCGGCATCCTGATTGCGGCGATCGTCGCCGCGGCGGCGGTCTACGGCGTTGCGGCCATGTCGAGCGCCAGCCATTCGATCTTCAACAATGCGCTGCTCGTCAACAAGAACATCTCGACCTTGGTCGTGCTGTTCGAGCAGAGCCGGACCTTCGTGCGCGGCATCAGCGCCAGTACCAGCAAGGACGAGATCGCCAGGGCCGACGCCGCCTTCAACGTCATCGACCAGAAGCTCGCCGACACCAGTATCGACGTGTTCCGCTCGATCACCAATGAGGGCGTCCGCGAAGCGGTCACTTCCTTCATCGCCGCGCTCGACCAGTCACGCCGGGTCGCGACCGAGATCTTCGAATCCTGGAAGGCCGGCGACGCGGAAAAGGCGGCCCGGCTCTACGATGAGGACGGCCGCAACGAAGCGGCAATGCGCGAGTCTCTGTCGACATTGACCGCCTTCCTCGACCGGCTCGCCGACGAGGAGCTGAACGCCCTGGAGGAGACGCAGCGCACGACAACGCTGGTCGCCATCGCGGTTGCGGCGGCGGTGCCGTTCCTGATCGTCATCGCCTTCCTGGTCGCGCGCCAGATCGCGATGCCGATCGCGGCGCTGACCTTCGCGGCGCGCGATGTCGAACGCCGCAAGTTCGAGCCGAGCTCGATCGAGGCCGTCGCCGGCCAGCGCAACGAGCTCGGCTCGCTCGCCCGCGTCTTCCAGAAGATGGCGGTCGACGTGCAGCGGCGCGAGGAGGAGCTCGAAGGGCTCGTCCACGAGCGCACACGCGACCTCGAAACCAAGAACGAACTGCTGGAAAAGCAGCACAAGCGGATGGAGACCGAGCTCGACATCGCCCGCTCCTTGCAGGGCGCGATGCTGCCGCAGCGCATGCCGAAGCATCCGAGCTATTCCGGCCGGGCGATCATGCGGCCGGCGCGCGAGCTGGGCGGCGATTTCTACGATTTCTTCGTGATCGGCGAGGACGAGATCGGCCTCGTCATCGCCGACGTCTCCGGCAAGGGCGTGCCGGCGGCCTTCTTCATGGCGATCTCGCGCACGGTGTTTCAGTCGAGCGCCCGCGAGGGCCGCTCGGCCGGCGATTGCCTTGCCGAGACCAATTCGATCCTGTGCGAGCAGAACCCGCTCGATATGTTCGTCACGGTCTTCTACGGCATCCTCAACCTGCGCACCGGCGAGCTGAGCTACGCCAATGGCGGGCACAATCCGCCAATCATCGTGCGCGAGAATGGCGAGGTCGCCGAATTGCCCATCACCGGTGGCATCGCCATGGGCATCATGCCCGGCTTCTCCTACGATCAGGGCAGCCTCAGGCTGGACAAGGGCGACACACTCTTCCTCTATACCGACGGCATCTCCGAGGCGATGGACACTGAGGGTCGCGAGTTCACCGTCGATCGCCTGGTCGCCTCGCTGAGCGAGAGCCATCGCCAGTCGCTCGACATCGTCGTCTCCAACGTCACCGACGCCGTCAGCCGTTTCGTCGGCGATGCCCCTCAGCATGACGACATCACCTATCTCGTCGTCCGCTATAAGGGTCCGCCGGAGCCGATCGAGCTCGAAACGATCAAGCGGGTCGAAGATGCCGGCACGCTATGGGCAATGAAAGCCGTCTAATCTTGAGCCGGCTTCGTCTTTTCTGCGTTTGGGCAAGTCGTGGCGGCCCGCTGATCGGTTTCAGACGCCATAGTCGCTCGGTCATATCAAAGTCATCGAAGCTTCAATAACGATCGTCATCAACGTCAACGGGGCCAAATACACAATGGTCGCCGCTGCGAGCGTCGATGTCAGAGTCCAGTTCCATCTTTTTCGATCCGCGGATCGCGAGCGGCGCATCGCCCGTGTCCGAGGCGGCGCCTGCCGGCTCGGAGCCGCGCAGCTCGGCCGAATTCGAGGAGCTGGAGAGCGAGGTCCGCAAGCTCGAGACCGATGGCCCGCTCGCGGTGAATTGGCGCGAGGTCGCGCGGCTGTCGACGGCCGTGATCGAGACCCGCGGCAAGGACCTGCTCGTCGGCGCCTGGCTGGCGCATGCGCTCTGCCGCGAGGAGCGCTATCACGGCCTCGCCGTCGGGCTCGGCATCCTGCGCGGGATGATCGCCGCCCATTGGGACGCCATGCAGCCGCCAGCCGCCCGCGAGCGGGCTCGTGTCGGCGCCCTGGAATGGCTGGTCGGCCGCACCGCCCCGCTCTGCGAAGGCGAAGCCGCGGAGGGCGACTGGCCGGCTGTGCTCTACGCCTATGACGCGCTGACCGAGATCGACACGCTCGCCGGCGAGAAATTGCGCAAGGAGCAGGTCGCGCTCGGCGATCTCGTGCGTGCGCTGCGACCGCATCGCGACGCCGCCCGCCGCGCCTTGGCCGAGGCGGAGCAGCAGCGCAAAAACGCCGAGGCGGAAGCTGCCGTGCGGGCCGAGCAGGAGGCGCAGGCCGCCACGCGCGCGGCCGAAGCGCCCATCGCGACTCCGGCCGCTGCGCCGGCATCTCCCACCCCGACACCAGCCGCGGCGCCGACACCCGCTGCGATGCCGGCGCTCGACCTCTCGATGATCGACACCCTGCCCGAGACGCTGCGCAGCCTCTCGGCGGGGCTGATTGGCCGCAGCAGCGCGGATGCGCGCGCCTATCTCTTGTCGCGCGTCGCCTCCTGGTGGCGCATCCGGCAATTGCCGCCCAACGAGGGCGGCCGCACCGGCGCAATGCCGCCGGTCGAGGAGGCGGCTGCCGTTCAGGCGCAGCGCCAGGCGGGCCAGAACCAGGATGCGTTGAAGGCGCTGAACGAGCTGGTCTGGACCGCCCCGTTCTGGTTCGAGGGCCATCGCCTCACCGCCGAAATCCTGAAGGGCATGGGCCCGGATCACGCCGATGCGGCCGCTGCCGTCGGCGGGGCGATGAACATGTTGTTCCGGCGCTTCCCCGATCTGATGAATTTCAGCTTCGGCGACGGCAAGCCTTTCGTCGATCCGGCGACTCGCGACTGGATCGAGGAGAGTGGCGGCGGAGGTGGCACTGCTTCAGGCGATGCCGACGGGCTCGACCGGGCGCTCGGCGAGGCGCGGATGCTGACCGCCGCCGGCAAGGCGCCGGAAGCGGTCGATCTCTTGGCCGCACTGACCCGCGGCGAGATCGGCGGGCGCAATCGCGTCCTGCGCCAGATCGCCCAGGCGCGCTTCTGCCTCGATGCCGGTCTGATCGCCGCGGCCCTGCCGTTGCTCGACCATCTCGAGAACCTGCTCAAGACGCACGACCTCGAGAACTGGGAGCCGCAGCTCGCCGCTCAGGTGGCGGAACTGCGCTTCCGGGCGCTCACCCATGCCGACGCCGCCCGCCTCGTCGCCGAGGACCGCCGCCGCATCGGCCTCGACGAGACGCGCCAGCGCCTCGTCCGGCTCGACCTTGCCACCGCCGCGCGCCTGTTCCGGTGACCGGCTCCATCCGAAGACCAAGTTTCACCACGCTGGGGAGCATGTCATGTCGAAGGAAGTCTCGGTCGCTCCGAAGGAGCGCGTCAACATCAAGTTCAAGCCTGCTACCGGCAATGTGAAGGAAGAGGTCGAGCTGCCGCTGAAGCTCCTGATGGTCGGCGACTTCACCGGCCGCGCCGACGACCGCCCGGTGGAAGAGCGCTCACTTGCCGACATCAACAAGGACAATTTCGACGACGTGCTGAAGGGCCATGAGCTCAAGCTCGACATCGCCGTCGCCAACAAGCTCGACGAAGCCGCCGACGCGCCCGATGTCCGCGCCTCGCTCTCCTTCAACAAGCTAAAGGATTTCGAGCCGGATTCGGTCGCGCGCCAGGTGCCGGAATTGCGCAAGCTGATGGAGCTGCGCGAGGCGCTGGTCGCGATGAAGGGCCCGCTCGGCAACGTCCCGGCCTTCCGCAAGGCGATCCAGGGCGTGCTCGAGGACGATGCCGCCCGCGAGAAGCTGCTGCGCGAGCTGACCGGCTCGACCGACGGCAAGACCCCCTGATCAAGTCAGCCCGACAGGACCCGCAACCATGAGCAATCAGCAACTCGAGGTCGCCCAGGACGCTTCGGTCGTCACGACCGAATTGTCGCTGCTCGATCAGATTCTCGGCGAGACCAAGATCCAGCCGAACGACGAGGGCTATGACGTCGCCCGCCGCGGCGTCGCCGCCTTCATCTCCGAACTGATGCTGCCGGCGCGCAAGGACGAGAAGGTCAACAACGCCGTCATCGACCAGATGATCGCCGCGATCGACGGAAAGCTCTCGGCCCAGCTCGACGAGATCCTGCACGACGAGTCGTTCCAGAAGCTGGAATCGGCCTGGCGCGGCCTGAAATTCGTCGTCGACCGCACCGATTTCCGCCAGAATATCCGCATCGAGCTGCTCAACTGTTCGAAGGACGAACTCCTGGCCGATTTCGAGGACAGCCCGGAAGTCGTCAAGTCTGGCCTCTACAAGCACATCTACTCGGCCGAGTTCGGCCAGTTCGGCGGCAAGCCCTATGGCGCGGTGATCTCCAATTACGAGTTCTCCGCCGGCCCGCAGGACGTGAAGCTGATGCAGTTCATGTCGAGCGTCGGCGCGATCTCGCATGCGCCGATCATTGCCTCGGCCGGGCCGCAGATGTTCGGCGTCGAGAAATACGAGGACATCGCCAACCTCAAGGATCTCGAATCGATCTTCGAGGGGCCGCGCTATGCCAAGTGGAACGCCTTCCGCGAGAGCGAGGACGCCCGCTATCTCGGCCTGACGGTGCCGCGCTTCCTGCTGCGTATTCCCTACGGCGCGGACACGGTCCCGGTGAAGGCCTTCAACTACGAGGAGAAGAGCGCCGGCGAGACCGACAATTATCTGTGGGGCAACGCCGCCTACACCTTCGCGACGCGCCTGACCGAGTCCTTCGCGCAGTATCGCTGGTGCCCGAATATCATCGGCCCGCAATCGGGCGGCGCGGTCGAGAATCTGCCGGTCCATAATTTCGAATCGATGGGCCAGCTCCAGTCCAAGGTCCCGACCGAGGTGCTGGTGACCGACCGGCGCGAATACGAGCTGGCCGAGCAGGGCTTCATCGCGCTGACCATGCGCAAGGGCAGCGACAACGCCGCCTTCTTCTCGGCGAACTCGGTGCAGAAGCCGAAATATTTCGGGAACACGCCGGAGGCCAAGCAGGCGGAGCTCAACTACAAGCTCGGCACGCAGCTCCCCTACATGTTCATGATCAACCGCCTGGCGCACTACATCAAAGTGCTGCAGCGCGAGAACATCGGCTCCTGGAAGAGCCGCGAGGAGCTCCAGGAAGAGCTCGGCAAGTGGATCAGCCAGTATGTCGCCGACCAGGACAATCCTTCGCCGGAGGTCCGGGCGCGCCGGCCGCTGCGCAAGGCCGAGATCCGGGTCGAGGACGTCGAGGGCGAGCCGGGCTGGTACCGCGTCGCCATGTCGGTGGTGCCGCACTTCAAGTATATGGGCGCCGACTTCACGCTCTCGCTGAAGGGCAAGCTCGACAAGCAGTGACGCATTCTGCTCCGCCCCGCTTCCGATCGGAGGCGGGGCGGCTGCTATCGACGAGAAATCCGTGGCGAGCCTGTTCGAACGATTGGAAACCGCGCGCGAGCCCGGCGCCGGCTCGCCGGATGCAACGCCGGCCCTGAGCCTGTCCGACAGCGTGCTGGCCAATGTCAGGCGCATCCTGAACGCGCGCCAGGGCTGCTGCGAGACGCGGCCGGATTTCGGTATGCCCGATCTCAACGACATCTCGCGTGAGGCTTCGGAGACCATTCCGGCGATCGCGCGGACGGTGAAGGCCCAGCTCGAGACCTTCGAGCCGCGCCTGCGCGAGGTGCTGGTCAAGCCGATGCCGACCGAGGCGCCCGGCGAGTTCGCCTTCTCGGTCAGCGCCATCCTGATCGACGGCGAGAACGGCGAGGCGATGCGTTTCGACACCGTGCTCGGCAACGACCGGCAGATGCGGCTGCGGAGCTAGAACCGATGTCGTTGAACGCCCATTACGAGGATGAACTTTCCTATCTGCGCGAGCTCGGCCAGGAGTTCGCCCGGGCCAATCCCAAGCTCGCCGGCTTCCTGTCGCGCGAGGCGAGCGATCCCGATGTCGAGCGCCTGCTGGAGGGCTTCGCCTTCACGGTCGCGCGCCTGCGCCAGAAGCTCGAAGACGAAATGCCGGAGCTCGTCCACGGGCTGATCCGGCTGGTCTGGCCGCATTATCTGCGCCCGATCCCGCCGATGAGCGTCGTCGCCTTCGAAGCGGCCGCCGGCGGCGGGCCGGGCGTAACACGGGTGCCGGCGGGCATCGCCTTGGCCTCGCGGCCGGTCGACGGCGTCTCCTGCCGCTTCCGCACCTGCTATCCGGTCGAGGTGCTGCCTTTCTCGATCACGCGCACGGAGAGCGAGAACCGGCCGACCACGGCGCGCCTCGCGCTGACCTTGCAGGCGGCCGGGCGCGGCACGCTGCAGGGCCTGCAAGGCGGGCGCCTCAGACTGTTCTTCAACACCGAGCGTGAGCCGCAGGTCGGGCGCACGCTGCTGCTCTGGCTCTCGCGCCATCTGCGCTCGATCAGCGTGACCAGCGATGCCGGCGAGAGCGTTTCCCTGCCGGTGAGCGTGATCCGCCCGGTCGGCTTCGAGGACGGGGAGGGCGTCCTGCCCTATCCCTCGAACGCCTTCATCGGTTTCCGGCATGTGCAGGAATACCTCGCCTTCCCAGCCAAGTTCCTGTTCGTCGACGTCACCGGGCTGGAAGCGCTGGCGGGCTTGTCGGGCAAGGCTGCGACCTTCGCCTTCGAGTTTTCGCGGCCCTTTCCGGATCAGGTTCGGGTGGCGGAGGGCCATGTCCGGCTGAACTGCACGCCGGTGGTCAACCTCTTCGCCCATGAGGCGCACCCTCTGCGCATCGACCGCTCGCGCAGCGAATATCGCGTCGTCGCCGGTGGCCGGGCCGGGGCGGCGATCTACGCGATCGACAAGGTCACCGGCTATCTGCAGGGCCGGGCCGAACGCATCGTCTACGAGCCCTTCGAAGCCTTCCGGCATGACCTGCCGGGCGAAGCGGAGAGCAAGCTGTACTATCGCGAGCGCCTGCGCCCAGCCGTGGTCGGCCGCGGCGTCGACCATTACCTCTCCTTCGTCTCGCGGCTGGAGAGGACCTCGGCCCCGCCGGCCGAGGTGATCTCGATCGGCCTGACCTGCTCGAACGGCGCTCTCGCCGAGCGGCTGCCTGTCGGCGCGATCGACCAGCCGACCTCTGAGACGCCGGCGACCGTCAGCTTCACCAACGTCATGGGCGTGACGCCGCATACGCCGCCGCCGATCGGCGAGAACCTGCTCTGGCGCCTGATCTCGAACCTGTCGCGCAATTACGGCTCCCTCGTCGACGTCGGGGCGCTGCGGACACTGATCGCCAGCTACGACTTCTGCGCCGTGCATGATGCGCAGGCGCGCCGCCGACTGGAACTGCTGCTGGAAGGGCTGGAGGCGTTCGAGAGCGGCGTCGAGGACGGCGTGCTGCGCGGCCAGCCGGTCCGCATCCGCACGATCAGGCTCGCCGTGGCCGAGAGCAAGATCGGTGGCGAGGCCGAACTCTATCTGTTCGGAGCGGTGCTGGAGCGCTTCTTTGCGGTCTATGCCAGCCTCAACAGCCTGCACCGTTTTGCCATCCAGGGCGCCGAGAGCAAGGTGCAGTACAAATGGACGCCGCGAGCCGGCACGACGAGCGCGACCTGAGCGCCGTCGCGGCGCTCGACGCTGCGACGGTCCAGTTCAATGCCCTCTGCCTTCAGCTGGAAGAGGCCTTCCCGCAGCCGGGCGGCATCGGCTCGTCCGGCTCGCCGCGGCGCGAGGCCGTGCGCTTCCGCGCCAATCCGACGCTCGGCTTCCCGGCCGAGGAGGTCGCGGCGATCGAATTGCCGGCGCGCGCCGGCGAGCCCATCACCGTCACCGCCAATCACTTCGGCTTGCACGGCCCGTCCTCGCCTTTGCCGCCGGCCTTCACCGAGCGGATCGTCTTCGCCGAGGATGGCGGGGCGCTGCGCGACTTCTCCGACTTCTTCAACCATCGCCTGCTCGGGCTGCTTTTCCGGATCTGGAAACACTACCGCCATCAGCACCGCTACGAGCCGGGAGCGACCGATCCGATCTCCGGCGCGGTCGCCGCGCTCTTCGGCATGTTCGGCGTGGCACAGGAGGGCGACCGGCCGGCGCGAACGCTGCTGCTGCCCTATGCCGGGGTGCTGGCCTTGCACAGTCGCTCGGCCTCGGTGGTGGCCGGCGTGGTGAGCCATTATTTCGGCGTGCCCTGCGCGATCGAGGAATTCGTGCCGCGCGAGATCCGCATCCCGGAGGAGGCGCAGTGGCGCCTTGGCGCTCCCGGCATCGAGCTTGGCGTCGATACGGTCGCCGGCGAAGCCATGCGCGACGTCATGGGCAAGTTCCGCCTGCGCCTCGGGCCGCTGACCGCGGCGCAATGCGACCGGCTGCTGCCGAGCGGGCGCGATCACGCCACGTTGACCGAGCTGATCCGCCTCTCGATCCGCGAGCCGCTAGACTGGGATATCGCCTTCCTGCTGGCGCCGGGGGAGGCACGCCCCTTCCAGTTGGGCGAGACCAGGCTCGGCTGGTCGGGCTGGCTCGACGCCGATCCGGCTGCCGCGGTCGAATTCGTCATCTGAGATCCAGTTGCGTCACATGATTGTTGTTCGCCTCGCCCAACCTTGCGCCAGCAGCGCCAAGAGCCGGCCCGACCGGTCGGCGGGGCATGCGTCTATGTGGGGCCGGGGGTAAGATGAGACTGCTGCTGACCGTGCTCGGGCTGCAACGCAGCACGCTCGGCGACCGGTCTACGCATATCTTCGCGGAGGCTGGCGGCACGCTCGGACGCAGCGCCAGCTGCGACTGGGTTCTGCCCGACGAGCGCAACACGCTCTCGGCCCGGCATGCGCGCATCTCGCATAATGGCCGCGGCTTCCTGATCACCGACACCAGCACCAACGGCGTCTATCTCAATGCCGTCGATGCACCACTCGGCCGCGAGCAGAGCGCGCCGCTGAGCAATGGCGATACGATCTATATCGCCGACTACATCATCTCCGTCGCGATCCTGCGCGAGGAATCGGCACCTGCGCCGATCCCCATGCCAGCCGCCATGGCACCGCCGGCGCCCGTGGCTCCGCCGCCTGTTGTGCCGCTGCCGATGCAGCCGGTCGCCGTTGCGGCGCCAGCCATTCCGATGGCGCTGGAGCTGTCGGCGCCAGCGCCCGTCATGCCGGCTACGATACGGGCGGCGACTGAGCGCCAGCCGACGCAGGTCCCCGGCCTGATCCCGGACGATTTCGACTTCAGCGACCTTGCCCCGGCACGGACGCAGGCCGCCCCGGCTCCGGCCGTCGCGATGCCGGTGCCTGTCATGCCACCACCCGCGACCCTGATGGCAATGCCTGCTGTGTCGCCAGTCGCCCCCCAGCCGGCCCCTGCCGCGGCGGTCGATCCGCTCGCTCTGCTGCGCCAGCGCGCCATGGCGCGGGCCGCTTCGATCGATCTGACGCCGCAGGAACCCGGTGCGGCGCCTCGTCCAGTGGCTGATGTCGCACTACCGCGAGGCTCATCTGCGTCGGGCTCGGGCGACGCCGCCGCTTTCTGGTCCGGGATCGGGATCGATCCCGCCCGCATCCCGCCTGAGGCGCGGGCGCGTTTGCTGGAGGAGCTCGGCGGCGCGCTGCGTCAGGCGGCGGGCGGGCTGGTCTCGATGCTGTCGGCGCGCAAGTCGATGAAGGACGAATTCCGCCTCGACCAGACCCGGCTCGCGCCGCAGGAAAACAACCCGTTCAAGTTCTTCTCGCATGGCGACGAGGCGCTGCGCCGCGTCGTGGTCGAGGGCGCGCCCGGCTTCCTGCCGCTCGACATGGCGGTGAAGCAGTGTTTCGCCGACATGCACGCGCATGAGGTCGCGCTGGCCTCGGCGGTGCAGACCGGCATTCGCGAACTGCTCGACCGGCTGGCGCCGTCACGGCTCGAAGCCGAGGCCGAGCCCGACCTGCTCGGCCGCAAGCCGGATCGCAGCCGTCTCTGGGAGCGCTATGCCGAATTGCATGGCGATCTCGCCGGCGATCTCGACCGCACGATCCGCATGCTCGTCTCGGACGAGCTGGCGCGCGCCTCCGCCCGTGGGCCGGGAGCCAAGGCGTGAGACCGCTCACCAGATCGCTGCTGCTGCCGACGCGTCGGTCGCTGCTCGCTGGCATGGCAGTCGGTGCCGGCGCGCCGCTCGTCGCCGCCTGCTCCTTGGGGCCGCCGGCGGCCAAGACGACCTCGCTCGAATTCGGGATCGAGGCCGACCAGGAGATCAACCTCAACGCGAATGGCGATCCCTCGCCGATCGTGCTGCGCATCTACGAGCTCAAGACCAAGAACGCCTTTGAGCAGGCGAGCTTCTTCGAACTGCTCGACAGCGACACCGCCAAGCTCGGCGCCGATCTCGTCGCCAAGCGCGAATTCGAGGTGAAGCCCGGCGAGAAGAGCTCGGTCAAGCGCGACTCGCCGGCCGAGGCCAAGCATATCGGCGTGATCGCCGGCTTCCGCCAGATCGAGGTCGCGCAATGGCGCGCGCTGGTCGACATCGTGCCGGACCGCGACAACGCCTTCCTGATCACCGTGCGCGCTCTGGCCGTAAGGATCGAGTTGCAGCGTGCCTCCCGTAATTTTGGCCTGATCTGAGGTCGCCCAATGACGCTGGTGAGCAAACCGCTCTGGTCCGAGGGCATGCTGATCCGCCCGCAGCATTTCCAGCAATATGACCGCTGGATCGAGCATGTGGTCGAGGGCCGCAGCACCGCGCTCGCCGCCTTCGCCTGGGGCCTGCGCAAGCTGACGCTCGGGGCCGAATTGCTGCCGCTCGGCCGCATCGCCGTCCAGTCGGTCGCTGCCGTGATGCCGGACGGGACGGTGATCGACACCGCCGGCGGCATCGCGATCGAGGCGAGGGCGGTTCCGCCGAACACCAAGAATGCGCTGGTGAAGCTTGCCGTCGCGCTGCGCCCGCTCGACGGTGCCGAGATCGGCGATGGTGGCCGCAGCCGGCGCTACGAGGCGGCCGAGCAGGCGGTGCGCGATGTCACCGCCCCCAACCGCGCCTCGGTCAGCCTCAAGGTCGGGCGGCTCTCGGCGCGGCTCCTGCTCGAAGGCGAAGCCGAGGACGATCTCGTCACGCTGCCGATCGCGCGGATCCGCGAGGTCGATGCGACCGGCGCCGTGCTCCTCGACGAGAACTACGTTCCGCCCTGCCTCGACTTCCAGGCCTCGCAGCGCCTCGTGCGTATCGTCAGCGAAATCCGTTCGCTGTTGCGCAGCCGGGCGGAGGCGCTGGCCGGCCAATCCGCCGCTGGTCCGGCCGCGGCCGAGAGCGGCGGCCTCGTCGACCTCGTCGTGCTTTCGATCGTCAACGGCCAGGAAGCGGTGTTCGACCATTTCGCCGCGACGCCGGGCCTGCATCCCGAGCAGGTCTATCGCGCGGCGCTGGCGCTTGCCGGCCAGCTCTCGACCTTCTCGGTCTCGCGCCGGCGCAGCGCCGATTTTCCGCCTTACGACCATCTCGATCTCGACGCCTCCTTCGCAACTGTGCTCGACCAGCTCCGTCAGCTCCTCGCGGTGGTGATCGAGCGCAATGCGATCGCGCTGCCGCTGCAGGACCGTGGCTATGGCATCCGCCTCTCGACGATCAGCGACCGCACCCTGTTCCAGGATGCGCGCTTCGTCCTGATCGCGCTGGCGAGCGTGCCGACCGAGACGCTGCGCAGCCAATTGCCGATCTCGATGAAGGTCGGCTCGGTCGAGCAGATCCGCGATCTCGTCAATCTGCAATTGCCCGGCATCCCGCTGACGGCGCTGCCGGTGGCGCCGCGCGAGCTGCCCTTCCTGCAGGGCGGCGTCTATTTCGAACTCGACCAGAGCGTCGAGCTCTGGCGCAACCTGACGCGCTCGGCCGCCTTCGCCCTGCATGTCAGCGGCGACTATCCCGATCTGCACCTCGAATTCTGGGCCATTCGCGGGAAACGCGCGTGAGCAGCGATCAGAGCTTCGATCCACCGACCGTCGTCGGGCACAGGCCGGTCGGCCTGGCGCAGCCGCGGCCGGCCGGATCGGCTATCCATGATCCGCCGACGACGCCGTTCGCACCGCCGCGCCAGCCGCTCGCGGCTCCGACCTTCGTTCCCCCGCCGGCGGCCCGATCGACCGGCTTCTCGCCGTCAGCGTCGGCTCCCTCGCTCATCCCCCGCAATGAGCCTGCCAAACCGCAGCAGCGTCGCAGTGCATCCACTGCGACGCGCGAAGTTCCTCCCGCCGCCTTGCAGGCGAGCACCGGCATCGCGGATGGCTCCGATGCGCTGGTCGCGGCCGCCAATCCGCTGCTGGCGCTGGTGGCGCAATTGCGCGACGCCGTCGACTTCGCCGATGTCACGCAATTGCGCAGCGAGGTGATCGAGCAGATCCATAAATTCGAGGAGGCGGCGGTCAGGAACGGCGCCGCCGCCGGCGATGTCCAGGCAGCGCGCTATGTCCTGTGCTCGTTGATCGACGAGACGGTGATGACGACGCCCTGGGGCGCCGCCAGCGACTGGAGCACCAGCTCGCTGCTCAACCGTTTCCACAACGAGACCTGGGGCGGCGAGAAGGTCTTCGCCATCCTCGACCGGGTGAAGACCGATCCGCGCAAGAACATCGCGCTGCTCAAGCTGATCGATTTCGTGCTGCTGCTCGGCTTCGAGGGCATGCATCGCGTGCTCGACAATGGCCGCGAGCGTCTCGCCGATCTGCGGGACGAGGTCGGCCAGCTCGTCGGCCGCAATCTGCCGCCGCCGCCCTCCGAACTCTCGCCGCACTGGCAGGGCGTCGGCGCCGAGAAGGCGCTGCGGAGCTTCTTCCCGCTCTGGATCGTCTTCGCCGCCGCCGGCTTCCTGTTGGTGACGATGTACAGCTTCCATCGCTACCGCCTCGCGGTCGAGGTCGCGCCGGTGGTCGAGCGCATGCAGGTGCTCCAGAACACGATCGCCGCCGGAACGGTGCGGCCATGATCCGCTCTTATCTGCTCGGCTTTCTGTCGCTGCGCGGGCTGGTCACCGTTTTCGGCGTGATCGCGCTCTGCGTGGTGATCTGGGCCGGCGGGCCCTATCTCTCGCTCTTGGGCTGGGCGCCGCTGGTTTCGGCGGAGGCGCGCACCAGCGCGATCGTCGTGCTGCTCGCCGGCCTGGTCGGCGTCTCGCTGCTGCGCCTCTATCTGGCGCGGCGCGCCAATGCCCGGATGATCAAGTCGCTGCTCGACACCGGCGGGCTCGCGGCCATGGCCGATTCCGGCGGCACCGACGAGATCGAGATCATCCGCGAGCGTTTCGAGGGTGCGCTCGCCACCCTCAAGGAGACGATCTTCGCCGGGCGCAAGGGCGACGCCTATCTGTTCGAATTGCCTTGGTACGTCATCATCGGCCCGCCCGGCTCGGGCAAGACGACGATCCTGAAGAATTCCGGGCTCGACTTCCCGCTGGCGCGCACGCTCGGGACCGATCCCGTCGCCGGCCTCGGCGGCACCCGCCATTGCGACTGGTGGTTCACCGACCAGGCGGTGCTGATCGATACCGCCGGCCGCTACACCACCCATGAATCGAACGCCGCGGTCGACGGCGCCGCCTGGCGCGGCTTCCTCGATCTGCTCAAGACCCATCGCGGCCGCCGGCCGCTCAACGGCGTCGTCCTGGCGATCAGCCTGTCCGACATCCTCCTGCAGAACGAGGTCGAGCGTAAGCGCCATGTCGCGGCGCTGCGCGCGCGCCTGCAGGAACTGACCAAGACCTTCGGCGTCGAATTGCCGACTTATCTGCTGATCACCAAATGCGACCTGATCCCCGGCTTCTCCGAATTCTTCGACGGGCTGAACGAGACCGGGCGGTCGCAGGTCTGGGGCATGACCTTCCCGCCCGACGCCAATCTGGCGACGCGCCTGACCGAGCTGCTCGACCAGAACCTGCGCGAGCTCGCCGAGCGGCTCGACCAGGTGATGCGCGAGCGAGCTCATGCCGAGCGCGGCCTCAACCGGCGCGGACGCATCTATCTCTTTCCCAAGGAGTTCGCCGGACTGCGCAAGGACCTCGCGAGCTTCGTCCACGAGATCTTCAAGCAGAGCAAATTCGAGACGCAGTCGCGCCTGCGCGGCGTCTACTTCACCAGCGGCACGCAGGAGGGCACGCCGATCGACCGCGTGCTCGCTGCGTTCGGGCGCAGCTTCGGCCTGACCAGTGCCCAGCGCGCGCCGTTCTCCGGGCAGGGCAAGGCCTTCTTCGTCAACCGTCTGCTGACCGACGTCATCTTCGAGGAGCAGGGGCTGGTCGGCGTCGACCGCAAGCTCGAACGCAGCCTCGTACGGGCTCAGAACATCGGCTACGGCGTCGCGGCGGCGCTGGTGATCGGGCTCAGTGTGCTCTGGTGGGGCGCGGCGAGCCGCAGCCAGGCCCGGATCGCCGCGACGAACGAGGCTCTGGCCCCGGTCGAGGCGCGGCTGGCTGCTGTGCCGGCGCGGGCGACGCCGGCGACGCTGCTGCCGGTGCTCCAGGCGGCTGATGCGGTGCGCGATGCCAGCGGGCAGGGCGGCATCCTCGGCTGGCTCGACGGCTTCGGGCTGAGCGCCACGCCCTCGCTCGCGCCGGCGGCAGCGGAACTGCGCGAACGCCTGATCGTCGGCCGGCTCTATCCGGCCTTCGCGACACGGCTGTCGGAGCGGCTGACCGGCCTGTCGCAGATCGGAGCCGAGAACGAGGCGGTGCGCGAGCTGCTGCGCAGCTATCTGATGCTGAGCGACAGCGAGCGCTTCGATCGCAGTGTGGTGCAGCGCGCCGCGCGCGAGGAGGCGCAGCTCGCCTTTCCGGTCGACCAGAGCCGGGCGGCCGAGCTCGGACGGCATTTCGACGAGCTCGTCGCGCTGTTGCCGCAGCCGCTGCCGACCGATCGGCGCATCATCGACACGACGCGGGCGCGATTGATGCGGACGCCGCGCAGCGAGCAGGTCTATGCTCGTTTGCTCCGCGAGGCCGCGCAGAACCCGCGCCTGCGCCCGATCGATCTGTCCACTGCGATCGGCGCCGGCGTGATCGATTTCGGCCTCGGGCGTACCGGCAACACCGCGGTCTCGGTTATCCCTGCCGCCTTCACGCGCGAGGGCTTCTACGATTTCGTGCTGCCTCGGCTGCCGATCCTGATCCGGGAGGAGCTCGGGATCGACTGGGTCACCGGCGGCGAGGCGGCCGGCTCGGGCGTGGTCCAGACCGGCACACGCGATGTGATGGACCGCTATGTCGCGGATTACATCCGTTCCTGGCAGAGCGCGCTCGCGGCGGCCCGGATGGTGCCCTTCGCCGAGACGCAGCAGGCGCTCTCGGCCGTGCAGGCGCTCGCCGCCGCCAACTCGCCGCTCGAACGGCTGATCGGCATCGTCCGCACCAATACCGAATTGCCGCTGCCCGGCGATTCCCAGCCGGGCGCGACCGCCGGCTTGCCCGGGCCGGCGGGGGCCGCAGCTGGCGGTCTCATCGCCGCTGCGGCAAGTAGTGCGGCGAACGCCGCCGCCACTGCCGCGCTCGGGGAGGGACCCTGGCCCGGCGCGACGATCGCAGCGCCGTTCCGCCCGCTGGTCGAACTGGTCGCCCCGCAAGGTGGCGCGCAGGCGCCGATGGGCCGTATCCGCGAGCTGTTCAGCGGCGCCTATGGCGCGCTCAGCAACGTCTCGAACGCGCCCGATCCGCGCCAGGCGGCCTATCAGGCCGTGGCGCGGCGCGGCAGTTCCGGTGCCGACGCGCTCGGCCAGCTCCGGGCGGATTCGGCGCTGCGGCCGGAGCCGGTGCGCGGCATCATGCGGGCGGTCGCGAGCCTCAGCGCCTCCTCGGTGGTCGGCGACTCCCTCGACTACGTCAACCAGGCCTGGCGCCGGGACGTGCTGCCGCAATGCCAGGCGGCGCTCGACCAGCGCTACCCGCTCTTCGCCAACGCCAAGGATGAGGTCTCGCTGCGCGATTTCAGCGACATGTTCCGGCCCGGCGGCTTGCTCGACGAGTTCTTCCAGAAGCACCTCGCGCCCTTCGTGACCGAGCAGCGCAACGGCTATGCGCCGATCACCGTCGACGGCTCGGCCCTGCCGTTGAAGCGCGAGGCGCTGACGCAGTTCTATCGGGCGCGGGCGATCCGCAACGCCTTCTTCGCCGGCTCGGGCTCGGCCCCCTCGCTGAAGTTCAGCCTGCGCCCGAGCTTCCTCGATCCGAAGCTGCTGCGTGCGACGCTGGCGCTCGACGGCAAGGATATCGTCTACCGTCATGAGGCGCAGCGCGCCTACGATCTGGAGTGGCCGACCAAGACCGATGCCAGCACGGTCGCGGTCACGCTGACCGACCTCAACGGCAAGGACACCCGTGTCGAGCGCACGGGAGCCTGGGCGCTGCTGCGCATGGTCGATTCGTCTTCGCTCGCGGCGCGCGGCGGCGCCGACCAGTTCAGCATCACCGTGACGGGCGAGGAAAATGCCCGCGTCGTCTACCAATTGCGGGCGGCGAGCGTGAACAACCCGTTCAATCTCGGTGCCTTGCGCGCCTTCCGCTGCCCGGATTCGTTGTGAGCGAAGCGCCGGTCTTCGGCCTGTTCGGCAAGGTCCCCTGGGCCGGCGATTTCGTGCAGCACGGACTGCCCGGCCGCTTCGTCACGCCATGGGAGGCCTGGCTGCTGGCGATGCTGACGGCGAGCCGCGAGGCGCTCGGCGCGCGCTGGGACGACGCCTATCTGCTCAGCCCGCCCTGGCGCTTCCGGCTCGCACCCGGCTTGATCGGGGGAGGCGGCTGGATCGGGGTCTTCGCCAGCTCGGTCGATCGTGTCCGGCGCCATTACCCGCTGACCTTGGCGCTGGAGCTGCCGGCCGAGGACGGCGCCGGTTTCGCCGCGAGCGAGGGCCTGCTCGATCTGTTCGAGGTCGCGGTGCTCGACCTGATTGCGACGGAGCGATCCTTGCCCGATGCGCTCGTGAGCCTGCGCCGGCGGCTCGATACTCAGCGCGAAGCGGCCAGTCTCTGGTTCGGGCCGGGCCGTGGCCGGCTCGTCGTCGACAGCGAAGCGGAACGCCTGTCGCTCGGTGCCGCCGACAGCCCGGCACAGGACGGCGCCAGCCATTGGTGGCATGGCCGCTGGAATGCACGGCCGGCGACGGCGCTGCGCTGCGCAGGGTTGCCGGACCCGGCCGCCTGCGCCGGCTTCTTCTCCGGCGACTGGTCACGCCATGGCTGGCGCGCAGCGAGCGCGCGGCAAGGCACATGAGCCTCGTCGGAGAGAAGTGGGAGGTCTCGGTCGCGACGCGGCGGGGCCCGCGCCATGACGTCAACCAGGACAGTTATGCCGCCTTGCCGGAGGCAGGGCTGTTCGCGGTCGCCGACGGCATGGGCGGCCATGCCGATGGCGAGCTCGCAAGCCAGTCGATCACCCGCATGCTCGCCGCGGTCTCGGAGCCGCTGGCGGCGCTGACCATGCGCGTCGCACTTGCCGAGGAAGGCATTGCCGCGATCAACGAAGCGCTGCGCGAGCACGCGGCCCGCTCGGCCGAGGGCGACATCGTCGGCTCGACTGTCGCGGTGGCACTGGTCGGCGAGGGCATGCTCGTTTGCCTCTGGGCCGGCGACAGCCGCGTCTATCGCCGGCGCGACGACGCTCTCGCTCAGCTGACCGAAGACCATGTCCTCGGGCATGGGCCTGGCGCCGGCCATGTCCTGACGCGCGCAGTCGGCTCGGCCGCCTATCTGCCGATCGCGCGCTGCGTGACGCCGACGCTGCCCGGCGACACGCTGCTCCTATGTAGCGACGGTCTCAACAAGGCGCTCGCCGATGCCGAGATCGGCGAATTGCTGGACGAGCCGCTGGCCGGCCTCGCCGAGCGGCTCGTCGCCCGTGCCGTCGCCAATGGCGGCCGCGACGACATCACCGCCGTGATCGCGAGGCGGCTGTGAAGGTCAGGCGCAGACGTCGTCGGCACGCGGCCGAAGTGCGCGAGCCGCTAATCGCGACCTTGCCTGCGGCCGCACCGCCGCAATCGGCTGAACGGGCGCTGCCGGCCCCGCTCGGCACGCTGCTGCGCGGGCGCTTCGAGCTGATCGAGGTGGTCGGGCGCGGCGGCATGAGCACCGTCTACCGGGCCGTCGACCATGTCCGCCAGCGGGCGCGGGCGCTCGATCCAGAGGTCGCGCTCAAGGTCACCGATATCGGCGACGGCTACCATGACGATGCCGCGACCCTGCTGCATCGCGAGGGCCGGCGGCTGCTGGCTATGCGCCATCCCAATGTCGTCCAGGTGTACGATTTCGATCGCGAGGGGCCGCTGCACTTCCTCGTCATGGAGCTGCTGCGCGGCAAGACGCTGGCGCAGGTGATGCAGGAGCGCGACGGCAGGGCGTTGGAGCGCCGGCTGGCGCTGCGCATCGTCACCGAGCTCGGGGCCGGGCTCGCCGCGGTGCACGCCGCCGACATGGTCCATGGCGACCTGAAGCCGGGCAATGTCTTCATCACCCAGGACGGCCATGTGAAGCTGATCGACTTCGGCACGGCGCAGCCCTTGCTGCCGCCAGATCACCGCCCGTCCGAGGACGAGACCGGCTTCTTCCTCAAGCGGCTGCGCGCGGTCACGCCCGCCTATGCCTCGCCCGCCGCGCTCGCCGGGCAGGCGCCGGACCCACGCGACGACATCTTCTCCTTCGCGGTGCTGACCTATGTGATGGTCGCCGGCAAGCATCCTTTCGACGGTCGCTCGGCCGCGGCGGCGATGGCGGAGGGGCTGACCCCGGCGTCGCCGCCGGGCTTTCGCGGCGGCCGCTGGGTCGCGCTGCGGCGCGGCTTCGACTGGGAGGCTGGGACGCGGCCGGGCAGCGCCCTCGATTTCGCCGGGCGTATCCTCCGGCCGCGGCTTTCGGATCACCGCCGCGCAGTGCTCGGCCATGCCCAAAGCCTGCTTCGACGGCTGCATCGTCGTAAACCTGTCAACGCCCCGCCCTAGCGTCACCTTGTTCCCCTTACCGGACGCGACGTGCCATGCTCGACCGACCCGCCAGTCACGACACCACGATCGCGCTCTCGCTTGCCAGCGGCAGCATCAGGGACGGCCTGCATGTCGAGCGGGTCACCGGCCGGGAGGCGATCTCGGAGCCTTACGCCTACCGGGTGGCGTTCCGCTCGGACAAGGCGATCAGTCCCGAGGACGTGGTCGGCGAGCGGGCCAAGCTGACGCTGCACACCGAAGCCGGCGAACTTGCGGTCCACGGTGTCGTCGTCGAGTTCGCCGCGCAGGACCCGCTCGGCGACCAGGGCCATCTCTACGCCGCGGTGATTGCGCCGCGCCTCAGGATGCTCGAGCTCAGCCGCCAGAACCAGGTCTACGGCTCGACCAGCAAGGTCTCGGTCAAGGACATCATCCAGAAGGAGCTCGAGGGCTCGCTGGCGGCCAATCACGGCCACATCACAATTGACCACGAACTCAATCTCGCCGCGAGCTATCGCGAGCGCGAGTTCATCGTCCAGTACAACGAGAGCGACCTGTCTTTCCTCTCGCGCTGGTGCGAGGGCAACGGCATCTTCTATTTCTTCAAGCAAAGCGAGGATGGCGAGACCGCGGTGTTCGGCGACAGCAATGTCGCGTTCATCGAGGCAAAAGCGCTGCCTTACCGCCATGGCCATGACGCGATCACCACGTCCCAGGCGGCGGTGACCTCGTTCGGCTTCGTCGCCCGGCCGGTGACGAAATCGGTCGTGCTGCGCGAGTACAATCCGGAGAAGCCGGCGCTGCTGCTGCGCGCCCGTGCCGAGGTCGAGGGCGGCAAGACCGGCACGATCATCGAATACGGCCAGCACTTCCTTGAACCCGACGAGGGCGACCAGCTCGCCAAGGTCCGGGCCGAGGAGATCGCCTGCCGGGCCAAGATCTTCCGCGGCGTCAGCAATGCGCCACAATTGCGCCCCGGCATGTTCTTCAGCCTGAGCGGGCATCCCTCGCTCGACGATCGCTACCTCGTCATCTCCGTCGAGCACGAGGTCTCGACGCCCGCTCCGGTCGGCTACGGCACTGGTGAGGCCGTCGCCGGCGCGCCCTATGGCAACCGCTTCGAGGCGATCCCGCTCTCCGTCCCGTTCCGGCCCGAGCGGCGCACGCCGCGCCCGCTGGCGGCCGGTTTGTTCAACGCCTTCGTCGACGGCGAGGCCGACGGCACGCGCGCCGAGGTCGACACGCAAGGGCGCTACAAGGTGCGCCTGCGCTATGACGAGGGCGACAGCGCCGAGGGCAAGGCGAGCGAGTTCCTGCGCAAGGCCGAGCCCTATGCCGGCCCCTCCGACACTGGCATGCACTTCCCGCTGCTGAAGGGCACCGAGGTCATCCTCAGCTGCGTCAACGGCGACATCGACCGGCCGATCATCGTAGGCGCCGTGCCGAACCCGCTGACCCCGAACGTCGTCTCCAAGCGCAACCGCACGCTCAACCGCTTCCGCTCGCCATCGGGCACGCTGTTCGAGATGAACGACGGCTCGGCGAGCTGAGCTCCGGGTCATTTCCTGCGATGACCTGGCAGCCACCGATCCGCGAACTCGATCCGCTCGCCGCGCTCGTCCACGAGGCGGTGCGCACCCAGGTCTTTCCCGGCGAGGCCTTCGGCTTCCATCTCGTTTCCGTGCCGGGCGAGAGCTGGCGCGAGGCGGCCTTGCCGGATGGAAGACCTGTCAGGATCAGGCTGTCGGCGAGCCCGGCCGCACAGACGCAGCGCGAGAACCGCGCCTGCGCCGGCATCCATGTCAGCGGCGAGCTGGTCGCCGGCGAGATGGGCTACCGCGTCAGCGCCGACCTCATCGTCGATCTGGTGACGCGCGCCGTCCTCGCCTGCGACAGCCGGCTGGAAGCCGTGGGGCGGACGCGCGGCTGAAGCCGCCGCCCGGCTGAAATCACTACCATTGCTCAAATCAAGATCGTGGCGACGCTGCATTCTGTGCGGCGACCACCGCTGCATGGCCGGCATCGCCTACCTCCCGTCCACATGGCGGCTGAGAGCGGTGAGCGCGCGCCTGCGCAGTTAGCCGGATGCGCGCAGGAAACTGCGCAGTCACGGCAGTGACGCAAACAGGTTTATCCAAGCTCTATCAAATGGATAGCTGATTTATACTGCTTGGTACGCCCCTTGCCGAGAAGGGGCGCCGGCTCGTGCCGGGGCAACGAATTCCAGGAAAGAGAACAATGGCACTCGACGCCTACATGACCATCAAGGGCCAGAAGCAGGGGGACATCTCCAGCGAGGCCAGCACCATCAAGAGCGCCGGCGCCGGCGCCAAATACGACAAGCATGGCAATGAGATCACCGTGCTCTCCTTCACCAGCGGCGTGATCAACCCGCGCGATCCGAAGTCGGGCTTCACCTCCGGCGCCCGCGTCCACCAGCCGGTCACCTTCACCAAGCTGATGGACCGGTCCTCGCCGCTGCTCTGGCAGGCGCTGGCCAAGGGCGAGACCCTGACCGAGATCGTCTGCAAGTTCTATCGCCCGGACACCGCCGGCCTCGGCGAGCCGGAAGAGTTCTTCGAGTTCAAGTGGGAAAACGCCAAGCTCTGCGAAGGCAAGTCCTACCTGCCGCTGACCGTCGCCCAGGCGAACGACCATCTGCGCCCGATGGAAGACTGGTCCTTCACCTATGAGAAGGTCACCTGGAAGCACACCAAGGCCTCGACCGAGGGCGAGGATTCCTGGCAGGCCGCCTGATCTCGCGACTTCGGCCGCCGCGCAGCCTTTGCGCGGCGGTCTTGCTGGTTACCTTGCAACGCTACGGTGACGTAGATGTCATCGGCCAGTCACCTCGACGCGGTGAGGTGCGCCATCGCGCAGACCGGGTCCCAAGCCCGGCGCGACATCCGGCGCCAGGCGCCAGGCAGGGGGCGTTCCACCATGGTCCAGGTCGATCTCAAGCAGCTGCTCGGGCGGCTGAACCCTTACGTCAAGCGCGCGCTGGAAACGGCCGCCGGCCACAGCGTCGGTCGCGGCCATTACGAGGTGGCGGTCGAGCATCTCCTGCTGGTAATGTCGGAAGACGAGCAGCGCGATCTCGGCATCATCCTGAAGCAGTTCGGGCTCGACGCGTCCGGTCTGAGGCGCGGTCTGCAGCGCGCCACCGAAACCCTCAAGACCGGCAATACCGGCCGGCCCGTCTTCTCGCCGGGCCTGATCGAATTGCTGACCGATGCTTGGCTGATCAGCTCGATCGAGCTTAGCCAGCAGCAGATCCGCTCGGGCGCGATCGTCGCGGCCCTGCTCGCCAGCCCCAGCCGCTACGCCATGGCCGACTGGTTCGAAGCGGTGCGGGCGATCCCGCTCGCTGAACTGAAGGCCAAGTTCCGCGACATCGTCGCGCCCTCGGCCGAGGAGCCGACGGTTCCCGCCGCGACGCCGGGCGCAGCCCCGGGCCAGGCAGGCAACGGGGCGCTGCCGCCCGATGGCGCGCTCGCCCGCTTCACCATCAACTTCACCGAGCAGGCCCGCAAGGGCAAGATCGATCCTGTCTTCGGCCGCGACCGCGAGATCCGGCAGATGATCGACATCCTCGGCCGGCGCCGCAAGAACAACCCGATCTGCGTCGGCGATCCCGGCGTCGGCAAGACCGCGGTGGTCGAGGGGCTCGCGCTCAAAATGGCCGAGGGTGATGTCCCGGACTTCCTCAAGAACGTCGAATTGCTGAGCCTCGATCTCGGCATGCTGCAGGCCGGTGCCGGCGTCAAAGGCGAATTCGAGAATCGGCTCAAAGGCATCATCGACGAGGTCAAGGCTTCGCCCAAACCGATCGTGCTCTTCATCGACGAGGCGCACATGCTGGTCGGGGCCGGCGCCTCGGCCGGCGGCGGCGACGCCGCCAACCTGCTGAAGCCGGCGCTCGCTCGCGGCGAACTGCGCACCGTCGCGGCCACGACCTGGTCGGAGTACAAGAAATATTTCGAGAAGGACCCGGCGCTGGCGCGGCGCTTCCAGCTGGTCAAGCTCGATGAGCCCTCGCCGTCGGAGGCGATCACCATCGTGCGCGGCCTGCGCGCCGCCTATGAGAAGAGCCACGGCGTCTATGTCCGCGACGATGCCGTCGCCGCCGCCGCCAATCTCTCGGCCCGCTACATCTCGGGCCGGCAATTGCCCGACAAGGCGGTCGACGTGCTCGACACCGCCTGCGCCCGGGTGAAGCTCTCGCTCTCGACCAAGCCGGCGGGGATCGACGACCAGGAGCGCCGGATCGCGACGCTGCGCCGCGAGCTCGCCGCGCTGGAGCGCGATCGCACCACCCTCGGCAAGGACAATCCGCGCATCGCCGAGATCGAGGAGGAGATCGCCGGGATCGAAGCGCAGAAGGTCGAGGCGATCGTGCAATGGGAGCGCGAGAAGGCGCTGGTCGACCGCATCGTCGCGCTGCGCCGCGAGCTCGGCCTCGGGCCCGACGGCATCGCGACGCTCGAAGCCAAGGCCGCCGATAACGACGGCGACAACGATGATGATGATCGCGACGAGGACGAGGCTGATGAAGCCGGTTCGTCTCGTGAGGCGGCCGAGCAGGAGCTGCAGCAGGCCGTCGCCGAGCTGGACAGGACCCGCGGCAAGACCGCGATGATCCATTACGAGGTCACCGCCGACGCCGTCGGCCAGGTGATCTCCGACTGGACCGGCATTCCGGTCGGCAGCATGGTCAAGGACGAGGCCGCCGCCATCCTCGGCATGGCCGCGAACCTGCGCCAGCGCATCAAGGGCCAGGACCACGCCGTCTCGGCACTGGACGAGGGCATGCGCGCCGCCAAGGCCGGCGTCAACAACCCCGGCCAGCCCATGGGCGTCTTCCTGTTCGTCGGCACCTCCGGCGTCGGCAAGACCGAGCTGGCGACGCAGCTCGCCGACCTGCTCTTCGGTGGCGAGCGTTTCCTGATCACCATCAACATGTCGGAGTTCCAGGAGAAGCACACCGTCTCCAAGCTCGTCGGCGCCCCGGCCGGCTATGTCGGCTATGGCGAGGGCGGGCTCCTCACCGAGGCGGTGCGCCAGCGCCCCTATTCGGTGGTGCTGCTCGACGAGTGCGAGAAGGCCGATCCTGAGGTGCTGAACCTGTTCTACCAGGTCTTCGACAAGGGCACGCTCGCCGATGGCGAAGGCCGGATCATCGATTTCAAGAACACGGTGATCATCCTCACCTCCAACCTCGCCACCGACATCATCACGGCGATGGGCACGCAAGAGGAGAAGCCTTCGACGGCCGAGCTCACCGAGGCGATCCGCCCGAGCCTGTCGCGGCATTTCAAGCCGGCGCTGCTGGCGCGCATGCAGATCGTGCCGTTCTATCCGCTGATGCCGGATGTGCTGAGCGAGATCGTCAGGCTGAAGCTCAACAAGGTCGGGAAGCGCCTGCGCGAAAGCCAGAAGATGGCGTTCCACTATTCGGACGCCGTCGTCGAGGCGATCACCGCTCGCTGCACCGATGTCGACACCGGCGCCCGCAATATCGACCACATCGTCAACCGCACGCTGCTGCCGGAGATCGCGACCGAGATCATCGGCCGCATGGGCGAGGAGCATGCGCCGGAAAGCCTGTCGGTCGATATCGGGCCGGAGGGGAGCTTTACCTACCGCTTCACGCTGCCGGGCTCGTCCGAGCCGGTGGCGCAGGCGGCCGAGTGACGGTGCTGCGCGAGCCCGCCCCATGCACGACCCCCTCTCGGTCGCCGAGGAGCTGATCGAGCTGACCACGACGCTCGCCACCGAGCGTCGCCTCGAGGCCCTGCTCGGGGCCGTGGTCAACTCGGCGCGCCGCCTGACGCGCGCCGAGGGCGGGCGCGTGCTCGTGCTCGACCGCACCGGCCGGCATCTGCACGGCCTCGTCGGCCAGAACGACGTCGCGCCAGATGCTGCGGCGCTCTCCGGCGAGATCCCGGTCTATGCCGAGGGCAACGCCTTCAACCTGCGCGACGCCAATGTCTTCGCTGCGGTCACCGGCAAGATCGTCAATCTCGCCGATGTCTACGACTATAGCGGCTTCGATTTCGTGCGCCTGCGCGAGCAGGACGAGCGCACCGGCTATCGCACGCGCTCTTTCGTGGTCGCTCCGCTCTGGAACGTCGAGGGCGTCACCCTCGGCGTGCTGCAACTGATCAATGTCCAGCTGACGCCGGGCGGCGAGATCGGGGCGTTGCCAAAAGCCTTCGAGCGTGTGGTCGGCTCCTTCGCCGCCCATGCCGCGGTCGCGATCGCCAATGCCCGATTGTTCGAGGAGAATCGCGAGCTCATCCGCCAGCTCGACCGGCGCAATGCCGATCTCGCCCGCGAGAATTCGCGGCTCAAGGTGATGGCCGCCCCGCAGGAGGAGCAGGTCGTCGGCGAGAGCCCGGCCTTCCGGGCGGCGCTCGATCTGGCGCGCCGCGCCGCCTCCTCATCGGTCGCCGTCCTGATGCTCGGCGAGACCGGCACCGGCAAGGACGTCTTCGCCAATGCGGTCCATCGCCTCGGCAAGCGCCGGGATCGGCCCTTCGTCGCGCAGAACTGCGCCGCGCTGCCCGAGACCTTGCTGGAGAGCGAGCTCTTCGGCCATCGCAAGGGCGCATTCTCGGGCGCGCTCGCCGACAAGAAGGGGCTGGTGCACGAGGCCAATGGCGGCACGCTCTTCCTCGACGAGATCGGCGACATGCCGCTGCCGCTGCAGGCCAAGATTCTGCGCCTGCTGGAGGAAGGTTCGGTGCGCCGCCTCGGCGACACGCGGCTGGAGAAGGTCGATGTCCGCATCATCGCCGCGACCAATCTCGATTTGCCCCAGAAGATCGCCCAGGGCAGCTTCCGCGAGGACTTGTATTACCGGCTAAGTGTTTTCCCGGTGACGATCCCGCCCTTGCGCGAGCGCCCATCCGACATCCCGCTGCTGATCGATTTCTTCCTCAGGCGGATCGCGCAGGTGCATGGCCGCGAGGGTTTTTCGCTGACGCCGCGCGCGCTCGATGCGCTCTGCCGCTGGCGCTATCCCGGCAATGTCCGCGAACTCAAGAACATGGCCGAGCGCGCCGCGCTCCTGATCGACGGCGACGAGCGTATCGACCTGAAACATCTGCCGGCCCATCTCGCCAAGGCTGCGCCGGATATCATCGTGCAGACGCCGGCAGCCGAGGGCGGCACCAGCCTGCGTTCGGCCGTGCGGCAATACGAGGCGATCGTGATCGAGAACCGGCTGCGCGAAGCCGGCTGGAACCAGAGCCGGGCCGCCCGCCTGCTGCAGATCTCGCGCCGCAGCCTGGTCGAGAAGCTGCAGCGCTACGCCATCAGGACGCCATGAGCAGGGCAGGGCGAAGAGGACGCAGCGATGGATAAGGCGGACGAGGCCGATCGCGCCCTCATCGCCTTCGTCTCCGGCAGGATGCCGTTCGAGCGGCTCGTCGCGGCGCTGAAGAGCCTTGTCCTGGGCGACGGCACCGCGCTGCCGGTCCTGGCGCGGCTGGAAAGCTGGGCCAATGAAGGACGCCTGCCGTCCGATCTCGCATCGCTTCTCGCCGGCGAGCTCGGCGGCAATCCGGCGGCCGCTGTGCCGGAAGATGCCGGCCTCGACCCACCGACCGTCCCGCTGGCACCGCCGCGCCCGGCCGCGCCCGATCCGGCCGTCGCCCTGCCGCCGGCCGGCACGATCCGCGACAAGGTCGACGAGGTCGTCGTCAATGCGCTGATCGGCGATTTCGCCGGGTTGCGTGGCCGTAACCGTACGGGCGAAACCCGTTCTGACCCGATGCTGGACGCCCGCCTCGCCGATTTTCGCAGCCTGCGCTTTCGGCGCGATGCCAGCAATGCCGAGGCCGGTCGCGCCCGCCGCTTCGAGCTCGACCCGCGACGGGAGACACGCCAGATCGGCATCGGCGCCATGCTGAAGGACCGCTTCATCCTCGATGCCGAGATCGGCCGCGGCGGAATGGGAACGGTCTATCGCGCTGTCGACCGGCGCCGGCTCGAAGCGATGCGCCACCAGCCCTATGTCGCGCTGAAGCTGCTCGGCGGCGATTTCCGTCACCACCCCGAGGCGCTACGCACGATCGAGGCGGAGGCGCGCCGGGCGCAGGAACTCGCCCACCCGAACATCGTGACGATCCATGATTTCGAGCGCGATGGCGGCCATCTCTTCATCGTCATGGAACTGCTCGAAGGCGAGCCGCTCGATCAGCGCATCGCGCGCGCCGGCCAGACCGCCGTCGGCTGGGAGGAGGGCAGGGAGATCCTGGAAGGTCTCTGCGCCGGCCTCGCCCATGCCCATGCCCGCGGCGTCGTCCATGCCGACATCAAGCCGGCGAACGTGTTTATGGTCGCAGGCGGCGTGAAGCTGCTCGACTTCGGCATCGCCAGCGCAGCCCGTGACGGCGGTTTCGATCCGACCTCGCTCGGCGGGCTGACCATGGCCTATGCCAGCCCGCAGATGATCGAAACGGCCGAGCGCCGGAGGGATGACGACGTCTATGCGCTCGGCTGCATCACCTATGAATTGCTCGTGGGGAGACACCCCTTCGACGGCAAGGCAGCGATCGAGGCCCGCGAACGGAGCCTGTCGCCGGCGAGGCCCGTCGATGTCGAGGACAAGGTCTGGCGGGCGGTGACGGCAGCGCTCGCCTTCGAGCGCGAGCAGCGTCCAGCCGATGCCGCAGGCTTTGCGAAAGCGCTCTTCGGCTGAGCAGTCCTAGAGCATTTTCTTCACGCGAACCGGTGTCCACTTCGCTCGAAAATGCTCTAGCGCTCGCTGCTGTCGACCAGGGCCGTGATTGCGACAATGCCGTCGGCATAGGCCGATGTCGGCGCGAGCAGCGAGAACAGCCCGCCGCTGCCTAGCCGGACCATGTCCTCGCTGAGCGGCAGCACGGCCGCGACCGGCACGCGATAGGTGCTGGCGATCCGGTCGGAGAGCTGACGGAAGTCGAGCGAGGGCAGCACCTTGTTGACGATCAGCAGGAGCTGCGGCACGCCGAGCCGGCGGGCGAGGTCCAGGGTGACGGCGGTGCCCTGATAGTCCTGATGGTCGGGCCGCAGCACCAAGAGCAGCGTGTCGGAGATCGCGATCGAGAGCAGCGTCTCCTCGTTGACGCCGGGATGGGTATCGATCAGCAGGTAGTCGAGCGCCAGCGCCCGCGCCAGCTCCTGGAAGCCGTCATTCAGCAGGTTGACGTCGTAGCCTTCCTTGATGACGCGGGCGATTTCGCCGGGCCGCACGCTCGACGGGACCAGCATGACGGCGCCGCCCGGCGTAGCTCCGGTCGTCTCGGCGATCCGCCCGGTGACATCATGAGCGGCCTCCTCGATGCGGCAGCGGCCCCAGAGATAGTCGTTGAGCGTATAGCGCAGCCGGTCCGGTTCCAGCCCGAACAGGACGTGGATGCCGGGCGACTGGATGTCGGTGTCGACGATGGCGACGCGCCGCCCGCGCAACGCCAGCTGGGCAGCGATATTGGCGGTCGTGTTGGATTTGCCGGTGCCGCCCCGGTAGGAATGCGTCGAGACGATGATGGTCATGCCTGCTCGCCTCGATCCGGGCCGGCGGTGCCATGGCGCTGCCGCATCGCCTGGGCCCGCTCCTGCAGCGCCTTGAAATAGTCGGTCTCGACGATGGCTTCGACCTCGCGCTCCTTGCGCGTCAGGTCGATCTCGATGGCGAGACGCTGCACCTGCGTCTTCAGGTCGGCGTTCTCGCTGGCGATGTTGCGGTTGGCATCCTCGAGCCGGCGATTGGCCTCCTTGAGCTCGGCCAGCATCTCGCCGAGGCGGAATTCGCGCGCCTCGATCTGCACGGCCATGCTGCCGAAGGCCTCGGCCAGCTCGCGCACCGTTTCGGGCGCATCGACGTCGGCGGTCATGGCGAACAGGCTGTCGATATTGTCGTAGTCGCCGCGCGCGAGCTCGCCGCAGAGATCGCGCAGGCGCCGGGCGAAGAGGTCGGGGGAGGCGAGGCTGTGGGCATCCATGGCAGGCACAGTAAGGGGACATCAATGACAGAAAGAGGAAGGCGCGGTTGCCCTACGGCAGTGTCAACGTAGTTTCGCAATCGGGCCCTAGCGTCACAGGCGAATGACAACCGCCGATCGAAGGGCGTTGAATGCTGGCGCGCGGTATCCATGTCGTCCTTCGCAGCGACACGCACGAAATCCGGCGCCTCGCCGATGCGATCGAGTATCTCGCCGACTCGCTGCAGCTGCCGCAGCCGATGATCTTCAAGCTCAACCTCGCCCTGGACGAGCTGATCACCAACGTTATCGCTTACGGCTATGCCGAGCAGAAGGATGGCGTCATCGACATCGAGATGCGCCGCCATGACGACCGCGTCGTGGTGAGGCTGATCGACAGCGCCGCCGCCTTCGACCCGCTCTCGGTGACCGAGCCAGACACGGCCGCCGCGCTGGAGGACCGCAAGATCGGCGGCCTCGGCATCCATTTCGTCCGCACGCTGATCGACGAGGTCGACTATCGCCGCGACGACGATCGCAACGTCATCACGCTGACGCTTCTCTTGCCGCCGGAGCCGGTGACGGCGAGCGGCGCCCACCCCTGAACGAACACTTCCGGCCTCATCCGCCGCCACAGGAGAGCAACGGCTCATGATGGAGTCGCAGACCATCGGCGAGATGCGCGTCCTGTCGCTCAAGGGGCGGCTCGACAGCATCAACGCGGCCGAGACCGAGGCCGCGATCGTGGCCGAGATCAAGGACGGTGCCACGCGCCTCGTGCTCGACTGCTCGGGGCTGACTTACGTCTCCAGCGCCGGCCTGCGCGTCTTCCTCGTCGTCGCCAAGCGCATGCGCGAGATCGGCGGCAAGGTCGTCCTCGCCGGCCTTGCGCCTTCGGTGAAGGAGGTCTTCGCGATCAGCGGCTTCCTGCAGATCCTCACGGTCTGCGAGAGTCGCGACGATGCGCTCGCAATGTTCGAGCAAGAGGCTTCGCGATAGGGCCTGTGCGCAGGCCGGCGCAGGGCCTGAACTGTCGGAGCCAAACCTGCCAGCGATCAACCTGCCCAAGCGCGCCGCTTGGCTGCGCGCGAATGGATCGTCTCAAAACGGCACGTCAAGACCGTAGCATTCGCCGAAACTCGTCGACCAGATGTCGGCGCTAAAGCGTATTCGCGACCGCTCCCAGCGCGCGCCGCGTCGCCTCGACCACGATATCGGCCTCCTCTCTCGTCAAGCACAGCGGCGGCGCGAAGCCGAGGATGTCTCCCTGCGGCATGGCGCGGGCGATGACGCCCTGTTCCAGCAAAGCGGCGGCGATGCGCGGGCCGACCTTTTCGGAAGGATCGAAAAAGATGCGGTCGTCCCTGTCGCGGACGAACTCGACCGCCGCCAGCAGGCCTTCGCCGCGGACCTCGCCGACATGGCGATGGCTGCCGACGGCATCCTTCAGCGCCGCATTGAAATACGCGCCGACCTCGCCGGCATTGCGCACGAGGTCGAGCTCGTCGACCAGTTCGAGATTGGCGACGCCGGCCGCCGCGCAGAGCGGATGCGAGGAATAGGTCCAGCCATGGCCGATCGGGCCGTATTCGTCCGAGCCCTGTTCCAGCACGCGCCAGAGTGTCTCCGAGACGATGACGCCGGAGAGCGGCGCATAGGCCGAGGTCAGACCCTTGGCGATGGTGATGAGATCGGGCTCGATGCCGTAATGGTCGGAGCCGAACATGCTGCCGAGGCGGCCGAACCCGGTGACGACCTCGTCGGCGATCAGCAGGATGTCGTATTTCCTGAGCACCGCCTGGATCTTCGCCCAGTAGCCGGCCGGCGGCGGCACGATGCCGCCGGTGCCGAGCGCCGGCTCGCCGATGAAGGCGGCGATCGTCTCCGGCCCCTCGGCCTGGATCAACTCCTCGAGCCTGTCGGCGCAATGCTGGGAGAACTGCTCCTCGCTCTGGCTGCGATCCTCGCGGCGGTAGTAATAGGGCGCCTGCGTGTGCAGGACCGGCGCCTTCGGCAGGTCGAACAGGTTGTGGAAGGCGGCAAGGCCGGTGAGACTGCCGGTCATCACGCCCGAGCCGTGATAGCCGCGCCAGCGCGAGATGATCTTCTTCTTCTCCGGCCGCTTCAGGACATTGTTGTAGTACCAGACCAGCTTGAGATTGGTCTCGTTGGCGTCCGAGCCTGACAGCCCGAAGAAGACCCGGCTCATGCCCTTGGGCGCGCGCTCCACCACCATCTTGGCGAGCCGGATCGATGGCTCCGAGCCATGGCCGACATAGGCGTGGTAATAGGGCAGCCTGGCCGCCTGCTCGGCGATCGCGTCGGTGATCGACTTGCGGCCATAGCCGACATTGACACAGTAGAGCCCGGCGAAGGCATCGAGGCTGCGCTTGCCGTCGCGGTCGACGATGTAGACGCCTTCGCCGCCGGCGATGATCCGGTTCGGCGTCTCGCCGCGGGCATGCTGGCCCATATGCGTCGAGGGATGGAAGAAGTGGTCGCGGTCCCAGGCGTCCAGTTCGTTGTCGGTGCGGGCGGGCTGGTCGAGCATGATGATGATCCTTCGCGAAAGCTGGAAACGGCGCCTCAGTTCAGGTCGAGGCAGACATATTTGAGGTCGGTGAAGGCCTCGAGGCCGTGGCGCGAGCCCTCGCGGCCGAGGCCGGACTGCTTCATGCCGCCGAACGGGATCGGCGCGCCGGTGATCTTGACGCGGTTGACCGCGACCATGCCGTAATCGAGCGCCCTGGCCAGGCGGGCTGCCCGGGCACCGTCGCGGGTGACGACATAGGCGACGAGGCCGTATTCGCTGTCATTGGCACGGTCGATGACCTCGTCCTCGCCGTCGAAGGGGGCGATGGCGGCGACCGGCGCGAAGGTCTCCTCGCGCATGATCAGTGCCTCCTCCGGCACGTCGGCGAGGACGGTCGGCGCCAGGAAGAGCGGGCCGGGCAGGGCGCGCTCCTGCGTCAGCCGTTTCGCGCCGCGCGTCAGTGCATCGCCGATCTGGGCTTCGGCCTTACGCTTCGCGGCCGCATGCATCAGCGGCCCGATTTCGACGCCGTCCTCCAGCCCGGCTCCGACCCGTAGCGCCGCGACCTTCTCGGTGAAGGCGGTGCAGAAGCGCTCGTAAAGGCCGCGCTGCACATAGAGCCGGTTGGCGGCGAGGCAATCCTGCCCGGAGGTCGCGAACTTGGCATCGATCGCGATCGCGACGGCGCGGTCGAGATCGGCATCGTCGAAGACGATCAGCGGGGCGTGGCCGCCGAGCTCCATCACCACGCGCTTGACGGTCGACGCCGCGTTGCGGGCGACGATCCGGCCGATCTCGGTCGAGCCGGTGAAGCTGACGGCCCGCACCCTCGTATCGGCGCAATAGGTCTCGGCGATCGGCGCGGCGTCGCCGGTGACGATGTTGAACACGCCGGCCGGCAGCCCGGCGCGGTCGGCGAGCTCGGCCAGCGCCAGCGCCGAGAGTGGGGTATGCGAGGAGGGGTGGGCGACGATCGTGCAGCCGGCGGCGAGCGCGGCGGCGGCCTTGCGCGTCAGCATGGCGGAGGGGAAGTTCCAGGGCGTCAGCAGGGCGGCGACGCCGACCGGCTCGCGCGACAGCGACATCTGCGCGCCCGGCAGATGGCTGGTCACGCCCTCGGCATTCACCCGCAGCGCTTCCTCGGCGTAATAGGCGATGAAGTCGGCGGCATAGGCGATCTCGCCGCGCGATTCCGCCAGCGGCTTGCCCTGTTCCAGCGTCATCAGCAGTGCGAGATCTTCAGCCGCCGCCAGCATCGCCGCATGCCAGCGCCGCAGCAGCACGGCGCGCTCCTGCGGCAGCAGCGCTTTCCAGGCAGGGAAGGCTGTGTGAGCGGCCTCGATCGCCTGCGTCGCTTCGCTTGCGCCGAGCGCGGCGACCTGTGCAACGAGGGCGCCCGTGGAAGGATCGGTCACAGGGAAGGTCTCGCCGTCGGGAGCGGCGGTCCAGCGGCCATCGATATAGGCGAGCTGCCGCAGCAGGCGGCGATCGGTCAGGCGGGAGAGTCCGGGATGCTCGGCAGGCTTGGCGATCGTGGTTTCGCGCCTTGCCGTGCTCGTCATTGCGGTCATGACCATCCTCCCTCGGTTGACGACGAGGCTAGGCGCAACACTGGCGAGACTGTCTTCGAAGTGCCGGCTCTGCACCGAGACAGTCTCGGAAGTTCGGGGTGGCGCCGATAGACTCTCGGCGCGACCTCAGCCCAGCACGGAGGCCAGGAATTCGCGGGTGCGCGGCTGCTCGGGGGCGCTGAAGATGCGTTCCGGTTCGCCCTGCTCGCAGATGCGGCCCTTGTCGAAGAAGCAGACCCGGTCGGAGACCTCGCGGGCGAAGCGCATCTCGTGGGTGACGAGCAGCATGGTGAGATCGTGCTCGCTGGCGAGGCCGCGGATGACCGAGAGCACCTCGCCGACGAGCTGCGGATCGAGCGCCGAGGTCGGCTCGTCGAAGAGCAGCACACGCGGGCGCATGGCGAGCGCGCGGGCGATGGCGACGCGCTGTTGCTGGCCGCCGGAGAGCTGCGCCGGGTAGTGGTCTTTCTTGTCGGCGAGCCCGACCATGGCCAGGAGATCGACCGCCCGGCATTCGGCCTCGCCGCGCGGCAGGCCGAGCACCCGCACCGGCGCCTCGACGACATTGCGCAGCACCGTCATGTGCGGAAACAGGTTGAAGCTCTGGAAGACCATGCCGACATGGCTGCGGATCTGGCGCAGATGCGCGTCCGAGGCCTTGAACGGCCCGCCGGCACTCGGCTCGTGATAGGGCATGCCGGCGAGCGTCAGTCGCCCCTCCTGGAATGGCTCCAGCGTCATCAGGATGCGCAGCACCGTCGACTTGCCCGAGCCGGACGGGCCGATCAGCGTGACTTTCTCGCCGCGGGCGACGCTGAAGTTGAAGTCGTCGAGCACGGTCAGCGCGCCGAAGCGCTTGGTCACGCCGGCGAACTCGATGATGGGCGCCTGAGTGGTCTCGGTCATCGCAGCGGGATCCCTGCTTTCGGCAGCGCCTTCTGCAGCCGGTGCAGGCCGGCCGAGCAGATCAGCGTGAGGAGGAGGAAGATCAGGCCGACCAGCGTCAGCGGCACGAGATATTCGAAGGTGCGCTCGCCGATCATGTTGGCGAGGCCCATCATCTCGAGCACGGTGACGACGGAGAGCACCGGCGTCTCCTTGATCATGGCGACGAGGTAGTTGCCCATCGCCGGCAGGATGCGCGGCACGATCTGCGGCACGACGATGTCGCGATAGGTCTGCAGCCGGGAAAGGTTCAGCGCGGTCGCCGCCTCCCATTGCCCGCGCGGCACGGCCTCGATGCCGCCGCGATAGACCTCGGAGGTGTAGGCCGAATATTGCAGCCCGAGCGCGAGCGCCCCGGTCAGGAAGGCCGGCAGCGTGATGCCGTAATCCGGCAGCACGTAATAGAGGAAGAAGAGCTGCACCAGCAGTGGGGTGTCACGCAGGAACTCGACGACGATGGCCGTCGTCCAGGAGACGGCGGTGTAACGGCTGCGCCGGAGCAGCGCGAAGACGAGGCCGAGCACCAGCGCGATCGCAAAGCCGGCGGCGGCCGCCTGCAGGGTCACGGTGAGGCCGATCAGGATGATCGGCAGGATTGAGGACGCGTAGGTCAGCGGCGTCGTCGTATCCCATTCGAAGCCGTACATCATGCGCGGCCCCTCACGAATGCGCCGCGCGCGGGAAGGCGGCGCCGCGCCGGACCAGCCGCTCGATCAGCCGCATGATCAGCATCAGCACCAGCGACATCGCGAAATAACCGACCAGCGTCAGGCTGTAGACGCCGGCGCTGTCGAGAGTGAGGTTGCGGATCGACTGCGCCCGGAAGGTCAGGTCGGCGATCGAGATCAGCGAGACCAGCGAGGACAGCTTCAGCGTCTCGATGGCGAGATTGCCGAAGGCCGGCATCATCTCGACCAGCGCCTGCGGCAGGGTGATGTGGAGCAGCGTCTGGGCCCGGCCGAAATTCAGCGCCCGCGCCGCCTCGTGCTGCTGGACGGAGACCGATTGCAGTGCGCCGCGGACGATCTCCGAGCCATAGGCGCCGACATGCAGCGAGAGGACGAGGATGCCGGTGGCGACCGGCTCGAAGCTGATCCCGACGAGCGGCAGGGCATAGTAGAACCAGAACAGCTGGACGAGCAGCGACGTCCCGCGGAAGAGCTCGGTGTAGCAGAGCGCGACCAGCGAGAGCGCGCGCCCGCCCTCGACGCGGGCGATGCCGGCCGCGAAGGCCGCGACGGCGCCGATCGCGATCGCCGACAAGGTGATGCCGGCGGTGATCAGGGCACCGCGCGATAGCGCAGGCAGATAGGACAGCCACTCCATCCGGCAGGCTCCGCGACGAGGTTGAACAGGCGTGGAGCTCCGCCCGCCGCCGAGGCGGGCGGAACGATGTCGATCAGAAACTCATTTGCCGGCGCAGAGGTCCTCGACCTTGCGCTCGGCCGCCGCCTTGATGCTGGCGTCCGACAGCCCGTAAGTGCCAAGGATCTTCTTGTAGTCCTCGGTCTTGCGGAACTCGACCAACGCGGCGTTGAAGGCGTCGCGCAGCTCCTTGTCCTCGGGTCGGAAGGCGAAGCCGCCGAAATTGCGGACCGGCTTGCCGTTGACCACAGGATCGGTGAAGGGCGCGACCTGCTCGACATTGGCCTGGCCCTTGGCGAGCGAGGCGACGGTGAGCTCGGTCGCGGCATAGGCGTCGGCGCGGCTCTGCACGGTGGCGAGCGCGTCGGCATTGGCCTTGATGAACACCACCTGGCTGTCCTTGACGCCGACGGCGCGCAGGAAGTCGATATTGTTGGCGCCGGAGACGACCGCGACCTTGAGCGACGGGTCCTTGGCGATGTCGGCATAGGTCGTCAGCTTCTTCGGGTTGCCCTTCTTCACCAGCAGGCCCTCGCCATAAGAGGAATTCGGCTCGGTGAAGGAGACCTGCTTGCAGCGCTCGGGCGAGATGTTCTGCTCGGCGGCGACGAAATCGAAGCGCTTGGCCTTGAGGCCGGGGATCAGCGTGCCGAACGGCGTCACCGTCCAGTTCGCCTCGGCGACGCCGAGCTTCTTCAGCACGGCATTGGCGACGTCGGGACCGATGCCGGCCGAGGTGCCGTCATCCTTCATGTAGGAATAGGGCACCTCATTGGCGGTGGCGACGCGGATATAGCCCTGGTCCTTGACGTCCTTGAGCGTGGTGGCGCCGGCGGCGGCGAGGCCGGCGGCGAGAGCAATGGCGGAGAGACCCGCGATCTTGAGAAACGGCATCTGCAATTCTCCTCTGGTTGATGTTTCTCCGCATGCCGATTGCTTCGGCTTCTCTGGCGTCCGAGAGCCGGATCCGATCAAATTGGGGATCAATCTGATCGGTGAATCCGTCTCTCCCACTAGGTTCGGAGACCGTTTTGCCGATCAGCTTGCACGCTGATCGAAACGGGCTCCTGCGCCGGCGGTTGGCTTGGGCCGGTCGCCCGGCCGAACGGGTCAGGGCGCCTCCCTCAGCACGGCGAGCACCGAGAGGCAGTCGCCAGCCTTGATCAGGCCGGGGACGTGGCGGGCGGCGAGGACGCCGTCCATGGCGGCCTGGTACTCGGCCGGGGCGAGGCCGGTCTTTCCGACCGGATAGACCCGGGCGATGACCTCGCCGGCGCGCACCGGCTCGCCGAGGTCGTGCTCGAAAACGATCAGCCCGTCATCTTCCGCGAAGGTGAAGCAATCGGCCGAGGGCATGTCGAGCCAGCTTGTCGGCGCCGTCTCGGGCGTGCCGGCGAGGATGCCGGCATGCCTCAGCAGATTGCTGGCGCCGCGCCGGGCGATGCCGATGCTGCGCGCGCTCGCGGTTCCGGCGCCGCCGAGCTCGGTCGTGACGAAGACCTTGCCCATTGCCTCGACGGTGGTGTCGAGCATGCCGACGGCGTCGATCTCCAGCATCTTCATCGCGTAGGGCGCGGAGAAGGCGGCGACCGCCGCAAAGCAGCGCGCCTCCTGCGCCTTGTCCGGCAATTCATGCGCGGCGGCATAGGGCAGGAAGTCGAGTGTCTTTCCGCCGGAATGGAAGTCGAGCACGATGTCGGCCAGCTGGACGAGATGGCGCGTGACGTAGTCGGCGATCTTCTCGGTGACATTGCCGTCCGGCCGACCCGGAAAGCTGCGATTCATATTGCCCTTGTCGATCGGCGAGGTGCGCGTGCCCGCCCGGAAGGCCGGATAGTTCAGCGCCGGCAGGATGATCACCCGGCCGGAGATCTCGGCCGGATCGAGCGTTCGCGCCAGCTCGAAGAGCGCCGCCGGCCCCTCATACTCATCGCCATGGTTCGCACCGGTCAGCAGCGCCGTCGGCCCGTCGCCGTTTGCGATCACGCAGATCGGGATCATCACCGAGCCCCAGGCGCTGTCGTCGCGGCTATAGGGCAGGCGCAGATGGCCGTGCTGGATGCCCTGTGCCGAGAGGTCGATCGTCGGCGTCACTGGCGAGGGGCGGGGCGAAGCGGTCAGCATCGCGGTCAAGCCTTGACGAAGAGCTGGCGCGGCACGTTCGACAGGCATTCGACGCCGGTCTCGGTGATCGCGATGCTTTCGGTGATTTCGAGGCCCATTTCCTCGAGCCAGAGGCCGGTCATGAAATGGAAGGTCATGCCGGGCCTGAGCTCGGTCCGGTCGCCTGGCCTGAGACTCATGGTGCGCTCGCCCCAATCGGGCGGATAGCTGAGGCCGATCGGATAGCCGGTGCGGTTGTCCTTGATTATCCCGTACTTTTTCAGCACTGCGAAGAAGGCGTTGGCGATGTCCTCGCAGGTATTGCCCGGTTTTGCCGCGGCGAGCCCGGCCTCCATGCCTTCGAGCGTCGCCTTCTCGGCGTCGAGGAAGGCCTGCGTCGGCTTGCCCAGGAAGACGGTGCGCGAAAGCGGGCAATGATAGCGCCTGTAGGCGCCAGCGATCTCGAAGAAGGTGCCTTCGCTGAGGCGCATCGGCTTGTCGTCCCAGGTCAGATGCGGAGCGGAGGCATCGGCGCCCGAGGGCAGCAGCGGCACGATCGCCGGATAATCGCCGCCAAACTCGGCCGTGCCGCGTATGCCGGCATCGTAGATCTCGGCGACGAGGTCGCATTTGCGCATGCCGGGACGGGCGACCTCGACGATGCGCTGGTGCATCAATTCGACGATGCGGCCGGCCTTTCGCATATAATCGAGCTCGGTTGCGCTCTTGACCGCGCGCTGCCAGTTCACCAGCCCGCCGGCATCCTTGAAGCGGGCGTTCGGCAGATGTGTCTGCAGCGAGGCGAAGGCTGCCGCCGAGAAGTAGTAATTGTCCATCTCGACCGCGATCGTGAGCTTGTCCCAGCCGCGCTCGGCGATGATCTGCGCCAGCAGATCCATCGGATGGCGCTCGGTCGACTGAACATAATGGTCGGGATAGCCGATGATGTTGTCATGGCCGATGTAAGCGGTTCGCTTCGCGCCGTTCGCATCCTGCTTGCGGCCATACCAGATCGGCTCGCCGGTCGGCGGCACCAGCACGCATTGATGGACGTAGAACGACCAGCCGTCATAGCCGGTGAGCCAGTGCATGTTCGAGGGGTCGGTGACGACCATCAGCTCGACGCCGGCACGCTCCATGGCGGCGCGCGTCCTGGCGAGGCGCTCGGCGTACTCTTCGCGAGTGAAGTTCAGGGTCACGGTCACGCGGCGTCTCCCGCTTCGGCTTTGGTGTCGATGGTCTGCCCGGCACCGGCGGTGCGGGCGCGGGCGGCGGCGAGATTGGCGATCGCAGTGTCCTGCACCCCGGTGCCGGTCAGGTCGGCCAGGGTGATCTCGTCGGCTTTCGTTCGGCCGGGGCGCTGGCCGGCGATGACCTCGCCGAGCTCGGCGAAAGCCTGATCGGCCGTGGCGAAGCCGGCGCGGATCGCATGGGTGAACTCGCCGAGCCGCCTTGTCTGGCTGAGCCGGTCGGCGACATAGGTGGCGCAGGTGAAGACGGCGGGATCGATCTCGTTCTTGTGCTCGCTGTCCGAGCCCATCGCGGTGACGTGCTGGCCGGGCTCGAGCCAGTCCGCCATCAGGATAGGCCGCTCGGCCGGCGTCGTGGTGACGATGACATCGGCGCCGCGCACAGCGGTCTGGGGATCGGCCGCCGCGGTGACAGGAAAGCCGAGCTTGCGGGAGAGTTCGCTCGCGGCCTCACCGGCCTTCTGTGCATCGCGCGCCCAGATCCGCGCCTCGCGGATCGGCCGCACCAGCGCCAGCGCTTCGAGCTGCAGCCTCGCCTGCATGCCGGCGCCGAAGATCGCGGCGACCGCGGCATCCGGCCGGGCGAGGTGGCGCGCCGCGACGGCTCCGGCGGCGGCCGTCCTGACATCGGTGAGATAGCCATTGTCGAGGAGCAGTGCCTCGACCAACCCGGTCCGGGCGCTGAACAGGATCATCAGCCCGTTCAGGCTGGGCAGGCCGAGCTTGGGATTGTCGAAGAAGCCCGGACTGACCTTGATCGCGAAACCGTCGAGGCCTGGCACATAGGCCGTCTTCACATCGACCTCGCCACGATGCTCGGGAATGTCGAGCCGCAGGATCGGCGGCATCGCCACGGGCTTGGTCGCGAGTGCTGCGAAGGCCTCCTCGACACAGTCGATCGCGCTCAGGTCGAGCCCGACGATGCGGCGCAGTTCCGCTTCGGTGAGGACGAGCATGCGGCTCATGCATTGGCTCCGGAGACGATGCGCCGGTGCGCGGCCTCGTCGATGTTGCGGCCGGAGACGATCAGCACCGTCGGGCCAGACGGATTAACCTTGCCGGCGAGCAGGGCGGCGATACCGACCGCGCCGGCGCCTTCGACGATTTCGTTCTCGACGAGCGCGGCATGGCGGATGCCGGCGGCGATCTCGGCCTCGCTGAGCAGCACGACCTCGTCGATCAGGTCGCGGCACAGCGCGAAGGTGACGCGGTTGGAGAGGCCGATGCCGCCGCCGAGCGAATCCGCCAGCGTTTCCTCTTCGACCACCGCGACGGGCCGGCCGGCCGCGATCGCCGCGGCCATGGCAGCGCCCCTCTCCATCGAGATGCCGATGATCGTCGCGGAGGGCCGCAGGGCCTTGACCGCGACCGCTATGCCGGCCGCGAGGCCGCCGCCCGAGAGTGGGATCAGCACGCAGGCGAGTTTCGGCAGGTCCTCGATCAGTTCAAGACTGATCGTGCCCTGGCCGGCGACGACGTCGGGATCATCGAAGGGCGGAATCTGGATGAGCCCGCGCTCGGCGACCAGCCGCGCGACCTCGACCTGCGCATCGTCCTGCGACCGGCCGACGATGCGGACCTCCGCGCCGAGCGAACGGATCGCCTCGACCTTGTTCGCGGGGACCAGGGCGGACATGCAGATGGTGGCGGCAAGGCCGAGCTCGCGGGCGGCGTAGGCGACGGCGCGGCCATGATTGCCGGTCGACGCGGTCACCAGCCCGCGCCGGCGCTGGCCCTCGGTCAGCGCCAGCACCGCATTCATCGCGCCGCGCAGCTTGAAGGCGCCCATCGGCTGGCGGGTTTCGAGCTTGAGATGGACGGGCTGACCGCAGAGGCGGCTCAGGGAAGGGGAGGTGACGAGCGGCGTGCGAACCACCCGGCCGGCGATGCGCGCCGCGGCAGCCCTGACATCGTGCAGGGCTACAGAGGCGGGCGTGGCCGACTCCTCTGCTTCAGCAGTTAAAAGACGCGGTTTGATCACCGTCATGTCTCCCTCGCTTGTCATGCTGCGAGGGAGAAAATTTCATGTCAATTATTATATTGTCATGATTCAATTATGCTGATCTTGCACCGCAGGCGGCAATGACATGGGCGGAGGGCCATTGCTCGCTGCGCTCAGCCGATCGCGCCGATGTCGAAGACCGGCGGCAGCTGCTCGAAGGTCTGGCGCACCGTCGTCAGCGTCCGGGCCAGCAATTCATGGCTCATCCGCCCGCCCAGGCAGATGCGGATGCCGCCGCCATGACTGGGGCCGGCGACGAAGGGATCGGACGGAGTCACTGCGATGCGCCGGTCGGCGAGCGAGCGGACCAGGCTGTCCTCGGTCCAGTGGGCGGGGACCTTGAGCCAGGCGCAGAGCGAGAGCGGATGGCTCGAGGCGACGTGCTCGCCGAGCGTCTCCGCGACGATACGCTGGCGCGTCGTCGCCTCCGCACGCTGGACGGCGAGCAGCCTTTGCGCGGTGCCGTCCTCGACCCAGCGCGTCGCGATCTGGGCGGGCAGATAGGTGCCGCTCCAGCTGGTCACGCGCAGGATCGAGGCGGCGCGGATCGAATAGTGCGGCGGCACGACGAGATAGCCGACGCGCAGGCCGGTCAGCACCGTCTTGGTGAAGCTGGTGAGGAAGAAGCCGAGATCGGGCAGCATCGCGGTGATCGACGGCAAAGGCTCGGGGATCAGCGGCTTGTAGACCTCGTCCTCGACAACGAAGACGCCATGGCGCTGCGCGATCTCGGCGATCGCGCGGCGGCGCTCGGGACCCGCGACATGGCTGGTCGGATTGTTGAGCGTCGGGATGAGGACGAGCGCCCGCACCCCGCCGGCACGGCAGGCCGCCTCGAACGCATCGGGGCGAATACCCTCCTCGTCGGTCGGCAGACCCTTGAGGCTGAAGCCGAGGACATTGGCCAAGCCGATGACGCCGTGATCGGTCAGGTTCTCGGTCAATACGAGGTCGCCTGGACGGACCACGCAGGCAAGCGCCAGGAAGAGCGCATGCGCAGCGCCGTTGGTGATCAAGACGCGCTCGAACGATGTCTCGACGCCGAGCGGCCCGAGCCAGAGGCGCGCCGCTTCGCGATGGCGGTCGAGGCCCGCGATCGGCCGGCACGGCCGCATGAAGGCGCTGGTGTCGTCCTCGGCCAGCGCCGCCAGCGCCTGGCGCGAGGCCGCCTCATGCGCATCGAGATAGACGCCGCGCACGATCGAGAGGTCGACGACCTCTGTCGGGCTGCGGTCGAGCATCAACCGCCCAGCCTGCTCGGTGACGCGACTCCTGACGAAGGTTCCGCGCCCGACCTCGCCGCTGAGATAGCCGAGACGCTCGGCTTCCTTGTAGCTCAGGCTGACGGTCTGGACGGAGATGCCGAGCTCGCGGGCGAGGTCGCGATGGGTCGGCATCCGATCCATCGGCTTCAGGATGCCGGCGTCGATATCCGCGATGATGCGCTCGGTCAGCGCGGCGTGCTTGGTCGCGCCCTTCTGCTTGGTCAGGGCCGGGTGCCACTCGACGGGCTTCTCCACAATCTGGGAAAGCCTGTTGCCGGAAGGCCGTTCGGCTTGACGGAACATAGGATTGTCTCGTTCTTAGGAAGCAGCGATCATGACATTATGCACGCGCGGTCACCGAAGATGAAGCTCGATCCGATTGACCTCAAGATCGTCGCGGCCCTGCAGTGCGACGGCCGCATGACCAAGCTCAAGCTTGCCGAAACGGTGGCGCTGTCGCCGGCGGCCTGCTGGGAACGGCTGCGCCGGATGGAAGAAGCCGGCGTGATCAAGGGCTACACCGCCATCGTCGACCTTGAGCCCGATACGCCGCAGACGACCGTGATCGTCGAGATCAGCCTGAAGAGCCATCAGCAGGCGGATTTCCGCCGCTTCGAGGACGCGGTGGCGAAGGAGCCGGCCATCGTCGCCTGCGACGCCACCGGCGGGGGAATCGACTACATCATGCGGGTGGTCGCCCCCGACATCGACAGCTATCAGCGCCTGATCGACCGGCTGCTCGATCCCGCGATCGGCATCGAGCGCTACTACACCTATGTCGTGACCAAGAGCGTCCCGCTCGTCGAAGTGCATTCTCCGCCGAGAGGGCATCGACGGCTCCCGAAATGAAAGCAAACGCGAGGGGGCGCTCAGGCGATGCCCAATGTCTCATTCTGGCGGATACCGGTGGAAAAATCGGCCTGGGTAGCGCCGCTGGCACGGACGTCACACCTCCGGCAACGCCGACGCATTCAGCAGTATCGGCCAATTGCCGACATTGGCTTTGCGATCGGCAGCAGATGTTCAAGAAGGCGGTTTGCCAATATTCGCGTCGGATGATCCCGGCCCACCGTGTTCCGGGCTGTCAATGTAAAGTCTCGCTTCGTCACGGAGCCAGCCGACGAAGGCCTGGACGTTGACGTTCTCGTCGAAGCGCTTGGGGTAGACGACGAAATAGGCGTCCTCGCAACGCATCCGGTGCGGATAAGCCACCATCAGCGCGCCCGACTGGATCTCCTCCCGCACCAGGAAATCCGGCAGGATCGCGACGCCGATCCCGGCGATCGCGGCCTGGATCACCAGGGAATAGTACTCGAATTTCGGCCCGGCGATGCCGTTGACGCCGCTGGCGCCCGCATCGGCCAGCCAGTCGCGCCAGAGATAGGGCCGCGTCGTGTGCTGCAGCAAGGGCAGACGCGCGAAGCCCTCGGCGCTGACCAGCGCCTCGCCGCCGATCAGCTGGGGTGCGCAGACCGGGATCACATGCTCGTCCATCAGATGGTGGATGCGGGCGCCCGGCCAGGTCGGGCTGCCGAAATGGATCGCGGCATGCGCCTTGTCCTCCTCGAAGCTGAACGGCCGGATCTTCGAGATCAGGTTGATGTCGACGGTCGGATGCGCGGCGATGAAGCGGGCGAGCCGCGGCACCAGCCAGCGCGAGCCGAAGGTCGGCAGGCAGGCGACGGTCAGCACGCCGCCCTTGCGGCCATGCGAGAGCAGCCGCGTGGTTGCGACCTCGACCCGGTTGAGCAGGCTGCGCAGCTCCTCGGCATATTCCTCGGCTGCAACGGTCGGGGTCAGCCGCTGCTTGTCGCGCAGGAAGAGATTCTGGCCGAGCAGCTCCTCCAGCGCGGCCAGACGGCGGCTGACGGCGCTCTGCGTCAGATTGAGCTCGGCCGCGGCGCGCGTGACGCTGCGATGGCGCGCCACCGCCTCGAAACAGGCAAGGTCCCGGGTCGGCGGCAAGGTCCTGCGCATTGATTGTCGCCTCGGCCCACCTCATTCCAATTCGGAATGATCTGCATCGGAAATCAGCAATGGGCAAGCCGTCCCGCGAGCCCTAGCTTCCGGTATGAGGGAACGCGGCAGGCAGGCGCGACACCTGCGCTCGCAAGACGGCGCGGGACGGCTTGCCGGCTCGACAAGACAACAAGGGGGAGGACCATGAGGCTGGCGACGGCATTCGCAGGCGCGCTGATCGGGCTGGGCAGCAGCATGGCCCTGGCGCAGCAACCGGTCCCCGAGATCAAGGTGCTGACCTGGCCCGCCGCCAAGTACCAGCACTATTTCGAGACCTCGAACTATGTCGCCGAGGGCTGGCGTAAGCTCGGCCTCAAGGTCACGCTCGACCCGCAGCCCTTCCCCAATCCGATGCTGTCGAAATGGTTCAAGGAGCATGATTTCGACGTGGTGATGTCGGTGCTGTCGGGCTCGCCGCAGCGCTCGGAGCCGGACTTCTTCACCAACGCCCAGTTCAATTCGCGCAACAGCGCGCCGGGCGATTCCAATGTCGGCTCCTTCTCCAGCCCGAAGGTCGACGAGCTCGGCAGCAGGCAGCTCGCGCTCTATGACGCGCAGGAGCGCCGCAAGGTGATCCACGAACTGCAGCGCGTCCTCGCCGACGAGCAGCCCGAGGCGGTGCTCGCCTATGTCGTCAATACCTTCGCGATGAACACCGCCAAGGTCGAGATCCCCGGCTATGAGGACACCTCGGACGGGCCGCGCTCGCTCTGGAACATGCTGCGCTTGACCTCGAAGGCCGGCACGGCGGTCAAGATCGGCCGCACCATCGACCAGGGCACCTTCAACCCGCTGGCCGCGACGATCGTCGAGGACTTCAACACGCTGAGCCTGGTCTACGACAAGCTGGTCGAGCTCGGCCCCGATGGCTCGCCGCGCATGTGGCTGGCACAGGCGCTGGAGGTGGTCGATCCGACCACCGTGGTGGTCAAGCTGCGCCAGGGCCACAGCTTCAGCGACGGCAAGCCGGTCACCGCCGAGGACGTCAAGTTCTCCTTCGACTATCTGAAGCGCTGGGACGCCGCCTATTTCAAGAAGTACCTGGAGAAGCTCGCCTCGGTCGAGGTGGTCGACGCCACGACCGTGCGCTTCAAGCTCACCGAAGCCTACGCCCCCTTCATCATCAACACGCTCGGCCAGGTGCTGATCCTGCCCAGGCATGTCTGGGGCGACGTGGTCGAGAAGACCGGCATCGCCAAGCCGCAGGATTTCCGTAACACCCCGCTCGTCGGCAGCGGCCCTTATGTCCTGCGCTACTGGCGCGAGGGCCAGGAGATCTCGCTGCAGCGCCGGGCCGACCATTTCGCCAAGCCGGCCTCCGACCTGCTGATCGTCGTCTTCGGCTCGGCCGAGCTCGTCGGCGCCTCCCTCAAGAAGGGCGATATCGACGTCTCCTTCCAGCCGATCGTGCCGACAGTGGTCAAGGAATTCGCGGCCGAAAAGAACGTCAAGCTGATCCAGGCGCGCTCGAACGGCCATATGTCGATGCGCTACAACACCGCCCGTCCTGTGCTCGCCAGCAAGGCGCTGCGCCAGGCCATGGCCCATGCCATCCCCTATGACGCGATCATCGAGGAAGTGCTCGGCGGCGATGCCGGCCGCAGCGCGACGCCGATCGTCCCGGTCAATGCGTTCTGGCACGACGCCTCGATCCCGCTGCCGGCCTATGACATCGACAAGGCCAAAGCGATCCTGAAGGCGGCCGGCTACAGCTGGGGCCCGGACGGCGCCCTGCGCGCTCCGGCCAAGTGATAGCTGCCGGTCCTGCGATGATCGACGTCCGCGACCTGACCAAGCACTACGCCGCGGCGGCGGGCCTGCGCTCGCTGCTGCCCGGCCGGCGCGGCGAGATAACCCGGGCGGTCGAGGGCGTCAGCTTCGAGATCGGCGCCGGCGAGGTGCTCGGCCTCGTCGGCGAATCCGGCTCGGGCAAGTCGACCACCGGGCGCCTGCTGGTCGGGCTGGAGACGCCCACCTCGGGCTCTGTCCGGATCAACGGGGTTGACAGCACGGCCGCGCGCTCCCGTGACAGGAAGGCCTTCCACCGCCAGGTCCAGATGGTCTTCCAGGACCCCTATGGCGCGCTCAACCCGCAGCACACGGTCGAGGAATTGGTCGGCCGGCCGCTGCTCTACCAGGGCGTGCGCGACCGCGCCAAAGTCGCGGAGAGCGTCCGCGCCGTCCTCGCCGAGGTCGGCCTCAACCCACCCGAAAGCTATCTCGCCAAGCATCCGCACCAGCTCAGCGGCGGCCAGCGCCAGCGCGTCTGCATCGCCCGCGCGATCATCCTGGAGCCCAGCTTCCTCGTCGCCGACGAGCCGGTCTCGATGCTCGACGTCTCGATCAAATGGGACATCGTGCGCCTGCTCAAGCGCCTCGCCCGCGATCGCGGCATCGCCATGCTTTACATCACCCATGACCTCGCCACGGTCGGCGCGGTCTGCGACCGGCTCGCGATCATGTATCGCGGCCGCATCGTCGAGACCGGCCCGGTCGAGGAGGTGCTGTCGGCGCCGCGCGATCCCTATACGCGCACGCTGATCGCCGCGATCCCTTCGGCCGATCCCGACATCGTCCGGGTCCCGCCGCCTGCTCTCCAGCAAGCGGCGCTCTGAGCCATGTCCGGCTATCTGCTCCGCCGTTTCTGGCACATGCTCCTGACGCTGTTCGCCATGGCGACGCTGATGTTCTTCCTGTTCCGGCTGCTGCCGGGCGACCCGACCGCGACCGTGATCAGCCCCTCGCTCTATCCCAAGGCGCAGGAGGCGATGCGCCAGCAATTCGGGCTCGATCGGCCGCTCTTCGAGCAATACCTGCTCTATCTGCGCAATCTCTGCGTCCTCGATTTCGGCTTCTCCTTCCAGACCAACCGGCCGGTCTTCGAGATGATCCAGGGCCGCCTGCTCAACACGATCCTGCTGATCCTGCCCTCGATGCTCGCCGCCTATCTGCTGGGCGCGGTCATCGGCGCGATCGCCGCCTGGAAGCGCGGCGGCGCCGCCGAGGTCAGCCTGGTCTTCACCGCGACTGCGCTGCAATCGGCACCATTGTTCTGGCTCGGCATGCTCGCGATCCTGCTGTTCTCGATCAAGCTCGACCTCTTCCCGATCGGCCATATCGTCACGCCGGGAATGTTCCCCGAGCAGGATTGGCGGATGTATCTCTCCGCCGACTTCCTGCACCATCTGGCGCTGCCCTTCCTGGTCAACACGCTCTACCAGCTCTGCTTCCCGCTGCTGCTGATGCGCTCGACCATGCTCTCGACCATCGGCGAGGACTATATCGAGCTTGCCCGGATGAAGGGGCTGAGCGAGCGCCGCGTCCTCTTCGGCCATGCCGCCCGCAACGCGCTGCTGCCGCTGGCGACGACGCTGCCGATGATCCTCGGCTGGGCCGTGGCCGGCTCGGTGGTGATCGAGACGGTGTTCTCCTGGCCCGGCCTCGGCCTGCTAATGATCGAGGCGATCAGCCGCGCCGATTATCCGGTCGCGCAGGCCGCCTTCCTGCTCATCGCCGTGCTCACCGTCTTTGGCACTTTCGTCGCAGACCTGCTCTACGGTCTGCTCGATCCACGCATCGTCTACGCCTGACCATGCCGAGCATAATCCTCGACTTCTTTCGCGCGGTCTGGCGCGGCCCCTTCGGCCCCGCCGGCCTGGTGATCCTCGGCCTCTGCGTCGCGCTCGCCATCCTCGGGCCCGCCATCGCGCCCTATGATCCGGTCGCGCGCAACTATGACGCCGCCGGCAAGCTGCTGCGGCTCGCCCCGCCCTCCTGGCAGCATTGGCTCGGCACCACCCTGCTCGGCCGCGACGTGCTCAGCCAGATGCTGGTCGGCGCCCGTCCGGCTCTTCTGGTCGGCGGGCTGACGGCGCTCGGCACGGTGGTGATCGGCGTCAATATCGGACTGATCTCCGGCTATTTCGGCGGCCGGATCGACTCCTTCCTGATGCGGCTGACCGACATGTTCCTCGGCCTGCCCTTCCTGCCCTTCATCATCATCGTGCTCTCGCTCACCGGCCGCAGCCTGACCACGATGGTGATCGCCATGACGCTGGTGATGTGGCGCTCGACGGCGCGGGTGGTGCGCGCCCAGGTCCTGTCGCTGCGCGAGATGCCCTTCGTCGCCGCCGCCCGCATCACCGGCGCCAGCGATCTTGCCATCATCTATCGCGAGATCGCACCCAACATCATGCCGATCGCACTGGTCAGCGTCGCCTTCGCGCTCGCCTGGGCGATCATCACCGAGGCCAGCATCGGCTTCCTCGGCTTCGGCGATCCTTCCGTGGTGAGCTGGGGCTCGATCGTCTACGACGCCTATGCCTCGCAGATGATGTACCGCGCGCCCTGGTGGGTTGTGCCGCCGGGCATCGCGATCATGGTGCTGGTCTCGGCGGTCTATTTCGTCGGCCGCGCCTATGAGCAGGTCGTCAATCCGCGCCTGAGGACGGGCTGACGCCATGCCAGCAAGCGAAACCCGTTCCCTGCTCTCGATCGCCGGCCTCAGCGCGAGCTATTCCACGCCGCGCGGCCCGGCCAGCGCCCTCGCCAATATCGATCTCGCGCTCGGCCAGGGCGAGAATCTCGGCCTGATCGGCGAATCCGGCTGCGGCAAGAGCACCCTGCTCAAGACCGTGATGGGCGTGATGCCCGGCAATGCCCGCATTGACGCCGGCAGCATCGCCTTCCAGGGCCGCGACCTTGTCTCGGCCAGCACCGAGCAGCGCCGCGCCGTGCGCTGGGCCGGCATCTCGATGGTGACGCAAAGTGCCCTCAACGCGCTCAACCCTGTCCTGCGCGTCGGCGACCAGATCGCCGAGGCGATCCTCGCCCATCGCCAGGTCTCCCGCGCCGAGGCCTGGCGCCGCACGCAAGAACTGCTGGCCATGGTCGGCGTCGCGCCTGAGCGGGCGCGCGACTATCCCCACCAGTTCTCCGGAGGCATGCGCCAGCGCGCCATCATCGCCATGGCATTGGCGCTGGAGCCGCCGCTCGTCCTCGCCGACGAGCCGACCACCGCGCTCGACGTCGTCGTCCAGGACCAGATCTTCCGCAGCCTGCGCGAGCTGCAGCAGCGGCTCGGCTTCTCGCTGCTCTTGGTGACGCATGATCTCGCCCTCGTCATCGAGAACTGCGAGCGCGTCGCGGTGATGTATGCCGGCGAGATCGTCGAGACCGGGCCGACACGCGACGTGATCCGCCGACCGGCCCACCCCTATACGCTCGGCCTGAAGAACGCCTTGCCGCGGCTCGGCAGCCGCGACGAGCCGATCGCGATCCCCGGTGGCCCGCCCGATCTCGTCGAGCCGCCGCCCGGCTGCCGCTTCGCCGCGCGCTGCCCTTTCGCCTTGCCGCTCTGTCGGAACGTGCCGCCGCATCTGGCCACCATTGCGCCGGGGCGGCAGGCCCGCTGCCATCGCGCCTTCGAGATCGACGCCCTCGCGCCGCTGGCGGCGCTGCCTCAGACCTGGGACGCCCGGCGCGAGCCGCCGCGCTGATCACCGGTTCGGGACTGCACCGCGGACCGACCCCTCACAATCCAACCCGACATGGAGATCGACGTGAACTACTTCGCCTATGCCAATCTCATGGACATCGACCTGATCCATGGCGTCGCGCCCTCGGCGAAGGCGCTCAGCATTGCCTGCCTGAGGGATTACGAGCTCTCCTTCGGCACGACGACGGACGGCGCCTACAACGGCGCGCGGCTCGCCCCGGTCAAGGGCGCCGAGACCTGGGGCGTCCATTACGAGCTGTCCGAGAGCGACATGGCGGCGATGGACAAGTCGGCCGGCACCGACAAGGGTCATTGGGCTCACAAATCCATCCTGCTTCATACTGCCGATGGCGAGGTCGTGGCGTCGACGACCTACGACATGCCGAACCCGTCGGGACCGGCCGGCGCGCCGGCGCACTATGTTGAGCCCCTGCTCAAGGGCGCGCGCGCCAACAAGCTGCCGCCGGCCTATATCGCAAAGCTGGAAAAGTTGCTGAAGGGCGTGTGACGAGTCGCTGCAGCGATCCCGGCTGCGACGACTGGACACTCCGGCATATCCCGCCGACGAGCGCTCCTTCGCGTGGGGGCGCCCTTGCTGCCAAAGTGGACCGCCAAGTAGTCGATGATGTCGGCTCCTTGGCTATCTTTTCGGAACGCTCGCTGAGCCTCGACGTCGATGTCGGGGCTCATATCGATGAACTGGTCCGCCGCGAAGAGTGATAGCAGATGCTCAGGGCCGAGCCCGCCGGTCCGCTGTCCTATGAGGATTGCTGTGCTTCGCAATGAACACGAACCTCATGTCGCGTCCTTCGCGAAGCAGGCTGCGGCCTTCTTTGGGATGTCACGCTCCGCCTTGAGGTTGGCGACCTCCCGCTGCAGCTTCTCGATCTCCGACTGCTCCAGGATTCACCTGCCTGGGGCCTCGGCTCAGCGGCAGACCCTTCGGCCATTGACGATCGCGCAGCGCACCGGCGCCGGCCTGACGACCACGGCCCGCGGGGCCGGTCTCACGACCACAGCTCCGGGCACGGGGCGGCGCGCGACGACAGCTCCATTGGGCCCGGCGCATCCTGCTCTCACGACACCTCGTGCACAAACGACGGCATTCGCTTCCACCGGGATGGTGATCAGTGCCAGCCCGAGCATGCCAGCAGCCGAGATCAGAGTTTTCATGATGCCTCTCCTTGTCGATGATGGAAGTTCCGTCGGTCCCCGGGGCACGGCCGCAGCGCAGCCGAGCCCCGGGTCAATGGTTACTGCAGGTATTCCAGCTTAATCTCGGCGATCTCGGCGTTGAAGGCGAACGGGGCCTTGTCGACATGATCGAGCGATGCCGGGGAGCCGAGATCAGTGCCGATCGGCCACCGTCATGAGCCTGCTCCAGGATGACGCGCGTTATCCTCCGGGCGGACGCTACGGCTTCATCTCGATCCCGAGCTTCGCGCGCATGTCCTTGAACACGACGGCGATCGCTTCGATGATCTTCTTGTCCTGGTTGGCCTTGCAGTACTGAATGACCTCGTGCTCGGCTTCCTTGCCCTTCTTGACGTCGAGGAAATGCTTGCGGGCGAGGCCGTTGTACCAGCCGCTGTACCAGGCGGTGAGCATGTCGGCGTCTTCCTGGAAGGTTCCCGCGAGCTGGGCGCAGGTCAGCTTCTGGACGTCGATGAAGCCCTTCTCATCGGCATAGGCGCTCAACCGGGTCTGAGCGCCCGCGGCCTGCAGCAACAGCAAGCTCAAGGCCGATGCGGCAAGGGCCTGGCGGATCATCATGTCGTCTCCATGTCTCGAATTGTACGAACGAACGGCTGGGCGGGCGGCTCCTGCCTTCCCAAGAGAAGGCAGGAGCCGGATCGTCAGGTGAGTTTCCGGGCCGCGGGAATCGTCCAGCTGCCGTTGATGATCGAAGGGTCCGTCTCGTTCGGCCAGTACATCCGCAGCATCAGGATGAAATCGCCGGCCGGCGCGGGAAGCCAGTTCGACTCCTTGTCCTTTCCGGGCGAATCCTTCTGGATGTAAAGATCCGTCGAGCCGTCCGGATTGGTCTGCAGGTTTTGCCGTGCGCTGACGGAGTATCGATTCAGCGGATTGTTCACGAAAAAGTACTTGTCGTCATACATCGTCAGCGACCAGAAGCCCTCGACCGGCGGCAGGCGCCCCTTGGGGAAGCGCATGACGTATTTGTTCGCTCCATTGTACTTATGCCCGTCGGCATCCGCCTTCGAGGTCGGGTAGACCGCATCCTGCGGGCGGTTGGCGCCGAGCCCGATCGCCGTGATCAGCGCCCGCATCAGGTAATCCGTGCCGTAGATGCCGGTCTTCGTGGTGAACGCCCAGCCGTTCTGCTGCGTGATCGCCTTGTTGATCTTGAACTGGAGCATGATCCTGTCGAAGGCGATGTCCGGAATGCGCTTGGCGAAGTCCGCCTTGAGCTTGCTCGCATCGAACGACTGGCCGGGGACAATGCCGATGCTGGCAAATCTCGCGAGCTGAGCGGCGTCCGCTTCCGAAGGGGGGTTCTCCTTCATCAGCTCGCAGAGCAAGGTGAAATAAGCGACCGCGTCCATGCGGTTGACCTGGTCACGGACCGCGGTCTTCATGTCGATCGACGGATCGGCCTTGCCGGCGGGCGGTGTATAGGGCTTGCCGTAGGCGCTCAGCGGAACGAGCTTGAACTCGTCCTGCAGCTTGTGCACGGCGGCATAATCCTCCGGCGTGCCGGTGCAGTAGATGCGGCCGAGCAGCCAGACGATGTCGGTGGATGATTTGCACTCCTTCACGCCCTCCGGCAGCGTGCCCTTCCAGCCGGGGCCGGTGATCGCATAGGTCTGCACGCCGGTGCCGGTGGTGCGCTTGCCCGGCACCTGGAACACCGTGGTCCAGCCGTCGAGCATCGGCAGCAGGAAGTAGCGCCCCTTCATGTCCGGAACGCTGAGCACCCAGGGCTCCTTGCCGACATCGAAGAAGGCGGTCGTGTAGAGCGTGTCGGCGTTCGGCGCCGTGACGTCCTTGAATGAGGCGTCGGGATAGTTGCGCAGCTTGATGATATGGCCCATCGGCGCCCGGGTGCCGACGGGCTCGGCGACATTGGTCATGATTCGACGGGTCATCTCCATCGTCACCAGCGGATAGCCGAAGATGTAGGCGTCGGTCGCGAGCCAGAATTCCTCGAGACCTTCGCCGAGGCCGAGGAACGCTCCGTGTTCCGCGAGCGCCGCGTTGCTCGTCGCCGCGCTGGCGAGCAAGCTCATGCCGCCCAGTGCGGCGGAACGACGGGTGATCTTCATTTGTCTGCCTCCTCAATGTTATCGAGAGTGGAACATCGACCTGAAGGCACGCCTTCGCACCGACGCTGCCGATCAGAAGCGCGCCGTCAGGCCCAGGACCGGTCCGTGCGTCAGCATGTCGTATTCGTAGTGCGACCTGCCGCGCCCTTTGGAAAAGTCGACATAGAGCGCCCGGTATCCGAGCATGCCGCTCCAGGAGGTGCTCGCAGTGCGGGCGAACTCCCAGTTGAGATAGCCCATGGCCTGCCAGGAGAGATCGCTGCCGGCGCCGAAGCCGCCGATATCGGCGCGCAGCACGAGCTCGGTCGCCGGCGAGAAATGATGGCGCAGGCGCAGGCCGACCAGCGGGTCGAGCCAGGTGACGTCGCCGGATGCGGCGAGGGCGCGGCCGCGGCGCAATGTCAGGTCCGCGATCGACAGACCCGCCGTCAGCGCCAGGCTGGCCTCGGCGTTCTGCCACCAGAAGCGGCCGCCGCCGTAGAGATCGATCGAGGTCCCGGTTCCGGGTGTCGCGCCGTCCCAGCGGACCAGCTCATAGGCGAGCGCCGCCTCGGCGATGAACATCTTGAACTGGACCGAGACGGCGGCCGCCAACGTTCCTGCGATGTCGGGGTTGACGCTGCGGGCGCGGGCGCCGCTGTCGGAGACGCCGAGCTTCATGTAGGTAAGGTCGGTCATGATGCCGAAGCGCCCGTTGCGGGCCTCGAAGGCCCCCATCAGGCCGAAGAGCTCCTCCGGAATCGGGCGATCCAGGATCTCGCCGAGCGGGGCGTCGATCTTGGTGGAGCGGCCCCTGACCGTGGTCGTGCCATTGATCGATGGCAGCCACCCATAGGGCATGGCGATGTAGGTCCAGGTCGGCACCGGCGGCAGTGGCGGAGTTGTCGGACGCGGTGGCAGGTCGGCGGCGAAAGAGGCCGTGCCGATGCAGGCAGCAGCACCGGCGAGTGCGCGAGCCGTCCGAATATTCCTCGATCCCGCGCGCCGCATCATGCCCCCTTGGGCCAGCCTGTCTCCCTTGGCACCCTGGCGGCGCTTCGATCATGGCTGGTCCTGCCTGGCCATTTCGCGCCGGCCCGCAGGGCGTGTCTTGCCATTTCGTGCCAAACGCAGCGGCTCAGCGTGAGCCGCCGGTATTTGGGCTTTCGCTACGGAACATCTTGCCGTTCCTGTATCGGCGCCGATAAGCGGCGGGTCGAGTCTTCATCATCCGCATGAAGGTGCGGCTGAAGCTGCTCGGACCGGCATAGCCGATGCGCGAGGCGATCTGCGAAATGCGCTCGCTGGACTCGGCAAGGAGATGGCAGGCGGTGTCGAGACGCACTTCGGCGACGATCTCGCTGTAATTGGTGCCCATTTCGGCGAGACGACGCTGCAGCGAGCGCGCGCTCACGCCCAATTCCCTTGCGGTATCTTGGAGGGATGCGCCATTGTGTTGCAGCGACGCTGCAATCGCCGCGCGCACCGCATATCGGGAGGGCAGATGGACTAGCTTCATGGCCACGTCGTCAAAGGCTGAAACCTTTGCAAACCGTTTGAACGATTGGGCCATTTGATGACTGAAGATTGCGTCCGTCTGGCCATCAGACGCCAAAATCCAACAAGAGCAGACATCATCCTGAGATAGCCGACGCGACGTCATCGCGGAGCAGCCTGCCAGCCGTGGAATGACCAGATCAGTAAACCGATCGATGCTGCAGCCGGGGGGCGGACAGTATGAGCGCGATTCCTTTAGCCCGTTGCCAATTCCTCATTCCTTTCGCCGACATCCACGACGAGGCAGGTGGCCCGACGACTTCGCTTCTGGAGAAATTTCGGCTGCCTGCCTCCTTGGAAGAAAAAGCCGACCACTTCGTGCCCTTGCTACCGATGATACGCTTCGCCGAAGTCGCGGGGAGATCGCAAGGCATCGCCGACCTGGGGTTTCAGGCCTCGCGGCGTCTGCAATTTTGCCATCTCAGCGGAGGGCTTCGGACTCTGATCGGTTCGTCGCCGACGCTCTTCACCGCACTCCAACGCGTCTGCAAATGGGCCTCGCTCGAGGACACGGTCCTGCACATGTGGCTCGAGCGCGACGATGACCATGTGAGGCTCTGCAGCAAGCTCGCCGGGACCGCCGGGATGCCGCATCTCGAGCACTCGCAATGGCTTCAGAACGTCCTTCCGATCCACATCGTCCGGGAATTTGCCGGACCGGACTGGGTTCCGGCGAGGATGGGCTTTGAAGCCCGTTACACGCCTCATCGCGATACCCTGGCCTTCTGGCAAGATACCCGCTTCCTGCCCGGCCAGAAGGCGTCCTGGATCGAGGTGCCGACGTCGGATCTGAGCCGTCCCAATCTCGGGCACAAAGAGCCGGCCGCTGCGTCCGATGATGAAGCCGGACCAGGCGATGGCGATTTCGTCAGCACGCTCAGACTGATGTTGCCCTCATATCTGGGCGAAGGAACTCCGACCGTCGCGCAAGTCGCCGACATGGTCGGCACCAGCGTCAGGAGCCTTCAACGCAGGCTCTCGGGCGTCGGCCTGACATTCTCGGACATGCTCGGCGCGGCCCGGTTCGACAACGCGGCCAGGCTGCTGCGCGACAGCGATGCCAAGATCATCGAGGTCGCGTTCTCGTCGGGCTATGTGGACCCGGCGCACTTCACCCGCGCCTTCCGGCGGATTTCCGGAGTTACCCCGCGGCAATATCGTGAACAGTCGAGGCTGCGATAGGCATCGGCGTCGTCGCGAGCCCAGCCGTTGATTGGCGCGAAATGGCAAGTCTTCCAGACGCAGACGCTCCATAGATGAACGATCGGGAGAAGAACCATGATTGTCCGGATCGCCACCTTCCTTCTGAGCTTCCTGCTGATCAGTGCGCACGCTGAGGCGCAGCCGCGTCCCGCCGGACCGCCCAGCGCAACCATCCGCATCAAACAGCTGCAGGTCGCCTTCATCGGTTCCGGCGCGATCGGCGGCGGCACGCTGCGCTTCCGCAACAACAGCTAGGACCTCACCGTCGGAGGGCTCGGCATCGGCGGAATCGGCGCCTCGCGGCTTACGGCGACCGGCGCGGTCTATGGTCTGAAGGACGTCGAGGACGTCGCCGGCGCCTATGTGCAGATTCGCGAAGGCTGGGCGATCGGCCAGCAGGGTCGTGGGACACTCTGGCTCCGTAACGCCAAGGGCGTGGTGATGCGCCTGGCGACGCAGAGGAGGGGCCTGCAGCTCTCCCTGGGTGCAGACGGGGTCTTGATCGGGTTCAAGCAGTAGGGCCGTGCGCAAGCCCCTCATCAATTGCCGGCGTTCATCACTGCGCCGAGAGGAACGGATGGCCTCGCGCGGCTGCGGCAACGGTTCCATTCGACATGGCATTGCGATTTCAGGAGGGACGGGTCGTTGAGCTTGAGCATGACAAGTCGCTGACATTTGGGAATGGATCACGTCGGATGTTCGTCCGCGCCGAGCGCGAGCGGGGCCGCTCGACACCGCCCATCAGCACCAGTGACAGCGCCGCCATCACGGTCGATGCGGCCGCAATGACGGGCGTCAGGTTGTAGTCGATGTCTTCGAAGAGTTTTCGCGTGGTCGTCTTGCCTTCGATGCCGGAGATGAAAAAGGCCACGGTCGCCTCGTCGAAGGACGCCAGGAAGGAGAAGACGGCCCCTGCGGCGACGCCGGGCGCGGTATTGGGCAGCACGACGTGCCAGAAGGCCTGTGCGCGGCCGGCGCCGCAATTGAGGCAGCAAGTTCCAGAGCTGTATCGAGCAGTTTTTCGGAGTGGTGAAATACACTGAGTTCGGGCAGATGAGGTTGTTAGCACGGCACCGTTCAAGGTTCTGTTCGAGCTTTTCTACAGCTCGATCGGCATGGTCTTGCGCAGGGGGCATTGACGGCCAGAGGAGCTTCCGGAGGCCGGGCGGAACCCGGCTCGCGAATTCTTTCATGTGCGGCTAAACTTGAGCGTTCCTCTGCGCAATGGCCTCGGTGAAAATCGGCTCCCAAGCCATGATATGGCCGGTCATCAGCGCCTCGGCCTCGTCTTCGAGGCCCCGCTTGATGATCTCGATGATGCGGTAGTGCTCCGGCACTGACGCCTTCTGCCGTTCAAGGCCGTGCTGCGATCGGATTCCATAGAGCCGCATCCGGTCGCGCAGGCGCAGGACGATGTCGGCCAGGACCTCGTTGCCGGCGAGCGCCAGCAACTCCGCATGAAATGCCCTGTCGGCGGCGAGATAGCGCGGCACGTCTCCGGTTTCGACGGATTCGGCGATGGCGTCGGCCTGCGCCTCGAGTTCCGACAGGTCATCGGCCCCCATCCTGACCAGCTTGCGGAAGGCGGAGGCTTCGAGCTGCATGCGCACTTCGAAGATGCCGCGCAGTTCGTCGAGAGAGGGATCGACGACCCGGAAGCCGCGATTGCGCATCGGCTGGAGCAGCCCGTCCGAAGTGAGCTGGAGCAGGGCCTCTCGGATCGGCGTCGTTGAGATCCCGAGCGTGCGCGCCAGCGAGGGCACCGAGCAGACCGTGCCCGGCGGCAGCTCGCCCGAGACGATCGCGATCCGCAGCTGATCGACGACCTGTTCGCGCAGATTGGCATCTCCCGAGACCAGCTGCATCCGTTCCCCACCTTGCGCGCAATCGTCCGCGCTCTCTGCCACGATCAGTCGGGATATGGCGAGTCGCATCTCTGACTTGAAGTAGCGCGTCACGCGTAATACACTACCTTATGTCCGATATGCGGAATGCCGAGATCAAAGAGGGCTATTGCACCCTGTGCCGCTCCCGCTGTGGTTCGCTGAACCATGTGCTGGACGGGCGGCTCGTAGCGGTTTCGCCCAATCCGGCCCATCCGACCGGGGCTGCGCTCTGCGCCAAGGGACGGGCGGCGCCCGAGCTGGTCGACAGCCCGCTGCGGCTGACCAAGCCGTTGAAGCGGACCACGCCGCGCGGCGCGGAAACGCCGGAATGGATCGAGGTCGAATGGTCGGAAGCGCTCAACAAGATCGCCGAGCAGCTTGGTACGATCCGCCGCGAGACCGGGGCCGAGACCGTCGCCTTCGCGGTGACGACGCCGAGCGGCACGCCGATGGTCGACAGCTTCGAATGGGTCGAGCGCTTCATTCGCTGCTTCGGCAGCCCCAACCTGATCTACGCCGTGGAGATCTGCGGCTGGCATAAGGATTTCGCCCAGGCCCTGACCTATGGCCGCGGCATCGGCGCGGCCGACTACGACAATGCCGACGCCATCGTGCTCTGGGGCCACAACCCGACGCGGACCTGGCTGGCGCAGGCGACCCGCATCGCGCAGGCCCGCAAGCGCGGCGCGACCGTCGCGGTGGTCGATCCCAAGCGCGGCGGCGCCGGCGAGAGCGCCGATCTCTGGCTTGGTATCCGCCCGGGCGCCGACGGGGCGCTCGCCATGGGCGCGATCCGCCATCTCCTGACCAACCGCAGCTATGACGATGGTTTCGTCCGGAAATGGACGAATGCGCCGATGCTGGTCGATCTCGCGACGGGGCGCCTGCTGCGGGCGCGCGACCTCTGGCCGGATGGCGAGGCCGAGGCCTTCGTGCTGCTGCGCCCGGATGGTTCGGCTGTGACCTATGACACATCAGGAGCGCTGGCGCGACCGCAGGACATCGTCCTCGATGGCGAGGCAATGCTGCAGGGCGCTGATGGCCGGATGATCGCTTGCGCCACCGTGATGCAGTTGCTGGCGCGCGAGGCCGCGGCTTTCACGCCGGAGCATGTCGCCGGGATCACCGGGCTCGCGACGGACGACCTCTCCCGCTTTTACGCGCTGTTCGAGGGCTCACCCCGGCTCGCCTATCACTCCTGGACCGGCGTCGGCCAGCACTCGAATGCGACCATGATCGAGCGCGCCATAGGTACGCTCTATGCGCTGACCGGCGCGAGCGACAGTATCGGCGGCAATGTCTGGACGAGCGCGCCGCCCTTCCGCGCGGTGAATGATTATGGCCTGCTGCCCGAAACCCAGCGCCGCAAGGCGCTCGGCCTCGCCGAATTGCCATTGGGTCCGCCGGCCAAGGGCTGGATCACCGCCCGCGACTTCTGCCGGTCCGTGCTCGAAGGCAAGCCCTACCGCGTCCGCGCGCTGATGAGCTTCGGCACCAATTTCGTGGTGTCGCAGGGCGATTCCGGGCGCAACCGCGCGGCGCTACAGGCGCTCGACTTCCATGTCCATGTCGACATGTTCATGAACCCGACCGCCGAGCAGGCCGATATCGTCCTGCCGGCGAGCATGCCCTGGGAGCGCGAAGCGCTCCGGCTCGGCTTCGAGATCACGCAGGAAGCGGTCGAGCACATCCAGTTGCGCCAGGCCATGGTGCCGCCGCGCGGCGATGTCCGGGCCGACTATGACATCGCCTTCGAACTCGCCTGCCGGCTCGGCCATGCGGATGCCTTCTTCGGCGGTTCGATCGAAGCCGGCTGGAATCACCAACTCGCACCGCTCGGGCTGAGTGTCGCGCAATTGCGGGCGGCGCCGGGCGGCATCCGCGTGCCGCAGCCGAATCCGCAGCGCAAATATGCCGCGCCTCGCGGGGAGGGCGGTGTCGCCGGCTTCCCGACAGCGAGCCGGCGGGTCGAGATCTACTCAGAGCAATTGCTGGCGCTGGGCCATCCGGCGCTGCCCTGCCATGTCGAGCCGGCGAGCGCAGCCGGGCGCCCACCCGAATTGCCGCTGCTGCTCTCGACCGCCAAGTCCGGCTGGTTCGTCCACTCGTCGCATCGCCATGTCGCCTCGCTCAGGCGCAAGGCTCCCGACCCTTCGGTCGAACTCAGCCCGGCCGATGCGCAGGCGCGCGGCATCGTCTCCGGCGACTGGGTGACCGTGCGCACGCGCGACGGCGAGGCGAAGCTGCGCGCCAAGCTGGAGCCGACGCTGCCGGCCGGAACCGTGATCGCCGAGTTCGGCTGGTGGGAGGCCTGCACGCCGCTCGGGCGTCCCGGCGGGGCGGTGACGGGCGCGGCGACGCGCAACATCAACGCGATCCTCACGGATCGCGACCGCGACCCGATCAGCGGCTCGGTGCCGTTGCGGGCGGTGGCCTGCGAGATCATCCGCGACGAGGCGGCCTCGCGTGGCTGGTGGACGGGCGAGCGCGCCTTCCGCGTGAGCTCGCGCCGGCAGGAGGCCGCGGATGTCCTCGCCTTCGGCCTGGCTCCCGTCGATGGCGAGCCGCTGCCCGGCTTCCTGCCCGGCCAGCATGTCCAAGTGACCGAGACCGCGACAGGATTGTCGCGCAGCTATTCGCTGACCGGGCCGACCGAGAACCCCACTGAATACGAGATGGCGGTGCGCCGGATCGCGGCCGGCGGCGAAGGCATGCCGCCGGGACGGATGTCGACGCGCCTGCACGAGCTTGCGCCGGGCAGCATCGTCACCCTGCAGCCGCCTGCGGGGATATTCACCCCGCCCGTGACCGGCAACCGCCCGGTGATCCTGGTCGCGGCCGGCGTCGGCATCACCCCTTTCGCCGGCTATCTCGCTGCGCTCGCAAGGATCGCGCCGGAGCTGCGGCCACCCTCGGTCGAGCTCGTCTACATCTGCCGCAACGGGGTCGAGCAGCCCTTCGGCGATTGGCTAAGCAAGATCGCCGGCAGAATCCCGGAGCTGCGGCTGATCCGGGCGTTCACCCGGCCGCGGCCGCAGGATCGGCTCGGCCGCGACTATGACCGTGCCGGCCGGCCGGATATCGCAGATCTCGGCCTCGCATCCGGCTCGCGACGGCCGCTGGCCTATCTCTGCGGGCCCGACGGCTTCGTCACCGAAACCCGGGCCGCTTTGGCCAGTATCGGCCTTCCGGGCTTCGACGTCTTCAGCGAGGTCTTCGTCTCGCAGATCGAGATGCCCTCAAACCTGGTGCCGCGCCGCATCGTGCTGGAGCGCAGCGGGAAAGCGTTCGACTGGTCTGTGCAGTCAGGCAGCCTGCTCGATGCCGCGGAGGCGGCAGGGTTGTCGCTGCCGAGCGGCTGCCGCAGCGGCCAATGCGAGAGCTGCCGCCTGCGCGTCGTCTCCGGCACGGCCAGCCATCTCTCGCCCTATGACGGCGCGCCCGACGATTGCCTGACCTGCTGCGCGGTACCGCTCAGCGACCTCGTTCTCGACGCCTAGACTGCAAACCAACGGCGGCAAACCGCCATAAGAGGGGACAATGACAGATACGATCCTGAACGAACGCGCGGCTGCGCCGCGCGAAGGCGTCCTCGTGCGCCTGTCGCAGACCATGGTGGCCTTTTCCGAGCGCTGGTTCCCGGACGCCTATATCTTCGTCCTGCTGGCGACGGTGGCGGTGGCGCTCGCGGCGATCGTGCATGGCGGCTCGCCGGTCGCGGTCAGCACCGCCTTCGGCGAGGGCTTCTGGAGCATCATCCCGTTCACCATGCAGATGGCGCTGGTGGCCATCGGCGGCTACATCGTGGCGCTCTCGCCGCCGGTCGCGGCGCTGATGCGCCGGGCCGCCGCGGTGCCGTCGACCGGCCGCGGCGCCGTGGTCTTCGTCGGCGTGGTCAGCATCCTGCTCTCGCTGGTGAACTGGGGCGTCAGCCTGATCTTCTCCGGCCTGCTGGTGCGCGAGATCGCGCGGCGCAAGGACATACGCCTCGATTATCGCGCGGCGGGCGCGGCCGGCTATCTCGGGCTCGGCTTCGGCTTCACCCTCGGCATCAGCTCCTCGGCGGCGCAGCTCCAGGCCAATCCGGCGAGCATCCCGCCCTCGCTGATGCCGATCACCGGCGTGATCAGCTTCTACGAGACGATCCTGACCTGGCAGAACCTGCTGGTGATCGTGGTCGGCACCCTGCTATCGGCGGCGATCTGCTACTACACCACACCGTCCGATGCGGCTGCCAGGACCGCTTCCGATCTCGGCGTCGACCTCGCCGACGTCAAAGCCGAGCAGAAGCCGACCCGGCCGGGCGACTATCTCGAATTCAGCCCGCTCCTGACCATCCTGATCGTCGTGCTGGCGGCCGGCTGGTTCTACGAGACCTTCAAGTCAGGCAATCCGCTGATCACCATGTCGGGTCTCAACACCTACAATTTCGTCTTCCTGCTGGTCGGCGCCCTGCTGCACTGGCGGCCGCGCAGCTTTCTGGTCAGCTTCTCGCAGGCGATGCCGAGCGTTGCCGGCGTGCTGCTGCAATTCCCGTTCTATGGCGGCATCGCCTATATGCTGACGCGGGTGAAGGCCGAGGGCGCCTCGCTGTCCGACACGATCGCGCACTGGTTCGTCAGCCTCGCCAGCGATGCCAGCGTGTTCTCCTTCATCGTCGGCGTCTATTCGGCGATCCTCGGCTTCTTCATCCCCTCGGCCGGCGGCAAATGGATCATCGAGGCGCCCTACATCATGAAGGCGGCCAACGAGATCGGCGCGCATCTCGGCTGGACCGTGATGGTCTACAACATCGCCGAGACCCTGCCGAACTTCATCAACCCGTTCTGGATGCTGCCGCTGCTCGGCGTGCTCAAGCTGAAGTCGAAGGACCTGATCGGCTACACCTCGATGCAGTTCTTCATCCACTTCCCGGTGATGATGCTGCTCGCGGTCGCCCTGATGCACACCTTCGCCTACCGCGCCCCGGTCATCCCTTAGGCGCCCAAATCCATGGCGGGAAATCCATAGATCGCCAGCGCCATGGTCTCAGACGATTGCAAAGCTCGGCTGTTCATCGACGAAGCCAGCATAGGCGACCTTGCCGCGCGCATCGAAGTTGAAGCCGAGCGGCAAGATCGGGTCGATCCCGTCGAAGACCCCATGGGCGAGGTTTCAACTGCCTTCCGCGAGGGGATCAAGCTTGGCGCGCCGGGCCAGGAAGGCGCCCCATTCCGTCGTCGGAATTTCGGAGGGATGCCGATCTGGCGCAGGAGCGGCTGCGTCATCGGCGCCAGCGGCGCGAAGGAGGCGATGCCGCCGGGGGTAATGACGATCTTCTCGCCCTTGTAGCCGGCTTCCTGCAGCACTGCCTTGGCCTTGGCGATGGTGGGCTTGCCGGTGTCGGGAAAGCCGACGGCCGTCTCCCGCGGCGTATCGCAGCCGAAGACGCTCGACTCGATACTCGAACGGTTCGACGCTGCGACGTCGGCCAAGCAGGAAGGCATCGGCGACGAGCGCGAGCGGCGGAGCGATTGCCAGAACAGCGTGTCGCCGGCGAGCCGAGCATAGTTCTCCAGCCCGATATAGCGCGGCGTATCGATCAGGCTCCACTCCCGCAGGCTGATGTAGAACGCATAGAGCAGCGGGAAGAAGACGAAGACCGAGAACAGCCCCATGTTCGGGGCGATGAACAGATAGGGCGTCAGCTGCCTGCGCTTGGCCTGCAACCACTAGCGCCGCGCATCGGCCGCCGAGGGCTGGCCGACCGCCGGTCCTCTCAGGTTCTCCGCGATCGCCATCACCGCGTACTCGATATTCGAGATCTGAAAGAGCTCGGCCGCCGCGACCACAGCGCCGCTCAGGGTGGCATTCTCAGCTTTCGCAAGGGAGACGGCGCCCGGCGAGGCCGCCGCTGCCTGCCTCAAGTCTCCTGCGACAGCGACAGCCACAGGCGGATCAGCGCCGCTTCGGCTGTTTCGCGCGCTCCATTCTCGACACCGGCGGCCCACAAGGCCGCCCCGGCGGCATAGGCCCCCAGGGCGAGGCCGCCGGTTTCGCAGGCGGACACAGCGCGAAGGCGCCGCCCTTGCCCGACGGCTTCGGCGAGGGCTCGGGCGAGAGACGGTTCCGCCGGGATCGTGCCCGCGCCGAAGACGCGTAGCACCGCGCCATCCAGCGTCGCGAGCGCTCCAGCGATCATCGCGCCGGTCATGCCGGGAGACAGCGTCAGGATGCCGAGTGCGCGGTCGGCGAAACGGCGGCTCCGGAAGCGGCCCGGTGCGGGTGGCTCGGCCACCGATCGGAAGGCATCGGCAGCGTGGCTGTTATGCTTCACCAAGGCTCCCGCCGGCAGGAGTCGGCCGGCGAAGGCCAGCCAGACCCCGGGCTCGGGCGCAGCCGTCAGCGCAAGCTCGAGATTGGCCTCGGCATCGCCGCCGGCGCCCAAAGGCTGCATTGCGCCGGTCAGGATGACAGGATGCGGCCAGCCGTCCAGGGCTTGGGACAGCGCCGCCCCCGTATAGGCCATCGTATCCGTGCCATGCGTGATCACCACCGGCCCGGCCTCGGCCTCGATCAGGTCGAGCAGGCGGTTCCAATCGGCATGGGTGATCGCGGCGCTGTCGAGGAGCGGGTCGAAGGCATGGATGCGCGCCCGGCTGCCGATCGCTGCCTCGACCACGCCCGCGCCGGGCGCAAGGCCACCGTCCGAGGGCACCATCCCGATGGTGCCGCCGGTATGGATCAACAACCGCATCTCAGCCGACCCAGAGCGCCTTGGCGAGGTCGCTGAACCTGGATTGCGGGCCTTCGAACTTGTTGCGGCCGAGCTCGAGGACGTAGACATAGTCAGCGATCCGCAAGGCGTGGCGGATTTCCTGGTCGACCAGCAGGATGCCGAGATTGTCGCGGTCGCGCAGGTCGCACAGCATCTGATACACCTCCTCGGCATACATCTTGGACAAGCCGGCCGTCGGCTCGTCGACCAGTAACACCTTGGGCTCTGCCATCAAGGTGCGTCCGATCTCGGTCATCCGCTGCCGGCCGCCCGATCCCCGCTTCGGCCGGATTGCTGCGTGAAATTATAGAAACCTTCGGCCGTTAGGAGCTGGATGATCATGGCAGGCTTTTCGGCTTTGACGCGCTGGATGATGCCCGCGAAATCCTGCGTGCCGATATCGACCGTGAAGGTCACGCTGGCGATGTTCAGCTTGTCGAACCCGGCCTTGGTCTGCTGCGAGGCGGGCAGGCCGTAATCGGTGTTCTCGGCCAGCAGCCCCACCCTCTTGACGCCGGGGACCGTGGCGGCGAAGTCGACACAGCTTTCGCCGGATGGCCCTGCACGGCGTCGCGAGCGGCGTCTCGGCCAATCGGGATCATGTTCCCTGCGCAGTCCGCGTTTTCCTGGAGCGGACCCCGCCGCGGTCGAATTTGATCGCGAACCTGCGCCGCGTCGGGCCGCACGCGCCGAGAGATCCGGATCTGCCTGCGTATATCCTGCCATTCATCGATAACACGGCGTCGGGTCCGTATGTGTTTGCTGCACACGGGATTTGAGACTGAACAGCGCCGATGTCGCAAAAAAAACGGCGTTGCTGCGGGCGTAAAGCTCTGATTCAGCCGGTCCCGGTCGGAGGGAGGCGTGATGACGGGCGGGCGGCGCAGGAGGCGCTTGGCGGCGGCGTGCGCTATCTCAGCGGCACCAACCTGATCGGCTTCGCCTATCACATACCCGGCTGCACCGTCATCGACGCCATGCTGAGCTATGATTTCGAGAAGCTCGCGCCGTCTCTCAAAGGCATGGTACTGCAGGTTTCGGCCAAGAACCTGCTCGATAAGCAGTTCATGACCTGCGCCGGCTCGACCGGCCGCCGCTATGGCGACCCGCGCACCGTCTCGGCCTCGCTCAGCTATCGCTGGTGAGCGCGGCTTGCTCTCTAGACGCACCTTGCTGGCGGCCGGTGCCGCCTGGCGCCAGCGCTTCGATTCCCTCGCGCTGATCCTCGCCGGACTAGTCGTCACGATCTATCTTAGCGGCATCAATGCCATGCTGGCGCTGTTCCATCAGGAGGCGCTGCGCGATCTCTTCGTTTGGCAGGCCGGCTCGCTCAACCAGAACAACTGGCTGGCGGTACGGGCCTTGCTGCCTCCCCTCGCGGTCGCTGCGGGGCTCGCTACGCTGCTGGTGCGGCCATTGACGGTCCTGGCGTTGCAGGATGATGTCGCACGCGCCATGGGCCTGTCGTTGCCGCTGACGCGGCTCGCCACTCTCGGCCTCGCAGTTTCGCTCTCGGCCCTGGTCGTGGCCCAATGCGGGCAACATGTTCGACTTCATCGTCAGGCGTGTCGAGCAGGTGGTCGGTGCCCGGCCGCCAGTTGCTGATGCGCTGACACTGATGGCGGCAAGGCGCTTGCCAGACGGCCGGCCGAACCGGTTGTTCGACCCTGTCCGCTATCCCGAATACAAAGACGGTCCGACACGGCTGCGGCGCGTCTGCTGCATTCGCTATCTCATCCCCGAGCTCGGTTATTGCTCGACCTGCCCGCTCCCCGACGCAAGACGACGACTTCGGCGGACCGCTGCACCAAGCTCCATGCCGAGAACGGCAGCCTGGCCTGCCGCCTTGTTCGATGACATCGTGCTCGAGCCCAGCATTCGCCTTCTGGACTGGGGCGGGCGCCCAAGCGATTCGAAGAAGGCATTGAGGGCGTTCAGCGCGAGGGGAAAGCGCTCCTTGGCGACCTTGGGCGCTTTCGTCCTGAGCGAGAAGACGACCTTGTCACCGATGCCGATGGAACGGTGTTCGTCGCCTGCAGGCAAGCTGACCCGCTGCCCTTTGGCGAGCGGGTGAAGGGCCAGGGGAACCCTCACATTGAGATAGTACGATCCCGACTTGGTAGCGAAGGGACGAAGCATCGCAAGAGCCATGGTGTGACACCGCGGTGTCAAAGCGGATACCACCTAACCTCTTGTCAATGCGTAACTCTTTCTCCTGCTGAGGAAGAAAGAGTGGTGCCCAGGAGAGGACTCGAACCTCCAGTAGAGCGACCTAAGTACTGAATTATAAAGGCTTTTTCGACTTCCGCTTAGGTTGCTGTGTGAAAGGAAAATGTGAACTGCAGAGGCTGCTGACCATAGCGCCATGGCATCCGAAATCCACACAATTCGGCGCCTATTGCGGCGTCAGCTACGAGGCTCGATCTCCCTAGAAAAAGTTGGCCGCAAGCGCGGTTCTCCATCAGGCCTGTGAACCGCCCCGGGTTCGCCGGAGGCCGTTTGGTTTGAGTCAGGCTGCGATGGCTGGCTCGTCCAGCATCGCGTAATAGCGTTCCTCGGCTTCG
>NZ_FOKP01000023.1 GCF_900112185.1 Allobosea sp. CRIB-10 | reverse complement strand
GACATCTGATCCGACATGCCGATCATCCCGCTCCGATCAGGCCAACTGAATCAGCAATCAAACCTCAAAGCCAGAACCCTTTCGCAGAGAAATCCGCAAGGGGAGAGGGGGCTAGTCACTCCCCCATCGCGATCAGGCTGGCATTGCCACCGGCCGCCGCGGTGTTGATCGTCACCGTCTGCTCGGTGGCGAAGCGGGGCAGGTAGTTCGGGCCGCCGGCCTTGGGGCCGGTGCCCGACAGGCTGTGGCCGCCGAAGGGCTGCACGCCGACGACCGCGCCGATCATGTTGCGGTTGACATAGATGTTGCCGGTCGAGAGCCGGTCGACGACGCGCTCGACCGTGGCCTCGATGCGCGAATGCAGGCCGAAGGTCAGGCCGTAGCCGGTCGCCTCGATCTCGGCGAGAATCGTGTCGAGCTGGCCGGCCTTCCAGCGCACGACATGCAGAATTGGGCCGAAATGCTCGGCGGCGAGGTCCGCGACCTTGTCGAGCCTGATGATGTGCGGGGCGACGAAGGTGCCGGGCAAATCCGGCGTCGTGCCGGCATAGGTCACGCGGCCGGCCGAGCGCATCGCGGCGATATGGGCGTCGAGGCGCTGCTTGGCGGCGGCGTCGATCACCGGGCCGACATGGGTCTCGATCTGGCGGGGGTCGCCTAAGGTGAGCTCGCGGGCGGCGCCCTCGATCATCTCGACCATCTTGTCGGCGACGTCCTCCTGCACGACGAGCAGGCGCAGAGCCGAGCAGCGCTGGCCGGCCGAGCGGAAGGCGGAGAGCACGACGTCGTCGGCGACCTGCTCGGCCAAAGCGGTCGCGTCGACGATCATGGCGTTGAGGCCGCCGGTCTCGGCGATCAGCGGGACGATCGGGCCGTCCTTGGCGGCAAGCGCCCGGTTGATGGCGCGGGCGGTCGCGGTCGAGCCGGTGAAGGCGACGCCGGCGACGTCCTTGTGCGCGACCAGCGCCGCACCGAGCTTGCCGTCGCCGGGGGCGAAGTGCAGCGCGGTCTTCGGAATGCCGGCCTCGTGCAGCAGGCGCACGGCGAGCGCGGCGATCAGCGGGGTCTGCGGTGCCGGCTTGGCGACGACGCTGTTGCCGGCGACCAGCGCGGCTGCGACCTGGCCGACGAAGATCGCGAGCGGGAAGTTCCAGGGCGCGATGCAGACGAACGGGCCGCGGCCGCGCAGGATCAGGCGGTTGTCCTCGCCGGTCGGGCCGGGAAGCGCGGTCGGCACGGCGAACTTCGCCTCGGCCTCGGCGGCGTAATAGCGCAGGAAGTCGACGGCTTCGCGGAGTTCGGCGACGGCGTCGTCCAGCGTCTTGCCGGCCTCGGACTGGAGCAGCGCCAGGATCGGGCCGCGGCGCGCCTCCATCAGGTCGGCGGCCTGGCGCAGCGAGGCGGCGCGGTTGCGGGCGGGCGTCGCGTTCCAGGCGTGGAAGCCGGCCCTGGCGGCAGCCATCGCCTTCTCGGCGCTGGCGGCATCGCCCTCGGTGACGCGGCCGACCGGCCTGCCGTCGATCGGCGAGAGCACGTCGCGGGCGGTGCCGGTGCCGGGCTTGCCGTCGATCAGCGGCACGGCCTCGGGCACGGGCTTGGCGGCTGCGGCGTGGATCTCGGCGAGCAGGCTGGCGAGGCTGGCGGCATCGCCGAGCTCGACGCCGGCGGAGTTGCGGCGGGATGGCCCGAACAGCTCGGCCGGCAGCGGGATGCGGCGATGGCGGGCGGCGCTCGGTGTGCCGATGATGTCGGCCGGCGGCACCAGAAGCGTCGCGACCGGCACGTCGGGGTCGCCGGAGACCGAGACGAAGGAGGAGTTGGCGCCGTTCTCGAGCAGGCGGCGGACGAGATAGGCGAGCAGGTCCTGATGGCCGCCGACCGGGGCATAGGTGCGGCAGGCGAAAGCGGAATCCGACTGCAGCAGGCGCTCATAGAGCGCCTCGCCCATGCCGTGCAGGCGCTGGAACTCGAAATTCTCGGCGTCGCCGGCGAGCTCGGCGACGGTCGCGACGGTGAGCGCATTATGGGTGGCGAATTGCGGGATGATGCGCGGGCGAAGGCTGAGGAGCTGCTTTGCGCAGGCTTCGTAGTTGAGGTCGGTCATCGCCTTGCGGGTGAAGACCGGATAGTCGGGCAGGCCGCGCTCCTGGGCACGCTTCAATTCGGTGTCCCAATAGGCGCCCTTGACCAGTCGGACCATCAGGCGGCGGTCATAGGTCTCGGCGAGAGCGGCGATGTGGTCGATCACCGCGGCGGCGCGTTTCTGATAGGCCTGGATGGCGAGGCCGAAACCGTCCCAGCCGGCGAGCGAGGCGTCGGCCATGACAGCGGCGATGACGTCGAGCGAGAGCTCGAGCCGGTCGGCCTCCTCGGCGTCGACGGTGAAGTTGAGATCGTACTTTTTGGCCTGGCGGGCGAGCTCGATCACCTTCGGCGTCAGCTCGGCCAGCACGCGCTCGCGGTTCGTCGCCTCGTAGCGCGGATGCAGGGCCGAGAGCTTGACCGAGATGCCCGGGCGGTTCGGCAGCCGGTCGTTGCCGGCGGAGCGGCCGATGGCGTCGATCGCGTCGGCATAGGAGGCGTAGTAGCGCTCGGCGTCGGCTTGGGTGCGGGCGCCTTCGCCGAGCATGTCGAAGGAATAGCGGTAGAGCTTGCCCGAGCCGGAGCGGGCGCGCTTCAGCGCCTCCTCGATCGTCTGGCCGAGGACGAAATGATTGCCCATGACGCGCATGGCCTGGCGCGTCGCGGTGCGCACGGCCGGCAGGCCGAGACGCTTGGAGAGGTTGCCGATGATGCTGGTCGGGGTCTCGCCGGGCTGGATGATGCGAGCGGTGATGCCGAGCGCCCAGGACGAGGCCGAGATCAGGAAGGCGTCGGACTTGGATTCGTGATGAGCGAAGTCGCCCTGGCCGAGCTTGTCCTCGATCAGCCGGTCGGCGGTGGCGGCGTCGGGCACGCGCAGCAGCGCCTCGGCCAGCACCATCAGCGCGAGGCCTTCCTTGGTCGAGAGCGAGTATTCGCGCAGCAATTCCTCGATGCCGCCCAAGCCGACCTTGCGGGTGCGGATCGCGTCGACCAGCGAGGTGGCGCGGGCATCGATCCTCGCCTTGGCCAGCGGATCGCGACGGCCGCCGGAGAGCAGGTGACCGGCGATCGCGGCATCGTTCTCGGCATAGGGGGCGTGGAAGACGGGCGCAGGGGCGGCCATGGAAAGGGCTCCGGGTCTCGGCGGCGGGATGATCTGCAGAATCATCGCAAGCGGGCTGGATATCAATGGAGATTTCGGCAAATATATAGTGATTTATCCCGCAGGAAATTGATATGGCAGAGAATAGTACGGCTCTCGATCGAACCGACCGGCGCCTGCTCGCTCTGCTCCAGAACGATGGTCGCGCCGCCGGCGTCGAGCTGGCGGAGAAGGTCGGGCTGTCGCCGACCGCAACAGGCGAGCGGCTGAAGCGGCTGGCGCGCGACGGCTACATCACGGGCTATCGCGTCACCCTCGATCCGGTGAAGCTCGGCCTGCATCTGCTGGTCTTCGTCGAGGTTTATCTCGACAAGACGACACCCGATGCCTTCGAGCGCTTCGCCGCGGCGGTGAAGCGGGCGCCGGAGGTGCTGGAATGCCATATGGTCGCCGGCGGCTTCGATTATCTGGTCAAGACCCGCGTCGCCGACATGAACGCCTATCGCCGCTTCCTCGGCGAGGTGCTGCTGGCGCTGCCGGCCGTCCGCGAGACCCGGACCTATGCGGTGATGGAGGAGGTCAAGACCGATGGTGCGCTGCCGCTGTGACGGGATAGGCACTGCCACAGGATAACGTAACCATTTCCGCGATTTCGCCGCGATCTCGCCCTGTTGACGCTTGACCTGCCGCCTAGGGAGGTCTTGGTTGCGTTGCGTCTCCGGTATGGTGCTCCATGAGCCCCGTCGGAGACGGCATTGCGTCCGTGTCGGCTATGGTCGCTCCGGAGTTTGCCATGTCCGTTGCCATGCCCCTGCCTGGCGCGCCGATCTCCCGGCGCGGGTTCGGGCGTTTTATCGCTGGAACCGGTCTTGCCGCCTGGGCCGGGCTGCACAATGCGCCCGTCGCCGCGGCTTCGATCCCGCTGCGCTTCACGCTCGACTGGCGTTTCGAGGGACCGGCGGCGCTGTTCCTCACCGCGCTGGACAAGGGCTATTTCCGCGACGAAGGGCTCGACGTCACGATCGAGGCGGGGACCGGCTCGCGCGAAGCGATTCCGCGCGTCGCGACCGGCGAGTTCGAGGCCGGTTTCGGCGACGTGAATTCGCTGATCCGCTTCCGCGACGAGAAGCCGGCTGCCGATCTCAAAGCGGTGATGATGGTCTATGACCGGCCGCCCTTCGCGATCGTCGGGCGCAAGAGCCGCGGCATCAGCAGCGACCCCAGGAGTCTCGAAGGCAAGAAGCTCGGCGCTCCCGCCGCCGACGGCGCCTTCGCGCAATGGCCGGTATTCAAGAAGATCAACGGCATCGACGATGCCAAGATCAAGCTCGAGAATGTCGGCTTCCCGGTGCGCGAGCCGATGCTGGCGTCGGGCGAGCTCGACGCGATCTTCGGCTTCGCCCACACCTCCCTGATCAATCTGAAGGCGCGCGGCGTGCCGGCCGACGACATCGTCATGCTGCTGATGGCCGATCACGGAATCGAGCTCTACGGCAACGCCGTCATCGTCTCGCCGAAACTGCTCGCCGAAAAGCCGCAGGCGGTACGCGGCCTGCTGCGCGCGATCACGCGCAGCGTCCGCGACGTCGTGGCCGATCCGGAGGCGGCGATCGCCGGCGTGCTTCAGCGCAATGAAGGCGCCCGTCCCGAGATCGAGCTGGAGCGCCTGAAGATGGCGCTCGACCATTATGTCATGACCCCGACCGTCAAGGCGCACGGCTTCGGCGGCATCGACAGGGCGCGCTGGCAGAAGGGGCTCGACCAGATCGGGCTGACCTTTCCCTTCAAGGACAAGGCGAAGGCGGGCAACGCCTTCGCCGAGGGCTTCCTGCCGGCGGAGGCCGAGCGCGCGTTCTGACCGGCTGAGCAGTTGACTTTAGGCCAAGGTGACAATGCGTTTGGCCTTCGCTTATCGTGCGCGCCCTCTGAGACAGAGCACGTTTGAACTCTCTCAGCTCTCATCCTGAGGAGCAGCCATCAGGCTGCGTCTCGAAGGGTGCTCCAGTCGGTTCCGGAGCCTCCTGGAGCATCCTTCGAGACGCGATCTGCGATCGCTCCTCAGGATGAGGGCTTGAAGAGGGCGAACAGATTCCGAGCAAGGGCCTGCCGCATGCTTCCCGACATCCGCGACTATGAGCGCCTGCGCGCCGCCTTCCGCTGGCGGATTCCGGAGCGCTACAACATCGGCGTCGATTGCTGCGACCGCTGGGCGGCGGTCGATCCCGGCAAGGTCGCGATCCTGGAAGTGCAGCCGGATTGGTCGGTCGTTCCGGTCAGCTATGGCGAATTGCGGGCGCAGTCGAACCGCCTTGCAAATGCGCTGCGCAAGCGCGGTGTGGGCGAGGGCGACCGGGTCGCGATCCTGCTGCCGCAGGGGCGCCTGGTGCCGATCGCGCATATGGCGGCCTACAAGCTCGGCGCGATCGCGGTGCCGCTGGCGGCATTGTTCGGCGCGGACGCGCTGTCCTATCGACTGCGCGATTGCGGGGCGAAGGCGCTGATCACCAACGCTGCCGGCCTATCGAAGCTCGGCCAGATCGAGGAGAAGCTGCCCGATCTCGAACTGGTGATCTCGGCCGATGGGCCGGATGGGAAGGCCGAGGGGCTGGCGCGGCTGCTCGAAGCCGAGGCTGAAGATTTCGCACCGATCGACAGCGGGCCCGACGATCCGGCGCTGATGATCTACACCTCCGGCACCACCGGCAACGCCAAGGGTGCGCTGCATGGTCACCGGGTGATGCTTGGCCATTTGCCGGGCGTGGAGATGCCGCATGAATTCCTGCCGCAGGCGGGCGACCTGATCTGGACGCCGGCGGACTGGGCCTGGGCCGGCGGCCTGCTCAACAATCTCCTGCCGGCGCTGCATCACGGCGTGCCGATCGTGGCGCGACCGACGGCCAAGTTCGATCCCGATGAAGCACTCCGGCTGATGGCCGATCTCGGCGTGCGCAATTGCTTCATCCCGCCGACGGCCCTGCGCATGCTGCGCGCGGTCGAGAATCCGCGCGGGCACTATGATCTCAAGTTGCGCACGGTCGCGTCGGGCGGCGAGTCACTGGGGGCCGAGACGCTGGCCTGGGGCCGCGAGAAGCTCGGCCTGACGATCAACGAGTTCTACGGCCAGACCGAATGCAACCTCGTGCTCGCCTCCTGCGCCGAGATCGGCGTGGTCAAGCCGGGCTTCATCGGTAAGGCGGTGCCGGGCCATGAGGTCGCGGTGATCCGGCCGGACGGCAGCATCTGCGCGCCGGAGGAGGAAGGCCAGATCGCGGTGCGCCGGCCCGATCCGGTGATGTTCCTGCACTACTGGCGTAAGCCGGAGGCCACGCAGGCCAAGTTCATCGGCGACTGGATGACGACGGGCGACCAGGGCTCGGAGGATGCCGAGGGCTATATCCGCTTCGTCGGCCGCGACGACGACGTCATCACCTCCTCCGGTTACCGGATCGGGCCGAGCGAGATCGAGGACTGCCTGCTGCGCCACCCGGCCGTGGCGCTCGCGGCGGTGGTCGGCAAGCCTGACGCGCTGAGGACCGAGATCGTCAAGGCCTTCATCGTGCCGAAGGCCGGCCACGAGGCCTCGCCGCAGCTCGTCGCCGAGATCCAGGGCTTCGTGCGCGAGCGGCTGGCGGCGCATGAATACCCGCGCGAGATCGAGTTCCGCGAGGAGTTGCCTATGACCACCACCGGCAAGATCATCAGGCGGCTGCTGCGCGACGCCGGGTGACGAGGGGCGCGCGGCGGGCGGCGGTTGCCGTGACGGTGAGGCGGATATCGCCGAGCCGCTGCGGTGCGGTGACGAGATGCGGGCCCGGGAGCTCGCCGATGATCTCGCGCTGGCGACTGCGCCGGCCGAGCCAGGCGACGAGCTGGGCCAGTGGCGCGAAGCTGGCGAAGCGGTCGTCCTCCACACCGCAATAGAGCCAGAGGCGCGGGCCCTTTCCGATCAGGATCGCGCTGGCGACCGGCACGTCGTCGAGGCTCAGCAGGCCGACCCGGCAGCGATGACTGCGGGCAAGGTTGCGCGTCATGGCGCGCAGGAAGGCGCTCTCGCGGATGTCCTGCAGCGCGGCGCCGCCGGCGCGCCCCAGCGAACCGGACGCCTCCAATGCCAGATGGAGCTCGACCATGTCGCGCAACTCCTGGCGCGAGCGGGATTCGGCGAAGCCGAGCTTGCCGTGACGCGACAGGCCATGGCGCAGCGCAGCCAGCTCCGGCCCGCCGGTGCTGGCCGGCGGCGTCGGTGCCGGCTCGAGCGCCGCTGCGTGGCCTGTGAGCTCGGCGACCCGCAGCATGCCGTCGAGGAGCGGCCCGCCGAGATCGAGGCGATGCAGCTGGAGGTTCTGCGTGTTGGCGAGGCCCCAGCGGCCAGGCGCATGCAGCAGCGCGGCGATGATGCGTTCCGCCTGCTCCGTGTCGATCAGCGGCGTGGCGAGGCCGAGGCGCGAATTGCTCCAGCCGATCAACGTGTCATGGCCGAGCAAACGGCGCTGGAGACGGGCTGGGACGAAGCCGAGCAGGCGCCGCGATGTAGCCGTGCCGTCCCAGAGCAGCAGGACGGGTGTGCCGCGGAAGTCGACGAGATGCTGTGCGGCGGAAAGGGCGAAGTCGGGTTCGAAGAAAGGGTTCGGCTCGATGGCGCGGGCGGCGAGGTCGCGCCATTCGGCCTCGATGGTGGCACAGGCGGCGAACGGGCGGCTTTCGATCGAGAGCCCGGCCGGGCCGGAGGCGACGGCACGGCTCCGCTGCGGCGGCGTCTCGTCCGGTGCAACCAGGGACGCGGCGAGGTTCGGCATGGCGCAGCCCTTTCGCGGCTCGCTCCGCTTCGGCGCGCTTTCGTGCCGGATCGGCACGCGGGCACGGGGTGGAGCAGTGGTCTGCCCCTGACGAACCAAGAAGCGGGCCGGTGGGGGCCGGTCAGGCGTGATGGTGGTGAGGTTCGGATTGGGCCGGAGCGGGCCGGCCGAGGAAGGCCGACCAGAGCCGGGCGACCGTCTCCTCTTCCAGATCCTTGACGATCAGGACCAGGCGCGAGCGCCGGTCGGCATCGGGCCAAGCCGGCAGCAGCACCGGCGGATGCAGGATCTGTTGGACGGCATGGACGAGCAGCGGCCCTTCCGGGTGTTCGGCGAGGGCGACCAAGCCCTTCAGCCGCAGCAGCCTGGCGCCGTGGGTCGAGCGCAGCAGGGTCCAGAACAGGTCGAAGGTCGCCTCGCGGATCGGCGTCTCGGCGGTCAGGGTGAAGGCGCGAATGCTGGCGTCGTGGCGGTTGACGTCGTGATGATGGTGGCCATGGCCATGATGGTGATGGCCGTGGGCGTCATCGTGATCGTGATGGTGGTCGTGATCGTGACCCTGCGGCGTCCCGGCCGCGAGCCAGCGCCGCAGTTCGTCCGGGCGCGCAGCGATGTCATAGAGGCCGGCGCCGACGATCGCCTCGGCCGGGGCATCGGGCGACAGGATCGCGCTGCCGGGATTGAGCTCCCCGAGCCGCTTGCGCAGTGCTTCGACGGCCCGCGCGTCTGTCGCGATGTCGGTCTTGGTCAGGACCAGCCGGTCGGCGGCGACCACCTGCCGAAGCGCTTCAGGATGAGCATCGAGCGTCGCCATGCCGTTGACCGCGTCGACCAGCGTGACGACGCCGTCGAGCTTGAAACGCATGGCGAGATAGGGGTGGTTGATCAGGACGTTGAGGACGGGCGCGGGGTCGGCGAGGCCCGTCGTCTCGATCACCAGCCGCCTGAACGGCGCCATGCGCCCATTGTCGAGGCGGCGCAGCAGGTCCTCCAGCGTGACGATCAGGTCGTCGCGGATGGTGCAGCACAGGCAGCCCGAGGCGAGCAGGATCATGCCGTCCTCGATCCCCTCGACGAAGAGATGGTCGAGGCCGATCTCACCGAACTCGTTGATCAGCACCACAGTGTCTGACAGCGCCGGGTCCTTGAGCAGGCGGTTTAGCAGGGTGGTCTTGCCGGAGCCGAGGAAGCCGGTCAGCAGCGTCAGCGGGGTCGGCTCGGGACGGACAGGCTGCTCGGACATCGGGGCTCAGGTTCCGGGCGCGGCCACCGCCGGCAGTCGACGGGCTCGCTTTTGTTCCAATATTACATTGGCGATGATCGCGGCGACAACAAGGGCGCCACCGGCATATTGCAGCGAGCCGACCCGTTCGCCGAGGAAGACAGCGGCGATTGCTACCGCGAAGACGGGCTCGGCGCAGAAGGCGAGCGCGGCCGGCCCCGGTGCGACGCGGGCGAGCGCCATCACCTGGAGCAGGAAGCCGATCAGGTAGCCGCCGATCGTGATCGCGACCGCGACCGGCGCGAGCATCAGGGCCGACGGGGACTGGAACAGCCCGGTGAGGGCGAGGATCGCCAGCGTCACCGGCAGGATGACGAGATGCGACCAGAACAATTTCGGCACGGTCCCGGTATCGCCGCAGCGTGCTGCCGAGAAGAACTGCACCGCGGCGAAAACGCTCGCAGCGAGGGCAAGTGCAAGCCCGCGCGGGTCGAGCCCATGCCAGTCGGGCCCGACCACCATGGCGACGCCGAGAAAGGCGACAAGCGTGATCACGATCCGGTCGAGGCTGAAGCGGGCCGGGGTAAGGAACGGCTCGGCGAGCACGATCAGGATGGGAAAGGTGTAGAACACCACGGCCGCTACCGTGATCGGCAGGAAAGCGACCGAGGAGAGATAGGCGCAGGCGGTGAGCGCCGTGCTCAGGCCGAACAAAGCGAGGGCCGGCCAGCGATGGCGCGGCACGGCGAGGCTCGCGCGCCAAAGAAGAGCGGCGCCGATGACGAGCGCCAGCATCAGGAAGACGCGGTAGAAGACGATGAGCGGGCCGCTCAGCCCAGCCTGGCTGGCGAGCTGGGCGCTGACGATGTTGGTGCCGAAGGCCGCTGCGGAGGCGAGCGCCAGGGCAAGGCCTTGCTGGACCGAGGATGCACTGCGCTCCTGCACGTTGCAGTCCTCGGTCTTAGGTCTCGAGATCAGGCGTCGGGCTTGGCGGCAGTCGGCTTCGCACCCGGCCGGGCCGGCGGCTTCGCTAGCGGCTTGGCCTGGGCCTGGCTCGGCTTGGCCTTGGCCGGAGCGGCCTTCTCCTGTTTCGGCTTGGTCAGCAGCGGCTTGGCGGCCGGCTTGTTAGCGGCCTTGATGCCGGCGGCCGCGCCCGGGCGCAGGCTGGCTGGCGTCGCGGCGCCGGGCTGGATCGCGCCCTGCAGGCGCATCGGGCTGGAACCGAGCGCGGCGGCAGCGGGCCGCTCCTCAGGGGTCGGCGCGACCGGCGCGAAGGCCGAGGAGGAGGGCGGGATCGCGCCATTGCGCGAGAAGGTGCGATTGCCGGCGGCGAGGCCGGCCGCGACCGGCGCGCCAGGCTGGATCGTCTCGCGCGCGACCTGTGTATCGGGTTTGGCCACGGCGTTGGCGGCAAGCGGCGCCGAAGCCGAGCCTGGCGTGCGGCCGAAGGAGACCGGGTACGGATCGAACTTGGCGCGCGGGCCGAGTGTGATGCGGCCGGAGGGCGCGCGCGTCAGCACCGAGCCGGAAGCGCCGGCCTGGGGCGCGGCCACGGCGAAGCGATCGGAGGTGCCCTCGGCATTGCCGCCGACGCCGTTGTTCACCGAGACGAAGCTGATCGGCCCGGACGTATCGACATCGTCGCCGAGGGCATGGCCGCCGCGGCGGACGCTGTCGCAGATGCTGTAGGCGCGCCCGCCATTGCCGGCGGGCATGCTGGCGATGCTGCCGCCGCCGAAGCCGCCCCATTTGCCGAAGCCGTCATCGAGCAGTTGCGCCGCCTTGACGGTGCGTTCCGCGCCGGAGCTGGCGCCCAGGACGACGGCTATCAGCGTGCGGCCATTGCGCGTGGCGGTGGTGACGACGTTGAAGCCGGACGCGCAGACGAAGCCGGTCTTCATGCCGTTGATGCCGTAATAGCGGCCGACAAGGCCATTGGTGTTGTTCAGCACCTGCTTGCCGAGCTGGACCGCGCCGGTGTTCCAGTAGTCGGAGTATTGGCCGAACTCGCTCATCAGCGCCATGGCGAGCACGGCGAGGTCGCGGGCGCTGCTCTGCTGGTCGGGATGGTGCCAGCCGTTCGGATTGACGAAATGGGTGTCGTACATGCCGAGGCGCCGGGCTTCGGCGTTCATCATCGAGACGAAGGTCTCGACATTGCCACCGACGCCCTCGGCGATGACATAGGCGATGTCGTTTGCCGACTTCACCATCATGATGCGCATGGCGTTGTCGAGCGTGACCTCCTGGCCGGCCCGGATATAGACCTTCACCCGCGGCTGGCTGGCGGCGAGCTTCGAGGCGGGGATCGCGGTCTCGAGACCGAGCCTGCCCTCGCGCACAGCCTTGAGCGCGAGGTAGAGCGTCATCATCTTGGTGGTGGAGGCCGGATGCCAGGCTTGCGTCGGGTTCTCGCTCGACAGCACGGCGCCGCTCGAGGCGTCGACGACGATGCTCGTGCCGGCCTCAGCCGGGACGGCGGCAGCGAGGAACGTGGCGAGCGTGGCGCCGGCGGCGAGGCGAAACGAGATCATCGGCTGAGGTCTGAACCTGTCTTGGCGGGGCCTGGGGCTTCAACGCGACGCTTGAGGCATTTTCGAGACGGCGGACGACAATCCTGCCTCGCTGATGACGCATACCTACCCTTCATCGGGTGATTTGCCTAGCGCTGCATGGCGGTCCAAAGCAGCGGGACAGGTTTTCTTCGGAGTCTCGGCGCGTGAGTTTCACCCTCTTGTGGATACCGGTGACGCTCGCCGCCTCGCTGCTGCAGACCGCGCGCAACCTGACCCAGCGCTCGCTGACCGAGGTGATCGGCGTCGTCGGCGCGACGCAGGTGCGCTTCCTGTTCGGCCTGCCCTTCGCACTGATCTTCCTCGTCCTGTTCTGCCTCGCCAGCGGCGCCTTGCCGCCGATGCCTGATCTGCGCGCCTTCGGCTTCGCCGTGTTCGGCGCGCTGACCCAGATCCTCGCGACGGCTCTCATGCTGGCGGCGATGCGCGAACGCTCATTCGCGGTCACGACCGCCTACACCAAGACCGAGCCGGTGCAGGTCGCGCTCTTTGGCGCCGCGCTGCTCGGCGATGCGCTGGGCTGGACGAAGTTCGCGGCGATCGTCGTCGCCACCGCCGGTGTCGTGCTGATGTCATGGAAGCCGGGCGACAGGCTCAGCGCCGCGGGAATGCGCCCGGCGGCGCTCGGCATCGGTGCCGGTGCCGCCTTCGCACTCTCGGCGATCGGTTTCCGCGGCGCGATCCAGGCGTTGCCCGAAGGGCATTTCCTGATGCGGGCGACCACGATCCTCGCATTGGGCCTGGCGCTGCAGACCCTGATCCTGACCCTCTATATGCTCGCGGCCAATCGCAAGGCCCTGATCCTCAGCCTGCGCAACTGGCGTCGCTCGCTCACTGCCGGCTTCCTCGGCGCCGCCGCCTCGCAATGCTGGTTCCTCGGCTTCTCGCTGACGACGGCGGCCAATGTCCGCACGCTGGCGCTGGTCGAGGTGCCGCTGGCGCAGATCGCCTCGCGCCGGATCTTCGCTGAAGGTACGAGCTGGCGCGAACTCCTGGGCATGGCGATGATCGTCGCCGGCGTCGGCGTCCTACTCGTTCTGTCTGTCGGGTAGGGCGGGGGCGCAACCCGCGCGCTTGACACGCCGCGCGATCATTGGCCTTTCCTCGCACAGGAGGAATGCGCGCTTGCCGGCTTGTGGCCGCGCTGTCGCGCAGGCAGATATCGTGTATCTGCACATCAACCAGGAGAAGGCCATGAGCGCTGCAATCGTCGGCTGGGCACATACCCCCTTCGGCAAGCAGGACACCGAGACGGTCGAGAGCCTGATCGTGCGCGTCGCGACCGATGCGCTGGTCGATGCCGGCATCACCGCCGACCAGGTCGACGAGATCGTGCTCGGCCATTTCAACGCCGGCTTCTCGGCCCAGGACTTCACCGCCTCGCTCGTGCTGCAGGCAGACCCGGCGCTGCGCTTCAAGCCGGCGACCCGCGTCGAGAACGCCTGCGCCACCGGCTCGGCCGCAGTGCATCAGGGCGTGCGCGCGATCAAGGCGGGCGCCGCCAAGGTCGTGCTGGTCGTCGGCGTCGAGCAGATGACCACGACGCCCGGGCCGGAGATCGGCAAGAACCTGCTGAAAGCCTCCTATCTCGCGCAGGAGAGCGACGTTCAGGGCGGCTTCGCCGGCGTCTTCGGCAAGATCGCCTCGTCCTATTTCCAGCGTCATGGCGACCAGTCCGACGCGCTCGCCATGATCGCGGCGAAGAACCACAAGAACGGCGTCGACAACCCCTACGCCCAGATGCGCAGGGATTTCGGCTACGCCTTCTGCCGCGAGGAAAGCGAGAAGAACCCTTACGTCGCCGGCCCGCTGAAGCGGACCGACTGCTCGCTGGTCTCGGACGGCGCCGCCGCGCTCGTGCTGGCCGACGAGGAGACCGCCAAGTCGATGCGCCGCGCCGTCGGCTTCCGCGGCATGGCCCATGTCCAGGACTTCCTGCCGCTGTCGCGCCGCGACATCCTGAAGTTCGAGGGCGGCGCGCGCGCCTGGCAGCAGGCGCTGGCCGCTGCGGGCGTTGCGCTCGACGACCTCTCCTTCGTCGAGACGCATGACTGCTTTACCATCGCCGAATTGATCGAATACGAGGCGATGGGCCTGACCAAGGAAGGCGACGGCGCCCGCGCCATCAAGGAAGGCTGGGTCCAGAAGGACGGCAAGCTGCCGGTCAACGTTTCCGGCGGCCTCAAGGCCAAGGGCCATCCGATCGGCGCGACCGGCGTCTCCATGCACGTGCTCTCGGCCATGCAGCTCGTCGGCGAGGCGCCGGAGGGCATGCAGGTGAAGGACGCCCGCCTGGGCGGCATCTTCAACATGGGTGGCGCCGCGGTCGCGAACTACGTCTCGGTGCTCGAGCGGGTGAAGTGAACCAAAAGGCCGCCGTCGAACCTGCGTCGGCGGCCATCTTCGAACTGGCCGGAGGGGCGGCGTGACCATTTTTCTCGCGCTGCTGCCGGCCTATGTGCTGTCGATCTTCTATCGCTCCTTCCTGAGCGTGATCGCCGCACCGGTGATGGGCGACCTCAACATCGGGCCGGCCGAGTTCGGCACGCTCGGCGCCGCCTGGTTCATCGCCTTCGCGTTGGCGCAGTTCCCGGTCGGCTGGGCGCTCGACCGGCTCGGACCGCGCCGGACCGTGGCGGTGACCATGGCGATCGGCAGCGTCGGCGCCTTCCTGTTCGCGCAGGCGGGCAACGCCAACGTCGCGACAGCGGCGATGGCGCTGGTCGGGATCGGCTGCTCGCCGATCTTCATGTCGTCGCTCTATCTGTTCGCCCGGACGGAAGCGCCGGCACGCTTCGGACTGCTGACCTCGATCTTCATCGGGCTCGGTTCGCTCGGCAACCTCGTCGGCGCCGCGCCGCTGGCGCTGGCGGCGCAGGCCTATGGCTGGCGCCCGACCATGCTCGCCTTCGCCGTGGCCTTCCTGCTGGCCACGGTGCTGGCCGCGGTGCTGGTGCGCGATCCGCCTGTGGTCACCGACGCCACGGGCAAGCATGAGGGCCTGCTGCAGGGATTGAAGAGCATCGCCGCGATCGGGCCGCTCTGGCTGCTCGCGCCGATCACGCTCGTCGGCTACGCCATCATCGCGACGGCGCGGGGCCTGTGGATCGCGCCCTATATGACGCAGGTCCACGGGCTCGACGGCATCGCCGCCGGCCATGCGACGCTGGGCATGGCGACCACCATGATCGTCGGCGCCTTCGTCTATGGCGGCCTGCAGAAGCGGGCGGGGCGCAGCAAGGCGCTGGTTGCCTGGGGGACGGTCGCGACAGGGATCGGCTTCGGGCTGCTCGCGCTCCTCGGCGAGCGCTCCATGCTCGGGGCGGTGGCCCTGTTCGCGCTCGTCGGCGCGACCGGCTTCACCTATGCGATCCTGATGGCGCATGCGCGCGAGTTCTTCCCGGCGCATCTGGTCGGGCGCGGCATGACCTTCATCAATTTCCTGTTCATCGCCGGAGCCGGGCTGATCCAGTGGGGCTCCGGCTGGTTCGTCGCGGCGCAGCGCGCCGCGGGGCAGGGCGCGGCGGCCGCCTTCGCCAACATGCACTGGGTGTTCGCGGCGTTGCTGCTGGTCTCGACCGCGATCTACCTGGCGACACCGGAACGGAAGGCGGCCTGAGGCTCAGGCCTCCCCCGGCGCCCGCGCCGCGATCGCCAATGCGTGCACGCCGCCGGCGAACTCGTCGGATAGCGCGGCGTTGACAAGGCGATGGCGTTCGAGCCGGCTTTTGCCGGCGAAGGCGGGCGAGACGATCTCGACGCGGAAATGCGTCTCGCCGCCCTCGCGCCAGCCGGCATGGCCGTGATGCTGATGGGATTCGTCGATCACCTTGAGATGCTCGGGCGCAAGCTCAGCGGTGAGCTTGCCGGTGATCCGGTCGGCCATGGTCGGCATGCGGGTTTCTTTCGTGAGCAAGTGGGGCGCTGACGCCCCTTGATTGCGAGAACACCCATCAGCGTCGAATGGTCAAGATCGAGCCTCTGCAGCATCGCCTCATTGGAGCCGGATTCTCCGGGTTCTCATGTCGGGGGCGGGGCTCGCGGCAGTGCGCGATCCGGTCTGCGGCCGTTGAGTTTCAAGCGTGAAAACACTATCTAGGAGACGTCCCGGCCGCTTCGGCTGAGCCGGGTTCCTTAAGCAATCAGGGTCAAGCTGCCGCCAAGGCGATCGGCTTGCTGCAGGCGCGGAGCGACCCGCGCGGCGGCCGGCTTGTCGGCGCAGCGTTCCGCCCGCATAACCATGAGACGATGAACTTCAGCTCGCGCCTTTTCGACCGGATCAGGATCGGCCCTTCCGAGGCGGAAGAGGTGGTCGAGGCCGATGCGCGTCTTTGCGACCATCCCGGTTGCACCAAGGCGGGCGAGTTCCGGGCGCCGATGGGACGGGGCAAGGAAGGCAAGTTCTTCCAGTTCTGCCTCGAGCATGTGAAGGCCTACAACGCCACCTACAACTACTTCGCCGGCATGAACGACGAGGCGCTGGCGGCCTATGCCAAGCAGGAGGAGATCGGCCACCGGCCGACCTGGAAGCTCGGCGTCAATGCCAGCGCAGCCCGGATGGCGCAGCGCGGGCGGGTCACCGGCGGGCAGGACAGCGCAGAGGTCGAGGACGCCTTCGGGCTGTTCCGTGGCCGCGTCCGCCGCGAGCAGGAGCGGGCGGAATCGCGTGTGGGCGCCGTCGCGCGCAAAGCGTTGGAAACGCTCGATCTCGACGACACCGCCGACCGCGCCGCGATCAAGGCGCGCTATAAGGAACTGGTGAAGCGTTTCCATCCCGACGCCAATGGCGGCGATCGCTCGCGCGAAGGCCGGCTGCAGGAAATCCTCAAGGCCTATCAGACGCTGAAGAGCAGCGGGCTGGCTTAGCGCGGCGTCCGCGAGGCTCACCGACGCCGACAGGCATTCGCAAAAATCAGCACGAGCTGGAGAGGCCATGACGACGGATTCGCAGGTGATCGCCCCCGCCGATGCGCAGGAGCGTCGGCGCAAGCCGCCCGTCGTGGTCTACCCCAATGGCAGCCTGCCCGTCGCCGACATGGCGATGCTGGCGAAGGCTCGCCAGACCCTGACCAAGCGCGACGAGATCATCGTGCCGCCGCGCGAGGCCGGCAGCTTCCGCGTGCCGAAGGGGCACTTCTTTCGCATCGTCAGCGTCGAGGGGCCGCAGGTCGGCGACCTCAACCTGTGGAACGCGGATGATCTCGACGAGCGCTTCTTCAGCGGCAAGACGCGGGCGCTGCACGCGACCCATGTCGGCACCGGCGACCGGCTCTGGAGCAACCTGCCATACCTTCGGCCGATGGCGACGATCAGCCATGACACGCTCGGCTGGTATGGCTTCGACCAGGACGGCGCCGGCGTGCACGACGTGATCGGCACACGCTGCGATCCCTATACGCACCGGCTGCTCGGCGATGGCGGTGACTACCATCATTGCTGCCATTCCAACCTCGCCCGGGCGCTCGGTCAGGCGCGGGGGCTGCCGGCGCGCGAGGTCGAGCATCACGTCCACGACGTGCTCAACGTCTTCATGTGCACCGGCTTCACCCGGGACACGCAGCAATACTTCATGAAGGCGAGCCCGGTCCGGCCGGGCGACTTCCTCGAGCTCTTCGCCGAGATCGACCTGCTCGGGGCGATCTCGGCCTGCCCGGGCGGCGATTGCGGCCAGACCCATTCGAGCGATGTCGCAATCTGCCACCCGCTCAAGGTCGAGATCTACGAGGCCGATCCTGCCAGGCTCGCAGGCTGGACCTCGCCGCCGCGCAGCCCTTATGGGCGGAGCCACGGCGAGCAGGGGTGACGCCTGCCCCTTCCGTCATGGTCGGGCTTGTCCCGACCATCCACGTCTTCGCTTCGTTGATCAAACTCGGTGTTCAAGACGTGGATGCTCGCCACAAGGGCGAGCATGACGCGCTGGAGAATCGTCGAGGTCATGGGTTCCGGGTTCGCCGTTCCACGGCGCCCCGGAATGACGCCCCGCCTCAGTTCTTCAGCAGCGAGTTCATCCCGTCGGTGTCGAGATTGTCGGAGCCGCGCAGGCTGCTGCGCTCGGTCGAGCTCGGCTGGTCGTCCTGGCCGCCGCCTGACGCGACGGCGCCGCCGCCATCCGCGGCCGGGGCCTGACCGCCGGCCATCTTGCGCAGCAGCGGGCTGGCCTGGAGCAGCGCGGTCATGCTCGTCGCGGTGTTGTAACTGTTGGGATCGTTGGGAGCGAGGCCGCCCTGCTTGTGCAAGGCGATGCCGGCATTGCCGGCATTGTAGAGCAGCGAGCCGGACGAGCCGCCGAGCGTGTCGCAGCGATGGCGCAGTTCGGCCGCATCGCCCTGCTGGCGCGTCGCCATGCAGCGGAAGCGGCTCATCACCTTCGGCCGGCCGGCCGGGTGATGGATCACCATCAGCGAGGGGGCGCTGCCGGTCGGCGTCGCCGCGAGCTTGACCGAGCCATAGGTCGCGGTCGGGTTGCCCTTCGCCTTGACGATGGCGTAGTCGAGATTGGCGTTGAACTCGACCGGCTTGGGCTCGAGTTCGAAGACCTTGGCGCCCTTGCCGTCCTGCGTCAGGAAATCCATCACGATGATGGCGCGCATCGGCGTCATCTCGCCGCTCTGCGGCAGGCAGTGATGGTTTGTGAGGACATAGTCGCCCGGCAGCAATTCGCCGGTGCAATGGGCGCCGGACTGCTTGCCGGTCTTGTTGTCCTTGAGGAGGATGTCGATGCGCCCGACGGGCTTGGCCATCTTGGCGAGCGGATCGCGCTGATCGAGTTCCGCGATCGGCTCGAAGGCGCCCTTGTTGTTCTCGATATGGGTGGCGGCGTCGCCGGTGCTCTGCCGGCGCGGCATGCTGACCTTGCCGAAATCGCTGGGATCGAAGCCCATCGTCTGGGCTGCGGCGGGGCCTGCAAGGGCAAGGCTCATGGCGCCGATGAAGGCGGCGCGGATGTTGGTCCCGGTCAAATGGGTCTGCAGCCATGCGGGCATGCGCTTCTTCCTCTCCTCAGCGAATCCCTTGCGGCCCTGCCGGCTGCCGCCATCTCGCTCGATCAGCGCCAGGATCATGGCGACAATCGAGCGGTTTCGGGACGATAGTCATCCGCACGCGCTTGGGGAAGCCTGAGCCTTTTTCGCGTGGGTGGAGAACTGGGGGATGTGGCTCGCGTGATACGATTCGTCCCGCGCGGTCGGAGGGAGATCCGGGAGCCATTCCGGAACCTCCATCGGAAAGGCTCAGGAATGGATCCCGGATCGGCTCGGCTATCGCAGCTTGTGCTGGGTAACGATGATCGAGTGGCGAACCGGCCCTCAGCCCTTCTTCGCCGCCAACCCGGCGACGTCGGCGATGATGCCATCGAGGGCGAAATCCTTGGGCGTATAGACCCGTGCGACGCCCATGTTCTTCAGCGCGTTCTCGTCATCGGGCGGGATGATGCCGCCGACGACGACCGGCACGTCCATGCCAGCGACGCGCAGGCGCGCGGTGACGTCGCGCACCAGCGGGAGATGCGAGCCGGAGAGGATGGAGAGCCCGATGATGTCGGCCTCGGTCTCCCTGGCCTGCGTCACGATCTCCTCGGGCGTCTGGCGGATGCCGCCATAGGAGACCTGCATGCCGGCATCGCGGGCGCGCACCGCGATCTGCTCGGCGCCGTTCGAATGGCCGTCCAGCCCGGGCTTGCCGACGAGGAAGCGCGGCGGCCGGCCGAGACGCTCGGTCGCCTTGGCGACGGCGGCCTTGACGGTGGCGAGGCCGGCATCGTCGCCGAGCTTGGTGGTGTCGACGCCGGTTGGGGCGCGATACTCGCCGAAAATCTCGCGCAGGGTCTGTGCCCATTCGCCGGTGGTGACGCCAGCCTTGGCGCAGGCGATCGAGGCCGGCATGACGTTGCGGTCTTCTTTCGCAGCGCTGGCGAGTTCGGCGAGGGCGACCTCGACCGCCTTGCCGTCGCGCGCGGCGCGCCAGGCCTTGAGCCGGCCGACCGCCTCGATCTCGACCGAATCCGGCACGGTGACGACGGCGCCGTCGCCGGCCGAGAGCGGCGAGGGCTCGCTGGTGGTGAACTTGTTGACGCCGACGACGATCTGCTCGCCGCGCTCGATCGCCTCGATGCGGCGGGCACCGTTCTCAACGAGTGCCATCTTCATGTAGCCGCTCTCGACGGCGGCGAGGGCGCCGCCCATGGCGTCGATCTTCGCCAGCTCTTCCAGCGCGGCCGCCTTCAGCGCCTCGACCTTGGCGTCGATCTCCTTCGAGCCGTCGAAGATGTCGCCGAATTCGAGCAGGTCGGTCTCATAGGCCAGGACCTGCTGCATGCGCAGCGACCATTGCTGGTCGAAGGGGCGGGGCAGGCCGAGCGCCTCGTTCCAGGCCGGGAGCTGCACGGCGCGGGCGCGGGCCTTCTTCGACAGCGTCACCGCCAGCATCTCGATCAGGATGCGGTAGACATTGTTCTCGGCCTGCGGCTCGGTCAGCCCGAGCGAGTTGACCTGGACGCCATAGCGGAAGCGGCGATGCTGCTCCTCCAGCACCTGGAAGCGCTTCAGCGTGATCTCGTCCCAGAGATCGACGAAAGCCCGCATCTTGCAGAGCTCGGTGACGAAGCGCATGCCGGCATTGACGAAGAAGGAGATGCGGCCGACGACGCTGCCGAACTCCTCCGGCGCCACCTCGGGCCGGGCCTTGATCGATTCCAGCAGGGCGATCGCGGTCGCCAAGGCGAAGGAAAGCTCCTGCACCGGCGAGGCGCCGGCCTCCTGCAGATGGTAGGAGCAGACGTTCGTCGGGTTCCATTTCGGCAGTTCGCGCGCCGTGAACACGACGATGTCGGTGGTCAGCCGCATCGAGGGGCGCGGCGGGAAGACATAGGTGCCGCGCGAGAGGTATTCCTTGACGAGGTCGTTCTGGGTCGTGCCCTGGAGGGCGGCACGGTCGGCACCCTGCTCGTCGGCGGTGGCGATATAGAGCGAGAGCAGCCAGGCTGCCGTCGCGTTGATCGTCATCGAGGTGTTCATCTGCGCCAGCGGGATTTCAGCGAACAGGGCCCGCATGTCGCCGAGATGGGTGATCGGCACGCCGACCTTGCCGACCTCGCCGCGCGACAGGACATGGTCGGGGTCGTAGCCGGTCTGGGTCGGCAGATCGAAGGCGACGGAGAGGCCGGTCTGGCCCTTGGCGAGATTGGTCCGGTAGAGCTTGTTCGATTCGGACGCGTCGGAATGGCCGGCATAGGTCCGGAAGATCCAGGGCTTGTCGCGCTGGACCTGGTTCCGAAGCGGATCGATCGCGTTCATGGTCGCTCCCTGCCGTGCCGTCTTGCCGTGCTCGTGCAATCTCGATTGTTGCACTGCAGCGAGGATAACGCCAGTAGGGCCGAAAGGTCGCGTCAGACGTTGGGATAATGCGCGCCGCCATGCGTCACGCCGGGTTTCACGCCGCGGCAGGGGCGTATAGCGTCGTGCGACTTTTCTTCAGCAGAGTTTCGATGACGCAATCTCCTTCGCCGCGGCCGGCTTTCGCCAGCTGGCTCTCGACCGGCAACAGCATCACCCAGCAGTTCATGGCGATCGGCGGGCGGCCCGATGTCGTCAGCCTCGCCGGCGGACTGCCCGCAAGCGAGATCTACCCGGTCGAGGCGATCGCGGCGGCTCAGGAACGGGCGCTGACGCGCTGGGGCACGCAGATTCTCGAATATGGGGCGATCGAGGGCCTGCCGGCGCTGCGGGCGGCGATCGCCGAGCGCTTCAGCGCGACGACCGGACGCCGCTTCGGGCCGGAGAATGTGCTCCTGACCACCGGTGCGATGCAGGGGCTCGACCTCGTCGGCAAGGCGCTGGTCGATCCCGGCGAATTGATCCTCTCGCAATTCCCGACCTATCTCGGTGCGCTCGATGCCTGGCGCCCGCGCATGCCACGCTATGAGAGGCTCGACTGGAGCCTGCAGGCGCCGGGCCACGATGCGGCGCTGCGACAGGCCAAACTCGTCTATGCCGTGCCGAACTACTCCAATCCGACCGGCGTGCTGGTGCCGCAGTACGAGCGCGCCGCCTTGCTCGACAAGGTCGAGGCGGCCGGGACCTGGCTGCTCGAGGACGATCCCTATCTGCCGCTGCAATTCGACGGGCCGGCCGGGCCGAGTATCCTCGCCCATCATGGGCAGCGCCATCCGAACGGCGCCTATGCCGGGCCGGTGATCTATCTGGGCACGCTGTCGAAGAGCCTGGCGCCGGGTTTGCGTGTCGGCTGGGTCGTAGCCGAAGCCTCGCTGATCGCGACGCTGGCGCTGGCCAAGCAGTCGACCGACATCGCCTCCAGCCTGCTGACGCAGGCGATCGCGCTCGAGATGATCGAGAGCGATTTCGAGGCACAGCACATCCCGAAGATCGTCGCGACCTATCGCGAGCGCCGCGATGCGCTCTGCGCCGCCGCGACGACGCACCTCTCCGACTGGTTCGAATGGGAGGTGCCGCCGGGAGGCATGTTCGTCTGGATGCGGGCCAAGGATGAGGCGGTCGACACCGACGCGCTCTATGCCCATGCTCTGGCCGAGAACGTCGCCTTCGTGCCGTCGAGCGTGTTCGACCCGTCGGGCGCCCTGAAGAGCGCGATGCGGGTCAATTTCACCCGCTCGCCACCGGAGGTGCTGGTCGAGGGCGTGCGCCGGTTGGAGCGGGCGGTGCGCCGCCTGCTCGCCGAGAGGCCCGGCCGGGCGGCGTGAGCTCAATCAAAGAAAAGCCAAGGAAACGCCAATGCCGACCCGTCTCGCCACGCCCGCCCATCCGCGCCTGCCGCAAGGCCTCATCGACGCCTGGCAGGCGGTGCCGAGCTCGGTGATCGCCGACCAACTCGGGGGCAGCGGCCATGCCGATCCGGCGATCCGGCCGATCCGGTCCTTCGCGCCGGGCAAGCGCCTGGTCGGCCAGGCGATCACCGCCTGGTGCGAGCCGGCCGATTACGGGCCGGTGCACCATGCGATCGACGTGGCCGAGCGCGGCGACGTCATCGTGGTCGCGGCCGGCGGGCGCAAGGATGCGGCGATGATCGGCGACCTGCTCGGCGGTGCCGCCCGGCGCAAGGGCATTGCCGGCGTCGTCGTCGACGGCGCGGTGCGCGATGTCGGGCCGGTGTCGCAATGGCCGGATTTCGTCTTCTTCTCGCGCTGGATCATGCCGCGCGGCCCGTCCTCGATGGAGCGCGGTATCGTCAACGGTCCGATCGTCTTCGGCGGCGTCGCCGTCCAGCCGCATGACCTCGTCGTCGGCGACGATGACGGCCTTGTCTTCGTGCCGCATGCGCTGGTCGACGCCAAGCTCGCGCCTTGCCTGGCGCGCGTGAAGGCCGAGGCCGAATGGGAGGTCCTGCTCGCCGGTGGCGCCTCGACGGTCGAGACCTTCAAGGTGCCGTCGATGGAGAAAATCTGACGTTTTAGCCTGAACGACCCCTCAGTCCTCATCCTGAGGAGCAGCCTTTTGGGCTGCGTCTCGAAGGATGTTTCAGGACGCTCCGGAACCATCTGTCGCATCCTGCGAGACGCCGCTCCGCGGCTCCTCAGGATGAGAGCTGGGAATGGTTTCTCCGACCGGCCCTCAGAAGCTCTCGACCCAGGGCCTGAGCTCGACCTCGAGCGACCAGGCGCTGCGCGGCTGCCTGAGTACGTCGAGATAGCTCTGGGCGATGGCGTCGGGATCGAGCGTGTTGTCGTTTGCATCGGGGCGGTTTGCGCTGCGCACCCCGCCGTCGACGACGAAATGGGCGACATGGATGCCCTTTGGCCCAAGCTCGCGCGCGGCGCTTTGGGCGAGGCCGCGCAAGGCGAACTTGCCCATGGCGAAGGGCGCCGACAGTGCGAAGCCCTTGATGCCAGCCGTGGCGCCGGTGAGTAGGATCGCGCCGCGCCCATGCGGCAGCATTCGCCGCGCCGCCTGCTGCGTTACCAGGAAGGCGCCATAGGCGGTGACGGCGAGTGCCTGCGCGACCCCTGCGGGATCGAGTTCGGCGATCGGCCCACGCAGGCGACCGCTGGCGTTGTAGATGACGATGTCGGGCTCGCCGATCTCGGCGTCCGCCGCTTCGAACAGGCTGGCGACGGCGGCCGGATCGGAGGCATCGACCTGGAAGGTCGCGGCGCCGGTTTCGGCGGCAAGCGCGGCGAGCTTCTCGGTGCCGCGCGCGGCGAGGCCGACCTTGAGGCCTTGCGCGGCGAGAGCACGCGCAACCGAGGCGCTGATGCCGGAGCCGGCGCCGACGATCAGGGCGCTGCGATAGGGAAGGGAGGTCATCGCGAGGTCTCCGTTCAGGCGGCGGCGGGGACGGGCTTGGCTTCGCCGCCGCGCATCATGATGCAGAAGCCGGCGGCGAAGAGGCAGAGCGCGCCGGCGATGAAGAAGGCGGGCAGGTAGCTGTCATAGACGGTGCGGCTGAAGCCGGCGCCATAGGCGGCGAAGGCGGCGCCGAGCTGGTGGCCGGTGAAGACCCAGCCGAAGACGAGCGTCGCCTTCTCGCCGAAGCGGTCGGCGGCGAGCTTGATCGTCGGCGGCACGGTCGCGACCCAGTCGAGCCCGTAGAAGATCGCGAAGATCGAGAGGCCATAGAAGGAAAAGTCGGTGAAGGGCAGGAAGAGCAGCGAGAGCCCGCGCAGGCCGTAATACCAGAACAGCAGCCAGCGGCTGTCATAGCGGTCCGAGAGCCAGCCCGAGCCGACCGTGCCGAGGAAGTCGAAGATGCCGATCACCGCGAGCACGCTCGCCGCCGTCACCGCCGCCATGCCGTAATCGCCGCAGAGCGCGACGAAATGGGTCTGCACCAGTCCGTTGGTGCTCGCGCCGCAGACGAAGAAGGTGCCGAACAGGATCCAGAAGGTGCTGGTCTTCGCCGCGTCGCGCAGAGCGACGATCGGCGAGGCGAGCATCGCCCCGAGGCTGGCGGCTTGCGCCGGGGCCGGCACGATCTGCGTGCCGCCATAGGGGGCAAGGCCGACATCGGCAGGCCGGTCGCGCATCAGAGCGAGGATGCCGACCGCAGCGAGCGCGATCATGCCGAGCACGAAGGTCATGGCGGCGCGCCAGCCGACCTGTTCGGTCAGGGCTGCGAGCAAGGGCAGGAAGACGAGCTGGCCGGTCGCGGTGCTGGCGGTGAGCAGGCCGACGACCAGGCCGCGGCGCTGCACGAACCAGCGCGTCGCGACGGTGGCGCCGAGCACCATGGCGGTGAGGCCGGTGCCGAATCCGAGCACGAAGCCCCAGAGCAGCACCAGCTGCCAGAGCTGCGTCATGAAGAAGGAGCCGATGATGCTCGCCGCGATCAGGCTGAGCGCCACCATGGCGACGCGGCGGACGCCGAAGCGGTTCATGAAGGCGGCGGCGAAGGGGGCCATCAGGCCGAACAGCAGCAGCCGGACCGCCAGCGCCGAGGAGATTTCGGAGGTCGCCCAGCCGAATTCCTTCTGCAGCGGCAGGATCAGCACGCCCGGCGCGCCGACGGCGCCGGCTGTGACCAGCATGGTCAGGAAGGTAACGGCCGCTACGGCCCAGCCATAATGGATGCCGCGGCGGGCGAAGGCGGCGGCGAGGCCGGTCGGTTGTGGTTGCTCTGTGACGTCGGTCGGCATGGGGCGTTCCTTATTTACGGGTATATACCCGTTTATGTTTCAGAAAATCAGAGTGAATCGAGTGCGGTGTGCAATTGGCGCATGAATTCGACGCCGAGGCGGTCGTCGAGAGCTTTCTGGGCGCCGTCCCAAAGGGGGGCGCCGTCCTTCAGAACCTTGTGGCCGGCCTCGGTCAGTGCGACCGTGGCCTCGCGCTGGTCCTCGCCGCGGCCGAGCTCGACCAGGCCCATCTTCTCGAGCACGCGGACATTGCGGCCGACGGTCGAGCGATCGAGCTCGACGCGGCGGCCGAGCGCGGTCAGCGTCACCGGCTGGGTCCGGGCGATCGAACGCATCAGGCTGAACTGCGCGATGTTGACCCCGACCGGAGCGATCGTCTCGTCATAGAAGGCGATCATCCGGCGCGAGGCCGAGCGCAGGGTCGTGCAGATGCAGGGAACCGACATGGGGTGCGGGTATATGCCCGTAGCGGTGCGAATGCAAGAGGTGACTGGCGATTGCCGGGTCTATTGAGCTCAACATCCGTCATGCTCGCCCTTGTGGCGAGCATCCACGTCTTGAACACCGCACTCGATCAGCAAAGCTAAGACGTGGATGGTCGGGACAAGCCCGACCATGACGGTGAGGGCGGGGGCCGGCGCTAGTTCCGCCCTTCCGGCAGGCGCGGCAGCGGCAGGAATTCGACGCCTTCCTCGTGCAGCATCCGGGCGTCTTCGGCGCTGGCCTCGCCATAGATGGCGCGGCTCTCGCTCTCGCCGTGATGTATCTTCAGCGCTTCCTCGGCGAAGTTCTTGCCGACGGGCTCGGCGTTCGCAGCGACATGTTCGTGCAGCGCCGTCAGCATGGCGCGAAACGCCATCTCCTTCTCGCCCATCAGGGCGGCCGGCTGGGCGGCCGGGGCAGGGGAGGAAGCGGGGGCCGGCGACGGGGCAGCCGTCTCCGGCGCAGACGCAGCCGGGCGCGGTCCGCGATCCGTGCGGGCCACGGCCGGCGCCATTACGGCACGCTCGACTCTGGCGCTGTCGCAGACCGGGCAGGTGACGAAGCCGCGCTTCGCCTGCTCGTCGAAGCTGCTGGAACTCGCGAACCAGCTCTCGAACTCGTGGGCGTTGTCGCAGATCAGGGTGTAACGGATCATCTCAACTCAAAGCCGGCGGTAACGGCTGCAGATAGGGGCGCGGCCGTTTGGCGGCAAGGTTCAGGCTCACTCGGCAGCGTCGAGCTTGGGTTGCTCGCTCCTGCGCGTCTCGACCGCAAAGGAGCGGGTGTGGCGCAGCGTCGGGATGCGCTGGCGGGCGTCGGCGACCAAGGCAAGGTCGATCTGCGCCATGATCAGTCCGGGTTCGTTGCCGGCCTCGGCCAGCACGCGACCCCAGGGATCGACGATGATCGAGTGGCCATAGCTCTCGCGGCCGTCCTCATGGAGACCGCCCTGCGCCGCCGAGACCATGAAGGCGCCGTTCTCGATGGCGCGGGCCCGCTGCAGCACCTGCCAATGCGCCTCGCCGGTCTGGCGCGTGAAGCAGGCCGGCGCGGTCAGCATGAACGCGCCGGCCTCGGCCTCGGCGCGGTAGAGATAGGGGAAGCGGACATCGTAGCAGATCGACATCCCGACCAACCCCCAGGGCGTCTCGACCAGCATCGCCCGGTCGCCGCCGGAGAAGGTGTTGGATTCGCGCCAGGTCTCGCCATTGGGCAGATCGACGTCGAAGAGATGGATCTTGTCGTAGCGCGCGGCGATCTCGCCTTCGGGATCGATCATATAGGCGCGGTTGGCGATCTTCTCGCCGGCCCTGACCGAGAGCGAGCCGATTTGCAGCCAGACCTTGGTTTCGCGCGCCACCTGCCGCAGCCCGGCCAGCACTTCGTGCTCACCCTCGCTCTGGCTGGTCTCGCGCAGGCGCTTGGTATCGCGCTCGCAGAGATTGGTGACCTCCGGTGTCTGGACGAATTGCGCCCCGGCCGCTGCCGCCTCGCGGATCAGGCGGACCGCATCGTCGCGATTGCGCTGCGGATCGCGCGTCGAACGCATCTGGACGCAGGCGGCGGTGAAGCGGGGCGAGGTCATCGGCGTATCTCCCTCAGGCGGCCTTCAGCAGCGGGTCGAGCTCGCCGCGCGCGTCGAGCGCGTGCAGATCGTCGGAGCCGCCGACATGGCGTCCGCCGATGAAGATCTGCGGCACGGAGGTGCGCCCGCCGGCCTTGGCCGTCATCTCCTGGCGCAGCTCCGGCTTGCCGTCGACGCCGATCTCCTCGAAGGCGACGCCCTTCTTGGTCAACAACGCCTTGGCGGCATGGCAATAGGGGCACCAGCCCGTGGTGTAGATCGTGACCTGTGGCATCGGCCTATCCTGAAAGACTGTTTCGCCTTGCAATATAGGGAGCTGTCACGCGTCCGTCACGACCCGGGCGAAGGTCAGCACGTCGACTGCGCTGGCGCCGCTACGCAGCAAGGCTCGGGAGGCGGCATTTGCCGTCGAGCCGGTGGTCAGGACGTCGTCGACGAGCAGGATGCGCCGGCCCTCGACCAGCGGGCGCATCGCCGGCAGGACCTTGAAGGCACCCTGCAGATTGTCGGCGCGCTGCGCCCTGGTCAGCCCGACCTGCTGTCTGGTGCGCTTGATGCGGGCGAGCGCCTGTGGCGCGCAGGGGCGACCGGATTGCCTGGAGAGCGCCGCCGCCAGCGCCGCCGCCTGGTTGAAGCGCCGGGTCCAGAGGCGGAAGCGGTGCAGGGGCACTGGCACGATCAGATCGGCATCGGCGATCAATTCGCGGCCGGCCTGCGCCATCATCCGCCCGAGCATCAAAGAGAGCTCGGTGCGGTCGCCATATTTCAGCCGGTGCACCAGTTCGCGCGCGGTGCCGTCGAAGCGGCAGGCGGCGCGAGCCCTCGCGAAGACCGGCGGATCGGCGATTGCGGCCGGCGAGATCAGTCCCGGACCGAGATCGACCTCGAAGGGTGTGCCAAGCCGTTCGCAGTAGGGCCGCTCGATCAGGCTAAGCCCGGCCCAGCATTGGGCGCAGAGGCCCTGCGCTTCGCTCGTGGCAGCCCGGCAGCCGACGCATGCTGGCGGATAGACGAGGCCGACGGCACTGGTGAGGCCCGTCCGCAGCCAGCCGCCTCCGCGCTGCAGCCAGCGCATGGAGAGGGTTTTTCCCGTCCCTTCGGGATTTTCGGAAAGGCTCATGCCTGGCGGCTATCGCGAAGAGAGCATCTTCGCTTTCTCGTGAACGGGGCAGGGCAGCCCCTGCCATTTCCTGCCATGTCGCCTATGTTCTTGGCGACGGCTCCGACCCGCCTGGTGGTGACCGGCGCCATGGATGCCTCCCTCGGCCCCGCGGCCGCTTCGCGACAAGGATCCCCACGATGAGTCATGCCTCCCCCGCCAAGCTGTTCACGCCGTTCCGCCTCGGCGATCTCGAGCTGAAGAACCGAGTCGTGATGGCGCCTTTGACCCGCAACCGCGCCAACAAGCATGATGATGCCCCGAACGCGCTCAATGTCGAGTATTACCGCCAGCGCGCCGGCGCCGGGTTGATCATCACCGAGGCGACGCAGATCTCGCAGCAGGGCCAGGGCTATATCTGGACGCCCGGCATCTATCGCGACGTGCAGGTCGCCGGCTGGAAGGCGGTGACCGATGCCGTGCACGAAGCCGGCGGGCTGATCTTCGCGCAGCTCTGGCATGTCGGGCGCGTCAGCCATGTCTCGTTGCAGCCCGGCAAGCAGGCGCCGGTCGCGCCCTCGGCGGTGCTGGCCAAGACCAAGACCTATATCGAGAGCGGCTTCGCCGAGGTCTCGCAGCCCCGTGCGCTGGCACTCGACGAGATCCCCGGCATCATCGCCGATTTCGTCAGGGCGACCGAGAACGCCAAGGCGGCCGGCTTCGACGGCATCGAACTGCACGGCGCCCATGGCTACCTGCTCGACCAGTTCCTGCGCGACGGCTCGAACCAGCGGCAGGACGCCTATGGCGGCTCGATCGAGAACCGGGTGCGGCTGACGCTGGAGGTGATCGACGCGGTGAGCAAGGTGTTCCCGAAGGAGCGCGTCGGCATCCGCATCTCGCCAGTGAGCCCGGCCAACGATGCCCGCGATAGCGATCCGCAGGCGCTGTTCGGCCATCTCGTCGGCGAACTCGACAAGCGCGGCATCGCCTTCATCCATGTCGTCGAGGGTGCGACGCGCGATGCGCGCGACTACCTGCCCTTCGACTATCTCGCCCTGCGCAAGGCCTTCCGCGGCGCCTACATCGCCAATAACGGCTTCACCCGCGAACTCGCGATCGAGACGGTGGAGAAGGGCGAGGCCGACCTGATCGCTTTCGGCCGGCTCTTCATCGCCAATCCCGACCTGCCGGAGCGGCTGAAGCTCGACGCCCCGCTCAACACGCCGGATGTCGCGACCTTCTATGGCGGCGACGCCAAGGGCTACACCGATTATCCGGCGCTGGCGCCGGGCGAAGCCGTGCAGGCCGCGGAATAGGCGGATAGCGATCACATGCGGACGGGCTCCACCCGTCCGCAGCTTTTTCGTCGTCGACTGCACGGAAGGGGTTGCGGCGCATGCGAGTGCCGACTATACGGACGGCCTTGCCGCGCTGCTCCCTTCGTCTAGCGGTCTAGGACGTCGCCCTCTCACGGCGAAAACAGGGGTTCGAGTCCCCTAGGGAGCGCCATTAGAATCAAGCACTTAGGCTTGATCGCGGCGCAAGGCCACATGAACGTGCCACATAGCCGAGGCGATCATCGCCCGTTCGGACGACTGGCCGCATGTGCACTCGCACTCCTGCTTTGTGCTTGCCGCGCCTGATCTTGCAGCCGTGCAGGAGGTGATCGCCAAAGTTCGGCCCTTCGGCTGGCATGTCGCGATCCATGTCGCCGGGCACCACATCGTCCGCTATGCCGACTTGATCGGCGGCATCGAGGCGACGGTTGTCATCGACCATATGGCTCGCCCGCCGGTGGTGGAAGGCGCTGACGGGCCCGCGCTCACGGCACTGCGCCGTCTGCTCGGCAAGGGCAATATCTGGGTCAAGATCAGCGGCGCCGGCCGGCTCTCGGCCTAAGGACCGCCCTATCGCGACGCGCTCGCCATTCCCGCGAGCCTCGTGCTCCAAGCGCCGGAACGTATCGTCCGAGACAGCCACTCGCCGCATGTGAACCTGGACGGCCCGATGCCCGATGACGACGCGCTGGTCGACCTGCTCGGCGAGGTCTTGTCCGACGAGCGCCTGTGCAAGCGTCTTCTCGTCGACAACCCTGTCGAGCTGTTCGGCTTCCGGCAATCCGCAGGCATTCAGGCTGACGAGCCCGATACGGCCTCGGTCGCGGGCGAGGTCCTTCGCATCGATGGCGGGCTTTCGGCGTCCTGACGCCGGACGCGAAAGGATCGGGCACGTCATGCCGACGATCGAGCAGCAGGCGAGGGAGGAGCATGTCTTTCCTGCCTTCAGACTGGAATCGAGGTCGTGTATTTTACGCGCTTAAGCGCGAAGTGAGAGGCGGACGTCGCAATGCTCGGATGGGCGAGCAACTCGCCCATCAGCAGGGACTCATATTCCCGCACGTCGCCCACCACGATGCGAAGCAGGTAGTCCCACTCGCCCGACATGGACAGGCACTCCATGATCTGATCATGGGCCTGAACGAATTCCTCGAAGCTTTTGCGTGCTCCCGGCTCATGGGACTTCATGCGCACCTGGCAGACCACGTCGAGTCCTCGCCCGACCGAATAGGGATCGACGAGGCGGACATGGTTCTTGAGAACTCCGGCTCCTTCGAGCGCCTTCACGCGCCGCCAGCATGACGCCTGCGAAGCCGATACCTCCTGCGCCAGATCGGCATGGCTGATGTCGGCGCGCGTCTGCAGGATCCTGAGGATCCTGCGGTCGAGCGCATCGAAGGTCTGGCCATGAGGCATTTCATTCTCCGTTTCCAATTCTCTGAATGGATTTAATCATATTATGCCTCTCACTCGTGAAAATTGAAAAGAAATTAGCGCAGCGGCGATCTAGATTTGTCCCAGATGCGGGGCAGGACATGTGTGACGAAAAGATCGTTCGGTCGCGCAGGGAGGGCTCTTCGGCGCAGGCGCGCGGCAGGGCGCCGCTGGGCCGCTCGCTTTGACCGGAACGCGGCGCTCGTTCGTCGGCGCGGCATCTCCTTGCTCGCCTCCAGCGGCATCAACCGCGCCAGCCTCGACGCCCGAGACGCCTCGTCCCTTCGCCGACGCTGTCGCGTCGCTCCGCTCCTGACCTGAGGGAGGTTCATCATGGCCCTGGCCGAGCTGATGCCCGAACTGCGCAATGCGCCGAGCGAAGCGGTTGACTGGCCGCGCGTCGCCTATCTCGTCCTGCTGTCTCGCGCGCTCGACAAGATGGAGGAGACGAGGCTCGTTCCCGAAAAGAAGGTGCTCTACCAGTTCTCTGCGCGTGGGCACGACATGGCGCAGATCCTGCTCGGCACCCGGCTCGACCATCCCGCCGATGCGACCTGCGGCTACTACCGGTCGCGCCCGCTGCTGCTCGCACTCGGCGTCGACGTGGCGGATGCGCTGGGCTCGGCGATGGGACGGGCGGGCGGCTATTCGGACGGGCGCGACATCGGGGTGGTGTTCAACTATCCCAACCCGAACGGAGCGTCGGCGCTGCCGATGTGCGGCGGCGTCGGTGCGCAATACACGCCGACGGCCGGGTGGGCGCAGGCGATCGAATATCACCGCACGGTCCTCAAGGACCCGGCCTATGACAAGGCGATCGCGGTGGTGCTGGGCGGCGACGGCTCGGTCGCATCCAACGGCTTCTGGGCCGCCCTGACGATCGCGACGACGCAGCAGCTGCCGATGCTGTTCTATATCGAGGACAACGGCTTCGGCATCTCGGTCCCCTCGGCCTTCCAGACGCCGGGCGGCAACATCGCCGACAATCTCGAGAGCTGGCGGGGGCTCACCATCCTGTCGGGCGACGGGACGGACCCGGCGGAGGCGGCGCGGCTGGTCGATCGCGCCGTGGCGCATGTGCGCGGCGAGCGGGCGCCCGTGCTGCTGCGCCTCACCGTGCCACGGCTGCAGGGTCACAGCTTCCAGGATACGCAGGCCTACAAGCCGGACGCTTTCGTCGCGTCGGAATGGCGGCGTGATCCCTTGCCCAAGCTCAGATCCTATCTCGTTCCCGCCGTGCTGACGCAAAGCCAGTGGACGGATATCGAAGCGCGCGCCGAACGCGATGCGGACGCGGCTCGCGAGCGGGCCGAAGCGCGCGGGACCGCCGACCCCGAGAGCGTCATGAGCCATGTCTTCTTCGAGGGTGTCCTGCAGGAGAAGGGCGGCCAGTGGACCCATGGCTATGTCGCGCCGGCGACGACGGATGTGCCCAGGCCCGAAGGCCAGCGGATCAACATGGTCACCGCCATCCGCCGCACGCTCGAGCATGAGCTCGAGATCAATCCCCGCGTCGTGCTGTTCGGCGAGGATATCGGCCCCAAGGGCGGGGTTCACGCCGTCACGCTCGGGCTGCAGGAGAAGTTCGGCTTTCAGCGCGTGTTCGACACCAGCCTGTCGGAAGAGGGCATCGTCGGTCGCGCGGTCGGCATGGCGCTCGCCGGCCTGCTTCCGGTGCCGGAGATCCAGTTCCGCAAATATGCCGAGCCGGCCACCGAGCAGATCAACGATTGCGGCACGATACGCTGGCGCACCAATAACCGCTTCGCCGCACCGATGGTGCTGCGCGTGCCGGGCGGCTTCTTCAAATGCGGCGACCCGTGGCACAGCCAGACCAACGAGGTCGCCTTCGTCCATAGCCCCGGCTGGAAGGTCGCCGTTCCCTCGAACGCCGAGGATGCAGTGGGGCTTCTGCGCACCGCCTTGCGCGGCAATGACCCCGTCCTTTTCTTTGAGCATCGCGCCATGCTCGACAGCGCCTGGGCTCGCCGTGCCTATCCGGGCGATCACTATGCGCTGCCGTTCGGCAGGGCGAAAACCACCTCATCCGGCGACGACATCACCATCGTGACCTGGGGAGCGATGGTGCCGCGCTGCGAGGCGGCGGCGCAAGGGCGGTCGGCCGATGTCATCGACCTGCGCACGCTGATGCCATGGGACAAGGAAGCGGTTCTCGCCTCGATCAGGCGGACTCGGCGCTGCCTGATCGTGCATGAGGACCTCAAGACGGCGGGCTTCGGGGCCGAGATCGCCGCGGTGGTCGCCGACGAGGCCTTCATGGATCTCGATGCCCCGGTCGCCCGGCTGACGATGCCGGACATCCCGAGTCCGCATAACCCCGTGCTGCTCGATTGGGCGGTGCCGTCGGTCGAGCGCATCCGCGCGAAGATCGACGAACTCGTGGCGTTCTGAAGGGAGATGGGATCGTGACCGATGTTCTGGTCCCCTTCGAGCAGGAAGGAACGAAGGCGATCGTCCGGAGCTGGCTGAAGCAGCCGGGCGATCTGGTCGCGCTGAACGAGCCGTTGGTCGAGCTCGAAACCGACAAGGTCACCCAGGAGGTACCGGCGCCGGCGGACGGCATCCTGGACATCATCCTGCTGGCGGTCGACGCCGAAGCCACGCCCGGCGCGGTCCTTGGCCGCTTGCGCGATTCCACGTCGGCAGCACGGGAGGCGGCGGATGCCGGCACCTCGGCCGCTGCCGTCGCCTTCTCGGCGCAGCCGGCCCCGGCCGAGACGGTCCACGCCGATCGTGCCTTGTCGCCCGCGGTGCGGCGCGCCGTGAAGCAACATGCGGTCGACGTGACGGGCATCGTCGGCACCGGCCGTAACGGGCGGGTCACACGCGCCGATGTCGACCAGTACGTCGCTCGCCGCGGCGAACAACCGGCGCCGCCGACGGCGGATCGGTCCGCCGCTCTCCAGCCGGCGGCGCCGCCTGCATCCGCCAGCGGCGAGGTCCGCTCGGTCCCGCATGATCGGATGCGGCTGGCGATCGCGCAGAATATGCTGAATTCGGTCACGGTCGCGCCGCATGTCACGGCCGTCTTCGAGGCCGATTTCAGCGCGATCATGGCGCATCGCGCCAGGCACAAGGCCGCTTTCGCGCGCGAGGGGGCGAATCTGACCTTCACCGCCTATGTCCTGGCGGCCTGCGCCAAAGCGATGAAAGCGGCGCCCGCGGTCAACAGCCGCTGGTTCGACGACCGCCTCGATATCTACGAGAGCATCAATATCGGCGTCGGCACGGCACTCGGTGACAAGGGGTTGGTTGTTCCCGTGGTCGCCGACGTCCAGGATCTGTCGCTGCTCGGTATCGCGCGGCGCCTGACCGATCTCACCGGCCGCGCCCGGGACGGCAGGCTGACACCGCCCGACATGCGCAACGGCACCTTCACCGTCTCCAACCATGGCGTCTCCGGTTCGCTGTTCGCCTCGCCGATCATCATCGCGCAGCCGCAATCGGCGATCCTGGGCGTGGGCAAGCTGGAGAAGCGCGTGGTGGTGCGCGAGGTCGGCGGCATCGACACGATCCAGATCCGCCCGCTGAGCTACGTCTCGCTCACCATCGACCATCGTGTGGTCGACGGCCACCAGACCAATCTCTGGCTCTCGCGCTTCGTCGAGGTCCTGGAAGGATGGCCTCTCGATGGCTGATTACGATCTCGACGTGCTGGTGATCGGCGCGGGCCCCGGCGGCTATGTCGCAGCGATCCGGGCGGCGCAGAACGGGCTGAAGACCGCCTGCGTCGACAGCCGCGCGACACTCGGCGGCACCTGTCTCAATGTCGGCTGTATTCCCTCCAAGGCCATGCTCCACGCCTCCGAGCTGTTCGAGCAGGCGCAGTCGGGCGCACTCGCCAGGCTCGGCGTGAAGATCGACGGGATGGGGCTCGATCTCGGCGCGATGCACGGCCAGCGCCAGGATACGGTGCGGCAGCTGACCGAAGGGGTGGCGTTCCTGTTCAGGAAGAACAAGGTCGAATGGCTGAGAGGCTTCGCCAGCTTCGTCGATCGGGACAGGGTGCGCATTGGTGATCGCATCATCCGCGCCAGGAACATCGTCGTCGCCACGGGGGCCTCGGTGGCGCCGCTCGCAGACGCTGCGGTCGATCACGAGGTGATCGTCGATTCGAGCTCTGCACTGGAGCTCCGGACCGTGCCGGATCGCCTCGTCGTGGTCGGCGGCGGCGTGATCGGGCTGGAGCTGGGGTCGGTGTGGCGGCGCCTCGGCGCGGAGGTCACCGTCGTCGAGTTCCTCGACCAGATCCTGCCGGGCATGGATGGCGACATCCGCAAGGAGGCGAACCGGATCCTCGGGAAGCAGGGCATGAGTTTCAAGCTCTCGACGAAGGTCACGGGAATCGAGCGCGAGGGCGACGGGGCGGTGCTGACGCTCGAGCCCTCCGCCGGCGGCGCGGCCGAGACCCTGGCGGCGGATGTCGTGCTCATCGCGATCGGGCGCCGTCCGAACACGGAAGGGCTTGGGCTCGACCAGGCCGGTCTTTCGGTCAATGCACGCGGCCAGATAGAGGTCGATCGCGATTTCCGCACCGCCGTGCCCGGCATCTGGGCGATCGGGGACGTCGTGCCGGGCCCGATGCTCGCGCACAAAGCGCAGGACGAGGGGATCGCCGTCGCCGACACCATCGCCGGGCGCGCGGCCTCGCTGAATCGCGACGTCATTCCGAGCGTGGTCTACACCAGTCCCGAGATCGCCGGTGTCGGCCTGACCGAAGAGCAGGCGAGGGCGCTCGGCGAGATCAAGGTCGGCACGTTTCCGATGCTGGCCAACAGTCGCGCCAAGACCAATCACGAGCCCGACGGCTTGGTGAAGGTCGTCGCCGATTCCGGCAGTGACCGCGTTCTCGGTGTCTGGATGATCGCTTCGGTCGCGGGCACGATGATCGCCCAGGCGGCGCAGGCGATGGAGTTCGGCGCGACGAGCGAGGATATCGCCTACACCTGCCACGCGCACCCAACCCATGCGGAAGCTCTGAAGGAGGCCGCGATGGCGGTGCGGGGCAGGCCGGTCCACATCTGACGCGACGCGTTAGCGCGAACCGGATCTGATCGACTGTTCCCGGAGATAGTGGGCCAGAGCAATTCCGCGATTCTCCAAATCGCGAGATTGCTCTATGTTTTTGTTTTATCGCATTTTCTTCACGCGAACCGGTGCCCACTTCGCTCAAAAATGCTCTAGCTCACCCAGACATCCGGCGACGCGACGAGCTTGCCGCCTCGCACCCGGATCACGCCGTCGACCAGCACGTCGCGAACGCTGCGCGGGCTCGCGCAATGGACGATGTTGGAGACCGGATCGTGCAGCGGCCGCATCTCCGGCTGGTTCAGGTCGAGGATGACCAGATCGGCGCGCTTGCCGATCTCGACCGAGCCGACGAGGTGGTCGATGCCGAGGACGCGCGCGCCGTCCAGCGTCGCCAGCCGCAGCATGCGCGCCGTCGGCAGGACGGTCGGATCGTCGGCCTGCATCTTTCCGACCAGCCCCGCCAGCCGCATCTCCCAGAACATGTCCATGCTGTTGTTCGAGGCCGTCCAGTCGGTGCCGAGCCCGACCGGAACCGCGTCGGCGAACCGGTTCAGCGACAAGGTCCGCGCCTCGATCTTCAGATTGCTCGCCGGGCAATGGCAGATCGCGGTGCCGTCGCGGCACCAGCCGTCAGGCTCGTCCTCGTCGAGATAGATGGCGTGAGCGGCGATCACGTCAGGACCGGTCAAGCCGGCACAGCGCAGGCAGGCCAGCGCGCCGCGATGGCCGCGGCGGCGGATCGCATCGATCTCGGCCTGGCATTGCGCGACGTGCAGGTAGATCCGCGCCCCGGCTCGCCGGGCCCGCTCGCCGCATTCGCGCAGCAGCGCGTCGGAACAGGTGTCGAGCGCATGCGGGGCGATGCCCGCGACGATGCGCGAGCGCGCCGGGTCCGTGCCGTAGCGCTCGATCAAGCGCTCGGTCGGGCCCCAGTCGGCCGGCCCAGCAAGATCGACCAGTGTCGAGCCGACGCTGGCGCGCAGTCCGCTCGCCTCGATGATCGGGGCATAGCGATCCATCTGCGCGACGCGGTCGGCGATGCAGGTCACGCCGTTGAGGAGGAATTCGGCGCAGGCCTGCGCCAGCGAATGACGATAGTCGTTCTCGCCGAAGCGTTCCTGGCCCGGCACCCGGTAGCCGCCCTCCGGCCAGAAGGCGCGCATCCTGTCGTCGGCTAGGCCGCGAAACAGGCCGAGCGTCGCATGGGTATGCGTGTTGACGAAGCCGGGCATGACCAGCCCGCTCGCGCAATCGATCACCTCATCGCCAGGCCGCACCAGGCTGCCGCCGGGGCCGATCGCGTCGATCGTCTCGCCTTCGATGCGCAGGTCATGATCGCGCAGCACGCGATCGCGCGCATCGACCGTCGCGATCATAGCGTGAGACAGGACCAGGGCCATGGCGGGTGGCTCACGAAGGGTGGTGTGGCAAGAGCCGCACTTGTCAGCTTCGCCCGAAACAGCATCGCTCGCGGAACCTGTCAACATGCGGGCATGTGTTGCCTTTTTGAGCGCGCTCCGGGCGATTCTTTGCGCTTCTTCGAGCACACCTGCTGTGATTAGCTCGGCCTCGACCGTGGCGACAACGATCGCGGCATTCAGAAGGGGACGATACGATGATCGATCGGCGGAGCTTCTTGCAGGGACTGGCCGGCGCGGGTGCCTTCCTCTCCTTCGAGGCCGGCGCGCAAGGCAGGCCGGTCGTCAATCTCCAGCTCGGCTGGATTTCCGGCGGCAATCAGATCGGCGAGGTTTGCGCCAAGCAGCTCGGCTATTACGAAGCCGAAGGCATCGAGATGAAGATCCAGCCGGGCGGTCCCAGCATCGACGGCGTCGCGGTGGTCGCCTCCGGCCGCTACGAGGCAGGCCAGGTCTCGTCGAGTCCATCGCTGATGCTGGCGGCTTCGCAGGGGCTGCCGATCCGCTGCTTCGCCGCCGGCGCACAGATCCACCCTTACGCCTTCTTCTCCCTGAAGAAGAACCCGGTGGCCAAGCCGGCCGATTTCGTCGGCAAGAAGGTCGGCATCCAGCAGACCGGCGTCATCCTGCTGCGGGCGCTGTTGGCCAAGAACAACATCGCCGAGAAGGACGTGACCATCGTCCCGATCGGCTCCGACATGACACCGCTGCTGACCGGCCAGGTCGATGTCGTGACCGGCTGGCTGACCAACACGACGGCGATGAAGCCGCTCGGCGCCGACCGTGTCGATCTGCGCCTGTGGGATGCCGGTGTCAGGCTCTATGCGCTGCCCTACTATGCCACGACGGACACGCTGCAGAAGAAGGGCGATCTGCTCGCCAAATTCATGCGCGCCACTGCCAAGGGCTGGGCCTACGCCCATGCCAATCGCGACGCCGCCGTCGACCTGCTGATCAAGGAAATGCCCAATCTCAACAAGGCGGACGAGCGCGTCGCCATCGATGTGATGCTCGACTACGCCTTCACCGGCAGCACCAAGACCGAGGGCTGGGGCACGATGGATCCGAAGATCTGGCAGGAGCAGATCGATCTTTACGCCCAGCTCGGCCAGTTCTCGAAGGCGCCGCCGAAGCTGGACGAGGTGATCACGCTCGACGTGCTCAAGGCGACTGCCGACACACGCGCGAAAATCGGCTGAAAGCGCTCCGATCCAGGGTCCAGTGCAGAGGCCAGCTCATGCCAGCATCCGCCGTCGCCTGCCAGAATGTCAGCGTCCGCTTCGTCACCGATCGGCGGACCGTCACAGCCCTGAGCAGCGTCTCCTTCGATGTCGCGTCCGGCGGCTTTCTGAGCCTTCTCGGCCCCTCCGGCTGCGGCAAGTCGACCCTGCTGCGAGTGGTCGCCGACCTGATCGCGACCAGCAGCGGCCAGGTCTCGGTCTTCGGCATGCGTCCGGAAGAAGCGCGCCAGGCGCGCAGCTTCGGCTTCGTCTTCCAGGATGCGGCGCTGCTGCCCTGGCGCACGGCGCTGGAGAATGTCGAGTTGCCGTTCGAGGTCGGCGGCAAGCGTGCCTTGCCGCCCAATGCGCCGACGCCGCGCGAATTGCTCAAGCTCGTCGGGCTCGAAGGCTGGGAGGGCAGCCTGCCGCACGAATTGTCCGGCGGCATGCGTCAGCGCGTCTCGATCGCGCGCGCCTTGCTCGGCGGCCCGAAGCTGCTGCTGATGGACGAGCCCTTCGGTGCGCTCGACGAGATCACCCGCGACCGGCTGAACGAGGAGCTGCGCCGGATCTGGCAGGAGACCGGCACGACGATCCTGTTCGTCACCCACTCGGTCTACGAGGCGCTCTATCTCGGCGAGCAGGTGCTGGTGCTGGCCGCCAATCCCGGCCGCGTCGCCTCCTTCACCACCGTCGACCTGCCGCGCGACCGGAACCTCGCCATTCGCGAGACGCCGCAATTCGTCGCCATGGCCGCCGGCTTGCGCGACACGCTGGGGAGGGGCCATTGACCACGCTCGATCTCGCCCACGCTGATCCCGGCCTCGCCGCGGCCGAGGCGGCCTATCGCCAATCGCATCGGCGCCTGCTCTGGCGCCGCCGCCTGCTGCCGGCCGCCGGTATCGCCGGGGCGATCGCGCTCTGGGCCTTCGTCATCTGGTTCTTCGACGTCAAGCCGTTCATCGCGCCCTCGCCGATGCTGGTGCTGACGACGCTCTGGGCCAAGCTCGACATCCTGCTGCTCAACCTGGTGCCGACGGCGATCGAGGCCATTTCGGGCTTCCTGCTCGGGAATATCGCCGCGATCCTGATCGCCACCGTCTTCGTCCACAAGAAGGCGATGGAGGAGGCGTTCTTCCCGGTCGTCGTCCTCGTCAACACGATTCCCGTGGTCGCCAAGGCGCCGATCCTGGTGCTGCTGCTCGGCAACGGCATGGAGCCGAAGATCGCGATCGCCGCGCTGATCTGCTTCTTCCCGACACTGGTGAACATGGTGCGCGGGCTCGAGGCCGTGAACCCGCAGGCGATGGAGCTGATGCGCGTGCTCTCGGCCTCGAAGACCGAGATCTTCTTCAAGCTGCGCCTGCGCAACTCGCTGCCCTATCTGTTCTCGGCCCTGAAGATCGCCGCCTCGACGGCGGTGATCGGCGCCATCGTCGGCGAGTGGATCGGCTCCACCACGGGCATCGGCGCGCTGATCATCCAGTCCACCTACAATTTCGACTCGGCCATGCTCTACGCGACCGTTCTCGTCGGCTCGGCCTTCTCGGTGCTGTTCTTCGTGACGATCCTCGCCCTCGAGCGACTGGTCGTGCGCTGGCAGCCCGCCAGCAGCCATTGATCCAGGAGGCAGACATGACACAGGACCCGACCCTGGCGCGCGTCGCCGACGCGCCCGGTGACGCCACGGTTGTCGCCCGCTCCGACGTTGTCGTCGTCGGTGGTGGTCCGGCCGGCTTCTCGGCCGCCATCGCCGCCCGGCGCGAAGGCGCCTCGGTGACGCTGATCGAGCGCTACCCTTATCTCGGCGGCCTCGCCGCCGGCGGCATGGTGCTGGTGCTCGACGACATGCACAATGGCGACGAGGTCACCACCATCGGCATCTGCAGCGAGATGATCGAGCGGATGGAGGCTGTCGGCGCCTGCGTCTACCCGAAGCCGGACGAGCGCGGCCAGAGCTGGGACCTGTATCGCAAATGGGCGCGCTGGGGCGCCTTCGATTTCCGGGCCCAGACCAAGCCGGCTCCGATCGTGATGGCCGCGGCCTTCGATCCGGATGGCTGGAAGCGCGTCTCCAACGACATGATCGAGGAAGCCGGCGTCAATGTCCGCCTGCATTCCTGGTTCTCGCGGGCGGTGATGGACGGCAGCCGGGTCACCGGCGTGATCTGCGAGACCAAGGAGGGCCGCCAGGCGATCATGGGCGACGTCGTCATCGACGCGACCGGCGACCTCGACGTCGCCGCCGCTGCGGGTGCGCCCTTCGTCCACGGCTCCTACATCCTGACCACGGTGTTCCGCCTCGGCGGCGTCGACACAGACGCGGCCGAACGCTTTGCGCTGGAGGAGCCGGAGGCCTATGCCAAGATCGACCGCCAGGCCAAGCGGATCATGGGCGGCTCCTGGGATTTCTGGTGGCTGAAGACGCCGCTGCCCGGGATCGTCTGGTGCAATTGCCCGCATATGACCGGGCTCGACGGCCTCTCGGTCGAAGACATCACCAAGGCCGATTTCCTCGGCCGCAAGCGCATCTACGCCCTGGTCGAGTTCGTCCGCGCCAATATGCCGGGCTTCGAGAAGGCGGTTGTCGTCGACGTCGCGCCGCAGCTCGGCGTGCGCCAGACGCGGCTGCTGGAAGGCGATTATGTCGTCACCAAGGAAGACGTGATGGACCGCGTCCACTTCGCCGACACGGTGGCGCGCGGCCGCGACTACTACACCCCTTATCGCGCGATGCTGCCCAAGGGCATCGACGGCATGATCGTCGCCGGCCGGCATTATTCCGCGACCGAAGCTGCGCAAAAGCAGTCGCGCGAGATCCCGCCCTGCATGGCGATGGGCCAGTCGGCCGGCATCGCCGCGGCACTCGCGGTCGCGGGCAGGGTCCAGCCGCGCGCCGTGCAGGCCGCCGCGATCTGCGAGCGCGTCCGCGCCCAGGGCGGCGACCCGGGCGATCGTCCATCCGCCAACGCCACGCTTCTGGAGAAAGCAGCATGACCACCCCTGACAACCTGCCGCTCGCCGGGGTGCGCGTCATCGACTTCACCCAGGTGATGATGGGTCCGGTCGCGACGCAGATGCTGGCCGATTACGGCGCCGACGTCATCAAGATCGAGCGGCCCGGCTCCGGCGATCTCTCGCGGACCGCCTTCCCGAACGATCCTGCCGGCCTGCTCGGCCCGGTCTTCTGCTCGCTGAACCGCAACAAGCGCTCGGTGACGCTCGATCTGCGCCGGCAGGAGGATCGCGATGTCGTGCTGGAGCTCGCCCGCACCTCCGACGTCATCGTCAACAATTTCCGCGCCGGCGTGATGGAACGCCTCGGCTTCGGCTATGAGGATCTCGCCAAGCTCAATCCGCGGCTGATCTACGCCGTCGGAACCGGCTATGGCCTGACCGGCCCCTATGCCCACAAGGGCGGGCAGGACGTGCTGGCCCAGGCGATGAGCGGCGTGATGCATCGCCGCTCGAATGACGATCAGCCGCTCGCGGTCCATGCCACGACCTTCGCCGACTATTCGGCCGGCATGCATCTCGTCCAGGGCGTGCTGCTGGCTCTGCTGCAGCGCCAGAAGACAGGGCGCGGTCAGCAGATCTCGGTCTCGCTGCTCGATTCGATGCTCGCGGCGCAGACGCAGGAGGCCGCGGCGCAATTGATGCGCGGACGCGAGGTCAACTGGGGTGCCATGCCGCTCTCGGGGGTGTTCCCGACCTCGGACGGGGCACTGGTCATGGTCGGCGCCTTCAAGGCCGATCCCCTCGGAGACATCTCGACGGCGCTCGGCGTCGATCATCTCGGCCGTGACCCGCGCTTCGCCAGCTTCGCCGACCAGGTCGCCAACAAGACGGCGCTGCAGGACATCTTCCGCGCTCGCTTCGCCACCAATACCACGGCCCATTGGCTCGCCCGGCTGGAGGAGGTCGACCTGCTCTGTGCACCGGTCCGCTCGCTGGCCGAAGCTCTCGCCGACGAGCAGACCGCGATCAACGGGATGGTGATCGAGTGCGACGGCGAGGTCGAGCGGATCAAGGTTGTCGGCTCGCCGATCCACATGTCGGACGCGCCGGTCGCGATCCGGCGAGCACCGCCCTCGCTCGGACGCGATACCGAGGCGGTGCGCGCCGAGGTCGCCGCCGCTGCCATGAGGGCCGCCGAGTGATGGGCGTCCTGTTCGAAGTCCGGGAGCATGTCGCGCGCGTCACCATCGACCGGCCGGAGGTGATGAACGCGATCGACCAGGCCACCGAGGCCGAGTTGCAGCGGATCTGGACGGCGATCGAGCAGGACCGCACCATCCGCGCCGTGGTCCTGAGCGGAGCGGGCGAGCGCGCCTTCTCGACCGGAGCCGACATGAAGTCCGGCAGCGGCATGTCGGGCCTCGAATACTGGGCGGCGCCACGCCCCGGCGGCTTCGGCGGCATCGCGCTGCGCGAAACGCTCGACGTGCCGGTCATCGCCCGGGTCAACGGCCACGCGGTCGGCGGCGGTTTCGAGATGGTGCTCGGCTGCGACATCGTCGTGGCGGCGGAGCATGCCAGCTTCGGCCTGCCCGAGGCCCGTGTCGGGCGCCTGCCGCTCGACGGCGGCATGACCCTGCTGCAACGACAGATTCCGCATCGGGCCGCCATGGGCATGCTGCTCACCGGCCGACGCATCAAGGCCGAGGAGGCGCTGCGCTTCGGCCTGATCAACGAGGTCGTGCCGCTGGCCGAGCTCGATGCGGCGGTCGAGCGCTGGCTCGCCGAGATCCTCGTCTGCGCGCCGCTCTCGCTGCGCGCCACCAAGCAGGTGGTGCGACGCAGTGCGCATCTGACGGCGGCCGAGGCGCAGAGCCTGCGCCTGCCGGCGCTGGTCGAGGCCTTGAACTCCGCGGACTCGCAGGAGGGCGTGCGCGCCTTCGTCGAGAAGCGCAAGCCGGTCTGGACGGGGCACTGAGGCCATGCCCTACGTCATCACCGATGCCTGCATCGACGTGAAGGACCGTGGTTGCCTCGACGCCTGCCCGGTCGACTGCATCTATGAAGGCGGGCGCACGCTTTACATCCATCCCGACGAATGCATCGATTGCGGCCTGTGCGAAACCGTCTGTCCGGTCGCGGCGATCTATGCCGACGACCGGATCCCGGACGAGCTGACGAGGTGGATCGCGGTGAACAGCGCCTATTTCGGCCCGGAGATCAGCGGCCTCGGCTCGCCGCGGGGCGCCGATGCCAAGACGACGCGCCAGGTCGATCATCCCGTCGTCGCGGCCTGGCCCGCCAAGCACGGCTGAATCGGCGATGCATGCGGCTGCCCTCGCCTATTTTCGCGAGACGGCCCGGCGCGGCTCGGTCCGCAAGGCGGCGAGCCAGCTCAACGTTGCGGCCAGCGCCCTCAACCGCCAGATTCTGAAGCTCGAGGCCGAATTCGGCACGCCGCTGTTCGAGCGTCTGGCCTCCGGCATGAAACTGACCGCGGCCGGCGAGCTGCTGCTCCGCCATGTCACCGCGACCTTCCATGATTTCGACCGCGTCCGCGTCGCGATCGAGGATCTGCGCGAAGCGCGCTCCGGACATGTGACGATCTCGGCTGTCGATTCCCTGTTGATCGACTTCGTGCCGCGCGCCATCGACCGTTTCCGAACCGCCTTTCCTGCCGTCGTCTTCACGGTCCTGGCGGTCGCGCCCCAGGAGGTGCCGGAGCAGCTGGTGGATGGCCGCGCCGATATCGGCTTCACCTTCGTCGGCCAGATCGACAAGGGCACCGAGCTCCTGGCGGAGATCAAGGCGCCGCTCGGCGTGATCATGCCCTTCGACCATCCGCTCGCCGGCAAGGCCGCCATCAGCTTCGACGAGGCCAAGGCCTATCCGTTCCTGGCCCAGGCCGGGCCGCTGCCACGCTCGGCCGATATCGACCCTGATTTCGCTACCTTCCGCGCCGGGTTGGTGCCGCGCCTGACCTCGAACTCGATCCAGATGCTGAAGCGCTCGATCCGGCTCGGCATGGGCATCGCCTTCTTCACCCGGCTCGGCTTCCTCGAGGAGCTGGAGCAGGGAGAGCTGGTCTGGCGCCCCTTCGCATCGGCGGCGATCAATCGCGGCCGCATCGGCCTGCTGGTCGCGTCGGAGCGCGCGCTCAGCGCTCCGGCCAAGCAGTTCGCCAGCCAGCTATGCGACGATATCGCACGGACGAGCTGGAGCTGACGCCTAGGTCGGATCGGACCAACCAGGACGGCCCTCAATCGGGCGGCGCCCTGCCAGGGTCACGCTGCGTGATCAGCCGGGCGCTGCGGTGGCCGCTGACATAGATCCAGAGCCAGTTGAGGGCGACGGCGAGCCGGTTGCGCAACCCGATCAGGAAGAAGATGTGGGCGATGCCCCAGATCCACCAGGCCAGGCGCCCGCGCAGCTTAATCCAGCCGAAATCGACGATCGCGGCTCGCTTGCCGATCGTCGCGAGATTGCCGGCGTTCTTGTAGACGAAAGGCGCCGCCGACGGCTTGCCCTGCAGCCGGGCCTTGATCAGCTTGGCGACGTAGTGTCCTTCCTGCTTGGCGGCCGGCGCCACGCCCGGAACCGGCTTGCCGTCCGCACCTGCCACGAAGGCGGTGTCGCCGACGACGAAGATGTCAGGCTGGCCGGGTACCGAGAGATCGGGTTCGACACGGACCCGCCCGGCGCGGTCGGCAGGCGCCTCCAGCCATTCCGCTGCGGGCGAGGCGGCCACGCCCGCCGCCCACAGGATAGTCCGGGCCGGCAGGAAGGCGCCGCCGAGCTCGACGCCGTCGGCCCGGCATTGCGAGACCGCCTGTCCCAGCCTGACCTCGACCCCGAGGCGTTCCAGCGCTCGCGCGGCATAGGCCGACAGGTCCTCGGTGAAACCGGCGAGGATGCGCGGCCCGGCTTCGACCAGCACGACGCGGGCGCTGCGCGTATCGAAATTGCGGAAGTCGCCGCGCAGCGTGTCGCGGGCCAGCTCGGCGATGGTGCCGGCGATCTCGACCCCGGTCGGCCCCGCCCCGATGATCACGAAGGTGAGCCATTCTGCCCGTCTTGCCTCGTCCGTCTCCCACTCCGCCTGCTCGAAGGCCGACAGGATGCGCCGCCGGATCCGCGTCGCATCCTCGAGCGTCTTCACGCCCGGTGCATAGGGCTCCCATTCGTCATGGCCGAAATAGGCATGGCGCGCGCCGGTGGCGAGGATCAGCGTGTCGAAGGCGATCGGCGGCTCGCCGTCCAGCAGAACCCGCTTGCCGTCCCGCTCGACGCCAGTGACGGTGCCGAGCAGGGTCGTGACGTTCTTGTGGCCGCGCAGCAGAAAGCGGATCGGCCAGGCGATCTCCGAGGTCGGCAGCGAGGCGGTCGCGACCTGATAGAGCAGCGGCTGGAACAGATGATGGTTGCGCCGGTCGATCATGGTGATCCTGACCGGAGCGCTGGCGAGATTGCGCGCCGCCTCCAGCCCGCCGAAGCCGGCGCCGACAATGACGACGTGATGCTCCGCCCCGGCGCTCACGGGCCCTGCGGCGCAAGGACGACCGCCGCCTCCGAGGTCAGCATGCGGAAGGTGAAGCTCTCCTGCAGATAGAGCTCGACGGTCGTGGCGGTATGGCCGAGATAGCCGATCGAGATGTCCTGGCCGAGATCGAGCTCGAAATCGCCACCGCGGGTGGTGAGCAGGAAACCGCCCTCGATCGCCGGCGCCCAGATCACGCCGCCATCGACGATGCACTCGATGTGGTGGAAGATCGGATAGCCCTCCTCGTTGCCGCCGCTCGCCGCCAGATAGGCGTCCGCTCCCAGCACCAGCGCATAGGGACCGTTGCAGCCGGCGAGCTTGAGGTCGCTCAGCGCCCTGGCGACCGCCTCCGGATAATCGTCGAGCTTCTCCGGCAGCGGCACGGCGGCGTTGCTGCTGCCGGCGCGGATGCCGCCGATCCCGGCCGCGGCATAGCCGTCGAAGACGGCGCGATCCTCGGCGAAGGCGAGGGTCTTCGCCGCATCCTTCAACGGCTGCCAGTCGGAATCGTCCGAGCCGCGCTCGACATCGTCGATCGCCTGCCGCGTCAGGGTGAAGGGCACGCGCAGCTCGACCATAGGCTGCGCCTCGCGCAGCAGCGAGCGGATGCCCTCCGCCGGCGCCGTGATCGGCCGCGTATGCCCCGTGCCGGCAGCGGCGTAGCCCACGCCCTTCGGCCCGTCGACATCGACGACCCGGCGCGCCGCCAGATAGCGCTTCAGCGTGCGCGCGGCCTCCTCCTCGATCTGCGCCCAGGCGGCTTCCGAGATGGGAGCGAGCTCGCGGTGCAGATTATTCATGGCCTGCCTCTTTCTTCAGGGAGCCGATACCGAGCGAGCCATCGCCGGAGGATCGGGAGGGAGATGCCGGCGCGGGCTCGGGAGCGGCGGGAGCCGGTGCGCCAGCTTCCGGAGCGGCCCTCTCGGCCGTTACGGCATCGAGGAACGTCGCAGTCGGCACGAAGAACAGCGAGCCGGTGACCGCGCGGCTGAAGTCGAGCAGCCGGTCGTAAGTGCCCGGCGGCGAACCGACGAACATGTTCTCCAGCATCCGCTCGATCCGCCGCGGCGTGCGGGAGTAGCCGATGAAATAGGTGCCGAACTCGGCAGCGCCGACTTTGCCGAAGGGCATGTTGTCCCTGAGGATGTCGACGGGGTCGCCATCCTCGGTGATGCTGGTCAGGACATTGTGCGCATAGGGCTTCTTGAGCGCGTCGGGCTGCTCGATGTCGGAGAGCTTGTGGCGGCCGACGATGTTCTCCTGCTCCTCGACCGGCACGCGTTCCCAGGCCGTCAGGTCATGCAAATATTTCTGCACGATGACATAGCTGCCCCCGGTGAAGGCCGCGTCCTCGTCGCCGATGATGGCGGCCTTGATCGCATCGGGGCCGGCGGGATTCTCGGTGCCGTCGACGAAGCCGATCAGGTCGCGGTCGTCGAAATAGTTGAAGCCGTGGACCTCGTCGACGGCGGTGACGGCGCGGCCCAGCCGGAGCATGATCTGCCGCGCCAGCTCGAAGCACAGATCCATCCGCTTGCTCGCGCGGATGTGGAACAGGATGTCGCCGGGCGTCGAGACGGCGTGATGCACGCCGCGGATCTCCTGAAAAGGGTGCAGCTCCTTCGGCCGCGGCCCGTCGAACAGCCGGTCCCAGGCCTGCGAGCCGAAGGCCATGACGCAGGAGAGATTGCCCGCCAGATCGCGGAAGCCGACCGCCCGCAACAGGGCGGACAGGTCGGCGCACAGGCCCCGCACGGCCGTCTCGGCTGCGCTGCCGGGATTGATCGTCACCACCAGGAAGATCGCGGAACGCGTCAATGCCGCCGCAACCGGCTGCGGGACGACGGATGGCACGCCTGAATCCATGGACGACCTGCTGATAGCCTTCGGAGCCATGCCGGTCGCCCGGATGGTCACGCCGATCATCGCGCGGCAAAGCGACCATGGGAAGGGATTCGGCAAAGCCTCCAGCGGAAAGCCGAGGCCGGGCAGCCGTCAGCGCAGCCGGTCCATGTCTCGGAAGCTGCGACCGGGAGGGACGCGATCACGCCGGGTGGGCGCAAATCTGGGCCGAGGCCGGAACCGTCAGAGGTCGACCGGCTTGCCCGATGCCTCCTCCTCCAGCGTCACGGCGATGTCGGCATTGGCGGAGAGGCGCACCTTGTCGCCTTCGACGCCGGCGACGAAGCCGAGCTCGATGTAGTGGTGATGGCCCTCATGCCGGCCGTAGGAGTCGCTCTTCTTCAGCTTGATGCGCTCCCCTTCGACGCGATCCACCGTCCCGACATGGACGCCGTCGGCGCCGATGACCTCCATGCCTTCCTCGACCTTGGCGTTCATGCTGACGTCCTTCTGGGTTGAGATCTGCCGAATGCACGGCCGCGAGCGACGGCTGTCGCTTCGGCGTGCCGAAACCTAACCGCCGGCGCCCATGTCGGTTCCAGCCCGTCCCTGTCAGCCGATTTGGGGCGGCTTACCCTCGAGGCTCAGTGCCCCTTCGCCACGAAGACCGCCACTTTCGAACTACCACGAATCTCGCGCGAGACGATGTTCTAGCGGAACGTTTTCGCCAATGCGTCGGCGTGCCTGGTCAGCAGGCCGAGATCGGAGCCGACCGCAACGAAACGGTAGCCCCATTCGATGTAGCGGCGCGCATCGGCCTCGGACGGCGTCAGGATGCCGGCCGGCTTGCCGACGGCCGTCAGCTGCTCGACCGCGCCCTTGATCGCGGCCTGCACCTCGGGATGGCCGGGATTGCCGATATGGCCGAGCGAGGCCGAGAGATCGGCCGGGCCGATGAAGACGCCGTCGACGCCGTCGACCGAAGCGATCGCCTCGATCTCCGCCAGCGCTTCGCCGGTCTCGACCTGGACGAGGACGCAGATCTCGGCATCGGCGCGCTTGAGATAATCGGGCACGCGGCCATAACGGCTGCCGCGCCCGCTGACGGTGATGCCGCGGATGCCGGCCGGCGGATAGCGACAGGCGGCGACCGCCTTGGCCGCCTCCTCCGCGTTCTGGACGAAGGGCACCAGCACGGCCTGCGTGCCGATGTCGAGCAGGCGCTTCAGCAGCACCGGATCGTTCCAGGCCGGGCGCACGATCGGCGTCGCCGTGCCGGCCTGCAGCGCCTGGAGTTGGGCGAGAACCGCCGGCGGCTCGTTGGGCGAATGCTCGGTGTCGACCAGGATCCAGTCGAAGCCGCTATGGCCGATGATCTCGGCGACGATCGGGCTGCACAGGCTGCTCCACAGCCCGATCTGCAGTTCGCCGCGGGCGAGCGCGGCCTTGAAGGCATTGCGGGGCAGATCCATCGACGGCTCCTCCGAGCATGTTCCGCAAAAGTGGGGACCACTTTTGCGACAAGAACATGCTCAACTTATTGAGTTGGCGCGAATTCTTTCCGTTCCGCCGAAGTCGGCTGAACGGAAAGCGCGCTAGACGAACTGCACGGAGACGCTACCGAGCGGCCCGAAATCGGCGTGCAGCGTATCGCCCTTAGCCGCCCAGACCGGCCGTGTGAAGGAGCCGGACAGCATCAGGTCGCCCGGCTGCAGGGTGATGTCGAAGGGCGCGAGCTTGTTGGCGAGCCAGGCGATCGCCATGGCCGGGTGACCCAGCACGCCGGCGGCGAGGCCGGTCTCCTCGATCTCGGCGTTGCGATAGAAGATTGCGCCGACCCAGCGCAGGTCGACATCCTCAGGCCGGACCGGTCGGCCGCCCAGCACGATGCCGGCGGCGGCGCCATTGTCGGCGACCGTGTCGAAGATCTTGCGCGGCTCGGTGACGCGCGCATCGATGATCTCGATCGAGGGCACGACATATTCGGTCGCCCTGAGCACATCAATCAGCCCGATGCCCGGGCCCTTCAGCGGTTCCTTCAGGATGAAGGTCAGTTCCGGCTCGACGCGGGGCACGCAGAAGTTCTCGAACTTCACCTTGGCGCCGTCGTTCAGGAGAAGGTCGTCGAAGAGATAGCCATAGTCGGGCTCGTCGATCTTCGAGGAGGCCCGCATCGCCTTCGAGGTCAGGCCGATCTTGTGGCCGATGATGCGGGCACCGGCCTTGACCCGCTCCTGCGCCACCGCCGACGAGATCGCATAGGAATCGGCGATCTCGATCTCGGGGAACATCTGCGAGGGCCGCTCGCCCTGCTTCCTGGTGCGGTGGCTTTCGAGCAAAGAGCGCACCACCTGCGCGCGCTGGGCTTCGGTCAGCATGGACGTTTCCTATGATCTATGGCGCTGAGCGCGCTTGTGGAGACGGCGGTCGCAAGCGACCGCCCGGTGTGATCGAGAAACCTAAGGGCCTTCAGAGCTTGACGCAGACGTTGCGCAGCTCGGTGTAGAACTCCATCGAGTGCACGCCGCCCTCGCGGCCAATGCCGGACTGCTTCGAGCCGCCGAAGGGGGTGCGCAGGTCGCGCAGGAACCAGGAATTCACCCAGGTGATGCCAACCTCGACCTGCGCCGCGACGCGATGGGCCCGCGTCAGGTTCTCCGTCCAGATCGAAGTGGCGAGGCCGTAGGGGCTGTCGTTCGCCAGGGCGATGACGGCATCCTCCTCGTCGAAGGGCACGATGTTGCAGCAGGGCCCGAAGATCTCCTCGCGCATCACAGCCGAATCCTCAGGAAGACCCGTCCAGATCGTCGGCTCGACGAAGGAGCCGGCGGAATACGGCGCCGCAAGCTCGGGAATACCGCCGCCGGTGATGATCTCGGCCCCCTCGGCCTTCGCCTTGGCATAGTAGGACAGCACCTTGTCGCGGTGGACCTGGCTGATCAGCGGGCCGAGCGTGGTCGCGGCCTCGAACGGATTGCCGGGCTTCAGCTTCTCTGCCGCGTGCTTCAGGCGCTGGGTGAACTCGGCGAAGATCGGCCGCTCGACATAGACGCGCTCGGTACCGAGGCAGACCTGGCCGCAATTGGCGAAGACGGCGCGAGTCACGCCCTCGATCGCCTTGTCCATGTCGCAATCGGCGAAGACCAGCGAGGCGTTCTTGCCGCCGAGCTCGAGCGAGACCGGGCGGACGCCCCTGGACGCGGCCCGCATGATCGCCTCGCCGGTGCGGGTCTCTCCGGTGAAGGTGATGCCGTCGACGCCCGGATGGCTGGTCAGGTACTCGCCGGCGCTGTCCTCGCCGAAGCCGTGCACGACATTGTAGACGCCGGGCGGCACGCCGGCCTCGTTCATGATCTCGCCGAGCATGGTCGCCGTGGTCGGCGTCTCCTCGGAGGGCTTGACCACGACGGTGTTGCCGCAGGCCAGCGCCGGGGCGACCTTCCAGGTCATCAGCAGGAGCGGCAGATTCCACGGGCAGACCACGGCAATGACGCCGCGCGGCCCGCGGATCGCGTAGTTCAGCGCCCCTGCCCCGTCCGGCGTCGCCATGCGGAAGGTCTCGGTCGAGAGCGTCAGCACCTGGTCGGCGAAGACGTTGAAGTTCGCGGCGCCGCGCGGAATATCGATATGCGAGGCGAGGCTCTTCGGCTTGCCGGTGTCGAGCACCTCGGCGGTGAGGAAGTCGTCGAAGCGGGCCATGATCCCGTCGGCGACCTTGCGCAGGATGGCCGAACGCTGCTGTTCGCTCATCCTGCCCCACGGGCCCTTGAGGGCGCGCTTGGCCGCCTTGACCGCGTCATCGATCGCGGCCGAGTCGGCCTCCGGCACGAGGTTGATCACCTCGCCGGTCGCTGGGTGACGGTTCTCGAAGCTGCTGCGGCCGGCCGGCACGAAGCGCCCGTCGATGAAATGCGACAGGCGGGCGGTTTCGGCACTGACAGCAGCGCCCTGGTAGCGCGGAACGGCGCTGTTCATCGTCTCACTCCCGGTTTGTTGTCGTTATCGTCATGGGCGCATCATCGCGCCGCCATTCACGTCGAGGATGGCGCCCGAGACGAAGCTCGCCGCCGGAGAGCAGAGAAAGGCGATCGGCCAGGCAATCTCCTCCGGCCTTGCGGCCCGGCTGAGCGGATGCTTCGCCAGCGCCCCCGAAAGGTCGTGGACGCCGACCATGGCCGTGTCGGTGATGCCCGGCGCGACGCCGTTGACCAGTACGCCCTGGCCGCCGAAGCGGGCCGCAAGCCAGCGCACCAGCGTGTGCAGGCCGCCCTTCGACGCAGCGTAGTGCGGACCGACGCCGGGGAAGGAGCCACCGGTCGCGGCGACGATCGAGCCGACGAGGACGACCCGGCCGCCGCCGCGCGCCGCCATGGCGGGCACGAGTTCGCGCGCCAGGCGCATCGGCGCCATCAGGTTGAGCGACAGCGTCGTCTCGGCGACCTCCTCCCAGCCATCTGCGTCCCAATCGATTGGGCGGTAGATGCCGGCGCCGAGCACCGCGGCATCGATCGGCCCGGCCTGTTCGGACAGGCGCCGCGGCGCCTCGTCGTCGAGCAGGTCGATGACGATCTCGCGGGCATTGCCGGATTTCTCGCCGAGCCCTGCGATCGTCGCCGCGCAGGAAATGCGATCGGTGAGCACGAGCTTGGCGCCAAGGCTCGCCAATACTTGCGCGGTGACCGCGCCGATGCCACCGGCCGCGCCGGTGACCAGAATGATCTGGCCGCTCAGATCGAAGCCGCTCACGCCTTGTCTCCGGGAGCATCGTCGTCGCGGCTCAGCGCGGCCATCGCCTTGCGGACTTCTTCGGCGGTGCGGGCAAGGTGAAGCTCGGTCATCCGGCAGGCGCGCAGCGCATTGCGCTGCATCGTCGCGTCGTAGATGGCCCGGTGCTCGTCATGGACGTTGCGCCAGCCGCGCGAGACGTTGAGCGAGACGCGGCGATAGCGCTCGGACTGCTGGTAGAGCAGGGCGCGCAGCTTGATCAGCATCGGCGAGCCGGCGGCCGAGACCAGAGCGGCGTGGAAGGCGCGATTGCGCGCTTCCCAGATCTCGAGCTGCTCTGGGGGCAAGGGCTCTCTGGTATGCGGCAGATGCTCTTCGACCGCCGCCAGCGCCTCGAACGCCGCCGTGACCTCGTGCTCCCACTCTGCATCGCCATTGCGGATCGCGGCGTTGAGCGCCTCGGTCTCGATTAGGGCGCGGACGCGGGAGACGTCGTCGAGCTCGTCGAGCGAGAGTGGCGCCACCCAGAAGCCGCGCTGCCCTTCGGAGACGACGAGCAGGTCGCCCATCAAACGGGCAAGCGCCTCGCGCAGCGGCGACATGCCGACGGCATAGTCCTGCGCCAGCCCTTCGAGCTTCAGCTTGCTGCCGGCCGCCAGCCGGCCATTGACGATGTCGCCGCGCAATTGGCGGTAGGTCCGGTCGGCCAGAGTCTTGTCGGAAGAGGTCATTCCGAGGCGCGCAGCTCCTGTGGTCGATGGCCTTCTCTATCATCAAATTTCGAAATTACAATCCTGATTGAAATGCCTCGCCGATGCCATTTTCATTATAAACTTCGTAATCATGGGAATTTTTTGAGACGCCTTGGTTTCTGGCGTGAACTGCGTTCGAAAAAATATCGAAATAAGATTGACAGGCTTATATCGATCTTGTTGGATGCCGGGCAATCGGGTGGCGCCAAGACCGCCCCGTTGGAGGACGTCCCATGACCGAGCGCTTTTCCTTCTCTCGCCGCAGCTTCCTCGCGACCGCCGGTGCCACCGCCTTCACCGGCGCGATGGGTGCGCCGGCTCTGGCACAGACTGCCAACAAGCCGCTGAAGATCGGCATGGTGACCTCGCTGTCGGGCCCGTTCACGGCGCTCGGCGAGAGCATGCGCGCCGGCATGCAGATGTTCCTGGCCGAGAATGGCGGCAAGCTCGCCGGCCGCGCCGTCGAATTGATCGTCGAGGACGATCAGGCCAAGCCCGATGAGGGCGTGCGCAAATTCCGCAAGCTCCTCGGCCAGGACAATGTCGACATCGTCTCCGGCGTGATCTCCTCCGCCGTGGCGCTCGCTGTCCGCGACGTGGTGACCGAGGCCAAGGCGCTGACCTTCATCTCCGCCGGCTCGGCCAATGACCTTGCCCGCAAGGCGGCGAGCCCCTTCGTCTTCCGCCCGACCAAGACCAACTGGATGCTCGGCCATACCGCCGGCCAGTGGGCTTTCGAGAAGCTCGGCAAGTCCGGCTGCCTGACGATCGCCGCCGACTATGCCGCCGGCCGCGAATCCGTCGGCGATTTCGTCGCGAGCTACCAGCAGCAGGGCGGCAAGGTCGGCAAGCAGCTCTGGGCACCGCTCGGCACTACCGATTTCGGGCCGCTGCTGACGACGATCGCCTCGGAGCGGCCGGAGTTCATCTTCTCTTTCTTCGCCGGCTCCGACGCGGTGCGCTTCCTGCGCCAGATGCGCGAGTACCGGCTGCACGGCAAGGTCAAGCTGATCGGCAGCGGCGCGCTGTTCGACCAGGAGGACGTGGTCTCGGCCGTCAAGGAAGCGGCGCTCGGCGGGCTCAACACCTGCAACCAGTCGCCGACGGCGCCGAGCTCGGCCGCCTTCACCAAGGCCTATCAGGCCGCCCGCAACGCCATGCCCGGCGAGATGGGCACGGCCGGCTACGTCACCGGCCAGGTGATCAAGGCCGCGGTCGAGCGCGTCGAAGGCGATCTCTCCAACAAGGAGAAGGTCAAGGAAGCGCTGCTCGCCAAGGAGGTCGAGACCGTGTTCGGGCCGATGCCGTTCGACCCACGCAACAACCAGGCGATCCTCGACATCTATGTCAACGAGATCAAGGAAGGCGCCGGCGGCCCGGTCAACCAGGTGATCCACACCTATAAGGGCGTCCGCGATCCGGGCCCGGTGGCTTGACGCGACAAGGAGCGGTTCCGTGGGCTTCTACGCCGTCCAGAGCCTGAACGCGCTGTCGTTCTCGATGCTCTTGCTGCTGACCGGGCTCGGCCTGTCGGTGGTGCTCAACCTGATGAATTTCGTCAACCTGACCCACGGCTCCTTCTTCCTGCTCGGCGCCTATGTCGGCGTCTACTGGCTGGCCTCGGGCGCGCCCTGGTGGCTCGCCTTCCCGGTCGCCTTCGCGGCGGCCGGCCTCGCCGGCTTCCTGCTGGAGCGCTTCCCCTTCCGGCAGTTCTACGCCCGCACCCATCTGATGCAGGTGCTGCTGACCTACGGTCTCTCGGTGATCTTCGCCGATCTGATGCGCTGGGGTTTTGGCGCGCAGATCCTCTCGGCGGAAATCCCGGAGGCGCTGCGCGGCGTCGTCTTCATCATGGACATGCCGTTCCCGATCTACCGGCTCTTCATCATCGGCTTCGGCGCGGCGCTCGCTTTCGCGCTGTGGTTCGTGATCGACCGCACCATCTGGGGCGCGGTGGTCAGGGCCTGCGTCACCGATCGCGGCTTCGTCGAGACGCTCGGCCTCGACACGCGCCGGATCTTCACGGCGGTGCTGGTGATCTCGGCAGGGCTGGGCGGCATTTCCGGCGCGCTCGGCGCCGGCATCCTCTCGGCCTATCCCGGCCTCGACGAGGAGGTGCTGATCCTGGCGCTGATCGTCGTCGTCGCCGGCGGGCTCGGCACTTTCCGCGGCACCGTGCTGAGCGCGCTGCTGCTCGGCTTCGCCATGACCTTCTCCAAGGTGTGGGTGCCAGAATTCTCGAACGTCGTCGCGCTTGCCATCATGGCCGCGCTGCTGGTCGCGCTGCCCGAGGGGCTGGTCGCCAAGAAGGTGAGGCAGGTATGAGCTCGATCGCCGACGGGACCGGCCGCGCGGAAGCGCGCCCCGCCAGTGAGCGGCGCAGCCTGCCGGTGGCCGCGAAGGCTGCGCTGCTTGCGCTCGCCGCCGCGATCCCCCTGCTGTTCGCCGGTGACTACCAGCTGCGCTTCCTGGCGGAGATCCTGATCATCGGCACCGCCGTGCTCAGCCTCGATTTGCTGGTCGGCTTCGGCGGGCTGGTCTCGCTCGGCCATGCCGTCTTCTTCGGCGGCGCGGCCTATGCCGCCGCGATCGCCGCTCAGACGCTCGGCGCCGACATCGTGGTGATGCTGGCGGTCGGCATCGCCACGGGCATGGCGGCGGCGCTGCTGATGGGCGTCGTGGTGATGCGCACCATCGCCCTGTTCTTCCTGATCCTCAGCCTGATCGTCGGCCAGATCGTCTGGGAGGTGGTGTTCCACTGGCGCGAGGTCACCGGCGGCGCCGACGGTCTGCGCGGCTTTCCGGTGCTGACCCTGCACACCGGCTTCGCCACGGTCCCGCTCAACAACGGTGTCGCGCTCTATCTCGCCGCGCTCGTGCTGGCGCTCGCCGCCTATCTCGCCGCTCGCTCCTTCGTCACCGCGCCGATCGGCCGGGCCTTGCTCGGCACGCGCGAGCGGCAGCTCCGGATGAGCGCACTCGGCTATTCGATCCCGCGTATCCGCCTGATGGCGCTGCTCGCCTCCGGCGCCATCGCCGGCGCGGCCGGGGCGCTCTATCCCTTCGTCAACCAGTATGTCGGCCCCAATGCCGTGCATTGGACGATGTCGGCGATGATGATCATCATGCTGGTGATCGGCGGCGTCGGCTCGCTCTATGGCGCCTTCATCGGCTCGGCGATCTATCTGGGCATCCAGACCTATGTCTCGTCCTACACTGATCGCTGGCAGCTGGTCGTCGGCCTCGTCTTCGTGCTGACCGTGATGATCATGCCGAAGGGCGTCGTCGCCGGGCTGAAGGCCGCCTTCGGACGGCGCAAGGATGCGGAGGGCCGGTCATGAGCGCGAACGCCGTTCCCGCTCTCGCGATCGAGGGCGTCGCCAAGTCCTTCGGCGGGCTGAAGGTGCTGAGCGATGTCTCGGTCACGCTCGGCCAGGGCGAATGCCTCGGCCTGATCGGCCCGAACGGCGCCGGCAAGACGACCCTGTTCAACATCGTCACCGGCTTCCTGATCCCCGATCAGGGGCGCGTCGCCTTCGCCGGCGAGGACATCACCAGGGCAAAGCCCGACGTTCGGGTCCGCGCCGGCCTCGTGCGCACCTTCCAGAAGAGCATGGCTTTCCCTGAGCTCAGCGTTCGCGAGAACCTCGCTTTGGCGGCGCGCTCGCGGAGCGGCGAGGGTTATGGGTGGTTCGGCAGCCGCAAGGCGGTCGCGGCAGCGGACGAGGCGGCTGATGAGTTGCTGACACGCGCTCAATTGCGCGATCGGGCCGAGTTGGCGGTCGCAGGCCTGTCCTATGGCGAGCAACGCATCGTCGACGTGCTGGTCTCGCTGGCGATGCGCCCGCGCGTGCTCCTGCTCGACGAGCCCACGGCGGGTCTCTCCCGCGCCGAGGGGGAGCATCTGATCGAGGTCGTGCGCACGCTCGGCGAGGACCTCTCGACCATTCTGATCGCCCATGACCTCGATATCGTCTTCGGCGTCTGCGACCGCGTCGCCGTGCTCGATCTCGGCCGGTTGATCGCCTGCGACACGCCGGACGCGATCAAGGCGCATGAGGGTGCACAGGCCGCCTATCTCGGCGCCTCACTCGGGGAGGCCGCATGATGTCGGTTCAGGCACAGCAACAGGTTGCCCCCGCTACCTATCTCGAGGTCGCCGGGCTGGATGCCGGCTATGACGGTGTGCGCGTCCTGCACGGCGTCGACTTCGCGCTGGCGCAGGGCGAGGCCGTGGCGCTGCTCGGCCGCAACGGCGCCGGCAAGAGCACGCTCTGCTCGGCCCTGTTCGGGCTGGAACCGCAGGTCTCCGGCCGCATCGCGATCAAGGGCCAGGAGGTCGCCGGCTGGCCGGGGCACCGCATCGCCCGGCTCGGCGTCGCCCTGGTGCCGCAGGGGCGCGGCGTCTACGCCAACCTCACCGTCGACGAGAACCTGACCATGGCGGCGCTGTGGTCGCGCAAGCAGCCGAACCGGCGCTGGGTCAAGGAGCGCATCTACGAGGATTTCCCGCGCCTTGCAGAAAGGCGCTCCTTCTCCAGCGGCGCGCTCAGCGGCGGTGAGCGGCAATTGCTTGCGATCGCACGGGCATTGCTGACGCAGGCCGACCTGATCGTGCTCGACGAGCCGAGCGAGGGCCTCTCGCCACGGGCGATCGAAGAGGTCATCATCGGCGCGGTCGGGCGTCTGCGCGGCGAGGGCTACACCTTGCTCATCGCCGAGCAGAACCTCGCCATGGCGCTGAAGCTGGCCGAGCGGGCACTGGTCCTCGACCATGGCCGCGTCGTCTTCGACGGGCCATCTGCGACATTGCTGGCCGACAAGGCCCTCCAGAAAGAGCATCTCGGGCTATGAGCGACGCGATCACCATCGAGCAATTGCGCTATGTCCGGCTCGGCACGGCCGACCTGAAGGGCGCCGCCGACTTCGCCTCGCGCATCCTCGGCCTTCAGCTCGTCGACCGAACCGACACATCCGCCTATTTCCGCTCCGATTATCGCGACCACACGCTGGTCTATGTCGACGGGCCGGGTGCCGGCCAGGCGATCGGCTTCGAGCTGCGCGATCCCGATGCGCTGGCTCATGCCGAGACGGTGCTGCAGGGCGCCGGCTTCGCCACCACGCGCGGTGACGCCGAGGCCTGCGCGATCAGAAAAGTCCGGCAGTTCGTCTCTTTCCGGATGGCAGCCGGCTACGACATCGAGCTTGTCGTCAGGCCGCTGGAATCGGGCTGGCGCTATCATGGCCCGCGCGATGCCGGCATCACCGGGCTCGAAGGCATCGCGCTGCGCGGCGCGCCGGATGCCTCCGACCAGCAGGTCTGGACGAAGCTGCTCGGCGGCAAGGTCAGCGACTGGGTCGGCGAGGCCGCCTATATCCGCTTCGACGAGGCGCATCACCGCATCGCCGTGCATCCCTCGCAGGAGAAGGGCATCCTTGCCATCGAGTTCGGCGTCGAGGACGTCGATCTCGTGATGCAGAACGCCTACCATCTGCGTGGCGCCCAGGCGCGCATCGTGGATGGTCCCGGCCGGCGCACCGCCTCGCAGCAGCTCTTCCTGAGCTTTGCCGGCCCTGACGGCGTCAACTTCTCCTATGTCGCCGAGGGCGAGCGACTCGCCGCTCCGCGCCGTGTCCGGCAGTTCCCGCGCAAGCGGGAATCCTTCTGCGCCTGGGGCAGCGACACGCAGATTCCCGAATATCAGTGAAGCGTCTTCGCCGGCTTTGAACCGGCAGCAAGGAGCGACCCATGATCAAGCTTGCCGATGTCTCCTATGTCCGGCTCGGGACCCGCGATCTCGAAGGCGCGACCCATTTCGCCACCGAATATCTCGGCCTCGACGTCGCCGAACGCGCCAAGGGCTCGGTCTATTTCAAGTCGGACGAGCGCGAGCACACGCTCTGCTATTTCGAGGGCGATCCGGGCGACCAGGTCGTTTGTTTCGAGGTCGAGGAACAATTCCATCTCGACGAAGCCGCGGCGCAGCTCGAAGCGCTCGGCCATCCGGTCCGGCGTGGCACAGCGTCCGAGGCGGCGCTGCGCAAGGTCCACGACTTCATCGCCTTCCGCGACCCGACCGGCAATCCGATCGAGCTCGCCTGGCGGCCGGGTTATAGCGGCCGGCGCTATCACGGCGCCCGCGATGCCGGCATCACCGGCTTCAGCCATGTAGGCCTCTGCTCCAGCGACCTCGCCCGCGACGAGGCGTTCTGGACCAAGGTCACGAATGCCCAGGTCTCCGACCGGATCGGCGATGCGCCGCTGCTGCGCATCGACGAAGTCCATCACACCATCGCGCTCTTCCCTTCGGCGAAGCCCGGCATCCAGCACATCAACCACCAGGTCGAGACCGGCGACGACATCATGCGCTCGCACCAGTTCCTGAAGGACCGCCAGGTACGCATGGTCTTCGGCCCCGGCCGGCATCCGACCTCCTCGGCCAAGTTCCTCTATTTCGAGGGACCGGACGGCATGGTCTTCGAATATTCCAGCGGCGTGCGCGAGATCGCCGACGAGCTGCTCTGGCGCGAGCGCCAGTTCATGTTCGAGCCGAAGGGCTTCTGCAAATGGGGCGCCAAGCCCAACATCGCCGAATTCAACAAGTGAGCGGTTCGTCTTCGCGGCCGAGCGCCGCCCAGGAGGATCTGGTTCGGCAGGCCGGGCGCGCGCTGGCGCGCCATGGCCTCGTCCATGCCTATGGCCATTGCTCCATGCGTCTCGACGCGGGCCATTTCCTGGTCTCGCCGGCAAAGCCGCTCGGCCTTGTCGCGGATGAGGATGTCTGCAGCGTCGTCCCGCTTGATGGGCCGTTACCTGACGGCGTGCTCGGCGAGGTCCGCATCCATCGCGAGATTTATCGCCGGCGGCCGCAAGTCGGCGGCGTCGTGCGCTCGATGCCTCCGAGGGTGATGACGCTCGGCACGGCCCGGATCACGCCAAAGCCACGGCACGGCTTCGGCAGCTATTTCGCGCCGCAGCCGCCGCTCTGGGACGATCCGCAATTGCTGCGCAATGACGAGCAGGCGGCCGCCCTCGCCGAGCAGATGGGCAAGGCGCGCGCCATCGTCATGCGCGGCAACGGCGCGGTCACCGCCGGCGCCAGCCTGGAAGAGGCCGTCGTCCTGACCTGGTATCTGGAGGACGCGGCGCGGGTCGAGTTCGAGGCCCGGGCCGCCGGCATCGCCGAGGCCGGAGTGGTTCTCGGCGAAGCCGAGGCAGCACAGCGCGCGACCTGGTCCGGCGCCATCCTCGAGCGGATGTGGGCCTATCTGGCGTCGGAGAGGACCTAGAGCATTTTCGAGCGAAGTGGACACCGGTTCGCGTGAAGAAAATGCGATAAAACAAGGGCCTAGAGCAATTTCGCGATTCGAAGAATTGCGGAAATGCTCTAGAGTGCGCGGACATTCCTCGGAACCCTGTCTTCATCCTGGACAAGCGGGTTCAGCCGCGCAGCTCCGGGAGCCATCGTAGGGTTCCGGAGCTCTACGATGGATCCCGGGACGAGCTTCGCTCGCCCAGGATGACGGTGATGGTTCCGCGGGAACTCGGCTAGCGGATGTCCTTGGCGGTAAGGCTGGGCCAGGTGGCGTCGGCGCGGGCGATATAGGTCTTCGTGCGACGTACCCAGGTCTCGCGCACGCCGAGGTCGTAGTTGAGGTAGAGCTTGCCGTCGACGATCGACCAGGCCTCTGGCTCGATCTTGACGAGATAGCCGCGCGATGTGCCATAGGCGCAAAAGCCGCCATAGGCCGGCAAATAGCGCTTCGGCTCAGCCTCGAACAGCGCCTTGTGTTCTGCGCTGGCGAAGCGCCAGATGGCGCCGCCATGCCGCACCGAAAATTCCGGTTTGCCGAGGCGCGGACCGCCGTCGCGGAAATAGGCGACGGGGTCGTAGCCGCGGATCGCGAGTTCCTCGGTCGAGCCGAGCGTGTTGGCCGGGCGGGGCGCGTCCGACCATGCCTCCGCTCCAACGAGGCCGGGGACGAACACCACTGCTGCCAGATGGATGAAGCTGCGTCTGTCGAGCATCGTCTTGCCCTCCGCGTTCAGGACCGGCGCGCTTCGAGCGCTTCGAAGACATAGGCCGCGAGCCAGCCATAGATCGCATGGCCGACGAGACTCATCAGCGAGAGGCGCGGCACGTCGTGCAGCAGGAAATGCTGGCCGGCGAGCGGAGCGAAGAAGGCGAGCGCGATGAAATAGGTGATCACGCCCCAGATCCAGCCGTCGGCGGGCATGCCGAAGCTCTTCACCCAGCGCGTCAGCAGCCAGTAGCCGAGCGGATAGAACAGGAAGCCGGTGACGAAATGCAGCAGCTTGGCGGTCGGCGTCGAGAGGGTGATGCCGAGCTGATGGGCGAACAGCGACTTCACCAGCTCCGGCGGCTCCAGCGGATATTCGGCGAACCAGGCAGTCGGGACGGCGGAGAACAGCTCCCAGAAGCCGAGGCCGGCGAAGCCGCCGATCGCGAGATTGATCACGATGCGAGCCGAGGGCAGCGCGAAGCCCCTGGTCATGGTCGCGGTGGTCATGGCGGTCCTTTCCGTGGGATCAGTGGGCGATGGCGAGCGGGGTGGAGGCGACGGCGAGCGCGGCGACGAGACCGCTCGCGGTCTTTCCGAGCCGCCCGAGCTTTTCGAGCCGGCGGCTGGCGAAACGGTTGTGACCCTGGCGCCGGGCCAGGCGCTCGAGCAGGACGATCGCGGCCCGGTCGTGATTGCCGGAGCGGATCAGGCTCTCGGCATAGGCCTGCTCGAACAGGTCGCGCTGGGCATGGCTGCCGCCGACAGTGAGCAGGCCGGGGCGCGCGGCCCCGAGCAGGCGGGCGGCCTCGCCATAGTCGCGCTCGTGGAAGGCGATCAGTCCGAAGGCGGCGAGCGCGCCGGTGCGGGCGGCATCGCGCCGCTCGCCGCTATGATGAGTTTTTGCATCGGCGATCAGGCCGCGGGCGATAGCCTCTGCGCCGTCGGTCTGGCCGGCGCCGAGCAATGACAGCGCATAATGCAGGTCGGCGAAGACGAGGCAGCCGTCATGGACGCGGCCTTCCGCCCTGGCGGCGAGCTCCTCCCAGCGCTCGCCGACATCGATGCCGGCGAATTCGAGCCGGGCCAGCAGCGAGGCGCCGTTGGCGATGTCGCGATAATCGTCGGTCGACTCGGCCCGGATCTCCTCGTCGTAAAGCCGCAGGACCTCGCCGGTCTCGCCGCGCTCCAGCCGGAATAGCGCGAGATGCCAAAAAATATGGAAGCGCAGGTTGTTGGCGTGGGCCCAGTTGCGGCCGTCGCCGAGCCAGGCGATGCCCTCGTCGGCCCGACCGGTCATCTCCAGCACATGGGCGACGGCATGGCGACCCCAGGCGTCGCGCGGGCTCAAGCTCACGGCGCGGCGGCCGGCGCGCTCGGCGTCGGCATAGAAGCCCTGTTCCTCGAGCGCGAAGGCGTGGCAGCCATGGACGTAGCCGGCGAGCGGATGATGCTCGCCGAAGCCGGGCGCGACGCGGCGCAGGGTCGACAGCATCTGCGCCTGGTCGCCGAGCATGAAGCGGATGCCGTGCGAGAGCTTGAGGGCCAGCACGTCGAAGGGATGGGCAAGGAGGATCGCCTCCAGCCGCTCGGCCGCCCGGCGCGGCGCGTCGTCGAGCCAGAGCGCCAGCGCCTCGACGACCATGGTCTCGCGCCGTGTGATCGGCCGCAGATGCGCCGCTGCCCGCGCCTTGGCGAGGCAGTCGCGGGCCGGAGCGAGCAGCTCGCCGCGCGCCAGCGAGAGCAGCATCAGACCCTTGGCGGCATGGGCCAAAGCGAAATCGGGATCGGCGGCGAGGGTGCGGGCGAGATGATCGGGCGTCGCGGCGGCATGGGCGAGCAGCGCTTCGAGCGTGTCGTTCCAGGCAAGGCGCGCGGCGTCGTTCGCCACGGTGATGCGGTCGCCGGACAGGTCGTGATGCGTGGCGTAGGACATGGGCTGCTCCGGTGCCGCGCCGGGAAGGGCGCTTTTCAGGGAGTTCGCAACAGGTCGATCAAGCGGCGTTCAACTCGCTTCACGGACCCGTGTAGGCAGGGTGGCGTCGGGCGTGGGGTCCTCCTGGCGTTCCGCCACGGGCTTTCGCTCCGGGCCGGCCCAGGGCGCGCGCTTGAACCAGCTGACCAGGATCGCGGTGGCGAGGATCAGCGCGAAGCCGGTGAGGTTGAGCAGCGCCACGATGGGCTCGCTGCGCCCGGCCAGGTCGGCGACCGCGCCCAGCAGCCGGGCGAGCACGGCGCTGGCGAGGAAAGCCGCCAGCGACTGCCGGCCGATCAGGATCAGGAGATGGCCAGCGCCGCGGTCGAGCCGGTCGCGCCAGGGCTCGATCAGGCTCAGCACGAGATAGGCGAGCGCCAGAAAATGCAGCACGCGCAGGATGTGCAGGTCGGTCTTCTCGTTGACGGGGATGAGAAGGTCGCGTGCGGCCTGCGCCAGCGGCCAGTGCTCGAGGATGCCCCAGAAGGACAGCGGCAGCGAGACGAGGAGGAAGAGCGCAGCGGCGAGCATCAGCCGCCGGTCGCCAAGCCTGGGCACGGGCAACCACTTCATGCTGATGAAGAAGCCGATGAAGAAGATGAATTGCCAGGCGAACGGATTGAGGAACCAGCCCGCGCCGTTCCACGGATTGCCAGGCAGGTTGAGCCCCCTGGTCCAGACCGCAACATAGAGCAGCGCGGCGACGAGGAAGGGCAGGGCGGGGTGGAGGCGCCGGCCCAGCATCATCACCGGAATCAGCGCCAGTATGACGAGATACATCGGCAGGATGTCGAGATAGTCCGGCTGCCAGGTCAGGGTGGCGATGCCGAGCAGCGCGCTCGCCGGATCGGTGAGCAGCGGCGGGAATTGCTCGGCGACCTTGCCTAAGCCGAAGACATGGTCGAGCCCGGCGGCGACAGCGATCAGAGCAAGGACAAGACTGATCTGGGCCCAGTAGACCTGCCAGATCCGATAGGCGATGCGCGCCGTGCCGAGCGCGAGCCCGCGCCGGACAAAGACGCCACCGAAGGCGAGCGCGCTGGCGATGCCGGAGCAGAAGACGAAGAGCTCGGCGCCTGAGGAGAAACCGAAACGGGCCGGGATCCACGCATTCCAGCTGTTCTCAGGCAGATGTGCCACGAAGATGATCAGCATGGTCAGGCCGCGAAAGACGTCGAGCCGTTCGTCGCGGGGCCGCTTCGCTGGCGTCGCGGGGAGGGCGGCCATCAGAAGGCTCCCTCATAGCGGGCGGCATCGATCCGGCAGGCCAGCAGCGTGAAGCCGTCGCGGCGCCGGAAGGCTGCCTGTGCTTCGCGCCCGAGGGTTTCGCGATCGTCGATCGTCGCGCCATGGCCACCCATCGCCCGGGCGATGGCGGCGAAGTCGGTCTCGCCGATGTCGACGCCGGCACGGGAAAGACCGAGCTGGCGCTGCTTCAGCGCGATCAGCCCGAGCGCCTTGTCGACGAGCGCGACGACGATCACCGGCAGGCGAAGATCGCGCAGCGTCGCCAGCTCGCCCAGCACCATCTCCAGTCCGGCATCGCCGGTGAAGCAGAGCGTCGGCTGGCCCGAGCCGAGCGCCGCGCCCGTCGCCAGCGGCAGGGCGCAGCCCATGGTGCAGAGCCCGCTCGACTGCAGCAGGCGGCGCGGCCCGTCGCAGCTCCACATTTGGCTGAGCAGGATGCGGTGCGCGCCGGAATCGGCGGTTGCGATCGTGCCCGCAGGAGCAATGGCGCGCAGCGTCTCGAAGACGATAGGGGGGCCCCATGCCGCAGGAGCGGCGAAGGCGGCATGGAGGCGGCTGCGGACCATGGCCGGCTCGCCGTCGATCCAGGCTGCCTTTGTCGGCAGATCATCCGCCAGAGCCGTCAGGATCGCGCCGACGTCGCCTTCGAGCAGCAGGCTCGATGCATGCATGCCGTGCTGGACCGGCTCGGCGACGATGTCGATCACCGGCTTGCCGATAGGCCAGGGATTGCGCCAGCCCTGGCGCATCTCGATCGGGTCGTAGCCGGCCAGCACGATCAGATCGGCCGCGTCGATCAGAGGGCGGACGATGGCATCGGCCTTGGGTGAGAGGCCGACGGCGCCGATCACGCGCGGATCGTCCTCCGGCACAAGCCCCTTTGCCTTGTAGGTGGTGAGGAGCGGTGCGCCCGTGGCGGCCAGGAAGCGTTCGAGCCCGCTAGCACCATCCTGGACGAGATCGAGCCCGGCGATGACCAGCGGTTTCTGCGCGGCGGCGAGCCGCGTTCGCGCGGGCCCGAGATCAGCCGGAATGACGAAAGAGGGAGGCGGGATGGCGGGCGCCTCGCGCAGGCTGGTCCGGGTTTCGGCGACCGAGATCGGCAGGTCGATATGAACCGGCCCCGGCCGTCCGCGTCGCGCGATGGCCACCGCCTTCTCGACGACGAGGTCCTCGGTGCCGGGCGCAACCCGGAAGCTCGCCTTGACCAGCGGGCGCAGCACCGCCTGATGGTCGAAGACCTGATGCGTGTAGCTCTCGGCCAGCGCCTGATCGACGCAGCCGGTGACGACTATGAGGGGCACCCGGTCCTGCTGCGCATTGGCGACGACGTTGACCGCGTTGGCGACGCCGGGCCCAAGCGTCGCAACCAGCACCGGCAGGGCTCCCGTCGTGTGCCAGAGGCCCTCGGCCATGAAGCCGGCGGCGTTCTCATGCCGCGCCAGCTCGAAGCGGATGCCGGCGCGACCGAGCGCATCGACCAGCGCCAGCACCTCGCCGCCGGGGATGCCGAAGGCATGGGTCGCGCCTGCTGCCGCCAGGCGAGCGGCCAGGAGATCCGCGCCGGTCACGATCTCTTCCGGGCCGGTTTCGCTCGACTCCGCGGCCGCTATCCGTTCGTGACGCATGCTCTGTCTCCAGCTCGCCGGGCGGGCGGCGTTGCGGGAGAGATCGCGGCGGAGAGCGGTTTGGTTACATGATCACGCCGATGTGAGGCCGACCTGTCCGATCCCTCCGCGCGAGTTCGCGAACCTCGGCCGCCCCGTCCCGGCTTGTGAGTGCGTCATGAGCGTGCGACGGAAGAGGCCGGCCCGACCCGCGACCTCCCGAAAAGCGCGCCTGCCTTGTCGCTCGACGAACTCGAAACCCAGCTTCGACCGGTCTTCCTTGCCGCGCTCGCCGGCGATGCCGCTGCCTATCGGCTGTTTCTCGACGCGATCAGCGTGCGGTTGCGCGGCTATCTGCGTAGCATGCTGGCCCGGGCAGGGCGCCATGAGCCCAGCGAAGTCGAGGACGTGCTGCAGGAGACGTTGCTGGCGCTGCATCTCTCGCAGCACACCTATGATCGCACGAGCCCGGTGACAGCCTGGGCCCATGCCATCGCGCGCTACAAGCTCATCGACCATCTGCGCCGCTCCGGCCGCCATGCCGGCAGCCTGCCGCTCGACGATGAGGCCTATCAGCTCGCCGATCCGGCCGGTGGTGCGGCCTCGGAAGCGAGGCTCGACCTGGAGCGCGCCATGGCGGCCCTGCCGGAGCGCACGCGCAGGCTGATCGACCGGGTCAAGCTCCAGGGCGCGAGCATCGCCGAGGCTGCGCAGGCGGCGGGCATGACCGAGACCGCGGCCAAGGTCGCGATCCATCGCGGCCTGCAGGCCATGGCCCGGTTTCTCTCGCGACGCGGGGGGCGGCCGGGATGATGCCCCTGCACGATTGTGAGTGCGTAACTTTTCGGCGGCTTGGCCCGAACTTCCTGCCAAGTGGAACAGACAGCCATGCGAACCGATGACCTGATCGCCGTGATGACCGCCGGCCACCGCCCGGTGGATACCGGCTGGCTGCGCCGCGCCACCTGGCTCTGTGCCCTGGCGGCGCTGGCGCTGACCGTCCTGCTTGTCCTCCTCATCCTCGGTGCTCGTGCGGACATCGCAGGCGCCTGGCTGACACGCCCCGTGATCGCCAAGGCGCTGCTCGGCGCCAGCGTCGCGAGCATCGCGCTTGTTCTGTTCCAGCGCAGCCTTCGGCCCGGGCTGAGGCCGGGCCGGAGCTTGCCGCTCGTCGCCCTTCCGGTCGCGCTCGTCGCCGGCTGGGCCCTGGTCACGCTGGCGCAGGCGCCCGCCGAGCAATGGGGCGAGCTGGTCTTCGGCCGCCACTGGCGAGCCTGCCTCATCGCGGTGCCGCTCTATGCGCTGGTGCCGCTCGTGGTCCTGTACGGGCTTGCGCGCCATGGCGCGCCGGTCGACGGCAGGGTGACGGGCGCCTGCGCCGGCCTCGCCTCGGCGGGGCTTGCGACGCTCGCCTACAGTCTGCACTGCCCGGACGACGCCGCGCCCTTCCTGGCGACGTGGTACACGATCGCGATCGCGGCGGTCGCCGCTATCGGCGCGGCGGCCTTTCCGCGGCTATTGCGCTGGTGAGCAGGGCTCCGGTCGCCTGCGACCATCTCGCTCCGCGGAGGCCATGACGCCATTCCGGTCTGTCTCGGCGGCTGTCGCCGCTTCAGGCGATGGTTTCGGCGTAGTGCCGCTGCAGCACGCCGCCGACATTCTGGAAATACTCCGCTTTGGCCGATCCGTCCTTGAACTCAAGGATGGCGAAGCCGTGGGCGTAGTACTCGCCATCCGGCACGATGCGCGTGCCCGCGGTGATCGCCGGCGGATCGACCAACTCGGCCAGAGGCTCGTAAGGGTCCTCGTCGGTGAAGACGGGAACGCCGCCATGACCGACGCAGCGCCCGCGCGCGAGCCCCGCATAAGGCTCGTAGATGCCGAGATTGTGCTCGTGGCCCCAGAACCAGGCCACGACGTTGCCGCCGGCCGCAACGAGCCTGTCGAGCACCGATTTGAGACGCCGGTTGACGGGATCGGCGCCTCCGGAGGGCAGGGGGCCGCCCGGCGCATCGAAAGCGGAGAAGAGCTGGTGATGCGAGGCGAGGATCGTGCGGCCGGGAAAGTCTTTCACCCGCTCGACCAGCCAGAGCTGCTCGGCTTCCTCGATGAAGGTTTGGCGGTGCAGCAGCGGGTGGTAGTCGTTTCGGCCGCTGTCCATGGCAAGGATCTGCCAGGACTTGTCGGTGGCGCGAAGGCAGAACCAGCTCGCCTTCTGCCGCAGCTTGCCGGAATTGAGACGGGCGATCAGGTCATGATAGCCCTGACCGCCGCTGTACATGTCGTGATTGCCGCACAAAGTGTAGATGGCCGGGCGCTGCTGGGCGCCCTGGTAAGCTTGGTCGATGACGTCTTCGAAATTCGCCTTGGTTTCGTCCGGCGTGCCGGAATAGTAGATGTCGCCGAGATGCAGCAGGATGTCGGGCCGCTTTTCTCGGATATTGCTCATCACCAGTCGCGCCGGGCCGGCCCCGGTGCCCCAGTCACCGAAGATCGCGATCCGGCTCGCGGGATTCATCGGGATCACCTGGGCATCGCCCGGTTTCGGCGGGACATAGACCCGGCGTGAGGGGTCCGTCAGAACGCCATAGGCCTTGGCGTGTTCATAGACCGTGTCTGCCCAGGCCGGGTCGCATTTCCCGGTCTTTGCCTGGTCGAGCAGGGCCTTCGCCGTCGCCTCGTCGCCGAACGCCCTCGCCTTGGCGAGTTCGAGCAGCAACCTCGCGCAATGCGATGCGTGCTCCAGCGCTGTCAGGCCCTCCTGTCTGGACGAGATGGTCGAGCGCGCCTCCGGCGCCGCGGCCTCCAGCGCCGCTTGGCAGGCGCGCTCCGCATCCAGTATTTCCAGACCCTCGCGACGGAGCGCCTCGGTCGATGGGCGCGGGTCGTCCGCTGCGGCTGCAGCCCGGTCGCGGACGAATTTTGCGGTCGCGGACTGAAACACCGACAGGATCGGATCGCGGAAGGTCTTCGGCCCGGCTGCGAGTCCCTCGACAGTCCGGCGTCGTTTCGCTTTACGGGGCGCGCCGCGGCCGGGCAGCCCTTCGGCTTCGCGCACTTGGCTGCCACGCGCGGTGTCGAACTGGTCGGCCCCGTGAAGCTCAGGCGGGAACTGCACGAGCTCGAGCCTTTGCTCGAGTTCGGCCAAAGGCAGCATGAACGGCTTGAACGTCGCCGGAACCTGAAGCCGCTCTTCCCAGCGCACGCCGGAGAGATCCTGCTGCTGAACGAAGGCATAGGCGAGCAGGGCGTCGCCCTCGGCCTCGACCACCACCTTCCAGTAGGCTTTCGGAATCTTCACCTGCACCCGGCCGTCATCGTCGACGCCGTGGAAGATGTCGTCGCTCCGATCGAAGATCGGGCCGGAGAACAGCGAGACCCGGCCGCCTTTCACGACCTTGGCCACGAAGTTCTCGAGGGCTCCCCAATTGTCCCGGGCCTTGGCCGAGCGGTTGAAGACCGCCACCTGGGGCGAGCAGTTGGTCACATGGTAGGTGTCGCCATTGGCGCGGCGAAGCTCGGCGAAGCTGCCACCCCAGGCCGCATCCTCGCGGCGGACGAGATGGCCTTTGTCGAAGGCCTGCCGGTCCTTGGTGAAGAAACGGTCCGGCAGCTGGTGCAGCGCCGGGATGCGCGGATCGGTGAACCACTTCTCCGTATCGCTTTCGCCGAGGCCGCCGAGCGCTCCGCGTGTCGTGGCCTTGCTGGGGTCGGGGCGCTTGGCCGCGGCCGTGCCGTCGACATTGGCCGCGGTGAAGAGCGCCATGCGCCGCGCCTTGTTCATCACGATCGAGAAGTTCTGGTAGCGGAGCACATGGTCGCCATCGTCGAGCCTGGAGACCTGCGAGAGATCGCTCACCGTCGGCAAGGGCAATGGAACGCCGAGGAAATCCTCGCTGTAGCCCTTGCGGGTTTCGTAGTCCTCCTCGTGGAACGGCTCGACCGCCTTCTCGGCTGCGATCGCGTCATCGGCTCTCAGGCGATCGTCGGTGGCCGGGCCCGGGCTCGCCATGCCGGCTGCGCCGAGAATCGGCGTGCCGAGGCGAAGCTCGATCTCAAGGGGCACCGTCAGGCGGACGACGCCGCCATCCGAACGGATCGCCGGGCGGACGCCGCCGTCGCCGGAGGACCCCCGGTCTTCCACGTCGTCCTCGACAGGGGCGGCGTGCTCGACGCGGTTCCAGGCCGTGCGCCAGGCGCCGAGATCACCGCGCGCCTTCCCGGCGAAGTGGACGCCGGCATCGACCACGCGCGCATCCGTCGCCAGCTCGGCGGCGGGCACCGCGCAGTTGAACCGCAGGTATTCTCCGGCGAAATGCAGGCCGAGCACATCGCCGGTGGTGAGATTGAGGACCAGGGACCCGGACGCGCCCCCCAGCGTCGAGGCGTTGTGCAGCATGGCGCTGACGTCCTGCTCATAGCTGGGATAGCGAAGCCGCGCCTGGCCGGCCGTGGCGCCGGCACCGCCGATCTTGCCGGGCATCAGGCGCTTCACGTCGTAGATTTGGCCGAAGACCTGCCGCTGTACCTGGGCGGCGTTGCGTTCCTCGTCGCGCGCGGGATAGCCGATGACGACGATGTCGTGCCCCAGCATGTCGTCCGGCTGCTGCTGCGTCAGCCTCAGGCATGGGTGACCGTCGGGAAGCTCGCCGAGCTTGAGCAGCGCCATGTCCCAATAGGGGTGCACCATGGCCACGCCGGTGATGTCGAAGACCTGCTTCTTCCGACTGCCGTGCTCTTTCACGAAGTCGACGAAGGGCTCGGCGCCGGCCGACAGGCTGATGCCCATGCGGCCGACGCCGTCGACGAAAGCCTCCGCCACATGGCGATTGGTCATCAGCAGGCCATCGCCGACCAGGAAGCCGGTGCCGAGGAATGGGACGCCGCTGTCCGGCAGCTCGATGCGGCAGGCGGCGGCGATGGCAGGCTTGATCAGAGCCTTGGCCCCTGGGGTGTTGAGGTGCAGCCAATCCTTGTGCTGCACCGTGTAGTCGCCATCGCGGATCAGGATCGGCGGCCTGCGGTCCGGGATGATGATCGCCTCGAGCGCGAAGCGATGGTTCGCGTCGAGCGGCTCGCGATGGCGCAGCCGGCGCAGCGTCTCCTCGGTGTCGGCGCGCAGGAAGTCCGGTGTCCCCTCCGGCACCAGCTCCTCGCTCGTCTTCCGGCGGCCCTCCAATGCCGCGGCTGCGCGCTCGCCCGAGGACAGGCGCGCGAGCGGGCTCTCCCGTTCGCCGGCGGCATCCTGGGCCAGGATGCTGCTGAAGAAGTCGACCGATGCAGATCCGCTCGCCATGGCTTCCAGTCTCACGTTGCCGGGACGCAGTGTCCGCAGTCGGCCGCTCGCCGTCGTCAGGCCCGCTTCGCTTGCCCGCTCTCGCCCGCGGCCTTCTTCTTCGACGCTGCCGCGCGCCGGCGACGAGGCGCTTCCAGAGCGGCCGCAGCCTTTGGCCGGCGGGGCTGGAGTGCTTCGAAACCGTCCTGCACCTGTCGCGTCGGGACGCCTTCCCGCCCGCCGGCGAGCGTGGCCACGTAAGCGCCGATGCCGGCCGCGATGCCCGCTGCCACCTTGTCCTTGTAGGCCGCGGTCTGCAGCCGCCGGTCTTCCTCGGGCACGTCCATGAAGCTGACTTCGAGCAGGACGCAGGCTGTCGCCGCGTCGTGGGAATTGGGGTTGAGAACGCCCAGGCCCAGCGTCTTGACGCCACCCCTGTTGCGGTCCTTCAGGCCGGTTGCGGCGACGGCGGCGGCCTGAACCGCCTTGCACAGCGCTGCCGATTTCGGGAAATGCGTCGTATGGCAGAAGGTCTCGGTCCCCTGCGTCGCGCCGTCGAAGCCGTTGAAGTGGATCGATACGAAGACGGGGGCCTTGAGCCTCGCCGCGACCTTGGCGCGGGCGGACAGCCCCAGATTGTCGTCGGTTGTCCGCGTCAGCACGGCGTTGTGGCCAGCTGCCGCGAGCGCCTTGGCGACGCGCTTGGCGACGTCGAGAGTGGCAGTCTTCTCCAGCAGCCCGCTCGGCCCCGATGCATGGTTGGCGTCGGATCCGCCGACGTTTCTGCTGCCGCCGTGGCCGGGGTCGATCACGATATCCACCATGGTAACCTCCCTTCTGCTGTAACTGGCGCGACCTCAGTGTCCATCGCTCGACCAGTGTGGCGGGTCGCTGAGCAGTTTGATGACGCGGTATCCCTGGCCGATCGCGATCAAGCGCGAGTTCGAACCATTGCGCGGGCTGGTGGTGATGGCCTCGGTCGCGCCATCGCTGCGGCGGATGGTCAGCGCGCCCGTCCAGCTCAGCGTCATGTCGACGGCCAGCCCGTCGGTATGGCGCGAGTTGAGCGATGGCGGCTCGCGAAGCCCGGGCGAGATGCCGTAGGCCGCGACCATCGCGCGGGCGGCGGCGAGGGACTTCGCCGGCGTCGGGTGAGCCCAGACGATCGGGACGCCCGACATTGCCGGTATGGTCGTCGCGTCGAGCCCCTGTTTGGCGATCCGCCAGGCGAAGTGCATCAGATAGGCCCGCTCAGGGGGGCGCAGGGTGGCGGATATCGTGACGCTGGCGCCCGCGTCCCGTAGGGCCCCGACGAAGGCCGTCGCGCGGTCGCGAAATGGCTGCGCGAGGTCATCGAGCGCGCGGCTCGTCGGAAAGAACGACACCCAATGCGCGCCCGACAGACTCGCTGGCGGCGCAGGCGTCCCTTCGAGGCCGCGCGCCGCGCCGCCGCGCTTCTGGGGGCGCGCCAGCAAGGCTTCGAGGGCTATGGCCCGCTTGCGGACGGCCTCGGTGCGCGGCTTCGGCGGCACGAAAGCCTTGAGCGCGCGCTTGAAGTAGGTGCGCCGGTCGTCGAGGCCCTGCAAAGCGGGATTGATCCGCTTCGTCACCGCCACGATGTCCTTCTCGGCGATACCCGTCGCGACGTCGCTGATCTTGTTCAGCCGCCAGTAAGCCAATGCGATGGCGAGCGCGCTGTCGGCGGTACGGCACAGCTCTGGAGCGTCCTCCAACGGCATGCCCAAGAGGTTGCCGGATGTCCGGAAGTTGCCGCGTCCGGTGAGCTGGATCAGGCCGCTGCCCCGGTAAACCCAGCCGTCGTCAGGGTTCGCATTGCCGTTGCGGCCGGCATAGACGTAGTTGGCGAGCTTCTGCGGGCTCCTGAGATATCGCGCAGCGAAGGCGGCGTCCGGAAAATGCGTCTTGCCGAACACCTTCATGAGCTGTGCGGCCGTGGTGTAGTGCAGGTTCTCGTCGAGGCGGCCGAGGCCATATGTCTCGGCGGCGATCTGCGCGATGAAATGGGCGATCCGGACAGGCGTGTCGAGCCCGGCCTTCGGGAACTCCTGCGGTGCTTCGGTCAGGATTGTTTCGAGGATATCGGATGCGGCCGCAGGACAGACCATTTTCAGGCGCGCCGCGGTGACGAGCTCGATGGCATCCGATCCGGGCATCCGTTCCTCCTGAAGACGAGGGGCGAACAGTCTGCGCAGCGCGTACGTGTATGCAGTTTTGCGATTATTGTCACAACTCAACGGAAGCCGCGCCGCGATGACTTGCGAGCGACCTTTTTTCATAATATCGACTTATGCTTGCATGCTCTCTAAGCTTGTGCAAGTCAATAGAGACATCTTTAGGAGTGGTGCCATGGCAGCCGTGGAAGCGGGTATGCCGTTGCTGAGTGGCGCGCAGGTGAAAGAACTGACGCGGAGGCTCACGAGCGGCCTTACCGATATCGACTTCCAGACGCTCACATATGCAGCTACAGGGGATCAGGTATACAAGCATTATACGAGTAATCAGCTTCCACTATACAAGCAGATATTCGAGACAATCGAGCGTCTGGAAGCCGATCGTACCACGGATCGCTTCCTGGCTTGGGTCTATGCCGAGAAGAAGCACAACACTAGCCTGCGCCAGTACATCCTGTCATTGGCGCCGAAGGCCGATCGGCTGCTCACGGGTGGAGGCCTCCATGTACAGCGTGGCGGCGAGGCGTTACGAGATGCACCTGACAACCCGTTTGCGCCAGGCCTTCAGACCTATGTCAGGCCGCGCGGCATGGTCGATCTCGGCCTTTGGATCCGCCGCCTGCTGGCGATCGAGCGCCAGGTCTGCGTGATCGAGTATGGCGGCGAGGCGCGCGGCACCGGCTTCCTCGTCGGGCCACACGTCGTGCTGACGAACTGGCATGTGATCGAGGCGGCGCCGGGCAGCGCAGACCCGGCCGCGGGTTCGTTCACCTGCCGCTTCGACTACAACATGCTCTCCGACCGTTCCGTGCCGGCGGGGGTCGAGGTCGTCGCCGAAGCGATCGTCGCATCGAGCCCCTATGCACCGGCGGAACGGACAGCCACGCCGGACGCTCCACCGCCCAAGGCCGACCAGCTCGACTATTGTCTCCTGCGGCTGCCCGAAGGCTTCGCTGCGCAGGCGCGCGGCTCGGTCTCGCTGCCGACAGAGAAGCCGGAGCTCGGCGACGACGCGCCGATCCTGATCGTCCAGCATCCCAAGGGTGGTCCGATGAAACTGGCGATGGACCTCGACAGCGTGATGGGGCCCGATCCCAGCGGTTTTCGCCTGCGCTATCGCACCAGCACCGACGAGGGCTCCTCGGGCTCGCCCTGTTTCGCGATGGACTGGAGCCTGCTGGCGCTGCATCATTTCGGCGACACCGGTTTTCGCACGCCGTATCCGACCTATAATCAGGGCATCCCGGCGCATCTCGTGCGGACGCATATCTGCACGACCTCGCCGGGGGCGATCTTGCTGGGAGCGTGAGGCATGGGGGACGGCGTTCCAGATCCGCCGCTTCCGCCGGCCGGCGAGCCGCCACGTGCAGTTCTGCCGCTCGACGGCGTGGTCATTCCAGCAGACGAAGCCGGCACCCTGGCGAAGCAGATCGGCTATATCTACGACTTCAATGACCTCGATGTGATGCTGCAGAAGCTGTATGGCGTCCGCAAAATTGCCGAATGGGCCTCGCCCAGGATTTCAGCGGCCGAGATCGCATTCGAGGTTCTCAATAAAATTCAAACGGACCCGGATCTCGTGGGGCCGTTCCTGGCCATCATCTATCGGGACAAGCGTTGCGTCGAGCCGCTGAGAGGGATGATCCTGAGGATCGCGCCAAAGGTGACGATCACCGACGCCAATGTCGATGCGCAAGCCGGAGCCATCGCACAAGCGCTCGCGGCGGTGCTGCAGCAGCTCCCCGGAGCGCCGGCCCTGCGCGAGGCGCTCGCGACCTACAGTAATGCGTATGCAGGCTTCTCGTCCGCGGCGACGCGGCTGCTCGCTTACAAGGCTCTGCACGATTGTCTGCATCGCGAGCAGAAGCGACTGTTCTCCGACCTAGACGCTGCGGCGGCGACGGCGGATACGGACCCGGAGAGCCGCATCATGCTCGACGAATTCGTCGAGATGCTCGATGATCTGCTGCAGCGCATAAGCGATGCGATGAGCAGCCTCTCCGCGGATGAACAGAGCGGCCAGTCCTACTGGGTCGCCGACATCAGGGATGCGCGCGAACAGATCAGGCAAGGCCTGGAGAACAGAGACAATGGCAGCGTCGGCATCGGGCTGGCGATGGTGGACCGCGTCGTCCACGAGCGGCCGCAGCAGCTCAATCATCAGATCATCCAGGTGATGGGCAGCCTGCCCCTGTCGGCTCTTCGCGATGCCTTCGGAGCGGCCGCGGCGGTGGGAGGCGGCCCCGCCGCGCAACTCGGCGTCGCGTCCGACAAGCTGGAGGCATTGCGGCTTCGCCTGACCGAGCGCGTCAAGGAGCACGCGATCTGGCAACGTGCCGACCATACGTTGCAGAGCGTTGAACGCCAGATCGCGGCGGGAGCCGGCCTCAACCCGGTCACGCTGATGAACCTGTGGGGCGGTCTCAAGCGGATCGTCAGGAGTCTGATCGCACCCGAACCGGAGGAGCCGTCGACGAAAGAGATCCAGGAGAAATCGGATTTGTTCGACGACGCCTGGGCCCAATACGCTCTCAATGTCGGAGCCGCCGAGGAAGAGCGCGCCAGGGCGCGCCTCTGGCTTGCGCAGCGCTTCTATTCATACCGAAACGCGGTGATCAACCGCTTCTACCAAGTCGATCGCCGCCTGATGGCCGATTGCAAGGCCGTGGCGCGGCTGGGCGGGCCCGTGGACGCGCTTTTGTAGGAGCTTCACAATGGCTGAGATCGCCTTCGCCTCGCTGGAGGCCCTCCGGACGGAGCACAAGGTGCGCCTTGAACGCATCCGGCATGAGCGCGCGCGGGGCCGTGAACATCCCGCGTCGATCGAGCAGACCGCCGAGACGCCGGTCGAGGCCGGGACGGAACGAAGCGTGGACGACATCGCCGATTTCGTGGCGCGTATCCAGGCGACGGGAACCCTGATCGCGGACGCGACGGAGCGACGATCCCTTCAGGCGATCCTCGATTTCTGGGCATCGGAACTGGCCGCGGACGAGACGACCGGCAACTTCGGCTTCGCCGCGGTGCCAAATCTCGCGGGATTCGGGGAGACTTGGCCGCCGCCTCTCCCGGCAGATGCGCGACCGCCGGAGCCGCCGCCGGCGCGGGCGGGCACCGGGACCATCGCCAATGCCGCGGCTTCGGCGATGGAGACCATGATGCGATTCCCGCGGGCGGTGCAGGAGGCCGCGGCGACCATCACCGGGCGCACATACGGGCCCCTCACCGCGAGGTTGCCGGCGGGCGCGGGGACCCGCTTCGAGCGCCCCGGGCCAATCATCCGGCATCGGCGATCGGATCAGCCGGTGGCTGCACCACCCCCTCCCTTGGTGGTCGACGACAAGACGCGCGGCGAGATCATCCGCATCTCGGCGATCGCCCGGCAGTGGCGGCGCAACCGGCTCGACGGTTACCTGCTTTCAGGGGACGCCCTGAGCGCGGCGGACGAGCTTTGCAAGCGCGCCGGCGCCAATGGCGAAGAGCCGGCCATTGTGCGCGACAAGGACATTGCTGACTTCCTCGATGCCAGCAAGCGTCATGCTGCCGAGACGACGCAGCTCAAGTCGAAATACCTTTATGTGATCATAGCGTTGCTGGCGCTGGCGTTGATAGGGACTGTCTGGAAGTGGCGTGAAGCCAGCGCGGCGCAGGCTGCGGCGGTCGCAGCGCAGAAGAGGGCCGATGTGGCGCGTGAGGAAGCGGACAAGGCCCGCACCTTCGCGCAAGAGCAAGCGATTCGAGCCGAGAAGGAGCGTGCGGAGGCGGTGGAAGCGAGGGCTGCGGCCGAGCTTCAGGCATTCAACGCGCGCCAAGCGCAGCGCGAGGCAGCTGTCGCGCAGGACGAGCGTCGCTGGGCGTACGACGAAGTGGTCAAGGCGGAAGGGGCGCTTGCCGAGGCCGATGCCCAGCGCCAGCGTGCGCTTGGCGAGGCGGAGACCGAGCTCAGGCGCGTTGGCGCAAACGCCGCGGCCGACGAGTTCCGCAAGGCCAAGGCGGCGACCTCCCAATCGGATGTGCTGAAGTCCGTGATCGCCACCTTGCAGCCGAATACTGCGCGCGACGGGCCGGTGGGGCCGGGGCGAGACACGCAAATCGCCGGGCTAGCCGATCGTCTCAGCGAGTCGGAGCCCGCAGCACGAGCGGTCGCGGCGCAGAGGTTGGCGTCGGTGCTCAGCGAGCCCGGGCTCAGGGACGAAGCGTTCGTCTACGGCGTGGATCGGGTTGCGTCGCTGCTCGCGGTCGGACAGGCGGCGACACCGGCGGCGACACCGGCGGACACATCCTCGCGCGATGCGGCGCTCGCCGTGTTGAGCGCCATACCCGAGGCGCGATGGGATGCCAGCCCGACAGGCAGGGCCATGGCGCGTGCTGCAGTCGGACTGTTCGAACAGAGTGCGAAAGCGGGTAAAGCGCCGCTACCGCAGCCGGCCGCGACCGCGCTGCAGACGTTGAAGGCACGCATCGATTGGCCCGTCGCCGCCGACTACCGCGTCGATTTCCAGTTCGCCGGTTATGTCCGGGCCCAGGCGCAGGCCGTGAGCAGCGCCCTGAAGGCGCTGGGCTGGCGCATCGACGGCGAGGAGCGCACGGCGAATGCCGCTGGGATCAATCAGATTCGCTATGGCGATCCGAAAGATGCCGCCTCCGCGGAACTCCTGGCCGCCGACGCCCGCCGGGCCGGCGCGTCCCCGGCGCTGAGGGTCCTCCGCGTGGCGGAGATCAAGCCCGGCCGTCTCGAGGTCTGGATCAGCCGGTGAGCCCTGCGCCGGGAGGCGCCGGGCCGATGCTGCGGCGCCGGGTCAGCCTGCCGCCAGGGAAGCGCTTGCGGCGCTGACGCGGCCGAAGAGGTCGCGGGCGCGGATGCGGTAGAAGCCGGCCGCAGCGCTGGTGTCGAGATAGACGCTGGAGAGCAGCCCGGCGGGGTTGATCACCTGCCAGGGGCCGCTGTCCCCGGCGCTCCAGAGCACGTCGAAGAGCTGGACGCCATCATAGGGCGCCGGTTCCCAGAACAGCACGCGGTTTTCGCCGTTGAGGCCGCCGAAGCGGCTGATCCTGGGGGCGGCGGGGGGCGCAGGCGTGGCATCGTCCCGTCGGACCAATGCGACGAGTGCCACCGAGGGCAGCGGCATGTCGAGCTTGAATTCGTGCTGCGCCCTGGCGCCGCCGATCTGGAGATGCTCGACCGTCAGTGCCGGCTCTTGCGCCAGGCGCATCGCCGCAAGCTCGGCCGCATTCGGCAGATCGGGCGCGCCGAGGTCTTCCCAGACCGTGAAGGGATCGCCCTTGCCATGGGCGATGCGGAAGGTGGCGAGCGCGTAGGCGCCGGGCTGCAGCCAGGAGAAGTCGAGCGCGACCGTGCTCTCGCCCGACTGCCAGATGCGGTCGACGCTGTTGTAGAGCAGGACGCTGGCGCCGGCGGGCTGCTCGGCGCCTCCCAGTGCGGTCGCGATGGCGCCGAGGCCGGTCCGGTCGGGATCGAGGCCCTGTTCGCTCAGCCCGAAGCGGCGTTCGCTGAGCAGGCCGAGCAGCTCCATGACGCTGAGCGCCGGCTTCTTGACGAGATCGAACGGTTCCGGCTCCGCCCTTCGCGCCTCCAGCGCGGCGATGTCGGTCTTGTGCTCGGCCTGGGCGGCGCGCACCGGGCGCTTGCCGAAATAGGTCAGGTGCGTGCGGTGGCCCCAATGGCCGACGAAGCCGTTGTCATTGCTGAGGACCTCGTAGTCGACGCCTTCACTGTCGATCATCAGGCGCTGGTGCTGGTCGACGATCTTGGCGGCGAGCCCGGCGAAATAGGGCATGCCGTGCCAGGTATGGTAGAGATGCCAGCCGATCTGCGGGTCGCATTCGTCGTTGACGAAGGGCAGGCCGGCGAAGCGCGGATGGTGCTCGCGGATATAGTCGACCGCCATCATCTCGTGCCGGATGATCGACAGGCTGTTCGGCGTCAGATCCTCGGCGTGCTTTTTGGCGCCCTTCTCGTGCACCGAGATGAAATCGAGCCGCACGCCGGTCTCGCCGGTGAACAGGTTGGTGCCGGTGTCGCAATGGGCGAGAAAGCTCTTGAAGATCGGCGGGATGCGCCGGGCGACGCCGGGGCCGCCAAGCTTGAGCTGGGGATCGACAGCCTTAAGCGCCTCCGAGCAGGCATCGTAATAGTTGTTGAAGCCGGTCTCGCCGCCGAGCTTCCACCAGATGTCCGGCTCGTTCCAGGTCTCGAAATACCAGGCCCGCAGCTCCTCGGCGCCGTAGCGGGAGCGGTAGCGCTCAGCCATCTCGCTCATGAAGTCGCGCCAATGATGCGCTTGGCCGACGTCGTTGAAATCGCTGTAGATGTAGGAGGGGTTGCCCATCAGCTCGAAGAAGGGCCGGATGCGGTGCTCCAGCATCACGTCGATCGCCGCATCGAGCCGCGACCAGTCGTATGCGCCGAAGCCAGAGGCGGTGACGAGGTCGAGCATGTAGTGCACGCGCATGTACTCGATGCCGCGATTGGGCACGCCGCCGACATAGGCCAGCGTCTGCCGCATCTCCGGCTCCAGCAGGAGCTCGGCCGGCGAGAAGCCGGTGCTGCGCCAGAAGCGCCGGAAGGGCGTGGTCGGCGCGGAGAGATCGATGCGGATACGGGTCGTCTCGGACATGGCGGGTCCTTCGCTGGACGCGGAAGAAATTTGTTGCCGGCTAATTTGACCAAATTCCAAACCTCAGCCCTCATCCTGAGGAGCGCCATAGGCGCGTCTCGAAGGGTGATCCGGCATGCTTTGGAACGTCCTTCGAGACGCGAGCTGACGCTCGCTCCTCAGGATGAGGGCTGGTGGGAGTCATGGCGGCTCCCTCACTTGAACTTGTCGCGCATCGACTGGATGCCGGGAATCGCCGTCATCAGATGGGCGTGGCGCTCGTCGAAATGCTGGACCAGTCCGCGCTGCGTCTTCCCGACCAGGATGGTGAAGATATAAGCGCGGTGGCCGGGCGAGGTGACGGTCGGGTGGTAGCCGCGATCGACCAGCACGGTGTCGCCGTTCTCGACCATGAAGCAGTCGGATTTGCCGTCGGCATAGATGATCTGAGCGCCGAAGCCGCTGCCGGGCTGGTAGCGGTAATGATAGAGCTCGTCATGGGCCGTCTCGCCGGTGCGATCGGTGTCGTGCTTGTGCGGGGGATAGCCGGACCAGCAGCCGGGATCGGCATAGAGCTCGCTGACCAGCAGGTTGCCGGCGCGCCCCTGGCCGTTCTGGCCGAGGATATGGAAGATGCGGCGGCGGCTATGGCTGTCGGGCGAGCCGACATCGACCATCGCGACCTCTTCCGGCGTGATCCGGAAGGGCTTCAGCCCGGCGTCGTCGCAGAGCCCGCCGGCCACGGCGATCTCGGTGGGGCTGGTCGCGTTCTCCAGCCGGACCTTCGCGCCCGGCGGAGCGTAGACCGAATCCGCCTCGCCCGACCAGATGTCGGCCCGCTTGCCGACCGCGGCGAAGCGCTCGCCGTCGACGGAGATGTCGACCGTGCCGGAGAGCACGACGAGGACGCTCTCATGTCCCGGCAAGGCCTGCTCCACGCTCTCGCCGGGTTGCAGGCGCAGCAGGTTGAAATGGACAAGCGGCAAGCCGGGGTCGTCATGGACGATGGCGCGGTTGGCGTTGTCGCGGGCGCGGATGTGCTTAGGCATTGGCGTGATGTCCGGTCTGGATGGTCTCGACACCCTTGAGCGCGAGCGCCTCGGCGTGGTGGCAGGCGACGCTGCGGCCGCCGAGATCGCGCAACGGTGGCGGCGTGGTGCGGCAGGCTTCGCTGGCGAAGCGGCAGCGCGGATGGAAGGCGCAGCCGGAAGGGCGGTTGGCGGGATCGGCGACCTCGCCCGGCAGGCGGATGCGGCGGTCCTGCCGGCGCTGGGCGGGATCGGGGATCGGCAGGGCCGAGAGCAGCGCCTCGGTGTAAGGGTGCAGCGGCCGGGCGAAGAGCGCCTCGGAGGTCGCGATCTCGACGACCTGGCCGACATACATCACGACGACGCGGTCGCAGATGTACTCGATCACGCTGAGATCATGGCTGACGAAGAGATAGGTCAGCCCGAACTCCTCCTGCAGGTCGCGCAGCAGGTTGAGCGTCTGCGCCCTGACACTGACGTCCAGCGCCGAGACGGCCTCGTCGAGCACGACGAGGCGCGGATGGGTCGCGAGCGCCCGCGCGATGCCGACACGCTGGCGCTCGCCGCCGGAGAAGGCGTGCGGATAGCGCCGGGCGTATTCGGGCCTTAAGCCTACCTTGGCGAGGAGGTCGCGGACCTTGGCCTCGATCTCAGCCGGCGGAACCAGTCTGTTGACCTTCAGCACCTCGCCGACGATGTCGCGGACCTGCAGGCGCGGATTGAGCGAGGATTGCGGGTCCTGGAAGACGATGCGCAAATCGGTGCAATAGGCGAGCCGCTCATCCTCGGAGAGCCTGTCGAGATCGACGCTGCCACCATCCTTGCGGCGATAGCGCATGGTGCCGGCGGTCGGCTGGTGGATGCCGAGCAAAAGGCGCGTCACCGTCGACTTGCCGCAGCCGGATTCGCCGACGAGCCCGAGCGTCTCGCCCTGCCGGATCGCGAAGGAAACGTCCTCTACGGCGCGCACGGGATTGGCGGCCTTGCGCTGGAACAGGCTGCGCCGCGGCGGGAAGAGCTTGGTCAGCCCGCGCACGTCGAGCAGGACTTCGGGGGGCAGGGCCGGGGTCTCAGCCATGGGCGGCGCCTCCGAGCACGGCCGGCTCGCGGGCGAGGACGCAGCGGACGTCGCGGCGCAGGCCGATCGTGATCGTGCCGGGATCGATGCTGTCGCAGACGCCCTTGATGGCGGCCTCGCAGCGCGGGTGGAAATCGCAACCCTTCGGCCGCTCGAAAGGCGAGGGCACCATGCCGCGAATGGCGGCGAGCCTCGATCCGCGACCGGAGCCGAGCCGCGGCACGGATTTCAGCAGGGCGCGGGTATAGGGATGGCGCGGATCGGCGAAGATCTCGTCGACCGTGCCGCGCTCGACGATCTTGCCGAGATACATCACCGCGACATCGTCGGCGATCTCGGCGACGACGCCGAGATCATGGGTGATGAACAGGATCGAGAGCCCGTCCTCGCGCTGCAATTCCTGCAGCAGGTCGATGATGTTCGCCTGGGTGGTGACGTCGAGCGCCGTGGTCGGCTCGTCGGCGATCAGCAAGCGCGGCCGGCAGGACAGAGCGAGCGCGATGCAGACGCGCTGGCGCATGCCGCCGGAGAATTCGAACGGGTAGTTGTTCAATCGTTCCGCCGGCCGGGGGATACCGACCCGGCCGAGCATCTCGACGGCGCGGGCCTGCGCCGCCTTCTTCGAGAGGCTAAGATGCCGGCGGATCACCGGGACGAGCTGCTGGCCGATAGTATGCACCGGCGAGAGCGCCGCCATCGGCTCCTGCGAGATCAGCGAGATCTCCTTGCCGCGCAGGGCCCTGATCTGGCGGCCGCGTGGGTCGAGCTGGGTGACGTCGACCGCCTGTCCGTCGCGGCCGGCATAGAGGATGCTGCCGGCGGCGATGCGTCCGCTCGGCGGCAGCAGGTTCATCAGCGCCCGGCCGGTGACGCTCTTGCCCGAGCCGGATTCGCCGACGATGCAGAGCGTGCGCCCGCGCGGCACGTCGAAGGTGACGCCGTCGACAGCGCGCACCAGCCCATCATCGGTGCCGATCTGGACCTTGAGGTCGCTGACCGCGACGAGCGGCGAGGGCGCCGCCGCCGTTCCGCCGAAGGGCATCGGCTCAGGCATAGGGATCGGCCGCATCGCGAATTCCGTCGCCGAGGAAGTTGAGGGCGAGCACGGCGACGACCACCGCGACGCCGGGGGCGAGCAGCCAGGGCGCCGTGGTCAGCGCCAGGATGCTCTGCGCGTCCTTGAGCAGCACGCCCCAGCTCACCACCGGCTCCTTCAGGCCGATGCCGAGGAAGGAGAGGGCGGTCTCGGCCAGGATCATGCTCGGGATCGCCAGCGTCACCGAGGCGACGATGTGGCTGGTGAAGGAGGGCACCATGTGCCGCCAGATCACGCGCTGGCGCGAGCAGCCGTCGAGCCGCGCCGCCAGTACGAAATCTTCGGTCCGCAGCGAGAGGAAGCGGCCGCGCACGACGCGCGCCAGATCGGTCCAGCCGATCAGCGAGAGGATGATGGTGATCCAGAGATAGACCAGCAGCGGGTCGAGATTGGCCGGCACCGCGGCGGCGAGCCCCATCCAGAGCGGGATGGTCGGGATCGATTTCAGGAAGTCGATGCAGCGCTGCACGACCTCGTCGATCCAGCCGCCGTAATAGCCGGAGATGCCGCCGAGCAGCAGGCCGAGGAAGAGGCTGACTGCGACCCCGACCAGGCCGATCGACATCGAGATGCGGGCGCCGTGGATGGTGCGCGAGAGCACGTCGCGGCCGAGCCGGTCGGCGCCCCAGAGATACATCGGCTGCGACGGGTCGGCCGGGCCGATCAGATGGCGGTCCCACGGGATCAGCCCGAGGAGCTTGTAAGGCTCGCCCTTGGCGAAGAAAACGACGGGGTGGACCGATTTTTCGTCGACGACGAAGGTCCGCTTCAGCGCCACGGGGTCGAAGCTCATCCGGTAGCCGTTGACATACATGAAATGGGTGTCGCCGGCGGCGTCCGTGCCGAAGAATCTCAGCGTCTGCGGCGGGCCGTAGGTGAAGCGGGCATTGTAGCTGTCGGGCGAGAAGGGCGCGACGAACTCGGCGAGCAGCGCGACGAGATAGATGCCGAGCACGACGAAGAGGCTGGCATAGGCCAGCCTGTGCCGGCGGAAGCGGCGGAAGATCAGCGCCCATTGGCCGGCCTCGGCGAAGCGGCGCACCGCCGGGGCGACGGTCTCGGGTGCGGTGGGGGCAGCGATGTCACTCATCCCGGCCTCAGGCGTAGCGCACGCGCGGATCGAGCCACGCGAGCAGGAGGTCGGAGATCAGCGTGCCGATCACGGTGAGCACGCTCAGCATCAGGATGAAGCTGCCGGCGAGGTACATGTCCTGCGCCAGCAGGGCCGAGAGCAGCAGTGGCCCGGCGGTCGGCAGGCTCATCACCACTGAGGTCACGATCGCGCCGGAGACGAGGTTCGGCAGCACCCAGCCGATGGTCGAGATGAAGGGATTGAGTGCGACCCTGACCGGATATTTGAACAGCAGCTCCGCCTCGCCGAGCCCATTGGCGCGGGCGGTCTGGACATAGGGCTTGTAGAGCTCGTCGATCAGGTTGGCGCGCATGACGCGGATCAGCGCCGCCGTGCCATGCGTCGCCAGCACGAAGACCGGCAGCCACAGATGCATGGCGAGGTCGCCGACCTTGGCGAGGCTCCAGGGCGCGTTGACGTAGTCAGGCGAGAACAGGCCGCTGACATTCATGCCGAAATAGCGCGAGAACACGTACATCAGCGCCAAGGCCAGCAGGAAGCTCGGTATGGCCAGGCCGAGGAAGCCGAGGAAGGTCACGACATAGTCGAGCCAAGAATAGCGCCGGACCGCGCTGTAGATGCCGATCGGCAGGGCAACGAGCCAGGTGACGACGAGGGTGATGCCGGAGAGCAGGACGGTGAGGCCGAAGCGGTCCCACATCAGCTCGGAGACCGGCTTGTTCCACTCGAAGGATTCGCCGAAATCGCCGCGGAACAGGATGCCGGAGATCCAGAGCCAGTATTGCACATACCAGGGCTGATCGAGCCCGTAGCGCAGCTTCAGCGCGGTCAGCGAGTCGTTGTCGAGCGAGCCGCCCTGCTCGGCGAATTTGGCGCTGAACGAGGTCAGGAAGTCGCCCGGCGGCAATTGGATCACCAGGAAGGCGACGACCGACACCGCCGCCAGCGTTCCGAGCGTATAGACGAGCCGTCTCAGCATGTAGCGGAGCATCACAGGCCTCCGATGCGTCGGGCGGGGCGGGGAGCCCGGGGCTAATGGCCGCGGGTCCCGGTTCAATGACCGCAGCTATTCGTAGAAATACTGCTCCGGATTGGTCGGGCCCGGCGTCATGTAGAAGAAGGTGTCCGGCATCAGCTCGGGCACGTTGCGCATGTTGTTCTTCACGACGCCGTAATTGTCGGCGTCCATGTTGGTGCCAATCACGTAGAACTGCTCGCGGGTGATGGCGAGGATCTTCTTCATCACCTCGAACTGGCCGGCCGTTCCGGGAGTCTTCTGCATCTCGACATAGAGCGCCTGCTGCCGCTTGGCCGCCTCCGGCGGCTCCTCGGCATTGGGATCGTTCGGGTTCTGGAAATAGATGCCCCAGGCCGAGGCGAAGGCCGCCTGGTTCTCGTAGGGGAAGTACCATTTCGGATCGAGGACGCCGAGGAAGTCGTAGCCGCCGCCACCGATCCAGACCATGGCGTCGTGCTCATTGGCGAGCATGCGGGCGAAGGCGAAGGATTCCTCGATCGTCTTGACCTGCATCTCGATGCCGACCGCGGCCCAGTACTTCTTGATCAGCTCGAGCGCGTCGATCTGGTAGCGGCGCGAGGTCGCGGCATCGACGGCGAAGGAGATGCGCTTGCCGTCCGGGCCGAGCCGGAATTTCTGGCCGTCGCGCTTGGCAAAACCGGCCTTGTCGAGCAGCTCGTTGGCGCTCTTCGGATCAAACTTGGTGTATTGCGTCGCCATCTCGGCGTCATAGAGCGCGGTGCCCGGGCGCGGCGCCGCCTGATAGGGCTGGGACTGGCCGGCATAGATCAGCTCGTTGAGCTCGTCGCGGTTGATGGCGAGCGAGAGCGCGACGCGAAAATCACGATTGCGGAAGACCTCGCGCAGCACCGGGTTCTTGCTGGTCTGGTTGAGCGAGATGCACATCGCATTCGACCAGGCCGGCTGGGCCTTGAACAGGCGATAGCCGCTGCGCTCGCGGTTCTGCGCCAGCACGATCCGCGTCTCCAGCCCGTTGAGGCGCTGGTTCTGCATGTCGAGCTCGCCATTGATCGCTTTCAGCACGATCGCCTGCTGGTCGCCCATGATGTCGAAGGTGACACGGTCGATATAGGGGAGCTGGCGCCCCTCCGGATCGACCTTGAAATAGTAGGGGTTGCGTTCGAGCACGACCTGCGTGGTGCCGCCATAGGGCACGGTCAGCTGCCAGGGATCGAGCACCGGCCGCCCCGTCGCGCGCCAGCGGCCGGGGAAACTGATCTTGTTGAGGAAGAGGGCCGACCAGTTCGCCGCCTTGGCCTCGGCGACGAGCTTGTCGATGCCATCGGGATTGTACTTCTTGTGGAACTGCTTGAGGTAATGCGCCGGCGCTGCGGCGAGGATATCCGAGCCGAAGGTCGTCGCCATGTTCTCCAAGAGCATGCCGTTCGGGCCGGTGAAGCGGAATTTCACGGTGACGTCGTCGATCTTCTCGACGATGACCGGGTCGTTGCCGCTGCGTAGCCAGCGCGGCACGGACGGAGTCAGCTCCTTGTTCATCAGCACGTCCTGGTACCAGAACACCAGGTCGTCGGCGGTGAAGGGCGCGCCGTCCGACCAGCGCGTGCCCTTGCGCAGATGGAAGACGTATTCGGTCCCGTCAGGCTTGACGTCGACCTTCTGCGCGACGTCGGGCTCGACCGCGGTCCAGGCCCGGTTCCAGCGGACGAGGCGGGTATAACCGACCGAGCGCTCGATCAGCGAGTCGCTGCCACCCATGAGGGCCTGGCGCCAGGTGCCGCCGTACTTCCCGGCCTTCTCGACCGGGCTGAGCACCAATGGCGCCTCGGGCAGGCGCTGTGCAACCGGCGGCAGCTTGCCGCCCTTGACCAGTTCGGAGAGCCCCGGCGCTTCCTTGTACTCGGCGGCGAAAGCCGTGCCGGAGAGGGCAAGAAGCAGGGACAGTGCAGCGCCACGCAGGGCGCGCCCAGGGAAAGCTGCCATCGTTTCCTCCACTGCGCCTTCTGCTCATGGCGGGCGCTATGAAAGCTACGTTATCGTTATCTCAATCCAGGCGTCAAGCCTCGCAGGAGCTCATTCTAGAGCACTGTTCTGACGAGAATTATCCCACATTCGGCAGTTATATGCTCGAAATAAGCCTCTGGAAAACGATATCGTTATCGTGAGATAAGGCGACATGGACATGAAGCCGGCCCTGCGGTCGCCCACCATCACCGATGTCGCGCAAGCGGCCGGCGTCTCGCCGATGACGGTCTCGCGCGTGCTGAACGGCCGCGGCGGCGCCGGCGAGGAGACGCGCCGGCGGGTGCTGGAGGCGGTGCAAGCGCTGAGCTATCGCCCCAACGCCTTCGCCAAGAGCCTGAAGAACGACCGCTCCAATACGGTCGGCATCGTCGTACCGGACATCGTCAATCCGTTCTTCCCCGAGATCATCCGCGGCGCCGAGCTCGCGGCGCGGCCGGCGGGCTACACGCTGCTGTCCTGCAATGTGGTCGAGGACCCCGAGCGCGAGGAGGAGGTGCTCGGCATGCTGCTCGACAAGCGCGTCGACGGCCTGATCATCTGCAGCGCCCGCCTCGATGAAGAGCGGCTATTGCGCGCGATCGCGCCGCACCGGGCAGTGGTGCTGATCAACCGTGCCGCCGCCAAGCGCCATGCCGGCACGATCGAGGTCGATTACCGCGCCGGCGTCGAGGCCGTGGTGACGCAGTTGATCGCCCTGGGCCGCAGGCGCTTCGGCTTCGCCGCCGGGCCGGCGGCCTCGCAAGGCGGGCGCAAGCGGAGGGAAGGGATCGAGGCGGCGCTGGCGCGCCACGGCCTCTCCCTTGTCTTCGATCTGCCCTGCACGCCGGACCTCCAGGGCGGCGCCGAGATCGCCGCAAGGCTGCTGCCTGAGGTTGCTCAGGTCGATGCCATGATCTGCTACAACGACCTGATCGCCCTCGGCCTGATGAAGCCGCTCGAACAGGCCGGCATCAAGGTGCCGGAGGACATGGCCCTGGTCGGCTGTGACGATATCCCGGCCTCCGACCTGGTCTCGCCGGCGCTGACGACGCTCAGGATCGCCAAGCAGGACCTCGGCGAGATGGCGATGCGGATGCTGCTCGACCGCATCGCCGGCCGCAACGCCCAGCAAGGCATCGTCATCGAGCCGGATCCGATCTGGCGGGCGACGACGCCGGCCTTGTGACCTTCGTCCTCCAGGCAGCTCAATTCATATTGTCGCGCAGGAAGATCTCGATGCGGATGCGCTCCTGGTCGAGCAGGATCGGCTCGCCGGCGGCCTCCGCCATCAGCAGGCGCGCCGCCGAGCGCGCCTCGTGGCCAGGGTCCTGATTGATCACGGCCGCGACGGTGCCCGACAAAAGGCCGCGCCGCGTCGCCTCGGTCAGTTCATGCGCGATGAAGACGAGCGGCCGGCCGGCGGCCTCCAGCGCCGCGACGATGCCCTCATTGCCGGCGCCGATATTGTAGAGCCCGATCAGGTCGGGATGATCCGCGAGGAGCCCGGCCACCGCCGCTTCGTTGCGTTCGCTCCGGTCGCGCCCCTCCAGCACCGGCAGTAGTTTGAGCCCTGGATACTCGCCGGAGAGCACCTGCTGGAAGCCGTAGAGCCGCTCGACATGGTCGCGCAGCGACATCGAGCCGAGGATGACGCCGACCTTGCCGCTGCGGCCGCCGAGGAAGCGGCCCATCAGCGAGGCGCTGGTGCGCCCCGCCGCCGGATTGTCGATGCCGACATAATGGGCGCGGCGGGAAGTCGGGGCGTCCGAGACCAGCGTGACCACGGCAATGCCGCGCGCCACGAGGTCGTCGATGGCGGCGCGGACCTTGGGATGGTCGAGCGCCACCGTGGCGACGCCGTGAAAATGATCGGCGAGGCCGGCAAGCCCGCTCGCCAGCGCCTCGGGATCGAAGACGTCGAGTTGCAGGATGTCGACGAAGGCGTTCTGCGGCTCGAGCCAGTCGCTGATCCGGCGCACCTGCTGCATCAGCCCGGCCATGAAGGCGTTGGTGCTGGAGGGCAGGATGAAGGCGAAGCGGAAGGACTGGCCGCGCGCCAGCCGCGCCGCCGCCGGGTTGGCCCGGTAGTCGAGCTTGGCGATGGCGCGCCTGACGCTCTCGACGGTCTTGGCGCGGACACCGTCGCGCTGGTTCACGACCCGGTCGGCCGTGGCGAGCGAGACCCCGGCCTCGCGCGCTACGTCTTCCAGCGTCGCCCTCCTGACCGGGAACCGGTTCCGATCCACCGCGTCCTCCACGAACTCTCCTCGCATCTGCGCCGAAGGATCGGTCCAGCCTCACCCGCAGCGCACGCCTTGGCATTTGCGGGGGCCTCAAGTCCAGCCGTTCGGCCGGCTTGGCGCCCCAGACATCAGCGCGCCGCCCAGAGCAGGCCGCGCGTCATGATCGTGCGGATCTCCGGCACGTCGAGCTCATAGGCGCGGTGGCCGAGCGAGGAGTAGAACACCCGCCCCTTGCCATAGCGCTTGCGCCAGACCACCGGCATCACCACCCCCTCGATCCAGGGCGCGTGCTCGCCGCTGAAGGTCGTCGTCGCCAGCACCTCATTGGCCGGGTCGACATGCATGTAATACTGCTCCGAGCGGTGCTCGAAGCTGGCGATGCCCTGCATCAGTGGGTCGTCGGGGCGGGTAATGTCGACGGTGTAGTCGATGATCCCGCCGGGATGGGCGACCCACTGGCCGCCGCACATGAACTGATAGTCGACCGCGTCGCGGAAGGCGTCGCCCATGCCGCCATGATGGCCGGCGAGCCCGACGCCGCCGGCGACCGCCTCGCACAGGGCCGCCGCCTCCGGCTTCTCGATCTTCGACATGGTGTAGATCGGCACGATCAGCGAGTAGTCGCGGATCTCGGGATCGAGGAAGACCGAGGTCGCGGTCTCGACGCGGACGTCGAATCCTTCAGCCTTCAGCCAGCCCCGGATCATCGAGCTGCAGAGGTCGGGGTCATGGCCGCTCCAGCCGCCCCAGACGATCAGCGCAGTCCTTGTCATGTCGATCCCCATTCAATCCAGAGTGCCGGTGGGCAGGCCGGGCGGCAGCATCGCCGGCCGCTCGACCGTGGTTGCAAGCGTGACGCGCCGCCCCTCGTCGGAGGCGGTCTGGAAGGCTTCCATGGCTTCGAGCACGTGCAGCGCCAGCGCGCCGCTGGCCCGGTGCGGCCGGCCGGAGATCAGGCCCGCCGCCATGTCGGCGACGCCGATCGAGCGGAACTCACCCTCGCTGTTGCCATGGCTGAGGGCCTGTTCCTGCCAGTCGCCGCCGGCCTTGGCGACCAGCACCTCGCCGCCGAAGCGGTTGGGATCGGGCACGGCGAGGCTCCCTTCCGAGCCGTAGATCTCGATCGGGCTGTGGCGGTGCTTGGGAACGTCAAAGCTCATGGTGATCGAGACCACGGCACCCGAGACGAATTCGAGCACGCCGGTGACATGGGTCGCGACCTCGACGGGGATCAGCGTGCCGTTCATCGGCTGGCTGGTGACGAGGCGCTCGGCCTTCGGCCGCGTCGCGAAGCCGACGACGGAGGCGATCGGCCCGAGCAGGTTGACGAGGTCGGTGATGTAATAGGGGCCCATGTCGAGCATCGGCCCGCCGCCGCGCAGATAGTAGAAGCCGGGCGCCGGGTGCCAGCGCTCATGGCCGGGGCAGCCGAAGAAGGCGTTGCCGCCGACGGCCTTGCCGATCGCGCCGTCGTCGATCAGCTTGCGGGCGGTCTGGTGGCCGCCGCCAAGGAAGGTGTCGGGGGCCGAGCCGACGCGCAGGCCCTTCTCCTCAGCGAGATCCATCACCTTGCGGGCCTCGGCGACGTTGACGCCGAGCGGCTTCTCGGAATGGACGTGCTTGCCGGCCCGCAGCGCCGCGAGGCTGACATCGGTATGGGCCAGCGGCACCGTCAGGTTGACGACGATCTCGACATCGTCGCGCTTCAGGAGCTGGTCGACCCGCATCGCCGGCACGCCGAATTCGGCGCCGCGCGCCTCGGCCGGGGCGGTGCGCATATCGGCGACGGCGCGCAGTTCGATGGTCGAGAACTGCTGCATCGCCGTCATGTATTTCGTCGAGATATTGCCGCATCCGATGATGCCGACGCCGATCTTTCGCATGGAACGCTCCTTGATATCCCGGTGCTCAGCCCTTCACCGCGCCGGCGGTCAGGCCGGCGACGATGTGCTTCTGGGCGAAGAGGAAGAGGATGATGGTGGGCAGGATGGTGAGGGTGATGAAGGCGAGGATCAGGTGCCACTCGGTCGAGTATTCGCCCTGGTAGACCATGATGCCGAGCGGCCAGGGATAGAGGCTGTCGCTATTCAGCATGACCAGCGGGATCAGGTATGAATTCCAGCTGTGCACGAAGGTGATGGTGCCGACCGTCGCCAGGATCGGCCGTGACAGCGGCAGCGTCACGTAGCGGAAGAATTTGGGATAGGAGCAGCCGTCGACGAGGGCGGCCTCCAGCAGCTCGGTCGGCAGGTCCTTGAAGAAGCGCCGCAGCAGCAGGATGCTCATCGCCAGCGCGAAGGCGACCTGGGGCAGGACGACGCCCATATGGCTGTCGAGCAAGCCGAGATCGCGCACCTTGATGAACATCGGCAGGATCGCGGTGGCGGCCGGGAAGAGCAGGCCCATCGTCAGGTAGTTCAGCAGCATGTCGCGGCCGAAGAAGTGCAGATGGGCGAAGACGAAGGCCGCCATCGAGGCGCAGATCAGCGTCAGCACCACGGTCAGCGTGGCGATGACGAAGGAATTGCCGAGCAGCTGCCAATAGCGCCGCGAGAGCAGGATGTCGGCGTAATTGCTCCATTCCCAGACGCTCGGCAGGCCGAACGGGTTGGTGCGCAATTCGCCGAGCGACTTGAAGCCGCCGAGAACGGTAGCGACCAGCGGTGTCATCACGAACAGGACGATGGCGGCAAGATAGAGCGCCTTGCCGACGGCTGCCGGGCTGAAACCGTCATCGCTGAAGGGGGCGGAGGAGGCGGGCTCACTCATCGCGCATGATCCAGCGCTTGTAGGTGAAGGCGAACACCACGCAGATCAGGAACAGGATCACGCCGACGGCGCTGCCGAAGCCGACGCGCATGCGGGTGATCCCGAAGGTGTAGAGAAAGCTCACCATGGTGTGGGAGGAGTCCGAGGGGCCGCCGCGGGTCAGCGGCATCACCAGGTCGAAGAGCTGCAGCGAGCCGACGATGGCGAAGAAGACCGAGAGGCGGATGGTCGGCGCCAAGGCGGGTATGACGACATAGCGCAGGCTCTGCCAGCGGCTGGCGCCGTCGGTCCGCGCCGCCTCCAGCATGGAGCGGTCGATGGTCTGCAATGCTGCGATGAACAGCATCATGTGGAAGCCGAAATACTTCCACACGACCACGACGAGGATGGCGGCGAAGGCCGTCTGCGGACTGGCCAGCAGATGCGGCGCTTCTGCCCCGAAGCCCTTGTAGATCGCCGCCAGCAAGCCGTAGTCGCCGTCATAGACGAAGCTGAAGATCAGGCCGGTCGCGATCTCCGCCAGGATATAGGGCAGAAAGAACACCATTCGCAGCGCCACCGAGCCGCGGAAGCGGTCGGCGAGGATGATCGCGAGCGAGAGCGCCAGCGGCAGCTGGATCACCAGCGAGACCGCGATGATCAAGAGGTTGTTCTTGAAGGCGGTGCCGAAGGCGCGGTTGTCGAAGACGAAGCGGTAGTTGTCGAGGCCGATCCAGTTGGTAGGCTTGCCGAAGCCGTTCCAGTTGAAGCCCGAATACCAGGCGGCCTCGCCGACCGGCAGCACCACGAACAGCGTGAACAGCAGCAGCGCCGGCGGCAGGAACAGCAGGATGGTCGAGAGCTTGCCGACATCGGCGACTCTGCGTCCGGCGAGCGCTGCCATGATCACCTCGCGATGTGGGCGGGCAGGGGAGGTCGGCCGGCGGGATGGCCCGCCGCCTGGCGCTTCGATCGATGGGGGACGAGCGATGTCCCCCGACCGGCTGGTCGTCAGTTGCCCTGGCGGAAGGCGTCCTGGATCGCCTTGGCCGCCTGTTTCGGCGTCATCGTGCCGGCGGCGATCTCGGTGGTCGCGTCGTTGACGACGCGGCCGACGGAGGGGCCGAGATCCTGGTCGTAGAAGTTCTGGTGATAGGTCGAGTTGGCGATGTTCTGGGCGATATTGCGCATGAAGGCGCTCCCGAGACCGGCTTCGGCGCCCTTGTAGACCGGCACGATGAAGTTGCCGGCGGCGAGGCGCTTCTGCGGCTCGGCGCTGACGAAGTGCTTCAGGAAGGCGACCGCCTCCTTCGGCGCGCCCTTGGTGACGAGCCAGCCATTGATGCCGCCCAGCGTGTCGCTCGGCTGTCCCTTGCCGCCGGGAACGGTCGGGAAGTTGATCCAGGCGAGCTTGTCGTCGGGGACGCCGGTCTTGTCGACGGCGAAGACCTTCTGGGTGTGGTAGAAGCTGGAGATGGCGAGGAGCATCGCCGCCTTGCCATCGCCGAAATGGCCGATGGCCTGCTGGCTCTTGAAGCCGAGGAAACCGTTCTGGAAAGGCTGGAGATCGACGAGCTGCTTGAAGAGCTCGCCCGATTTCTGGAAGGTTTCGCCTTCGAAGCCGCCGTCCTGCCCCTTCAGCGCCGCCTGCATCGCCGCCTTGCCGCCGAGGCGCACGGCCAGATGCGTCCAGTAGAAGTGGACCGGCCATTTGTCGGCGCCGCCGACCGCGAGCGGCGTGACGCCGGCGGCCTTGAGCTTCCTCACCGCGTCGAGGAAATCGTCATAGCTCGCGATCTTGCCGGCATCGACGCCGGCCTTGGCCAGCAGGTCCTTGTTGGCCATGAAGCCGACCTGCGAGACGCCATAGGGCACGCCGTAGATCTTGCCGTCGATCGTGAAGGCGTCGACCGCGCTCTGAGACAGGTTGTCCTTGTAGCCCTGCATGGCCGGTGCGATGTCTTCGAGGACGCCGGCCTCGACCTGTGACTTCAGCACGCCGCCAGCCCAGCTGTAGATGATGTGCGGCCGGTCCCTGGACTGCAGCAGCGTCGGCGCCTTGGCCTTGTAGGCCTCGTTTTCGAGATATTGCATCTCGACCTTCACGCCGGGGTTCTTCGCCTCGAAATCGCGCGCCACCTCTTCCCAGAGCTTCACCACGACGGGATTGGCCTCGATGTGCAGCCATTTGACCGTGGTCTGGGCGAGGGCCGAGCCCGCGCTGAACGCGAAGGCGGCGATGCCGACGAGCAGGCCTTTGAAACGAGCCATGAGTTCCTCCCGGGGTTCGGCCGCTGGCGGGCCGTTGATGGGTGGGAACGCTAACCTCAGAATTTGAGGTGCGCAACTCAAATTCTGATGCTAATCGTGTTCGGACGCTGCGGCCCATGCGCGGCGCTGACGAGGGAGGCGGTTTTGGCGGGTGCGATTTATCCCGATCTCGCGGGCAAGGTGGTGCTGGTCACGGGCGGCGGCTCGGGCATCGGCGAGGCGATCGTGCGTGCCTTCGTCCGGCAGGGTGCGAAGGTCGGCTTCATCGATCTGAGGCAGGCCGAGTCCCTCGCGATTGCAGCGGAACTCTCAGCAGGCGGGGGAAACGTGCATTTCGAGCACGCCGATCTGACCGATATCGCCGCGCTGCGCTGGGCGATCGCCGCGATCCGCGACGCGCTCGGCCCGGTCGACATCCTCATCAACAACGCCGCCCATGACGAGCGCCATGATGCTCTCCAGGTCACCCCGGAATACTGGGACCAGCGCATGGCGGTGAACCTGAAGCACCAGTTCTTTGCGGCGCAGGCGGTGCTGCCCGACATGATCGCGCGGAAGGGTGGCGCGATCGTCAATTTCGGCTCGACCTCCTGGATGATCGGCCAGGGCGGCATGCCGGCCTATACGGCGGCGAAATCGGCCGTGCTCGGGCTGACGCGCTCGCTGGCGCGCGATTTCGGCGAGCACAATATCCGCGTCAACGCGATCGCGCCGGGCTGGATCATGACGCAGCGCCAGATCGACCTGTGGCTGACGCCGGAGAGCGAGGCCGAGCTGATGCGGCGCCAGTGCCTGAAGCGCCGGCTGGTGCCGGAGGACATTGCGCGCGCGACGCTGTTCTTCGCTTCGGAAGAAGCGGGCGCCTGCACCAACCAGCATTATGTCGTCGACGGCGGCTGGGTGTGATCGTGGTCACATCGCCGGCGACGACATGGGTGAGGGCGGAGGACGCGTGTCGCCGTGCCGGCGCTGGATTGTGCCGGCTGCATCTAGCCGTTGAGGAGGGCGGCGATCTCCGGCAAAGCTCGCAGGGCCGCCATCTCCTGCGCGGTCGGCAGCGACGACGCGGCCGACGATGTCGCCGAGGACGAAGGGGTCGATCGCCTCGGCCGGCATCTCGATGCCCTGCTCGACGGCGATCGCCCGGGCGCGCGCCTCGGCCTCGCCGGCCGCGCCCCGCAGATGATGGTGACTTCGATCCAACTCGTCGCCGATCCCACCGAGGCGGGGTTCCGCCATTCCGTTCCTGCAGCGTTATCGCGCGGGTGCACGGCGGCTGGGAGCCTGATGCGGTTGCAGGTGTCGTTCACTTTAAGGGGCAAGCCTCGCCGCTGTCCAAACGGCGCAGCGGCCGCCGTCCACAGCCCGTTCGAGGGCCGATGCCTCGCCGCTTGACGCCACAATCCCGCCATATAGGTTGACGCCCGTCGAGGTCTTCGGAGCGATCCGAAGCTAAGAGGGAATCCGGTGCGGCGTTCGCGCCCAATCCGGAGCTGCCCCCGCAACTGTAAGCGGTGAGTTTTCGACCACAACGTCACTGGCGCTGGCGCGCTGGGAAGACGGTCGGAGGCGCTGATCCGTGAGCCAGGAGACCTGCCCCGACGCGTATTGATGTCGCGCGGGCGGGGTGTCCGGCGGATCGCTGGCAGATCTGGCCGCTCCCGCCGCCACGACTGCCGCGCTCCCAAGCAGCCCTGTTCCGCACAGCGAGGGGCTGACGACGATGGCCATGCATCCAGAACAGGGCTGCCGCCGCGCAGGGCTGGCGCCGTCTATCAGCGATAGCGTGTCTTGCAATGATATAACATTTCTTTCATAGGCTCGGCATGACCGCTGCTCTTTCCTGCCCCGCCGAGCCGAATTCCAGCTCGCTCGATCCCCTCGCGCTCTATGCCAGCGCGATCGACAGTTCCGATTATGTGGCGCGCGTGGCGCCGCTCATCCGCAGCCTGAGCTCGGAGATCGGAGACCTCGTCGATATCGGGGCCGGGGGTGGCCAGCTCGGCGCAGCCCTGCTCGGCTCGGCCAGCCGCTGGACGACGATCGAGCCCTCGCCGGTGATGCAGGCGCGCCTCGCGCTCAGGCCGGAGCGACCGCTGGTCATTCCCTTGGGCTGGGATGACGAGCGCGTCGTCTGCGAGCCTGCCGACACGGTGCTGGCGGCGACCATGCCCGGCTATTTTCTTGATCCGCTCGCCTTCCTGGCGCGCTGCCGGCAATGGGCGCGGCGCCAGGTCATCTGGGCCGTGCCGGCGCAGAAGGCCCCGAAAGGGTTGATCCTCGCCGCCTGCCTGCCGCGCGAATGGCATGGCGAGGACGAGACACCCGGCATCGACCTCGTCCTGCCCAGGCTCGGGCGCGATCTGCCCGGCCGGATGGATGCGATCGACTGGACCTTCTCGCTCGTGCTGCCCGATCTGCCGGCCTTCGCCAGCTTTCAGGCCGACCGGCTCGGCTGGGCGCCGGGCGATCCGCGCCGGCGCGAATTGCTCGACCATCTCAGCAAACAGGCGGTGCCGACCGATGGCGGCCTGCGTCTCTCCTGCCATCGCCGCTCGGCCATCCTCGTCTGGACCCTGTCATGACCGCTGTCATCCGCCGTTCCCTGCTCGCAGCCACCGCCCTGGCTTCGACGCTTCTCGCCGCGCCTGCCTTCGCTCAGACCGAGATCAAGCTCGATGAGCTCGTCGTAACGGCAACCGGGCGTCCGGAGCCACGCAGCAGCATTCCGGGCACCGTCCAGGTCATCGACGCCTCGCAGATCGAGCGCACGCATGCGCAGTCGCTCACCGACCTGCTCGCCGAGAACGCTGTCGGCTTTTTTAGCCAGTGGACGCCCGGGCAGACCTCGATCAACATCCGCGGCGGCGCCACTGATGGCCAAGGCAAGGATTTCCGCAGCCAGGTGCTGGTGCTGATGAACGGCCGGCGCGCCGGCACGGCCAACCTGTCGAAGCTGTCGACGGCCGATGTCGAGCGCATCGAGATCATCCGCGGCCCGTCCTCGGTGGTCTATGGCAGCCAGAACATCGGCGGCGTCATCAACATCATCCTGAAGACCGGCCGCACCGCGCCGGGCACGATGATCGAGGGCGCCGGCGGTTCCTGGGGGCTGCTGCAGGGCAAGGCCCAGACCGGCGGGCTCTATGACAGCATCGACTACTACGCCGGCATCTCCGGCGGCACCCGCGACGACTACCATTCCGGGCGCGGCGGTACGACCATGGCCAATACCGGCTGGAAGCGCTTCGGCGCGGCCGGCGCACTCGGGCTCCAGATCAATCCCGATCATCGCGTCGAGGCCACCTTGCGGACCGACGGGATCTACGATGTCGGCTTCCGTGGCTCCGGCGCCAACACGCTCAGCCAGGAAGACCGCTACAACAACTCCTTCGACGTGACCTATCGCGGTCAGCTCCCCGGCGGCCAGTATCGCTGGATGCTGCAGGGCTATGCGGTGCAGGACGTGGATAATTTCCGCTGGGCCTCACCGGTCATCCGCGGCGGCAGCGGCCTGCCGGCACTCGGTACTGCGGCCGATTATAACCGACGTGAGCTGAACATCGTCGGCACGCGCTTTCAGCCGAGCATGACGCTCTGGGCCGGCAACGACCTGCTCGTCGGCTGGGACTGGGAGCGCAGCACGCTGCGCTCGACCCGCGACCGCATCGGCGTTCCCGGCAATCCGCTGGCGCAAGTCTCGCCGCAGGACAACAACCAGTCCGAGACGGTCAACGCGCTCTATGTCGAGGATTCCCAGAAGCTCTTCGACGATCGTCTCACACTGCGCGCCGGCGTGCGCCGCACTTTCGGCACCACCAGCTTCGAGTATACGCCGAATCTCGCCGGCCAACGCCCGCGCGAGGTCGACTATCAGGCCACGACCTACTCGACTGGCGCGACCTTCAAGGCGACCGACCGTCTGACCTTCCGCGTCGGCTATGCCACGGGTTTCCGCGCGCCCACGGCGAGCGAGCTCGCCGCGGACTTCAACACGCTTGGCGGCGGGCGCATCTTCGGCAATCCCTCGCTGAAGCCGGAAACCAGCGAGCAGGTCGAGGCCGGCGCCGCCTATGCCGGTGAGGGCTGGCGCGCGGATTTCGCGATCTTCCAGAACGTGATCTCCGACCGCATCATCACCCGCGCCCGCACAGGCGTGGCCAACACCTCCGACTACGCCAACAATTCCGCTGACATCGTCGTGCGGGGCGTCGAGCTGCAGCTCGATGGCGACATCCTGACGCTCGCCGGTTACAATGACACGCCGTGGCGCTGGTCGGTGTTCGGGAATGGCGCCTGGAACTTCGACATGGAGGACAAGGGCGTGGCGGCGACGGCCAACAGCCGCAAGCCCGAGCGCATGTATCAGTACCAGGCGGCGATCGGCACACGCTTCGGCCAGGGCGGCGTGCGCTATCCGTGGTCGGTGCAGGTCTCAGGCGTGCTCTACGGGCCGATGTGGTACAACACCGAGGAGAACCTCCTGATCCCCTTCGCGGAGCCCAATCGCGACTGGATCCACCGCAAGAACCCGTTCTGGGTCTGGAACGTGCGTGGCGAAGTCGAGATCAACAAGGGCGTGAAGTTGTTCGCGCTGGTCAACAACCTGTTCAACAAGAACGAGCACCCGATCTTCATCGGCATCGACAAGAAGCCGTACAAGCTCGACTCCCGCTTCGCCAATGGCGGCTACGGTACGTCGATGCCGGGGCTCGAGGTCCAGGCCGGCCTGCAGGCGAAGTTCTGACGGGCTGATGAAGCGTCTGCGCCTGCTCAGCCTGGCTCTGACGCTGCTGGCATCGCCCTGGCGCGTCGCCGCGGCCGAACCTGTCCGGCTGACCGACGCTGTCGGGCGGACGGTGGAGATCGCGCGGCCGCCGCAGCGCATCGTGCCGATCTTCGCCTCGAACACCGAGCTCGTCGCGGCGCTCGGGCTGTCGGAGCGGGTCGTCGGCATCGAGGCCTATACGCGCTATCCGCCGGAGGTTCTGGATCGGCCGCAGGTCGGCGGGCGACTCGGCTTCTCGGTCGACGCCATCGTCGCGCAACGGCCCGAGCTGCTGATCGTGACGCCCTCGCGCCAGGCGATGCATCTCTTGATCGAGCCGATGACCCGGCTTGGCATCCCCGTGATCGTGCTGCTCAGCCGCAGCGTCGCCGAGGTGATGGCCAATCTGCGGCTGGTCGGGCAGGCGACCGGAGAGCCCGCGCGCGGTGACGCGGTGGCGACGGCGCTCGAAGCGCGGCTCCAAGCAGTAGAGGCCGCCGCTCCAGCCAATCGCCCGCGCATGGTCATGATCACCGGCCGGCTCGGCAACGGGCTGGTGCTGGTCGCACGCGCCGACAGCTATACCGGCGACGCCATGGTCAAGGCCGGCGGGCGCCATGCGCTGGAGCGCACCATCGTCGCGCAGGTCTCGCCCGAGGCTGTGATCGCGGCCGATCCCGACATCCTGCTCTTCGCCGGCCGCAAGGACGAGCTCGCGGCGCTGATCGCCCAGCCCGGCTGGCAGTTGCTGCGCGCCGTCCGCAGCGGCAATGCCCATCTGGTCGCTCGTGCCGAGTTCCTCATCCCGGGCCCACGCACCGTCGACGGCATCGAGAAGCTCGCAGCGCTGCTGCGGCGGACGCCGCAGCCATGAAGCGCGCACTGCCCCTTCTTCTTGCCCTGTCGTCGGCGCTCGCCTTCGGTGCCATGGCGGGGCACGACTGGGCCAGCCCCGGCAGGCTTTTTTCGGCCTTATCGGGCGATACCTCGCTGCAAAGCCAGCTGTTGATGGTCTGGCGTCTGCCGCGCGTTCTGGCGGCGGCCCTCGTCGGCGCCCTGCTGGGCCTGGGCGGCGCGATCTTCCAGGGCGTGTTCCGCAATCCGCTGGCCGAACCCTATCTGCTCGGCTCGTCCGGCGGGGCGGCGATCGGGGCGACGATCGCGCTGCTGGTGCCGCTCGGACTGCCGGCGGGGCCGGCGCTCGCCGGCCTGTCCTTTCTCGGCGCCTGGAGCGCGACCTGGCTGGTGCTCGCCATCGCCGGCCTGCACGGGCGGCCCGATACCGCTGGCCTGCTGCTTGCGGGTGTTGCGATCGCCGCGATGCTGGGTGCCCTGCGCTCCTTCCTGATGTTGGCCCTCTCCGACGACACGGTGAACCTCCAGGTCGTGCTGAGCTGGACGCTGGGCGGCATCCAGACGCCGGACATGGCCGGGCTCGCGCTGCTGTCCGGCCTTGTCGTCGCGGCGCTTGCTCTGTCCCTGCGGCTGGCGCGCGGGCTCGACCTGCTCGGGCTCGGCGAGGAGCAGGCCTTCGCCTTCGGGCTCGACCCCGCCCGCTTCGTCCGGATCGCGGTGCTGGTCGGCGCCGGCATCGTCGCCGCCGCCGTCGCCTATGGCGGGCTCGTCGCCTTCGTCGGCCTGATCGCGCCGCATCTGGCGCGCTGGTGGACGGGGCCGCGCCATGCCGGGATGCTTCCCGCGAGCGCCCTGATCGGAGCCGCGATCGTCTGCGCCTGCGACGGTATCGCCCGCGCCGTCCTGCCACCCGCGGAGGTTCCGCTCGGGCTGATCACGGCGCTGTTCGGCGGGCCGTTCTTCCTGCTGCTGCTGGCGCGGAGGCTCCGGGTATGAGCGGGGTCGAATGCCGTTCGATCCGCGTCGAGGCCGGCGGCAAGCGCCTGCTCGACGATATCTCGCTCGCCTTCGCCAAGGGCACGCTGACCGGCCTCGTCGGCCCGAACGGCGCCGGCAAGTCGACGTTGCTGCGCGTGCTCGCCGGCTATCACCGTGCGGATGCCGGACACGTGCTCTGGCAGGGGCGGGATCTGGCCGATTGGTCGGCTGCAGAGCGTGGGGCGGCGGGCGGCTATCTCCCGCAACAGCTCGAACCGGCCTGGAACTATTCGATCGAGGAGGTCGTGACGCTGGGTGCGAGCCGCTCGACTGCGCCCCGGCCCACAGCCGAGCTCCTTGCCGAGCATGGCCTGAGCGACCTCGCCGCGCGCCGCTGGAACGCGCTGTCAGGCGGCGAGAGGGCGCGCACCATGCTCGCCGCCACCGTCGCTCCGCGCCCGGGCATCATCCTCGCCGACGAGCCTGGCGCCAGCCTGGACATCCGCCACAGGCTCGATCTGGCGCACCGGCTGCGTGCCTTGGCTGAAACGGCTGTCGTCGTGGTGATCATGCACGACCTCGATCTGGCGGCCCGCTTCTGTGATCGTATCGTGCTGCTCGATGCCGGGCGCGTGGTCGCCGATGCGGCCGCGGAGGCCGTGATCTCCGACCCGGAGCTCGAGCGCGTCTTCAACATCCGGCTGCAGCGGCAGGCGCTCGAGCGCGATCGCGACTGGGTGATCGGGCTGAGCGCATGACCCGGGCGGCGGCGGGGCGCCGGCACCTCGTCGCTGGCCCGCGAGACCACCCACTGCCCGACGTGCGGCGGGACCTGCCTGCACAACAGTCGCCCATTCGACAATCGCAGGTGCAAAACTCCGAGCGACGGCGATAAGCTTGCCAGCGTGATGCCGGACTCGACCACGCAAGGGATGCTGGATCTATCCAAGCGCGACCTGGACGGGCTGAGGCCGGCAGACGGCATGGGTGCCGGGGCCGCGCACGCGGCCATGTCCAAGGAATGCGCTGATCTGATGAGACAGAGCTTCAAGCAGCGGACCCCCTTCCCGTCGACCTCATGAATTGGGCCTCTTGATCCGAGGTCCTGTAGCCAGCGCAATCCCGGAGAGTTTGCCATGCTCGAGAAGAAGCAGTTCTACATCGATGGTGCCTGGGTCGCCCCATTGGCCGGCCGTGAGCTCGCGGTCATCGATCCGTCGACCGAGCAGGCCTGCGCCGTGATCTCGCTCGGCGACGATGCCGATGCCGATCGCGCCGTCGCCGCCGCCAAGCGCGCCTTCGGGAGCTGGTCGCGCACCGAGCCGGCCGAGCGGCTGCGGCTGGTGGAACGGCTGCTCGAGATCTACAAGCGCCGCGCGCCTGACATGGCCAAGGCGATCAGCCTGGAGATGGGCGCCCCGATCGACATGGCGCTGACCAATCAGGTCGGCGCCGGCGCCTATCACATCACCAACTTCATCACGGCTTTCAAGGATTTCCAGTTCCTGCGCCCGCTCGGCCCGCATGCTCCCAACGACCGGATCCAGATGGATGCGATCGGCGTGGTCGGGCTGATCACGCCCTGGAACTGGCCGATGAACCAGGTGACGCTGAAGGTCGTGCCGGCCCTGCTGGCCGGCTGCACCATGGTGCTCAAGCCGTCCGAGATCGCGCCACTCTCCTCGATGCTGTTCGCCGAATATGTCGACGAGGCAGGCTTCCCGAAGGGCGTGTTCAACCTGGTCAACGGTGACGGCGCCGGCGTCGGCACCCGCCTGTCCTCGCATCCCGACATCGAGATGATCAGCTTCACCGGCTCGACCCGCGCTGGCATCGCGATCTCGAAGGTGGCGGCCGAGAGCCTGAAACGCGTCGTGCTGGAGCTCGGCGGCAAGGGCGCCAACATCGTCTTCGCGGACGCCGATCCGGCGGCCGTGAAGCGCGGCGTGCTGCACTGCTTCAACAATACCGGGCAGAGCTGCAATGCGCCGACCCGCATGCTGGTCGAGCGCACGATCTACGATCGCGCCGTCGAAGAGGCGAAGGCGGTCGCCGAGCAGGTCGTGGTCGATACCGCGCACAAGCCCGGCAAGCATATCGGCCCGCTGGCGTCGGAAACCCAGTTCCGCAAGGTCCAGGATCTGATCCAGAAGGGCATCGACGAGGGCGCGCGACTCGTTACCGGTGGTGTCGGACGACCGAACGGACAGAACCAGGGCTATTTCGTCCGCCCGACCGTGTTCGCCGACGTGAACAACGGCATGACGATCGCGCGCGAGGAGATCTTCGGGCCCGTCCTGTCGATCATCCCCTTCGACAACGAGGAGCAGGCGATCGAGATCGCCAACGATACGCCCTACGGGCTGACCAACTATGTCCAGTCCAATGACGGCGAGAAGCGCAACCGCGTCGCCTCGCGGCTGCGCTCCGGCATGGTCGAGATGAACGGAAATCCGCGCGGTCCGGGCGCGCCCTTCGGCGGCGTCAAGGCGTCGGGCCGGGCGCGCGAGGGCGGTGTCTGGGGCATCGAGGAATTCCTCGAACCCAAGGCGATCTCCGGCTGGGGCTCGCAGGGCTGACGGCATTCCATCGGCGCGCATCCGCTCGACAGAGCGGGTGCGCAAGCCGACGATCTACATCGCCCTGGATAGACGGGCGAGGCCTCGCGCGGGCACATTTCGCCTGAGCGCTTCGCATGTGGTCCGGCCGCTTGCCTTCTATCAATTAACACGTTAAGTGTTTTGGAGAAGGCCCGCTCGGAGGCGCCCCCCGCATGCCCCATCTCATCGTCGAGTACTCGGCCAATCTCGATTCCCACGTCGATTTCCAGACGGTCGTCGAGGCACTACGAGCCGCTGCGGCGGAGACCGGCGTCTTCCCGCTCGGCGGCATCCGGGCGCGGGCGCATCGCTGCACTCATGTCGCCATGGCGGATGGCGCTCCCGAGCACGGCTTCGTCGACGTGACGCTTCGGATCGGGAAAGGGCGCGACGAGGCCGTCCGGCAGCGGGCCGGCGACTATATCTTCGCAGCCCTGTCGAAGGCGCTCGATCCTGCCTTTGCGGCGACCACGGTCGCTCTCTCGTTCCAGCTCGAGGAGCTCCAGGGGCTGAGCTGGAAACGCAACACCGTCCACGATGCGCTCGATCGCGCCTGAACAGTTCGTCCAGAACTCTGCGGTTCCCTTGAAGGATATGTGCCATGGCGACGTCATCCGCTGATCCGGCTGCCCTGTTCGACCAGCATCGGCGACGAGCGGCGACCCTGACCGCAAGACTTCAGCGCGATGGGGTCGGCCATCACATTGCCGGCCGCCGGGTCGAGTCGGCCTCGGGCGCGCGTTTCCAGACGATCTCGCCGATCGACAAGTCGGTTCTGGCGGAGGTGGCGCGCGGCGGCGCCGGCGAGATCGATCAGGCGGCCCAGGCCGCGGCCAAGGCTTTCCGGTCCTGGCGCGATCTCGAGCCCGAGAAGCGCCGTGCCGTGCTGCACAAGGTCGCCGACGCGATCGAGGCGCATCAGGACGACATCGCGGTGCTCGAATGCGTCGATGCCGGCCAGCCCTACAAGTTCATGGCCAAGGCGGCGCTGCGCGCGGCCGAGAATTTCCGCTTCTTCGCCGACAAGGCCGTAGAGGCCCGCGACGGCCTCAACCTGCCGACGAAAGACCACTGGAACGTCACGACGCGTGTTCCGATCGGGCCGGTCGGCGTGATCACGCCCTGGAACACGCCGTTCATGCTCTCGACCTGGAAGATCGCGCCGGCGCTGGCCGCGGGCTGCACCGTCGTCCACAAGCCGGCGGAATGGTCGCCGCTCACGGCCGACCTGCTGCCGCGCCTCCTCGCCGAGGCGGGCGTGCCCGAGGGCGTGCTCAACACGGTGCACGGCTTCGGCGAGGAGGCGGGCAAGGCGCTGACCGAGCATCCCGCGATCAAGGCGATCGGCTTCGTCGGCGAAAGCTCCACAGGCTCGGCGATCATGGCGCAGGGCGCGGCGACGCTGAAGCGCGTGCATTTCGAGCTCGGCGGCAAGAATCCGGTGATCGTCTTCGCCGACGCCGATCTGGAGCGGGCGCTCGATGCGGTGATCTTCATGATCTACTCGCTCAACGGCGAGCGCTGCACCTCGTCGAGCCGCCTGCTGGTGCAGGAGGACATCGCGGATGCCTTCATCGAGGCGCTCGCGGCGCGGGTGCGGCGGCTGAAGATCGGCCATCCGCTCGACCCGCGGACCGAGATCGGTCCACTGATCCATGAGCGCCACTACGCGAAGGTCTGCACCTATTTCGACATTGCGCGCGCCGAGGGCGCGGTGGTGAAGGCGGGCGGCAGGGCCCATGACGGGCCGGGCGGCGGCTTCTATGTCGAGCCGACCCTGGTGGCGGGCGCGCATCCTCGGATGCGGGTGGCGCAGGAAGAGGTCTTCGGCCCCTATCTCACGGTGATCCCGTTCGCGGACGAGGCGGCCGCCGTCGCCATCGCGAACGACATCGACTACGGCCTGACCGGCTATGTCTGGACCGGCGACATGGGCCGGGCGCTGCGCGTCGCCGATCAGCTCGACGCCGGGATGATCTGGCTGAACTCCGAGAACGTCCGCCATCTGCCGACACCGTTCGGCGGCATGAAGGCCTCCGGCATCGGGCGCGACGGCGGCGAGTATTCCTTCGATTTCTACATGGAAACCAAGAATATCTGCCTCGCCAAGGGACTTCACCAGGTGCCTCGGCTGGGCACCTGATCCGCCGAGATCAGACCATCCAAGACAAGAACGTCGCTCAAGCGACCCGTCCGCCCAAGGAGATCAGCCATGCCCGCCCCGACGCATATCTTTACGCCGCCGTTCAACATCGTGCGCTCCAGCCATGTCGTCCTCGACGTGACCGATCTTGGCCGCAGCCGCGCCTTCTACGAGGACACGATCGGCCTTCATGTCGAGGATGCCGATCGCGACGCGGTCTATTTGCGCGCCGTCGAGGAGCGGCAGCATCATTCGCTGGTGCTGCGACGGGCCGACGGACCGTCCTGCCGCCGGCTCGGCTTCCGCGTCGGCACGCAGGACGATCTCGACAAGGCGGCGCAGCATTTCCGCGAGCTGGGCCTGCCGGCAGATTTCGTCGAGCAGCCCTATCAGGGACGCACGCTGCAGGTGAGCGATCCCGAAGGCCTGCCGCTCGAATTCGTGGCCTCGATGGAGCGCCGCGAAATCCTGCTGCAGAAATACGAGCATTATCGCGGGGTCAGGCCGCAGCGCTTCGATCACGTCAACATCTTCGCGCCCGACGTCCAGGCCTCGCTCGATTTCTATGCCGGCCTCGGCTTCCGCCTGACCGAATATGCCGAGGAGGATGGCCCGAACGGCCGCATCGCCGCCGGCTGGATGCATCGCAAGGGCAATGTCCACGACATCGCCTTCACCAATGGCCGGGGGCCGCGCCTGCATCATTTCTGCTACTGGACGCCGACCGCGCTCGACATCATCCATCTCTGCGACGTGATGGCGACCACCGGCCATCTGGCGAACATGGAGCGCGGGCCTGGCCGCCACGGCATCTCCAATGCCTTCTTCCTCTATGTCCGCGATCCCGACGGCCACAGGCTGGAACTCTATACCTGCGACTACCAGACGATGGATCCGGATCATGAGCCGATCCGCTGGTCGCTGCGCGATCCGCGCCGGCAGACCTTGTGGGGCGCTCCGGCGCCGAAATCCTGGTTCGAGGAGGGCTCGCGCTTTCACGATCTGGCCGATCGCGAGGCGGCTTTCACCGCCAATGTCTTGGTCGCGAGCTGATCATGGCGAGCGTGCTACAGCGCGGCCGGCTTGCCGCGTTCGCGGTCGAGGGCAAGCGAGGGTTCGGCCTGGTGTCGGATCGAGGGATCGTCGATCTGACCGGGCGGGTGGCCGGCCTTCGCAATCTCAAGGATGCCCTCGAGCAGGGAAAACTCGCCGACCTGGTCGAGGAGGGAGCGCGACGCTCTCCCGACCACCCGTTCGAGTCCGTCACGTTCCTGCCGGTCATGGCCGAGGGCGGGAAGATCATCTGCGTCGGCGTGAACTATCCGGATCGCAACGCCGAGTACAAGGATGGCCAGGCTGCTCCGGCCTTTCCGAGCCTGTTTCCCCGCTTCGCCCAATCCTTCACCGGCCATGGCCAGCCGCTGATCCGGCCGAAGGCCTCGCAGCAGCTGGACTATGAAGGCGAGATCGCGATCGTCATCGGCAAGGCAGGGCGGCACATTGCCGAGGCGCAGGCGCTCGACCACATCGCGGCGCTGACGCTGTGCAACGAAGGCACCGTCCGCGACTGGGTGCGGCACGCCAAGTTCAACGTCACGCAAGGCAAGAACTTCGACGCGTCCGGAGCGCTCGGCCCCTGGCTGGTGCCCTACGCGGGCGAGGCGCAGATCGCCGATATCCGCCTGACCACCGCGGTCAATGGCGAATTGCGCCAGGACGACCGGACGAGCCGGATGATCTTCCCGTTCCGCTATCTGATCGCCTACATCTCGACCTTCACCACCTTGCTGCCGGGCGATGTGATCGTCACGGGAACGCCGACGGGGGCCGGCGCCCGTTTCGAGCCACCGCGCTTCCTCGTTCCGGGCGATGTCGTCGAGGTCACCGCCGAGGGGATCGGCACTCTCACCAACACGATTGCCGACGAGGCCTGAACCCATGCTCACGACAGACCAGATCCAGGCAGCCGCTACCGCGCTCGATCAGGCCGAGCGCACCCGCGTCCAGATCCGCCAGCTCTCGCAGCAGCATCCGGGCATCACCCTGGACGACGCCTACGCAATCCAGCGCAGCTGGATCACGCAGAAGCTCGCAGCTGGCCGGCGGGTCATCGGCCACAAGATCGGGCTGACCTCCAAGGCGATGCAGCTCGCCTTGAACATCGACACGCCAGATTCAGGCTATCTGCTCGATGACATGCTGTTCGGCGATGGCGGCGAGATCCCGACGGACCGCTTCATCGCAACGCGGGTCGAGATGGAGCTCGCCTTCGTGATGAAGGCACGGCTGCAGGGGCCGGACTGCACGCTCTTCGACGTGCTGAAGGCGACCGAGTATGTGGTTCCGGCGCTGGAGATCCTCGACACCCGTATCGAGCGGGTCGACCGCCAGAGCGGCGAAACCCGCAAGATCGCCGATACCATCGCCGATAACGCCGCCAATGCCGGGCTGGTCGTCGGTGGACGGCCGTTCAGGCCCGACGAGACGGATCTGCGCTGGGTTGCGGGGATCCTGACCAAGAACGCGGCGATCGAGGAAACCGGCGTGGCGGCCGGCGTGCTCAACCACCCCGGCAATGGTATCGCTTGGCTCGTGCGCAATCTTGCGCCACATGGGCTGGCGCTCGAACCGGGCCAGATCGTCCTGGCTGGTTCGTTCGTGCGCCCGGTCGAGGCGCGCAAGGGCGATACCATCCAGGCCGATTTCGGGCCGTTCGGGACCGTGGGGTGTCATTTTGGCTGAACTGCCGGACGACAGGGCCGTTGCGACCACGAAAGTGCGCCTGCGCGATTTCTCGCGCTCGCTGCCGATGTCGCTGCTGCGTACGCGCGAGGCGGTCATGCGCCATTTCCGCGCCTCGCTGCGCCATTTCGAGCTGACCGAGCAGCAATGGCGGGTGCTGCGGGCGCTGTCCTCGGTCAAGGAGACCGAGATCAACGATCTCGTGCGCTCGACCCATCTGCTGGCGCCGAGCCTGTCACGCATCCTGCGCGATCTCGATGCGCGAGGCCTGATCGTCCGGCGCGCCCAGGAGAGCGATCTGCGCCGGGCCCTGATCGCGATCTCGCCGACGGGGATCGCATTGATGGAGCAGGTCGCGCCGATGTCGGAAGCGATCTATGCCGAGATCACGCGCCGCTTCGGCGTCGAGCGGCTGGCCGCCCTGCAGGCGATGCTGGGCGAGCTCGAAGCCGAGATGAACGCCTATGCGTCCGAGAGCCTGCCGGGTGATCTCGACGAGTGAGAACTAGGGTCTAAACTCAACGGCCAGTTTGTGATTCAAGCAGGTCATGGGAGAGGTAAGTTCCATGAGCCGCTTGTTTTGGTTGAATGACGAGCAAT
>NZ_FOKP01000047.1 GCF_900112185.1 Allobosea sp. CRIB-10 | reverse complement strand
TGCGACCATTGCTCGTCATTCAACCAAAACAAGCGGCTCATGGAACTTACCTCTCCCATGACCTGCTTGAATCACAAACTGGCCGTTGAGTTTAGGCCCTAGAGCATGTCCGCGTTTCTCCGAGTCGCGAAAATGCTCCAGCTTCTTGTTTTATCGCATTTTCTTCACGCGAACCGGTGCCCACTTCGCTCGAAAATGCTCTAGATGCTGATCTCGCCGCGGCGATAGGCCTCGATGACCGTCCGCGTGCGGCCTCTGACGCCGAGCTTCCTGGCGGCGTTCTCGAAATGCGCCTCCGCCGTCCCAGCCGAGACGCCCAGGCGCTCCGCCACGCCTTCGGTCGTCTTGCCGATCGCGAACCAGGTCAGAACTTCGCGCTCGCGCACGGTCAGGACATGTTCACGGCGAACCGGCCGCAAACAGTCGGCCGCCTTGCCATGGGCATAGATCGACATGAGGTGGATGGCCGAGCGGGCCTGGCGCGACAGGTCCGGCCGGTCGCCGGCCATGGTGACCACCGCCTGGAAGCCCGACTCGCCATGAATCGGCACGCAGAAGCCGTCGATCATGTCGAAATCGCGGGCCCGGTGCATCACCTCGCGCTGCCGGGCGGAGGCATTGTCGTCGCTGTAGACATCGGCCCAGGCGAAAGGATCGATCGTCGTCTTGCAGTGAGCCGCGATCGGATCCCAGTCCGAGAACGACTTTTCCAGATAGAGTTCGAACCAGCCCGGCGGCCAGCCGTTCAGGAGCACGAGCGGGTCGATCCGATCTCCGATCTCCGGCAGCCCGGTGACCAGGAAGGCATGGAAGCCGTAGCTCGCGAGCTGGTCGCGCAGGGCCGCGATGATGGCGGTCGGATCGGAGAGCGCGCTCAGCCGATCGATGAAATCGAGCGCGTCGCGTCCCGCATTGAAATGTCGTCCCGACATGTCGCCTTCCCTGACCGCGCCAGTTTCGACGCGGAGCGGTCAAGAATCAACGCATACCAATGCATACTAATCCATTCTTCCTTGTCGCCGCAGGTAGACGAAAGACTCGAAGTGCGGTTCAGTGCGACGCGAGGTGAGCGGCCCATGCTGAAGAAACTCCCGAATCCGATCGATCGCCATGTCGGCAGCCGCGTACGAATGCAGCGCATGCTGGCTGGTATCAGCCAGGAGAAACTCGGCGAAGCGCTCGGACTGACCTTCCAGCAGGTTCAGAAATACGAGAAGGGCACCAATAGAATCAGTGCCAGCCGCCTGCAGCAGATCGCCAAGATGCTGGGCGTCCCCGTTGCCTTCTTCTTCGAGGGCGCGCCCGCGGGCGAGGCCGTCACCGGCGGCTTCACCGACGCGGCCGCGACGGCCTATGTCGCCGACTTCCTCTCCACCAGCGAGGGTGTGCAGTTGTCGAAGGCGTTCGTGCGGATCAAGAGCTCGCGGGTGCGCCGACGGGTCATCGATCTCGTTGAAGCCCTGGCGGACGAACCCAGCGAAACGGCCTGATTCCAGCTCGCAGACGTTCGAATTAACGAACGATATATCGGCCAAACGAATTTCTGACCTTGACGGCGAACGTTTCCGCTGCAAAAGACGCTGCGCTTTTTTCGGCGCAGAGCGATCCGCCTGCGCCGCTTCGCAGCCTGGGAAGGATCCCCGACCGTGTCCCGCCAGAACTATCTCTTCACCAGCGAATCCGTTTCCGAAGGCCACCCGGACAAGGTCTGCGACCGGATCTCCGACGAGATCGTCGATCTGTTCTTCAAGGAAGCGATCAAGGCGGGGCATGACCCCGCGCAGGTGCGCGTCGCCGCCGAGACGCTGGCGACCACCAACCGCATCGTCGTCGCCGGCGAGGTCCGCACCCATCTCGACGAGAAGCAGATCAAGTCGAAGGTGAAGTCGGCGGCGCGCAAGGCGGTCCGCGCCATCGGCTACGAGCAGGACGGCTTCCACTGGAAGAAGGCCAAGATCGACGTGCTGCTGCATCCGCAGTCGGCCGACATCGCCATGGGCGTCGACGAAGGCAGCAACAAGGATGTCGGTGCCGGCGATCAGGGCATCATGTTCGGCTATGCCTGCCGCGAGACGCCGGAGCTGATGGCCGCTCCGATCTACTACGCCCACAAGATCCTGGAAGTCCTCGCCAAGGCCCGCCATGCCGGCGAAGGCGCCGCCGCCAAGCTCGGCCCCGACGCCAAGAGCCAGGTCACGGTCAAGTACGAGAACGGCAAACCGGTCGGCGTCACCCAGATCGTGCTCTCGACCCAGCATCTCGACGAGAAGCTGTCTTCGGCCGATGTCCGCAAGATCGTCGAGCCTTATATCCGTCAGACCCTGCCCGATGGCTGGATCTCGAAGGACACTGTCTGGCACGTCAACCCGACCGGCAAGTTCGTGATCGGCGGCCCGGACGGCGACGCCGGCCTGACCGGTCGCAAGATCATCGTCGACACCTATGGCGGCGCGGCCCCGCATGGCGGCGGCGCCTTCTCGGGCAAGGACCCGACCAAGGTCGACCGCTCGGCCGCCTATGCGGCGCGCTATCTCGCCAAGAACGTCGTCGCCGCCAAGCTGGCCGACCGCTGCACGATCCAGCTCTCCTACGCCATCGGCGTCGCCAAGCCGCTGTCGATCTATGTCGACCTGCACGGCACCGGCAAGATCGACGAGGCCAAGCTCGAGGGCGTGCTCGGCGAGGTGATGGACCTGACGCCGCGCGGCATCCGCACGCATCTGGGCCTCAACAAGCCGATCTACGCCAAGTCGGCGGCTTACGGCCATTTCGGCCGCAAGGCCGGCCGCGACGGCAGCTTCTCCTGGGAGAAGACCGATCTGGTCGACGCGCTGAAGAAGGCCGTCGCCTGATCCACGCCACCCGCAAGAATATCGAGGCCGGGGCTATGTCCCGGCCTTTTTCTTTTCGGCCACTCGCCGTAAAGGCACCCGATGACCGACCAGCATGATTCCGAACGGGCCTTCTTTGGCCGCCGCAAGGGCAAGGGCCTGCGCCAGGGCCAGGCCGAGCGTATCGCCGAGACCCTGCCGGCGCTGCGCCTGCCCGAGGGCCCGATCGCGAATTTGAAGGCGCTCTTTCCCATCCCCGTCGACGCCGTCAGGCTCGAGATCGGCTTCGGCGGCGGCGAGCATCTGCTGGCGCGTATGCGCGAGAGCCCGCAGATCGGCTTCATCGGCGTCGAGCCCTTCGTCAACGGCATGGCCAAGTTCCTGGCCGTGATCGAGCAGGAGGGCCTGCGTAATATCCGCCTCTGGGACGGCGATGCCGCATTGCTCCTGCCGCAGTTTCCTGCTGGGAGCATCGACGCGGCCGATTTGCTCTATCCGGATCCCTGGCCGAAACGCCGGCAGCGCAAGCGCCGCTTCGTCTCGGAGCGGACGCTGTCCCTGCTCGCCAGGGTGCTGCGGCCGGGCGGGCGCTTCCGCTTCGCCAGCGACATCGACGATTATGTCGGCTGGACGCTGGCGCGCCTCGCCGCCTCGCCCGATTTCGACTGGGTCGACGAGAACGCGGACGACTGGCGCCGGCCCTATCCCGGCTGGGTCCGGACCCGTTACGAAGCCAAGGCCATCAAAGCCGGGCGGGTGCCGAGCTATCTGACTGCGCGCCGTCGCGCATCCTGAGGAAGCCGAGCACGCGCTGCGCCGTCGTCGGCGTCAGGTTGCGGAAGCTCTGCTTCGCGCGCTCCAGCACCGGCGCCGACTTGCCGTCGCCCTTGCGCAGGCCGATCAGCGCCCTCGCCGTCTCCCAGGACCAGCCCATGCCGCGCGCGACCAGCAGGACCGCATCGCGATCGGGGCCGAAGACGATGTGCTCGGTCGCCGGCAGGGTCAGACGGGCCAAGGTGGCGACACCGCAGATGGCGTGCTCGACCGCGCCGGAGACCGCGTATTGCGCGACCACGGATTCGTCGAGCTTGCCGGCTTCGTCCAAGGCCTTGACGTCCGCCAGCGCTTTCCCGAACCGGCCCAGCTCATCGCCAATGGTCGTCTGGGCGGAGACGGCTTCGGCGCCGCGCTCGACCGCTCCCGCGACGGCGCCGACCAGGGACGGCTCGAGCGAGGCTTCGAGCCGGCGGCGAGCCGAGCTCTTGGCGGCGGCCAGCAATTGTTCGGCCAGATCGCCGGGGATGTCGGCGCGGGTGCCGAGCGTCGCCTGCAAGGCGTCGTCCTGGGCGGCGCGCATGACCAGGACACCCATGCCGTGGCGGGAGAAGCGGGCGGTCTGGTTGGCGGCGACCGCATGGGTCACGACGCGCCCGCCGCGCAGGATCAGGAAATCCGTGACCGGCTCGCCGAGATCCGGGCGCTCGGTGATGGCGAGCATGTGATCGCGCCCCTTGGCGGCGGCGATGGCGACGAGGTCATGATCGCTGAGACGGGGCGAAGCGATCAGGACCGGCCGCGCCACCGCGATCTCGTCGAGGGCGAGCTGGCGGACGACGCCGCTCGGCGCATTCGGAACGGGGGCGAGCCGCTCGGCCAGCTCGATGCGCGCCCGCATCTCGATCGCACGGGCGAGGCGCCCGATCACCACGTCGAAGACGCCGACCTGGTCCTCGCCCATATCGTTGGCCGTGGCGAGAAAGAGATCGGTCAGGCGCGACAGGATGACGGCGCGCTCATCGGTGGAGCCACGCGCCATCGTCGACTCGAGATCGCGCAGCAGCGCACCGACAGGACTCATCACGCAACCTCACCACTCAACCATCCCCCGTCCTAGCAATGAAGAATGACCAGCGGGTTAGCAGGATCGTCGAAATCGATGACAGGCTTGCAAGATCGCGGAAACGGGACTAGATAGCGCCCAACAGCTCTGGTTTCGGTGTAAGCCGGCGATCAAGAGCGGGCCCGCCGGCCCGCTCTTTTTTATTGGCCGAACCGCCCAGATGCCTTCTTTGCAGCCGGCGGGAGACGGGCGAGCCATACGGATGGTCGAGCAGAACAGCCAGGATCAGGAAGAGCGGCAAGAGGCGCGCATCGTCGTGGAGAGCGGCATCGCCGCGCGCGTTGCGGCAATCGTCGAGCCGGCGATCATGGATCTCGGCTACCGGTTGGTGCGCGTGCGCATCAGCGCCCAGAACGGCTGCACCGTCCAGATCATGGCCGAGTTGCCCGACGGCACGATGAATGTCGAAGGCTGCGAGGCCGTGAGCCAGGCGGTTTCGCCGGCGCTGGACGTCGACGATCCGATCCAGGCGGCGTATCATCTGGAGGTGTCCTCGCCCGGCATCGACCGGCCATTGGTCCGACCCAGCGATTTCGCGCGCTGGGCCGGTCACCTGACCAAGATCGAGACCAGCGAACCCTTCGCCGGGCGCAAGCGCTTCCGCGGTATCCTGCGCGGCGCAGACGGGACCGACGCGCTGCTGTCGCGTGACGACGCCAAGGCGGACGAGGATCGCGACGTCGCGATCCCGATGCGCCTGATCGCCGAGGCGCGGCTGGTGCTGACCGACGCGCTGGTCACCGAATCGCTCCGGCGCGGCAAGTCCGGCCTGGCACCGGAAATGCCGCCCGCCGACGAGATCGCCCAGCCCGTGCCCGGGCGCGGCAAGTCGCTCGGCCCCCGTGATCCCAAGGCCCGCAAGCCGGGCAAGGGTCGCAAGGGGCCGCTGCAGAACACAGAAGAAGAGGAGTGAGCGCCATGGCCGTCAGCGCCAACCGGCTCGAGCTGTTGCAGATCGCCGACGCCGTTGCCCGCGAGAAGTCGATCGACCGGCAGATCGTGATCGACGCGATGCAGGACGCGATCGCCAAGGCGGCGCGCTCGCGCTACGGCGCCGAGACCGACGTCCATGCCGAGATCAACCCGAAATCGGGTGAGCTTCGGCTGGCGCGCCATCTCCAGGTCGTCGACCTCGTCGAGAACGGCGCCGTCGAGATCACCGTCGACGAGGCCAAGCGCCACAACCCGGCCGCCCAGGTCGGCGACGTCATCGCCGATCCGCTGCCGCCCTTCGATTTCGGCCGCATCGCCGCCCAGTCGGCCAAGCAGGTCATCGTGCAGAAGGTGCGCGAGGCCGAACGCGACCGGCAGTATGACGAGTACAAGGATCGCATCGGCGAGATCGTCAACGGCGCGGTCAAGCGCGTCGAATACGGCAACGTCTTCGTCGATCTCGGCCGCGGCGAGGCGATCATCCGCCGCGACGAGATGATCCCGCGTGAGACCTTCAAGGTCGGCGACCGCGCCCGCGCCTATGTCTACGACGTGCGCCGCGAGCCACGTGGACCGCAGATCTTCCTGTCGCGCACCCATCCGCAGTTCATGGCCAAGCTGTTCGGCCAGGAAGTGCCGGAGATCTATGACGGGATCGTCGAGGTCAAGGCCGTCGCCCGCGACCCGGGCTCGCGCGCCAAGATCGCGGTGATCTCGCGCGATTCCTCGATCGACCCGGTCGGCGCCTGCGTCGGCATGCGCGGCTCGCGCGTGCAGGCCGTAGTCGGCGAATTGCAGGGCGAGAAGATCGACATCATCCCGTGGTCGCCCGATGTCGCGACCTTCGTCGTCAACGCGCTGCAGCCGGCCGAAGTCGCCAAGGTCGTGCTCGACGAGGAAGCGGACAAGATCGAGGTCGTGGTGCCGGACGAGCAGCTCTCGCTCGCCATCGGCCGCCGCGGCCAGAACGTCCGCCTGGCCTCGCAGCTCACCGGCTGGGACATCGACATCCTGACGGAGCAGGAAGAGTCGGAGCGCCGCCAGAAGGAGTTCGTGCAGCGTACCGAGCTGTTCATGAACGCCCTCAATGTCGACGAGACCGTTGGCCAGCTGCTCGCCTCGGAAGGCTTCCGCTCGGTCGAGGAAGTCGCCTATGTCGAGCCGAACGAATTGTCCTCGATCGAAGGCTTCGACGAGGACACCGCCGCCGAAATCCAGAGCCGCGCCCAGGAGCATCTGGCCGCGGTCGAGGCCGAGCTCGACGACAAGCGCAAGGCGCTCGGCGTCGAGGACGAGCTGCGCGAGGTCGAGGGCGTCACCACCGCGATGATGGTCGCGCTCGGCGAGAACGACGTGAAGAGCGTCGAGGACCTCGCCGGCTGCGCCACCGACGACCTTGTCGGCTGGACCGAGCGCAAGGATGGCGAGACCACCCGTCATTCCGGCTATCTCGACGGCTTCGACCTCTCGCGCCAGGATGCCGAGGCGATCGTGATGGCGGCTCGCGTCAAGGCGGGCTGGATCGAGGCGCCGGAGCCGGAAGCCGAGGCTGAGGCCGAAGCCGAGGAGTCGCAGGCCTGAGTTCGGAGCCGCGCAAGATGAGCCGGCGCGCCGAGCGCGAGGGTCCCGAGCGGACCTGCGTGGTGACGCGCCAGGGCCGGTCGCCGGAGGACCTGATCCGCTTCGTGGTCGGCCCCGGCGATGTGCTGGTGCCGGACATCAGGCGCAAATTGCCGGGACGCGGCGTCTGGGTCTCGCTCAGCGCCGCCGCCGTCGGCGAAGCGGTGAAGCGGCGCGCTTTCGAGCGTTCGCTGAAGACAAAGGTCACGGTGTCGCCGGAGCTTCCGGCCGAGGTCGACGCCCTGCTGGCGCGGGACGCGGTCCAGGCGCTGGCGATGGCGAACAAGGCCGGGCTCGTCGTCAGCGGCTTCGCCAAGGTCGAGGCGCTGGCGCAGGCCGGGCGCGCGGCGGCGGTGATCGCCGCCAGCGACGGCGCCGAGGACGGCAAACGCAAGATCGGCCAGGCGCTGCGGCGGGCGCCGATGCCGAAAGAGATACCGGTCGTGACGAATTTCGCCGCGGCCGAACTGGAACTGGCGCTGGGGCGTGAGCATGTGATACATGCAGCGCTTGCTCCGGGTCCGGCGACTGAGGGTTTCCTCGCGCGCTGGCGTCGGCTCGTCCGCTATCGGACGAACGATGCTGGCGAAACGGCGTTTATCGACCCGGTCGAATCCGATGCGCGAGATCAGACGAAGACCGAACCGGCAGGACCGAAAGCGGAATGAGTGACACCAAGACCCCCGGCGACAAGACCTTGAGCGTGACGCCTCCCAAGACGTTGTCGCTGAAGCGCCCTGTCGAACAGAGCACGGTTCGGCAGAGCTTCTCGCATGGGCGTTCGAAGCAGGTCGTCGTCGAGGTCAAGCGCCGCGTCGCCCACGAACCCGCCGCGGCGCCCGTAGCGCCCCGCCCGCCCCAGGCACCGCAAGCCCCGGCAGCTCCGCGGCCGCCGCAGCCGGCTCCCGCGGCCAACCGGCCGTCCGGCGGCATGCTGTTGCGCACGCTCTCGGACGACGAGAAGGACGCGCGCCAGCGCGCCCTCTCCGACGCCCGCGCCACCGAGGCCGAGGCCCGCGCCCGCGCCGAGGAGGAGGCCCGCCAGCGCGCCGCACGCGAAGCCCGCGAACGAGCCGAGCGGGAGGCCGCCCAGGCGCGCCAGCGCGAGGAAGAAGACCGTCGCCGCCAGGAAGACGAGCACAAGCGCCGCGCCGAGAGCGCCGCACGCCAGCGCATGAGCGAGGAGGCCGCCCCGCCGCGTCCGGCCGCGCCGCCGCGCGAGGCCGCCCCGGCAGCCCCGACGCAGCAGCAGCCCTACTCCCAGCAGCCCCGCCCGGCGCCGTCAGGCCCGCGCGAGCCGCGGGATTCGCGCGATTATGGTTCGCCGCGCCCACCGGCGCGCGATGTCGGCGCCCGTCCGCCGCGGCTCGATTTCCGTCCGCCGCGCTCGGATGCGCCGCGCGGCCCCCGCCCTGACCCGAATGCGACCGCCGAGCCAGTCGTCGCCCGGCCGACCCGCCAGGCGCCGTCCGCAGGCGCCCCGCGCAGCCGTCCCGATGATGGCGAGGCGCGTCCCGCCTTCCGCCGTCCCGGCGGAGCGCCTGGCGCCCCCCGCGGCGCTCCGGCTCCGGCTCCGAAGACTCCGAAGGTCGGCGAGAAGCCGCGTGGCCGCCTGACGCTGTCGACCGCGACCGGCGGGGATGACGAGCGGACCCGCTCGCTCGCCTCGTTCCGGCGCCGCGTGCAGCGCATGACCGGCCATCGCGCCTCGGACGCGCAGAAAGAGCGCGTGATGCGCGAGGTGATCATCCCCGAGACGATCACCATCCAGGAACTCGCGAACCGCATGACCGAGCGCGGCGTCGACGTCATCCGCCTGCTGATGAAGCAGGGCGCGATGCACAAGATCACCGACGTGATCGACGCCGACACCGCCCAGCTCGTCGCCGAGGAAATGGGCCATACCGTCAAGCGCGTCGCCGAATCCGACGTCGAGGAAGGCCTGTTCGACACGCCGGACACCGACGAGACCCTGGTCTCGCGGCCGCCGGTCGTGACCATCATGGGCCATGTCGACCACGGCAAGACCTCGCTGCTCGACGCGATCCGCAAGACCCATGTCGTCTCCGGCGAAGCCGGTGGCATCACCCAGCATATCGGCGCCTATCAGGTGACGACGCCGGCCGGTGCCAAGGTGACCTTCATCGACACGCCCGGCCACGCCGCCTTCACGGCGATGCGCGCCCGCGGCGCCAAGGTGACGGACATCGTCGTTCTGGTGGTGGCGGCCGATGACGGCGTGATGCCGCAGACGGTCGAGGCCATCAACCACGCCAAGGCGGCCAAGGTGCCGCTGATCGTGGCGATCAACAAGATCGACAAATCCGACGCCAACCCGGATCGGGTCCGCTCCGAGCTGCTGCAATACGAGATCCAGGTCGAGTCGCTCGGCGGCGAGACTTTGGAGATCGAGGTCTCGGCCAAGACCGGCCAGGGCCTGGACACGCTGCTCGATGCGATCGCGCTGCAGGCCGAGGTGCTCGACCTCAAGGCCAACCCCGATCGCGTCGCCGAAGGCACAGTGATCGAGGCCAAGCTCGACCGTGGCCGCGGCCCGGTCGCGACCGTCCTCGTCCAGCGCGGCACGCTGCGCACTGGCGACATCGTCGTCGCCGGCGCCGAATGGGGCCGCGTCCGCGCGCTGATCTCCGATACCGGCGCCCAAATCAAGGAAGCGGCGCCGTCGCTGCCGGTCGAGGTGCTCGGCTTCAACGGCACGCCGGAAGCCGGCGACCGCGTCGCGGTCGTCGAGTCCGAGGCGCGGGCCCGCGAGATCACCGACTATCGCGAGCGCCAGAAGCGCGACCGTCTCGCCGCCCGCGGCGCCGGCTCGGGTGCCGGCCGCTCGCTCGCCGAGATGATGCGCGAGCTCAAGGAAGGCGCCGGCCGCAAGGAGTTCCCGCTCGTCGTCAAGGGCGACGTGCAGGGCTCGGTCGAAGCCATCGTCGGCTCGCTCGAGAAGGTCGGCAATGACGAGGTGCGCGCCCGCGTGCTCTCGTCGGGCGTCGGCGCGATCACCGAATCCGACGTCACGCTGGCCCAGGCTTCGGGCGCGGTGGTGATCGGCTTCAACGTGCGCGCCCACAAGGAAGCGCGCGAGGCGGCCGAACGGGCCGGCGTCGAGATCCGTTACTACAGCATCATCTACAACCTGATGGATGATGTGAAGGACGCGATGTCGGGCCTGCTGGCGCCGACCCTGCGCGAGACCATGCTCGGCAATGCGCAGATCCTCGAGATCTTCAACGTCTCGAAGGTCGGCAAGATCGCCGGCTGTCGCGTCACCGACGGCACGATCGAGCGCGGCGCCAATGTCCGCCTGATCCGCGACGGCGTCGTGGTTCACGAGGGCAAGCTCGCCCAGCTCAAGCGCTTCAAGGACGACGCCAAGGAAGTGGTCGCCGGCCAGGAATGCGGCATGTCCTTCGAGAGCTACCAGGACATGCGCGCTGGCGACGTGATCGAATGCTTCCGTGTCGAGGAGATCAAGCGCAGCCTCTGACAGGCACGCTTACTCCCCGGATACCCCAAGGATGGCCGGGCTTTCGCCCGGCCATGACGTTTCAAACCCGTCCGTCCGGTCCGATCCCGGAGAACGAGAACCATGGCGAAGAAACCCAATACTCAGGGCTCAGGGCCCTCGCAGCGGCAATTGCGCGTCGGCGAGCTGATCCGGCATGCGCTGGCCGAGATGCTGGCGCGCGGCGACATCCACGACGATGTACTGGCGAAGCACGTCATCACGGTACCGGAAGTTCGCCTCTCGCCCGATCTCAAGCTCGCGACCTGCTACATCATGCCGCTCGGCGGCCAGGATATCGCGCCGGTGCTGAAGGCGCTCGATGCCAACAAGCGCTATATCCGCGGCGAGGTCGCTCATCGGGTCAACCTGAAATACGCGCCCGATCTGCGCTTCCGCCAAGATGAGAGCTTCGACGAGGCTGCCAGGATCGACGCTTTGCTCGATTCCGAGGCCGTGCGCCGCGACACCGACCGCAAACCGCTGCGCATCGACCAAGATTTCGATCAGCAAGACAAGCACGATGACGACGACTGACGAGAACCGCCCGGCCGAGGCGGATGGCGGCCGGCCGCCACGACCCAAGAAGCGCGACGTGCATGGCTGGGTCGTGCTCGACAAGCCGGTGGGGATGACCTCGACCCATGCCGTCGCCGTGGTCAAGCGGGCCTATAGCGCCAAGAAAGCCGGCCATGCCGGTACGCTCGATCCGCTCGCCTCGGGCCTGCTGCCGATCGCGCTGGGCGAGGCGACCAAGACCGTCCCCTTCGTGATGGACGGCCGCAAGGCCTATGAGTTCACCGTCGCCTGGGGCTCGCAGACCGACACCGACGACACCGAAGGCAAGGTCGTCGCGACCTCCGAGGAGCGCCCGGACGAACCGGCGATCGCGGCGCTGCTGCCACGCTTCACCGGCACGATCCAGCAGGTGCCGCCAAAGTTCTCGGCGATCAAGATCGCCGGCGAGCGCGCCTACGACCTTGCCCGCGACGGCGAGGAGGTGACGCTGGAGGCGCGCCCGGTCGAGATCACGGCGCTGCGCATCGTCAGGCATGACGGCCCGACCACCACCTTCGAGGCCGAATGCGGCAAGGGCACCTATGTCCGCGCCATCGCCAGGGATCTCGGCCTGGCGCTCGGCTGTCTCGGCCATGTCGCGCATCTCAGACGCACCCGCGTCGGCCCGTTCGCGGTGGCGGATGCGGCGACGGTGGAGATGCTGCGCGAGGGCGACGGCGCCGCCCAGGCGCTCCTGCCGGTCTCGGCGGCACTACAGCTGATCCCTGAGATCGTGGTGCATCGTGACGCCGCGCTTCGGCTTAAGCGCGGGCAGAGCGTGCTGCTGCGCGGCCGCGACGCCCCCCTGGAGGCCGATGCCGTCTATGCGGTAAGCGGCGGCGTGCTGATCGCCACCGGCTCGATCATGCAGGGCGAATTCGTCCCGCATCGGGTCTTCAACCTGTAGGCGAGCTGAACTCGAAAGCGCACGCACAAGTCTGAAATTGGTTCAGAATTTGCGCTGACACAGCCGAAAACAAGCGGTTTTCCGCTCGTTTAAAACGAAATTTACCAGTTTACCGACCTCCTTGGCTGCCAGCCTGCCCCGGCAAATCCAAGGAGCCGCTCGTGAAGAAGCTCGCCTCGCTCTGGCTACCCATCTCGAACCGGCTCGCCATTCTCGGGGTCGTCATTGTCGTCGCTGCGGTGGCTGCGTCCGTCATTCTGTCGATCCGGGCGGCCGACAGCGCCATGCGCGACCGGGCGCAGGCCAGCCTCATCGTCAACAGCAACCTACTGCGTGACGTCCTGACATCGAAGGGCGAACCGCGGCTCGACGGCGACAAGCTCTATTTCGGCTCCGAGCTGGTGAACGGCAACTTCGCCGCTGTCGACAAGGTCAAGGCGCTCTCCGGCGGCACCGCCACCGTGTTCATGGGCGACACCCGCATCTCGACCAACGTGCAGAAGCCGGATGGCTCGCGCGCGGTCGGAACCAAGCTGGCGCAAGGCCCCGCCTACGATGCCGTCTTCAAGGAGCGCAGGACCTATTCCGGCGCCGCCGACATCCTCGGCGTGCCCTATTTCACGATCTATGAGCCGATCATTCAGACGTCGAACAATGCGGTGATCGGCATCCTCTATGTCGGGATCAAGCAGGCGGATTTCCTCACTGTCATCGACGAGATGATCCGCAACAACGTCATCGCCGGCCTCATGATTGCCCTGGTCGGCGGCGTGCTGCTGTTCTGGCTGACGCGCCGGATGCTGAAGCCGCTCGGCCAGCTCAAGGCCTCGATGCTGAAGCTCGCCGCCGGCGATCTCGCCAGCGAACCGCCGAGGATGCGCAGCGGCGACGAGGTCGCGGCGATGGCGGATGCGGTCGCCGTCCTGCGCGAGGCGGCAATCGAGAAGGCGCGGCTGGAGACCGAGGCGGCCGAGCAGTCAGAGCGCAGCGATGCCGAGCGCCGCAGCAACCAGGCCGAGCGCGAACGCACGGCCGAGCAGCAGCGCGAGCACGCGCGCCAGCAGGAAGCGATCGTCCGCGCCCTCGCCGCTGGTCTGGAGCGTCTCGCCCAGGCCGACCTGACCTGTCGGCTCGAAGAGGCTTTTCCGGCCGAGTACGAGCAGCTCCGGGCCGATTTCAACGAAGCCGTCGACCGCCTCTCGGCAACCGTCTCGACGATCCAGGTGACGGCCTGCGATGTCGGCATCGCGGCGCGCGAGATCAACATGGGCGCCGACGATCTGTCGAA
>NZ_FOKP01000048.1 GCF_900112185.1 Allobosea sp. CRIB-10 | reverse complement strand
GCGGGCCTTCTGGCGGTGGACGCTGCGCCGGGTGATGCCGGCGCGGCGCGCGGCCTCGTTGGCCGTCGTGCCCTCGGCCAGCGCCTCGCGGACCAAGCGAGCGCGGCGGCGGCGGTCGGCGAGATAGGAGCCGCTCGGCCCGAGCGGGACCTCCAGCTGCACCCGGCGCACGCCCGAGCCGAAATGGTGCGAAAGCGCCAGCGCCTTGTCGCGGCCGATCGCCCGCACCAGCCAGTGATCATCGGCCATGCGCGAGGGAATCGAGACCGCCTGGCCGCCCTTGGCCTCGGCGATCGCCAGCGCCGCGTCGATGCCGACGACATCGGCGATCTCGGCGAGCAGCTGCGGTAGATCTGGCCAACCAGAACGCGTCATCGCCGGCGGCCCCGTCGCCTTGCACGCATGCCGGGATCGAGCACGGTGACGACGACGCCTGTTTCGACGACGAACTTCAACCCGTCCGCGACGATGACATAGTCGGCAAGGCCGATGCGCTCTGCGGCGAGGCGGCCGCGCTCCAGTCCCGCGGCGATCGTCCCGCGCAGCTGCTCGACATCGGCGGCGCCGGAGCGCTGCAGGAAGCGGACCAGGGCGTGGTCGGTGACGCGGATCATCGGGCCGGGTCCTTCAGACGCTTCTGCCAGGCCTTGAGCTGCTCGATCGCCTCGCGCGTCTGCGCCGGCTTCAGGAACTCCGGCGCCGAGACGCCGAACCGGCTCTGCACCCATCGGCGCAGCGCCTCGCGGTCGAGCGGACCCGAGTGCAACGCGCCCCACAGCGCATAGACCATGCGCAGATCCGCGCGCTCCGCCGGCGCCCTGGTCGCGGCCTTCGGCTTCCAGCCCAGCCGCTTCAGCTCGGCAATAACGGCGTCGGCCTGGCGGTCGGAGAGATCGCGCGAGCTCGCGACGCCGGCGACGCGCCGGAGCAGGCCGCGATAAGCGTCCTCGTCAAGCGCCAGATCCTTTCGCGCTATGTGGATCTTGGCGAGCATGCCGGGATGGCTCATAGACCGGCCTTTCTGATCACGGCCTGCAGCTCGACCGCCCGGCGGGTGAGACGCTTCAGCTCGGTTTCAAGGACGCTGGACCGGCGCGGCTTCACGCCCTCGATCACGCTCATCAGCCGCTGGCGCTTCTCGTTGAGCTCGACGAGCTCGCCGCGCGCCAGCAGCGCCATCAACGGCGCGGCGTCGGACGGGGCTGGGCGAGAGGCGAAGAAGCGCGACATGGCTCAGGCGCCGTGATCGAGCAGCGGCGCCGCCGCCGGCTTCGCGAAGCGGGCGGCATCGGAAGGACGCGTCAGGGCCTTGCGCTGGCCGGGCGGGATCCAGAACGGTGCCCGGGGCGACAGGTCGCGCGCCCAGCAGACCCAGCAATAATCCGTCATGGTGTCGCCATCGGGTTCCCACCGCCCGCGGTGCATCGGGATGCGCTCGACCGAATAGGCGATCAGGGATGGCTCGCGCCGGCTGAAGAGCTGATAGCGCTCATCCGTGTGCAACCACTGCGTCCGGACGAGCAGCGCAACGCCACGACGAGCCATGCCAAGCGCGGTCCAGGCGAAAGCCGTGGCCTGGTTGAAGGGCGGGTTAGTTATGATCCAGTCCGCGGGATCGAAGCCTGCCGGGGCGTCGAGCAGGAAGTCCAGCACCGCGCCATAGCCATACGGATGGATATCGCTGGCATCGACGCTTACGAAGGTCTCGGCCAATGGCTCGGCCATGTGGCCCTCGCCGCAGGCTGGCTCAAGCACCGTGTCGCTGATCCGCGCGCCCAGGAGCGGCAACGCAACACGGTGCACGAAGGCGCGGGTTGCCCAGGGCGGCGTCGGGAAGAAGTCGAGGGAATCGGCCGGCTCGGAGCGCTGCGCCATGACGGCCGGCGAGAAGGCGAAGGAGCGCTGGGTCATGGCTCGCCGTTCCGCTCGATCAGCCTGTCGACGGCCAGCCGGATCAGGTCCTCTCGCGTCTTACCCGTGTGTCGGGAAATGTCCTGTAGGCACCGCTCCTGCGCAGGCGTCAGCAACGGCTCCACAATGGTGATGCTGCGCGCGCGGCGGGGATCGAATTCGATGGCCCCCCTCCTGACGAGGCTGTGAACGAGCCTGTGCGGCCCGCTCTTCGAAGCGATGCCCAACGCCGCGCCGATCTCGGCGAATGAAGGCGCTTCGCCCGTCGTCCGGATGGTCCGCTTGATGAAGGCGAGCGCCTCGCTCTCACGGCTCGTCAGCTTTTTCATCTCATGGGCTCCCAGCAGATCAGCACGCCGGTGAAATACTGCTCCGGATCCGAGGCCTCCGGGTGCGCTGCCTGCCAGAACGCCTGCATATCGGCCCAGTGAAGGAAGCCGTCCTGGCGGGCGAAATCATCGATCTCTTCGGCGGTGTCGATGGTCTGATCGTTGTCCAGGAAATGGACGAACGCATCGACGACGAACAGCCGGAGCGGCCGCACCGCGACGCAGATGGGGTCGGCGATGATCTTGTGGCAGTGTTTCGTCCGCATGCCCTGGTAGAGCTGCAGCAGCTCGCCCGGCCGGGCATGCCGCGTGCGATCGGCGCGGATGGTCTGGAGCTTGACGACGCCGGTGGCGGGGTGGCCGGTCGCGATCGGCTCGACGAAGCGCTTGTTGAAGGAATAGGCGACCATCAGGACTGCCCTTCCTCGCGGGCCGGCGCCGCCGCCTTGCTGTCGAGAAGTTCGGCGACCTCGGCCATGCGATCCCAGAGCAGCGCACGGCGTTCCGCCGGGATCTCCAGCAGCTTGCGGATCTCGTCCTCATGCGCCTGGAGCCATTCGAGCGTGCGGGCGGCGGAGCCGAGGCGCTGCATGTCATATTCCGCCTCGCGGGGCGGGCGGAGCTCGCGCAGGGTGCCGCCGCCCAAGAGCGTGCGCTGGCGGGTCTCGGCGAAGCGGACGGCCTCGATCTGCTGGCGCAGCGAGATCTTCTTGGGGTTGTCGGTCATGCCGGCCTCCCGAACAGGCTGTCACGGTCGGCCTGAAGGCGCAGGTGCTCGGCAATCGCCTTCATCATGGCGATCTCGTCGGCGGCCTTCTCCCGGGTCATCTTCCGGTCCTGGACACGGCGGGCATAGACGCGCTCGCGAAAGCGAACCTCGCGCTCGGCAGCCCCCGCGAGCTGGTCGAAGGAGAAGCGTAGGGCTGTCATGCCGTCACCTCGAAAAGTTCGCGTTGGAACGGGCTGAGGCCGTCCAGATCGCCCCATTGGTTCGCCATGGCGTCAGCGATGCCGGCGAAGAAGCGCGAGCGCTCGCGCCCGCGATCGAGGCCGCGGCGACCCCAGCCGGTGTGACGGTGCACGCGCGCTTCGCGACCCGGAACGATCAGCGTGGGCTGTAGCCGCGGCAGGTTCTTCAGCCAGAAGCAGGTGCGCTTCACCTCGCCATGGCCGAACTGCCATGGCTGCACGCTCTGTGCCGGCTCGCGATAGTTCGCGATCCGCAGTTTGGCGTGCCGGTGCATCACCGGGTTCTCGACGCAGATGCGCTCGATCGGCGCGTTCCAGAAGGCCGAGAAGAGCGCGGCGCCCTCATCGAGCTCACGCCACATATCGTCGAGCGAGCGGCCGGGGGGCGGGGTTGAGAGCCAGCGAACACCGCTGTTGCACAAGCGGGTGCAGGGCGGGTGCGCGACGATCAGCAAGTCCCAGCGATCATCGAGCAGATCGCGCGCGTCGCCGACGTAGTGGCGATTGCTGCCGTCGTCCGCGGGAACGAGATCGCACGACCAGGCATCGTGCCCGCGAGCGGCAAACGCCCGGCGGACGATGCCTGAGCGCTCGCAGGCGATGAGCGCCCTCATGCCTGCCTCGAAATGAGAGCGGTGGCCGCTGCCTCGCGAGCCGCCTTCGCGGCGACGAGCTCGGCGAAATACCGGCCGGTGCTCGTGAGACGCGCCCGCTTGCGGCGCCGGGCCTCCTCGATCACCGCGAGCCCGCGATCGGCGAGACGCTGATAGGTCGAGGGGCGGTCGCGGGTGATATCGAGCGTGCTGAAGTTCCTGGCGAGAAGGTTCAGCTTCACCAGCGCGCGCTCTTCCTGCTCGGTAAAGCGGCGCATGGTCAGCGCTCCGGATCTAGCAGCCGGCAGTCGGCCGCCGGCACGATGAAGATCAGCCCGTCATCGGCACGGACGCGCAGATGCGAGACGCTGGACCGGCTGACGACGCGGGCCTTGAAGCAGAGCTCGCCCTGTTCGTGGTCGAAGGTTTGGACCTCGACGAGGGCCTCCCGCGCGAAGTCGTCGGCCGGCTCCGGGTGGTGGCTGAAGGTTCTACCGCGGAGCCACATGCTAGGGCTCCTCCATATCCATGCCCTGGTCGAACCAGGCTTGGAGCTCCGGCGGGATGGGCCGGCCGAGCGCCTCCAAGGCGAGGACAAGCGGCCCTTCCTCGCTGCAGCCGCATTCGACCTCGAAGCTGCGGCATTCGATGAGAGCATCGACCAAGTTGGACAGCGCCTGGCCGGCGTTGACAGCTTTGACAGCCCGCCGAGCGTCATCCGCATGCTTGAACTGGGCGACCGGCTGACTCTGATCGATCAGGCCGAGACTATCCCGGAAGACCAGGGTGGGGACGCTGTCGGACTGCGCCCATGGGATCGGAGTGCCCATCACGCCCTCACGCGGCCGCGAGGTCGATGGTGACGGGCTCGAAGCGGTCCTGCGGGCGCCGGCGCCTGTAGAAGCGGACGTACTCCTTCGTGCCGGTGATCCGGATCGCGTCTCGGATCGCCGTCATGGCGCGGGTCCAGCGCTCCTCGACGATGTCGAGCTTGAGCAGCAGGAACAGGTTGGCCTGATTGATCTGGCCTTCCTTCTCGACGGCGAAGGCGCTGGTGACGATGGCCTTGATTTCAGGCCGCGCGTCGGCTCCCCATTCCAGCAGGCACTCGTCAATCAGAGCCTTCGCCTGCTGCAGTTGCGGGCCGAACTCGATCAGGTTGGCGATCTGGACCTTGACCTGCAGCAGGCCGTCGACGGTCTGGAAGGTGACGTTGCCCTTCTCGCCGCCGGCGCGCGCGCCGTAGTCCTGCTCCAGCAGCTGCTGGAAGCCGTTGAGATCGGCGAAGGTGTGCTCCTTGAACCGGGCGACCTGGGCCGAGAGATCGAGCGCGAAGGCCATGACCTTGCGCACCATCTCGTCCTCAAGCTTGTCGGCAGGCTTCACCAGCTCGACCGGGACGAGGCGGCCCTTTGCATCGCGCATGTGAGGCTGGCCGCCGACATCGACGATGCCGGTCGTGACGGCGGGGGGCACGCGACCCGGGATGAACTCGAGTTCGGGGCTGTCCGGGATGATGGGCATGTCAGGCAGCATGTTCGGTCTCCTGGTTGGACGGCTGGGGAGGCTCGCCATCGGCCTGCTCGACGATGAGCCGGGACATGGCGACGATCTCGTAGATCGAGACGCGGACGGCCTCGCGCTCGGGCGCCGAAAGCACGCGGCGGGCCGTGGCGAGCGGGTCGATGCTGACGGCGAAGCGGAGCAGGCCGGCGCGCTCCAGCGCCTGCAGCGTGCCGAGCAGCGCGTCGGTCGAGAGCCGAAAGCTCTCGCTGGTCGCCCGCAGCTCCTCGGCCCGACGAATACCGTGCAGCACCGTCGAATGATCGCGGTCGGCGGAGAGTCGGCCGAGCGTGGTCAAGCCGAGCTCGGTCATCTTGTCGGCGAGCCACCAGCAGGCGAAGCGGAGATGGGCACGTTCATCCGAGGTGCGGCCAACAGCCATGATTTCATGGCGGTTGACGCCGGCGACGGCGCCGACCGCCTGGACGATCATGTCGAAGGTGACGTGACGCTCGCTCATGCCGCGTCGCCTCCGCCATCGAGGGACGGGTGCGGGGCGCGCGGGAAGCTGACGACGTTCGTGTCGCCGATCGGCATGGCGAGGGCGGCGAGGCCGGGACGCGGGACATGCACCGGCCCGCCGCCGTCCAGCTGGCGCTGGAGCTCGGCCTGCTGCGCCTTCAGCGCGGCCTGATAAGAGGGCGCAGGCGCAGGCTGGGCGGCGCCGGCGACGAGCAGCAGCTCGTCTTCGAGCTCGGGAACGACAGCTGCGATGCCGACGACGCGATCGGCTTCCTGGGCAGCCTGCGCCAGCAGTTCGGCGGCGCGAATGCACTGCTCGGGAGACAGGCCGAGGCCGGAGCTGGCGCATCTCCGAAGTAGCGCGCCGAGGAAGCGCAGATCGACCGGGAGCGAAGAAGCGGCCTGCATGGCTCAGCCCTCCCGGCCCGGGAGAGACTGCGCCCGGCCGAGATTGCGGCCATGACGCTCGGCCTCGTCGCGCTCCAGGTCGGCGAAGGCGAAGCAGCCGACCAGGCTAAGGGCGACGCCGGCGAGCAGGAAGAAGGCGTAGACCTCCCATTGCTTGACGTATTGCAGCGTCACGCCGGCGAACCAGCCACCCAGCGGAACCATGGTGAGAAAAGCGAGCTTGGCACCGGACCGGATCATCAGGCGACGTCCTTCTGCTGGCGATTGGGGCAGGATTTGCAGGCGTGGAAGAGCCGGGCGCGGGTCGAATTCGTCGCCGCGAAGGGCTTGGCCTGCTCGGAGAGGCAGCGATCCCGGCCGATCTCGTCCAGGATCGGGCACATGACGGTCTCGCCCATCAGGGCGCCGCGGATCTTGGCGAAGACCTTGTCCTGGTCGCCCGCCTGGTACTTGTTGGCGAGGACATAGGAGATGGTCGCGTCCGAGTAGCCGAGCTGGCGGGCGACGGCGCGCGAGGTCCGAGCCCTGCAGGCTTCGGCGAGCACGGCGATTTCCGCCGGCATCGCCTCCCCCCAAGCGAGACGGGCGCGCTCGACCTGGTCGATGCGGGAGGCGCGGGTCATGCCGCCCTCCCGGTCGTTTCCGGGGCGTTAAGGTTAACGGCCTCGTCCAAATTCCGATCGTAGAGGACGGTGCCGCCGGCGAGCGTCGCCGGTGCCTTCGGCCCGGTGTTCTTGGCCGGCATCAGGCGCCAGCGGGCGATCAGGCCGGGATGGGCGCGCTGGCCGACCTCGACGACGTAACCCGCCTTCGCAAGGACGCCGACATATTCGCGCGCCCGGACCTGCGTCACCGGCACGGCATCGGTCGAGGCGGCCACGGCGAGCTCGCGGATGGTGAACTGGCGCAACGCCCGGATCGCGGTCCAGAGCTGTTGGGCCCGCCGGCCGCGATCGTCGGCGAAATCAGCGCGACGCTGGACCGGCGCCGGAGCGCGAAGGTCGCAGACCTTGTAGATGTTGGCCCTCCGGTTCTTGACCGTGGGCTGGTCGCCGACGAGCGCGATATGGCCATGCTCGGCGCAGAACAGCACATAGGTCTTCACCGTATTGCGCGAGCGGCCGTTGGTGGCCTTGTGCACGTCGGTGATGGTGAAGCCGCTGCCGCGGCTCATCGCCACCATCTCCTTCCAATAATGGAGCGGGCCGCGCGGCAGGGCGGCGGTGGGAGCGGTGCGCTTCATGCCGCCCTCCGGCCGCGCACGGGCGGCTCGCCGGTGTAGAACTGGTCATCCGGGAAGCCGTCGAGATCGGTGACCGCATGGATGCGGGCCCATTCCACCGCCTTCTCCAGGTTGACGGTGATGCGGCGGGCCCGCCCACCGGACTTGCCGCGGTTGCGCTCCAGGAAGCTATCGGAATAGCGCAGCGGCGCCGGCACGAAGAGGCGAGCGAGCAGCTGCGTATCCTCCAGATCACAGGGCTGGGCCGCGACCCATTCGAGCACGCGGTTATGGGTGCGCTCGGAGCGCCGGAGCTTGCTCGGCAGCTCCTCTTCGCCGATCAGGATGATCGGGACCTGCGTCGCCTCGTGGATCTCGCGGATGATCTCGATGAAGCCCTTGTCGACGGCCTTGTCGGCTTCGTCGATCAGCAGCGGCGGATGATCGGGCTCGGCCAGCCGCTCGATCGCCATCTCGGTGAGCCGCGGCACCGTTCCCTTCGGATCGTGGACCCCGAGCTCCTTCATGATGGCGCGGATCAGGGTCAGCCGGGTCCAGCTGTCGCCGATCTCGACGCGCAGGGCGCTCTTCTTGTTCTGCAAGTAGATCGCCGCGAAGGTCTTGCCGTAGCCGGAAGGGCCGTTGAAGACGCCGAGCCCCGGAAGATGAGGCGGGCGTTCGATCAGTCGTTCGGCGAGCGTCAGCATCGCCGCGACGTTCTTCAGCGGCGCCAGCGACCCCCGCGGCTTGTAATCTGATGCAGTCATCGTATCCTCGTCGTTGATCTGATTGATCTGCCCCGGTTCGCCGGGGCTCTTTTTTGGGCGGGGCCTAACGCAACGCCGCCTCTCCGAAATCCTCCGCGAGCGCCTTCTGCGAGCGGTACTCGGCGCTCGTCCGGTAGCTGCCGAGCCAGAGCGCATCCTCGGTCGGCACCGGATCGCCGGCGGCGATCGCCTTCTCGATCGAGAGCGCCCTGCGGAAGCGCTGGCGCTCGGTTTCCTGCGGACGCAGCTTCGTGACCTTGGGCACGGCCGGGACAGCGGCGGGCTCTTCGAGCAGCTCGCGATGCAGGCGGGCGGCGGCCTCCGACAGCGGAGCCGCAGGCGGCGCTTCGCCACGGCGCAGAGCCGCGACCTCGGCGCCGGCCTCCAAGGCCGGGGTGCTGTGCGGCTCGGCCCGCGGCGGGAAGGCGACGAGATTGCCGGCGCGCTGCTCGGCCAGCTTGAAGCGGGCGTCCATCACCGTGCGGCTGGTGATCTTGCGGCGCTCGGCCTTGATCTCCTCGCTGCGCTGCGCGATCAGGCGCTTCTGCGCCGCCTTGACCTCGTGCAGCAGGGCGACCGGATCGACGCCAGCGAGCTCCGGGCAGGTGGCGACGCCGCGCGAGCTGTCGCGGTTCTCGTCGGTCCAGCACCAGACCTTGCCCTTATCGGCCGGATCGAGCGTGACGAAGACGCGCTCGCCGACGAGCAGGCCGGGCGCCAGATAGTGATAGCCGTCGATGCGGATGCCGCGCTTGCCGACCGTCCGATACCCCTCGGCATCGGGCGCCTGCATCAGCAGCATGGCGAGCGCCTGCTCGTCGGCCTGCCGGATCGGCCCAGGCCAGGAGGCGGCGCGAGCGAAGGGCGACATGCCTAAGGTGCCATGGACGCGCTGCGCGTAGATTTCGGCAGCCCAACGGTCGCCGAGCTGCTGCAGTTCCTGCGCGCCGAGCTGGACGGCGAAGGCCTTGTCGTCATCGGTGCCGAGACGGGCGGCGAACGCCTTGCGCTGCTCGATCACCTTGCGGTCGGCGACGCTGTGACCGATGAACCCAGGCAGCGTGCGGGCGAAATCGGACTGGAATGTCCGGACGGCGCGCTCGATGATGCCTTTCTGCCAGGGCGAGAACGCCTGGCTGGTGATCGGCTCGATCTGCAAGGCCCGGAACAGCCGGCGGGTGGCGCGCGCGACGAAATCCGAGCCGTTGTCGGTCTTCACGGCCTCGGGAACGCCCCACGCGGCTATGGCCTTGCGCATCAGGAGCTGCACCGCCTCGGAGCGAGGCGTCTTCGATACGTAGAGGATCAGCCGGCGGGACCAGACGTCGATGCACAGATAAATCGAATGGCGGCCGTCCGTGCAGAGCGCGTCGACCGGCGAGGCGTCGATCTGCCAGAGTTCGTTCAGCCGGGTGGCGTCGTCATAGGAGCCGGCCGGACGGACCTTGGAGACGAAGGCGTCGGGGTTCGTCAGCGCCAAGAGCTCGGTCTGATGCTCGGCGCGCCAACGCTTCAAGGCGATTTCAAGAGCGCGTTTGCCCGGCAGCGCCACCCGCTCGCCTTCGAGCTCGACATGACCGCCGAACTCGCCCTGCAGGGCCTCATGGATCTGAAGGGCGGTGTAGAGCGGGTTCTGGACGATCAGAGCGAGCGCATAGGCCTTGACCCGGCCGCCCGCGCCGGCATCGAGCGCCCCCTTGCCGCGGCGTGCGGCACCGCGATCGACTGCGAGCCGCTGCACGCCCTCCTGCGAGGCCGAGAGCCAGCGCAGCACCGAACGTGTCGACAGGCGCGGCAGCTGCTCGCGGGCGAAGGGCGGCACATCGGCCCGGCCGATGTTGTAGAGGTCCACGAAATAGCTGACCGCAACGGTCTGCTTCAGGCCGGCCGAGCGCTGAAAGGCCCGCAAGGAGCCCAGCACGGCGATGCGCGCATCCATGGCAAGGCCGGCGGCAGGGGCGGTGCCCGGAGCGAGGTCGGGCGCAGCCTGGACGGCGCGCGCGCCGGCTTCGGCCACCTCACCGGCCGCAGGGCCGAGATAGGCCAGCCGCGCTGCGGCCGGCAGCAGCGAGAGGTGATATTCGACACCGCCACCGCGGCCGGCGCGAGGGCGACACAGGCTTGAGAAGCCAGACCAGCCCTCGCGCTTCGCCAGTTCCACGACGTTTTGACGCGTCGTCGGCATGCCCGGCAGCGCCAGATCTGCGATCTCGGAAGAGGTCAGCCAGAGCTTCACGCCGCCGGCCCCTTCTTGGCCCGAGCAGGCTTGGCAGGCTCCATCGCAGCCAGGCGGTTGTCGATCAGGGTACGCAGATCGAGCAGCTGCTGGCGCGACAGGCGGAAGACGATCGGCTCCAGCTTGGCGAGAGGCTGATCCTCCTCACGCACGGCGCCGCCCGCCGGCACCATGCCCGCCGAGACTTTCGCCTTGGCGAGATTGGTGGCGCGCCCCTCGGCGATCTCGCGCGCGACCTTCACCTGATCAGCAGGATCAAGCGCGGCGAGCGCCTGCAGCTGGGCCTGATTGTCGGCGATCTTGGTGCCGCGGATCAGGATGACGGCTTCGGGGGAGAGCCCGGCGGCAATTTGGGTCGCGAGCTGGACGGCGCGGACAGACAAACCGACCTGTTTCGCGGCGTCCTTGGCGAACGCAGCAAAAGACGCAAAGTTTGCGTCTTTTGCAGACGCCGCGCCCTTCCGGGGCTTTTTGGCCTTGCCGTGGGCAGCTTCGGGATGCAGCCGCTCGTATGTACGCTTGCGCTCGGCAAGAAACTCCGCCCGCTCAAGCGCTGTGAGCTCGCGCCGAGCAAGGTTCTCGTCGATCTCAATCTGACGGGCTTCGTCGTCCGTCGCTTCGATCATGATCGCAGCGATCTGGCTATCGCCATTGATCTGGCCGCCGCGCAGCCGGTGCGCACCGGCGACGAGCTTCAGTCCATTTCCGGTCGGATGCAGGCGCACGATGATCGGTTCGATCAGGCCGCCCTCATTCATGCTCGCGGCAATCCACCGTGCATGCGCCTCGTCGACCGGGCGGAGCCGATCGGAAGCGTCGATCGAGGCTATATCGGCGAGGAAAAGCGGGGAGGCCGCGGCGAGGGATGAGAGCAAATTCATCAGGCCGCCCTCTTGGCGCGGATCAACCCGGTCCGATTGCCGGCTTCGTCATAGAACTGGGGCCAGATCGCCTGGCGCGGCACGCCCAAGGCCTCAGAAATGAGGGCATGCACTTTCGGAGAAGGTCGCTCCATGCCGCCGTAGACGGTGAAGCGACTGATCCCCGCGTTCTCTGCAAGCTGCGCAGCGGTCGTTCCGCGCTCCCGGAGCGCGAAGATGATCGCCTGCTTTGTCCAATTGCTCGCCATAGGTGTCCTGTCTCGCAAGGCCGGATTTGGTGTGTTAACCACACATGTAGACGGCACTTGTGATGTTATCATCGAATATGAGAGGCGATGTCAACTCAAATTCGATGATGACGCGGAGAAGGCATCGAAAGCGATGGATAACCGCGTGAGTATGGCGGCCAGAATCGACGACGTGATCAAGAGACGGTTCAAGACCCGGGAAGCGGCGGTGCCGGTCGTGGGAATTCCGCTCCCCTCTCTCGATCGCTATTGCCGCGGAGAATCGGATGTCCCGGCCACTCGGCTAGGGCAGATCGCGCGGGCTTGCGGCGTTACCTGCGATTTCCTCATTTTTGGGGACGTTGACGCATCAGTTTCGATGTCTGCGCCGTTAGCTAGTGACATCGAGGGCGACGTGGCCTTCGTCCCGCTGCTCGACGTCGTCGCCAGCGCCGGACCGGGCATAGAGAACCCGTTTCCGGCGACGATCGACCATCTGCCGTTCCCGAAACGGTGGCTCGCCGAACTGGCGGTCCCCGAGACTTTCGCTCGGCTCCTCGAACTCGGCGGCGACAGTATGGAGCCGACTATCCGCGACCGCTCAATTTGCCTACTGGACACCCGGTTTCAGACGCCGCGCGTTGAGGGCATCTATGCGCTGATCGATGGCAAGGATGTCCGCATCAAGCGCATTGGCCGCGGTTGGGAAGGTAAGATCGTGCTGATCAGCGACAATGAGCGCTATGACTCGGAGACCCTGGCGGGGCCGGAGGCGGAAGCGCTACGCATCGCAGGCAAAATCGTTTGGGCGGGAGGGAAAATATGAAGCAACTGAGCAAGAGCGTGATTGCTGCATTTGCGATCGTCGCGCCGCTTGCGGCAACCGCGCAAGATGCTCGCCTGAACGTGGCGACATGGGCAAAGTCGATGCAGCGGCACGAAGAACTCGTCGTCAAAGCGATTCAGATCAAGGATATCGACGAGTTGCGGCGCCAGGCTGTCGAATTGCGAACACGCTCGGCAGAGCCGAGCAACTGGCCCAATGAGGATCGCTGGACCTTTGCTAGGATCTACTGCACGACAATGGCCCAGGAGCTTGCCAATTTCGTCGACGACAAGCTGAAACGAACGGCCCGCGGCGAAGTGGCCGCCGACGCTTCTTTCAAGGCCTATCGCGACGCTGGGCCTAACTGCAAAAAGGGCCTCCAGAAGGTGATGTGAGCCCCGCGCGCGCGGGGCTCCGAGGCCGCTTCAAGCGACCTTGAAGGCGCCTTCGCCAAGGCCCCAGCTGTCGAACTCCTCTTCGCTGGCATCGGTCATGGCATCAACCTCGGTCGAGACAATCCCATGCCGGGCAATGATCACGGCGTCTTCCCATTCTCCGGTTGCGGGATCGCCGGTGCGGCGGAACGCGACGACGCCGGCGCGGGTCGGCTTGAAGCGCTCGAACATTCGAACGGCATGGTCATGATCGCGCGCGGGGACCGGTTCCTCCGCCGAGATCTTGCCCCTCGACCCCTTCACG
>NZ_FOKP01000049.1 GCF_900112185.1 Allobosea sp. CRIB-10 | reverse complement strand
AGCATACGCAGTGACTCCGCCGCCTCGCGCCGATCGTCCGGCCGGTTCAAGGCTTCCGTCGACCCCGCGTTCCTCACGCAGATCACCGACGCGCTCGGCAACGGGGCAGGCGTATCCTCCGGAGCCGCCGCGAGCAGGCCAAACAGCCGATTACATCCTGGGATCGGCCTGCATGGCCGAGATAGGTGTCAGCGGAGCATCGCTGCCCCAGAGACCCGCTCGCCCGACCCGGAGCCCAACTTCGAATACTCTCTGCAGGTCGTGCGGTCGTAGCCGGTCCTTGGCATCGCAGGGAATTCCGCGGGGATGGCGACAAAACGCAGCTGCCCGTCGATCGACCTCTATCCGAACCGGAGAGAAAACGGCTGGAAGCCCGGCGGAGGCCTGCAGCACGTCGATCATGAGCTTCCTGCGCTCGGAATGTCCGCTCGCCGCTATCGCCGCAAGATCCCAGATCACCGGGCAGCCCAAACGTTCGCCGCAGGGCATTGGCGCAGGCGGCGCTACTCAGGCTTGAGATTGGCGGTTCGAACGACGCGTTCCATTTTTCGATCTCGGCCGTCTCCAGCTGCTTCATCTCGTCGGGGCCTGCCTCAAAGGGAGCGGCGCCGATTTGCGTGATCTTGTCTGCAATGGCCGGGTCCTTGAGGACGCGGGCAGTCTCTAGGGCGAGCCGGCTGGCTATGTCGGCCGGCGTCCGGCTCGGCACCCCAACGCGATCCACGAAGACGCTTCGAAGCCCGGGACCGTCTCGCCGATCGTCGGAACGTCCGACAATGTCGGCCAGCGCGCCGCCGTCGTCGCTCCGAGTGCTCGCAGCTGACCGGTTCGGATGAACTCCATCGAGGCCGGCAGGTTGTCGACGCCGACGCTGACGTGCCCCGCCAGAAGATCGTTCACCATGGGCGCGGAGCCGCGATAAGGCACATGCGGCATGTCCAGGCCGGCCATGCTCTTGAAAAGTTCGCCGCTGACATGCGAGCTCGAGCCGGTGCCGAACGAAGCGAGGTTGATCCGTCTCGCCTTCTTGCCGTTCACGCTCACTGCGGCCACAGGCAATAACCAGGCAGAGTATCGCCTACCACAACAAGGTTGGGCGTCGACCCCTTGGCGGCTGCGACTTTGCGCCCGGTTATCGGGATTTGCCCGCCTTTGGCTTCGACGATAAGGAATGGTCGGAACACAGGAATATCAACAGGCATATCTGCGGCACGGTGAGATGACGACAAAGGCGGGCGAGAGCGGGCAGAAGCGCCGTCCGGCGCAGCGTGGCAAGGGCAAGAAGGCGTCGCTGCCGCTGTCCGAGCAGGCCTATATCGCCATCAAGGATCGCATCATCACCCTGTTCTTCGCGCCCGGGCAGTATCTCAACGAAGCCTCGATCTGCGAGCAACTGGACATGGGCCGCACGCCCGTCCACCAGGCGCTGCAGCGGTTGCAGGCCGAAGGCCTCGTCGACGTGGTGCCGCGCAAGGGCGTGATCATCCAGCCGGACTCGATGGGGCAGGTTGTCGAGATTCTCGATGCGCGCCTGGTCGTCGAGCCCGAGATCGCGGCGCGCGCCGCGATGCACGCTCGGCCTGAGGACATCGCGGAGGCCCGGGCGGTTCTCGATCATCATCGTGACGATCCCCATGGCGGCGGCCGGATCGATGCCTTCGTCGAATGCGACCGCGCCTTCCATTCTCGGATCAGCGACATGTCCCAGTCGCGTATTCTCGGTGATTTCGCCAAGGCCCTGCACGAGCGTTCGACCCGCGCCTGGTATCTCCATCTCTGGCAGACGCTCGACACAGAAGCCTCGGATCGCCAGCATCGCGCCGTCCTCGACGCGATCGAGGCGCGCGATCCGCCGGCGGCCGCGGCCGCTATGCGCGATCATCTCAGCGGTCTGCGCGAACGGGTGGTCCTGCTGCAGCAGCATGCGCCCAGACGCGCATCGCCGCCGCTGTCCCGCTAGAGCATTTCCGCAATTCTTCGAATCGCGAGATTGCTCTAGGTCCCTGTTTTATCGCATTTTCTTCACGCGAACCGGTGTCCGCTTCGCTCGAAAACGCTCTAGACGCTCGTCAGCGTTCATGCCCGACAGAGTGCGCGTCTTCCGCCGCGCGCGGGCGCTCGACCTTGCCCACTCGGAAGACGCCCCTCAGAGAAATCCGGGGCGAAGCTGCTTTACGGCTTGCATTGGACATCATGTGAAATATCATGATGGACATAAGAGCGACGTTTTCGCAGAAGGGTTCACCATGCAGCTTCCCGCCGGCGCCCCGAGCCTCGATGAAATCCTGATCCAGACCAACGACGTGCCCTGGCGGGAAAAGTCCCTGAAAGGCGTGCATGAGAAGATGCTGTGGCGCGACGAGGCGACCGGCGCATCCGTCGCCCTGATCCGCTTCGAGAAGGGGGCCGGCATCCCGAAGCCGCACTCGCATGCCTCGAACCAGATGATGTTCTGCCTGTCGGGTCATTTCGAGTACACCGCGACCGGCGTCACGCTGAAGCCCGGCTGCTTCTACTGCAACCCGAAGGGCAATGTGCACGGCCCGAGCCTCGCCATCGAGGAGACGGTCGTGGTCGAGATCTATGACGGCCCGCACTACCCGCAGATGCCGTCCTGGTACACCGACGAGCGCGACGCACACTGATCTCCGCCGAGACTAGGTCCACACCATGACGAACTCCGGTTTCCAGCCGGCTTCCGCCTTGCGCGAGCTGGCCCAGACGCTGCTCGCGAAGCTCGGCGCTCCCGCCGAGCATGCGAGCCTGGTCGCACAGGCCCTGGTCGATGCCGACATCGAAGGGCTCGGCTCGCATGGGCTGATGCTGCTGCCGATGTATCTCGAGCGGATCGAGAAGGGCTCGGTCGATGCCGCAGCCCAGGGCGAGATCGTCATCGACGCCGGCGCGCGCGTCACGATCGACGCCAACAATGCACTCGGCCAGGTCACGGCCGAGCGAGCGTCCGCGCTCGCGATCGAGCGTGCCGGGGAACATGGCCTGGCGGCCATCGCCGTCCGCAACGCCTTCCATTTCGGTGCCGCCGGGCGGTTCGCCCGCAAGATCGCGCTCTCGGGCCAGATCGGCATCGTGATGGCCAATACTCGCCCGCTATTGCCCGCGCCGGGCGGGGCGGAGCGCGTCGTCGGCAACAACCCGCTCGCCATCGCCGTGCCGACTGGCGGCGAGCCGCTGGTGCTGGACCTCGCCATGAGCGCCGGCGCCATGGGCAAGATCAGGTTGGCCGAGAGCCGCGGCGAGCCGATCCCGGAGGGCTGGGCCGCGACAGCCGAGGGCCTCCCGACCACCGACGCCGCCGAGGCGATCAAGGGCATGCTGCTGCCGGCAGCCGGCGCCAAGGGCTTCGGCCTCGCCGTGATGGTCGACCTGCTTGCGGGCGGGTTGTCTGGCGGCGCCATCGGCGATGCCGTGCGCCCGCTCTATGGCGATCTCGCCCAGCCCTATGCCAGCGCCAATCTCTTCATTGCCATCGACATCGCCGGCTTTCGGCCGCTCGACGAGTTCGAGGAAGCGGCATCCGGCTTCGCCGGACGCATCCGCGGCTCGAAACCCGCGCCGGGTGGGGCGCCGATCCGCATGCCCGGCGACCGCGCCGCCAAGGCCCATCGCGATTTCGACGGCAATTGCCGCATCGCGCCGGCGACGCTCTCAGCCCTGCGTGCCGCTGCTGAGCGGCTCGGCGTTTCCGTCCCGTCTTCCCTGTCCTGATATCGAGGAGTTTTCACGATGGCCAAGCAACAGATCACCAGCGCCAAGCTGCGCCAGCCCAACGGCCATTTCTCGCAGGCGACCGCGATCGAGGCCCGCGGTCGCCTCGTGTTCCTCTCCGGCATGACCTCGCGCCGCGCCGACGGCACGATCGCCGGTATCGGCGACGTCTCCGAGCAGACCCGGCAGGTCTGCGAGAACCTGAAGGCTGCGGTCGAGGAGGCCGGCGGCACGCTCGACGACATCTGCCGCGTCGACGTCTATGTCCGCAACATGGAGCATTTCGACGCGATCCATAAGGTCCGGCGCGAATACTTCACCGGCATCGCGCCGGCCTCCACCATGGTCGAGATTTGCAAGATGACCTCGCCGGACTACCTGATCGAGATCAACGCCATCGCCGTCATTCCGGACTGAGCCGGCGATGCGCTACGTCAATCTGCGCCATGATGGCAGCGAGCGCCTCGGCCTCGTCGTCGACGATCAGGTTGTTCTGCTCGGCCCGGATGCCGGCGACCTCGTCGCCTTCATCGGCCTGCCGCCCAATGAGCGGCAGGCGCTGATCGTCGCCAGCCTCGACAAGGGCGCGCGCCTGCCGTTGGCGGGCGCGTCGCTCGCTGCACCGGTGCGCCGCTTCCGGCGCGACGTGCTCTGCACCGGCTGGAACTACTGGGACCATTTCGAGGAGAGCAGGGGCAAGCGCGAGGGGCAGGATGTCGACCGCCCGACAGCGCCGACCTTCTTCACGAAATCGCCCGATGTGATGATCGGCCCGCGGGACGACATCGCCTTCGATGCCCGCATCTCGGCGAAGTGGGACTATGAGGCCGAGATCGCGATCGTCATCGGCAAGGGTGGCCGCAGCATTCCGCGCGCGCGGGCACATGAACACATCTTCGGCCTCTGCCTCGCCAATGACGTCTCGCAGCGCGACCTGCAGCGTCGCCATGGCGGGCAATGGCTCAAGGGCAAGAGCATCGACGGCACCATGCCGCTCGGCCCCTATGTGGTGACGCCGGACGAGATCGACCTGCCCAAGGTCAGGCTGCAATGCCTGCTCAATGGCGAGCTGATGCAGAACGCGGTGGCGGCGCAGATGGCCTTCCCGGTCGACGAGCTCATCGCCGAGCTCTCCTTCGGCATGACGCTGCATCCGGGCGATGTACTGCTCACGGGCACGCCGAGCGGTATCGGCAATGCACGCGAGCCGCAGATCTTCCTCAAGGCGGGTGACGAGGTCGTGGTCCGGGCCGAAGGCCTGGGCGAATTGCGCAACCGCCTCGTCGAGCACGATCTCGCCGGAGACAGCGACGTCACGCCCTGACGGGGCTTCCATCAAGCAAAAGGGCCGGCTCTCGCGAGCCGGCCCATTTTTCATGTCAGCCCATCAGCTTGGTGGGATTGTCGCAGAAGATCGCCCGGCGCCGGCTCTCGCTGAGGCCCGCCAGCTGCTCATGTGGCTTGATCACGCCCATCGGGAACGGCCAGTCGGAGCCGAAGACGATCCGCTCCTCGCCGAACACCGAGGCCGCCAGATCGAGCAGCGTGTCGTCATGGGCAATGCAGTCGACGCAGAAGCGCCGCAGCGCCTTTGCCGGCGCCTCGACCGTCGTATCCACACCCGGTCGTCCCGTGCCGAAGCCGCGCTGCCAGCGCCCGGCCACAGCCGGCACGGTGCCGCCGGCATGTGCAAGGCAGATGGTGATGCGTGGATGCCGATCCAGAATGCCGGCGAAGACGAGATGGCCGGCCGCAACCGCCGTCTCGCTCGGATTGCCGAGCAGGTTGTGCAGATAGAACGGGTCGAGTCGCCCGTCGCAGCCTTCGCCGGGGTGCAGGAAGACGAAAGCCGAGACCTCGTCCAGCGCCTGCCAGAGCGGGGCGTAGCTGGCGTCCGACAGCATCAACCCCGGCTCACCGGTCGGCATGGAAAAGCGGGCTTCGGCACCCGCAGAGCGCTCGCGCACGATCCGGGCGGCGAGCTCGGGATGCGCCACCGGCAGATGGAAGAGTGGCGCCAGCCTGTCCGGATGCGCCGCGGCGATCGCCGCGAGCCCGTCATTGAGCAATTGCGCCCAAGCTTCGGCCTGCACCGCATCGAGCCCAGGGCGATAGGTCGGTGGCGGCGCCGAGATCCAGGCCCGCTCGACGCTCTGCTCGTCCATCCAGGCGATCAGCGTCTCCGGATGGAACAGCGCCTTGATACCGATCGAATGGCCATCGATGACGAGCTTCTCGGTCGCCTCGTCCCAGCTCACGCCGGGGGCGCTCGCGAGCGGCGCTCCGACCGGGATGAGATGGGCGTGGACGTCGAGGGCGATACGCTGAGTCATGCGGGAGCCATCGCAAAGCGCGCGACATGCGCGGAGAAGCGGGTGAGGAAGCCGTCGAGGAATTGCCGCGTCGCAGGGTCGGCGATCTCGCCTGACGCGTCGAACAAGCCCTCGCGCATCGCCATGCAGACCTCGGGCTGCGGCAGCACATGGACATCGAGATGAGAGAGGATGTTGCGCAGATGCTGCTGGGCCGGCGCCGTCCCGAGCGCGCCGCTCGCGAGGCCCGCGATCGCCGCCGGCTTGCCGCGCCATGAGTTGGCGCCATAGGGCCGCGAGGCCCAGTCGATGGCGTTCTTGAGCGCCGATGGCACCGAACGGTTGTATTCGGGCGAGACGATCAGCACGCCATCGGCGGCTTCGATCGCCTGCTTGAAGGCCAGCACCGCCGGCGGCAGTGCGCGGTCCATGTCGCGGTTGTAGAGCGGCAGCATGGCGAGATCGCCCTCTCGAAAATCGAAGCGATTGGCGCCGAGCCCTGCGAGCGCCGATGCCAGCCGGCGATTGATCGAGTCGCGGCTGAGCGAGCCGACGAGCAAAGCGATACGGGGCCTCGTCATACCATGGCCCATCAATGCCTGACTTCGCTGAACCAGGGCTTCAGCGCGATGTCGATGAAGGCGACGGCGGCGTAGAGCGCCATGCCGAGCACCGCCAGCGCCAGCAGCGCGGCGAAGGCGAGGGGCGTGTTCACCTGCGAGTTGGCGACGAGCAGGAGATTGCCGAGGCCTTCGTTCGAGCTGATGAACTCGCCGATCACCGCGCCGATGACGGCGAGCGTGATCGCAACCTTCGAGCCGGTGATGACGAAGGGAAGCGCGGCCGGGAACCTGATCTTCCAGAAGGTCTGCCAGCCGCTGGCGCGAACCGAAGCGGCAAGGTCGAGCATCTCCGTTGGTGTCGAGCGCAGGCCCGTCGCGGTGTCGACTACGATGGGGAAGAAGGCGACGAGCCAGGCGATGGCGAGCTTCGATTCGATGCCGGTGCCGAGCCAGACCAGGATCAGCGGGGCGAGCGCCACCTTGGGCAGGGCCTGCGTCGCGATCAGCAGCGGATAGAACATCAGGTTGAGCGTGCGCGACGAGGAAATCGCCACGGCGATCGGAATGCCGAGGAAGAAGGCGAGCAGGAAGCCGTAGACGCTTTCGAGCAGCGTCACGCGGCCCTCGGAGATGAGCAGCGGCAGATTGTTCACGGTCGCGTTCCAGACCGCGAGCGGCCGCGGCAGCACGGCCTGCGGCACGTCGAACAGGACGATGTAGCCCTGCCAGAGAACGAGCAGCAGCAGCAGGCCGAGGATCGGATAGGCGACCCGCGTGACGGCTTCGGAGGAGATTTTCATCGGCTTGTCGTCACGAGTGATGGAGGACGCCGAGCCCGGCGCCGGCGCGCCGCTCGTACTCGCGGAAGGCGGCCGTGTAGCGCAGCGCCGCTTCGCGCGGATAAGGCAGGTCGATCCTGATCCGGTCGGAGACGCGGCCCGGCCGAGCACTGAAGACCAGCACCTCGTCGGCGAGATAGACCGCTTCGGAGATCGAATGCGTCACGAACAGCACGGTCGCACCGGTCAGGCGCCGGATGTCGAGCAGCAATTCGTGCATTTCCATGCGGGTGAGCTCGTCAAGGGCGCCGAAGGGCTCGTCCATCAGGATGAGCGAGGGCGAATGGATCAGCGCACGGCAGAGCGCGACACGCTGCTTCATTCCGCCGGAAAGCTCGTGCGGACGGCTCTTCAGGAACTTGCCGAGCCCGACATGCTCCAGCAGCTCGACGGCGCGCGCCTTCGCCGCCGCGTCGAGCCGCCCCTTGATCTCCATCGGGAAGAGCACGTTCGAGAGCACGGTGCGCCAGGGCAGCAGGTTCGGGCTCTGGAAGACGAAGCCGAAATCATCCTGCGGCTCGGTGACCTCGCGGCCGCGGATGATGACGCTGCCGCCGCTCGGCTTGGTCAGCCCGGCCACCATCCGCAGCAAGGTGGTCTTGCCGCAGCCGCTGGGGCCGAGCAGGGCGACGAGCTCGGCCTTCCTCAGTTCATAGTCGACCTCGGAGAGCGCCACCATGGCGCTCTCTCCGGCTCCGAAGACCTTCCGGACGCCGACGAAGCGACCGTAGATGTCGGGTGCGTGCTCGGAAGCGCGCACCGCTTCTGCGGCGGATGCGGTCACGGCAGGACCGGGCTCGCGGGCAGCAGGCTGGAATCGTAGACGTCGTTCGCGGTCAGCTTCGCGCCGGGCAGGGTCTGGAGGATGAGCGAGACGGAGGCGGCCATCGCCTCGGCGTCGATCGCGCCCAGCCCCTTCTTCTGGGTGACCTCGGTCTTCACCAGCTCGCTCACGATCTCGATCTCCTCGAGAACGACATCCTTCTCCAGGCCCTTGTTGAGCTTGACGACGATATCGGCGGCTTCTTCGGGCTTGGCCATCGTGTCTTTCCAGCCTTTCAGCGAGGCGGCGATGAAGGCCTTGACCACGTCGGGCTTCGATTTGATCAGGTCCTCGCGCACGACGATGCCGTTGGAGTAGAGCACCAGCCCGTCATTGGCGAGGAGATAGGTGCGGGCATTCGACGAGCCGACCGCCTTGGCGACGCCAGGGCGCGTCATCACGAAGGTCTCGACCGACGGGATCTTCTTGGCGGCAAGCATGGCGACGCGGGCCGACGGATCGACATTGGTGAACTTGGCCGGCGTCTTGATGCCCTTCTGCGCCATGAAGGCTTCGATCACCTTCTGGGTGAAGCTGCCGGCACCGCTGCCGATCTCGAGCCCGGCGAGCTGGTCGGCCGAGCGGACATTGGCGCCGTCGCGCAGCGAAAAGATCGCATAGGGCGCCTTCTGGTAGATCACCGAGACCATTTTGGCGGTCGAGCCGCCATTGGCCCGCGCCGCGACGACGCCGGCGACGTCGGAGAAGGCGATCTGCGCGGTTCCGGCCTCGATCGCCTGGATCGCCTGCGCCGTTCCCTGGCCGGCGATGATGCTGACGTCGAGCCCGGCCTGCTTGTAGTAACCCTTGTCCAGCGCGACGAACCAGGCCGCATGACGCCCGAGCGCGCGGAAGTCGAGCGAGAAGGTGATCGGAGTCTGCGCCTGAGCCTGGGCGCTGGCAAGGCCGAGCGCAGCGACGAACGCTCCCGCAAGGCTGGCAATGGCGGTCTTCCTCATCCAGTGCATCGGCATTCCCCTCTTTCAGCGAGCATCAGCCCTTGGTCTGGAAGATGTCCGATCCACTGATATTTCTCAAGAGATATCTTTTGCGATTCACTCGATAGCGATGCCGGCCTTGGCGATGACCTCGCTCCAGATCCTGCGATCGCGCTCGATGCGTCCCGCGAGTTCCGCCGAGCCTGCCGCAGCGACCGTCACGCCCGCAGCCGTGAGCTTGGCGGAGGTGGCGGGCTGGGTCAGGACGCCGGTCACGGCCCGTTCAAGCTTCGCCAGCAGTTCGGGCGGCGTCGCCCTGGGCGCGAGCACGGCGAACCAGGCCGAGCTGTCGAAGCCGGGGATGGCCGCTTCCGCCACGGTCGGCACCTCCGGCAGCAAGGAAGAGCGGCTGGCCGAGGTGATGGCCAGCGCACGAAGCTGGCCGCCCCTGATGTGCTCGAGCACCGTGGGCAGGTTGTCGAACATCAGGTCGACCTGCCCGCCGACGAGGTCGGTTACCGCCTGGGCGCTGCCCTTGTAGGGAACGTGCACGAAGGAGATTCCGGTGGCGAGCCGGAACATCTCGGCGTTCATCTGGCCGTTCGACCCGATCCCCTGCGAGGCGTAGGTGAGGCCACCCGGCTTCGCCTTGGCAAGGGCGATCAGCTCGGCGAGGTCGCGCGCCGGCAGTCTGGGATTGACGACGACGACATTGGGGACCTGCCCGGTGACGCTGACGGGAAGGGTCGCGCTCCACGTCATAGGACAGTTTCTTGTACAGCAGCGGGTTGAGGGTCAGCGCGCTCGACGCGACGGCGAGCAGGGTATGCCCGTCGGGAGCTGATCTCGCCACGGCCGAGACGCCGATCGAGCCATTGGCGCCCGGCCGGTTTTCGATCAGCACCGGCTGCTTCCAGAGCTCGCTCAGTCCTTCGCCGAGCATACGGGCGATGATGTCGCTGGTGCCACCGGCCATATAGGGCGAGACGATCGTCACGGGACGGTTGGAAAGTCCCTGGGCTCGCGCGGCCGTTGTCACGAACGGCGCGAGGAGCGGCAGGGCGAGGAAGCTCCTGCGCTCGATCATGGCGTGTGGGGCGTCGCAGCCGGGGTCTTCAGCTCGATGAGCACGTTGCGATATTGCCAGGAACTGACGTTTTCCAGCTCGTGTGGAACGCCGGGCATGCGCCAGAGACAGACGCCCGGCTTCTCATCCGTCGCGATCTCGCGCCCGTCATCGAAGCGCATGATGTTCTTGCCGTCGGTCAACGGCACGATCAGATAGGGCAACTCGTGGACATGGCGCGACTGAATCTGGCCGGGCTCGAGCTCGACGAGCCACACCCTGACATGCTCGTTTTCCAGGACGATTCTATCCCCGATCGTCCCGATACCACTGGTTTTCATGTCAGAGTCCTCCACCTCAGCCGGCGCGTACGAGGGTCCGTCGGCACAACAAGGTTATAAAATCTCTTGTGAAATATTTGCAACGTGATCGCCGAATAACCGAGGCGGACATCGCCGCCCGTCTCCGCGAAGCCATCAGATTCGATCACCTGCTCGCTTTCCAGGTCGATCGACTGCAGCCCCCTGGAGAAGTCGTCAGGCGCGCCTAGAGAACCTGCCGTTTGCGCAACAATGCGACCTTTTTAGCCGAACGACGCGATCAGGAACGATCGAGGACCGATGCCGGAGGTCGACCTGCAATGTGAGCCTCTGGGCTGCCGCGGCGAAGTGGAATTCGTCTCTGGCGCCCTTCGGTCCGCGTAGTCGCAGCCGGTCGAGCCTTTGGATGCGCTCGAGATGGCGAAAAGTATCACGCTCGCAGCAACGACGACTTTTTCAACGATATCCGCGCGTGTGAGCTGCCAGCGCCATCTACGCTTCACGTCAGTGCGTGAAGACGACGGCCTTCTTGCCGTTGAGCAGCACGCGATCCTCAAGATGATAGCGCACGGCGCGGGCGAGCACGCGCCGCTCGATGTCGCGGCCCTTGCGGACGAGGTCGTCGGGCGTGTCGCGATGGCTGATGCGCTCGACGTCCTGCTCGATGATCGGCCCTTCGTCGAGATCGGAGGTGACGTAGTGCGCGGTCGCGCCGATCAGCTTCACCCCGCGCTCATGCGCCTGATGATAGGGCTTGGCGCCCTTGAAGCCCGGCAGGAACGAGTGGTGGATGTTGATGCAGCGCCCGGCGAGCTTGGCCGAGAGCCCGTCCGAGAGGATCTGCATATAGCGGGC
>NZ_FOKP01000062.1 GCF_900112185.1 Allobosea sp. CRIB-10 | reverse complement strand
TCACCCACGGGCTTGGTGTCCCTCAGGGCTGTCGGTCTTCCACCTGCCACCGCAACCGCTGGTATAGCAGATGAGGCAAAATGAGAGTTACAAGGGTGAGGGACCGCCGCTGAACATTGGAACGAGGCAGTGCCGCTGCACCTTCTGCGGTTAGGGCAGGCCCTCATCCCTGCCCTCCCACACGGGAGAAGGGTTCCCCGCGGATGCGAGTTCTATCACCGCGTATTCGAAACGCGCGCGCCTCAGAGCGCCTGCGACAATCCCGGCGCCAGCGGCGGGATGCGGATGATCGGGCCCAGGGCGTGGTCGAAGCCGTCCTCGCTGCGGGTGACGATGACGAGCCGCCCTGCCCCCTCGACGCGCAGCGCGCCGACCAGCCGGCCACCAATCTCCAGCCGGGCGAGCAGCGCCTCCGGCACCGTCTGCATCACGCCGTTGACGAGGATGCGCTCGAAGCGGCCGAGCGTGCGATCGGGCTGGAAGCCATCGGCGTGACGGAGCTCGACCAGTTGGGCGAAGCCGCCGCCGGCAAGGCGCTCATGCGCGGCGAGCGCGAGCGTGCGGTAGCGCTCCAGCGAGACGACCCTGCCGCCCATCGCCGCGAGCAGCGCCGCGACATAGCCCGAGCCGGAGCCGATCTCGAGCACGCGGCAATCGGGCTTCATCTCCAGCGCGCCGACCAGCGCCGCGACCGTATGCGGCGCCGTCATGGTCTGACCGCAGGGAAGCGGCACGGAGACGTCCTGGCGGGCGAGATCGGCGAAGCGCGAGGGCGCGAAATGCTCGCGCGGCACGCGCTCCATCGCCCGCAGCAAGGCGAGGTCGCGCACGCCCCGCGCGCGCAGCGACAACAGGAAGGCGACGGTGCGTTCGCTCTCGCTGCTGGCGCCCTCCTCGGTCATCGGCAGGATGTCGTTCACAACCCATAGCCCTCATCCCGAGGAGCGATCGCAGATCGCGTCTCGAAGGATGCTCCAGAGATCACTGGAACCATCCTTCGAGACGCCGCTACGCGGCTCCTCAGGATGAGGGCTGAGGGAGACATGCAAACAGCCTCAGGCGAAGACGCGCGCGAAGCGCGTCATCGTCGGCTCATGCGTCAGGTCGAGCTCCAGCGGCGTCACCGAGATTTTGTTCTCGGCGAGGGCGCGCAGATCGGTGCCATTGGCCGGCTCGTTCTTGCCGCGCTGGAAGGCGATCCAGTAATAGGGATTGCCGCGCCCGTCGCGCCGCGGCTCCAGCCGCATCAGCTCCTGGTCGCGCCGACCCTGCGCCGTCACCGCGACGCCCGCGACTTCGGCGGGCGCGACGTTCGGGAAGTTGAGGTTGAACAGCACGCCCTCGGGAATCCCTTCCTCCAGCAGGCGGCGGATGATTCCCGGCGCATGCTGCAGGGCGCAGTCCCAGATGATCTTGGTGCGGTCGCCCGCCATATAGGCCTGGCTCACCGCGATCGAGGGGATGCCGAGCAGCGTGCCTTCCATCGCCGCGGCGATGGTGCCGGAATAGGTGACGTCCTCGGCGACGTTCTGGCCGCGATTGACGCCGGAAAGCACGAGATCGGGCTTCATCTCGGCCATGACCGAGCGCACCGCCATGATCACGCAATCGGTCGGCGTACCCTGGACGGCGAAGCGCTTCTCCTCGATCTGACGCAAGCGCAGCGGGTTCGACAACGAGAGCGAATGCGCCACGCCCGACTGGTCGGTCTCGGGCGCCACCACCCAGACGTCATCGGAGAGCTGGGCGGCGATCTGCTCGAGGATAGCGAGACCTTCGGCATGGATGCCATCGTCATTGGTCACCAGGATGCGCATGGGATCAGGCCGCCTTCTCGATGCGGGTGACCCCGCGCATATACGGAACCAGCGCGTCCGGCACGGTGATCGAGCCGTCGGCGTTCTGGTAGTTCTCCATCACCGCGATCAGGGCGCGGCCGACCGCCGTGCCCGAGCCGTTGAGGGTGTGGACGAAGAACGGGCCCTTGCCGTCCTTCGTCTTGTAGCGGGCGTTCATGCGCCGGGCCTGGAAATCGCCGCAGACCGAGCAGGACGAGATCTCGCGATAGGTCTTCTGGCCGGGCAGCCAGACCTCGATGTCGTAGGTCTTCTGCGAGGCGAAGCCCATGTCGCCGGTGCACAGCGTCATGACGCGATAATGCAAATCGAGCTTCTTCAGCACGGTCTCGGCGCAAGACAGCATGCGCTCGTGCTCTTCGCGCGATTTCTCCGGCGCGGTGATCGAGACGAGCTCGACCTTCTCGAACTGGTGCTGGCGCAGCATGCCACGCGTATCACGCCCGGCCGAGCCAGCCTCGGCCCGGAAGCAGGGGGTAAGCGCGGTGAAGCGGCGCGGCAGTTCTTCCTCGGAGAGGATGGACTCGCGCACGAGATTGGTCAGCGGGACTTCGGCGGTTGGGATGAGCCAATGCCCGCCCGCCGCTGCACCAAGCAGAACCTCACCGCGCGCCTTGCCATGGCGAGCCACGGCCAGCTCGCGCTTCAGCCGGTTGAAGAAGGCGGAGATCTGGTCGATCTCATCCTGGCGCAACTTGTGGTCGACTAGGGCCTGCACGACCGAGGCGAAGGTCGCCTGTTCGAGCTTGCCTTCCTCGGATGCCCAATCCTCCGCCAGCGACTCCCAGAGTTCCGCTGCAGGCCCGTGCGGCTTCAGATGCTCGGGCATATCATAGGCGAAGGCGTGGAACTGGTCGGCGGCAAACTTCGGCAGCTGCGCCGTGCCGAACATGGCATCGTCCCGCACCATCAGCGGCGGGTTGACCTCGGTGTAGCCATGCTCCTCGACATGGGTGTCAAGCATGAACTGGCCGATGGCCCGGTTGAGGCGCGCGATCTGCCGGTCGAGCACGACGAAGCGCGAGCCGGAGAGCTTGGCGGCCTTCTCGAAATCCATCTGGCCGAGGGCCTCGCCGAGCTCGTAGTGCTCCTTGATCTGATTGAAGCCGAACAGCCGGCCGCCGGTCTTCTCTGGCGGCTGGCCATGCGTGTGACCTTCGAGCACAACGTTGCCATGCTCGTCGGCGCCGTCAGGGACCTCGTCGAGCGGCGTGTTCGGGATCGCGGAGAGCTGGGCGTTCAGCGCCTCGACCGCGGCCTTCTCCTCGGCTTCCAGCGCCGGCACCTGCTCCTTGAGCGCGGCGACCTCGGCCTTGAGCTGCTCGGCGAGGGCGAGGTCCTTCTGGCCCATCGCCTTGCCGATCTCCTTGGAGAGGGCGTTGCGGCGCTCCTGCGCGGCCTGCGACTTGCCGATGGCGGCGCGGCGCTGATCGTCGAGCGCCAGCAGCGACGACGACAGTTTCTCAAGCCCGCGTCGCTGCAAGCCCCGATCGAACGCCTCAGCGTTCTCGCGAATCCATCTGATGTCGTACATCGCTCAAGCCGATCCGTTGTGGAATCGGCTGATCCTCTAGAGCATGCCGCGCCGGCACGGAAGCGTTCCGTCGGCGTGGCGCGGGTACGGGTGGGACAAGTGGGCGCGGGGAAGCCCTCCCCCTTGCGGATTTCTCTGCGAAAGGGTTCTGGCTTTGAGGTTTGATTGCTGATTCAGTTGGCCTGATCGGAGCGGGATGATCGGCATGTCGGATCAGATGTC
>NZ_FOKP01000050.1 GCF_900112185.1 Allobosea sp. CRIB-10 | reverse complement strand
GGGCTTGGTGTCCCTCAGGGCTGTCGGTCTTCCACCTGCCACCGCAACCGCTGGTATAGCAGATGAGGCAAAATGAGAGTTACAAGGTGTTCGGACTGAAAACGTTAGCCTGAACATGGCCGCGCGGTGAGCGCTCGCGGAACTGGTCCGGTGGCCTACACCTCACCCTGCCCTCTCCTTACAGGAGAGGGTTCCCCGCGGTTCCTCGCCCATGCGTCCCACGTAGAGCCTCCCGACGCGCCGACCCTTGCCGCCACCTCCCGCTTGAGCCCATAAGCCGCCCTGCTCCCGCAAGGCCTTGAACAGTGTCCAACCCCGCCTCCTCCCGCCTCGCCATCGGCTTTGCCTTCGGCATCCTCTCGGCTGTGATCTGGGGCGTGCAGTCGGTGGTCTCGCGGCAATCGGTGGTCGACGGGCTCTCGGCCGGCGACGTCACGATCCTGCGCTTTCTCGCCGCCTCGCTGGTGCTGCTGCCCTTCGCCCTCAAGCGGCTGAAACCCTTCCCGGTCGGCAAGCTCGGCTGGAAGCGGGCGCTGATCCTCACCGCCATCGTCGGCCCGAGCTACAGCCTGATCCTGGTCGGCGGCGCGCATTTCGCCCCGGCGCTGCACTCCTCGGTGATCTCGCCCGGGCTGATCCCGGTCGCGACCGCCCTGCTCGCCGTCTTCGTCCTCGGCGACCGGATCAGCCCGCTCAGGGTGATCGGCCTTGCCATCATCGTCGCCGGGATCGTGGTCTTCTCTTTCGAGGCGATGGCCAACACGCCGACCCGCGCAGGCGCCTGGATCGGCGACCTGCTCTTCGTCCTGATCGCCCTGCTCTGGTCAGTGTTCGGCCTGCTGGCGCGGCGCTGGGGCGCGGACGCGGTCGAGGTCACCATGGCGACCTGCCTGCTCTCGGTGCCGTTGTTGCCGCTGCTGGCGCTGGTCCAGCCGGTCAACCTGCTCCAGGTGCCGCTGCCGGCGGTCGCGCTGCAGGCGCTCTATCAGGGCGTGCTGGTCGGCGCGGTCGCGCTTTTTCTCTATACGGAAGCCGTCGCGATCCTGGGCGCCGCCCGGGCTGCGCTGTTCCTGCCGCTGGTGCCCGTGGTGACGGCGCTGTCCGGCGCCGCCTTCCTCGGCGAGCAGGCCTCAGGCCTGGAGATCGCCGGCATGCTGCTGGCTGTGACCGGCATGGTGGTGGCGCTCAAGGCGCCGAGCAGCGCCTGAGCCTCAGCGACACGACGCAACTCCAGCCCGTCATGCTCGCCCTTGTGGCGAGCATCCACGTCTTGAACACTGCCCCCGATCACGGAAGGCGTGGATGGTCGGGACAAGCCCGACCATGACGACAAGGGAGCGTGATGCTTCGCGAAGTCCCGGAAAGACTGTGCGCGCTCAGCCCTTGTGGTCCTTGGCGATCGGCTCGACATAGGCCAGACCCATGTCCCAGGGGAAATAGATCCAGGTGTCCTGGCTGACCTCGGTGACGAAGGTGTCGACCACCGGCACGCCCGCCGGCTTGGCGTAGACCGTGGCGAAATGGGCGTTCGGCAGCATCTCGCGCACGACGCGGGCGGTCTTGCCGGTGTCGGTCAGGTCGTCGACGACGAGCACGCCCTTGCCCTTGCCGTCGCCGATGGCGCGGATCGAGGGGGCGATCTCCTTCATCACCTTGAGCTCGGACTGGTTCTTGTAGTCGTGATAGCTCGCGACGCAGACCGTCTCGATCAGGCGCAGGCCGAGCTCACGGCAGATGATCGCCGCCGGCACCAGCCCGCCACGGGTGATGCAGACCATCGCCTCGAAGGGTCCGGCATCGGAGAGACGCCAGGCAAGCGCGCGGGCATCGCGGTGGAACTGGTCCCAGGAAACGGGAAAGGCCTTGTTGGCGGAAGCGTCGGCCATGGCTGGTCCTGCGGCAGGCGGAAAAGTGCCTTTCCGCAAAGCGCATTCGGCCGGCGCTGGCAAGAGCCGCGCGGCGATAATCCCCGCCGCGCCGGGCTTTAGTCACCTAGAACTCGGCCCAGCCGTCGTCACCCCGGCCGCCCGCCGCCCTGGCGCGCGGAAGCGGCATGGGTTTCGTGGGTGCTGCGGCGGCCTTCATCGCCGGCAGCATCGAGCGCAGATCAGCCGCAAGCCGCGCCGGCTGATCGCCGCCGCCGAGCCGGAAGGCGCCGACCAGCGCCGCCAGCGCCTGAGTCTCGCCCTGCAGGTCGCGCGACAGCTTGGAACTGGCGTCGGCCATCAGCGAGTTGCGCTGGGTGATCTCGTCCATATGGGCGACGGTCTTGGCCATTTCCTCGACGCCGTTGGCCTGCTCGGTCGCCGCGCTGGAGATCTCGGCGATGGTGCCGGCGACCCGGTTGGCCGCATCGACGATCTCGTCGAGCGTGCGGCCGGCATCCTTGACCAGCTGGACGCCTGAGCGGACCTGCTCGCTCGAATTGGCGATCAGCGACTTGATGCCGTTGGCGGATTCGCTGGAGCGGCCGGCCAGCGCCCGAACCTCCGAGGCGACGACCGCAAAGCCCCGCCCGGCATCGCCGGCCCGCGCCGCCTCCACCGCGGCGTTGAGTGCGAGCAGGTTGGTCTGGAACGAGATCTCGTCGATCATCGAGATGATGTCGGCGATCGAGGCCGAGGCCTGCTCGATCCGGCCCATCGCCGCAACCGCATCGGTGACGATCGCCCCGCCGCGCGAGGCGACGGTCCTGGCCTCGTCGCCGAGCGCCGCCGCCTGGCGCGAATTGCCGGCGCTGGTCTTGATCGAGGCGGCGAGCTCCTCGGTCGTCGCCGCCGTCTCCTGCAGGCTCGAGGCCTGGGCCTCGGCCCGCTCGGCGAGCTCGACGCTCTCGCTCGCCATCTTGTCGGCCGCGGCACCGACCTTGCTCGAGATCAGCCCGACGGCGGCGATCACCTCGGCCATCGTCTCGATCAGCTCGTTGATGCCGCCGCAGAGGATCGCGACCTCGCCCTCCTTGCCGGCCATGTCGATGCGCGTCGTCAGGTCCTTGTCCTTGGCCCGGCCGATCACGGCCTGCGCCTCTCCGACCGCCTTGGCGAGCTGGCGCGCCGCCTTCTGCTCGGTGATGTCGGTGGCGTATTTCACCACCTTGGTCGGCCGGCCCTTGGCGTCCATGATCGGGTTGTAGCTCGCCTGGATCCAGACCTCGCGGCCGCCCTTGCCGAAGCGCTGGTACTGGCCGGAATCGTATTCGCCGCGGCCGAGCTTCTCCCAGAAGGCGCGATACTCCGGCGAGCTGCGATAGGCGGCGTCGCAGAACATCGAATGATGCTTGCCCTTGATCTCGCCGAGCGAATAGCCGGTGACGGCGAGGAAGTTCTCGTTGGCGTCTAGGATATGGCCGTCGAGCGTGAACTCGATCACCGCCATCGCCTTGCGGATCGCCGCCGCTTGCCCAGCCATGTCGGCTTCCAGGTTCTTCTGGTCGGTGATCACCGTCGCGAACTTGATCACCTTGATCGGCTTGCCGCTGGAATCGAAGACCGGGTTGTAGCTCGCCTCGATCCAGAGTTCGCTGCCGTCGGCGTGGACGCGCAGGAATTGCCGGGCGTCGTACTCACCTTGCCGGAGTCGCTCCCAGAACGCCTTGTATTCGGCGCTCGCGGCCTCCTCCTTGGTCACGAACATGCTGTGATGGCGCCCGCGCACCTGCTCCAGCGTGTAGCCGACCGTCTTCAGGAAGTTCTCGTTGGCATCCAGGATCGTGCCGTCGAGCTTGAAGCTGATCACCGCCATGGCGCGATTGAGCGCCAACATCTCGCCTTCCAGCTCGCGGCGCGAAGCGCCGCCTCGGAATGGATTTAGCCGCATGCCCCGTCCCCCGCATTCAGCCCCCGCGAACTCACGGTCCGCAAGAACAAAATGGATGACAATGGTTTACGACCTACTAAGCCGAAGACCGAGCAAAAGTCTAAACCGCCACTTGTTCACGTTCGGTCAAAAACTTTTCGGCAAATATCATGACATTAGATAGATGAATACCGAGCCAAAAAAAGAATACCTCTCAATCTATAATCACTCTAAGTTTAGTGGAAGCCAAATCATATAAGGTTGAGTCCCGCCCTTCTCTTAAGGTCAGCATCCAACTGTTCAGGGCCTTGAATCTGCTAAACTTTGAACGGCGTTAGAAATCCAAGGATCATCAATCATAGGTTGTATGAAATGAAGAATACACCTAGGCTCCCAGCCGGGCCCGCTCCACTTCGACCATCGCCTGCACGGCGGCGGTCGCCATCATCAGCTTCTCCGGGTCGCGCGAGCGGATGACGATGTTGGTGTCCGGGCCGGTCTCCGACCAGAACGGGTAGGAGCCGATCGAGCAGTCGGGATGAGCCTTGGCGATCTCGGCCAGCGGCGTGCCGATGTCGCCTTCGCGCAGACCCGCCCGCACCGTCTCGGAGAGAATCCTGGCGCCGGTCTTCAGCGTCGGCGCGACGACGTCGAGCATGGCCTGCATGATCGCCGGCACGCCGGCCATGACATGGACATTGCCGATCCTGAAACCCGGCGCCTTCGAGACAGAGTTGGCGATCAGATCGGCACCGGCAGGGATGCGGGCCATGCGCATCCTGGCCTCGTTGAGCTGATCCTTCGGAAAGCGCTCCAGCAGCATGTCGACGGCGCGCTGATCGTAGTCGATCGGCACGCCGAAGGCGGCGGCGACCGCGTCGGCCGTGATGTCGTCATGGGTCGGGCCGATGCCGCCAGTGGTGAAGACATAGGTATAGCGCGAGCGCAGCGCGTTCAGCGCCGAAACGATCTCGTCGGTCAGGTCGGGCACGACCCGGACCTCACGTAGCTCGATGCCGATATTAGTCAGATACTCGGCGATGTAGCCGATGTTCTTGTCCTTGGTCCGGCCGGACAGGATCTCGTCGCCGATCACCAGGATCGCGGCGGTGACCACCGGCTGGAAGGCGGGCGCTGGCGCTGCCGTCATGGGCTTGTCCCTGCTGTTCGATGTCGCCGCATGCGTGCCCCGATACGCCAGCGAGCTAAGCTGCTTGCGCGCGATTGCTCAAGCGGCGCGCCGGTCGTGGCCGCTATGCACGCGCGGCGGGCGCATCACGAGGTCGTGCGCTCGTAGACGAGATTGAGCCGTGTGTGGGCGAGGAGCTTGTAGCCCTTGCTCTCCAGCAGGGCCGGCAGATCGGCCTGCCAGCGACCGCGCGAATCCTCGACGATGACGAAGCCCGGCCAGAGCGCCTCGGGCGCATCGCGCAGGAAAGGCTCCAGGATGAGGTCCTCGGCACCCTCGACGTCGAGCTTGATGGCGTCGATCCGCTCGTAGCCCTCGCTCTGCACCAGGGAGAGTAATGTCGTCGCCGGCACCCGCACGGAACTCGCATTGGTGGAGCGCAGGATGCGCACGCTCGATTCGCCCTTGTTGGCGGGATCGAGGAACAGCGTCAGCTCGCCCGGCTTGTCGGCGAGCGCGCAGGCGATCGCCTTGACCGTGCCGAAGGGATTCTGCGCGATGTTGTAGGTCAGCCGCGCGAAGATGTCGGGTTGCGGCTCGACCGCGAGGATGCGTGCGCCCCGTCCGGCACGGGCCGCGACGAAGAGCGAATAGGCGCCGATATTGGCGCCGACGTCGATGAAGCTGAAACCCTCGCGGATCCGCGAGGCCAAAAGCTCGCGCTCCCGCGCATCGAAATATTGCGGCGTGAACAGCACCCGCTTCTCGCAGACATTGCCCTCGGGGTAGAGCCGCATCTGCGCGCCGAGCGCCTCGATGTCGACGGGCTGCCCCTTGAGCCGGTTGAGCCCGAGGCGGCGCAGGGCGAACGCGAACTTGCGGCCGAGGAAAGAGCCGGACGCACAACGCGTCCAGCCGATGATGCGGGCGATGCCGCCTTGGGGCGCGAAGGTGCCGAAAGGCTGGTCTTCGGCCGGTCTGATCTCATTGAATGCCATTGGCGCGCTGTACACCCCCAGCGCCGATGGCGCCAGAGCCGGATCATCGCCGACATGGCCTGAAGCCTCCTCAGGCGGCATCGCTCGCCGCCGAAGCGCAGTCGGCATGCAGCGGGCAGAGGCTGGCACAGTCGGCGACGCCGGCCAGCAGATAGCGCAAGCAGCAGAGCTTCCGGCGCCGGACCGGCGCGCCCTGCTCGACCGGATAGCGCACCGCCTCGTTCATCGGGTTGCGCTGGCCGGACGGCTCCAGGCGCCGCTCCAGCCGCAGGCGCGCCATAGCCAGGGCTTGCGGATCGGTATGCTCGGCCGGCACCTGCAGCAGCGTCCATTCGAAGATCTGCGCTGCATTGACCCAGAGCAGCCGCGGCGACACCCGGAACTGCCCGGCGAGCAAATCGACCAATGGCGCGACATGGCCCTCGAACAGGGGCGTGAAGGGGTCGCCGTCGGCGCATCGCGAAGCGCCTGCATCGCAGATGACGATCGCGCTCGTCAGTCCCGCCTCCTGCGGCACGATCGCGACCCGGTCGAGCTCGAGCGGCAGGTCACGCTCGCCGAGCAGGATCGCGGCCGTAGCCGGGATGACCAGCGCGCCGAAATGCCACTGCGACCACATCGAGACCAGCGCCCGCCGGTCGCTGTCGGGGTGGAGCGCGGCGAAGCGCGCCATCAGCCGCGCCGCCGCGCCTGCGAGAAGCTCCTGCCCGGACACGGTCTCTCCGGCCTCGCCCGGCAGTACGAGCTTGTCCCTGTACCAGCTGAGCGCCTCCGGAAAGCGGGAGGCGAAGGATGGCAGCGGCCGCGCCGCGCTCATCCCAGAACCGCCTCCTCACGCGCGACTGGCCGCGCCGTTCCGGCGGCTCCGCCGAGCAGAGCCACCAATGGCGCCGCGATCAGCGCAACTCCGGCAGCGACGCCGAAGCAGACGCCATAGCCGAAATGCTGCGAGACCCAGCCGGCGCCGATGCCGCCGGCCATGCTGATCAGCCCGTCCATGCATTGCAGCAGGGTGAAGTCGACGCCGGCCTGGCGCGGATCGGACAGCGCCATGAAGCGGGCATAGAGCGCGACGAAGCCGAGCGCCATGATGCCGGAGGAGCTCGCCAGCGCCAGCGCGAGCACAAGCGGCTGCGGCAGGCTGCGCCAGGCGGCGAAGGCGAGGCCGGCAAGCGACAAAGCCTGCAATAGCAGCGCCAGCACGAGCACGCTGCGCGCCCCAAGAGCCCGCACCAGCGCGCCGCCGGCAAGCGCGCAGGCGAAACCGACGGCGAGTCCGCCGATGCCATTGACCAGCCCGATCGATTCAAGATCGAGCCCGCTATCGACCAGATAGGCGCCGAGCATGGCGACGCCCCATTTCTGCGCCGGCACATAGATGGCGGCGAGCGCGAGGCCGGTGCGCATCTCCGGCCGCTTCAGCGCGTCTTTCAGCGCGGGCTGGTGCGTGCGCCGTGCCGGCGCGGCCGGGGCCGGCGAAAGCAGGAAGGGCAGCGCTAGCACGACGAGCAGCCCGGCCATGGCGAAAGTAGCGAGCTGCCAGTCGAGCCGCGCCACCAGGACGAGGAAGAGGCCCGAACCGAGCGCCGAACCGAGATAGGCGCCGCCGACCTGGGCGGCGTTGCCCCAGCCGTGATGGGCCTGCGACAAGGTCTCGACCGCATGGCCGTCGCAGGCGATGTCGCCGGTCGAGGCGGAGAAGGCGATCAGCACGAAGACGCCGATCAAGGGCACGAAGGCGACCGGCCCGATCAGGCCGACCGCGACGAGCCCGAGGGCCGAGATCAATGTCGTCGCCAGCACGATCGTGCGCGAGCGCGCCGGGCCGGTGCCCGGCAGCCGGTAGCGCTCGACCGCCGGCGCCCACAAAAACTTCAGCGCCCAGGGCAGCACGGCGAGATAGGTCAGGCCGATCTGGTCGAGCGGCAGGCCGCGCTCGCGCAGCACGCTCGGCAAGGCGATGAAGGTCAGCCCGCCGATGATGCTCTGACCGACATAGAGGCCGCCGATCGCCAGGACGATCGCCGCAGGCGAGAGCATGAGCGCCCTCACCAGCGATAACGCAGGCTGGCGATGACCTTGCGTCCCTCGTCGAAATAGCAGTAGCCGGCAGTGCAGGTCTGCTGGACCTCGTTGAGGAGGTTGGTGGCGTTGACCTGGAAGCGCATGCCCTTGAGCTGCGGGCTGAGGTTTTCGAGGTCGTAGCGGATCGAGCCGTCGAGGAAGGTGCGCGCCTTGTTGTCGATCACCGGACGGCCGAGATTGTCGCCGAGGCTGGAGCCGACATAGCGCACGCCGCCACCGATGCCGAGCCCGCGCGCCGGCCCGGCCTGGACGGTGTAGTCGAGCCAGAGCGCAGCCATGTGATAGGGGATGCTGGAGAGGCGGTTGCCGACCGTCTCCTCTGTCAGCTTCTTGATGCGGGCGTCATTGTAGGAATACGAGGCCTGCAGGCTCAGCCCGTTCGCCAGCGAGGCGACGCCCTCGATCTCGAAGCCGCTGGAGCGCAGATCGAGCTGGACCTGGCGGTTGAGGCCGTCGACGACCTCGTAGACCACGCCATTGTCCTGGCGGATATTGAACACGGCGGCGCGCAGCGAGGCGTTGTAGCCCGGCAGATCGTATTTCACGCCGAGCTCGGCCTGCTTGCCCGTGGTGGGCTGGGCGACGCCGCCATTCAGCACCGTGCCGGGATTGGGCACGAAGGAGGTGCCGTAGCTGACATAGGGCGCGAGCCCGAAATCGGTGACATAGGACAGCGCTGCGCGGCCGGTGAACTTGCCGTCATTGCGCTTGCTCTCGGTCGGCACCGCGCCGGCGGCGCCCGCCTCGAACTTGCTGTCGACCCAGTCCTGGCGGACGCCGGCCGAGAGGCGCCAGCCGCCCCATTTGACCTGGTCCTGCAGATAGACGCCTGTCGTGGTCAGCGTCTGCTCGGTCCGCCACAGGAGGGCCGGGTTGTAGCCAAGCGGCACGCCGCCGAAGCCTTCCTTGTTCTTGTAGTGCAGGCGGCTGACATCGATGCCGGCGAGCAGGGTATGATCGACCGCCCCGGTCCGCACCTTCGCCTCCAGCGAGGTGTCGACCGAGAAGCCGGCGGTGTTCTCGCGGGTCAGGCCCGAGCCGAAATAGACATATTGCTGGTTGTTGCCGAGCTGCTGGTAGCGGGCACGCTGGCGGAAGGTGAAGACCTCGTCGAACTTGTGCTCGAACTCGTAGCCGATGCGAGCCTGCTGCTGGCGGAAATCATTGTAGCGCCTGTCGCCGACATAGACCTTGGTCGCGCCGAGCGTCTTGGACAGCACATTGCCCTGGCGATCGACATAGGGGCCGTAGAGATTGAGATAGGCCGCCGTGCCGCCGGTGGTCGAATCCATGTACTCGCCGAGCACGGTGAGCTTGGTCGCCTCGTTCGGCTTCCAGGTCAGCGCCGGCGCGATGAAGACGCGGTCGTCCTTCATCGCGCTGATATCGGTCTTGGCGTCGCGGACGAGCCCGGTCAGCCTGTAGAGCAGCGTCCCTTCCGGATTGGTCGGGCCGGAGATGTCGAAATTGAACTGCTTGCGGCCGAAGGAGCCGCCCTGGATCTCGATCTCGCGGAACGGCGTCTCTGTGGGCCGCTTCGAGATCAGGTCGACGATGCCGGCGCTGGTGCTGGCGCCGTAGATCGCCGAGGCCGGGCCGCGCAGCACGCTGATCGCCTCCAGCCCATAGGGTTCGAGCCGCATCAGCCCGTTCGGGCTGCCGATCTGGCGCAGCCCGTCGCGGAACACGGCGTTGTGGGTGACGTCGATGCCGCGGATGGTGAAGGCGTCATAGCGCGGGTCGAAGCCATAGGTGCCGATGCGCGCGCCCGGCGTATAGGCCAGCGCCTCCAGCAGGTTCTGCGGCTTGCGCTGCTCCAGCTGCGTCTGCGTCACCGTCGAGATCGACATAGGCGTCTCGAGCAGGGGCGTATCCGTCTTGCTGGCGCTGCGGCCGGAGGTGGCGACATAGCCATTGGCGCTGAAGACGCCCTTCTCGCCGCCGCCCTGCCCTTCGACCACGATGGTGTCGAGCTGGATGCGCTCTGTCCCCTGCGCCAAGGCGGCGATCGGCGCGAGCAGCAGAGCGGACGAACCCAGCAAGGCGGGACGAATAGTCATAGGCACGCGACTCTCGATAAAGACAACGAACGCGGCCTAACAATCGATAATAGAGCGGTCAATACATTATAGTTTTGAATTATTACAAAGAAATACGATCAGTATATACTTCAAATATCGAACAACATCTTATGCTCTATGGTCGAGACTCAACGCAGCCAGTAGGCGACGAGAGCGGCGAGGCAGAGCGAGGCCAGATAGTTCCTGGCGAGCTTGTCGTAGCGGGTCGCG
>NZ_FOKP01000051.1 GCF_900112185.1 Allobosea sp. CRIB-10 | reverse complement strand
CGCTATATTCGTGATCCCGTGAACGGTGTCGGGGCGGTGATCGTCTACCATTCTTCGCGCCTGTTCCGGAATGCCCAGCTGCTGCTCAAATACCACTCCGAACTTGAAAGCCGAGGCATCCGCCTGATCTCGGCGACCCAGGCGCTGCCTGACGGGCATAACGGCAAGTTGCTTCTGACGATGCTCGCGGCCTTCGACGCTCACGCTTCGGACCAGAATGCCGAGCAGGTGCGAACCGTGATGACGGCGAATGCCGAGGCTGGCTACTGGAACGGCGCCAAGCCTCCGTTTGGCTACAAGACGGCTGTCGCTCTCGTCCTGCGCAGCAAGGAGAAAAAGGTCCTCGCCGAGAGCGAGGATGAGGCCCCGGTCGTTCGCCTGATCTTCAGGCTCTATCGCGAGGGCGACGGCTCGGGGCCAATGGGGATCAAGAAGATCGTCGCCTATCTGAATGGCCGCGGCTATAGCTATCGCGGCAAGCCATTTTATACGAGCGCGGTCGAGAAGATCCTGAAGGGCGAGGTCTATACCGGCACCTTCCGCTACAATTGTATCGACAGCCGCACTCGCAAGCCGCGTCCCGAGAGCGAGCACATCAAGGTCAAGGTTCCCGTCATCATCCCGCAGGAGATCTGGCTCGCGACCCAGCGGGCGTTGCGCGACAATCGGCCGAACGTGCGGGCACCACGCCTGACCACCGGCCCCACGCTGCTCTCCGGTATTGCTGTCTGCGAGCATTGCAAGGGCGGAATGCAGCTCAGGACGGGCAAAAGCGGCAACTACCGCTACCTGACCTGCGCCAACAAGGCGAACAAGGGAGGGCTATCTTGCCAGGGCCATTCCGTGCGCATGGACGCAGCCGACGAGGCTGTTCTCTCTGCGATGGAGAAGGAGGTGCTCGCACCGTCGCGGCTGAAGCTGCTGATGGGCCAGGTGATCGACGCTTCCAATGCCGGCCTCGAAGATCTGGAGAAGGACATCCCGCGGCTGCAGGCCTCGCTCAACAACGACAAGGCCGGGCTCGAACGCCTTTACCTCGCGATCGAGAAGGGAATCGTCGACATTCTGGACAAGGCTTTCGCGCAACGGATCGCGGATGTGAAACTGCGTATCGGCGAGAGCGACGAGCGGATCCGCGAATTGAAGAATCGCCGCGTGCTCCACCGCGCACGCATCTCGGATGAGCGGGTCATCGTGTTCTCGCAGCAGGTGCGCGAAAGATTGCGCACCGGGGACCCGGCATTCCGCCGTGCCTGGCTGCATCTCTTCGTCGATCGCGTGGTGATAGGCCCGAACGAAATTCGCATTATCGGCCCGAAACAGGCTCTTGCGGAAGGTCTCGTTCAGGGAAACATCAAAGCCGGCACCATGGTGCCCAGCTTTGACCGTGAATGGCGCGCCCGAAAGGAGGAAGCCCCAGAAAGCCACCACGTTAGATTTCAACGGCTTACGCCGACCTAAGTTACGATGTTATACGGCCCGTTATGCAGTCGCAATAGGCGTTTGTGCGTCCTTGGGCTGTATGGAATAGCTCGCAGTGGTGGCCTTAATATCAGCATGTCAAAGACATTATTGTCGTACTGCGCTAGTAGCATCCGAGGCACGCCCTGCCTCGGTTTAACGGGGAATTCTGGCCCCTAGCGGACTCTGGCAACGTCCGGTCTCGGGCAGCCGAGTTTGACGACTGGGCGTCAACGCAGAGGCTGGCTCCTTCTGACTTCCAGAGTGTCCATTTTCAGGTAGGCGGATGGGCCGTGAGGCGCTCAAGCCCCTAGCCGTCCAGCCGGGAGCCGGCTCACCGTAGAGAGCATTTCGTCGTCTGCCGGAGACGGAACGGGCGGGAGGTTTGCAAGGATATGCGGCAGGCGTTCTCGATTGCTGGCCTTTGCAAAATACCAGCCCTGGAGGAAGTCGCACCCCAAATCCATCAATAAGCTGGCCTGCTCCAGGGTCTCGACGCCCTCGGCGGTGACGGACTTGCCTAAGGCGTGAGCAATGCCGATAACGCCCTCAACGATGGCCAGGTCGGCGGAGCTTTCCGGGAGGTTGGACACAAAGCTCCGATCGATCTTCAATCGATCAATTGGTATCCGGCGCAGGTGCGAGAGCGATGCATAGCCTGTTCCAAAGTCGTCCAGTGCTATCTCTACGCCTGCCTCATGCAGGCGCGCCAACCGCCCTCGAAAACCTTGATAGTCGCTCCCGAGGAAGACCTGCTCAATGAAGCCGCCCCCTAATTGACCGGACACGGCCTCCCACTTCCGTAAGGGGTAGGAGTAATGTCGTGTCTATGACTGGTTCGGTATCGAAGAGTGAGGTCCTTTCGGGACCCGAGCGGCGGCGTCGGTGGGCGCCTGCTGAGAAACTGGCGATTGTCGCAGAGACCTACGAGCCGGGCATGAGCGTGAGCCTGGTTGCCCGGAGGCATGGGATCGCGCCCAACCAGTTGTTCTCCTGGCGTCGGCTGGCGAACCAGGGTGCGCTGACGGCGACGCGGTCCGAGGAAGAGGTCGTTCCGGTGTCCGAGTATCGGATGCTGCAAAACCAAATCCGCGAACTGCATCGGCTTCTCGGCAAGAAGACGCTCGAGGCCGAGATCCTAAAGGAAGCGCTCGACGCCACGGCGGGCCCAAAAAAACATCTGTTGCGCTCGCTGTCGTGGCCCAAGGACGGTTCGCGATGAAGGCCGTCTGCGAGGTGCTGGGCGTAACCCGGTCGAACATCGCCGCTCGTGCCAAGGCTCCCCTCGGCAAGCCTCGTCCGGGGCGGCCTGCTCTGCCCGACGACGAGATGGTCGTGGCGATCCAGACCATCGTCGCCGAGATGCCGAGCTATGGCTATCGCCGCGTCTGGGCGCTGCTACGCCGCGCGGCACAGGCTGACTGCCGGCCCGCGCCCAATCACAAGCGAGTCTACCGCGTCATGAAGGCCCATGGTCTGCTCCTGCAGCGTCATGCCGGCGGTGTCGAGGCGCGTCGTCACGATGGCCGTATCGCCGTCGATCGATCCAACCTGCGCTGGTGCTCGGACGGCTTCGAACTCGGCTGCGACAACGGCGAAAAGGTCCGCGTCGCCTTCGCGCTCGACTGCTGCGACCGCGAGGCGATCAGCTTCGTCGCAACGACCGAGGGCATCAAAGGGGAGGATGTCCGCGACCTGATGACGGTGGCCGTCGAAACCCGCTTCGGCCCGGTCAATCGCCTGCCCGACGTGATCGAATGGCTGACCGACAACGGCTCGGGCTACATCGCCGGTGAAACCCGGCGCTTTGCTCGCGAGATCGGCTTCGAACCTCTGACGACGCCGGTTCAGAGCCCACAATCCAACGGGATGGCCGAGGCCTTCGTGCGAACCATCAAGCGCGACTACGCCAGGGTCAATCCGATGCCATCAGCCGAAATCGTCATGCGTCAGCTGCCGGCATGGTTCGATCACTACAACCGGCTTCACCCGCACAAGGCGCTGGGATACCGTTCACCCCGAGAGTTCATCGCAGACCGTTCAACTGCGGAGGACGTGTCCGGTCTTTGAGGGGCAACAACACTCAACGACTTCGATGCAAAAGCTGTCAGGCGTGACCTGAGTCTGGGCAGAGAGGCTTAGGAACCGGTCGACGAACTGGTCCGAGCGAAAATCCGCGTTCGTGGCATTGATAGCGACACGCCCAATCGGAATCCCCTGCTCGCGCATGAAGGCGAGGTCCTTGAAGGCGGCTTCTACGACAAACATGCCGATCGCCGCCTCCAACCCCGGATCGTCGATACCTGTCAGAAAAGCGCCGGGCAGCAGAAGGCCGCGCTCTGGATGTCGCCAGCGCAGCAGCGCTTCCAGGTAGATCGGCTTTGAAGGGTCTAGTGGGACTATTGGTTGATAATACAGGTGAAATTGGCTTTCAGAAAGCCCCGCTTCCACCGCCTGCAGCAACTCGCTCTTTTGCTCGGCCAACCGTCGTAAGCGGGGCGTGTAGAAACTCCTCTGGTCGCGTCCTGAAGCTTTGGCTTGATAGAGCGCCATGTCGGCGGCTTTGAACAGGTCTTCCGCGCTGCTCGCCTGGTCGGGGAACGACGCGATTCCGATGCTTGCCGAGTACCTGTGCTTGACCCCACCAAGCCAGATAGGAGATTTGATGCTCTTTAACACATCGTCCAGGAAGCGCCCGACTACGGCATCCGAGTTGTCGGAGGTGATGATTCCGAACTCATCGCCGCCCAGCCGGGCAATAAACGCGCCTTCCGACTGGAAATCGGCCAGGCGCAAGGCGATCACCTTGAGAAAGCTGTCGCCTACATCATGGCCAAACGTATCGTTGATTTCCTTGAAGGCGTCGACATCGATCAAAGCGAGATGAATTGCCCCCCGAGCCTGGTCGTGCCGTTCGAGCGCAGCCTCTAAATAGGACTGAAAACGCCGCCGGTTCGCGATACCCGTCAGCGGGTCAAGATCCACGATCTGGCGTAGGTGCTCTTCAGCCTCATGGCGGGCGGTGATATCGAAGCGGATCGCGGTATAGCTATCTGGCTTTCCGCTCTCATTAAGGTGCGGTACGATGGTGGTGTCGACCCAATAGGCCTTCCCGTCCTTACGATGATTGCAGATTTCGCCACGCCACGTCTGCCCACTAGCGATGCAGCGATATAAATCGCGGAAAAATGCCTTGCTATGCAAGCCTGAGCAAATGATCCGATGATTGTTGCCGATAAGTTCTTCCCGAGAGTAGCCGGATATCTCACAGAATTTATCGTTTACGTAGGTTATCGTTCCTTGAACGTCTGTAATGGCGACGATCGCCGCCGCGTCCAAAGCGTAACGCGTAAAATCCGCAGCGGTCGCGGCTGAATTTGATCCTTCAGTCTCGATAGGCCAAGGGGCATCCTGATGCAATTTAACGTCTCCGCTAAAGCTGCTTGACTCCACCAGAACAGCAAACATCTCTTTCCCTCGGAGCCTGGTTCCGAATATCGAAATCAGCACAATGCGCCATAAGAATTGGTTAAAAACGCCGGGCGCGAAATGCCGCAGGGGAGCTCTCGACAATATATTCTGTCTGGGGGCAATCTTTGCTTCGCCTCTTGACCAAACCCTGCTTTCATGACCGCTTGACGATCAACAATCGAAAGCGCACCGTCAGGGCCTCTTTGAAGCAGCCGCTCAAAATGCCCTGCGCGGCGGACAATAGCTCATCTCCCTGCTGCGCAAGGAGCCCGATGTGATCTCCTATCTGCAATCGGCGAGAGAGCTTGACGAGCGCTGGACGGCCTCATTGCAGTTTTTGCCGCCAACTCCGGCCCTGCGGAGTACCCATGATTGCATCACGGCGCGTAAGATCGCAGCCACCGAACTCGACCTTTTTGACCGCTATGCTCGGGAAATCGCGGCAGAAAACGGACTGAAGCTGGCGAACCTGGTCGATCTTTACGATCTTCTGCTCATAACGGGGCTGATAGCAGGCATCGAGCTTAATGACTCCCGAATTGGCTGGCGTGAGCCGCCGAGGCGATCTCGGGCCGCCGTCGACCCCAGAGCTACGGCCCAGGCCGAAACGGCGACGCCGGCAGCTTCAGAGCAGCTGGCAGGTCGCCGAGATGCGCGAGGACGTACCGGGCGCCCGAGGCAACCAATGCTGCCGGTGGCTGAAAGCCCCAGGAAACCCCGATCGGCGTGATGCCGGCCGCGACAGCCATACCCATGTCATAGGAACTGTCCCCGACCATCACCGTGCGTTCCGGAGAAGCGCCAGTTTCAGCCATCGCGCGCAGCGCCATGCCGGGGTGAGGTTTGGATGGCGCGTCATCGGCCGTCTGGATCGTATCGAACATGCCTGCCCAGCCGTACTGAGCGAGCACAAGCTCTGTCCCCTTGCGCGACTTGCCCGTGGCGATACCGAGCTTGAGCCCGGTCTGGCGCCTGATTTCTGCCAATAGCTCCGGAGCACCGGGGAAAAGCGGAGCACGGAGCAAAGGATCGCTCAAGGCGCGCCGATGCATGTCCCCGATAATCTCACGGTAGGTGCGGGTGAGCAGATCGTCGGGCTGTCCCAGGCCCGCGAGGCGAGCCAGGGCGACATCCAGGGATAGCCCAATGACCTCGAGGCCGGCTTCCGGCCCCGGATGTCTCCGGCCACATCGCCTGAAGGTCTCGGTTTGGGCGACAAGAAGGGTCGCGCTGGAATCGATCAGGGTCCCGTCGAGATCGAAAATGATGAGGTCCATGACATTCCCCGCACGTCGGTTGCGAGAATTACACGTGTGCTGCCGGGCTAATAAGCGATTTCTGCCCCTGAAACACAGTGCCTGTCGATAGGCCCTACGCCATGGCATCGCTAATCGGAGCTCCCCGGTAGGCTTGCGTACCCCAGTCAAATTGTAAGCTCGATGGCACGGAGCTTTCACGGGTCATCCGGCAGACCGTGCTGGCGCAACCTGGCAGGTTGCAGTGCCTCTCAAATGCACTCCTTCCCGGCCCTTCCGTGCCGGCGATCCCGCTTTCCATTGAGGCAATATTAATGAACCTCGGAGTATCCAATACGTTGCTACAATCAGGTGTAAGCTTAAATTGTATGAACCAAGTCGCTGGCTAAGCCGTCCATCCGAACACGCCTCCCAATGGGGACACATCTCCCCAGGGCGATGGAGGCGGTAATATGCGCGAGATTGTTTTCGGCTCGTCATTCGCCCTTCTGGTCGCGATTGCCGCATTGGCATCTGCAAGTTGGCCCGTCTCAGGTCGCCCTGTAGCCGTATTCTTCAGATCAGGGGCTTCGTCTGGGGAAGTTATGGCCGCAATTCAGCATGCAGGCGGGCTCCTGCTGGAAGCAGACGCTGAGTCCTCGTTGGTGATCAGCATCAGCGACCAACCGGATTATGTTCAAAAGCTATACAGCGCCGGGGCACGGCTAGTGGCGAGCGCTGCCATAGCCAAACTGTGCTTCAGCCGCCCGAGCGGGAGGCAAAAATGACAGATGTCGAACAACTGAGAATTCGCTTCGCCCGGATTGCGATCGCCGTTCTTTGGGCGAACACGGCTCTACTCCTCGTCACGAGTATCCTGGAGCAACCCGAAAACCAGTTGCTGATCCTGATCTACAATTTTGGGCTTGTCAGCCTTGCTACGGCGGCATGGTGGGTCGCGGGCACAAGCTGGCAAGTTCGCCAACTCACGTCGATCTGCACTATGGGGCAGGTCATGTTGCTGCTGTATATCTACTCCGGCCATGATTATCAGGTCGATATACATATGTATTTCTTCGCCATGCTGCTTAGCATGCAGGCTCATGGCCTCGACATCGAAGTAGCGGCGTTCCTGCAGCGTGTTCGAGCAGCCTGATGTTTGGCTTCCGCGATGAGTTCCGCAGCGCCATCGAGCGCGCCCATGCCGTCATCGAGTTCAAGCTCGACGGCACGATTTTGTATGCCAACGAGGATTTTCTGGCGCTATCTGGCTACGTCCTGCCCGATATCATCGGCAAACGCCATTCCATCTTGGTCTCGAACGAATACCGCCGGTCTCCCGAATACGAGAGGTTCTGGAATGACCTGGCAAAGGGCACCAGCTTTGCAGCGGAGTATTGCCGCCTACGCAAGGATGGTTCGGAGTTCTGGGTCAGCGGAAGCTATAATCCGGTTCTTCGATCCGGCCGGGTGCATAAGATCGTTAAGGTGGCGACCGACATCACCGCGAAGATGCTGAGGCGTGCCCATGACAAGAGCAAGCTGGCAGCCCTAGACCGAGCCCAAGCGATTGCGGAATTCTCGCTCGATGGGACGATTGTTACCGCAAATCAGAATTTTCTGAAGACCTTCGATTACAGCGAGGGCGAAGTCCTCGGCCGACACCATCGGATGTTTGTCGACCCGGCCGAAGCAGAAGGCCTGGATTATCAGACCTTTTGGCAACGTCTCCGTGCCGGGCAGTTTGATGCGGCGGAATATCGACGCATCGGGAAGGGAGGCCGCGAGGTCTGGATTCAGGCCTCCTATAATCCGCTCCTGGACGCCAGCGGCCGGCTCTTGGGCGTAATCAAGTTTGCGACCGATGTCACGGCCGCCAGGAATCTTTCCCGCCAATTGCAGGCTGATGCGGATCGCGTGCTTGCCGAGGCCGTGGGAATAATCGCAGAATCCGTGTCGGATATCAGCGGCCAGGCCGGTAGTGCGGCCGACGCGGTCGCCAAGGCGTCGGAGAACATCCGTGCGGTAGCGGTAGGCTCAACGCAGATCGCCGCGTCCGCCTCCGAAATCAGCGAGAAAGTGCTACAAGCTCTGACCGTTTCGAAGGAAGCCGTGCGTGAAGCCAGCCAGGTCAACACAGTGATGGCCGACCTGGCTGACCAAGCGGGTGAGATCGAGGACATTGTCAGCCTGATCACGACAGTTGCGTCGCAGACCAACCTCCTCGCCTTGAACGCGACCATCGAGGCGGCGCGCGCCGGCAATGCCGGGCGAGGCTTCGCGGTCGTAGCCGGTGAAGTCAAGAACCTGGCTGGCCAAACAGAACGCGCAGCCCAGGATATCACGGGACGGATAGCCTCAGTGCAGAGCGCAAGTGTGCACGCCTGTCAGGCGATCCAGCAAATTGGCCGGACGATTGAGCATATTCATGCAACTGCCGCGCAAATAGCGAACGAGGCGGCAACGCAATCATCTGTAACGCAGATCATGTCGGCCAGCATGCAGGAGGTGGCGGGCGGCGTCACTTTGATCACGACGAACCTGCACAGAACTGCTCAGCTGACGCAAACTGTCGATCAGAGGATCGGAGAAATCCGGGAAGCCGTGAAGGTTATCGCCTGACCGCCCGGCAAAATACGTTTACGAGGTGCCGGGAACCTTTGTGAGCATTATTTCAATGGGATAGCAAGACAGCCGCCAGCATGAAACTGGCGGCTGGTCGTCTTCCTCCGATCAGAAGTCTTCCCAGCCTGAGCTGATGCCGCCATTGGCGGTCTTTCGGCCGCGCAGCGGGGCAACCTTACTTTGGCTGAAAGCACTGGCAGCAAGCCTACGAAGGCGATGAAGCTCATTCGTCGGAGGCTGTGGCGCGGCGGCTGGGAGAGCGTCCTTCGTCCCAGCGTCGATCCGGAATGAGGCGATCAGCTCGTAAAGGCTTCCTGCCTTTTCCGAGAGAACGTTCGCCGAGGCCGCGCTTTCTTCCGCCAGGGCCGCGTTGGCTTGCGTGATCTCGTCAAGATGCGCGACGGTCTGGCTCATCTCGTCGATGCCGTTCGCCTGTTCCCCGGCCGCCGCCGAGATGTCCGCGATGGTGCCCGCGACCTTGCGGGACGATTCAAGGATCGCGGTCAGCGCCTCGCCGGCCTGGTGCACAAGCTTCACGCCCTCGCCAACCTCGGCATGGGAACTTGAGATGAGCCCGGAGATATCCTTGGCCGCCGCGCCGGAGCGCTGAGCCAACGTCCGGACCTCAGAGGCGACAACGGCAAAGCCCTTACCTGCATCGCCAGCGCGAGCGGCCTCGACCGCCGCATTGAGCGCCAGGAGGTTGGTCTGAAAGGCAATGTCGTCGATGACGCGGATGATATCCGAAATCTTCGCAGACGAAGCTTCGATCCGGGACATGGCCTGCACGGCCTGGCCCACGATATCGCCACCAGTTTCTGCCGTTCGCATCGCTTCAGCCGCGATGCCAGCGGCTTGTTGGGAAGCCTGGCTCGTCGACTTGACCGATGCAGCCAGCTCTTCCGTGGTCGCCGCAGTCTCTTCCAGGGAGGAGGCCTGTTCCTCTGTCCGCTTTGACAGATCGTCGGCGGCTGTTGAGATTTCACGCGAGGTGCTATTTACATCCGCAGCCGTGGATGAAACGGAGCCGATGACCTCGGCATAGCTTTTGACGAGGTCATTCACGCCGTTGCAGAGCGCGAGAACGTCGCCGCCAAGTGAACCGCCCCGGGTTTGTCGGAGGCCCCAACTCCTGAGAGGATGGGGCTATGACGAGCAAGACGACGAACAAGTTCTCGCCTGAGGTGCGTG
>NZ_FOKP01000054.1 GCF_900112185.1 Allobosea sp. CRIB-10 | reverse complement strand
GGTCGCGCATATCCAGGGAGGCGCGGCGTGAACCGCAACGAATTCGGCCCGGTCAAGAATTTCACCGCCGCCGGCGCGATCAAGCCCCGCCGCGTCGTCGCCTTCGCCGCGACCGAGGGGCAGGTCGAGACCGCCGCCTCGCCGACCGCCAAGACGCTGATCGGCGTCACCGGCGTCATCGGCGCCGTCGCCGCCGGCGAGCGCGTCGACGTCTATTTCGGCGACGTCCAGACCGTCGAGGCCGGCGCCGCCTTCGCGCAGGGCGCCAGGCTGACCGTCGACGCCGAGGGCCGCGTCATCGCTGCCGCTCCGGCCGCGACCGTCACCCAGCAGATCATCGGTACCGCCTTCGGCGTGTCCACGGCGTTGGGCGAGCTCGTGCCGGTCCACATCCAGCCCGGCGCGCTCTCCAACGCCGCCAACTCCTGATCCGCCGATCGCGGCGCACTGACCAGAGGCCCCCATGGCGAAGCTCGACAACCAGCAGTTCCAGACCGACGCGTCGCTGACCGCGATCGCGATCGCCTACCGCAATCCCGACGTCGTCATGATCGCCGACGAGGTCCTGCCGCGCGTGCCGGTCGGCGGGCGCAGCTTCAAATGGACCGAGTATCCCGAGGCCGAGATGTTCTCGGTGCCGGACACCCGCGTCGGCAACCGCTCGGCGCCCAACCAGGTCGAGCTCCAGGGCGAGCAGAAGGATTCCGGCGTCGTCGACTTCGGCATCGACATCCCGCTCGACAACCCCACGATCGCCGAGGCCGAGCGCGCCGGCTACAACCCGCGCAACCGCGCGACCGAGCTCGCCACCAATATCGTGCTGCTCGATCGCGAGATCCGCGTCGCCGCGACCGTGACCGACGCGTCGGCCTATCACGCCGACCAGAAGCTGGGCGCCACCGCAGCCGCCTTCTTCGATGCCGCCGCCGATCCGTTCGAGAGCATCGACGCGATGCTCGACGCCTGCTGGATGAAGCCGAACCAGCTCGTCTTCGGCCACGCGGCCTGGCGCGCCTTCCGGAAGCACCCGAAGGCGGTCCAGGCCGTGAAGGGCACGACCACGGCGAGCGGACGGCTGACCCGGCAGGAGGTCGCCGAGGCCTTCGAGGTCGGCCGCATCCTGGTCGGGTCCGGCCGCGTCAACGTCGCCCGTCCCGGGCTCGCTCCGACGATGCAGCGGACATGGGGCAACACCATCAGCGGTCAGTTCATTGACCGGAGCGCCACGACCGAGACCGGCGGCCTGACCTTCGGCTTGACCGCGGTTCACGGCACCCGCGTCGCCGGCACCAAGACGGTCGATATGGGCCTGCATGGCGGCCAGATCGTCCGCTCCGGCGAGAGCGTGCGCGAGCTGATCGTCGCCCGCCGCGCCGGCTTCCTGATCAGCCTGAGCTGATCGCGTCCCGGCTGCCGGGCTGTCTTGACGTTCTGCCCCGTCCGCACCGGCCGGGGCAGCGGTGAGGACAGGAGACCGCCATGAAGCTCTACCGCGCGAAATGGAACGTGCTGGACGATACCGGCAAGACCGTCGCCCCCGGCGGCGAGGCCAGGCTCGACGCGTCAGCCGCTGCGCTGATCGCGGCTCGTGCGATCGAGCCCGACCCGATCGGCGATGTTCCCGCGCCTTCCGAGGAAGAGCGCCTGGCGGCGGTTCTGGCGATCGTGCCGGGTCTGGCCGTGGGCGATTTCACCAATGGCGGCCAGCTGCGCGCGGATGCGCGGCGCCGCATCGCCGCCGAGCTCGGCTTCGAGCCGAGCGACGACGAGATCCGCGCCGCGGCCGATGCCTACGCGAAGGCCGGCCCCAAGACCTGACGAGATCCCGAGGGCGGTCTGGTACGGCTCGCGAGGCCCCCAGCACCTGATCGGAACGGCACGACCGTAGGGGCATAGCCCGCCGCCCGTCTCAATGCCGGAGCGAAAGCAACCAGGGCAAATCCGATCCCGGCGGGAGTTCCGGCGTTCGGGCGGGGTTGCGAGTAGGCGAGCTGCCCGCGCAGGCGGCTGACAGGGGAAAGGCCCCGGCCCGGTGCAATGCCGGGCGCCTCCGCAGAACGGGACGATCATGACCTACGCGACGCGCGCAGACATCGAGGCGATCTACGGCGCGAACCATCTCGCCACGCTGGTCGCCCATGACGTCGATCTCGACGTCGCGGTCGGCCGCGCCCTCGACGCGGCGGCGCGCCAGATGGAGCCCTATCTGCGCAAGCGCTATCGCCTGCCGCTGCCGGCCGGCGCCTCGGCCATGCTGATGCAATGCGCGATCGATATCGCCTGCTGGCAGCTCGCGCCCGCCGGCGACCGGATCTCCGAGCAGATCGAGAAGCGGGCGAAGCTGCGCCTGGAGTTCCTGCGCGAGTTGGCGGCCGGCAAGGTCGACCTCGTCGAGCTCGACAGCTATCTGCTGCAGCCGGCGGCCGAGGGCACGGTCTCGGAGGGCTCGACCTCCGGCGCCGCCTTCTCTGCCGACCAGCGCCGCTGGCCCGCCGGCGGAGACATGCTGTGAGCACGCTGCAGGTCTCCATCGATGTCTCCGGGCTCGGCTCGATCGAGGCCCTGCTCGGCCGGCTCAACCCTTTCCAGGGCGAGCAGCTCCTCGAAGCGCTCGCCCGGCTCATCCGGGAATCGGTGCGCGAGCGCCTGATCGCCGGCGGCCCGTCCCCGGACGGGGCGGCCTGGGCTCCGAACAGCGAGGGCCGCACGCCGATCCTGCATCGCAGCGGCGCGCTCGCCCGCTCGATCGACTATGCGGTCGCGGGCAGCCAGGCCGTCATCGGCTCCGGCCTGATCTATGCCGCGATCCACCAGTTCGGCGGGACGATCGTGCCGAAATCGGCATCGCGGCTCGCCTTCAGCATCGGCAATCGGCAGATTTTCGCGAAGAAGGTCACGATGCCGGCGCGGCCCTATATCGGCCTCTCCGCCGACGACAGGGCCGAGCTCGTCCAGGCCGCCGTGCTGTATCTGCGGAGGCTGTTCGGATGAGCCGCACCGCTCAACTCCTCACCGCCGTCGCCGGCGTGCTCTCGGCCGCGAAGCGCCCGAACGATGCCCGGCTGTTCAGCGATGTCCGCGCCGAGCTCGATCGCTACGACTTTGCCGATCTGCTCAAGGATTCGGAGCGGTCGCCCTATGCCCGCGTCTGCCTGCTGCGCGCCAAGCCGGTGCTGCTGGCGGATGGTGGCTGCGATCTCGATCTCTCCGTCGCGGTCGTCGTCGTCGCCGGCCGCGAGGGCCGCAGCAACCCGGCCGTCGCCTCGGCCGACATCGCCGCGCTCGGCCTGATCGACGGCGCCACGGCCGCGCTGATGGCCGATCCCTATGTCGGCCTGACCAAGCTCTCCGCCGCGACCTTCGGCGACCAGCTCGTCGTGGCCTCCGAGCAGACCACCAAACAGGGCCTGTGCATCGCCCTGATGGAGGTCGCCTGGACGCTGCGCCAGTACCAGGTGCCGCGGCCTCTCGTGCGGCGCGTGCTGGACGATCAATGGAATCTGCAGGCCGTCGCGCTTGGCGATGGCCCGGCCGAGCCGCCGCCGATCGGCTGGACGCCGCCGGAAGGGAGCGAGCCATGAGCGGCGAACGCGATCTGCGCAAAAGGCTGGCGGCGCTGGAGCGCCGCGTCTCCTCGATGATCATGGTCGGCACGGCCGAGAACAATCAGGGCGCGAAGACGAAGGTCCGCTTCGACGATGCCGGGGCGGATGGCGGCAAGCCCTTTTCCTCGCCCTTCCTCAATCAGGCCTCGCATGCCGGCAAGGGCGGCGCCGGCGTCTCCGATTTCACCAAGATCGGCAAGGGCCAGCCCGTGCTGGTCTTCTCTCCCGGAGGCGAGCTCGGCAAGCATTCGCGGATCCTGCCGGGCGGCCCGGTCGACGATCACCCGTCGCCCGGCGCCGCCGAGAGCGACGGCAAGGTCATCGCCATCGGCGACGCCACGGTCGCGATCAAGGACGGCGAGATCAAGCTCTCGGTCGGTGGCGCGTCGGTGACGGTCGGTGGCGGCAAGATCACGCTCAAGGCCGGCGCGATCGCCCTGGAGCAGGGCTGATGGGCGGCATCGCCGTAGAGATCGAGGACTCGGCCGGCGGCACGCAGCTCGCCGGCGGCCAGGGCTTCGTCCGCGTCGACGGCAAGCTCGTCGTGGTTCTCGGCGATCCGGTCGAGCCGCACCCGCTCGGCCCGCCGCACGATACCGCGCCCGTCATGGCGCAGGGCTGCGACTGGCTGACCATCAACGGAATTCCGGTGTGCCGCGAAGGGCACGCCGCGAATTGCGGCCATCCGACGACCGGCCGCGCCTGGGTTCAAGTGACGTGATGAAGGACGATCCGATGACCGAGAAGAAGGCCTACCGCACCACCGAGCTCGCCGGTTACTTCGTCGCCGGCCAGCGCGTCCCGTCCGTCCAGGACGGCGACGGCAATCGCGCGCCCAAGGTCGGCCATATCCTGTACCTGACCGACGCCGAGGCTAAATATGAGCAGGGGATCGAGAAGGCCGACGAGCCGATCGTCGCCGCGCCGCTCTCGCCCGGCAAGGGCGCTTCAAAGACCGTTGAAGCCTGATGCGCCACGGCTTCGACGCCATGACGGGGAAGCCGTTGAGCGGCTGGGCGCATTGCGTCCAGTCGATCTCGGTCATCCTGACGACCCGGATCGGGTCGCGCGTCATGCGTCGGGCCTTCGGCTCGCTCGTGCCGGAGCTGCAGGACCGCAACGCGACGCCGCTCCTGATCATGCAGGTCTATGCCGCCGTCGCCGCGGCGCTGCGCGCCTATGAGCCCGGCTTTCGGCTGCGCACGATCCAGCTGTCGCGGTTCGGGGCGGACGGCATCTTCGCCTTCGAGATCAGCGGCATCTTCTATCCGCGTGGGCACCTCGGCGACTATTCGATCAGCGAGGCGCGCAGCGCCGTGTTGGCTGCCAACGATAACGGCTTCCGCATGATGGAGGTCGCATGAGCAGGATCGCCGAGGCCCTCGACCCGACCAGGCTGCCCGCGTTCCGGCTGGTCGAAATCGACTTTGAGGCCGAGCAGATCGCGCTGCTCGCCGGTGTCAAGGCGCGCTTCGAAGCCAATGGCGTGCCCTTCAACGTCGAGGCGCTGGAAACCGACCCGGTGATCTCGCTGACGCAGGAGTTCAGCTTTCGCAAGATGCTGACGCTCCAGCAGATCGAAGACGCCGGCAAGCGCCTGGTCATCGTGACGTCGCATGGGGCCGCGCTCGATCATCTCGCCGCCACCCATTACGCCGATCTCGGTTTGGCCCGGCTGGCCCTGGTCGAGGATCCGCGCCCGTTCGCCAGCCATCCCGATGATTGGGAGACCGACGACCGGTTCAAGCGGCGCATCTTGCTCGCGCCGGATGCTCGCACGCCGGGCACCCTCGGCGGCTATGAGTTCTGGGCTCTGACAGCCGCTCCTCACCTGGTCGATGCGCGCGCCCTCAACCATGCCTCCGGCCTGGTGTCCCCCGGCCAGATCCTGGTCGCCTTGCTCGGCGGCGAGAACGAGGCCGAGCAGGTCGATCTCGCTCGCACCTTCCTGCTGCGCCGCGATGTCAAGCTCGGCAGCGACACTGTCAGTGTCCGCGCGGCGACGCGGATCTCGACGCGTGTCATCGCCGATCTGTCTATCCCTCCGGGGCCATCGCCGAATCTCGTGAAGGCCGAGGTGATCAAGCGTCACGATGCCTATGCCGCAGATCGCCGGCGGATCGGCAGGACGGTGCTGCTCTCGAAGCTCAACGCCGTGCTGGTGACCGACAGCGTTGCGGCGGTGACGGTGTCCGCTCCTTCGGCCGCGATCGACCCGGGTCCGGACGGCGTCGTCGAATTCGAAGCGCCGATCCTCACAGTCACGGTGCCCGGCCATGGCTGAGTCGTCGCAGCTCCCGGACAATGCCCGGCGCTTCTGGCGCTCGATCAGCGAAGCCGTTGCCGAGTGGTGGGATCCGCCGGTCGCGCTGCTCGACACGCTCGACGACGCCTGGCGCATCCCGGCCCGGCTCCTGCCGTATCTGGCCGCCGGCCGGTCCGTCGATGTCTGGAAGGACGGCTGGACCGAGAGCAAGAAGCGCTGGGTCATCGATCGCTGGATCTCCCTGTCGCGCCGGCGCGGCGTCGAGACGACCTTCGCCGCGATGCTGGAGATCATGGACGCGCGCCTGGTCGAATTCCTGGCGCCGCCGCAGGGCCTGTTCCCGCGCCAGCCCTGGACCGACGCCGAGCGCCGCGCCTGGCGCGAGCAATTCCCGGAGCTGCGGGTCTATCCGCGCCGGAACCGCCACACGACACCGCGCGCCCTGCTCGTCGTCGGCGAGCCCTGGTTCGGCGGCCGCTCGATCCTGCGCAGCAGCATCGCCCCGGCTTATGGCGGCCAGCGCGCCACTATCGTCATCGATGGCGTCGAGAGGCCGGTTCCGATCCGTGTCGATGTCGGCGCCGGCGAATTCGTTCGCGGGCTCTTTCAGGTGATGCTGCCGACGACGGCGCTGCGTCTTACGCTGCCCGCCATCCTCGGCAAAGCCTGCGTCCCGCGCGCTTCGACGGCCGCGAGTCGCAGCTATCGCTATGGCGACGCTGCGTCGCGCGCCGACCTGCTGCTGCCCGGCCAGCCGATCTCGATCGAGCCCGAGCGCATCGCCGCGGCTCACACGCTGCCCGGCGGCTTCGCGCCGGGCTCGACGTTACCGATGATCCTGCGGGCCTCGCGGGCGGGCGAGCACGTCTACTCCAGCATCAGGATCTACGATCCGGCCAAGGGCGCGGTTTTCCGGCCGACGAAGCCGGGCGGCTGGATACTCGGCCGCAGCAAGCTGCGCCAGGCCGCTTTCACGCTGCGGCTCACGGTCGATGCCAGCCGCAAGCATCGGGGCGGCTTCGTCATTGGGCGGTCGTTGCCGATGGCGGCGCGGGGCTTCGACGACAGCAAGCTTCAGGATGTCTTCGCCGCGGCCCGCGCCGCCAAGCTCGGCCGCGATCGCGTTCTGGTCCGCACCTCTCTGCACCGCCCCGTCACCGCCGGCGACGGTATCCCGCTCGACGGCAGCCACCGCCTCGGCGACCTCATCACCGACCTCTAGGAGCGTCTCGTGAAACTCAGCCCCATCTTCCGCGATTCCTATGAGGTCACCGACGACGACCTCGACGGCATGGTCGTCAACATCAAGAAGTCCGACGACGACATCGCCTATGACGCCATCCAGCGCGGCCGCCGCTTCACTGGCTTCGCGGTCACGGGCAGCTCGGCGACGCAGGTCAACGTCGGCGCCGGCCGGCTCTGGTTCGACGGCAAGCGCTACTATTCCGACGATCCCGGCGGCGTGACGCTCGACCTCAACAGCCTCAAGCCCGGCCTGCAGAAGCGCATCGTCGCGATCGTCGCCTGGCCGGAAGAGATCGAGACCAATCTGGAGACGCGCGACTACGAGATCGACGCCGAGACCGGCGTGAAGGAGCCGCGCCAGGTCAATACCGAGACGTTCCGGCATGCGCGGCTGGAGGCCGTCGCCGGCATCGAGGCCGTCTCGCCCGTCAATCCGGTGATCGAGAGCACGGCCGTCATCCTCGCCTATGTGCGCATGGGGGCCTCGGGCATTGAGGCGATCACGCGCAACGACGCGGCGCTGCTCGACAATCTCGGCGACGTCGCCGTCCGGGTTTCATCGCTCGAGGACTGGCGCGAAGAGGTCTCGCCGAAGATCGACACGCTCGGCACCGAGCTCGCCCGCATCCAGTCGCAGCTCGGAGGCCTCTCGAACCAGAACCTGGTCTATGCGCTCGCCCAGGATGTCGCCGAGTTGAAGGAGAAGAACGACCTTCCTGCGGCGTTCGTGGCCTATCGCAGCGACTCGTTCCTCGACGCGAGCCGGTCCGACACGACCGTCGCGGGCTACGCGGCCAAGACCGAGGAGGGGTTGCGCTTTCCGACGGCCGCGCTCGATGAGCACCAGCTCGCGCTGTTCAACCCCTACAATCCGGACGTGAAGGTCTCGGGCACCGGGATCTTGCTGCCGGCCTATGACGAGATCGGCTCGCGCATCGTGAAGGGCGGCGTCGGCGAGATGAGCCTGGCGCAGTATGCCTACGA
>NZ_FOKP01000055.1 GCF_900112185.1 Allobosea sp. CRIB-10 | reverse complement strand
TCACCCACGGGCTTGGTGTCCCTCAGGGCTGTCGGTCTTCCACCTGCCACCGCAACCGCTGGTATAGCAGATGAGGCAAAATGAGAGTTACAAGGGTTCGGGAGAGAAATCGTGAGCCTGAACTCGACCGCGCGGTGAGCGCTCGCGGAACTGGTCCGGTGGCCTACACCTCACCCTGCCCTCTCCTTCCAGGAGAGGGTTCCCCGCGCCTTACTCGTCGCTGCCAGTTCTCAGCGCCCCGCTGCTCGCGCCGCGCGCCACAGCGTCCATTGCCGCCTGAGCGGCGAGAGGCCGATGATGGTGCGGTAGGGATCGTAGCCGCGCCGCTCCATCTGCCTGAGATAAGGCTCGACCAGCGCGACAGGCAGGAAGGCCGGCCGGATCGCCGCCGGCACGGTGGCGCCAAGGTCGTTGAGCTTGCGCAGATGGATGCGCGCCAACGCCCGCATCTCCTTGAGCGAATAGACCAGGCCCGGACCGCCACGGCCGCGCACGATGTCCTCGCGGGTGACGCCGTTGCGGCTGAGCAGGTCGGCCGGGAGATAGACCTGGCCGCGGGCCGCATGCCAGGGGAAGGCGCGCATCAGCCCGGCTAGCGCATAGGCGACGCCGGCATGGCCGGCCGCCGTGGCGCCGCCGGGATCGCGGCCCTGCCCAAGCACCAGGCAGGCGAGCCGGATCAGGGCGCTCGAGGTCTCGCCGGCATAGCCTTCGAGATCCGAAAGCGACGGCATCGGGTCGTCATAAAGATCGAAGACGCGCGCCTCGATCAGGCCGGAGAGCGGGGCGATCGGCAGGCGAAAACGCCTGACGGTGTCGAGCAGCGCCTGCGCCACCGGATGCCCCTGCGCAGGCGCATCCGGACCGGCCTCGAGCACATCGCGCCACCATTGCAGGCGGACCTCACCCGGCAGCGGCTCGCTGACCTGTTCGCGCACGCGGGCGATCTCGTGGCTGAAGGCGTAAAGGGCGAACAGACCGGGCCTGAGCGTGTCGGGCGCATAGAGCGAGGCGATGTAGCGATCGGGATCATGCTCGCGCACCAGCGCCAGGCAATGGCCATAGGCCTGGGAAAGCGGGCCCGGCGCAGTGCCGGCGCGGTCCTCGGTTTTCGTGGTCATGCGCCCTCCCCGCTCCCGCCGCCAAGCGGGTCGAAGCGCCGGCAGTGTAGGCCGGGTCGGCTGGCTTGGCTACGCGGGAGCGGCATGGCTGGTGGGATTTGATCGATGCCCGTCATTGCGAGGAGCGAAGCGACGAAGCAATCCAGGAGAACGTGAAGTCCTGCCGCCCCTGGATTGCTTTGCTACGCTCGGAATGACGGGCCCGCCTCACTCCACCGCGATCAGCGCTGCGGCAACGCGCCGCTCCTCGCCGACCAGCACGTTGTAGGTTCGCGCCGCGGCCGGCGTCGCCATCGCCTCGACGGTGATGCCGGCGGCCTTGAACGGATCGCGCAGCGCGGCCGGCAGGAAGGCGATGTCGTGGCCGATGCCGAGGATCAGGAAATCGATCGTCCCGGCCTCGTCGAGCACCGGCTGCAAGCTTTCCAGCGTCACCTCGGCGAAGGAGGTGACCGGCCAGATCCGGATGCCGGAGGGTGTCGCCAGGATCGAGCCGCGATGACTCATATCGGCAAAGCGGAAGCCACCGGCGCCGAAGGCGTCGAGCTGGTAGCGACCTGGGACGAAACCGTCGAAGCGCTGCGCCACCAACCCTCAGACTCGCGCCTTGGCTTCGGCCAGTTCCTCGCTGTGGTCGAGGCGGCCGGCGCGGACGTCGAGATAGAGCAGCACCGGCGTCGAGACGAACATCGCCGAATAGGTGCAGACCATCACGCCGAACAGCATGACGAGCGCAAAACCCTCGATCGCCGTGCCCCCGAAGAAGACCAGCGCGACCAGCGCGAGAATGGTCGTGGTCGAGGTGATCGCGGTGCGCGACAAGGTCGAGTTGACCGAAAGGTCGAGCAGCTCGGGAATCGGCATGGTCTTGTAGCGGCGCAGCAATTCGCGCGTGCGGTCGAACACCACGACGGTCTCGTTCAGCGAGTAGCCGACGATGGTCAGGATCGCCGCGATCGAGGTCAGGTTGAATTCGAGCTGCGTGATCAGGAAGAAGCCCATGGTCAGCACGATGTCGTGCATGGTGCCGACGATCGCGCCGATGGCGAGCTGCATCTCGAAGCGGAACCAGAGATAGACCAGTACGCCGATGATCGCGAGGACGACGCCGAGCGTGCCGGCCTGGACCAGCTCGCCCGAGACGCGCGGACCGACGGTCTCGACGCGGCGGAACTCGTAATTCGCCGAGAAAGCCTCGCGCGCCTTGGTCACCACCGCCTGCTGGGCGATCTCGCCGCCGGGCTGCAGCGCGAAGCGCATGGAGAGGTCGCCGGCACTGCCGAATTCCTGGACCTCGACCTCGCCGAAACCGAAGCTGTTGGCGGTCTGGCGGACCTGGGCGATGTCGGGCTTGCCGCTCTTGGCCTGCATCTCCATCAGCGTGCCGCCGCGGAAATCGATGCCGAAATTGAGGCCGACCGTCAGGAACAGCACCAGCACCAGCACCGAATAGGCGGCCGAGAACGGATAGGCGAGCCGCCGCCAGTGGACGATGCGGAACTTGGTGTTGTCGGGAACGATGCGAAGCAGGCGCATGGTCTGTTATCTCCTGGCCTGCGGGATCAGAACGGAAGGGCCTTCGGCCGCGCCCAGCGATACCAGAGCGCGATCAGCATGCGCGTCAGCGTCACCGCGGTGATGACCGTGGTCAGGATGCCCAGGATGAAGACGACGGCAAAGCCGCGAACCGGGCCGGAGCCGAGCGCAAACAGCGCGACTGCGGCGATCAGCATGGTGACGTTGGAGTCGATGATCGTGGCGAAGGCGCGCGTGAAGCCCGCCTCCAAGGCCGAGACCAACGATCTGCCGAGATGCGATTCCTCGCGCATGCGCTCATAGATCAGAACGTTCGAATCGACCGCCGTGCCGATGGTGAGCACGATGCCGGCGATACCGGGCAGGGTCATGGTGGCGCCGAGGAGCGACATCAGCCCGAGGATCAGGCAGACGTGCACGAGCAGTGCGATGCTGGCGATGATGCCGAAGAGGCCGTAATTGCCGATCATGTAGAGGATGACCAGCACGGTCGCGATCACGGTGGCCGTCTTGCCGGCCTGGATTGAATCCTGGCCGAGGCCGGGGCCGACGGTGCGCTCCTCGACGATCGTCATCTTGGCCGGCAGCGCGCCGGCGCGCAGCAGGATGGCGAGGTTGTTGACCGCCTCGACCGTGAAGTTGCCGGAGATCTGGCCGGAGCCGCCGGTGATCGGCGACTGGATGACCGGAGCCGAGATCACCTTGTTGTCGAGCACGATGGCGAGCTGGCGGCCAAGATTCTCCGTCGTCGCCTGGCCGAAGCGCTGGGCGCCGCGGATGTTAAAGCGGAAATTGACGATCGGCTGGCTGGTACGCTGGTCGAAGGCCGGCTGGGCGTCGATCAGATCCTCGCCCTCGACGATGACCTGCCGGCTGATCGGGATCGGCTGGCCGCCCTGGTCCTGCGAGGGCAGCATGTCGACATCGCCGGCATTGGCATCCGCGACCATGCGGAACTGCAGCTTGGCGGTCTCGCCGAGGATCTGCTTCAGGCGCTGCGGGTCCTGCAGGCCCGGCACCTGGACCAGGATGCGGTCGAGGCCCTGGCGCTGGATGTTCGGCTCGGTGGTCCCGAGCGCATCGACGCGGCGGCGCAGCACTTCCATCGCCTGTTCGACGGCGCGGCGGATTCGTTCATTCGCGCCGGCTTCGGTGACGTTGAGCTGGATCAGCCCGTCGGGGTTCTCGGTGACCTCGATCGACTGGTTGCCCGAGGGCCCAAAGGCGCCGAGGGTGCCGATCGGCTGGGCGAGCTCGCGCAGCTTCGGCATCAGCTTGGCGCGGTCGGCCGCCTCGGGCACGCGCAGTTGCACGCCGCGCGGGGTCAGGCCGATGCCGCCCTGCAGGCCGACGCGCTCCTCGCGCAGGATGCGGCGGACATCGTCGCGCAATTGCGTGACCTGGCTGCGGATCAGGTCGGCACGGTCGATCTCGAGCAGGACGTGCGAGCCGCCCTGCAGATCGAGGCCGAGCGTCATCGCATGGATCGGCAGCAGGAAGCGCGGAATCCAGGCCGGAGCGCCCTGCTCGATCGCCTTGCGGGTCTCGGGCGAGAACAGGTTCGGCACGGCGAGCCCGCAGCCGAAGACCAGCACGAGCAGAACGAGAATGACCTTGCGGGCCTGGAGACGAAGCATCTGTATGAACAGCCTTGTTGGCGGGCGCGGGCGCCTTTCAGGCCCCGCGCCTCACGGCCTTCAGCTCTTGACCGGCTCGCCCTTGGCGCGCACGTCCGACACCATGCCCTTGAGGATGCGCACGCGCACGCCATCGGCGATCTCGGCCTCGATCTCGGTATCGTCGACCACCTTCGAGACCTTGGCGATGATGCCGCCCGAGGTGATGATCGTGTCGCCGCGGCGCACGTTCTTGATCATTTCCTGATGCGACTTCACCCGCTTCTGCTGCGGCCTGATGATCAGGAACCACATGATGATGAAGATCAGGACGAACGGAACCAGCGACATCAGTACGTCGTTGGTGCCGCCGCCTCCAAGGCCCTGGGCAAAAGCGGGGGTGATCACGGGAAGGCTCCTTCACGTCGCCGCCGATTGACGGCCGGCCGGCGCGGGGGTTGCAAAATCGCGCGGACTATAGCCAGCGATGTCGTGAAATCAATCGAAAGCGGCGGGTCTTTCGACCGCATCCCCCAGCTAAGCGCTCGCTGCCCTGCGCGCAATGGCCTTGCCTTTCAGGGGCGTGGAGAGTTATGAGCGTACCGTACCGTTCGGTACACCATATCAGCGGACTACCAGCGATGACCGATACTGCCCTCGACCCGACGCTCGCCACCCTGCTGCGCATCGCCGACGCGCTCGAGCGCCTCGCCCCACTGGCCAGGCGCAAGCCCGATCTCACAGCCGCCGACGCCTTCGTCTGGCATGCCGCGGGCCATGAACTTGCGCCGGTCGCCAAGGTCAACCGCGTCGCGCTGTCGCTGCTGCGCGGCGTCGACCGGGTGCGCGACACGCTGGCCGAGAACACCGACCGTTTCGCCCGCGGCCTGCCGGCCAACAACGTCCTGCTCTGGGGCGCGCGCGGCATGGGCAAATCGTCGCTGGTCAAGGCGGTGCATGCCGACACCAACCAGCGGCTGCCTGCCGGCGCCCTCCCGCTCAAGCTGATCGAGATCCACCGCGAGGACATCGAGAGCCTGCCGGTGCTCATGGGTCTGCTCAAGGCCGATCCGCACCCGGCCATCGTCTTCTGCGACGATCTCTCCTTCGACGGGCAGGACACCTCGTACAAGTCGCTGAAGGCGGCGCTCGACGGCGGCGTCGAGGGCCGGCCCGAGAACGTCGTGTTCTACGCGACCTCGAATCGCCGGCATTTGCTGGCGCGCGAGATGGTCGAGAACGAGCGCTCCACCTCGATCAATCCGGGCGAGGCTGTCGAGGAGAAGGTCTCGCTCTCGGACCGGTTCGGCCTCTGGCTCGGCTTCCACAAGTGCAGCCAGGACGAATATCTTGCGATGATCGACGGCTATGTCGGCCATTTCGGCCTGACGATCGAGCCGGAGCAGTTGCGTCGCGAGGCCCTGGAATGGGCGACGACGCGCGGCTCGCGTTCGGGCCGTACCGCCTGGCAATACATCCAGGACCTGGCCGGGCGGCTGGAGACGAAGCTGGAGGGATGACTCTTCCTTCTCCCCTCGGAGGAGAAGGTGGCAGCGCGAAGCGCTGACGGATGAGGGAACGACAGGTCAACCTGTCCCGTTCTCACCCGGTCGCTCCGCCCTCATCCGTCTGCGTCGCAGACACCTTCTCCCCCCGAGGGGAGAAGGTGAAAAAAGCAAAACGGGGCGGCCTTTCCTGGGACCGCCCCGCCTCGTATCGACCGGCGGGGTCTCGCGAATACCGGCCGAAGTGTAAAAGCCATTCCAGCGAAAGTGCGAAGCGGTCTCGCGTCCGGAATTGCGTCTGGTTCGGATCAGTTGCTGCTGCTGAGATAGGGCATCGGGTCGACCGGGGTCGAACCCTTGCGCAGCTCGAAGTGCAGCTGCGGCGAGTTGACGTTGCCGGACTGGCCCGACTTGGCGACGACCTGGCCGCGCTTGACCTGCTCGCCGCGCTTGACGCTGAGCTCGCCATTATGGGCATAGGCCGAGACATAGCCGTTCGGGTGGCGGATCAGCACCAGATTGCCGTAGCCCTTGAGCTCGCTGCCGGCATAGGCGACGACGCCACCCTCGGCGGCTTTGACCGGCGTGCCTTCCGGCACGGCGATGTTGATGCCCTCATTGCCGCCCCTGCCGGCATAGCCGGCGATGACGCGGCCGCGGGCCGGCCAGCGGAAATCGGCGCCGGACGAAGCCGGCTCCTCGGCCTTGGGCAGGCTGGCGGTGGTCTGCGGCTCGGCCAGCTTCGGCTCCGGAGCGGGCGCAACAGCCTTCGGCTGGGGCGTGACCTTATCGGCCGGCGCGCTGGCGACGACCGGCGCGGCAGACTTCGGCTTGACCGGCTGCGCGGCAGGAGCCGGCGCCGGCAGCGCCGCGGTCTTGGTCTCGCCCGCGGCCTTGGCGGCCGCCTTGGCCTTGGCCTCGGCGGCGAAGCGAGCACGGGCCTCGCCCATGCGCTTGGCGTCGGCGGCGGCCTTCTCCTTGGCCTCGGCGGCGGCCTGGGCCTTGGCCTGGGCAGCCTGGGCCCTGGCATCGACTGCGGCCGCCTTCGGGGCCGGCGCTGGGGCAGCGGCGACCGGACGCGACACCGGCGGCGGCGCGAGGCGGGGCTGCTCGAAGCGATTGTCGTTCGGCGTGGGCTGGCGCGCGGCAACTTGGGAGCCGCCGCCATTATAGACAGGGACGACGATGCGCGAGCCGGGCGTGACCTCGCCCGAGAGCCCGTTGGCCTGCATCAGCGCCGAGCGCGGCACCCCATAGCGGCCCGAGATCACTTCGAGCGTCTCGCCATGGGCGACGACGATCGGCGTGCCACCCTGGGCGCTCCAGCCGGCGGCCGAGCCGGGTGCGCTTGGCGCCGGAGCGGTCATTGGCGCGGGACGAGAGGCGACCGAAGCGGTCGGTGGCGGCAGCGGCTGGCTGCGCACGCCCGGATTGCCGGAGACGGACGCCGTCTCATAGGACTGGCGTGGCGCATTGCGGCCGATCGAGCCGGTTGTCGCCGGATCGCGCTGGGGGCTAGGAGCCTGCGCGGTCTGGAAGGGATTGCTGAAGGGCGCCTCGGTGAAGCGCATCGCCTCCGAGGAGCAGGCGCCCAGGCCGGCCGCGAGGGCGCAGACCGACACGACGCGAACCACGGATTTCGGGACGGCCAGCTCGACTTGCTTACGCATGGACTCTGCACTCGCGAACGACGCAACTCTACGGTCCGCATTAAAGAGCCGGTTAGGTTAAGAAGGCGTTTCGCTGCTGACAGGTCAGGTGAGTTTCTGAGGGTCGCGGCAATCTTCCTGACCGGCAGGGCGCAGGAGCCCAGCGGCAAAGACGAACAGGATACCCGCGGGATCCCCTCTCCCGGATGGGGAGGGGTGAGCGACTGTCTTGTTGGTCAAGCGGTTTGTTCGCGCCATGGTTGTCTGTCCCGGATGACGGCGTTGAGGATTGTGACGAGCTTTCGGGC
>NZ_FOKP01000057.1 GCF_900112185.1 Allobosea sp. CRIB-10 | reverse complement strand
GCGCTCGCCGTTTCGATCGTCGGCGGCTTCGAGGGCCTGCGCCTCGCTGCCTATCCTGACGTCGTCGGCGTCGCGACCGTCTGCTATGGCGAGACCCGCGGCGTCAGACTGGGCGATCGGCACACGAAGGCCGAATGCGACGCCATGCTGCTCAAGGGGCTGCAGGAATTCGAGCTGGGCGTGCTCGCCTGCACCAAAGTGCCGATGCCAGAGCGCCGGCAGGTCGCCATCGTCTCCTTCGCGTACAATGTCGGCACCGGCGCCTACTGCAAGTCCAGCGTGGCCCGCCTGCTCAATGCCGGCCAGCCTGCGGCGGCCTGCGATGCCCTCCTCAAATGGAACAAGGCCGGCGGCATCGTCTTCCCAGGCCTCACCCGCCGGCGCCAGGCCGAGCGCGCGCTCTGCCGCGAGGGGCTTTAGATGCTGGCCTGGCTCGCCGCCCGCACTGGTCTCGACCGCTTCGTCGTCCTCGGCCTGCTGACTGGCCTGCTGCTCGCGCTCGCGGGCCTCGGCTTCTGGCGCGGCCTGGCCGCGATCGAGCGGCTGCAGGCGCAGGCCGCGGCCGGCGCGCGCGCCGAGCGCGACGCCCATTGGCGGGCCGAGATCGCCGCCGCGAACGCCCAGGCCGAGCGCGCCAGGGCCGAGCAGGCGCAGGCGGTCGCGGCGATCGAGGCCAGGGCGGCGGGCGACGCCGCCCGGCTTCAAACCGACTTGAAAGAGATGGAGGCGGCCAATGCGGCCCTTGCTGGTGGCGACCGTTGCGGGCTGGAGCGCGATCGCGTCCGCCTGCTCGACGGCGCCCGATAAGCCGACCATGAAGGTCGAGTTTCTCCGGCCGGCGCTGCCCGCCGCGGCGCGCCAGCCCTGCGCCGATCCCGTGCGCCTGCCGGCCCGCGACCTGACTGCCGCCGAAGTCACGACCGGCTGGGGCCGCGATCGCGCCGGCCTGAGGATCTGCGAGGCCCGCCGTGCGGCCGCCGTCGCCGCAGTGGATGGAGCAACGCCGTGACGAACCTGGACTGGTCCTCGATCATCGCCGCTGCAAAGGACATCTGGTGGATCGTCTCGGTGCCGCTCACCGTCCTGGTCGGGATCGGCATGTTCTTCCTGCGCAGCCAGTTCCCGACCAAGGAGCAGCACGACGCCCAGACGCAGACCCTGCAGGCGTCGATCAAGGATCTGCGCGACCACGTCGCGGTGAATGAGCGCGCCATCGAGCAGCGCGTCGGCAAGATCGAGTCGGATCTGCGCCAGCTCCCGGATCGTCAGGAGGTCCAGGCGCTCGGCGACCGGATCGGCCGTGTCGAGAAGGAGGTGGCCACCTCGGTCGAGACTGTGCGCGGCGTCGAGAAGACGGTGACGAAGATCGACCACACGCTCGGCCTGATCCTGAAGCACATGCTGGAGAAGAGCCCATGAGCTCGCTTGCCGAAGATCTGGCCAAGGATCGCCGCCTCGTCATCCTGCGCCTGCTCTCCGAAGTGCCGGGGTCCGGCTATTCGCTCTCGGCCTCGATGCTGACCAAGGCGGTGCGCCGCATCCGGCACGCGGTCTATGACGACACGATCGCCGCCGACATCGTCCTGCTGGAGCAGCACGGCCTCGTCCTGCGCGAGGAGGAATTGCACAACGGCAAGACCCTCGTCTTCGCGACGCTGACCAAGCTCGGCCGCGATGTCGCCAACGGCCGCCCGCATCCGATGGTCGACCAGCCCTCGCCGAAGTTCTGAGGGCGCAAGATGGCGAAGCGCCCGAGCTCGATCGACCGTCTCGATCCGGAGGTCCGCGACTGGATCGGCCGCCTGCGCGACCAGGGCCGCACGCTCGACGAGATCATCGCCAAGCTGCGCGAGCTCGACGTCGAGGCGCTGCCGTCGCGCTCGGCGCTGCACCGCCATCTCCAGAAGGCCGAGGCGATCGCGGAACGGCTGCGCAAGAGCCGCGCGGTCGCCGACGTCATCGTCCGCCGCCTGGGCGATGCCGAGCCGGACAAGGCGACCAGGCTCAACATCGAGCTCATGCACCAGGCCGTCTTCGACATGCTGTCCACGGCCGGCGAGGACGGCGAGCCGGTCACGCTGGAGCCGATGCAGGTCATGCTGATGGCCAAGGCGCTCGACCATCTCGGCAAGGCCTCGAAGGACGATGTCGCGCGCACGGTCGCGATCGAGAAGCGCGCGGCCGAGAAGGCGCGGGCCGAGGCGCTCCAGCAGGCCGAGGCGGCCGTGGTGAAGGCGGGCGGGCCGAAGGCACTGACGCCGGAGCTGAAGGAGGCCTTCAAGGCCATGCTGTTCGGCCAGTCCAATGGCTGATGCCGATATTCTGAAAGCGGCCGGCAAGGCGATCCGGAAGGGCGTCGCCGCCGCGGTCGGCGCCGCGATGGCCATCACCGCGGCGACCGCCGACGTCGCGGACCGTCCGAGCCGCGACCAATGGATCGCCATCCGGACCGAGCAGGGCCGCGCCACCGCTGCCGACTGGCGCGAGACCGCGCCGCTGCTCGGCTATCAGCGCGCGATCGCGATCGCCTGCGAGCAATACGACGTCGTCGTCGTCGAGAAGAGCCGTCGCACCGGCGCGACCTGGGGCGCCGCCGCCGATGCCGTGTTGCGCTCGGCGAGCGCGAGCGGCGATGGCGGCATGGACACGCTCTATATGGGCACGTCCCATGACATGGCGAAGGAGTTCATCGACGCCGCCGCCAACTGGGCCCGGCTCTTCGAGCATGTCTGCAGCGAGATCGGCGAGACCATCTTCGACGACGGCTCGGAGGCCGGCGTCAAGGCGCTGAAGATCGATTTCGCCTCGGGCTTCTCGATCGTGGCGCTGTCGTCGAAGCCGCGTAGCTTACGCGGCCGCCAGGGCTTCGCCATCCTCGACGAGGCCGCGTTCGTCGACAATCTCGACGAGCTGATCAAGGCGGCGATGGCCTTCCTCATCTGGGGCGGCAAGGTGCTGATCATCTCGACGCATAACGGCACCGACAACCCGTTCAACCAGCTGATCACCGACATCCGGACCGGCAAGCGCCGCTACGGCCTCGTCCGCTTCGACCTGGACGACGCGCTGCGCGATGGGCTCTTCGAGCGCATCTGCCTGGTCAACGCCCACAAGCACGGCGAGTGGACCGCGGAAAAGGAAGCCGACTGGCGCGAGGATCTGATCGGCAAATACGGCGACGGTGCCGACGAGGAGCTCTACTGCATTCCGAGCGAGGGCTCGGGCGCCTGGCTGACCACGCCGCTGATCGAGGCGCGGATGGTGCAGCCGCCGCCCGGAACGTCGCGCGTCCTGCGCCTGTCGCTGCCGGCCGAGTTCGTGTTCCGTCCGGAGGCGTTCCGCGACGCCGAGATCCAGGCCTGGATCGAGGATGTGCTGCTGCCGGTCATGGACGAGACCATCGACCCGGAGCTGATGAGCGCCTTCGGCCATGACGTCGCCCGCCATCGCGACGCCTCGGTCATGGTTCCCATCCAGATCGGCCGCTCGCTGCGCCGCATCGTGCCCTTCGTGGTCGAGCTCCACCGCGTGCCGTTCGTGCACCAGGAGCAGATCCGCAACGCCATGCTGAGGCGGCTGCCGCGCCTTCTCGGCGGCTGCACCGACGCGACCGGCCTCGGCGCGCAGATGGCCGAAAGCGCCATGCTCAAATTCGGTCGGTCCTTCGTCGAGGTGAAGCTGTCGACGGAATGGTATCGGACCGAGATGCCGCCGCTGAAGGATGCCTTCGAGCAGGACAATATCAGCTTGCCGGCCGATGCCGACCATGTCGGCGACCTGCGCCTGGTCAAGGTCATCCGCGGCGTCGCGCAGATCCCATCCCTGCGCACCACCTCGGCGACCGGCGAGAAGCGCCACGGCGACTTCGCGGTCGGCCTGGCTCTCGCCTATTCCGCGACCCGGATGACCTTCGAAGCCTATGGCTATGAGAGCGCCGGCACGGCCCGGGCCGCACATGGCGCCGGGCATTCGCCCTTCCAGGCCTCGGATGAGCTGATCTCGGATCGCAGCGACGGCCTGTGGTGAGGTAACGATGGCGAAGTTTCAGCTACTCGACCAGTTCGGCGTGCCGGTCTCCAGCAGCGTCCTGACCGAGGAACGCGCCGTCCCGAGCGTCACGGGGATCGACCATCCCTTCGACGCCGTCGTCGCCTCCTTCCTGCACCCGGCGCGCCTGGCGCGGATCCTGCGGGAATCCGGCCGCGGTGAGATGCATGACTTCCTGACCCTGGCCGAGGAGATCGAGGAGCGCGAGCTGCATTACCGCTACGTGATCGAGACCCGCCGCAACGCGGTGACCTCGCTCAACGTGCAGGTCGATCCTGCCTCGGAGGCGCGGCGCGATGTCGAGATCGCCGATTTCCTGCGCGACGAGATCGTCGAGACGCCGGCCTTCCAGACGCTGCCGGACTTTCTCGTCGACGGCCTGTCGAAAGGCTATTCCGTCGTCGAGGTCGTCTGGGAGGTCGGTTCCGCCTGGATTCCCAAGCGCTTCGTCTGGCGGGATCCGCGCCTCTTCCAATGGGATCGGGCGACCCGGAAGGAGCTGCGCCTGCGGGTCCAGGGCGTCGACGACGGGGTGGCGCTCGAGCCGCTGAAATACCTCATCCACATCCCGTTGCTGAAGATGGGGCTGCCGGCGCGAAACGGACTGGCGCGCGTCGGCGCCTGGAGCTTCATGCTCAAGAGCTTCAGCATGAAGGATTGGGCCACCTTCCTGGAAGTTTACGGAATGCCCCTTCGGCTCGGCAAATACGGGCCGAGCTCCTCCGCCGACGATCGCAAGGTCCTGCTCGCGGCGGTCCGCGATCTCGGCCGGGATGCGGCGGCGATCGTGCCGCAGGGCATGGAGATCGAGTTCGTCGAGGCGAAGGGTTTCTCCGACAAGCCCTTCGAATCGAATGTGCGGTTTATCGACGAGCAGGTCTCGAAGGCGGTCATCGGCAAGCCGGGAGACGGTGCCGGCTCGTCGAAGGCTGGCGAGGAGGTGCTCGACCGGGTCCGCGTCGACATCAAGAAGTCGGACGCGCGCGACCTCTCGCTCACCTTGATGGAGCAGATGATCCGCACGACGGTGGATGCGAATTTCGGTCCGCAGAAGCGCTACCCGAAGGTCCATTTTCCGATCCCGGAACGCAAGGATCTGCAGGTCTGGTCGAACGCCGTCGCCCAGCTCGTCGATCGCGGACTGGAGGTCGAGCAGTCGCAGGTCTACGACGTCATAGGTTTGAAGGAGCCGGCCAACAGGGAGGGCGGAACCCCGGTCAAGCTGCTCAAGGTGCCGGCCGCCGGAGGCCCCGCGCCGAAGCCGCCGCCGCAGGTCCCGGTCGAGAAGGCTTCGGCCTGGCGCCTCGATCCGCGCGTCTGTCCGAGCTGTGGCCCGGCGCGCCTGGCCGCGGACGATCCCGAGCAGCAGGACGATATCGACCGGCTGGTCGCCGCGGCGCTCGGCGACTGGCAGCCCGACATGGGCCCGATCGTCGAAGCCATCCAGGCGGCCGCCGCCGCGTCGGCATCCTACGAGGAATTCCAGCAGGCGCTGGAGCGACTGGCCGCCGATCTTCCGGTCGGCGCGCTGGCCGAGCAGATCGCCAGCTTGAACATGATCGGCCGAGG
>NZ_FOKP01000058.1 GCF_900112185.1 Allobosea sp. CRIB-10 | reverse complement strand
GCGCTCGCCGTCTCGATCGTCGGCGGCTTCGAGGGCCTGCGCCTCGCTGCCTATCCTGACGTCGTCGGCGTCGCGACCGTCTGCTATGGCGAGACGCGCGGCGTGAAGCTGGGCGATCGGCACACGAAGGCCGAATGCGACGCCATGCTGCTCAAGGGGCTGCAGGAGTTCGAGCGGGGCGTGCTCGCCTGCACGACCGCGCCGATGCCTGAGAAGCGCCAGGTCGCCATGGTGTCCTTCGCCTACAATGTCGGCACCGGCGCCTATTGCAAATCGAGTGTCGCCCGCCTGCTCAATGCCGGCCAGCCCGCGGCCGCCTGCGATGCCCTCCTCAAGTGGAACAAGGCCGGCGGCATCGTCTTCCCCGGCCTCACCCGCCGGCGCCAGGCCGAGCGCGCCCTCTGTCGCGAGGGGCTCTGATGCTGGCCGCCTGGGCCCTGCGCAATTCGAAGCCGCTCGCCGGCGTCGGCGCCGCCCTGGCGCTGCTCGCGCTCGCCGGCCTCGGCTTCTGGCGCGGCGTGGCCGTGATCGAGCGGCTGCAGGCGCAGGCCGCGGCCAGCGCGCGGGCCGAGCGCGACGCCCATTGGCGGGCAGAGATCGCCGCCGCGAACGCCCTGGCCGAGCGCGCCAGGGCCGAGCAGGCGCAGGCGGTCGCGGCGATCGAGGCCAGGGCGGCCGGCGACGCCCGCCGGCTTCAAACCGAATTGAATGCGATGGAGGCGGCCAATGCGGCCCTTGCTGGTGGCGACCGTTGCGGGCTGGAGCGCGATCGCGTCCGCCTGCTCGACGGCGCCCGATAAGCCGACCGTGAAGGTCGAGTTTCTCCGGCCGGAGCTGCCCGCCGCGTCGCGCCAGCCCTGCGCCGATCCCGTGCGCCTGCCGGCCCGCGACCTGACCGCGGCCGAGGTCACGGCCAGCTGGGGCCGCGATCGCGCCGGCCTGAGGATCTGCGAGGCCCGCCGTGCGGCCGCCGTCGCGGCCATCGATGGAGTAGCCTTGCCGTGACCGACGTCGTCGCCTTCATGCAGAACTATGGCTCCGCTTTGGTGCTGATCAGCCAGCTCGCCGTGCTCGCGATCGCCACGAAGTTCGTGACCCGCACGGATCATGAGCGGGCCATCTCGTCGCTCGACGCGAAGTTCGTCCGGTCGGTCGAGAAGATCGACAAGGTCGAAGACCGTGTCGCGGCTCTGGAAAACGAATTCCGCCATCTGCCGGATCGCGGCTCGGTACACACTATCCAGCTCTCCTTGGCCGAGCTGAAGGGCGAGATGCGCGCCATGGGCGAGCAGCTCAAGCCGGTCGCCGCGATCTCCGAGCGGTTGCAGGAATTCCTCCTTGAGCAGGCGAATCGGCGATGAGCATGGATCTCCTCATTCGGCAGGAAGCGCGGCTGACGATCCTGCGCGCGCTCGACGAGCAGCCGGACGGCCGGCTCAACAGCGAGCTCCTGCGCGTCACGCTGGAGCAGTTCGGCATCACCAAGTCGCGCGACTGGGTGCATGACGAGCTCAACTGGCTGCAGGAGATGGGCGCGGTCCTAGTGATCAATGCCGGCTCGGTCCGGGTCGCGGCCCTGACCGCCAAGGGCAGCGACCATGTCCAGCGTCGCGTCGTGATCGAAGGCGTCAAGCGGCCGAGCCGCGGGGGGTGACCATGGCCGGCATCCGCAACCGGCTCTCCTCGCTCGACCTCGTCCCGGAGGATGCCCAGGACGATATCGTCTGGGCGATCGGCGAGCTCAACCAGCGCCAGCGCACCCAGGCGGACATCCTTTTCGAGCTCAACGACCGACTGGTGACCAAAGGCGTCGATCCGATCTCGTCCTCCGCCTTCAACCGCAAGGCGGTGAAGCTGCGCGCCGTGCAGATCCGCCTCGACGAAGCCCGGCACATCTTCACTGGCATCGCCGACCAGTTCACGCCGGAAAAGGTCGACGACAACAACATCGTCCTCGGCGAATTCATCAAGATGCTCGTTTTCGAGCTCACCCAGGCCGATGCCTCCGAACGCACGCCCAAGATGGCGATGGAACTCGCTCGCGCTTTCCACGACACGGTGAAGGGCCAGGCCATGTCGTCGGCCCGTCGCGACAAGCTCCATAGCAAGGCTCAGGCAGCCGCCGAGGCAGCAGTGGTCAAGGTCGCAGGAAAGAAGGCGCTGACGCCCGAGCTCAAGCAAGCCTTCCGCTCGATGCTCTTCGGACAGTCTGATGGCTGACGCCGACATCCTCAAGCGCGCCGGCGAAGTCATTCGCAAGGGCGTGATCGCCGTGGCGGCCGCCGGGGCGATGCTGGCCGGTCAAGCCTCTGATGCGCAGGCGCGTCCGAGCCGGGATCAGTGGATCGCGATCCGCACCGAGCAGGGCCGCGCGACCGATGCCGACTGGCGCAAATCTGCGCCTCTGCTCGGCTACCAGCGCGCGATCGCGATCGCCTGCGAGCAATACGATGTCGTCGTCGTCGAGAAATCCCGCCGTACCGGCGCGACTTGGGGCGCCGCCGCCGATGCCGTGTTGCGCACCGCATCCGCCCGCGAGGACGGCGGCATGGACACGCTGTACATGGGCACCTCCCATGACATGGCGAAGGAGTTCATCGACGCGGCGGCCGAGTTCGCGCGCATGTTCGAGCACGTCGCCAGCGAGATCGGCGAGACCATCTTCGACGACGGGTCGGAAAACGGCGTCAAGGCGCTGAAGATCGACTTCGCGTCCGGCTTCTCGATCGTGGCGCTGTCATCGAGGCCGCGCTCGCTCCGCGGCCGCCAAGGCTTCGCCATCCTCGACGAGGCCGCCTTCGTCGACAATCTCTCCGAACTGATCAAGGCGGCCATGGCCTTCTTGATCTGGGGCGGCAAGGTGCTGATCATCTCGACCCACAACGGCACCGACAACGCGTTCAACGGGCTGATCAACGACATCCGCGCCGGCCGTCTCAAATACGGCCTGGTCCGTTTCGACCTCGACGATGCGCTGCGCGACGGCCTGTTCGAGCGCATCGCCATGGTCAATCGGCACAAGCACGGCGAGTGGACGGCGGAGAAAGAAGCCGACTGGCGCGAGGAGCTGATCGGCAAATACGGCGACGGCGCCGATGAGGAGCTCTACTGCATTCCGAGCCAGGGCTCGGGTGCCTGGCTGACCACGCAGCTGATCGAGGCGCGGATGGTGCAGCCGCCGCCCGGGACGTCGTCGCGCGTCCTGCGCCTGTCGCTGCCGGCCGAGTTCGTGTTCCGGCCGGAGGCGTTCCGCGACGCCGAGATCCAGGCCTGGATCGACGATGTGCTGCTGCCGGTCATGGACGAGACCATCGACCCGGCGCTGATGAGCGCCTTCGGGCACGACGTCGCCCGCCATCGCGACGCCTCGGTCATGGTCCCCATCCAGATCGGCCGCTCGCTGCGCCGCATCGTGCCTTTCGTCGTCGAGCTCCACCGCGTGCCGTTCGTGCACCAGGAGCAGATCCGCAACGCCATGCTCAAGCGGCTGCCGCGCCTTCTCGGCGGCTGCACCGACGCGACCGGCCTCGGCGCGCAGATGGCCGAAAGCGCCATGCTCAAATTCGGTCGGTCCTTCGTCGAGGTGAAGCTCTCGACGGAATGGTACCGAACCGAAATGCCGCCGCTGAAGGACGCCTTCGAGCAGGACAATATCAGCCTGCCGGCCGATGCCGACCATGTCGGCGACCTGCGCCTGGTCAAGATCATCCGCGGCGTCGCGCAGATCCCGTCGCTGCGCACCACCTCGGCGATCGGCGAGAAGCGCCACGGCGACTTCGCGGTCGGCCTGGCGCTCGCCTATTCCGCGACCCGGATGACCTTCGAAGCCTACGGCTATGAGAGCGCCGGCACGGCCCGGGCCGCGCATGGCGCCGGGCCTCCTCCCTTCCAGGCTTCGGACGAGCTGATCTCGGATCGCAGCGACGGCCTGTGGTGAGGTAACGATGGCGAAGTTCCAGCTTCTCGACCAGTTCGGCGTCCCGGTCTCGAGTAGCGTTCTGACCGAGGAACGCGCTGTCCCGAGCGTCACGGGGATCGAGCATCCCTTCGACGCCGTCGTCGCGTCCTTCCTGCACCCGGCGCGCCTGGCGCGCACCCTGCGGGAGTCCGGCCGCGGCGAGATGCATGACTTTCTCACCCTCGCCGAGGAGATCGAGGAGCGCGAGCCGCATTACCGCTATGTGATCGAGACCCGGCGCAACGCGGTGACCTCACTCAACGTCCAGGTCGATCCGGCCTCGGAGGCGCGGCGCGATGTCGAGATCGCCGATTTCCTGCGCGACGAGATCGTCGAGACGCCGGCCTTCCAGACGCTGCCGGACTTTCTCGTCGACGGCCTGTCGAAAGGCTATTCCGTCGTCGAAGTCGTCTGGGAGGTCGGTTCCGCCTGGATCCCCAAGCGCTTCGTCTGGCGCGATCCGCGCCTGTTCCAATGGGACCGGGCGACCCGGAAGGAGCTGCGCCTGCGGGTCCAGGGCGTCGATGACGGGGTCGCGCTCGAACCGCTGAAGTATCTCGTGCATGTCCCGCTCCTGAAGATGGGGCTGCCCGCGCGCAACGGGCTAGCGCGCGTCGGCGCCTGGAGCTTCATGCTCAAGAGCTTCAGCTTGAAGGATTGGGCCACCTTCCTGGAAATCTACGGAATGCCGCTTCGGCTCGGTAAATACGGGCCGAGCTCCTCCGCCGACGATCGCAAGGTCCTGCTCGCGGCGGTCCGCGATCTCGGCCGGGATGCAGCCGCGATCGTCCCGCAGGGCATGGAGATCGAGTTCGTCGAGGCGAAGGGTTTCTCCGACAAGCCTTTCGAGTCGAATGTGCGTTTCATCGACGAGCAGGTCTCGAAGGCGGTCATCGGCAAGCCGGGAGACGGCGCCGGCTCGTCCAAGGCCGGCGAGGAGGTGCTCGACCGGGTCCGCGTCGATATCAAGAAGGCGGACGCGCGCGACCTCTCGCTCACCTTGATGGAGCAGATGATCCGCACGACGGTGGATGCGAATTTCGGCCCGCAGAAGCGCTACCCCAAGGTCCATTTTCCGATCCCGGAGCGCAAGGATCTGCAGGTCTGGGCGAACGCCGTCGCCCAGCTCGTCGATCGCGGCCTGGAGGTCGAGCAGTCGCAGGTCTACGACGTCATCGGCCTGAAGGAGCCAGCGACCAGGGAGGGCGGCAGCCCGGTCAAGCTGCTCAAGGTGCCGGCAGCCGGAGGCCCCGCGCCGAAGCCGCCGCCGCAGGTCCCGGTCGAGAAGGCTTCGGCCTGGCGCCTCGATCCGCGCGTCTGTCCGAGCTGCGGCCCGGCGCGCCTGGCCGCCGACGATCCCGAGCAGGACGATATCGACCGGCTGGTCGCCGCGGCACTCGACGACTGGCAGCCCGACATGGGCCCGATCGTCGAAGCCATCCAGGCAGCCGCCGCCGCGTCGGCATCCTATGAGGAATTCCAGCAGGCGCTGGAGCGACTGGCCGCCGATCTTCCGGTCGGCGCGCTGGCCGAGCAGATCGCCAGCTTGAACATGATCGGCCGAGG
>NZ_FOKP01000071.1 GCF_900112185.1 Allobosea sp. CRIB-10 | reverse complement strand
GATTCCTCTGCGAAACGCGGCTGAGGCCGATTGTTTGGGGTGCTGGTTTGGTGGGCGGTCTTCAGCGGCTGGCTTGGAGGGCTCGCAGTCGGCCCGGTTCAACCGCCGGCGATGATGGTGGCGCGCCTGAGATTGTAGACGGTTGCGAAGGCGATCAGGTCTGCGGTGTTGGCGATGAGCGAGTGGCATCGCGTCCGGGCTTTGCCATAGAGGCGCTTCATGGCGCTGAAGACGGCCTCGACGGGAGCACGGCGGCGCGCGATCAGGGCGTTGCGGCGCTGCAGCCAGCGCGGCAGGGCGGCGATGTGCTTGTGCCGGCGATGCATGATGCGGTCCTTGACGCCCCCGGCCTTCAGGGCGGCGCGGTGGGCCTTGCTCTCGTAGCCGCGATCGGCATAGACGGCCGCCTCGTCGCCGGTGACGAGCACTGGGGCCATCTCGACATCCTGCACCCGGGCCGAGGTCACGACCGCCGTGCGGATCAGGCCCGAGCCCTCGTCGACGCCGACATGCAGCTTGTAGCCGAAATGGGCCTTGCCGTTCTTCTTGCCCCAATCGGCGCCGGGTTCGCGCGGATGGCCCTTGCCCAAGCCAGCCTCGCGTGACGGGGCGGCATGCGTCGCCTGAATGATCGTGGCGTCGAGCAAGGTGCCCTTCTTCAGGATCAGGCCCTTGGCTGAGAGTTGCGCGCCGATCTCGGCAAAGCAGGCCTCGAGCACCCCTGCCTGCGCTGCCGCCAGCCGGAAGCGGCACAAGGTCGTCTCGTCGGGTGTGCCGCCATCGAGCGCAAACCCGCAGAAGCGCCGAAACGACAGCCGGTCCAGCAGCGCCTCCTCCAGACCCGGGTCCGACAGGTCGTAGAGCGCCTGCAGATAGAGCGCCTTCAGCATCGCCAGCGGCGCGTAAGGCGGCCGGCCCGTCTCGGCCGCGCGCAGCTTGCCTGCCAAGGGCGCAAGCCGACCCCACGCGATCAGCCCATCGATCTTCGCAAGCTTCGCGTTCGTACCCAGGCGAGGGTCCAAAAACGCCTCAGCCAACGACATCTGATCCGACATGCCGATCATCCCGCTCCGATCAGGCCAACTGAATCAGCAATCAAACCTCAAAGCCAGAACCCTTTCGCAGAGAAATCC
>NZ_FOKP01000063.1 GCF_900112185.1 Allobosea sp. CRIB-10 | reverse complement strand
GTGACGACGGCATAGCGCGCCTTGCGTCGGCGGCCTTCCAGCAAGGCATGGCCGACGAGCCGCGCCCCGCTCATGCCGAAGGGATGGCCGATCGCGATCGCGCCGCCATTGACGTTGACCTTGTTGGGGTCGATGCCGAGCCTGTCGCGGCAATAGAGCGACTGCGAGGCGAAGGCCTCGTTCAGCTCCCACAGATCGATGTCGGCGACGGTGAGGCCGTTGCGCTCCAGCAGGCGCGGCACGGCGAAGACCGGGCCGATGCCCATCTCGTCGGGCTCGCAGCCGGCCGAGGCGAAGCCGCGGAAGATGCCGAGCGGCGTAAGGCCGCGCCGCTTGGCCTCCTCGGCCGACATCACCACGCTGGCCGAGGCGCCGTCGGAGAGCTGGCTGGCATTGCCGGCGGTGACGAACTTGTCCTCGCCGCGCACGGGTTTCAGCTTGGCGAGGCCCTCCAGCGTCGTCTCGGGCCGGTTGCCCTCATCCTTGCTGAGCGTGACCTCGTCCTGCCGGACCTCGCCGGTCGCCTTGTCGGTGACGGCCATCACCGCGCTCATCGGCACGATCTCGTCGTCGAACAAGCGGCGCTGCTGGGCGGCGGCAGTGCGGCGCTGGCTCTCGACCGAGAACGCGTCCTGGGCCTCGCGCGTGATGCCGTAGCGCTCGGCGACGATGTCGGCGGTCTCGATCATCGAGGTGTAGATCGTCGGCTTGTTGGCTTTCAGCCAGTCGTTCTCGGTCAGGTCGCGCCGTACCACCGGCGCCACCAGCGAGATCGATTCGACCCCGCCGCCGATCGCGACCGGCACCCCGTCCAGCATCACCCGCCGCGCCGCATGCGCGATCGCCTCCAGCCCCGAGGCGCAAAAGCGGCTGACGGTGACGCCGGCCGACTGCACGGGTATGCCGGCGACGAGCGCGCCATGGCGGGCGACATTGCCGCCGGTCGCGGCCTCCGGATAGCCGCAGCCCAGCACAACCTCCTCGACCGCTTCCGGCTCGAGCCTCGCCCGTGCCATGGCGTGCCTGATCGCATGGGCGGCCATGTCGGCGCCGCGGACCTGGTTGAAGGCGCCGCGATGGGCCTTGCCGATCGGCGTGCGGGCAGTCGAGACGATGACGGCTTCGGTCATGGCGTTTCACATCCTGTCAGGCAGTGCGGCCGCAGCGGCCATTCGAACTTGGGTGGCTGGTTGGAATGGTCGTTCTCAGGCGGCCGTTGTCGCGGAAAAGCCTTTGCCCTCGGCAGCGAGCTTGCGCAGCAGCGGCGCCGGTTCGAGCGAGGCGTCGCCGCTCTCGGCCGCCTGCTGCTCCAGCCGCTCGACGATCGTGCCGAGCCCGACGCTTTCAGCCCAGTGCATCGGCCCGCCGCGCCAGGCCGGCCAGTTGTAGCCGTTGAGCCAGACCGTATCGATGTCGCCGGCCCGCGTGGCGATGCCCTCGTCGAGGATGCGTGCGCCCTCGTTGACCATCGGGTCGAGCAGCCGCGCCAGGATTTCCTCGGCCGTGAAGCTGCGCCGCGTCGCGCCCTTGCTGGCCGAGACCGCGGCGATCAGCGCCTCGACCTCCGGATCGCGCTCGCCGGCGCGGGCGCCTTCCGGATAGCGGTAATAGCCGCGCCCGCTCTTCTGGCCGAACCAGCCGCGCTCGCAGATCGCATCGGCCACTGCCGCGCTCTTGCCGCGTGCCTTGCGGCTGCGCCAGCCGATGTCGTTGCCGGCGAGATCGGACATGGCGAAGGGCCCCATCTTGAAGCCGAAGCCGGTCAGCGCCGCATCGACCTCATGCGGGAGCGCACCGGCGACGAGCAGGCGCTCGGCGGCGCGGGTGCGCGCCTCCAGCATGCGGTTGCCGACGAAACCGAAGCAGTTGCCGACCACGACCGGCACCTTGCCGAGCTTGCGCCCGAGGCCGATCGCGGTTGCGACCACATCGTTGGCGACGCCGGCGGGCCGGACGATCTCCAGCAGCTTCATCACATTGGCCGGGCTGAAGAAGTGCAGGCCGAGCACCTCGGCCGGCCGGCTCGTCACCGCGGCGATCGCGGCGAGGTCGAGATAGGAGGTGTTGCTGGCGAGGATCGCGCCGGGCTTGGCGATCGTGTCGAGCGCGCCAAAAATCTCGCGCTTGACGCCCATCTCCTCGAAGGCCGCCTCGATCACGATGTCGGCCTCGGCGGCGGCCGCCAGTCCGACCGCCGGCGTGATCAGCGCCATGCGCTGCTCGCGCACCGCCTCGGTCATCGAGCCGCGCTTGACCGAGAAGCCATAGATGTCGCGCACCCGGGCATGGCCCCTGTCGATCTGCTCCTGCGTGGTCTCGATCAGCGTCACCGGGATGCCGGCATTGGCGAAGCACATCGCGATGCCGCCGCCCATGGTACCGGCGCCGATCACGGCGGCGCGCGCGATCGGGCGCGGTTTCACGCTCTCGTCGATGCCGGGGACCTTCGCCGCCTCGCGCTCGGCGAAGAAGACATAGCGCAGCGCCTTGGAGCGCTCGTCGCCGAGCAGCTTCACGAACAGCGCCCGCTCGGTCGCGAGCCCGTCCGCCAGCGGCAGCGTCAGCGCCGCGCGCACCGCTTCGACCAGCGCCGCGACATTCGGCATCTCGCCGGATTTCGCCAGCGCATCCTTGGCCAGCGCCTCGAAGACCTCGCGCTCGGCGGCCGTCAGCCTGTCGGTCCGCGCGCTCGTCTTCACCGGCGCGCCCTTGCCTGCCAGCTCCTGCGCCAGCGCGACCGCGGCGCCGACGGCATCGGCCTCGACCAACCTGTCGACCAGCCCGAGCGCCAGCGCCTTCTGCGCCGGGATCGGCTCGCCCGACAGCATCAGCGGGAAGGCGGCGGTAGCACCGATCAGGCGCGGCAGGCGCTGCGTGCCGCCGGCGCCCGGAATCAGGCCGAGCTTGATCTCCGGCAGGCCGAGCCTGGCAGCCGGGCTGGCGACGCGGCCATGGCAGGCGAGGCCGACCTCGAGCCCGCCGCCCAGCGCCACGCCCTCGATCGCCGCGACCACTGGCTTCGGCGCATTCTCGATCGCGGCCAGCAGATCGGGCAGGATCGGCGGCACCGGCGGCTTGCCGAACTCGCTGATGTCGGCGCCGGCGATGAAGGCGCGGCCCTTGGCGGCGATCACCAGCGCAACCACCTCGCCGTCGGCCATCGCCCGCGTCAGCGCCTGCAACAGGTCGGAACGCAACGCCGCCGCCAATGCGTTCACCGGCGGATGGTCGAGGCTCGCGACGGC
>NZ_FOKP01000064.1 GCF_900112185.1 Allobosea sp. CRIB-10 | reverse complement strand
GAGGAATTCCAGCAGGCGCTGGAGCGACTGGCCGCCGATCTTCCGGTCGGCGCGCTGGCCGAGCAGATCGCCAGCTTGAACATGATCGGCCGAGGGCGCGGCGATGCCGGGCTCGACTGATCGCCAGACCTGCCGCCGGACGGCCACAGGTGCTTCAAATCCGGTTTCAAAAGAATCTCCGGGGCGTTGCCGCCCTCGGCGCGGCGCGGCCGTCCTGAGCCTCCTGTGGGGCTCGGCCTAGATGGCGGTCGAAGACCTCTTCGCCACCGCCCCGAAACAGGTCGTCGACTATTTCGACCGGCGGCCGTCGCGGCCCTCGTTCCGCTGGGACGACATCGCGCCACGCGAACATGCGCTCGCCTTCACGGTGGCGCGGACGGCCGGCTTCGACGTGCTTGACGATATCCGCGCCGCCACGCGCAAGGCCGTGGTCGACCGCATCCCCTTCGCCGATTTCCGCGACCAGCTCGTCCCCGTTCTGAAGGCGAAGGGCTGGTGGGGCGAGAAGCGCGTCATCGACCCGCGTACCGGCGAGATCGCCAAGGTGCAGCTCGGCTCGCTGCGCCGGCTCGATCTGATCTACGACGCCAATATCCGCTCGGCCGAGGCCGCCGGCGACTGGGCGCGGATCCAGCGCGTCGCCGACGTGCTGCCTTACCTCGAATACCTGACCAGCACCTCGGAGCGAAAGCGCCCGCTGCATCTGTCCTGGGTTGGCACGACCTTGCTGGCCAGCGACAGCTGGTGGTCGACGCATTATCCGCCCAATGGCTGGCGCTGCAAATGCCGCGTCCGTTCCCGGGCCGTGCCGCGCGAGGGCGCGCAGCTCACCCGCCCGCCGCTCAACCTGCGACCCTGGACGAACGGCACGACCGGCGAGAGCCGGCTGGTGCCGGCCGGCATCGATCCCGGCTGGGACAACAACCCGGGCAGGGTCCGCGAGCAGATGGCCGGCCGCCGCCTGGTCGACCGGCTCGACGCCATGGGCAGCGAGGCCCGGCGCGAGGCGGTGACGCGGCTGCGCGCGGATCCCGTGTTTACCTACGTGGCCGAGAACGGCGCGCGCTTCGATTATCAACGCCGGCTCGATCCCGAGCAGGCCGGCGCCGGCCGTCTGCGCTGGCCGGCGGCCGTGGTCTCGCCGCAGCTCGCCAGCCGCCTCGGCACGCCGAGCCGGGTTGCGACGCTGTCCGTCGCCGACGCTGCCAAAATCCAGGCACAGCACCCGGAGGTCTCCGCCGGCTTCTGGCCGCGGCTTCAGGATATTCTCGACGGACCCGACGCAGTCGACATGAAGGGCGGGAAGATCGGTGTCTGGAAGCGCATCGACGACATCGCCTGGCGCGTCATCCTCAAGGTCAGCGGCGAGGGCGAGATCTTCGTCAACAGCGTCTATCGCGGCCGCGACAGGGCCTTGCGCAAAATTCTCGAAGAGGAGAGGTAGCGGTCGGGAGGTCGGCACCCCTCCTCGGCACAGGGCCGGGTATCCATGGCTCGACCGCGACCAGAATATAGCGCATGTTGAACGGCGTTTGAAGTCGCTCGCGACAGGTGACACGCGTCACCCTCTTTCGCGCTCCGCCGCCGCCGCATGGTGGCCGGCATGGACACCCGCACCGCCCTTTGCGATACGCTCCCCGCCGGCCTTTCCGCCGGCGGCATCGTATTCGCCGTCGAAATGGCGACGGCTCGGGACGGCTCGCGCACCCCGCCCGAATGGATCCAGCTGACGCCGCGCGGCCAGGTCACCGCCCGTGACGGCCGCCTGTTCAGGTTCGACCCGGAAAAGCTCGTCGCCGCCCATCAGGCCGGCGGCATCGATCTGCCTCTCGACTTCGACCACGAAACCGAGATGGCGATGTTCAGCGGCACCAAGCCCGCCCGCGGCTGGATCGTCGAGCTGCAGGCCCGCCCCGAAGGGTTGTTTGGCCGCGTCGATTGGCTGCCCGTCGCCGTCGAGGCACTTTCATCCCGCTCCTATCGCTACATCTCGCCCACCTTCTGGCGCGAGGAGGACGGCGTCACGGCCCGCTTGATGAAAGGCGCCGCCCTCGTGACCTCGCCGGCACTGTCGATGCCGGCCATCGCATCCGCTTCCAACGAGGACCATTCCATGGATCTGAAGGATCTGCTGGGCCTGCTCGGCCTGGCCGAAACCGCGACGGCCGCCGAGGCCTCGACCGCGATTGCCGCGCTGAAGACGCCGGACCCGGAGAGGTTCGTGGCGAAGGCGCAGCATGACGCCACGGTCGCGGCGCTGTCGGCCGCGCAGGCCGAGATCCAGGCCGGCAAGGATGCCGCGCAGCTCGCGAAATGCGAGGCGCTGATCGACGACGCGGTCAAGGGCGGCAAGGTCGCCCCGGCGGCGCGCGACCATTTCCTGTCGCTGGCAAAGGCCTCCTTCGACACGACGAAGACCGCGATCGACGCGATGCCGGTGCTGCTGAAGGCCGGCGAGAAATCCGCCGGCACCGTCGAGGACGGCGACGCCGCCGATCCCGTGAAGCTCGGCGCCCGTGCCCGCGCCTACATGGACGAGCAGGCGGCGAAGGGCATCACCATCAGCGCGGCCGATGCGGTCGCGCATATCCAGGGAGGCGCGGCGTGAACCGCAACGAATTCGGCCCGGTCAAGAATTTCACCGCCGCCGGCGCGATCAAGCCCCGCCGCGT
>NZ_FOKP01000067.1 GCF_900112185.1 Allobosea sp. CRIB-10 | reverse complement strand
GGCACCGGGATCTTGCTGCCGGCCTATGACGAGATCGGCTCGCGCATCGTGAAGGGCGGCGTCGGCGAGATGAGCCTGGCGCAGTATGCCTACGAGCTTCGCACCACGACGCTGCTGACCATGACGCGCTCGCGGGTGCGGTACGGCGCCGAATTCGAGCAATCGGCCGGCTCGGCCTTCTTCACCGGAGGATCGGTCTCTTATTCCGCTGCCGGCGCGCTCGGCGTCTTCCAGAAGGCGGGCGAGACCTTCCAGGTTTACGAGACCGGCCGCGTCGATCCCGATGGCCACAAGATCTATCGGCTCTCCCAATTCTGGCAGGATTCGCTCTCGACGCCCTATTGGAGCCGCCTCAACAGCGACCAGCCGATCACCGGCTATGCCTTCCTGGAGTCTTTCGTCCAGCCGCGCGACGCCTGGTGCACCGCCATCGGCGTGCGGATCTCGCGCAAGCCCGCTGACGGGCTGCTCTGGGCGGGCCTGTGCGAATGCGTCAACGGCGTGCCCGACATCACCCGGATGATCGCTTTGGTCAGCCAGCCGGCGACCTTCTTCACGCCCGAGGGTGGCTTCGGCATGAACAAGGTGGCGATCCCGCCGACATTCCTGCAGGGCGGCAGGAGCTACGCCTATGTCGTGATGACCGGCGCCGACTATTACCATCAGGTCGTCGAGACCGGCACGTCGCCGACGACGGGCACGATGTTCTACGGGCTCAACGGCGGCGTGCTGCAGAGCGATCCGACCCGCCATCTGATGTTCGACCTGTATTACGCCACCTTCCGGCGCAACCGCGTCGAGGTCGATCTCGGCGGCATGTCGCTCGCCGGCGGCATCGCTTCCATCGACATCCTGGCCGACGCGATCGTCCCCGATTCGACGGTGCTGGAATATCAGGTCCAGATCGGCGGCGTGTGGAAGGCCCTGAGCGAAAGCGCAGCGTCGATCCTTGCCGGCCTGCCGAACCTGCTGCCGCTGCGCGTCGTGATGACCGGCACGGCCGACGCCATGCCGGGGCTGAAGCTCGCGGGCTCGCGCTGCCGCTTCTCGCGGCCGGCGACGGCACTCAACCACTATTCGGAGGTGGCGACCCTGGCCGCCCCGACCAGCAAGATCACGACGCGTCATCGCATCCGCAATTTCGACACCGGACAGCATGCGCTGACGACCAAGATCCTCGTCGGCGCCGGCTACGCCACGGTCGAGACCGCCGATGTCGTCCAGGACACGGTCCGCGGCGACATCACCGAGCGCGTCTGCACCTTCAACCTCGCCGC
>NZ_FOKP01000068.1 GCF_900112185.1 Allobosea sp. CRIB-10 | reverse complement strand
GTGATTTCGCTCGCCGACGACATCGCCCGCTCGATGAGCGCGGTGTCGGCGCGTGTGGCGGTGGTGCAGGGCAAGAACGCGATCGGCATCGAGCTGCCCAACGCCAAGCGCGAGACCGTCTTCCTGCGCGAGCTCCTGGCCTCCCAGGATTTCGAGGGCACCAAGCACAAGCTGGCGCTGTGCCTCGGCAAGACCATCGGCGGCGAGCCGGTGATCGCCGACCTCGCCCGCATGCCGCATCTGCTCGTCGCCGGCACCACCGGCTCGGGCAAGTCGGTCGCGATCAACACCATGATCCTGTCGATCCTCTACCGGCTGAAGCCGGAGGAGTGCCGGCTGATCATGGTCGATCCCAAGATGCTCGAGCTTTCCGTCTATGACGGCATCCCGCATCTGCTCACCCCCGTCGTCACCGACCCGAAGAAGGCGGTGGTCGCGCTGAAATGGGCGGTGCGCGAGATGGAGGAACGCTACAAGAAGATGTCGAAGCTCGGTGTGCGCAACATCGACGGCTTCAATCTGCGGGTGGCGGAGGCGGCCGCGGCCGGCGAGGTCATCACCCGCACGGTCCAGACCGGCTTCGACAAGCATTCGGGCGAGGCGATCTACGAGGAGGAGGCGATGGACCTGTCGCCTCTGCCCTATATCGTCGTGATCGTCGACGAGATGGCCGATCTGATGATGGTCGCCGGCAAGGAGATCGAGGGCACGATCCAGCGCCTGGCCCAGATGGCGCGCGCCGCCGGCATCCATGTCGTGCTTGCCACCCAGCGGCCTTCGGTCGACGTCATCACCGGCACGATCAAGGCGAACTTCCCGACGCGGATCTCCTTCCAGGTCACCAGCAAGATCGACAGCCGCACCATTCTGGGCGAGATGGGCGCCGAGCAGCTGCTCGGCCAGGGCGACATGCTCTACATGGCCGGGGGCGGGCGGATCACCCGCGTGCACGGCCCGTTCGTCTCGGACGCCGAGGTCGAGAAGGTGGTGGCGCATCTGAAGACGCAAGGGCGGCCGGACTATCTCGACGCGGTCACCGCCGAGGAGGAGGCCGGCGGAGCGGGCGAGGACGAGGACGGGGCGGTCTTCGACAAGACCGGCATGGGCCAGTCGGAGAGCGAGGACCCCTATGAGCAGGCAGTCGCGGTCGTGCTGCGCGACAAGAAGGCCTCGACTTCTTATATCCAGCGCCGCCTGCAGATCGGCTACAACCGCGCCGCCTCGATCATGGAGCG
>NZ_FOKP01000070.1 GCF_900112185.1 Allobosea sp. CRIB-10 | reverse complement strand
GGGGTGAGCGACTGTCTTGTTGGTCAAGCGGTTTGTTCGCGCCATGGTTGTCTGTCCCGGATGACGGCGTTGAGGATTGTGACGAGCTTTCGGGCTGTCGCGATGATGGCGACGAGTTTTGGTTTTCCGGCTGCGACGAGCTTGTCGCGGAAGGCCTTGAGCGTCGGATTGTGGCGGGCGGCGACCAAGGCGCCCATGAAGAGGGCGGTGCGGACGGCGGCCCTTCCGCCTCCGATGAAGCTCTTGCCGCGCCATTGCCCGGACTGGCGGGTCCAGGGCGCGAGGCCCACCAGCGCCGCGACCTGGCGGCGGTCGAGCGAGCCGAGTTCGGGCAGCTCGGCGATGAGGGTGCGGGCGATTGTCTTGCCGATGCCGGGCACGGAGGCGAGCAGGTCCTCCTTGTCGCGCCAGGCTGGCGAGCCGCGCACGGCGTCGTCGATATCGTGGTCGAGGCTGGCAAGCTCCTTCTCCAGCGCCTTGACCAGCCGCACGATGCTCCTGGCGATACGGGCCGGCGCGCGCTTCTGGCGCTGGCGTTCGGCCCCGATCATCGCCACGATCTGGCGTCGGCGCGCGACCAGATCGGCCAGCAACTGCGTCTCCTCGTCCGGCAAAGGCCGGATCGCAGGCTTCGTCGCCTCGACGAAATGGGCGATCACGCCCGCATCGATCGGGTCGGTCTTGGCGCGCTTGCCCAACGCATTGGCAAAGGCGCGCACCTGCGCCGGGTTGACCACGACGACAGGCAGTCCCGCCCCGGCCAGCCCCGCCGCGACGACCGTCTCGAACCCGCCCGTCGCCTCGACCGCGATGGCGGCCGGGCCCAGGGGGCCGAGCCGCTCGATCAGAGCCGCGATCCCGTCCCCGTCGCGCCTGACGAAGAAGGCCTCTCTTCCCGGCCGGACGGCCACGTCCAGACGATCCTTCGACACATCGATCCCAACGATGACGATGGCGTCCATCCTGTCCCATCCTTGCGCAAGCGGGCTTCGCTTCGAGCGGCCCAAGCGACTGTTCGGGGTCGATGGATCGGCAGGCGAAGACCCAAGCTCACCCACGGGCTTGGTGTCCCTCAGGGCTGTCGGTCTTCCACCTGCCACCGCAACCGCTGGTATAGCAGATGAGGCAAAATGAGAGTTACAAGG
>NZ_FOKP01000072.1 GCF_900112185.1 Allobosea sp. CRIB-10 | reverse complement strand
TTTGACAGGATATCGCGCTCCTGGCGCAGGCGCTGGTTCTCACGGCGGAGGCGGATCAGCTCTTCGCGCTCCGCAGTCGTCGCACCGTCACTACGACTGCCGGCGTCGCGCTCGGCCTGACGAACCCAGCTGGCGATCGACTGCGCGGTCGGCTCGAACTCCCGGGCAAGCTCTTCAGGCGTTCGTCCGGATCGGACAAACTCCACCATCTGTCGCCGGAACTCCGGCGGATAGGCACTGCGAAAACGCGGCATACACTCCAGAAAATGACTTCAAGGGTGTCCACAAAACCGCGGCAACTCCACTCGCAGACGACGACAATGCGCCCTTCGATGGACGCCAGCCATTTTTCCGTAGCTCTTTCGGGCTTTGGCCTCGGAGAGATGGGCAGGCCAGATCGGCTTGTCCTCGCGTTTGCCGAACTCTGCCCGGCAATCCTCCGGGATCCCTTCCCGGGCTTTCCAGTTCCCGGTCTTCGGGTCTCTGGTCAGCGTAGCCATGCGCAGCGCGAACGCCATTGTGTACTGCCCATTCGTATCTTGCGGGGCGGCCTGCGGCTGAAAGCCGAATAAAATCAATGATGTCAAGGAAATCCAGTGGTCGGAGTGGCAGGATTTGAACCTGCGACCCCCTCGTCCCGAACGAGGTGCTCTACCAGGCTGAGCCACACTCCGATCAACTGGTGGCCGGCTTATAGCCAGCCGGCCGCCGCAGCGCAACAGCCAAGGATAAGGGTTGTGCAATCTTTTCCGCGAGAGCCGTCCCGTCCGGGTGACGGCGGCGTCGGCCGAACCGATCCGGTGTTGCGCGCTGCGGCGTCGCGCTCTAGAAGGCAGCGGAGATTGGGGCGTCGCCAAGCGGTAAGGCAGCGGTTTTTGGTACCGCCATTCCCAGGTTCGAATCCTGGCGCCCCAGCCACCCAGTCTCAAATTCCGAGACTTTCGTCTGTCTTGGCAGAACCTGCCCAAATGCCGAGGGTTAGCGGCGAGCGCGGGCTAGCTCAGACTAGGGTCTAAACTCAACGGCCAGTTTGTGATTCAAGCAGGTCATGGGAGAGGTAAGTTCCATGAGCCGCTTGTTTTGGTTGAATGACGAGCAAT
>NZ_FOKP01000073.1 GCF_900112185.1 Allobosea sp. CRIB-10 | reverse complement strand
CGCCTCTCGGCAACCGTCTCGACGATCCAGGTGACGGCCTGCGATGTCGGCATCGCGGCGCGCGAGATCAACATGGGCGCCGACGATCTGTCGAAGCGGACCGAGGAGCAGGCTTCCTCGCTCGAGGAGACCGCGGCCACCACCGAGGAACTCGCAGCTTCGGTCAAGGCCTCGGCCCAGGGCGCGCGCCAGGCGGCTGCGGTTGCCGAGGAGGCGATGAAGGCGGCCCAGGCAGGCGGCGCCATCGCCGGCGAGGCGGTCAGCGCCATGGCCCGGATCGAGGAGGCCTCGCGCAAGATCTCCGACATCATCCGGGTGATCGACGACATCGCCTTCCAGACCAACCTGCTCGCGCTGAATGCCGCCGTCGAGGCGGCCCGCGCCGGCGATGCCGGCAAGGGCTTCGCCGTCGTCGCCTCGGAAGTGCGCACGCTGGCGCAGCGCTCCAGCGAGGCGGCCAAGGATATTTCGGGCCTGATCTCCTCGTCGAACAGCGAGGTCGAGGCCGGGGTGAAGCTGGTGCGCCGGGCCGGCGAGTCGCTGGAGACGATCCTGGCGGCCTCGCAGAAGGTCACCGGCACGATCCAGGAGATCTCGGCGGCCTCGGCCGAGCAGGCCCATGGCATCGACGAGATGAGCCAGGCGGTCGCCCATCTCGACGAGATGACCCAGGCCAACGCGGCGCTGGCCGAGCAGAGCGCCGCCTCGGCCGGGGCGCTGACCGGGCGGATCGGCGAGCTCAACACGCTGGTGGCGAGCTTCCGCACCGGCAATGGGGCCGGCGTTACGATGGCCGCTGGAGCGGCGTCTTCCGGAGCCGGGGCGCGCCCTGCCGCTCGTCTTGCTTCGCGGGCCCCGGCACGTCCCGTCGCTGCCGCGCCGCACATGGCCGGCCCGGCCGACCGCGGTAGCGGTCGCGACTCCGAGCCGGAGCGCCTGCGCCAGCTCGCCGAGGCCGCCTTCGCCCAGAGCAAGGCCGCGCCTGCACCAGCCCGCAAGGCCGCCAA